>NZ_JAOWED010000029.1:116310-521274 GCF_030334285.1 Citrobacter sp. Cf087
GAGTGCGGTCCGTAGGCCCGGTAAGCGCAGCGCCACCGGGCATTAACGTAACAGCGGATTAACCTATCTGCCCGTTACCCAAATGCTTAACGCGGCGCTTCACTTCTTCCTGCTTACCGGCGTTAAACGGACGGGCGTCCGGGCTGCCTAAATAACCGCAGACGCGGCGGGTGACCGACACGCGCGCGGCGTCGTGGTTACCACATTTCGGGCAGGTAAAGCCTTTGCTGGTGCACTCGAACTCACCGGTAAAGCCGCACTCGTAGCATTCATCAATTGGCGTGTTGGTCCCGTAATACGGCACGTGCTGATAGCTGTAATCCCAGACGTCTTCCAGTGCTTTCAGGTTGTGCTGAATATTCGGGTATTCGCCGTAGCAAATGAAGCCTCCGTTCGCCAGCGGCGGGTATGGCGCTTCGAAATCGATCTTGTCGTACGGGTTAACCTTTTTCTCCACGTCGAGGTGGAAGCTGTTGGTGTAGTAACCTTTATCGGTCACGCCTGGCACCACACCAAACTCGGCGGTATCCAGACGGCAGAAACGATCGCACAGGTTTTCGCTCGGCGTGCTGTACAGGCTGAAGCCGTAGCCGGTCTCGTCTTTCCACTGATCGACTGCCTGACGCAGGCGTTCGACAATGGCGATAGCTTTGGCGCGAAGCTGCTCGCTGTCGTACAGATGTTTGTCACCAAACAGTGCGTTAATGGTTTCGTGAATGCCGATGTAACCCAGCGAGATAGACGCGCGGCCATTTTTAAAGATTTCTGACACGTCATCGTCCGCTTTCAGACGCACGCCGCAGGCACCTTCCATATACAGGATTGGCGCCACGCGAGCTTTCACGCCTTCCAGACGCGCAATGCGGGTCATCAGCGCTTTACGTGCCAGCACCAGTCGATCGTCGAGCAGTTTCCAGAAGGTGGCTTCATCGCCGTGGGCTTCCAGCGCGATACGCGGCAGGTTGAGGCTGATAACGCCGAGGTTGTTACGCCCGTCGTGAATCTGTTCGCCGTTCTCGTTTTCCCACACGCCGAGGAAGCTGCGACAGCCCATCGGCGTTTTGAACGAACCGGTCACTTTCACTACCTGATCGTAGTTCAGGATGTCCGGATACATGCGCTTGCTTGCACATTCCAGCGCCAGCTGTTTGATGTCGTAGTTCGGATCGCCAAACTTGTGGTTCAGGCCGTCGCGAATGGCGAACACCAGTTTCGGGAACACGGCGGTTTTACGATTTTTACCGAGACCCGCAATGCGGTTACGCAGAATGGACTGCTGGATCAAACGCGATTCCCAACTGGTTCCCAGGCCAAAACCGAAGGTGACGAACGGCGTCTGGCCGTTAGCGGTATGCAGGGTATTCACTTCATACTCGAGGGACTGGAATGCGTCGTAGCACTCTTTCTCGGTACGGGAATGCGCATAACCGTCGGCATCCGGGATCTGCCACTCTTCAGCGGTTTTGCGATGCTTGTTAAAGCTCTCGGTCACGAATGGTGCGAGAACTTCGTCAATACGGTTAATGGTGGTACCGCCATAAATATGGCTGGCAACCTGCGCGATAATTTGCGCGGTGACGGCCGTAGCGGTGGAGATGGATTTTGGCGGCTCAATCTCCGCGTTACCCATCTTAAAGCCCTGCGTCAGCATGCCTTTCAGGTCGATCAGCATGCAGTTAAACATTGGGAAGAACGGAGAGTAGTCGAGATCGTGATAGTGAATATCACCACGCTCGTGCGCCTGGACGACATCACGCGGCAGCAGGTGCTGACGCGCATAGTGTTTGGCGACGATACCGGCCAGCAGGTCACGCTGGGTCGGGATCACTTTGCTGTCTTTGTTGGCGTTTTCGTTCAGCAGAGCAGAGTTGGTTTGCTCAACCAGACCACGAATTTCCTGGTTCAGACGGCCACGCTTTTCACGCTGTATATCACGGTCGTGGCGATATTCGATGTACGCACGGGCGAGTTGTTTGTACGGACCAGACATCAGCTGGTTTTCTACCGCTGTCTGGATCTCGTTGATATCGACCTGGCTGCGCTCATTCATCTGGCTACTAACGACTTCTGCGACGGTGGCACAGTAATCTGCGTCATCGACTCCCGCTGCTTTAGCTGCACGCAGAATGGCTTCTTTGATGCGCTCTGATTTAAACGGCACTTTACAGCCATCTCGTTTCATCACATGCGGTGTCATGATCACTCCATATTTATAAGAACAGGTTATCCACAGAGGTTGGGGAAGCGGCCATGGCTTTATTCATCTCTATTGCCAATGACTTCCCGCAATCCTGACCCACTTTATCCACAATTTCACCGTAAAGCGGTGCACTGTAGTTGTAGCAATTGTAGTCGATTAATACAACATATTGGGTCGGCGTGCATTTTAAGTTCTATATGTAGTGATTTGCATCAAGGATGTTTACGGTTTATTTGATGTAGCGCAAAGTAAAAATCGGAGCGTACAGATGACGGGCAGTACAGCGATTGTAAATTATGGGCAGAAAATTCTGATTAATTATTCAACAAAAACAGGAAGGTAAAGCCGGGCAGGCATCTGCTGCCCGGAACACACTATGACGACAGCGACTGCATCCAGTGGATACCTGCATTAATGAAGGCTGCCGAGGCGACGAGACCCAGAATGAGTGGTACAAGGTAACTGCTCTTCACGCGGTTTTCTGGCACTTCCTGAGCTGGTGTCGTTCCAGTCGAGAGCAGCGCCAGTACTTCTTCGGCAGACGTAGCGTTAAGCATGGCGTTTCGCATCTCATCCTCAACCAGCGACGAGGTGAGCTGGGTGAGCAGTTGCATATGCGTTGTACCCGCTTCATTTGGCGGGATCGCCAGCAGGAACACTAACCGTACTGGTTCAGGTCCTTCAAGACCCGGCCACAGTATTGGCTCGGGAAAAAGGGCGACGCAGAACGACGCCTGCACGACGGAATCACATTTTCCGTGAGGGACGGCCAGCTCTTCTCCCAGCGCGGTTGGTCCTTCATTTTCACGGCGCAGAACGTTGTCAATAAAAGCGTCTTTATTGGTAATGAGTCCGCATTCAGACAATGCTGAAGACATATACCGGATGATCGCATCGGGAGACGATTGCGGCGGATCGATAAAAATTAGCGTCTGACGAGTCAGTGTAGACAATTCCATGTTTTATGCCTCCGGTTGTGCCTTGACGTGGATCCAGATCGTTTGCCAGCCCGCCAGTTCGCAAACGCCATTAAAGGGGGTTCCTGTCAGGAGATCTGTCCCCGTCACGGGTAAGAAAAGTGTTTGTGATGCGCCAGTGACATTCACAATACCGTAGACAGTTTCTTCCTCTGTCTGGTGGTGGCGTTTGACGCCAAATAGCGCATCCGGCAGTGTAAGGACTTGCTGAGCTGCTGCCGGTGAGAACGCGGGATGTTGTTGGCGAATGCGCAGTAATGTCGTTAGTGCGGCATAGATCTTCGCTTGTCGGGATTCTGGCGTGACTAATGCCTGATGCGTGGTGGCGAAATCCAGTTTTTCACGGTTAATACGGCGATTGATCCCTGACGCGTTCAACCCTGCGATATCATTTTCGCTACCGAGAAGGCTGTGGTAGTAAATTGCAGGAACGCCCTGCAACATAAAGAGGATGGCGTGAGCGGCGGCAAATCTGGCAACCTGCGTGTCGGGAGCTTCTCCCGGTTCGCTTAACGCGCTCAGAAAGTTAATGTTCATCTCGTACGGCGACTGGCTGCCGTCTGGATTGGTGCGCCAGGAAATTCGTCCTTGCTTACGTTCTACTTCACTGACCAGGAACGCTTTTTCTTCCGTCGAGAGGATGTTTTCGACAGGTCGCAGGCCAATGCCGTCATGGCTAGCGAGGAAATTGAAAAATGTGGTGTTGGCAGGAAAGGTTTCTTGCTCCAGGCTTTGCGCCCACTGGCGTAGCCAGCGTGCGTTGCCGCGCAGGCAGGCATGCAGTGTCAGCGGTGGTAGCGGGAATTGATACACCATATGAGCCTCATCCCCGGCACCCAGATAGCTGATGTTTTCCTGATGTGGCACATTGGTTTCGGTAATCAGCAGGCAGTCAGGCCAGATCTCTTCCAGGATCGCCCGCCAGAGTTTGATTACCTGATGGGTCTGCGGCAGATGAATGCAGCGGCTGTTTTTCTCTTTCCACAAGAAACCGACGGCATCGAGTCGAATTGCCTGGGCACCGCGTGAAGCATACTCCAAAAGAATATCAATACTTTCCAGTAAAACCTCGGGTTCACGGAAGTTAAGATCGATTTGATCGGCGCTGAATGTGGTCCATATATGCGCCGTTTCCCCTGTTTTAAGCGTGAATGGCGTTAATAAAGGAGATGTACGCGGACGTGTGATCCGGCTGTAATTTTCATCCGGATCGGCGTTGATAAAGTAGTTCTGGTAGCGAGGCTCACCATGCAAATAGCCCTGGAACCAACGGCTTTGCTGTGAAATATGGTTAATCACAAAATCGAACATTAAATTGAAATCGCCCGCCAGCGCGGCAATATCTGACCACTGCCCAAGATGTGGATCAACCTGTCGGTAATCCACCACGCTAAAACCGTCATCGGAGGTCCAGGGGAACATCGGCAGCAGGTGAATGTCACTGATCGTCCCCTTCAACCACAGTTTTGCAAACTGGTGGAGAATCGATAGGGGATTTTCCCCTTGCGCGCAGATGCTATCACCATAGGCGATCATCCAGATACGGCTTTGATCTAACGGAATCGTCGTTTGCGTTTTGGGTTTCCAGCGTTGGATAAGCTGTTCAATCTTCGCTGCGATTGCCTGATGATCCGCTTGCGGATAGAGCTGTGCCAGCGTGTCGCGGATAAATGCTTTATGTGGGGAGATATTCATACTTTTGCGTCACGCTCCGGCAGTGAGAAAAGGAAATCGCATGTGGCGAAAGGCGCAATTTCGCGGCAGTGCTTAACGGGTTCTTCCAGATAGTTAATCTGCGGCATTTCTTGCAGCAATGGTGGGAGTTCAACAGGATGCTCACCGGCATTGAAAATACGTAATATTGTTCCATTTATCGTCTGGGCGTGTGGCAGCGCCGAGAGCATGAGCGGCTCAGGCAACGTCAGCAGACTGAAAGTTTCTGGCAGTGAACGCGGTGTGAAATTGAGCGTGAAGCGCTCCAGACGGTTGTCCAGCGTATTCAATTTCTGGTTCTGCCAGCTGAAAGGCTGACGTAAAGCTCTTTCCTCAAGGCGGCGTAATGTCAGATGGTCGGCACGCTCGCTAAGTGTCAGGGTCAGGTTAAAGATCAGGGGCTTGTGGAGCTGGGCCTCGGGCGTGTAAACGACGGTATTATTGATGCCGGAAGCGCGTCCGGGGCGCCAGGCCAGATCGTCGCGTCCCAGAACGCCTGTCGATTTGAAGAGCGTCAGCGCCACCTGCGATGTTGTGTTTTGCAGGATCTGATACTCTTTCATGCCCAGGCTGTTTATGACCAGAGCGTTGTCGTTTTCCGCAATGGCGATAATTCCCTCGCTGGTTTCGATATCGACAGGTTTCTCACGATAGTTTTGCTGCCAGTTCGCAGGGGCGTCGGCAATGGGGCGGTGAATAATGCCGAAAGGCTGAGAGGCTATTGATTCCTGGGTATGAATATCGCTGTTGATCAGCAGGCGCAGGCGGTGGTCGCAAACGTTGTTTTCTAAACGGGCATCAATAAAAAGATGGGCTTCGCCCTGACGGAGTTCGCAAACAACCTGTACCGGGCATTCTTGTGTTGCGCGTTGGCTTAATGAATAAGGCAGGTTGAGCGTGATGCCCAGCGTTAAGCGCTCGACGTGCTGGCTCTTTTCGCAGGCGAGAAGTGTGAAGTGATTGAACTTTTGGGGGATATCACCTTGCAGCGGTGAAAAATCATAACTGTCACCTGCATCCGCACAATCTTCGAAGGTCAGCAGGTCGGAGAGAGTTCTGCCGGTACGTTTATCCCGTAGCGTCAGTGTTCCGTCATCAAGGCTGAGTCGATAATGGTCATTTTCAATATGGTTTTCGGCATAAGGGCGCAGCGTAGAAACCGTGTGCGTGCCCTCGCGAACGGCAATATTGATATAACCCAGTGCGGGCAGTTCCTGCGTGTCGATAGCGACCTGCGAGCGATAATAAGGCGGAAGCTCAACCTCTTTTTCTCCCTGCGGCGTAACCTGAATCACGCGTCCACCGGAAAGCTCTGTTTGTTCAATAATGCTAAATGAGAGAGTCTGCTCGCCAGCGCAGAGTTCAAGGGATGGTGTGCTGGTATATAGCGTGGCGTTGACAACCCCGGACCAGGGCGTCGCGCCAGGGGTCACCACAAAGAGGTCGTTCTCCTGGCTGCTGGCAATGGCCAGCTCTTTAATCACCAGATTCCACAGGCTATGGCTGAGCTGTTCCGTCTGTTCCAGGCGATGCAGAATATCCCGGTTGGTGGCATCACTGTTACACCCGCCTATGGAGTCATGGGCATGGTTGCGTAACAGGTTTTTCCAGATTCGATCAACCCACTGGAGGTTGACGTGAATATCATGATGGCGGGCCAGCGCAATAGTCGGTTCCAGCTTGCCCAACAAAAATTGTTCGATATCGTAATTTTTCTTTTTAATGTCGTAACGAACGGAGCCGATGGTTTTGTGGATCCTGGTATAGCGCGGGGATTTCAGTTCGCCTTGCCAGCAGGTAAATCCATCGGCTTGCTGACGAAGCGTATCAACAAACGCTTCCAGCGATGATATCTGGAACCGATCGCCTGTAGGGGAGCGTTCGCTGACCGTCTGCAGAATCTCGGGTAACAGAGGATCAATATTGACCTGATCGCCGCCGCAGGGCAGGAGTAAGTCATGCAGACCGGCGCGTTGGCGGATGAGATTCACCATTGGAAAGATTTTTTCCTGCAGGTGGGCATCGTCCGGTTGAATATTTTTGGCTGCCCCGTAGCCAAACAGCATTGCGCAGGCAATGACTTGCGAACCTGACGGCGCACGCCAGATAAACTGGCTCTGTGCAACCTGCGTGTCATGATCAATGCCGCGCCAGAACACGATGTTGTCCAGGTTGCATCCGCGAAGCAGCGTCGGGAGCTGGCTGTTATGACCAAAGGTATCGGGCAGATATCCCACCATCATGGCGTGGCCCAGTTTACGCGCGGAAAGTATGCCGTACTTCAGGTTGCGGATAATCGATTCGCCGTGAACGTTGAACGTATCCGTCTGGGTGTACCACGGGCCGATGTAAAGCCGCTTGTTTTTGACCAGCAGCTTCAGGCGGTCAGCGTATTGCGGATTGACGGCCAGAAAATCCTCAACCACGGCGGTTTGTCCGTCGAAATGGTAACAGGTGTAATCGGCGTAACGTTCTAATGTATCAATAACATCGGCAAAGTTTCGCGATGCCAGGATATTGCTGTCCTGCAACGTGAAATACCACTCTTGATCCCAGTGCGTGTGGGCGATGACATGGATATGACTCATTTTACTTTCCTGAATTTGTTGCCAGTTTCGGGCTGAAGAAAAGTACGCCCAACGCGCACACCAGAGAGCCTGCGAAAACGCTTACCAGATAGCCGGTGACGTTGGTGGCGAGCGGCCATCCCCAAACGGCAGGTAGCGGTAAGGATTGTTTGACACCTAACGTTGTGGCGATGAATGCGCCAGACATTGCGCCGACCATAAAGACGGGGATCAGACGCGGGTTTTTCAGAATAAAGGGGATCGCGCCTTCGGAAATGCCAATGAATCCCAGCAGTAGTGAGGTACTACCGATAGTTTTTTCTTCATTATTGAACACATCAGGAAGACCGAAGCGGTTATTGAGCAATGCGGCAATGCCGACGCCGATTGAAGGGATGACGATAGCCAGTTCTCTGGCTGTTAAATCGAAGGTATCGCTCACGCCGTTAAGTCCCAGCGCCACCGACCCCGCAGCTTTGTTAATTGGCCCGCCGAGGTCGAAAGCGGTACCTGCTGCGATCATCAGCGAGTAAAAGCTGCGCCCGGATTCTCCGGCGGAAGTAAAAAAGGCCACCATCGCCTGATTCAGCGCGCCAAAAATGGGGTTAATCAGATACTGCATCACAATAACCAGTGTAATACCGGTACACAGCGGCACGATCAGCATGGTTTTTATGGTGGTGATTTGCTGACGTACTTTTATTGTATCGTTGAGCCATTGCACCAGATGACCGACAAAAAAGCCGATGGCGATTGCGCCAAAGAATCCCGAGGGCATAAAACCTTCGAGATTAAAAAAGCGCTTGTAGACTTCGTCAGACATAATTCCGCCGATAAGACCAGGTATCAGTGCGGGTTTCCCGGCAATTGAAAAGGCGAGGTACATGGCAAATACCGGGTACATAAACTTGATGACCATAAAGCCCAGTTTATCCAGCACCTCGAACGGCGTTCCGGCGATGGGAATAAATTGCCCGGTTATTTTCGCCACCGCCATAAGTAATCCACCGAGAACGACAACAGGCAGCATATAGCTGATTGCTGCCATAATATGGCCAATAAATATCTGCCATGCGGAACGATGCTCTTCGGGTTCGTCAGTTATTTGGGTGGAGCCTTTGCTCAAGGCTAGCGCCTGGCGAATATAGCGCTCGGTATTCTTAATCAGTTCCTGGGTACGAATTTTAAGATGTAGCGTGTTTGCGAATCGTTCAGCATCCTGGATAGGAACGTCCGTTGCCAGTATGACAGCGTCAGCGCTGGCGATATCTTGCCGGGAAAGCTTATTTTTGACCCCATCGCTTCCTTGTGTTTCTACCTTAACGTCAAAGCCATTTTCTTTCGCCCAGGTGACAATTTTGTTGGCCGCCATAAATGTATGGGCGATACCTGTAGGGCACGCCGTTACTGCAACAATTTTTAGTTTTGTCATTGTAAAATCTCTAAAAATAGGACTGCGGAAATTATAAAGAGAAATAAAAGAACCATTAAACGTTTGGTGATACTAATTGCGTATGGGCATACCTGTATCCTGATAGTGTGATTCGCATTGCAGTGTCAGGTATAAGATACGAGTATGATTATTCTATCTTTAGTTAAAGAGTGCTGTTTTATGAATTCTTTTCAAGGTAGTGAAAGATTAATATTCGAATATATACAGTGCCATGCACATGAAATTTCTGATATTTCCGCTAAAGTGATTGCGACCGAGACCTTCACGACGACGACGTCGGTGAATCGGGTGTGTAAGAAAATGGGGTATCAGAGTTATACCGAACTGCGTTATAAATTTTCACGAGACAGACGTGTTGCCGAACCGGTAAAATATAGTGTTGGCAACGAAAAAACAGAACTAATTATACAATTATGTAACCTGCTGAGTAATTCAAGTCATATATTTTTATATTCACGTGGTGCATCGCTGACCAGTTTGAATTACCTTTCTCGCTTTCTTTCACTGGCGAGTTTACCCCATTTAATTCTCAATGATATTCATCAGCTTACCCGGGTCTCGCGAGGAACGCTGGTGCTGATCAGTAAATCGGGAGAAACCGCTTCTTTAGTTGAGATGGCAAGAAATGCTTTGCGAAAAGGGCTAAAAATAATTGCGATTACCAGGAGAGAATCGTCGTTAGCGGCGCTGGCTACGCTGTGTTGGCCCCTGGACATTGATATCGATGCGATTTCCTTGTACCAACGGGAAGGTCAACTGGAGTTGTTGACCGTTGTTGACCGCATCGGTTGCTATTTGTTGCAACACGATGCGGCGTAAAACATCAGAGTTGCTTAACGATACCCAGACGCACGGCGTAATCATTTTCATGATTTCCGTGGTCATTGATGTAGGTTTTATCAAGAGACACTAGCTCAACATACGGGGTCCAGCCATCGTCCAGTTTATAATTGAACGCCACGGTATGCTCCCAATACGTATCATCACCCGTTCCCTGGTCGACACCATCCTGCCAGCGGAAGCGGGGATTATAAGACATGCCAAACTTGCCGATATTATAGGCAAACCAGATATCGAACTGGTGAGATTGACGGCGAGTGTAACCGCTGCCGTCTAATTCTCTGTCACTGTGTGAGTCATTTACGGTGTTATAGCGATAACGCGCGGAGAGATTAAGTCCATTATCAAAAGACTTCCATCCCTGAATAAAGGGACGGTAATGCGTGTTGCTGGTGGTAAATACAGTAACCATCCCCGGCGCAATTGCATAACCATCGCCTAAATCAAAACGCCAGCGTGTTTCTATTTCTTGAGCGGCTTCAGTGACACCTTTATCATCGGGGTCGTTACGATCGGTATCGCCAAAAAATGTGTCATTGTGATTTTGTGCAGCCTCAACGGAAAAATAAAATCCATTATCGGCCTGGTGCATGACTTTAATACGTGAGTCATTAACGTCAGAGTTGGTGTTATGACCAAAGCGTAAATCAACAGCAGTATTTCCACACCATCCCTGGCTGCTAATCAGTAATGCTGAAAGAGAACATGTTCTAATAAGATTTTTCATAATATCCTGCCGGGTTATATAATAAGAGGCAGGGGTATTTTTGTTTTATTCTCCAGCGCTTGTAAATTTTATCATGGTACATTTCAGGTATCGCTATACGTCACTCCTGAATTGAATAATAAAAGATACGGATAAAGATGCTTATCCGTATCTTTGCGGCGTTACTTCTGCAACCACCAGACGGCCTCAAAAGGACGTAGTGTCATGTCCCCAGGTTGGCTGGCGACCTCGGCATAGTTGTGCATCAGCACCTGCCAGTTTCCATCGGCCTGGACTGGCTGCCAGTTCTGGAAGGTATCGCTCAGATTAGCAATGACCAGCAGTCGCTGCCCTTGCCACTCGCGTTGGTAACACCACAGATGTGGGCTGTCCGGTAACAGATCCTGATAGTCGCCCCAGGTAATAACTGGCTCCACTTTGCGCAATGCGATCAGTTTCTGATAGGTGTAGAACACCGAGTCGGTATCGTTCAGTGCTGCAACCACGTTGATCTCCGCCGCGTTGTCACACAGATTGATCCATGGCTCGCCCTCGGTAAAGCCCGCGTGTTGGCTGGCATCCCACTGCATCGGCGTGCGGCTGTTATCGCGGGATTTACTGGCGAGGATCGCCAGCAGTTCGTCGGCATCTCGCCCCTGACCGTTCAGTTCGGCAAACATGTTATGGCTTTCCACATCGCGATAATCGGTAATCTGGCTGAAGTGCGGATTGGTCATGCCGATCTCTTCACCCTGGTAGATATAGGGCGTGCCCTGCATGCCATGCAGCACCATCGCCAGCATTTTGGCCGACGGAATGCGGTATTTACCTTCATCGCCAAAACGCGACACGATGCGCGGCTGATCGTGGTTACACCAGAACAGCGCGTTCCAGGCCTGATTGTGCATGCCCTGCTGCCAGTGACGGAACAGGGTTTTCAGCGCGACATAATCGGGTTTGGCTAACGTCCACTTCTCACCGTTGGGGTAATCCACTTTCAGGTGGTGAAAGTTAAAGGTCATCGACAGTTCGCTGCCATCGAGAGCGGCGTACTGCTGGCAGTTTTCCAGTGTGGTGGAAGACATCTCGCCCACCGTCATCAGGCCGCGTGGCGTGAAGACGTCGCGGTTCATCTCGCGTAAAAACGCATGCGCGCGCGGGCCATCGGTATAAAAACGCCGCCCATCGCCGTCGGGATCGTTCGGGAAGTCCTGATCTTTAGAGATAAGATTCACCACGTCGAGGCGCAATCCGTCCACGCCGCGATCGGCCCAGAACTCACAGACTTTTTTTAGCTCGGCGCGTACCGCCGGATTTTCCCAGTTCAGATCGGCCTGCTCCGGAGCAAAGAGGTGCAGATAGTACTGCTCGCTTTCGGCGTGCCAGCCCCAGGCGTTACCGCCAAATTTGGAACGCCAGTTATTCGGCGGGCTGTCTGGCGTGCCGTCGCGCCAGAGATAAAACTGACGATACGGGCTGTCTTTATCCAGCGCTTCACGAAACCAGGCGTGCTGGGTTGAGGTGTGGTTAAACACCATATCGAGAATAATACGGATGCCGCGGGCTTTCGCCTGCGCCACCAGTTCGTCAAAATCTTCCAGCGTACCGTAGGCCGGATCGACAGACAGGTAATCCGCGACGTCGTAGCCGTTATCAACCTGCGGCGAAATATAGAACGGCGTCAGCCAGATGGCATCAACGCCCAGTTTTTGCAGATAGTCGAGACGCTGCGTCACGCCGCGTAAATCGCCGGTGCCGCTGCCGGTAGTGTCCTGAAAACTCTTGGGGTAAACCTGATAGATAACGCCGTTTTGCCACCAGTGGGGAATATTCATGGTTGTTTCCTGGAAATACGCTGGGGCGCAACTGCGCCCCGAAGAAAAGTTAGATAATTTGTAATGTGCCCAGACGGTATTTACGCTGGTAAACAAATGAGGTCAGTATCATTGGGATAACAATCGCAATGACCATCGCCATGCCAAATACCTGCCAATAAGTCGGCTGGATGGAGAGGATGCCCGGCAAACCGCCGACGCCAATCCCGTTTGCCAGCACACCGTTCAGGCCGCACAGCAGTCCGGCGAGACCGGAGCCGATCATCGCGCACAGCATCGGGAAGCGGTATTTCAGGTTGATCCCGTACATTGCTGGTTCAGTTACTCCAAGATAAGCAGAGATCGCGGCAGGAACGGAGATTTCACGTTCGTTGTGCTTGCGACTGGAGATAATGATCCCGACCACCGCAGAAGCCTGAGCGATATTCGACAGTGCGATCAGTGGCCATACCGGCGTGCCGCCCATGCTCTGAATCATCTGCATGTCGATAGCCAGCGTGGTCTGATGCACACCGGTGATCACCAGCGGGGCGTACAGGAAGCCGAACAGGGCCGCGCCAATTGGGGCAAAGCTACCGGTCATCAGGTGGCGAACGGCAAAGGCGACGCCGTCGCCAATCCAGCGACCAAACGGACCAATAAACGCGTGGGCGAGGAACACTGCGAGGATCAGTGAGCATACCGGAACCACCACCAGATACAGGTAGTCCGGGACGATGCGTTTCAGGCGTGTTTCAATCAATCCAAGCGCCAGACCCGCCAGCAACGCTGGAATAACCTGCGCCTGGTAGCCCACTTTCTCAATGCTGAACAGGCCGAAGTTCCACACTTCCGGTGCCTGCTGACCGAGCAAATAAGCGTTCATTAACTGCGGTGAAACCAGGGTTACGCCCAGCACAATACCGAGGATCGGCGTACCGCCCATTTTCTTCACCGCCGACCAGCAGATTCCGACCGGCAAATAGAAGAAGATCGCCTCGCCAATCAGCCACAGGAAGTCGTAAAGGGTTTTCAGCGAAGGATGCATCTGCGCCAGCGTCTGGCCATTGCTCATCGGCAGATCGCCGATCACGTTACGGAAGCCTAAGATCAAGCCGCCGCTAATCAGCGCGGGCAGCAGCGGGAAGAAGATCTCCGCAAAATGAGAAATCAGCTGTTCATGCCATTTCATATTCTGCCGCGCCGCTTTTTTCGCCTGCTCTTTGTCGGCGCTGGCTTGTCCGGTAGTTGCCAGCAGTGCTTTGTAGTAATCACCTACCTCGGTGCCAATCACCACCTGAAATTGCCCGGCGTTGGTGAAGCAGCCTTTGACCATCGGCAACTGTTCGATATCTTTCGGCCTGGCGTTCGCAGGCTGATTCAGCACAAAACGCAGGCGAGTAATGCAGTGACTTACCGTGGCGATATTGTCGCGCCCGCCTACCAGCTCAATCAGCCGGTCGATGTCTGCTTGTTTTATTTTGCTCATGATGACGTGTGTTCCCCGTAGGCCGGATAAGACGCGTTAGGTCGCCATCCGGCAACTCTCGCGTTGTTGGCGCCAGAGTATATCGTCGATGAATATTTAAAAATGGGAACGTTCCCGAAACGCAGCGAAGATCACAAATTAACGCTCAGAAAGCGGTCAGGAGAGGGTGGAAGGAATAACGATTTGTCGTGGTTCACTGCGGCCGTTGATCTGCTCGATCAGCTGAGAGGCCGCTTGTCGCCCGGCTTCGGCGTATCCTGGGTCGACGGTGATAATTTCCGGATGGAGGAATTTCATCAGCGGCGTGCTGCCCACGCTCGCCAACTGCAGGTTCTCAATTCGCTGCTCCTGCAGGTATTTGCTGACCCCAAGGGCGAGGGTGTCCGTCGCGCAGACTAATGCGGTGGTTTCCGGGGTGATGACACTGGCGGCCTGCTCATAGCCCTGCTTCATGGCCAGACCCGGCAGCGCGGCAACCGGATGCAATTTGTGTTTCTTACAAAATGCCAGATAAGCTTCATGGCGGCGCTTACCGGTGGTCACGTCGCTATGAGGAACGCCAAGAAAGCTAATATGGCGATGCTCGCGTTCATATAAACGCTGCATCAGGGTGCGAATGGCACCCTCATCGTCATAGCAGACCGAGGCAAAGCCTTTGGCATCTCTTGCCAGCAGCACCAGCGAATCCTGCCAGGTGGTGAGCATGGATTCAGTAATGCCGGTAAAACCAAACAGCACCACGCCGTCAATATTACGGCGTCGGAGCATGCCGAGATGTTCTTCAACCAGTTCGGGTGAGAACTGGCTTTCCATCATGATCGGATCGTAACCCTGTTCATAAAAGGCGGGCAGCATAGTCTGCACGGCGAGATTTTCCGAAAGTGAGTCCAGACGCGTGACGATAATCGCCACTACCTTGTCGCTTTGCCCACGCATGGCGCGTGCGGAGCGAGAAGGGGAAAAACCGTGCTGATTCATCACCGCTTCAACGCGCTCGCGGGTGCGTTCACTCACGCCGCTTTCATTGTTGAGCACACGGGAAACGGTTGATTTTCCCACACCGCTTAAGCGGGCGATGTCTTTAATGGTCAGCCGATTTTGCATCCTGTTTTCCCATGTTGCGTGTGAAGTTATGCCAAATAGAGAATAACTTTACTCAAGCGCAGTGCAATGGGCAAAGTCTGGTATACATTTGGTTTAGTTTCCGTGCTGTATCATACCGCCATAATTGCCACAAACCTTATGGTTTTCTGCGTATAATCCGCAGCGCAAATCTTTCACTTACCGGAGGCTATATGGATCCCGATCCCACCCCTCTCCCGAGACGGAGAAACAACCCTTTCCGGTAAGCCTGTCTTTCACTGTCTTACCGGATGCGTAAGACAGTGACGTTCTGACGTCCCTGTTACGATTTTGAGATTGCCATCAGGCAAGGCTTTGCCACGCCTGAAGGATTTACTGCGCCTGTTTATACTGGTGCAGGGGGACTGCCTATGTTCAAAAATATTACTCGCCAGCTATTTGCCCGGCTAAACCGCCATCTACCGCATCGTCTGGTGCATCGCGATCCGCTACCCAATGCGCAGACCGTTGCCAGCACGCCGATCCCACCCTCGCTGAGCGAACATTGCCTGAAAATGGCGCTGATGGACGAAGCAGCGCTGTGGAAAACGTTCGGCGCGCACCCAGAAGGGTTGAACGCCGCAGAAGTCGAGAAAGCTCGCGAAATCCATGGCGAAAACCAGTTGCCGGCGCAGAAGCCGTCGCCCTGGTGGGTGCATCTGTGGGTCTGCTACCGCAACCCGTTTAATATTCTGCTGACCATCCTTGGTGCGATTTCCTATGCCACTGAGGATCTGTTCGCTGCCGGCGTCATCGCGCTGATGGTCGCCATCTCGACGCTGCTGAATTTTGTGCAGGAGGCGCGTTCCACCAAAGCGGCGGATGCGTTGAAAGCGATGGTCAGCAACACCGCCACGGTGCTGCGCGTTATCAACGAGAAAGGGGAGAACGGTTGGGTTGAACTGCCGATCGATCAGTTGGTTCCTGGCGATATTATCAAACTGGCGGCAGGGGATATGATCCCGGCCGATCTGCGCGTGGTACAGGCTCGTGACCTGTTTGTGGCTCAGGCTTCGCTGACCGGTGAATCGCTGCCGGTAGAGAAAGTTGCAACCAGCCGCGACCCGCAGCAAAGCAACCCGCTGGAATGCGATACCCTGTGCTTTATGGGCACCAATGTGGTGAGCGGCACGGCGCAGGCCATCGTGATTGCGACCGGGGCCAATACCTGGTTCGGGCAACTGGCGGGCCGCGTCAGCGAGCAGGAAAGCGAGCAGAATGCCTTCCAGAAAGGGATCAGCCGCGTCAGCATGCTGCTGATCCGCTTTATGCTGGTGATGGCGCCCATCGTGCTTATCATCAATGGCTACACCAAAGGTGACTGGTGGGAAGCGGCGCTGTTTGCGCTGTCTGTGGCGGTGGGACTGACTCCAGAAATGCTGCCGATGATCGTCACCTCGACGCTGGCGCGTGGGGCGGTGAAGCTGTCAAAACAAAAGGTTATCGTTAAACACCTCGACGCTATCCAGAACTTTGGCGCGATGGATATTCTGTGCACCGATAAAACCGGCACTCTGACACAAGATAAAATAGTGCTGGAGAATCATACTGATATATCTGGAAAGCCCAGCGAACACGTCCTGCATTCTGCGTGGCTGAACAGCCACTACCAGACCGGGCTGAAGAATCTGCTGGATACGGCAGTGCTGGAAGGCGTGGACGAAGAATCCGCCCGCCGGCTCTCTACCCGCTGGCAAAAAGTCGATGAGATCCCGTTTGATTTCGAACGTCGCCGCATGTCGGTGGTGGTGGCAGAAGAAACCGATGTGCACCAGTTGGTCTGTAAAGGGGCACTACAGGAGATCCTCAGCGTGTGTACCCAGGTGCGCCACAATGGTAAGATTGTTCCGTTAGATGACAACATGCTGCGTCGGGTGAAACGCGTCACGGACACGCTGAACCGCCAGGGGCTGCGCGTGGTGGCGGTGGCGACGAAATACCTGCCAGCGCGTGAGGGGGATTACCAGCGTATTGATGAATCCGATCTGATCCTCGAAGGCTATATCGCGTTCCTCGATCCGCCGAAAGAGACCACCGCACCGGCGCTTAAAGCGCTGAAAGCCAGCGGTATTACGGTGAAAATTCTGACGGGCGATAGCGAGCTGGTGGCGGCGAAAGTGTGTCATGAAGTGGGACTGGATGCGGGCGATGTGGTTATCGGTAGCAGCATTGAGGGGTTAAGCGATGACGAACTGGCAACGCTTGCCCAGCGCACCACGCTGTTTGCCCGCCTGACACCAATGCACAAAGAGCGTATTGTCACACTGCTCAAGCGCGAAGGTCATGTGGTCGGCTTTATGGGGGATGGCATTAACGACGCTCCGGCGCTGCGCGCGGCGGACATTGGTATCTCCGTTGATGGTGCGGTTGATATTGCCCGTGAAGCGGCTGATATCATCCTGCTGGAAAAGAGCCTGATGGTGCTGGAAGAAGGGGTAATCGAAGGACGCCGTACCTTCTCTAACATGCTGAAGTACATCAAAATGACGGCCAGTTCTAACTTCGGTAATGTGTTTAGCGTGCTGGTGGCGAGCGCCTTCTTACCGTTCCTGCCGATGTTGCCGTTGCACTTACTGATTCAGAACCTGCTGTACGATGTATCCCAGGTGGCGATTCCGTTTGATAACGTTGATGAAGAGCAGATCAAAAAGCCGCAGCGCTGGAATCCCGCCGAGTTGGGCCGCTTTATGATCTTCTTTGGACCGATCAGCTCGATCTTTGACATTCTGACTTTCTGCCTGATGTGGTTCGTCTTCCATGCCAATACGCCTGAACATCAGACATTGTTCCAGTCTGGCTGGTTCGTGGTGGGCCTGCTGTCGCAAACGCTGATTGTGCATATGATCCGTACCCGTCGCGTGCCGTTCATCCAAAGCCGCGCCGCATGGCCGCTGATGCTGATGACGCTGGTGGTAATGGTGGTGGGCATTGCATTACCGTTCTCGCCGCTGGCCAGCTATCTGCAATTGCAGGCGCTGCCGCTGAGCTACTTCCCGTGGCTGATTGCGATTCTGGCGGGTTACATGACATTAACCCAGCTTGTGAAAGGTTTTTATAGCCGCCGCTACGGCTGGCAGTAATCCTCAACTTCTCTTCTGCAGGATGGTGTTAATACCATCCTGCATTTCACTTTTTCATTCGAAAGATATTCTCCCGAAATATTGGTGTTTTATTTTTATTGAAATACTAACGCGGGTTGTTAGTATCAAATCGCCTTTCTTGCGTTGTTTTTTTATCAATAAAACGATCTACATTGCAAAAATGAAACAGTGTGCTAAAAAATTTAACTATCTGCGATTTTTTGTGAACGTAGTCATCGAAATAAATTGTTACACCAGTTAGTCTGCGCAGGTAACGTCGTTAAGAAAGTTTCTCGCTGCCCGTTTTTAATTCCGGCAGTCATTTGCTCTGCAAGCTATTCCTGTTAATGGATATTATGAACTTCTGGAGAAGGACAAATGAAACTGACAAAAAACCTGTTAAGTCTGTGTATTGGCGCGTCTGTATTACTGGCGAGTCATGCAACGCTGGCACAAACCTTTCGCGCCGCAGATGTGCATCCGGCTGATTACCCGAACGTTGTTGCCGTGAAACATATGGGGGAAAAACTTAGCGCCGCCACCGAAGGTCGTCTGGAGATTAAAACCTTTCCCGGTGGCGTGTTAGGCGACGAAAAACAGATGATTGAGCAGGCACAATTAGGCGCTATCGATATTATTCGTGTCTCAATGACACCAGTCGCCGCTATTCTCCCTGAAATTAACGTGTTTACCCTGCCATATATTTTCCGTGATGAAGACCATCTGCATAAGGTTCTCGACGGCATGATTGGTCAGGAGATTGGCGACCGCCTGACGGCCAACGCCAAATCGCGGCTGGTGTTCCTCGGCTGGATGGATGCCGGAACGCGCAACCTGATCACCAAAAATCCAGTGGTGAAACCGGAAGATTTACACGGTATGAAAATCCGTGTTCAAGGGAGTCCGATAGCGCTGGATACCCTGAAAGCGATGGGCGCTAACTCCGTTGTCATGGGCGTCAGTGAAGTATTTAGCGGTATGCAGACCGGCGTTATTGATGGCACGGAAAATAACCCGCCAACGTTTGTTGCGCATAACTATTTGCCGGTCGTGAAAAACTATACCTGGAGCAAACACTTTATTATTCCTGAGCTTTTTCTGTTCTCGAAAGCCAAATGGGATAAGTTGAAAAAAGAAGACCAGGACCTCATTATTAAACTCGCCAAAGAAGCACAGGTAGAGCAACGAAAACTTTGGCAGGATTATAATGCAAAATCGCTGGAGACCATGAAAGCCAACGGCGTTCAGTTCCACGATATTGATACGGACTATTTTTATAAAGCCACGCAGTCAGTGCGGGATAATTACGGTAAAGACCACCAGGATTTGATCAAACGAATTCAGGATGTGAAGTAATTCATCAGGTGGAGGATATCAACCCTCCGCCTGAATCTTTTGATTAATTCGAGGTGATGATTATGGGTGAATGCTATTCATCGGTAATGGATTTTCTTTATCGGGTGTCAATGTGGATTGCCGGTATCGCATTATTAGTCATGGTCGCCATTATCCCCATTGGTATATTCGCGCGTTATGTTCTGAATAACGCCCTGTCATGGCCTGAACCCGTCGCTATTCTGTGTATGGTGACATTCACCTTTATTGGCGCGGCGGTGAGCTATCGCGCAGGCTCGCATATCGCGGTAAGTATGGTGATTGACCGTCTGGGTGATGCTTCCCGCCGTTATTGCTCTGTAATCGCTGACGTTATGTTAGTGGCGATAAGCCTTTTTATCCTCTGGTACGGAACCAATCTCTGTCTTGAGCTGTGGGGACAGCCCGTGGCCGAATTCCCGCTTTTAAGCGCCGGGCAAAACTACCTTCCATTGCCGATTGGCTCTGCCATAACGCTGCTGTTTATCGCAGAAAAGATTTTCCGTGGTCCACAGTACCAACGTCCCGTTGTCATGCTGGGATCGACCAGCTAGTTACCGCCCCCATTTCAGAAAGGAAAGCAGATGGATGCATTTATTCTCGTCTTTACGCTCGGCATTATGCTGGCAATTGGGGTACCGGTAGCGTACGCGGTAGGGATTAGCGCCATTATTGGCGCCTGGTACATTGATATTCCGCTGGAAGCTGTGATGATCCAACTGACCAGCGGGGTGAATAAGTTCTCCCTGCTGGCGATCCCGTTCTTTATTCTGGCCGGGGCTATTATGGCCGAAGGGGGAATTGCGCGGCGACTGGTGAACTTTGCCTATATTTTTGTTGGCTTTATTCGCGGCGGACTGTCGCTGGTAAACATTGTGGCATCAACCTTTTTTGGCGCTATTTCTGGATCGTCTGTAGCGGATACCGCATCCATTGGTTCGGTAATGATCCCGGAAATGGATAAAAAAGGTTATCCGCGCGACTTTGCCGCGGCGGTAACGGCCAGTGGTTCGGTGCAGGCGATTCTTACGCCGCCCAGCCATAACTCGGTTATTTACTCGCTGGCTACAGGCGGAACGGTGTCGATTGCCGCACTGTTTATCGCCGGGATCCTACCGGGCCTGCTGTTAAGTTTCAGTCTGATGGTAATGTGCGTGGCTTTTGCGCACAAGCGCGGTTATCCAAAAGGGGAACGCGTACCGTTTCGCCAGGCGCTGAAGATTTTCGTCGATACGCTGTGGGGCCTGATGACGGTTGTGATCATCATGGGCGGCATCCTGTCAGGTATCTTTACCGCGACGGAATCTGCGGCGATTGCCTGCCTTTGGGCCTTCTTTGTCACCATGTTTATCTATCGTGACTATAAATGGTCTGAGCTGCCAAAGCTGATGTTCCGCACGGTGAAAACGGTCACGATCGTCATGATCCTGATAGGCTTTGCCGCTGCGTTCGGCGCCGTTATGACCTATATGCAATTGCCGATGCGTATCACTGAAGCTTTCACCAGCATCTCGGACAACAAATACGTCATTCTGATGTGCATTAACATCATGCTGCTGCTGATCGGTACGCTGATGGATATGGCGCCGCTGATCCTGATTTTGACGCCGGTTCTGCTGCCAGTGACCAACGCACTCGGCATTGATCCAGTCCATTTTGGCATGATCATGCTGGTGAACTTAGGGATCGGCCTTATTACGCCACCGGTAGGGTCGGTGCTGTTTGTGGCCAGTGCGGTGAGTAAGCAGAAAATAGAACAGGTGGTAAAGGCGATGCTGCCGTTCTACCTTGTGCTATTCCTGGTGTTGATGTTGGTGACGTACATTCCGGCGATTTCGCTGTTCCTGCCGAAATTGTTTGGCGTGATGTGATAAATGCCCGGTGGCGCTCACGCTTACCGGGCCTACAAACTACGCTTGCGTAGGCCGGATAAGGCGAAGCCGCCATCCGGCACAAGGAGACTTAGCGACGAACGGCGATCGCTTCAATCTCGATTTTCACGTCTTTCGGCAGACGGGCAACTTCTACGCAAGAACGCGCCGGGAAGGTCGCGTTGTGCTCGGTGAAGAATGCTTCGTAGGTCGCGTTTACGGTGGCGAAATCGTTCAGGTCTTTAACGAAAACGGTCGTTTTTACGATGTCGCCCACTTTCAGGCCTGCTGCTTCAACGATAGCTTTTACGTTTTCCAGCGACTGACGTGCCTGAGCGGATACGTCTTCCGCTACGGCACCGGTTTTCGGATCGACCGGGATCTGACCGGAAGTGATTACCATGCTACCCAGGTCAACGCCCTGAACGTATGGGCCGATTGCTGCTGGTGCATTTTCCGTCGCGATAGTCTTGCTCATGATTTCTCCTGAATTTACAGCGGTAGTAGAATGTTCCCGCCCATTATACACGTCATCCTTCACACTGCCTCTTCGTTGGCTACGTCCTCTTACCCTGGTCACATAGTTTACTATGCTCCCAGTGATAATCGGACTTGCCGCCTCGATGCATTGCGAATGCTTATGTGTAACGGGAGCCGGGATCTCATAACCAACCCCAATTAGTTGGCCAGCACCACATAATGCGAAAACTCTTTTTCACAGTATTTGCATTTGAGTGCGATGTCATCGGCACGTTTTTTCACTGCAAAACTGGAAGAAACCGGCTCAGCATGACTGATGCAGTTGCTGTTCGGGCAAACCAGCACGTTATCGATACGCTCAGGCAGGCTCGGACGTGATTTACCCACTACGTCGTAATCGTCAATGCGGTTTACCGTTGCCTGCGGGGCGTACAGGGAGAGCTGGTTTACCTGCTCGTCGGTCAGGAACGTGTTTTCGATTTTAATCAGATCCTTACGGCCCATCTCGCCAGACGGCAGGTTCAGACCGATGGTGATACGTTGGTCGGTTTCCGTCAGTTTGAACAGCGTCAGCAGCTTAAAACCAACCTGTGCGGGAATGTGGTCAATCACGGTGCCACGTTTGATGGCTTCAACCTGCAGTTTGTTATCGTGTGTCATCTTTTTTTCTCCCTTACAGTGCCAGTTCGTTATTCAGTACCAGTGCCAGTAACGCCTGGCGGGCGAAGATGCCGTTGCCAGCCTGCTGGAAATACCAGGCGTGCGGCGTCTTATCGACGTCGGTGGTGATTTCATCGATGCGCGGCAGCGGATGTAGCACCTTCATGTTTGCTCTGGCGCCGTTCAAATCGCTGGCGCGCAGGACAAACTGTGCTTTCACGTTGGCGTATTCGGACGGGTCCAGACGCTCTTTTTGTACGCGGGTCATGTAGAGGATATCGACCTCCGCCATCACCTCTTCGATAGTGCCGTGCAGGCTCCAGGCGATACCTTTTTCGTTCAACATATCCAGAATGTATTGCGGCATGGCCAGTGCGTCCGGGGCGATGAAGTAGAAACGGTTACCTTCGAACTTCGCCAGCGCCTGGGTCAGGGAGTGGACGGTACGGCCATATTTCAGGTCACCCACCATGGCGATGTGCAGATTGTCCAGGCGACCCTGCGTTTCCTGAATGGTAAACAGGTCCAGCAGCGTTTGGGTGGGATGTTGGTTGGAGCCGTCGCCTGCGTTCAGTACCGGAACGTTACCGGAGAACTCTGTAGCCAGACGTGCGGCGCCTTCCTGCGGATGACGCATGACGATGGCGTCGACATAGGTGCTGATGACGGAAATGGTATCGGCCAGGGTTTCGCCTTTTTTGCCCAGCGACGTGTTGCTGCTGTCAGAAAAACCCACCACGCTGGCGCCCAGGCGGTGCATGGAGGTTTCAAAGGATAAACGGGTGCGGGTTGACGCTTCAAAGAAGCAACTGGCGATAACCTTATGCTTTAACAGCTCCGGCTGTGGGTTAGCTTTTAATTTCGCCGCCGTCGCGAGGACCAGATTGAGGTCATCGCGGCTGAGGTCGTTTATGGAAATGATGTGTTTTTGATAGAGCGGGTTAGCCATGTTTATCTCCTGACGCCTGGGCAAAAAAAAAGCCCCTCAATTGAGGGGCTCGGAATGGGTGATCAACGGAAAGAAAAACGGCAGGCCAGCGTCCTTTTTCAGACGCGGTAAGACAAAATGTCGTACACACTGAACCATACATCCTCCCGGCAAATTGTCCGCGATTATACTCAGCTCCGTTATGGGATCAAGCGGAAAATGCACAATTTATTCACCGCAAACGGTTCTTATGAATTTTAATTCATTTTAAATAGATAGTTAATCTGCTTGTGCACCAGCCCCGTTCGCTGCACAACTCGCGGCGCAACCCAGACAATACTGCTGCCAGCGATGACACCCAGAATCTCTGGTAACGCGTGGTAATCGAGGATTCTGGCAACGGCACGGCCATAACCTGCCGCCGTGTGGATGAGGATAAATTCGCTATTGTGCTCAACGCTGACCACCATTTCAGCAATCGATCGGGCAGCATCAGGAGCGGGGCGCGACTGCGGATTTACAGAATAAATTTTTTGCCCTTTTGTATTTCTTATTTTTATAGCCCCGAGCAGTTTCAGCAGACGGGATACCGTTGACTGACTAATTCCGGTAAAACCATGGTGTTGGAGATCGCGGCGAAGCGCTTCCTGAGAAAGGTAGCTTTTTTCGCTAATCAGGCGCTGACAAATCGCCAATTGTTTCTGCTCTTTGGTCGAGTAATCATCGAATTCCTTCATAAATACACCCTAAGTTTATCATTTGTATCAATGTGATGGCGAAATTCACCACATTTGCAGTATCAATAACGGCTCAAACGGGCGGTTGCGCAGAAAAACGAGAATGCGCTCAAAAAAGCCGTCGGGATCCGACGGCTAAAAGGGCTACAACATCGCGCCGATACTCAGGACGGCCATGTTCAGTAACGTCAAAATGAGCAGGAGCGGGGCGACCCATTTCAGGTAGCGCACGTAAGGAACACGGGCGATGGCTAACCCACCCATCACGACGGCTGAGGTGGGTGTAATCAGATTCACAATGCCGGAAGCGGATTGATACGCGGTGACGACCAGATCCCTCTGTACATGCGCGAAGTCGGCCAGCGGGGCCATAATGGGCATCGTGAGCACCGCCAGGCCAGACGAGGAAGGGACCAGGAAGGAGAGCAATACTTCCAGCCAGTAGGTTACATTGATGAAAATGGTGGTGGACAGACCGGAGACTAAATTTTCGGCGCTGTGCAAAATAGTGTGGGTGATCATGCCGTTGTCCATCACCACGACGATACCGCGTGCAATGCCGATAATCAGCGCCACGCCAAGCAGGTCCCGCGCACCGTCAATGAAGGTACTGGTGAAGGCTTCTTCACTCATGCGGGCAATCACGCCGACGATAATAGCGGAACCCAGAAAGACTGCGGATATTTCTGCCATCCACCATCCGAGTACCGCGACGCCATAAATCATTACCGCAAAGGCGGCGGCGAATATCAGCAGGATCCACTTACGCGTGGCTGTGAATTCAAGATTGGTATTGCCGCGATTGCCGAGAAAATGCGCACGGTTTTCCTCCATTTTATCCGCCACAATCGACAACTCCGGGTGATTGCGGACTTTGCGCGCATAACGCATGACCCACACCACACAGATAACATAGCCGACGACCAGCAGCAGAATGCGCATCAGCATTCCCTGGGTGAAGGGGATCCCGGCGGCGTTAGCCGCGATAACCGTTGCGAAAGGGTTGATTGTCGAGCCGAGTGTGCCAATGCCCGCGCCGAGCAGAACGGTGGCGGCGGCAACCAACGGATCAAAGCGTGCGGCCATCATGACCGGAACCAGCAATGTGTAAAAAGGGAGTGATTCCTCCGCCATCCCGTAAATCGTACCTCCGGCGGCGAAAAGTCCCATCAGAATGGGGATCATCCACTCCTCTTTACCGTTCAACCTGACCGTCACGCGCTCGATACCTGCGTCGATGGCGCCTGTTTTGTTTACTACGCCGAGAAACCCACCAATAATCAGGACAAACAACGCCACATCAATAGCGCCTGCGGTATAGGTTTCGTGGTTGTAAAGACCGTCAATCGGGGCCAGCAGTACAGCGGTAAAACCTTGCGGGTGCGCCTCTGTGGGGGCATAAGTACCGGCAACTGGCACTTCTTTGCCCAGAGTAGCATTCATCGCCATCTGGTATTTCCCTGCCGGGACTATCCAGGTCATAACCGCGACGAGTGCAATGAGAATAAACAGGATGGTATATGCGCTGGGAAATTTGAATTTGCCCATGATGTTCTCCGGATAGCTTGGGCATATGCCGTCAGGCGACATACGCCCGCTGGGGTTAGTCGCCGAGGGTCGCTACCATTACCGCTTTAATGGTATGCATCCGGTTCTCTGCTTCGTCGAAGACGATGGAATGAGCTGACTCAAAAACCTCTTCCGTGACTTCAAGCCCTTTCAGGCCGTAGGCCATTTCGATTTCACGTCCAACCTTTGTGTGCTCGTTATGGAAGGCGGGCAGACAGTGCATAAATTTCACATTGGGGTTACCGGTTGCGTTGATGACCCGCTGGTTAATTTGATAGGGCGTCATCAGGCTAACGCGTTCTGCCCAGGCTTCTTTGGGTTCGCCCATAGAGACCCAGACATCGGTGTAGAGGAAATCGACGTCGTATACGCCTTCCTCAACATCCTCTGTGAGCGTAATGCGTGCGCCAGTCACGCTGGCAATTTCACGGCATTCGGCAACCAGTGCCTCGTCAGGCCAGAAGGATTTAGGTGCGACCAGACGGATATCCATCCCCATTTTCGCTGCGCCAACCATCAGCGAATTACCCATGTTATTGCGGGCGTCACCGAGATAAGCGAAACTCAGTTCCGGCAAGGTTTTACCCGGGGCGTGTTCCAGCATGGTCATCAGATCCGCGAGGATCTGGGTGGGGTGAAATTCATTTGTCAGTCCATTCCAAACAGGAACTCCGGCAAATTGCCCCAGTTCCTCCACAATGTCCTGGCCGTATCCGCGATATTCAATGCCGTCGTACATGCGGCCTAGCACGCGGGCAGTATCTTTCATTGATTCTTTATGGCCGATCTGCGATCCGCTTGGGCCGAGATAGGTCACCTGCGCGCCTTGATCGAAAGCGCCGACTTCAAAGGCACAGCGGGTACGGGTTGAGGTTTTTTCGAAGATCAGCGCGATATTTTTACCGACCAGCGTCTGTCTTTCGCGCCCGGCCTTTTTTGCCGTTTTTAACTCGATAGCCAGATCGATCAGGTACTGGATTTCCGTCGGGGTGTAGTCCAGCAGTTTGAGAAAATTGCGATTTTTCAGGTTAACAGTCATGAAAATGTCCTTATGTAGGCCGGATAAGGCGAAGCCGTCATCCGGCAAAAAAAAGTCCTACGCGTTAGCGTCGGTGGTTTCGAGACGAATTAGCGTGCCTTTGTCGCCGGCGAGAATGGCCGGACCGTCGGCCAGTGAACCGATGCCAGCAATTCCCCGACAGTGAGAGACGAATTCCGCGCAGGCGGTGACTTTGGGGCCCATTGAACCGGCGTCGAATTGCATTTCACCGAGCAGTTCCGGGGTGACCTGGGACAGCGGGCGCTGGGTAGGTTTGCCCCAGTCGAGGTACACGGCATCAGCATCGGTGAGGATCAGCAACGCATCGGCATGGAGTTGGCGGGCGAGTAGGGCGGCGGAGAGATCCTTGTCGATCACCGCTTCAATGCCGTGGTAGCCATCGGCTTTTTCCACCACCGGTACGCCGCCTCCGCCGTTGCAAATCACCAGATGATCGCGGGCGATCAATGTACGAATGGCATCACTTTCAACGATACGTTTGGGTTGTGGAGAGGGCACAACGCGGCGGAACGCTTTGCCATCGGCTTTGAAAATCCAGCCCTTTTCCGCGTGTAGCGTTTTAGCCTGAGCGTCGTCGTAAATCGGTCCGATATATTTGGTCGGATTGCTGAAGGCTGGATCGCGGGCATCGACTTCAACCTGAGTCAGCAGCACACTAATTTCACGCTGTGGAAGCTGGTTTTTCAGCGCCTGTTGCAGCATATAGCCAATCATTCCCTGACTTTCCGCGCCGAGAATGTCGAGCGGATAGGGGGTGACGCTGGCATACGCACTGTTTTGCAACGCCAAAAGTCCAACCTGCGGGCCATTGCCGTGCACCAGAATTACGCGCCATTGCTGTGTGAGCTGAGCGATAGTCTTTGCCGCCAGCTCAATGTTCTTGCGCTGGATGTCAGCTTCCAGCGGCTCGCCGCGTTTGAGCAGCGCATTGCCGCCCAACGCCACAACCAGAGTAGGTTTGTTTTCCATGACTTTTCCTTAAATACCGTCGCGTTCCAGTGGGCAGCTCATGCAGCGTGCGCCGCCGCGTCCGCGTCCAAGTTCGTCGCCAGGAATGGGTAAAACGGTGATGCCCGCTTTGTCGTATTTCTCGTTGGTCCAGATGTTGCGCTCGTAGCCCACGACCACACCGGGGCGTAGCGTCAGGACGTTGTTGGCGTCATTCCACTGTTCGCGTTCAGCTTCGAAGGCGTCGCCTCCGGTGGTTATCAGCGTGATTTGGTCAAGGCCCAGCGCTTTTTCGAGGGCATGTACCAGAGTACTTTCCTGGGTGCGTTTCAAGCCGCCGCGCCCGTCTGGCGTCAGGGTCCAGCACTGGACATCCGGGCGTACCACTTCCGGGTAGACGGAGAAGGTATCGATATCAATGTGGGTCATGACGGTATCGAGGTGCATACAGGAGCGATGTTTCGGCAGTTCAACCGCGATGACGCGTTCAGCCTGGCGATGCTTAAACAGCGACTGGGCAAGGAATTCAATGCCCTGCGGCGTGGTGCGTTCCGACATACCGATGAGTACCGCGCCGCGACCAATGACCAGCACATCTCCACCTTCTAATGTGGCGTGGTCGTAATTAATATTTTCATCGCCGAAATATTTAATAAATTCACCATCAGCAAATTGAGGGTGCCAACGGTAGATCGCCCGCAGGTTATTGGTTTCTCTTTGCCGCGCGGTTTTTGCCATTGGGTTAATTGACACACCGTTATATATCCAGCATGAGGTGTCGCGGGTAAATAAGTGGTTTGGTAATGGCTTCATAATAAAGTCATTAATATCGTGAGTATCGACCACCATATTTTTGATTGAGGCAGGAATTTCTCCGTAGGTTAGCCCACCGCTTAAATGCCGGGCGAGTTCCCGATGCTGCATATCTGCAAGCCAGGCACGAATATCCGTGGCGAAAGCGGGGCCAAGGCGATAATCAGAGATTTGTGTCTCCAGCAACCAGTCTTTGGCATCTTGGACATCTAAGGTTTGTGTCAATAAATCAGTGAGTAACAGAACCTCAATCCCTTGCTGACGTAACGTGTTGGCGAAAATGTCATGCTCTTCTCCTGCACGCTCTACCGAAAGAACATCATCAAAAAGCAGTTCCTGGCAATTTGATGGCGTCAGCCTTTTTAAGCTGAGATTAGGGCGATGTAGCATTACGCTACGTAATTGACCGATTTCAGACCCGACATAATGCTTTTCCATCATTATTCCTTTAATACGATTTTAAAAAATAAAGAGGATGTGCCTGCAAATAATATTTATTGCAGTCATGACTTTTCAGCTGATTTCGGAATCTATATTTAGATCTTATTTGATGAGGAAACGTGATTTATTTCACAGTCAGGTCGATATTTGACTTTTGATGTTTAATTTATGATATGGCTCGGAGAATTAATAAAATAAAAACATGAATAATTGAATTACTACGCGGGAATATGTCTTGTTATTTATCGGTGTTAATTTTATGTACACTTTTAGTGTGCTGTAATATAAGTAATACATTGATTTATTTGTGCTTTTTTCTGTGTTGTGAATTATTATGCGAATATATGATTTTATTATTTGCGCGGTAAAGTTCATTTCAAAATAAATATGACGATGAAGAAGGATAGCGAAGGAGAGGTGAACTGTGATCGATAGCTGGTTTTTCTAATAAAACTTTTAATAACAGTTGGTTACTGATCTGGTTGAAAAAGGGTAGCCGAAAGTTATGCAAAGTTTATGCATAACCTGTTGCTGAGAGTTAGCAATTATTTAACACCATCAGCGATAAACATGCGTTGACGCAAAATATCGGCAAATAGCAGTAGTATGGCAGGCCGTTTTTTCGTATAACAACTAAAATGAAACGATGTTTTAATTAAGGGGTTTGAGATGATTGTTGGCAATATTCACAACCTGGATGCCTGGCTGCCGGAAGAGCTGCGTCAGGCAATTGAACACATTAAAGCGCATGTGACGGATGCGACGGAAAAAGGTAAGCACGACATTGACGGCGATCGCCTGTTTTATCTGATTGCCGAAGATATGACGGAGCCGTTTGCACAGCGCCGCGCCGAATATCACGCTCGCTATCTGGATATTCAGATCCTGCTCAAAGGCCAGGAAGGAATGGCCTTCAGCACGCAGCCTGCGGGCGCGCCGGAAACTGACTGGCTGGCGGATAAAGATATCGCCTTCCTGCCGGAAGGGGTACAGGAGAAAACGGTGGTGCTGAACGAAGGTGATTTCGTGGTGTTCTATCCGGGTGAAGTGCATAAACCGCTGTGCGCGGTCGGTGCTCCAGCGCTGGTACGCAAAGCCGTAGTGAAAATGCAAGTGGCATAAGCGTATTTGCCGGGGGCGGCTTCGCCTTGCCCGGCCTACGAGAGCGCGGTTGTAGGCCGGATAAGATGCTTAGCATCGCCATCCGGCATTCTTTTCATCCATGCCCTCACTTCGCCAGCGTCGCCACCATCACCGCTTTGATGGTGTGCATCCGGTTTTCCGCCTGATCAAATACGATGCTGGCGGGTGATTCAAAGACCTCATCGGTCACTTCCATACCGCCGTGCAGACCATATTCCTGTGCCATTTGTTTGCCAAGCGTGGTTTGATCGTCATGAAACGCGGGCAGGCAGTGCAGGAATTTCACCTGTGGATTGCCGGTCAACGCCATCATCGTGCTATTAACCTGGTACTTACGCAGCAGCGCAATACGTTCGGCCCACTTCTCTTTTGCTTCGCCCATTGATACCCAGACGTCGGTATAGATAAAGTCCGCACCTTTCACGCCCGCGGCGACATCTTCGGTCAGCGTAATATTGCCGCCGTTTTTCTGCGCCAGCGCTTTGCACTCTGCAACCAGACTTTCCTCTGGCCAGCAGGCCTGCGGTGCGACCAGGCGCAGATCCAGCCCGGTTAACGCAGCGGCTTCCAGCATGGAATTGCCCATATTGTTGCGGGCATCACCGGTGTAGACCAGCGTCATCTCATTAAACGCTTTACCCGGCAGGTGTTCCTGCATAGTTAACAGATCCGCCAGCAGCTGGGTGGGATGAAACTCGTTGGTTAATCCGTTCCACACCGGAACTCCGGCATATTCCGCCAGCGTCTCGACAATCTCCTGGCCGTGTCCCCGATACTGAATACCGTCGTACATGCGGCCGAGCACGCGGGCGGTGTCTTTGATCGACTCTTTATGGCCAATCTGGCTGCCGCTTGGCCCGAGATACGTCACGCGAGCGCCCTGGTCGTATGCGGCAACTTCGAAAGAGCAACGGGTGCGGGTTGAGTCTTTTTCGAAGATGAGCGCGATGTTTTTACCGGTGAGCTTTGCGACTTCAGTGCCGTTTTTCTTATCTGCCTTTAGCTGCGCGGCGAGCAGGAGCAGTGACGTGAGTTCAGCAGAGGTGAAATCAAGCAGTTTCAAAAAATGTTTATGATAAAACGCAGACATGGTTCCCTCACATGGCTTAGGCCATTTATTGAATTAAAATTCAATTTATATGGATGTTTATTCATTTGCAACCTTGTTTAACAAATCTTTCCAGGAAAGGTGGAGGCAATGACAGCGGTATGTGACAATAAGAGTATCGGCAGGACATTATGAGGAACGAGCCATGGCAAACCCGGAACTACTGGAAGAACAGCGTGAAGAAACGCGCTTGATTATTGAAGAGTTACTCGAAGATGGCAGCGATCCAGACGCGCTGTACACCATTGAGCATCACCTTTCCGCGGATGACTTCGAAACCCTGGAAAAAGCGGCAGTAGAAGCCTTCAAGCTGGGTTATGAAGTGACCGAGCCGGAAGAGCTGGAAGTGGAAGAAGGCGACACGGTTATTTGCTGTGACATTTTGAGCGAATGTGCACTGAATGCGGAGTTGATCGATGCTCAGGTTGAGCAACTGATGAACCTGGCTGAAAAATATGATGTGGAATACGACGGTTGGGGCACCTATTTTGAAGACCCGAACGGCGAAGAAGGTGAAGACGGCGACGATGAAGATCTCGTCGACGAAGATGATGACGGCGTGCGTCACTAAGTCATCTACTGACCTGCGGTAGCCCAGGCTGCCGCAGGCCAAGGACAATGTATGGATTATCTGCAAATACTCTCCCCGATCCACAATTTCCTGCACTGTAAAACGCCCCAGGCCTGGCTTGATAAAGCGCGAGACCCGGCTAATCTGCCTCTGTTATTGACCGACCACCTCGTCTGTGAGCTGAAAGCGGCGCAAACGGCGATGCTGCTGGTGCGTAAGTATGTCGCAGATAAACAGGGATCTCAGGCGCTGCTGGACTGGCTGAAACCCTATGAAGCGTTTGCTTTCAGAGAAGGGGATGAGCCGGATTTTATCGCGCTGAATAAACAGATAAGCAAAAGCGTGATGCCGCAAACCGACGATCCGTGGGGACGCAAGCTTATCGACAGCATGGTTTTGCTGATCAAAGAAGAACTGCATCATTTCTGGCAGGTGCGTGAGGCGATGATGAGACGCAACATTCCCTATATTAAGATTACCGCCAGCCGTTACGCCAAAGGCATGCTCAAAGAGGTGCGCACCCACGAGCCGCTGACGTTAATCGATAAACTGATTTGCGGGGCTTACATTGAGGCGCGTTCCTGTGAACGGTTCGCCGCGCTCGCACCGTATCTGGATGACGATTTGCAGGCGTTTTATCTGTCGCTGCTGCGATCCGAGGCGCGGCACTATCAGGATTACCTGGCGCTGGCGCAGCAGGTTTCAACCGATGATATCAGTAGCCGGGTGCAGTTTTTTGGCGAAGTAGAAGCCGCGTTGATCACCTCTCCTGACGATGAATTCCGCTTTCACAGCGGTGTGCCAGCTTAGTTCCTTTCTTTGACGCGCGTGCCCATCGCCGCGCGGTTTAATCCTTCCTGTTTCTGTTAGCAAAATCTGGTGGCTGGAAATAGCTCGCTGCTGCCGTAATAATCAAAACATCGAAGGGGAAATATATCCCTGTAACAGAGACGATTTGGCATAAGGATGGTTAATGAACTGGGTACACGTTTTGTTGGCAGGTTATATCGGGGCGGTGATTGCTATCGTCGTCGGCATGTTTCGCAAAAAAGGCTGGCTGGGCAAGGTCTCCGGCGCGGTGGTCTTTGTGGTGGCGATTATCGCGTGGAATCTGTTTGATGTGCACTACCTGATCCCACGCGAAAGCCCGGATTATGGTCTGACGGATGCGCAGAAATTTGAAAACGCGATGCTGTCCATGCCCGTTTATCAGGTGCTTAAGGAGCAGGAGCCAGCGCTGTGGCAGAACATCCTCACCCAGGCAACGCAGCTGAAAGAGGCGGGGAAAAGCGAGCAACAGATTATCGACGCTATTCAGCCGCAGATCCTACAGGTACAGATGGCGCGTTTGCAGCAAGCGCCTGATGCCAACGTGATCGAGTATATGAAGATTAATCTCGAGCAGATTGCCGCGGTGGCAAAAGTGGGCAATGACGAATGTTTTCGCTTTTTGTTCCCGGCAGTGAAAGGCGGGATTAACCCGGTGCGTATTATTCCGCGCGAGCTCATGAACCGTCGTATGGCCAGCGACATGAGTATGATGCACGCGGCCTATGGCCCGAACAAACATACGGTTACGGCGGAAGAAAAACAGTTGGCGCTTCAGGATCTGCAATCCATCAGTCCGGGGCTGGTACAACGCTTTGGACCGGATATCCAAATCATGGCCGATCCGAGTAAAGGCGTGGGCAAAGAGAAAGTCGCCTGTGAAATGGTGCAAGATTTATGGTCACAGGTGCTGAAGCTGCCAACCGCTCGCGCGGCTGGCGTTATTCGACTGATGCTCTCAGCCGAGATGCAGTAACGCGGTTAAAGCCTCTCGGCGTAAGGTCAGAGGGGCTTTAACATTCGCACTTCACAATCTACGTGCCCGGTACAGCCCAGCGCTTCGCTGATATGCTCAAAGCCTAAATGCTCATACAGGCGGATTGCCTCAGTCAGAAAAGCCGTGGTCTCAAGATAGCACTGCTTAAAACCTTGCTCACGGGCATGTTCAAGCGCCATCAGCGCCAGTTTTTTCGCCAGCCCCTGACCGCGCGCGCTCGACAGGAAGTACATCTTTTGCAGCTCGCAAATGTCTGGTTCACTACATCCTAACGGTGCAACACCGCCGCCGCCCACGACTTCACCGTTTTGCTCAACCACCCAGTAGGCCGCGCCCGGCTGGCTGTAAACCTGGAACAATTCGTCCAGATCAGGGTCGGCAACGGTGTAGCCTTTATCGGCGGTAAGGCCGTATTCAGCGGAAACTTTGCGGATAACGCGGGCAATTGCGGCGTTATCATCGGCAGAAATTCGGCGCAGCGTTGCCGCGACGGAGGTAATGGCACTCATAGCGAACTCATGACATAAAAGTGAGACATATGCAGTTAATACCACTGCGGTGAGGGGAAGCGCAAGCGAGGATAATTCAATAAAAAGCCTCTGAGCATATGCGTCAGAGGCTTTTATTGTCTGCGGCGTCGGATGCGCTACGCTTATCCGACCTACGTTGACGGTGCCCGTAGGCCGGATAAGCGCAAGCGCCATCCGGCAAACGTACAGGCACGATGATTACAGCGCGGCGATGACCGCCTGCTGTTCAATCAGCTTCGCTTTGGCTTCTGCGTAACCGTCCAGCTTCTCACGCTCTTTGGCGATGACCGCTTCCGGTGCGCGGGCAACGAAACCTTCGTTGGAGAGCTTGCCTTCGATACGGGCAATCTCACCTTCGATTTTAGCCACTTCTTTCGCCAGACGCGCCAGCTCATCTTCTTTGTTGATGAGGCCAGCCATCGGGATCAGCAGCTCGGCGCCGTCGATGATTTTGGTCACGGAGACCGGACCTTTGTCATCGGCAGGTAGCACGGTGATGCTTTCCAGACGCGCCAGGTTCAGCAGGAAGCTCTTGTTGTCGTTCACACGACGCATCGCATCCGCGCTGCAACCACGCAGCAACAGCTCCAGTGGTTTACCCGGGGCAATGTTCATTTCCGCGCGGATGTTACGTACGGCAACGATCGCCTGCTTCAGCCATTCGGTATCGGCCAGCGCCGCTTCATCTACCTGAGCCGCGTTATATTCCGGGAACGGCTGCAGCATGATGGTATCTGCGGTGTTGCCACAAATCACTTTCACGCGCTGCCAGATGGTCTCGGTGATGAACGGGATGATCGGGTGCGCCAGGCGCAGCAGGCCTTCCAGCACGGTGACCAGCGTATTACGGGTGCCGCGCAGTTCAGCATCAGTTCCTCCGGTCATTACCGGCTTGGTCAGCTCCAGATACCAGTCGCAGAACTGGTTCCAGGTGAACTCGTACAGAATGCCCGCGGCGATATCGAAGCGGAAGTTATCCAGCGCTTCGCGGTACGCTTTGATGGTCTGGTTGAATTCAGCGAGGATCCAGCGGTCGGCCAGAGACAGGGTCATTTCGCCGCCGTTGAAGCCGCAATCCTGATCTTCGGTGTTCATCAGCACGAAGCGGCTGGCGTTCCACAGCTTGTTACAGAAGTTACGGTAACCTTCCAGACGCTTCATATCCCAGTTGATGTCGCGGCCAGTAGAGGCCAGCGCCGCCAGGGTGAAACGCAGGGCGTCGGTGCCGTGCGGCTCGATGCCGTTCGGGAACTGCTTCTCGGTACGTTTGGCAATCTTCTCAGCCAGCTGCGGCTGCATCATGTTGCCGGTGCGTTTCTCCAGCAGCTCCGGCAGTGAGATACCGTCGACCATATCCAGCGGGTCGATAACGTTGCCCTTGGATTTGGACATCTTCTGGCCTTCGTCGTCGCGAATCAGACCGGTCATGTAGACGGTATGGAACGGAACCTGCGGCTTGCCGTTTTCATCTTTGATGAAGTGCATGGTCATCATGATCATGCGGGCAATCCAGAAGAAGATAATGTCGAAGCCGGAAACCATAACGCTGGTTGGGTGGAACTGACGCAGCGCGTCGGTATTTTCCGGCCAGCCCAGGGTAGAGAAGGTCCACAGCGCGGAGGAGAACCAGGTGTCCAGAACGTCTTCGTCCTGACGCAGCGCAACGTCGGCGCCGAGGTTGTTTTCCTGACGCACTTCATCTTCGGTACGGCCAACATATACGTTGCCGTCGTTGTCATACCATGCCGGGATACGGTGACCCCACCACAGCTGACGGGAAATACACCAGTCCTGAATATCGCGCATCCAGGAGAAGTACATGTTTTCGTACTGCTTCGGTACGAACTGAATGTCGCCGTTTTCAACCGCTTCAACCGCCGGTTTTGCCAGCACGTCGGCACGGACGTACCACTGGTCGGTCAGCATCGGTTCGATAACCACGCCGCCACGGTCGCCGTAAGGAACGGTCAGATCGTGAGGTTTGATCTCTTCCAGCAGGCTCATCGCATCGATGGCAGCGACGATCGCTTTACGCGCGGCAAAGCGTTCCAGCTTCTGGAACTCAGCCGGGATTTCACTGGAGTAAACGTCAGACTCTTCGCCTTTGGTATCGTACACTTCCGCGGTTTCGCGGATGTCGCCGTCAAAGGTCAGGATGTTGATCATTGGCAGGGCGTGACGACGACCGACTTCATAGTCGTTAAAGTCGTGCGCAGGCGTGATCTTCACGCAGCCGGTGCCTTTTTCCATATCGGCGTGTTCGTCGCCGACGATCGGAATACGGCGGTCAACCAGAGGCAGAATAACGAATTTGCCGATCAGATCTTTATAGCGCGGATCTTCCGGATTCACGGCCACGCCGGTGTCGCCCAGAATGGTTTCCGGACGGGTGGTGGCGACGACCAGGTAATCTTTACCGTCTGCGGTTTTCGCGCCGTCGGCCAGCGGATAGCGGATGTGCCACATCGAGCCTTTAGACTCGCGGTTTTCCACTTCCAGGTCAGAAATAGCGGTGCGCAGTTTCGGGTCCCAGTTGACCAGACGCTTGCCACGGTAAATCAGGTCTTCTTTGTACAGGCGAACAAAGACTTCTTTCACGGCATTGGAAAGACCTTCGTCCATAGTGAAACGCTCGCGCTCCCAGTCAACGGAGTTGCCCAGACGGCGCATCTGGCGGGTAATGGTGCCGCCGGATTCCGCTTTCCACTGCCAAATTTTATCGATAAACGCTTCGCGACCGTAGTCATGACGGGTTTTACCTTCTTCAGCGGCAATCTTACGCTCAACCACCATCTGGGTAGCGATACCCGCGTGGTCGGTACCAGCCTGCCACAGGGTGTTTTTACCCTGCATGCGCTGGTAGCGAATCATGGTATCCATGATGGTTTGCTGGAAAGCATGACCCATATGCAAACTGCCGGTGACGTTCGGCGGCGGGATCATGATGCAGAAGGACTCTTTGCTTTCATCGCCGTTAGGTTTGAAATAGCCCTGCTTTTCCCAGTGCTCGTAAAGCGGCTGTTCGATATCTTGTGGGTTGTATGTCTTTTCCATTATTTCCAGGTTGCCGTATTCAGGTTAAAACCAGCCACGCGGTAAGCTTTGTAGCGATCGCGTGCCGATTGTTTCAAAGAATCTTCGTAAGGAACGAAGTCTATCACTTCTGTGAAAGCGGTGGCAAAATCTGCAAAGCCAACGCGCAAACTGATGAGCAGGTCGCGCGGGCTGCTATTGCGTTTCTCCGGCCAGGCAATCTCTACCGGCGCGCCGCCTCTGGGGCCTTCGCCCGCCAGATTATGCGGAACAAAGCTTTCTGCCGGTCTTGCCCACAGGGCTTCATCCAGTCGAAGAGCCTGCTTTTCGTTTTCACAGGCGATAAGCACGCGCTTGCCAGCCCGCCAACGTTCTGCGGCAATTTCACACACCAGTTGCTCGACGGCGCTTAAACCATCTTGTTGTGTGTCGTTGTCCAGAAGATAGAACGTCGCATTCTTCATATATGGGGCTTCTTGTGGTGGATTTAAATGCGTTGCCATGATGCACACCGTAGGCCTGATAAGGCGTATTAGCGCCGCCATCAGGCGTTTTGCCGGATGGCACTACGCTTATCCGGCCTACGGGGCAATCTTAAACTTACTCTTCGCCGTTAAAACCCGCGCGATTGAGCAGGAACTGCGACAGTAACGCAACCGGACGACCGGTTGCGCCTTTGGCTTTCCCTGAACGCCATGCGGTACCAGCGATATCCAGGTGCGCCCAGTTGTACTTACGGGTAAAGCGTGACAGGAAGCAGCCCGCGGTAATGGCGCCGCCAGGACGTCCGCCGATGTTCGCCATATCCGCAAAGTTAGACTCTAACTGCTCCTGGTATTCATCACCCAGCGGCAAACGCCACGCGCGGTCGCCAGCCTGCTCGGACGCACCGATCAGCTCATGCGCCAGCGGGTTGTGGTTCGACATCAGGCCGGTGATGTGATGGCCCAGCGCAATCACGCACGCGCCGGTCAGGGTCGCAACGTCAATCACCGCCTCCGGCTCAAAGCGCTCGACGTAGGTTAACACGTCGCACAGCACCAGACGGCCTTCGGCGTCGGTATTGAGCACTTCAACGGTCTGACCAGACATGGTGGTCAGCACGTCGCCTGGGCGATACGCGCGGCCACCCGGCATATTTTCGCAGCCCGCCAGTACGCCGACGACGTTGATGGGCAACTGAAGCTCGGCCACCATGCGCATCACGCCGTACACAGCCGCCGCGCCGCACATGTCGTACTTCATCTCATCCATGCCTTCGGCTGGTTTGATGGAGATACCGCCGGAGTCGAAGGTTAACCCTTTACCGACCAGCACAATCGGACGCGCGTCTTCGGACGGATTGCCTTTGTACTCGATGACTGACATCAGCGACTCGTTCTGCGAACCGTGACCGACGGCGAGATAAGAGTGCATACCCAGCTCTTTCATCTGCTGCTCGCCGATCACGCGGGTCACCACATTTTTGCTGTAGCTGTCTGCCAGCTGACGCGCCTGAGAGGCCAGATAAGCTGCGTTACAAATATTTGGCGGCATGTTGCCGAGATCTTTCGCCGCTTTAATGCCAGCGGCGATTGCCAGACCGTGTTGGATCGCACGCTCACCGCTGGTCAGCTCGCGGCGGGTCGGCACGTTGAAGACCATTTTACGCAGCGGGCGACGCGGCTCGCTTTTGTTGGTCTTCAACTGGTCAAAGCTGTACAGCGTTTCCTGTGCCGTCTCAACGGCCTGGCGCACTTTCCAGTAGTTATTACGCCCTTTGACGTGAAGCTCAGTCAGAAAGCAGACGGCTTCCATTGAGCCAGTATCATTCAGCGTATTGATGGTTTTCTGAATGACCTGCTTGTACTGGCGCTCATCAAGTTCGCGCTCTTTGCCACAACCAATAAGGAGAATTCGCTCAGACAGAACGTTAGGAACATGGTGCAGCAACAGGGTTTGACCCGGTTTGCCTTCCAGTTCGCCACGACGCAGCAGTGCGCTGATGTACCCGTCGCTGATCTTGTCGAGCTGCTCTGCAATCGGAGAGAGGCGGCGTGGTTCAAAGACACCCACGACGATGCACGCACTCCGCTGTTTCTCCGGGCTACCGCTTTTTACACTGAACTCCATGCACTACGCTCCTGAATCTTAAAGACAACGGCGGTGGCTACGGATAGAATTGCAAGCTTTCGTAACTCATACCCGCTGTTGCGGTGACTTCGTGTTAATCTTAACGTTATTACGGCATTGGCACGTCAGAACAATTTCTGAGAGGTGGATCCGTTGAGTATAATGATCTTAGCGACGATTTCGACGACTCAAGAGAATAAATGACGTTTAAGCCATGAAACAAGCTAAATTCCGGCAAAAGACGGGTTTTTACGGGCGTATTTAAAGTGATAATCATAAGATATCTGGTTCGGGAAACGCTCAAAAGCCAACTTGCGATCCTATTCATCCTGCTTTTGATCTTCTTTTGTCAAAAGTTGGTCAGGATCCTTGGTGCGGCTGTTGACGGTGATATCCCGGCAAATCTGGTGCTCTCGCTGCTGGGGCTGGGCGTGCCAGAAATGGCGCAACTTATCTTGCCCTTAAGCCTGTTCCTCGGGCTGCTGATGACGCTGGGCAAACTGTATACCGAAAGTGAAATTACGGTCATGCATGCCTGTGGGCTGAGCAAGGCTGTGCTTGTTAAAGCGGCGATGGTGCTGGCGTTGTTTACCAGTATTATTGCGGCGGTCAACGTGATGTGGGCCGGGCCGTGGTCCTCCAGACATCAGGACGAAGTCCTGGCAGAGGCGAAAGCGAACCCCGGTATGGCGGCGCTTGCTCAGGGGCAATTCCAGCAGGCGACCAACGGCAGTTCGGTGCTGTTTATCGAAAGCGTTGACGGCAGCAACTTCAAAGACGTGTTTCTCGCGCAAATCCGCCCGAAAGGCAACGCTCGTCCTTCGGTCGTCGTAGCCGATTCCGGACATCTTACCCAATTGCGCGATGGCTCTCAGGTTGTGACGCTAAACCAGGGGACGCGCTTTGAAGGTACCGCGCTGCTGCGCGATTTCCGCATTACCGACTTCCAGGATTATCAGGCGATTATCGGCCATCAGGCCGTGGCGCTGGATCCAAACGATACCGAACAGATGACCATGCGTACGCTGCTGGCGACCGACACCGATCGCGCCCGCGCGGAGCTGACCTGGCGTATCACGTTAGTATTCACCGTATTTATGATGGCGCTGATGGTTGTACCGCTGAGCGTGGTAAACCCGCGTCAGGGTCGCGTGTTGTCGATGCTGCCAGCAATGCTGCTCTATTTGCTGTTCTTCCTGGTTCAGACATCGCTGAAGTCGAACGGTGGTAAAGGTAAGCTGGATCCGGTGTTCTGGATGTGGGTGGTTAACCTGGCTTATCTGGCGCTGGCGATTGTGCTTAACCTCTGGGATACGGTGCCGATGCGCCGCTTGCGTGCCCGTTTTATGCGTAAAGGAGCGGTATAATGCAGCCTTTTGGTGTACTTGACCGCTATATCGGTAAAACCATTTTCACCACCATCATGATGACGCTGTTCATGCTGGTGTCGCTCTCCGGGATCATCAAGTTCGTTGACCAACTGAAAAAAGCCGGGCAGGGGAGCTACGATGCGATGGGCGCCGGGCTGTATACCCTGCTCAGTGCGCCGAAAGATATCCAGATCTTCTTCCCGATGGCGGCGCTGCTGGGGGCATTGCTGGGGCTGGGCATGCTGGCCCAGCGCAGTGAACTGGTGGTGATGCAGGCTTCTGGCTTTACCCGTATGCAGGTGGCGTTGTCGGTGATGAAAACCGCGATTCCGCTGGTGCTGCTGACGATGGCCATTGGCGAATGGGTCGCACCGCAGGGTGAACAGATGGCGCGTAACTACCGTGCGCAGCAGATGTACGGCGGCTCGCTGCTCTCTACCCAGCAGGGTTTGTGGGCGAAAGACGGTGACAGCTTTGTCTACATCGAGCGGGTGAAAGGCGAGGCCGAGTTGGGCGGGATTAGCATCTACTCGTTTAACGACAAGCGTCGTCTGCAGTCTGTACGTTACGCTGCGAGCGCGACGTTTGACCCGGAGCAGAAGGTCTGGCGTTTGTCGCAGGTGGATGAATCCAACCTGACCGATCCGAAACAAATCACCGGTTCGCAAACGGTGAGCGGCACCTGGAAAACCAACCTGACGCCCGACAAGCTCGGCGTCGTGGCGTTGGATCCTGACGCGCTGTCGATTAGCGGTCTGCATAACTACGTGAAGTACCTGAAGTCGAGCGGCCAGGATGCCGGACGCTACCAGCTCAATATGTGGAGCAAAGTCTTCCAGCCGCTATCAGTGGCGGTCATGATGCTGATGGCGTTGTCGTTTATCTTTGGTCCGCTGCGTAGCGTCCCGATGGGGGTGCGTGTGGTGACGGGGATTAGCTTCGGTTTTGTGTTCTATGTGCTGGACCAAATCTTTGGCCCGCTGACGCTGGTGTACGGCATTCCGCCGATTATCGGTGCGCTGCTGCCAAGCGCCAGCTTCTTCCTGATAAGCCTGTGGCTGATGCTGCGTAAATCGTAATCACAGTAATCGTAGGCCTGATGGCGTTGCGCTTTTCAGGCCTACTCCGGACCCATAGGCCGGATAAGGCGTTAAGCCGCCATCCGGCAACGTAATACGGGCTAGCGTTTTCTCCCGCCCATCAAACTCCCCAACATGCCGCGGATTATCTGATTAGTAACCTGTCGCGCCGCGCTTTTCGCCACGCTCTGTACCACGCCATCGCGCTTGCCGCCGCGCGGCCCTGTGCTGCCAAATAAAATATCCTTCAATCCACCGAGAATACCGCCGTCCACCTCGACCGCTTTACCGTTGGCGGGAGGCGTATTTTGCTGCTCGGTACTGGCCTGCACACCTTGCTGTAAACGTTCATAGGCGGACTCTCGGTCGATATCTTCTTCATATTTGCCGTACAGCGAAGAGTGATTAATCAGCCCGTTGCGCTCGTCGTCCGTCACCGGTCCCATCCGTGAGCAGGGAGCAATCACCATCGCCCGTTCAACCACCGACGGGCTGCCTTTGGCGTCCAGAAACGACACCAGCGCCTCGCCGGTTCCCAGCTCCTGAATGGCTTTTTCGGTATCAAATGCCGGGTTGGCGCGCATGGTTTGCGCCGCGGTTTTCACCGCTTTCTGATCTTTCGGCGTGAACGCGCGCAGGGCGTGCTGCACGCGGTTCCCCAACTGACCAAGCACGTTGTCCGGAATATCCGACGGGTTTTGCGAGACGAACCACACGCCGACCCCTTTCGAGCGGATCAGACGGATCACCTGTTCGATTTTATCCAGCAGCACCTGCGGGGCATCGTTGAACAGCAGATGCGCTTCATCAAAGAAGAACACCAGTTTTGGCTTCTCCAGATCGCCCGCTTCCGGCAACTGTTCGTACAGTTCTGAGAGCATCCACAGCAGGCTGGCGGCGTACAGTTTGGGCATCTGGTAGAGCTTCTCGGCGCTGAGGATATTAATCATCCCTTTGCCGCTGGCGTCGGTACGCATCCAGTCTTTGATGTCCAGCATCGGTTCGCCAAAGAAGTGTGCCGCTCCCTGCTGCTCCAGCGACAGCAGTCCGCGCTGGATAGCCCCGACCGAAGCGCTGCTGATATTGCCGTACTGATTCTGGAAGGATTTAGCGTTATCGCCGATGTACTGAGTGATGGCCCGCAGGTCTTTGAAATCGAGCAGCAGCAGGCCCTGGTCATCGGCAATGCGGAAGATAATATCCAGCACGCCGGACTGAATGTCGTTGAGATTCAACAGACGAGCCAGCAGCAGCGGCCCGAGGTCAGATACCGTGGCTCGCACCGGGTGACCCTTTTCGCCGAAGATATCCCACACCGTGACCGGATTACCATGCGGTTGCCAGTCGGTAATGCCGATGTTTTTCAGGCGGGCGAGTAGCTTTTCAGAGGCTTGTCCTTCTTCGGCTACGCCGGTTAAGTCACCTTTCACATCGGCCATAAATACCGGTACGCCAATCTCGGACAACGATTCGGCCAGCTTTTGTAGTGTGACGGTTTTACCGGTCCCGGTCGCGCCGGTAATCAGCCCGTGACGGTTGGCCATGCCTGGCAGTAAAAACAGTTCGGTGTTCGGCGTGCGGGCAATTAGCAGGGGTGCGCTCATTGAGATTTCCTCCATTTATCCTGCCTGGAGTATAGGCAACCGTGATGCACTCTTCACCGCTAAATTGCGGAGATTGTGAGGAGAATTTTACCTGCCTGGAATAGCGGGGAGAATAGCCGGGAAGCTTACGCCTCCCGGCAAAGACGATCAGAAGTCGGCTTTCAGCACCACGCGGTAGCGGGCCTTGCCGTCACGCACATGCTGGATTGCTTCGTTAATTTGCGACATCGGGTACAGCTCGGTGGTAGGCGACACCTTGCTGCGCCCGGCAAACTTCATCAGCTTGCGCAGCTCGAATGGCGTCCCGGTCGCCGAACCGGAGATGCTACGATCCCCGGCAATTAAGGTGAACGCCGGTACCGGCAGCGGCTTCAGCACTGCACCGACGGTATGGAAGTTACCGCCGTAGGCCAGCGCTTCAAAATAGGGCTGCCAGTCGAGATCGACGTTAACTGTGTTAATAATGAGATCGAACTGGCCCGCCAGCGCTTTTAGCGCATCCGGATCGCGGCTGTTGACCACCTTATCCGCTCCCATCGCCAGCACTTCCTGCTCTTTCGCCGGATTGGAGCTGAACGCGGTCACTTCGCAGCCCATCGCATGCAACAGCTTAATGGCGATATGCCCCAGCCCGCCGATGCCGATCACCCCGACACGGCTGGTGGCTGTGATATGGTGCATCAGCAGCGGTTTGAACACCGTAATGCCGCCGCACAATAATGGGCCAGCGGCCGCCAGATCGATACTCTCCGGCAGCGGGATCACCCACTGCCAGTCGGCTCGTAGCTTCTCGGCAAAGCCGCCGCGATTAAGAATAGTGGTAACGGAACCTTCCAGGCAGTTAATCTGATTGCCGCTGATACAGGCGTCGCAGTGCCCGCAACTGCGCGCCGTCCAGCCAATACCGACGCGCTGACCAACCTTCAGACCCTTATCCTGCGCCGCGCTGCCGAGCGCCGCCACGCGACCAATCACCTCATGCCCGGCAACCAGCGGATACTGAGAGAATCCCCATTCGTTGTCGATCATCGACAAATCAGAATGGCAGATACCGCAGTAATCGACCTGGACTTCGACATCTTCCGGCTTGAGCTCGCCCGCATCATATTCATAGAGTTCGAGTTCGCTGCCCGCCGCTTTTGCGGCGTAGCTTTTTATCATCGACATCGTGTTTCCCTCAGTGTGGTGTTGAACTGGAAGTGTAGAGCATGGGGAAACGGGACGCCTCGCAGAAGGGGGGGTTAAGAAGAGGGCAAACTGTGATGATGGTTACAGGTAAGAAAGGTAATGCTGAAATTTTCAACACTTAGCGAGCCAGACACACGCTGGCGCTTGCATGGTGGCGCACGACAGGTATAATCCACAACGTTTTCCGCATCCCTTCCGTGCCGGAGTGGCGAAATCGGTAGACGCAGTTGATTCAAAATCAACCGTAGAAATACGTGCCGGTTCGAGTCCGGCCTTCGGCACCAAAAGCATGTAAATGGACCTCAACTGAGGTCTTTTTTTATGTCTGAACTCCGCGCTACACAAGTCTTTTCCAGCTTTTTTCCCCAACTGAAGTCAACCTGAGTCCACCCACATCAACAAGCTTGTGAGTATACTAATGAGTATATTTGCCGATTCGATATTGCTTGTATACTCACGAGATACCAATGGAAGGAGGTCCATTATGGCCCTAACGGATACTAAAGTTCGTTCTGCAAAACCTGAAGACAAAGAGTATTCACTTGTTGACGGCGACGGCATGCTCTTACTTGTAAAACCTAACGGCTCTAAGTATTGGCGATTTCGTTTCCGTTTTGGTGGTAAACAACATTTGATGGCATTCGGTGTTTACCCGGATGTTTCGCTGGCTGATGCCAGGAAGAAAAGAGAAGAGGCCAGAAGGTTGGTAGCTGCTGGTATCGATCCTCGTGAGCATAAACGTGCTGTGAAAGAAGAGCAGGCGAAAGAGATTATTACTTTCGAGAAGGTTGCCAGAGAGTGGCTCGTGACCAACCAAAAATGGTCGGAAGATCATGCTAATCGCGTTAAAAAGAGCCTAGAGGACAATATCTTCCCGGCAATTGGTGCTTGCAACATTGCTGAACTGGGTACCCGTGATCTGTTAATTCCAATTAAAGCCGTAGAGATATCTGGACGTCTTGAAGTGGCTTCCCGTCTTCAACAGCGCACCACGGCTATCATGCGTTATGCAGTGCAAAGCGGGTTGATTGATTACAACCCGGCGCAAGAGATGGCTGGGGCGGTTGCTTCCAGTAATCGGCAACACCGTCCGGCGCTGGAGTTAAAGCGCATCCCTGAATTACTTCAGAAAATAGATGACTACACCGGCAGGCCACTAACCCGTTGGGCAACCGAACTCACTCTGCTTATCTTTATTCGCTCCAGTGAGCTGCGTTTTGCTCGCTGGTCGGAGATCGATTTCGAAACGTCAATGTGGACGATCCCGCCTGTGCGAGAGCCTATTCCCGGCGTGAAACATTCTCAAAGAGGGTCAAAAATGCGTACACCTCATCTGGTGCCGCTTTCAAAGCAGGCGCTGGCGATCCTGAAGCAAATAAAACAGTTCTGTGGCGAACATGAGCTGATCTTTATTGGCGATCATGATCCGCGTAAGCCAATGAGTGAAAACACCGTAAACGGTGCGCTACGGGTCATGAGATATGATACTAAGGTTGAGGTTTGCGGGCACGGCTTCCGCACAATGGCCTGTAGTTCGTTAATTGAGTCAGGACTATGGTCGAAGGATGCGGTGGAAAGGCAGATGAGCCATATGGAACGCAACACAGTACGAGCAGCTTATATCCATAAGGCGGAGTTTATTGACGAACGTAAGTTGATGCTGCAGTGGTGGGCGGATTTTCTGGATGCGAACCGGGAGAAGGGGATTACGCCGTTTGACTATGCAAAGCTTAGACGGTGATCAACAATGCCTTCTTCTGCAATGTATGCATCGTTCTATATATACAAGGAGCCACTCGGCCTTGATAGAGACACAGCTTGCTCATGTGGATAAGAATGCGATTCGCGGTACGTACAACCATGCGCATTATCTAGAGGGAAGACGGGAGATGATGCAGTGGTATGGAGATCACATTGATGGGCTTGCTAGCGCTGAAAACGTATTTGCTGGCTCGTTTAACAAAAAAGCATAAAAATTTTTTGGGCCTCAGCAATAGCTGGGAAAGGAGATTACTTTATTTGAAAAGTCAGAAATGCAAGATAATTATCTTTATAAAACAGCTTGTTATAGGGAGTTTTTTCTTACCTTATTATTCTATTTTATTGCTGACTACAGTTCATCTCTTGTCTGTAGAAGGAATACTGTAGATAAAATGCTATTGACGATACTCTATTTTTACTTCATGATGCTTCTACCAACTCACTTTTACTACAGTATCAAGTGTACAGACAGTGATGTGAGTGGTGCGACAGGAGGCAACCTGTCGCGTTGACTCAAACCCAAAGCGTCTAAAACTAGGATTGGAGGTCGTTCATATGGCAGTTTATCAAATTTCTTATGATCTGCAAAAGCAGATTATCACATTTCGCGTAACAACTGAATCACGCCAAGCAGGACCTGATGCTAACTCCATGACTTTACATGGATCATTGTCTCTCACCAAATTGCTGAGCAAATTCGCGAAAATGTTCTGGTTATGGTGGTGATTTAGTAACAAGAGTTAAAGCGGCAGGAGTGAGCACGGATTATCAACGAAAGGGCCAGAATGGGTTCAAAACCCCCGGCCCTTGAATCCTACTTGACGACAAGTGCATCAGGAATGGTGCACCTAACCGAGGTCTTTATGCCAACAACGTTAATAAAGTTAGGTGATGTCGCTACTATCCGGTCTGGCTATACATTTCGAGGGGCGATAGAGCCAGTACCTGACGGAGATGTACGCATATTACAAATTAAGGACCTCGAGCTGGATTGGCAGAGAGATTATGAAGCTTTACCGGCGATTAGTTGGGAGCAACGTGTTGAGCCGCCTTTCCTCAGACAAGGTGAAATTGTCGTTGCCGCCAGGGGGAACCGGAACGTCGCGGTTGTCTGTAGCAGTGACATCCCAGTGGTAGCTACCAGCCAGTTTCTGATCGTTACCCTTCGAAGGGAAGAGCGCGAGATAGCTCCTGAATACCTGTGTTGGGTACTTAACCACCCGATGACACAACAGATGTTTAATCGCAGTGGTACAAACATCCAGCTTATTACTAAAGCAGCATTGTTGGATGTGGAGATTCCTGTTCCATCTGCGCATACGCAACGACAACTTATTGAGCTTCAACGAGTCTGGCAGGAAGAAGATAAACTTATCAGTAAGTTACAAAATAATCGCCACCAACTTGAGCTTGGCATTTTGCAAAAATTACTTAAGGATAAATAGGTTATGAGCAACAAAATAGATCAAGACCGTATTAACAGGGTGCTATGGGGCATGTGCGATATCTTCCGTGGCACTATCAGCCCTGATACCTATAAAGACTTCATCCTTACTATGTTGTTCCTGAAGTACATTTCTGATGTGTGGCAGGATCACTATGATGGATACAAAAAAGAGTATGGTGACGAGCCGGAACTGATCGAAGAAATGATGAAGAACGAACGATTCGTTCTGCCAAAAGAGGCCAGTTTTTATGCGCTGTATGAGCGTCGTAATGAACCTGGTAACGGCGAGCGTATCGACGAGGCCCTTCACGCGATTGAAGAAGCCAATGGTACTAAGCTGAAAGATGCAGGGAAAAGCGTTTTCCAAGATATCTCTTTTAACACAGATAAACTAGGTGAAGAGAAGCAAAAGAACGGGATTCTCAAAGACCTGCTAGTGGAGTTCGCTAACCCAGAGCTGAACCTTAAGCCTAGTCGCGTGGGCGGGCTGGACGTAATCGGTAATGCGTATGAATACCTGATCGGAAAGTTTGCTGCAAACAGTGGTCAGAAGGCGGGTGAGTACTATACCCCACCGGAAGTGTCTGAACTTATGGCTGAACTCTTAGAGCCACGACCGGGAGATACTATTTGCGATCCCGCCTGCGGTTCTGCGTCCTTACTGATGAAATGTGGTCGTAAGGTAGTGCAGCATCATGGCTCCAAACAGTATGAACTCTATGGCCAAGAAGCCATCGGTTCAACCTGGTCATTGGCGAAAATGAATATGTTCCTGCATGGTGAGGATAACCACAAAATCGAGTGGGGCGACACCATTCGTAATCCGAAGTTGTTAGATAAGAATGGCGATCTAATGCTGTTTGATGTGGTTACCGCTAACCCGCCTTTCTCGCTGGATAAATGGGGGCATGATGAGGTAGAAAACGATAAATTTGGTCGTTTTCGTCGAGGTTTGCCGCCAAAAACTAAGGGTGATTTTGCTTTTATTCTGCATATGATCGAGACCATGAAGCCGAAAACGGGGCGTATGGGAGTAGTGGTTCCACATGGTGTGTTGTTCCGGGGTTCTAGCGAAGGTAAGATCCGCCAAAAGCTGATTGAAGAAAATTTGCTTGATGCAGTGATTGGGTTACCTGAAAAACTGTTTTACGGGACGGGTATTCCAGCTGCAATTCTGATCTTTAAAAAGCAGAAAGTAGACGATAACGTGTTGTTTATCGATGCCAGCCGTGAGTTTAAACTGGGTAAGAATCAAAACCAGCTCACTGGTGATAATATTCGTGACATTGTTAGTGCTTATCGAAATGGTGATAATATTGATAAGTATGCCCATATTGCCAGCCTGCAAGAGATCCGCGATAACGACTACAATCTGAATATTCCCCGTTATGTCGATACCTTTGAAGACGAAGAGCTAATTGATCTAATGATTGTACGTGCCGAGCGCGAGCAACTTAAAGGACAGATGGCAACGTTGGAAATAGAAATGGCTAAGTATCTGGAGGAACTAGGATATGGTGCCTAAGGGATGGGGTATTTTCATGCTAAGTGAAATTTGCAGTAAGCAAATTTCATATGGAATTGTTCAGACGGGGGACAACTTACCTAAAGGTATTCCTTGTCTCCGAGTTATTGATTTAACTAAAGATTACATTAATCTTGATGATATGATCAAGACCTCGTTAGAAATTCATCAGGCTTATAAAAAAACAATCCTCGAAGAGGGGGATATTGTGCTGGCCCTACGTGGTGAGGTGGGGCTGGCTCATCTTATTGATGAAAGTCTTTCTGGCATTAATATCACTAGAGGATTAGCTAGAATAGCAGCAGACAAAAGTAAAATAGTTCCAGAGTTTCTTTTATGGGCGCTGCGCTCAACAAAATTCCGAACTGACTTGATGCGCAGAGTAGGGGGGTCCGCTTTACAAGAAATTTCTCTTTCAGAGTTGAGAAAAGTCGAAGCATTAGTGCCACCATTATCAGAACAAAAGAAAATTGCTAAAATCCTTTCTACTTGGGATAAGGCAACCACAATTACTGAGAAACTGTTAAGCAATAGTCAGCAGCAGAAAAAAGCACTGATGCAGCAACTACTCACAGGAAAGAAACGCTTGGAGGGGTTCAATCAGGCGTGGAGTACAGTTAAAGTAAGTGAAATGGGAAGTATTTTTTCCGGAGGTACGCCGGATACTACTGAGAAAGAGTATTGGAACGGGAATATTAGCTGGTTAACACCTACTGACGTGACATCCCTGAAGAGTCGATATGTGTTTAGTACAAATAAGACAATATCAGAAAAAGGTTTAAAAAACAGTTCGGCCAAGAAGCTTCCCAAGGGAACATTACTTATTTGTACAAGAGCAACTATTGGTTCGATGGCTATTTCTACAACAGAAATAACTACCAATCAGGGATTTAAGAATCTAGTTCCTAACTCTAATTTTTCTGTTGATTTTCTTTACTATCTTTTTAATTTCAATGTTAAAGAGTTAGTTAGGAAGTCGTCTGGTTCGACATTTTTAGAATTGTCAAAATCGGATTTTGAAAAATTGACCTTTTTATGTCCATGCTTAGATGAACAACAAAAAATTGCTTCTGTCCTGATTGTGGTTGATAACCTGATTGCGGTACAACAACAAAAAATTAGCTACTTAAAACAAGAAAAAAAGGCGCTGATTCAGCAATTGCTCACGGGTAAACGCCGGGTGAAAACGGATGCGGCGTGACGGATAAACATCTACCTCAAATCCCAGTGGGTGAGTTCCTGCTGTTTCAAAGTGACGATGGCCGCGCCCCCGTGTTGAGTGTCGTTTTCAGTCAGACACGCTTTGGCTTACTCAGGCAGAAGAGGTAATCAAGAAAATGGCGGATAATAAAACCCAAGCTGAATATGACCTTTTTGCCTAACAACAGCGTCGTTTGAAAGCAGCAGAAGGGGAGGCAGGATATTACAGCGTTGCTGCAGTGGAAGGTCGATCCTAAAGATAAGGGAGTAAAATGAGCACCCAATATGCCCCAAAATTTCAGGAAGAATACAGTGCTAAGCTTCCGGCTTTGGCGCTGCTGACTAACCTTGGCTGGTCTTACCTTTCTCCTGAAGAAGCTCTGGCTGCCCGAGCAGGCAAACCTGATCAGGTTTTGTTGACGCACCTGCTCAGGGAGCAACTGGCAAAGCGTACTTTTACGTATGGTGGAAAAGAATATTCTCTTTCCGACAAGGCTATTGATAATCTGATTGCTGAAGTCAACAGCCCTGCCTTGAATCAGGGGCTACTCACTGCCAATGAGCGTCTCTATAACCATTTGATGTACGGTATTTCCGTTACCGAGTTTATCGATGGTAAAAAGGCAAACCCAACCATTGCCTTAATTGATTGGCACCATCCAACGAATAACAGTTTTGTTTTTACTGAGGAATTCACGGTAACGCGTGCTAACGGCGTTGAATCACGTAGGCCAGATATCGTCTGTTTTGTGAATGGTATTCCATTGGTGGTCATTGAAGCCAAGCGTCCGGATGGAAACGCAAAAAAAATGCCAACCATTGGTGAAGGGATATCACAAACTCTCCGTAACCAGCGCCACGATGAAATTCCACGCCTGTTTGTTTACAGTCAGTTACTGTTGTCGATTAATGGCCATGATGGCCGTTACGGTACCTGTGGAACGTCGGCTAAATTCTGGGCCACCTGGCGTGAAGAGGACCTTTCTGATGCTGAAATGTATGTCATCAAGAATCAAAAGCTTCTGCCTGAACAGCTAGATAAGCTATTTGGTCATCGACCAGTAGCTGTTGGGGATTGGTTCCAAGGTTTGGTCGCTGCGGGAGAGTTGGCTGTGACCGGGCAAGATAAGCTGTTAATCAGCCTATTATTGCCTGAACGTCTGCTGGACATGATTCGCTTTTATACGCTGTTTGATAAAAAAGTCGGCAAGGTTGTTGCTCGCTATCAGCAAGTTTTTGGTATCAAACGCTTGATTGAGCGTATCAATACCAAAAGACCTGATGGTAGCCGTGAAGGTGGCGTTATTTGGCATACCACCGGTTCGGGTAAATCGTTGACGATGGTATTTCTGAGTAAAGCGCTGATCTTGCATGAAAGCTTAAAGCAATGCCGCATTGTGGTAGTTACCGACCGCGTCGATTTGGAAAACCAGCTTAGCCGTACCTTTATCTCCAGTGGAGAGCTCTCTGGGAAGAGGGACAAGTCAGCGGCGATCGCGACATCCGGCAGGCGTTTGGCAGAACAAATTGGTAAGGGCACTGAGCGTATTATCTTCTCGTTGATCCAGAAGTTTAATACCGCCATCAGGCAGCCTGAATGCATCAATACCAGTTCAGATATTATTGTGTTGATTGATGAAGGCCACCGTAGCCAGGGGGGTGAAAACCATATCCGCATGATGCAGGCGTTGCCGAAAGCCGCATTCGTTGCTTTTACTGGTACTCCATTGCTGAAAGATGATAAAACGACCAATAAATTTGGTTCTATCATCCATGCTTATACGATGCAGCGAGCAACGGATGATAAAGCCGTAACGCCACTACTTTATGAAGAGCGCATTCCCGATCTGGATGTGAATGAACGTGCTCTCGATAGCTGGTTTGAGCGAATCACCGAAGGATTAAGCGACCAGCAAAAAACCGATCTTAAACGCAAATATGCAAGTAAAGGGCAGATCTACACCGCAGACGATCGTATTCGTCTGATTGCATTAGATATTGCCAATCACTTCGTGAAAAACATCGACGAAGGTTTAAAAGGTCAGCTTGCTTGTGACAGTAAAGCCGCTGCCATCAAGTACAAGAAATATCTGGATGAGGTCGGGCTGTTTGAATCCGCGGTGGTGATCAGCGCCCCTGACACTCGTGAAGGTAACACCGAAGTTGATGAATCTACCACACCTGAAGTTGTTAAATGGTGGAAAGAGAATGTCGGTCAACAGGATGAACAATCCTACACCAGAAATGTGATAGACCGCTTTGATAAAGACGATTCGCTGAAATTGCTGATTGTGGTCGATAAGCTGCTAACCGGCTTTGATGAGCCCAAGAACGCAGTGCTTTACATCGATAAGCAGCTCAAAGGACACAACCTGATTCAGGCGATAGCACGAGTTAACCGTTTGCACCCTAAGAAGAAATTCGGACTGCTCATTGATTATCGCGGCATTCTTAAAGAGCTGGATACCACCATAGAGAAGTACCAGAAACTCGCATCCCGCACCCAGGGTGGTTACGAGATTGATGATCTTGCCGGGCTCTATAATCAGATGAGCACCGAATACAAACGTCTACCGCAGCTTTATAAAAACCTGTGGGCGATTTTTGACGGTGTGAAGAATAGGCAAGATACCGAGCAACTGCGTCAGGTATTGGTACCACGCATTGAAGAAAAAAATGGCGAACTGGTAGATGTGCACCTGAAAATACGTGAAGACTTTTACGAGGCACTGACTGAATTTGCCAGTTGCTTAAAAGTTGCATTGCAATCAGCCACCTTCTTTGAAGACAAGAGCTTTAGTGAAGATGATCGCCGTCATTACAAAGAGACGGTGATGCAGTTCTCCAGTTTACGCCAGTTAGTGCAGCAAGATGCCGGTGAGCGTATCGACTATGATGAATATGCCGAGCAGGTCAAAAAGTTACTCGATAAGCATGTTGTTGGTGTAGAAGTTCGGGAACCTGATGGTGTTTACGAAGTAAACAAGATGGGACAAGCGCAGCCAGAAAAGTGGAGCGAAGATAAAATCCGTAACGAAACCGACATCATAAAAACGCGTGTTACTCGTATGATCGAACAAGAACTGCGTGATGATCCCTATGCGCAGGAGGCATTCTCTAAGCTATTACGGCAAGCTATCGAAGAAGCTGAGAAGTTATTCGAGCATCCGCTCAAGCAATATATGCTTTTCCGGGAGTTTGAAGAGCAGGTGCAGGAACGCCGTTTGAATGATATTCCAGATGCATTCGCCGGTAACCACCATGCTCAGGCTTACTTTGGCGTATTCAAGAAAATTCTGCCAGAGGTCTTCTCGATTACCGATTCGCAAGTTCAGGATAAGTGGATAAAACTGGCGTTTGATGTGGATCGTTCAGTTGAAACCTCGGTGGCCGAAAACTCGATAAACCCGCAGAACATTGAAGCAGATATCAGGAAAAAGCTGCTGCCATTGATGTTTAAAGAATGCAAAGCTATTGGCGGCGGTATGGACCAGGCGAAGAAGATCGTCGAGATGATTGTACAAATTACCCGTGTCGGATTGAGTGGAGTGTAAGCTGTGCCCATTCATACGCAAACGCAGGCTATGAGCTTTATCTACGGAGACGAGTGGATCAACTTTGATCGTGAGCCTCGTCCCTATGCAAGAAGCCGCGTGTTGATTAAGGTGCATCCTGATTGCCGGGTGGTTGTCTCTGCACCTGAAGAGGCTGATGATCTGGCCGTCCTGACGGCAGTGAAAAAGCGAGGACGCTGGATTTACCAGCAGCTTCGAGATTTCCGCAAACAGCTTGAGTATATTACGCCACGGAAGTATATCAGCGGCGAGAGCCATTATTACCTTGGCAAACAATACTTGCTGAAGGTAATTGAAGAACCTGCGGGGGTACAACGCGTAAAAATGTTGCGCGGAAAGCTGGAAGTTACCTTGCGTCAGAAGAGCCATGAAAAGGTCCGGCAACTTCTTATTGATTGGTATAAAACCCGTGCCAAGGATGTTTTCGCCAAACGGCTTGAGGCCATGCTCGAGCAGGCTCTGTGGGTCAACGCTCTGCCACCATTGCGCATTCTCACCATGCAAACACAGTGGGGGAGTTGCTCACCTAACGGTCGGCTCACCCTTAACCCAAACCTGGTCAAAGCTCCCCGGGAATGCATCGACTATGTGATTTTGCATGAGCTCTGCCATCTGGCCGAGCATAACCATAGTGAACGCTTCTACCGGCTCATGGGACAGGTAATGCCGGACTGGGAGAAGACCAAGAAGAGATTGGATGGGATGGCTGGGATGATATTTTCTGATTTATGATGTGGAGATGAGGTTTACCTTAGTCAGTTAAATTGGTAACAGTGGGTACATATACATGTTCATCACGCTAAGCTACCAACCTATCCAATAAAAACATTATCAGGGATGTTTCTATGGCTGTTCCTACCTACGATAAATTTATTGAGCCATTGCTACGCTATTTGGCTGATAAACCCAATGGCGTACCGGCTCGCGATGCGCACGAAGCCGCTGCTGATGCACTTAATCTTGATGATAATCAGCGGGCAGAAGTGATTGCCAGCGGTCAGTTAGTTTATAAAAATCGGGCTGGTTGGGCACATGACCGCCTGAAGCGAGCCGGTTTATCGCAAAGTTTATCCAGAGGAAAGTGGTGCTTAACGCCAGAAGGGGTTAATTGGGTACATGCCCATACCCAGCCACTCACTGACGGGGAAGTGAACCATCTGGCGTTTAATTTCATGAACGTGAAGCTAAAACAGCAGCCAGATGCTGTCGATCTTGATCCAAGACCAGTGGTACTGAATCAGGAAGAGCTGGCAAAAAGCAGCCCGGATGATCGACTTGATCAGGCGTTAAAAGAGCTACGGGACGCGGTTGCTGATGAGCTGTTAGAAAATCTGTTGCAAGTCTCCCCAGCACGTTTTGAGGTTATCGTCCTGGATGTTCTTCATCGTCTGGGATATGGCGGACATCGGGATGACCTACAACGTGTGGGAGGTAGCGGTGATGGTGGCATCGACGGTATCATCTCGCTCGATAAACTGGGACTCGAAAAGGTTTACGTACAGGCTAAACGCTGGCAGAACACAGTTGGCCGCCCGGAACTCCAGGCTTTTTATGGTGCGCTGGCGGGACAAAAGGCCAAACGTGGCGTGTTTATCACCACTTCCGGTTTTACTTCTCAGGCACGAGATTTTGCCCATTCCGTTGAGGGCATGGTTTTGGTTGATGGTGAACGCCTGGTTCATTTGATGATTGAGAACGAAGTCGGTGTTTCTTCCCGTTTGGTTAAAATGCCCAAGCTAGATATGGATTACTTTGAGTAATGAGTGAATCCGAGCCGGAGCGACAGCTCCGGTTATTTGTTTGGAAAGATTTTTCTTTGAGAGCTGGTCTTTGTGCTTCTGAATGGTTGACTCGAGCTGAATGCCTCTAGAATAACCTTGAACAGGAGGAAAATGAACTGCATCACTGCAAGGGAGAATGTATCCCCCAACGCTCTCTTTGCTTATCTGACACTTCCCCCGAATGAGCGTTCTTCCTTGCTGTAGGACTTGGTGCGTTCTTTGGCAAAGTATTCCAGATGGCGCCATAGTTCCAGTAACTGTTGACTATAGCGGTCCACCCGAAGACGCTCCAGATAGTGTGGCGTGTTGTTGAGGGAAACAAGCGTTCGGTATTCAGGAAATTCGAGCAGACCCAGCGCACTCAGCCAGGCCTCGCAGATGTAACTCCCCAGGTTATGGCCTTCCTTTGAATAATTCCCTAAGCCGTTGAAGGTATCTTTGTTAACGAATATTGCAGCGTGGTAATGCGATTTGTCGCGCTCTCCAGTTTCACGTACCCAGACATATCTCAGGTTCGTTGGACATACCTGGAGGCCTTCCCGCTTACGTCGTTTCTGATGGGCTGTTATACGGGCTCTCAGTGCATCAGTGAAACGTTCCATTAACCCTGCCTTCAGGTCAGGCGTACTGGTAATGCTATCATCGTTATCGCGATACTCAGGCAGTCTGAGAACGAAGGTGAATACGCATGTTCTGGCATGGGCATTTGTCGCCAGGTAGGTGACATCTCTGATACGTTTCATATAACCAGAATTCAGTGGGCCAAATTTACTATTGGTCATAAGTGTTACTCCTTTTTGTTTGTTTCAGGCGAGCGAATTCCCTGCCATAACGAATGGCAGTGATGAATACACGAATGGGGATTAATGTGTCAGAGGGTGGAAAGGCAGAGTGCTGTCGGATATTTATCAACAAACGCAGATGCGATTACTGGTGGTGAATGTTTAACTGACAGATATTCATATGATGTTGAATGAGATTTACCTTAACCATTATCCGTTATCGCAATTTATTAACCACCTTACCAGGGAGCCCGTGCGGGAATTATTTATATGCGTTATGAGGACCCTTTTGTGTAATTTTGAAGAAGGCATTAAAATCATACTTCATGATAATGCCTCCCTGACTAGTATCTCATTTAAACATTAACTCAAATTGTTTCGTTAACTTTCAGTGTTAATTACCATTGTTTAACAGTATACTCTCACCCTGTATACTTAACCCTGTAAAAGAGTATATTGTGAATAGATACCATGAGTATATAAGTGCATGCATGAGTGTGTATATAATATATATACTGTACGGATAATCACGATAAATATATAACAAAGCCTTCTCTAGTGCGGGGCCATATATTTAACGCGCTCATTTTTTACTCCAGGGTTAGCCATATCAGAACACAACAAAAAAAATACTTATTTCGAGGTTCGTTCTGACAGATATAATCAGTTACCGCGTGAATCCGCAATACGTTGCTGCATCCAAGTTTCGACTTCACTCTTCAGCCAGCGGGAACTGCGACCCAGCTTGATGGGCTTCGGGAACTGGCCTTCGCTGATGAGTTTGTAGAACCATTTATCCGTCATTTCGGTGTAGGTGGTGATGAATGTCATATCGACAAGCTGGTCGTTCAGCAATGCGGGGGATGTGTTCATGGGGAATCTCCTTTACGTTAAAAGTGAAAGGAGGAATGACTGTTCTCAGTGTTGTGTTGCAGCCTTCCTCAGAGGATGGGAAGGTCGTGTAATAAAATAATGATTATGTAATGCTCGCTCTGTCAGCCCCGCAGGCAGGAAGGCATCTGACTTACAGAATGTAAGCAGGCAAGCACCACAACACACTCATCTGGCTGATTTACATTAATTTATAATAAAGTAGGTCACTTTTAAAAGTGTATTCCATGCCTATAAAACCACCGATTCAAACTGGTCCAGCGGGCCACAGGTACAATCCTGACAGGCAGAGGCATGTGAGTTGGCGGACAGACGAAAATCTCCGAGCGATTTGTAAACCACTCCATACAAGGTACTATTAATTTATTTAACTAATATAAAGTAGGTTACTATTGCATGATAGCACTGCTGTCTGACAGGAACATCTTTGCGGCATTTCAGAAAGCAGGCAGTGAACCGGGTTACCTGGAACGCTTTTATTGATGTAATTATCATGACGATGAGAGGGAGAGGATGGGTTATAAATACAAGGCAACAATGTATTACTCTGATGATGAAACAGAAGCATTTCTCCGGGAGAAAGCATTAAAGACAAATGGAAAGAAAAGTGCGTCACACTACCTTTACTCCCTGGTATCGCGTGAAAGAGAAGTCGCCGACACAACCCGCAGTAAAATGGATACGTCGGCGGGAGTGCACATTTACCCTGAGTATACTGCTGTCCATCGTTATGATGTTTCAGGGGATATATCCTTCCCTTGTTTGATGGTAACAGGCAAAGATGAAAAATCGCGAATAAGATTCGTACACAAGGATATAATGAAAGCAATCGATCAGGAAATCGATTTTGATATTAACAAAGCCTCTCTAAAGAATCCCCATCAGACATACAACAATGACGATCTCCTTATAGTCATAAAAACAGATATACATTGTTCTTACAGCGACAACATAACGACTGAGCACCATTGTCAGGGAACATTTATAGCCAGTTGTATTATCATCAGGGTCAACAGAGTTGAATGGGAGAAATGGGGTGGAAAGTATGATTTTGAAAATATCAGATATATAAAATACAGAGATCTTTCAAACCCAAAAGTAAACAAACATACCGGGTTATGCCAGGTGGCAGAGTATGCACCTCAGGACAAGGCCGGCGCATTTTTTATCCCTGTACGAAAAACAGCTAAAGCATTTCCGTCTGACAGACTCCCTCCCATTTTGATAAAGGGCATTGACATCAACGCCAATAAGGACAGGCTCAGGCTAAAAGCGATGAATGCCTCTCAGAAAAAACGGCATTTCGGATAAGTTTCAGTCTGATGTTTTTAGCTGTAAATATATTCAGACCGATATTACCCCCGTGAGTACGGTAGCCCGTATCGCTGCCGCCTGTTGTTTAACTCACGGAGGTCAATGTGTCAGACAGTACCCATACCGGGCAGGTTTCCGATGCCCTGAAGCAGTCCCTGTCCTGTCTTCCCGGCGGCCTGCCGGATGCGATGGTCGAACGAATACTCCGGTGTGTTCACTACGAGCCGGTGATTGGCATTATGGGAAAATCGGGAGCCGGAAAATCCAGCCTGTGCAATACCCTTTTCAGTCCGCCACCTGCCAGCGTGGATGCGGCCAGGGGCTGCACCCGACGCGTTAACCGGTATCATATCAGGCGCGGGTCACATACTCTTTATATTGCAGATTTTCCCGGCATTGCCGAAACCCCGGAACTCGACAGACAGTATCGTCGGCTGTACCGGGCATGGTCCTCAAAACTGGACCTGATTGTCTGGGCGCTGAAAGCAGATGACCGGGCCTGGAAAGATGACCTGCGCTGCTACCGTGAACTGCTGAACGCGGGAGCAGAGCCGGAGCATTTTCTGTTTGTCCTCACACAGGCCGACAAAATGGAGCCCTGTCGCGAATGGGACAATTCAAATCATCAGCCTTCTGCAAACCAGTCTGAAAACCTCGCCACCAAAACAGAGCTTGCCATGACGCTGTTTGCCGCAGTCCATCCGGTCATTGCGGTATCCGCCACGGAATACTACAACCTGGAGCTGTGGGCGGAGGCACTGATTCAGGCCCTGCCAGTTAACAGCTGCAGTGCCGTTTCACGCCACCTGAACGCAGAGTTACGCACTGAACGTGTTCAGCATACCGCACGGGAAGGGTTCGTCAGTGTCGCCGGAACGATTTTTGACGAAGCGGCTTCAGTTGTGCAGACCTCAGGGAAACTGGTGCGTCAGTTACAGCGACTCCGTCGGCGGTTTCTGTCCCTTATTCATGTCGTCTGGCATCTTCTGTTCTGATTTTACCTTTCTTTTATCACTGCCGTTTCGATCTGTTTCGACGATCGAAATCGCAATGTATGATAGCCAATGACTATTGAAAGAAATTTATTGATCGTTATTAGTGATAGATATCAACGATCGGTTTGCGCATATCGATCTGAATTAACAATTATCCCGCCTTCTGATTAGCCAGTACGATCTGTGCTGTCCATGAAGATATCCCCGGTTATTAATTCTATTTAATCAATTATTTATAAAGGAATATTATATGCTTCATTTTATCTCCGTGATGACGGGTGCCTGTATTCACAGGGAGACCCTGAAATGAAATCATATCCATTACTGCGTCAGGATATGTTTGCCTGGTGCCTCGCGGCCGTACTCCCTGCAATCTGGGTCGTGCTGTTCCTCAATTTTCCACAGACAGTCGCACTTGTCATTTACATGGCTGTTGCCCTGGCCTGGGTGTTGCTGGACCGGACAAACCTGATGAAGCAGGGCATAACGCCCCCGTCCTTTGTCTGGTTCTGGTTCCCGGTGGTGTACCTGCGCCAGCGTGACCAGATACAGGGCAAACCCTGGCGGCTGATGCAGGTCTGGCTGCTGTGTACCGTGCTGTCATTCGTGGCGATATACCTGCTTAACCAGCGGTCTGGTACGGAAAACCTGGCGCAGAGTGCCTGCAGCGTGGTGACAAAAATTCTGCGGGACGAGGGATTTGATGAACGCTGTATTCGCGTAACCGATATGCAGGAAGAAGTAAAAGGCCGTTTCTGGCGGGCACAGGCCCTGCTGAACACCGGTGTAAAGGAGCCGGTGACCATTGAGGTCAGGGGCCGGGATATTTATGTCGTTTTACCCGAAGCAGGAGAGTGACGAAAATGAAAACCGTGAAAACCATTATCCGACATCTGCTGATGAGTGCAGCCGTGTTATTCACCGCGACATCAGTTTTGCATGCAGCGACGACGGACGCGCTCCCTCAGGCTCATGCCCCGCGCTGTGCAAAACCGGTGTTTTACGCACAGACTACGAATCACAAAAAAGAGGTGGAGATTTGCATTGTCACGCCGTCGGTCTCGTATTCATTCGGTAAGATTGGTACAAAAAGCAAAGAAATGAATCTTACTGTTCCTGCGGGTAGCACCACTTACGCGTACCAGAACAATCAGGTCATCAGTATTCAGGATTTTACGGTCAGAAATGGCGATACCAGTTATCAGGTTTCAGCTGGTTCGAATGATTCCGGAGAGCCATTTGCTTCCCTTTATGTCTATAAGGGCACCCCGGAGACAGGAAAACTGCTCGCAGAGATAAAACTTGACCCGGATACGGTAGCTAACAACATCAGCCATTCACTGGCAGAAGAGGGGGTTATACAGGCTGACAGCCTCTGATAGCAGCATCTGCCGGATGACATCAATACGGTTTTATGCCCCATGATACAGCCGGTTGATTGCGAGAAATCTAAATGAAGTGAGTTAGCAGTACAAACCAGCAAGAGTGCTTTTACCTTTAACTGGCAATCCGTAACGGCTGTTCGGTGCTGCTTGTAAAAAAGAATCTGCAACCTTCGCCGGTGAATACTGAACCGGTGATACACCACTGCACTGACAGGGCTGTTCCTCCTTCGGGAGGAACAGCCCTTTTCTTTTCCTGCCATATAAGGAGTTAACCATGCGCTTAGCCAGTCGCTTCGGGCGAATTAACCAAGTACGCCGCGACCGCCCTTTAACCCGCGAAGAACTGATGCAGGTCGTTCCCAGTGTTTTCGGGGAAGACAAGCATGCATCACGTTCTGAGCGTTACAGCTATATCCCTACCATCACCCTGCTGGAAAACCTGCAACGCGAGGGCTTTCAACCGTTCTTTGCCTGCCAGACCCGTGTTCGGGACCTGAGCAAACGTGAACACACTAAGCACATGTTGAGGCTGCGCCGTGCCGGACAGATTACCGGTCAGCAGGTCCCGGAAATCATTCTGCTGAATTCTCATGATGGTTCATCAAGTTACCAGATGCTGCCCGGTATCTTCCGCAGCGTCTGCACCAACTCCCTGGTCTGCGGCCAGTCCTTTGGCGAGATACGTGTCCCTCATAAAGGCAATGTGGTGGAAAAGGTCATCGAAGGCGCTTACGAGGTTCTCGGGGTCTTTGACCGGGTGGAAGAGAAACGCGATGCCATGCAGTCACTGCTGCTTCCACCAGCGGCACAGCAGGCGATGGCGAATGCGGCACTGACATACCGTTTTGGTGAAAAACACCAGCCAGTGACCGCTACGCAGATACTGACGCCCCGACGGTATGAGGACCGTCAGGATGACCTGTGGACCACGTACCAGAGACTGCAGGAAAACCTGCTCAAAGGTGGTCTGCCCGGGCGTACCGCGAAGGGTAAACGCAGCCACACCCGTGCCGTGAACGGCATTGATGGCGACGTGAAGTTAAACCGCGCTTTATGGGTGATGGCTGAGAACATGATGGATCTGTTGAGCCAGTAACCGGAACGCTTCCCACGAAATACCCCTTTCTTCAGTTCATTTCACATAGTCATACACAAGGAAAATCAACATGACGAGTAACACACTGCCACTGTTCACACCCGCAGACTCCGTCCCCGTCGCAGCTCAAAACCAGATTGCCGCCACACAGGTCGCCGATGAGAACCGCATCAGCTTCTGGCCGCAGCAGTTTGGCAGCATACCGCAGTGGATAACCCTCGAACCCCACATTTTTGGCTGGATGGACCGGTTTTGCAGGGGCTACTGTGGCGGGATATGGAATTTCTTTACCCTCAACAATGGTGGTGCGTTTATGGCCCCGGAGAGCGAAAACGATGAGAAATGGACACTGTTTAACAGCATGAACGGTAACGGCGCAGAGATGAGCGCTGAGGCTGCCGGGATAGCCGTCTGCCTTATCACTTACAGTCATTACGCCTGCCGCACCGAATGCGATGCCATGACAGAGCACTATTATCGCCTGCGGGACTATGCCCTGCTGCACCCGGACTGCCACGCAATTATGCGTATCATTGATTAGGGGAATTACCATGACAAATCCGGCCCCCTTACCCACGTCATCGCAGCCTGATATGTTCCCGTCACTGACCTCACCACACCAGGAAGTCCCCCTGTCCCCGTATGCCCGGCGAACGTTGCGGCGGGCAATGAACCTGCTGGAGCGCCAGTTGCGTGAACCCGGTGTGGCCTTCACCTCCGCCGGTGCCACCCGGGACTGGCTGCGCCTGCGCCTGGCAGGGGAAGAGCGCGAAGTGTTTATGGTGCTGTTCCTCGACAACCAGAACCGCCTCATTGCCCACGAGATACTGTTCACCGGCACTATCAGTCATACCGAAGTCCATCCCCGGGAAGTGGTGAAAGCCGCCCTGAAATATAATGCAGCCGCCGTCATCGTTGCCCACAATCATCCGTCAGGCCTGGCAGAACCCAGCGAGGCAGACCGCCGCCTCACGGAACGTCTTAAGCAGGCACTGGACCTGGTGGATATCCGCCTGCCGGACCATCTGGTGGTTGGCGGCATGGAAGTAGTGTCATTCGCTGAACGCGGCTGGCTGTAAGGAGAGCAGCGATGAAGATTATCAGCAAACGTCAGGCGATGGCGCTATATCGCCAGCATCCTGAGTCCAGGCTGTTTCGCTTCTGTTCCGGGAAATACGCCTGGTCCGGCAGCATCTGCCACTATGCAGGGAAGGAGGTCCAGGATATCAGCGGCGTCCTGGCCGTGTTCGCTGAACGTCGCCAGGACCGCAACGGCCCGTATGTCGTTCTGCGCAGCGTCACCCTCAGTTAACTCATATTCAAGGAGCACGACCTTGTTGAATAAAACACTGCCGGCAAATCATCATATTTCTGAACCGTGGTGGGGACTGAAACGTAATATCACCCCGTGCTTCGGTGCACGGCTGGTACAGGAAGGCAACCGGCTGCATTATCTGGCCGACCGCGCCAGCATCACCGGGACATTCACCGACGCGGATTTACGCCATCTCGACCAGGCGTTTCCTGTGCTGTTCAAACAGCTGGAGTTGATGCTGGTTTCCGGTGAACTCAGTCCCCGCCATCACCACTGCGTCACGCTGTATGCAAAGGGACTGACCTGCGAGGCTGACTCACTCGGATCGCATGGTTATATCTATATAGCGATTTATCCGACACCATCAGTAAGGTCATAACCCACGCAACACCTTTCTTTTTACCCCTTCAACAACGAGATACCCCTTATGCAAACACAACCCGTATCCCCGGCACGGGAGGCTTCTCCACGTCTGTCACCCGTGGAGATTTGGCAGCGACTTCTGAGCCACCTGCTGGACAAACACTACGGCCTCACGCTAAACGACACGCTATTTGCTGATGAACAGGTGATTCAGGAGCACATAGACACCGGGATCTCACTGTGCGACGCCGTGAATTTTATCGTGGAAAAATATGAACTGGTGCGCACCGATCGTCACGGTTTCAGCGCAGAAACACAGTCACCACTTATCACCAGCATTGATATCCTCCACGCCCGTAAGGCCTGCGGACTGATGATACCCAATGGCTACAAAATGGTGACTGACATCACCACCGGCAAATACAGTGGGGTGACCCGATGAAACTGTCTCTGACTGTGGAAGCTGATGCCGTCAATATACTGGCCCTTAACATGGGGCGGATCGCTGTTGATATCGACGGAATTGAGCTGGCCAATCTGATCGATGTAGTCTGTGATAACGGTTGCATATTACGCTTTACAGAAGCCCCTGGGGAACCAGGGGCTGAAGATCCGCTCCTGCCTGTCACTCGCTTTAACGGTATCCGGTGCAGCACCGCACATATCACCGAAGCCGACAACAACCTGCTGTTCACGCTTTCGCATCAATATGAAGACCATGGTGACAGCGAATGGATTATGTATACCGGCTCCGGCTATCTGTTGCATCTGGATGCGTGGTCGTTTCCGGTATTACGCCTCAAACGTCTCGGTTTGTCGAAAACCTGTCGTCGCCTGGTGGTGGCGCTTATGCGCCGTTACGCCGCCAGCATTGTTCATCTGGATGCCTGTGGCGAAGTGCTGCCAGGCTTTGCCACCTTTGACTGGTAACTCAACAACAATCACAACAAGGAGTTCTAATGCCAGAATTAACCACTGAGGTCGTTCCCAACATTCTGATTGGCTGGCTGCAGGACAATATAGATTGCGGTACGGGGAACATCTTTGGCAACGACGAAAACAACACCGACTCAGCAAAGTTGTTGCCCTGGATTAAGTAGGCACGAAATGATGTTCGTGACCTCCGACACCTCCAGCTTCTGCAACAGGCCAGTACAGATTAGCCTCCGAACCTTACTCATCACCCACATACAAACGCCAGCCCTCACCGGCTGGCGTTTCACTTTATATAAAGGAAATTACTGATGTCAGAACTAACTCTCACCGAACCCGAAGTGTTAACCAACCATACCGATGTGATTTGCTCTACCAGTATTGAGCGTATCGTCACCGGACGTAATACCGCGATTGCACAGATTGAAGCGCTAATACAACAGCTTGACGATATCTCTGCCCTGACAGGCAGTGTAGGAGGAGGCAAAGCGAACGAATGGGGAGTACGGCAATACCGTTACGACTGCTTGTTGATGGAAAAACCAGAATCAGCGATGAAAGCCATTACCCGAAATATCGATCGCAGCATCTGGAAAGACCTGATGAATAAGTCGGGAATGCTGGCGCTCATGGACGCACAGGCCCGCGACGAGTGGTACAACAGCCTGGAGAAAGACGATATTCCCACTGTTAGTGAAGAGAATATTCTCAGCACGTTTAAACAATTGCACCAGAGCAAAGGTGACGTATTTGAACGTGGGGCGATAAATGTGTTTAAAGGTCTGAGCTGGGACTACAAGAGTAACAGCCCGTGTAAGTTTGGGAAAAAGATTATCGTTACAGGGCTGGTGAAATATGATCGTTGGGGATTTGGGCTTAGCTGGGGATGGCAACGTGATCGTCTGGCGGATCTTGAACGCATGCTGATGATCCTGGACGGAAAGCCTGTTCCTGACAACCGAGCTGATGTCACCCGCCGTCTTGGAGATCACATCCATGAGAACAGACACAGCAATCGTTATGAGGACGAGATGTTTACAATCAAGTATTTTCAGAAGGGAACAGCCCATATAACCATGAAACGTCCTGATCTGGTGGATAAGCTGAACGATATCATCGCGAAGCACTATCCGGGAATGCTGGATGCTAAGTATGTGTAAAAGGTCTTCTCTTTTGGAATGGTCTTTCAATTCTTCCATGCTTATGTCAAATTTTATTTGAAAACACATAAATGTGTATTTACGTTTTTTTGTGTTTTAATGCTTGTCATCAATCTCATCAAAAGAGCGATGCCATGTTACAGAACAACATCAAACAGCTTCGTACTCAATTGTCGATCACTCAGCGCGAGCTGGCGTATATGGTCGGCACCAGCCAACAGCAAATCCAACGCATCGAAACCGGAAAGGTCGCAGCAAAGCTGGGCATTGCACAGGCAATATGCAATGCTCTGGATAAGCCTTTAAACATCGTATTCCCGGAAAGCGATCAGTTGATTAACGACTTTCACAAGAAGCGCCGTAAAACCGATGATGATCTTGAGGCGATAGCTACTAGCGGTATTGAAATAGATAGCGGTCTCTGGACAGTAAAACTCTGGCTACAGGGACAGCAGGACTATTTATTATTGCCCATTTCTGCTGCGGATAAGCGAAGGTTTTATTATTATTTTCAGGAAACAGCTAGCCCGAATATAGAGCGGTTCTTTGTCTTTGACTCGGACCAGTATCGCTATGCGTTAAATATGCGCGAAGTAGTATTTCACCAGTTCTTGTCTGATGGTCTACCGCCAATCGTTGCTGAAGACGATGATGATTACGAAGATGATTATTTTAATATCCTTATCACCTTGGTGAACGGTGGCCCAGTGATTCCGCTGAGCGTTGAGCCTGATGCACCACAAAACGAAATGGCGGATGATATCGGTCAGTTGAATGCGTTCTTTGAAAAGCTGGACTGCGAGCCTGAAACCACAGATCGTTATATGTTAACCGATGAAGACGGTGAAGATGCTTTTATCCGTATTGGTTCTATTGCCATGGTGCGAGTCGTACTTGACGCGCTGGAGCCTGTGGAAGAAGATGAAGAGTAGTTTTTAGCTAGCTGTATTCACAGGGAATTGCGTTGAGTATACATGTGAGTATACATTGTGGTTCATTGTTTTTATAAATCAATTTATTTCAATATGTTATATCTTAAATCGCGGTGCGGCCTTCGCACCATTAGTACTTCCAAGACCATCCGAGAAAGTCCAATTATTCCTTTAAAATCAATGCTTGCAGCGATTTTTACGTCCTGAGTCGTCCGAGGTTGTCCGTTGAAATCCGGATGTCATTGGGGGCATAATTGGGGGCATCTTAACTTCGATTAGAAATGTGCCCCCAAATGAAGCTCAACGCCAGACAGGTCGAGACCGCAAAGCCAAAAGACAAAGCCTACAAAATGGCCGATGGCGGCGGTTTGTATCTTGAGGTTTCGGCCAAGGGTTCTAAATACTGGCGCATGAAATACAGACGCCCCTCTGACAAAAAAGAGGATCGCCTCGCTTTTGGTGTTTGGCCTACTGTGACGCTTGCTCAGGCAAGAGCAAAGCGTGACGAGGCTAAAAAGCTCTTAGTGCAGGGCATTGACCCTAAAGCCGAACAGAAAGAATCTCAGGCTGAGAATTCGGGGGCATACACTTTCGAAACAATTGCTCGTGAATGGCATGCCAGTAACAAGCGCTGGAGTGAAGACCATCGATCACGCGTTCTACGCTATCTTGAGCTTTATATCTTCCCTCATATCGGTTCGTCCGACATTCGGCAGCTTAAAACCAGCCACCTGTTAGCCCCGATTAAAAAAGTTGATGCCAGTGGTAAGCATGACGTTGCGCAGCGTCTTCAGCAGCGCGTCACGGCTATTATGCGTTATGCTGTACAGAACGATTACATCGACTCAAATCCAGCCAGTGATATGGCTGGTGCGCTATCAACAACCAAAGCGCGGCATTACCCCGCTTTACCCTCCAGCCGGTTCCCTGAGTTTCTTGCACGTCTTGCTGCATATCGTGGTCGTGTAATGACACGGATCGCGGTCGAGCTTTCCTTGCTAACTTTTGTGCGTTCCAGCGAGTTACGTTTCGCGCGTTGGGATGAATTCGACTTCGATAAATCTCTTTGGCGTATACCTGCAAAACGAGAAGAAATTAAAGGCGTGCGTTATTCGTACCGAGGCATGAAGATGAAAGAGGAACATATCGTTCCGCTTAGTCGGCAGGCGATGATTTTATTGAACCAGTTAAAGCAGATTAGTGGTGATAAAGAGCTGCTTTTTCCGGGTGATCATGACGCAACTAAGGTTATGAGTGAAAACACGGTAAACAGCGCATTGCGTGCTATGGGCTATGATACTAAAACCGAGGTCTGTGGGCATGGGTTTAGGACTATGGCGCGTGGTGCGTTGGGTGAGTCTGGACTTTGGAGCGATGATGCTATTGAGCGACAATTGAGTCACTCTGAACGTAATAATGTGAGGGCTGCTTACATCCATACTTCGGAACACCTAGATGAGCGTCGCTTGATGGTACAGTGGTGGGCTGATTATCTTGATGCTTGTCGCTACGGTTCCATTACACCATATGAATACTCGAAATTATAATCGAACCTTTGAGGCAATAGAGCTTAAGATTTGAAGCGGTTGACATACAATTATGAGTTTATTTGGGAGATCTTCTAAAGAAGATCTGGTATGTTTTAATCACATTTCGATTTAGTTTATGTATGAGCATGGAGGAAAGTTGAGTGGCGAAGATTCCCTTCACAAACAGAGAGTTAGTCAGGGCTTGGCGTAATTCTCTAGATGTCTCAAGATCGGACCAAAGAAAAAATCCTCATAGATTATTATTATTTTATGCAATTGAATGTGGTCTAAAAGCTGCATATTTGAAGCAAATAAATAAAACAGTGATTGACTCTGATATAGCACAACAATTTTCTCATGATATTAACAAACTATGTGAAAAACTATCTATAAACAGTTCGTTTATGCTTCCTCAATCTTTGCGTATGAAAGATTGTAAGATCGATAGTAAAGATATTACCCGCACATGTAGTCCGTCTGAAATTAACCAAATATGGAGATATGGTGGTACTTTAGATGGTGTGGAAAATGACATCTTTCTTGAAGGAAAATTGGAAAAATTGAACGAAATTATAGAAAAGGAACTTACAAATGGCTGAATTTATTACTTGGCTCGATATTGAAAGAGAAGTTAAAAGAAAATTCAAATTTAAAAATAAACTAAAGAATATTAAAGCTATCTATTGCTATTCATCAGGAATGGAGGTCGAATATATTAATGAAAAAGAATTGGCTATTTCTGATTTAAATGAAATATTCAACGATTCAATTGTCCGTAAAGAAGATGAATTGTTATTGTTTGTGGAAATAGGTGGGCCGGAATATTTTATTGAATTAATTCCTGCTGTTGGAGAGAAGAAAGAAAATAATATAGTTTATCCATTGTGGCGTGAACATGTATATGTTGAAAATACAAATTTTAAACAACCAGAACAGTGGGGAGATGGACCTAAATTTTGTGCATTTCATTCATTTAAAGGTGGTGTCGGGCGTACGACATCTTTAATGACTTATGCAAGTGCAGCATTAGATAACGATAATATAAAAAAAATACTTTTGATTGATGGTGATCTTGAGGCTCCAGGTCTCACTTTATGGCTTGATGCGGAAAATTTAGGAAAAGTAACATACACTAATTTTTTAGAGGCAATTCAATTCTCAGAGGGTAAATTTGACGCAACAATAGATTTCTTCGCTAAAGAGTTGAGGAAAAGCTCGATTAGTATTGATGGTAATTCAAAAGAGATTTTTGTTCTCCCTTCCGCATTATCTTTAGAAAGTATTATGGATATGCCTGTAACACCAGATCATATTTCTAAAAATATTGACAATCCATATATACTAAGCGATTTATTAAGGCTCTTAGGTAATAAGCTTGAGGTGGATGTTATTCTAATTGACTTACGTGCGGGTCTCAGTGAACTTTCTAGCCCTTTAATTTTTGACCCTAGGGTTGAGCACTTTTTTGTTTCAACTATCGCTAAGCAGTCGGTTGTCGGTATTGGCGAGGTATTAAAGAAAATTCATAATTCAATTAAAAATAGCTATTCTAATGTGAGTGATAAACCGACAGTCATAATAAGTATGCTCACAAAACTGCTTCGAGAATCTACGAGTTATACTGAAGCCATTCAAATTGTGAATGAGGCATATCCTGCTATCGAAGATGAAGATATAATTTCTCAATCAATTGAGTTATTAGAATTTGATTTTGATGAGAATTTAATGAGTGTGTCAAATATAAAAGATGCACTTTCATTGTTAAGAAAATCAAGTATTTATGATAATGCTAAGGATTGGATTGCTGACGTCGAATTGATGGAGTCGGCTGAGGGAAATGAAGATTCTCATGGTAACGATAGTGGATTGCAACGATTATATGACACTTGTCAATCCTTCCAATTTGCTGAGAATACCAGTGGAGATGATATGCTAGTCATCGATCCAATTCGTAATCTCGCTAAAAATTATGCCGACTCACTACCAAATGTTGTGTCAATAGGGGCTAAAGGAGCAGGCAAAACATTTACATACTTACAAGTTTGCAAATCAAAAACTTGGAGTGATTTTATATTTAAGGTAAATAGCAACGTCAAGCCACATATTCATGCCAATATATTACCATGGATTTCCTCTACTAACCTTAATGAAAAAGTTAGGGAGCAAGTGGCAGAGCAACGTGCAAAATGTTTGACTGAAATTTCAGCGCAATCACCACGTAGTTTATTCCTGAATGTCAAGAGAATAACTGATGCATTGGCAAGTGACTCTACTAATTGGGATGATTTTTGGCAGAATTTATTGGTTTCCGAGATAGTTGGTGATAATAAAAATTTAAAAGATTTGAATGATCACCTTATAGCCATTGATAAATCTATTGTTTTATTGGTTGATGGGATAGAAGATATACTTTTTGCTCCAGAAAAAGATGCAAATCATAATTCTGCAATTAGATCACTGCTAAATTTACCAAATGCTATTTCTGACTTGCAGAATAGAAGAATAGGGTTGGTATGTTTTGTGAGGGCTGACTATGTACAGTCAGCAATTAAACAAAATGTGAACCAGTATGTCGCTAAGTATCAACAGTTCAGACTTGAGTGGACTCCTGAGTCTTTTTTAAGATTAGCTTATTGGATAAGTGCTAAGGCTGAAATTATAAATGCTAATGAATTGGATGCTGAATCTGGTAGTCTTAATTTTCTACTAAGCAATCTTGAACGTCTATGGGGCAAGAAATTAGGGCGTGATAATTCCAAAGAAGCCAGCTCTGCAAGATGGGTCTTTGCAGCTCTGTGCGATTTAAATGGCCGTCTTCAAGCTCGAGATCTTGTTAGATTCTTGAAATTCTCAGCTGATAATATGCTCAAAGCACCATCTAATGGAATTAAAGTAGAATTCTGGTTAGATCGCCTTTTAGCTCCAGAAGCTATTAGACGCTCATTGAATTCTTGCAGCCAAGAAAAGGTTGATGAAGCTGAGAAGGAAATCAAACCATTAGAACAGTGGATTAGTAACTTAAAAACTGTGTCGCCAGATTTGAAAAAAGTTCCTTTCAACCCACAAGAGGTGGGATTAGACCTGCAGCTTTTAACCTCGTTAAAAGAACTTGGTGTTATTTATGAAGATACAGATCAACCTAATGAGGAGCGTTTTTATTTGCCTGAGATTTACCGTACTGGTTTGCAGTTCTCCTCAGCGGTAGGTGGGAGGCCACGGGTTCAGGCTCTCTTAAAACGCAACTTGGGTGGTATACCGTTCTAATAAAAATGCGCGTTGTTGGTTCAGCGCGCAATGCTCTCCCCGCCACGCCTGCCCGCTTTATAGGGTAGTTTTCATGCAGGTGCATGAACCGGCTCAGGCCGCGCCGGTACTGGCGTGGTGGGGGAAATAAAATACGGGGATTTGCATGCAAAACCATGCACCTTATGGATGCATGGCTTTTTTTGGGAAAAATAGCGGAATTTTCGCGGATTTTTTTGCGTGCTACCGTGAGGCCAGTTCTGCACGTCGGCGGGTGTAAATCAGGTTCTGTGCCGGGGTGAATTTCTGGCGATTATCATCCCGCGAGGCCGCATCAGGCCTGAATCCGATGGCCGTTAAAATATCGCTGTCCTGCGCGGAATAATTAATTTTTTCACCGGCGGCCAGCCACACCGACAGGGCTTCACGCAGATAATCAACCGAGTGCTGCATGGCGCTCTGTTTTACTGCGGGAAGCTGTTCGTGATATCCCATCAGCTCAGGTGCCAGCGTGGCGGCCAGCTCCGCGCCGTGCTGCTGCATAAAGTCATGGAGCCGGTTGCGGATGCTGATGTGCTGCACCTCCTCATGTGAGCGGATATAGCGACCGGCGGCCTGATTAATCTCCCATTTTTTCACATCGATATTGTCGCGCAAATCCTGCATTCTGCGCGGGATTTGTTCGTCACCGGCAAGGAGCTGTTCACGGTATTCCCGCTCAAGGTCTGCCAGTTCGGCTTTACGTTTCAGCCAGGTGTTTTTGTTCGCCTGACAGGCCTCAAAGGCCTGCTGTATTGTCACAGTGGTCACGTGTCTCTCTCCTGATTAATGCCGGAACGGCGAGCTGTAGCAGCCCTGTACTTTACGCGGCGGCGGTGGCGTCACCGGGGCGGGGTCGGTTTTTTCCGGTGAGGCACGTATCACACCGTCAACCGACTCGATGGTGCGGAAAGTGGCCGAGCATTCGATATTGGTACACTGGTGATAACGCTGTTTGACGTTTTCCGACAGATAACGGCTGGTACGGACGTGCGCGGTCTTTTTGCAGAACGGGCAGTGAAACATGATTCAGCCCTCTGCCTGTTCGTGGTCTTTTGCGGCCAGTTCAGCGGCAAGCTTCATCCGTCTGGCCGGGCTTCTTAACAGCGCCATATCAACCCCGGTTATGACCGGGCGATTCATGGCCGTTACGGACAGGACCGGCTCCTGCTCCATATCAAAATGATACAGGGCTGACTGCATATTCAGGGCATCACCCAGCTCGCGGGTCACGGTCGCACGCGGCGAGGTTTCTCCGCTCATTTCCAGCGACCGTATACGCAACAGAAAGGCACGTAACAGTGCGGGGCTGATACCGGCCAGCGCCTTCTTCCACTCGCTGTTGGCGTAGGTAGTGAACGCTTTTTCATGGGCGCTGATATAAGCCGTACCGGAGGAGCATGCGCCAAGCATGGCGTGGCTTTTGTCTTTCTCCAGCTCGGTAATCAGACAGGTGAACTCATCAGCCAGTTCGCGACTGGCGATACGTTTACTGTGTTCAGCTTTCAGTTCAGGAGTGAGGTTGCCGCGCAGAGTTCGAAAGCGGCTGCGCCAGTCCTGTTCGGCCTGTGCACTTTCACTGAGGGCGGTCTGTCGTTCCTGCTCACAACGCTGAATGGAAGCCTCAATGTCGCTGAGTTTTTCCATGCTGGCCGTGTGTGCGTCTTTTGCTTCGTTAAGTGCGGCCAGCGCACCGGCAATACGTTGTTCCGCGCCTTCATCCTGTTTACTGATAACGGTCTGCATGGCTTTGATAATGAGTTCGGGTTTCATGTTCAGGCTCTCCGTGTGTTCAACCTGAAATGATTCTGACGCCTCCTGCACAACAACACGATTCATTGCCGTTGTCAGAGTGCTGGCACAAACAGACCTTAAAATCAGGCTGGCCAGAGAAAGGTCGCAGGAAAACCTTGCTCACCGTTTGTTTTTTTACTTATAACTATTCACCACTGTTCACCTTAAATAAAAAGATAAGTAATACAGTAAGTTAAAGGGTGAACAGTTGAGGCTCTGACTGTTCACCGTCTGTTCACCACTGTTCACCCATTGGTTTTTTCAGCCAGCCAGCTTCTTAGACTTTTTAGTGATTAAAAAAGATAAGTATATAAATAAAAGCAATGGACGGATTGCCAATGGATTGCCACAGGATTGCCAATGTATGCCACCGATTGCCACTGTTTGCCATTCACTTGTTAACGGTTTGTTGTGTGAGATTTCGCTACAAAATGACTTGTTGCCCCGAGGGAAAATATACACAAAATAGAGAGCTACCCGAAGCCGGACGGACACGACCGGCACTGTATGGACTTTGTGAGGTAGCCCAATGCACATCGCTTTTTCTTCCCCGTCTTCTGCCCCTGCCGCCCCGCTGATGCCGGTTTCTGATACCGTTCACGAGCGCTTTATCCGTCTGCCCGAAGTGATGCATCTGTGCGGCCTGTCCCGCTCGACCATTTACGACCTCATCAGCCGGGAAGCCTTCCCGAAACAAATCTCCCTCGGCGGAAAAAATGTGGCGTGGGCGCAGTCTGAAATCACTGCATGGATGGCGGATCGCATTGCCGAACGTAACCGGGGCTATGACGCATGACGATGACCGTTCAGCAAACAGCCCCTTTTTCTGGCTTGCTTCCGTTCGCCGTTTCCAGGTATAGTTTTCCCGCTGTCGCAAAATCGGCAGCCGGGATTTGCAGCCCGTGTAACTTCAAGGCGACACAACACGCGCCGAGCGTGTTTTTTTATGTCGTTGCTCAGGCACACCTATTTTTCGGGCTGTGGTGCTTACACCTTGGCTCTTGTCAGATAATGGTGGTCCGGGCGGGGCAGCCTTCGGGCTGGCCGGTTTCCTTGAAGGCCGGTACTGCAAACCCCGTCCGGGCTACCACCCATGAGATTTGCAGCTCCGGTGGTGGCAATAACCGCTACTTCAAGGAGGTTGCCCTTATGGCTACGACCCTCACCCCGTCACATCCGCAGTTTGTCTTTGTGTTTGCCGCTGTTCGTCGCGCAGACCGTAAACCCCGTATCTGTATGCTCCGCACCGTTGCCGGTAATGAACACGCTGCACGTCGTTCCCTCGTTCGCGATTACGTCCTCTCGTTCGCTGGCCGCCTGCCGATTGCGGAGGTGCGCGCATGAGACACACCACCATTACTGCCCGTGACCTCGAATGTCTGGAGCATATGCGCAATGTCGGCCAGCTCGTCGGCGACCTGATGCAGGTGCAGGACTGCGCCACGGTTCGTCGTGACCCGGCGCAGCAGTTACAGCTCACCTCCGTGATTTACCTCATGACCGCCCAGCTCGACGGCGTGGTCGAACGCTGCAATCAGCAGTGGCTGACCGGGGAGGGTAACGTATGAAAAAGCCATTACCACCCGTATTACGCGCCGCGCTGTATCGTCGCGCCGTGGCCTGTGCATGGCTGACCCTGTGCGAACGCCAGCACCGCTACCCGCACCTCACCCTCGACGCGCTGGAAAGCGCCATTGCTGACGAGCTGGAGGGCTTCTACCTGCGCCAGCACGGCGAGGAAAAAGGCCGCCAGATAGCCTGTGCCCTGCTGGAAGATTTAATGGAAGCCGGACCCCTCAAAGCCGCGCCGTCGCTGTCTTTTCTCGGGCTGGCCGTGATGGATGAGCTTTGCGCCCGTCATATCACCGCACCAGTACTGCACTGAGGGGGAAAACAACGATGAAAATGAACGTAACAGAAACGGTAAAACAGGCGTGCGGCCACTGGCCGCGCATTCTCCCGGCGCTGGGTGTGAAGGTGATTAAAAACCGCCATCAGGCCTGTCCGGTGTGCGGCGGCTCTGACCGTTTCCGCTTTGACGATAAAGAGGGGCGCGGGACGTGGTTCTGCAATCAGTGCGGCGCGGGTGACGGGCTTAAGCTGGTAGAAAAAGTGTTTGGCGTGACCCCGTCAGAGGCCGCCGGGAAGGTGAATGCCGTGACCGGCAACCTGCCGCCGGTTGCCCCGGAAGTGACTGCGGTCGCAGAGGCTGAAACGGAGGCCGACCGCAAAGCGGCGGCTGCGCTGGCCGTCAGGCTCATGGAGAAAACCCGACCGGCCACCGGCAATGCCTACCTCACCTGCAAGGGTTTCCCCGCTCTGGAATGTCTGACGCTCACCGTCATGCATAAAACCGGCGGCGTGACGTTCCGCGCCGGTGATGTGGTTGTCCCGCTGTATGACGATACCGGCGCACTGGTTAACCTTCAGCTTATCAATGCTGACGGTCTCAAACGCACCCTGAAAGGCGGTCAGGTCAAAGGGGCATGTCATATAATCGAAGGGAAAAAACAGGCCGGAAAACGCCTGTGGATTGCAGAGGGTTATGCGACCGCACTCACCGTGCATCACCTGACCGGGGAAACCGTCATGGTGGCGCTGTCCTCCGTGAACCTCTTTTCTCTGGCGAGCCTTGCCCGTCAGAAATATCCGACCTGCCAGATTGTGCTCGCTGCCGACCGTGACCTGAACGGCGATGGCCAGAGTAAAGCCGCTGCGGCCGCAGATGCCTGTGAGGGCATTGTTGCCCTGCCGCCGGTGTTCGGTGACTGGAATGATGCGTTTATACAGTACGGCGAGGAGGCCACGCGCAAGGCTATTTATGACGCTATCCGGCCACCGGCGCAAAGCCCATTCGACACCATGAGCGAGGCGGAATTTACCGCCATGAGCGCCAGCGACAAGGCTTTGCGGGTGCATGAGCATTACGGCGAAGCGCTGGCGGTGGATGCGAACGGCCAGCTCCTGTCCCGCTATGAAAACGGCATCTGGAAAAATATCCCTGCCGCCACTTTTTCACGGAATGTGGCTGACTTATTCCAGCGTCTGCGCGCCCCGTTCTCGTCCGGGAAAATTGCCTCGGTGGTGGAGACCCTGAAACTGATTATTCCGCAGCAGGATACACCGGCGCGCCGTCTGATTGGCTTTCGCAACGGGGTACTCGATACCCAAAGCGGCCTGTTCAGCCCGCACCACAAATCGCACTGGCTGCGCACGCTGTGCGATGTGGATTTCACCCCGCCGGTGGAGGGGGAAACGCTGGAGACGCACGCGCCGAACTTCTGGCGCTGGCTCGACCGTGCAGCCGGTAAAAATCCACAAAAACGCGACGTGATACTGGCTGCGCTGTTTATGGTGCTGGCGAACCGCTACGACTGGCAGCTCTTTCTCGAAGTCACCGGTCCCGGCGGGAGCGGCAAAAGTATTCTGGCCGAAATCGCGACCCTGCTCGCCGGGGAGGATAACGCCACGTCAGCCGATATCGACACACTGGAAGACCCGCGCAAGCGTGCCTCCCTGATTGGCTTCTCGCTTATCCGTCTGCCTGACCAGGAAAAATGGAGTGGTGACGGGGCAGGACTCAAGGCCATCACCGGCGGCGATGCGGTCTCGGTTGACCCGAAATACCAGAACCCGTACTCAACGCATATTCCGGCGGTGATTCTGGCCGTGAACAACAACCCGATGCGCTTCACCGACCGCAGCGGCGGTGTGTCACGTCGCCGGGTGATTATCCATTTCCCGGAGCAGATTGCGCCGGAGGAACGCGACCCGCAGCTCAGGGATAAAATTGCGCGCGAGCTGGCCGTGATTGTGCGCCAGCTTATGCAGAAATTCAGCGACCCGATGACCGCCCGCGCACTGCTCCAGTCGCAGCAGAATTCCGACGAGGCGCTCAGCATTAAGCGCGATGCTGACCCGACATTTGATTTTTGCGGCTATCTGGAAATGCTCCCGCAGACCAGCGGAATGTTTATGGGTAATGCCAGCATCGTCCCGCGTAATTACCGTAAATACCTCTATCACGCATATCTGGCCTATATGGAGGCTAACGGGTACAGGAACGTGCTCAGCCTGAAAATGTTCGGGCTGGGGCTACCCATGATGCTGAAAGAGTACGGCCTGAATTATGAGAAGCGGCACACAAAGCAGGGGATACAAACCAATCTGTCGCTGAAAGAGGAAAGCTACGGCGACTGGCTGCCGAAGTGCGACGAACCCGCAGCAACATAACCTCACTCAGACCGGCAACAGCCGGTCTTTTCCTTTCTGGCCATTGCCACAGGGTGAACAATCCACTGTTCACCCTTCACCGTGTATTCACCCTGTATCACCATGAAATTATTAATAAAAAACCAGAGGTGAACAGTGTGAACAGTAAAACTTGAAAAAACTTTTTATCCCCCCACCACATCGCCTGACCGGGCGTATCCAGAGCGAGCAAAAATCACAAAGGTGAAGAGTCGACTGTTCACTCTTCACCAACTCGTCACCACCTAACTACATGATATAAAATGATAAATAACCGAGGTGAACAGTGTGAACAGTTAAATGCAAAAAAACTTTTTTATGGCACTCTTGTCCCGGTTAGGTTCCGAGTGACGGATCCTAACCGAAAAGAAGCTTTAACACTTATTTAGTGAGTCATATCAGATAGCTAGGGTGAAGCGGGGTGAAAAAATAGTTGGGGGCACAAATGGGGGCATATATCATTGCTTGTGAATTTTTTTTGTTGTTTTTCATTTGTTTGGGTGATGTTTTGAGTCCGGCCTTCGCATTCACCCTCTAAACACCTCCTTCCTGTGCCACTCCACAAACCCTTCTTTTGGATAATTCTCGCGCATCATCGGTAGCGCTATCGATTTACCGTCGAAATCCCAGAACAGTCTGCCAACAATGCCGCTGCCATTCACTGCGGTGGACACCTGAACCCGCATACTTTCATCCAGCCCAATCGAACCTTTATCAAAGGCTTTATGGTGGATTGCACACAACGCCAGGCCGTTTGAAATCTCACACGGGCCGCCGTGCTGTTTCCATTTGATATGGGCGGCTTCCAGGGCGACTGAGGTGCTGTCGTGGCGCATATTGAAGCCACAAATGGCGCATTCATAGTTATAAGCGCGCAGAACCTGCTGGCGGAACAATGGATCCCGCTGTTTGCGGATTTGCAGGATATCAAATCCCAGTTCATCCGCGATCTCTTCCTGGATGCTTTCGGTGAAGTGCGCCTCGAGGATTTGCTGGGCCAGGGCGTTGATGAGGCTCTTGCTCTTTTTCAGCAGGGCAAAATGCTGTTCATCAAAACCTCCGGTAACGTTGTGCGACACCAGTTCTCCGGCAGGAGGCTGTTTGCTGCTACCGCATGTTGAACAGTGCTCGGCGTTTTGTAGCTCCCAGAACCCATCTCCCTGTAAGCGCCAGAAAGGCATATCCGGGCGGTATTGCGCGCGCTGTGGTCCAAATCGCTCCAGCAGACTATGCAACGGGTCGCGAACTTCCGAACCGTAGTCAAACAGGCGACCGTGACCCTGCTGATAACCGGCCAGCACATGAAGCAGCAGCAGGGGCTTGTGCGGCGCACGCTGCTCGCCTTTACGCCAGATGGTGATGTCGGCAATCGCCTGTTGCAGGGTTTTACTGGAAGTCATTGATTTCATTATCAGGTAAATAATTGCGATGATGCTCGCAAAATATCACCTGATCAAGCAAAGACGGGTTGATGCGCTACCGACATCACTTTTATGTTTTCTGAAAAACACATACGCCATGGCGTTTACCGTTCCCCAAACTGGAGACGCAGGAGTACAATAAGTAAGCAAATTATTGCATATCGAAAGATCTTTGATGGTGAAGGATAACGAGGTATTGGAATTTTTTCGGGGGGAGTTATCTCTCGCGGTAACGCTTACTTTCAAGCTTATCCCGATTGAACTTGATACGCCGCTGCAAGGTTACGCTGAATGGGATGAATTACCGTATGCCATTGAAGATTTTGGAGAGAAATATAACGTTGAGGTTTCAGTCATTGATTTCGAAGCCTATTACCCCAGGGAAAGAGAATCGGTCTATAGAAAGTGGTTTACGAAAGAACCCATCAAACAAGTGTCAAAACCGCTTACTGTGCGTATGTTCGCAGAATCAGCCAGAGCAGGTCACTGGTTATATGATTGACTGTATGCTTACAGAGGATACTGACGCAATTAGATGTTGATTGCATCGACAAAATCTGGGAAATAATTATACGAAGAATAATGGCAGTATCAGTTTACTCAAAAGTTTTGGTGGTGTATCTCGCTGTTTATTAGAGAGGAATGACCTCGTTTGTTCATAAAACGTATGCTTTCACCACCAGCACATTCTTTCTGTGCTGGTGAAATACTCAATGGCAGTTACGAAATTACTCTGTGATTCCAGGCATCCTTATAAATGATATTTCCATCGCAGTGCTTCCATGTAATAGCCTCATATCTTAGCTGAATAGTTTCATTGTGGGTTCCTGTTCCCGAACCGGGGAATAAATTTGGTGTGATTCCTGTCACTTTTACATTTTCTAAAATGATATTGAAATATTCACTTTCAATACCAACCTCTAGAGTTTGATACATTTTTATTGTGGCTGATTTTAATGTCTGGCTTTCACTTAACGCTTTATACAAAAGAGGCGTTGTTTTATCAAACTCCTTCTGTATTGTAATCGGCGCGTGCACACGCGTTCCTGTCAGTCTACCTGTATTTACATCTACAGGGATAGACAGGTGATTAGTGACTGCTTTCAGTTCAATAGCACCAATGCTCCCAGCGACTTGTGAGCTTCCCATTACGGGGGAGCCATTTGCATCGGTTAACCGCAGATAGGCTGGGTTTGACATGATTAGTCCTTATCTACATTTATATGAGAAGGGAAATAAAGCATGATGAGAATCCAAACGAATGTTCCAATAATTTTTATGGGCCAGGGTTCAAGAAAAGCGAAACAGGCGAGGGCCCCTGCGATTAGCAATGGACCGGATAATAGATCAATAACTCCACCCATCAGGTGTATCTTTGTTGGTAAGAACCTATTGGCTATAAAGGCGATAATATAAGCACTTCCAACGATGATAATAATGGCAAGGATTTTATCCTCCCATGAATAGAATTCGATGAGAGAAATTAAACAAAGGGTGGTAACATACCCACAAAACAATGAGTTTATTATTAGGGTGATTAGTTTTTTCATGTTACCAGTCCTTAGGCTTACTGTTTAATTGTTCTTCCACTAACTCAATAATTTTTATAAAAAAAAGCTTGTCTTCTGTATGTCCAGTATGTATAGAATCAACAAAAGATTGTACTGTATCAGGTAGAATGATAATATTATAGATCCTTCTTGCAATGTCTTCTATATCGGCCATGGCAATCCTTTAATAAAATAAGATGGCTAGAAATGAAAGCATGTAAATAACAAAAATAGATGGTGAAATAGTTGACCTGAGTAACAGTTTCTCAAATAACATTAAGAATATCGACATTGGTTATTAATTAGAGATATTAATTCTTGAGCTAAATATTCTAGTGCTGATATAAAAAATCATATGAAAATGCTTCCTCAATAAAGGCGCCCGCAGGCGCCCCAATCACAATCACACACTCACCCCTTCAACGCTTTCCCCGCAATCACCCCGATAAACTCCAGTACCTGCTTTTGCTTACGCGCGGAGAGCTTTTCCACGGCGCGCAGGGATTTCATCAGTTCTGACTCTTCGGGGTCGGCAGCGCGGGCGGTTAATACGATGCAGCCTTGCATTACGCGAACATCAACGTCGGTGCCGGTATCGAATCCGGCGGCTTTGAGCCACTGGCCCTTCATCACAATGGACGGAAACCGGACGTACTTCACCGGAATACGGCTGTAATCAGGATAACGGCTCGCATAACCCACCTTCAGGCGACGGTTATCTGCGGCGTGGACTTCTGGATCAAATGAAACTGCAATACAATGCGTATCAGTCATGGCTGCTATTCTCTATTAATAGTTGCTGCGATCAGCGATGCGAAGGTGCGCCAACACCTTTGCATCGCGCTAATAAAACCCCTGTAAATTACGCCAGTATCCTGGGGGAAGTCCAGATGTAAATAAGATGAAATAAGCGCGAATTGCACGCTTTCGGAATAAATAGAAAACCCACTCATCACAATAGATTCGGTATTATTCATCGTATTTATTCATTACCTTTCACACGCCTGAATATCCCCACGTTCCAGAAAACAACGCCTGTCGGCATCTGGCCAAAAATGCGATCTGACTCACTGAAGCAAATAGTAAACTCTGAAACAACACCGTTTTGTACACTTTGCTTTACACTTTTGGTGATGTGAATCACAAATATCACTCCGTGAAGTGATCCGACTCTCACAAAATGAGGTGTACTCATTCACCAATACATTACGAGCACAGCCTGGAAAGTTATGTTTTCAGTATTTCCACTCTCCGCAGACACACTACGACGAATGGCAAATCGAAAAGCAAAAAAAAACTTGTTGAATATTAACGGGTAAAAAAATGACGTGTGATTTGCATCACCCACATTTACAGCTTTTTAAATTATTGCCAGTGATTAATGTTGACCGGGCTATTTCCATAATCAATCAAATCTTGCATAGTGCCTCCACATTATTTCTCCCCCTGACTCAGGAGGCGAATAGTTATATTTCATCAGGATTTGTTGATGAACCAGGTATGATTTACTTCACATTAATACGTACATGACCACTGTTACTGGAGAAACAAAATGAATTATCCGGCAGAACCCTTCCGTATTAAAAGCGTTGAAACTGTATCTATGATCCCGCGTGATGAACGCCTCAAGAAAATGCAGGAAGCGGGTTACAATACTTTCCTGTTAAATTCGAAAGATATTTATATTGACCTGCTGACAGACAGTGGCACTAACGCAATGAGCGACAAGCAGTGGGCCGGAATGATGATGGGTGATGAAGCGTACGCGGGCAGCGAAAACTTCTATCATCTGGAAAGAACCGTGCAGGAACTGTTTGGCTTTAAACATATTGTTCCGACTCACCAGGGGCGTGGCGCAGAAAACCTGTTATCGCAGTTGGCTATTAAACCTGGGCAATATGTTGCCGGGAATATGTATTTCACTACCACCCGTTATCACCAGGAAAAAAATGGTGCGGTGTTTGTCGATATCGTTCGTGACGAAGCGCACGATGCCGGTCTGAATATTGCGTTTAAAGGTGATATCGATCTTAAAAAATTACAAAAGCTGATTGATGAAAAAGGCGCAGAGAATATTGCGTATATCTGCCTAGCGGTGACGGTTAACCTCGCGGGCGGCCAACCGGTCTCGATGGCTAACATGCGTGCGGTGCGTGAACTGACAGAAGCGCATGGCATTAAAGTGTTCTACGACGCTACCCGCTGCGTAGAAAACGCCTACTTTATCAAAGAGCAAGAGCAGGGCTTTGAGAACAAGAGCATCGCCGAGATCGTGCATGAGATGTTCAGCTACGCCGACGGTTGTACCATGAGTGGTAAAAAAGACTGTCTGGTGAACATCGGCGGCTTCCTGTGCATGAACGATGACGAAATGTTCTCTTCTGCCAAAGAGTTAGTCGTGGTCTACGAAGGGATGCCATCTTACGGCGGCCTGGCCGGACGTGATATGGAAGCGATGGCGATTGGCCTGCGTGAAGCCATGCAGTACGAATATATTGAGCACCGCGTGAAGCAGGTTCGCTATCTGGGCGACAAACTGAAAGCCGCTGGCGTACCGATTGTTGAACCGGTAGGCGGTCACGCGGTATTCCTCGATGCGCGTCGCTTCTGCGAGCATCTGACGCAAGATGAGTTCCCGGCACAAAGTCTGGCTGCCAGCATCTATGTGGAAACCGGCGTGCGCAGTATGGAGCGCGGAATTATCTCTGCGGGCCGTAATAACGTGACCGGTGAACACCACAGACCGAAACTGGAAACCGTGCGTCTGACTATTCCACGTCGTGTTTATACCTACGCACATATGGATGTTGTGGCTGACGGTATTATTAAACTTTACCAGCACAAAGAAGATATTCGCGGGCTGAAGTTTATTTACGAGCCGAAGCAGTTGCGTTTCTTTACTGCACGCTTTGATTACATCTAAAAATAGTTATGGCCCCATCATGTGATGGGGCTTTTTTGTATTCCTTTTCCATGAACAGGAAGCCTTTGCGGTGCCCGTTACCGTGACATAACTAAAAAAAAGTAAACCCTGACTCCGACATTTTTATTATCCGCATGATGTACAAATGACAGCTGTAATTATAACGAATAGTCTACAGGAACATTTATCATGGATATTAATGCCATTGAGCGACAGAGTAGTACCCCCGGACTGATTAGCGGAACCATGTTGGTTATCGCGACCGTAGTGGGTGGCGGGATGTTCTCCCTGCCGATTGCGATGGCCGGCGTATGGTTCCCCGGTGCGTCTGTTATTCTTCTGTTTATCGCCATCATGATGTTATTAACCGGTCTGATGCTGGTCGAAGTTAACCTGCATTATGGCGCCGGTGCCAGTTTTAATACCTTTACTCAGGATTTATTAGGCCGGAAGTGGAATATCGTGGTTGGTATCGCTTTCGGCTTTGTGCTGTATATTCTGACCTATGCCTATATCTCCGGTTCGTCGGCGGTGATGGCGCAAACCGTGTTCAAATACAGCGGTGTGCGCTTTCCGGCGAATATCTCGGTGGTGATCGTCAGTATGCTGGTCGGCGCGATTGCCTGGTACAGCTCCCTGCTGGTTGGACGCATCACTACCGTGCTGATTATCGGTAAGTTTGTGGCGTTCTTTGCCACGTTCTCCGGGCTGATTGGCCATATCGAAGTGGCAAAACTCATCGACAGCGTGGCGGTGGCGTTGCCCAATTCGCAGTATCTGCCGTACATCCTGATGACGCTGCCGTTCTGTATTATCTCGTTTGGTTTTCACGGTAACGTGCCGAGCCTGGTCAAACTGTATGGCACAAGCGGAGTCTCGAATATTACGCGTTCGATTATCATCGGTACTCTGTTTGCTCTGCTGCTGTATATTTTCTGGCTGGGCGTGACGATGGGTAACATCAGCCGTTCCTCATTCCCGCCGATTATCGCCAAAGGCGGCAATATCGATGTGTTTGTCGAGGCCATCAGCGGGCTGTTCACCAGCCGATATATGGATCTGATCCTCACCTTTTTCGGCAACTTCGCAGTAGCCAGTTCCCTGCTGGCGGCGACGCTTGGCCTGTTCGATTACATCGCTGACCTGTTTCACTTCCCGGACGACGGCATGGGTCGCCTGAAAACCGCGCTGGTGACCTACTTCCCGCCAGCCGCCGTGTGCTTCTTCTTCCCGAACGGTTTTGTGCACGCGATTGGTTACGCTGGTTTGGCCTTTACCATCTGGAGCGTGATCCTGCCGCCGTTCCTGGTGAAAGCCGCGCGGAAACGTTTCCCGACCGCCAGCTATACCGCGCCCTGTAATAACACCGTGCTTAACCTGGTGATTGTCTGCGGAGCGGTTGTCTATCTGACGGTTGTTCTGGACGTATTTGGTCTGCTGCCAACGTTTCGTTAGACGGAGTCAAAATGAAAAACGTGTTGTCTGTTCAGTCGTCGGTTGTTTATGGCTATGCCGGAAATAAAGCCGCTGTGTTGCCGATGCAGCTCTCGGGAATCGATGTCTGGCCGTTTTACACCGTACAGTTTTCCAACCACACCCAATATGGGATGTGGCAGGGCATGGCGATGCCGCACGGCGAGCTGAGCGCGATCATCAGCGGGTTGGATGACCTGCAAAAGCTGGCGCAATGCGATGCCGTATTGTCCGGGTATCTTGGAGATAAACGCCATTGTGAAGAGGTGAAGCACGCGGTCACCACCATTCGTCAGCGTAATCCGCAGGCGCTCTATTTTTGCGATCCGGTAATGGGCGACCCGCAAAAAGGCTGCATTGTCGCGCAGGGCGTGGAGTCATTTTTTGTCGATGACGCCATTCAACTGGCCGACATGATGGGACCAAATCTCTATGAGCTGGGCGTGCTGACGGGCAGACAACTGCGTAGTTTTGACGAGGTGGTGGAAGCGGCGCGGCAGCTGGTGTCGTGGGGCGTAAAGAAGGTGCTGGTGAAGCATCTCGGCGACTGTTCGCGGGACAAACAGGCGTTTGAAATGCTGCTGGTGACGCCGGAACAGACGTTACACATTGCCCGGCCGCTGTATACCTTTGCCAAAATGCCGGTGGGCGTTGGGGATCTGATTTGCAGCGTGATGCTGGCCTCACTGCTCAATGGTTACGAGGACAAGCAGGCACTGGAACGGACCACCAGTGTTGTTGACGCGGTAATGCGGCTGACGAAAGAGCATGATTCGTATGAACTGCGGCTGATAGACGCGCGTCACCAGATTATGGACCCACAGGTTCGCTATCAGGCAACGGTGATCTGACGCCGCAAGGGGGCTCTGTGTTTCTGACATTGCTGAGGTTTCAGCATCCGCTGGTCTACCGTTTTGCATGGCTTCGTATTTGGGTTGTGATGTTAAGAGCGTGCGGACTGCGTAAGAGAAAGGGGTGAACATTTTACGCTGCTGCCGGATGCGGCTAGCGCCTTATCCGGCCTACAAATGAGCGTGAAACGCAGGCCTACAAATGAATGCGAAACGTAGGCCTGATAAGCGAAGCGCCATCAGGCATAAGTGCCCAGTATTACACGCGGAAGTAGCGTGGTGGAATCAACGCGGAAAAGGCGTCGAACTTCTTCACCATCTTTTTCCAGAACAACATAACAACAATCCTCGATTTGAAACATCGGCGCTATTTTAGTCAGCGCCGACAAATCGTAAAGTCTGGCGCCTCGTTCCGTTTCCGGGGAGGTGTAAACCTTTTTGGTCACCGCGTCGTCAAATACGGTTGCCGCAAATTTGACGGGGTTGACAATGGCTTACGCCATAAACCAGTAATAAAAGAGGCCAACCTTTAAGCCGAGGATCACGATATAGGCGCAGCAGTATTTCATGGTGCCAGACATGATCTGGTTGGCCTGACCGTCCATTTTTGTGGCGGATACCGCGATGGCGATGCTTTGCGGCGAAATCATTTTTCCGCCCGTTGCGCCAGAGGTGTTGGCCGCCGCCAGCCAGTTGGGATCGATATGCAGTTTGCTGGCGGCAATGGTTTGCAGTTTTCCGAACAAAATGTTCGAGTTGGTATCGCTGCCGGTAACGAACGTGCCCAGCGCGCCAATCACCGGGGCGAGGAAGACGTACGAGCTGCCGGTCAGATCGACAATTGACTGTGCCAGCGTGGAGATAATCCCGCTGAGATCCATCACCGTGGCCAGCGCGACGATCGCCATAATTGCAACGATAGAGTTTTTAAGCTGGAAAATCGTTTTGATAAATACTTCCAGCATCCCGCGTGCGGACGCTCCCTGAATAAAACCACCTATAATGGTCGCAAAGATGATCAGCATCCCTGGCGTGGTCACCCATTCAACTTTCAACGCCATCGTTTTGCCGTCAGCCAACGTGAAATGTAGCACCGAGGCCAGTTGTGAGGCTGCGCCTTTTATCGTCGGGAACAGCGGCGAACACATCAGGATAAACACAAAAATAAACAGATAAATAGAGCCAACTCGGAACAACACTTTTGCCGAGCGCGGCGTGGTTTCGCGGGTATGGCTGACTTCAATTCGCCACTCGGGATCGGTTTTCCCTTTGCGCAGACGGCTAACCATCGCCACGGCAAACAGGCTGACCAGGCTACCGGCAAAGGCGGGTAATTCAGCACCGAGATGAATAGCGACAAAATACTGCGGAACCAGCGTGGTAATACCGCAAATCAACGTGATCAGAAATACGCCGCGAATGGCTTTCAGGCCGCCGCCAATAATGCAGACAATCACAAACGGCAGCAGGATATTAAACAGCGCGAGCTGCAGAATAATGGTTCCGCCTAAGGTATAAACCGGCAGGTTAACCTGTTCTGCCAGAATAGAAACCGGGATCCCGACCGCGCCGAATGCAGTGGGAACGGTATTTGCCACCAGAGAGGCAATCGCCGCCTTCAGCGGATTGAAACCCAATGCGATAAGAATACCGATCGGAATGGCGACCGCTGTACCATAACCCGCCGCGGCTTCAAGAAATCCACCAAAGCACCATGAAATCAGCAGCACCTGAATACGCTTATCTTCGCTAATACTGGCGAGAATATCGCGCAGAATATCCAGCGCTTTGGTCGCCTGCATGACGTTATAACTGAAGATAGCGCCGAGGATCACAATCACAATCGGCCATAATCCCTTCAGCGCGCCATAGCCTATCGCGGCTTTTAGATTTTGTACGGGCATTTCCCAGAATATTGCCGATAGTGCAGCGGTGAATACCAAAGAGATCAGTACTGAATAATGGATGGGCATTTTCAATTTCAATATTAAAAATACCATCAGTAGTAACGGAGAGAGTGCCAGGGCAAACATAAAATATTCGTTCATTGCTATTCCCAATTGGTTCATTAAACCTGATTTATATTTATGGTGGGGAGGCTACATTGCTGTTCTAATAAAGTATGCAAACTGAATCGCTTCAGTGAATAAAGTAATTATGATTTGTAGTTTTGTAACTATTGTAATCTTTTAATTAAAATCCAATGCCGGGTAAATATACTTAAGTGCCGATTAAATACCTATAAGTAGTTATTTAATAAACTTTTTAATAATGGTAGTGACAACAGTGGTAATCACTTGAAACTGTTTTCTAAGGTGTTAATAACGCGGTGGTTTCCAATGTAAAAATGTGAGCGAGGCCGAAATAAATAAACCAGGGTATTGCATGTGCGAGTCGATTAGGGGATTATTTGGTTTTGTCATACAAATGAAAATACAGACATTTGCGATTGTCCTGATATAAGAAGAGGAGAGTCGTCATCAAAGGAAAACGATCAGAGCATCACCATGAACCCAGGTATTGGTAAAACCAGCAAACAGAAAAACTGGGCATGAAATACGAATGAACATTTGTTTGATATCGCGATATCAAGCGCAATAAACAGAAATGAAGCAATGGAGTAGTTATTGTGAATGTAAATTTCTTTGTTACCTGTATTGGTGACGCACTGAAATCACGGATGGCACGAGACTCCGTATTGCTGCTGGAAAAACTGGGTTGTCGCGTTAATTTCCCCGAGAAGCAAGGGTGTTGCGGTCAGCCAGCCATCAACAGCGGTTACATCAAAGAGGCGATCCCCGGGATGAAAAACCTGATCGCCGCCCTGGAAGACAACGACGATCCGATTATCTCCCCGGCAGGCTCCTGCACCTATGCGGTAAAAAGCTACCCGACGTATCTGGCGGATGAGCCTGAATGGGCGCTGCGCGCCGAGAAGGTTGCCGGACGTATGCAGGATCTCACCTCTTTTATCGTCAACAAACTGGGCGTGGTGGACGTGGGTGCCAGCCTGCAGGGCCGCGCTGTGTATCACCCTTCCTGTAGCCTGACCCGCAAACTGGGGGTGAAGGAAGAGCCGCTCACGCTGCTGAAAAACGTGCGCGGACTGGAGCTGTTGACGTTTGCCGATCAGGACACCTGCTGCGGCTTTGGCGGGACGTTCTCGGTCAAGATGGCCGAGATCTCCGGCGAGATGGTGAAAGAGAAAGTTTTACATCTGATGGATGCGAAGCCGGAGTTTTTGATCGGCGCTGACGTCAGCTGCCTGCTGAATATTGGCGGCCGACTGCAACGCGAAGGCCAGCCGGTCAAAGTGATGCATATTGCTGAAGTGCTGATGAGCCGCTGAGGGGAAAGAGATGTCGATAAAAACCAGCGATGTAGAATTTAAACTGCGCATTCGTCAGCAGATCGAAGATCCGATCATGCGCAAAGCCGTGGCCAACGCGCAGGAGCGTATTGGTGCGAATCGGCAGAAAATGGTTGATGAGCTAGGCCACTGGGAAGACTGGCGCGATCGTGCCAGCCAGATCCGCGATCACGTTCTGAGCAACCTCGATGCTTACCTGTATCAACTCTCCGAGAAAGTGACGGAAAACGGCGGGCACGTCTATTTCGCCAAAACCAAAGAAGACGCCACCCGCTACATTTTGCAGGTTGCGCAGCGTAAAAATGCGAAGAAGGTGGTGAAGTCCAAGTCGATGGTGACCGAAGAGATCGGTGTCAACCATGTGCTGCAGGATGCGGGAATTCAGGTGATTGAAACCGATCTCGGCGAATATATCCTGCAGTTGGATCAGGATCCGCCTTCGCACGTCGTGGTCCCGGCTATTCATAAAGATCGCTACCAGATCCGCCGCGTGCTGAACGAACGTCTGGGCTACGACGGTCCGGAAACTCCGGAAGCCATGACCTTGTTCATTCGCCAGAAGATCCGCGAGGATTTCCTCAGTGCCGAAATCGGTATTACCGGCTGTAACTTTGCCGTGGCGGAAACCGGCTCTGTTTGTCTGGTGACCAACGAAGGCAACGCGCGCATGTGTACCACGCTGCCGAAAACGCACATTGCGGTGATGGGCATGGAGCGTATCGCGCCGACCTTTGCCGAGGTGGATGTGCTGATCACCATGCTGGCGCGCAGCGCCGTGGGCGCACGTCTGACGGGCTACAACACCTGGCTGACCGGCCCACGCGAGGCGGATAACGTCGACGGCCCGGAAGAGTTCCATCTGGTGATTGTCGATAACGGCCGCTCACAGGTGCTGGGCTCTGAGTTTCGCGATGTGCTGCGCTGCATCCGCTGCGGGGCTTGTATGAACACCTGCCCGGCGTACCGCCACATTGGCGGACACGGTTATGGTTCTATCTATCCCGGCCCTATCGGCGCGGTGATCTCTCCGCTGCTCGGCGGCTATAAAGATTTTAAAGATCTGCCATACGCCTGTTCATTATGCACGGCCTGTGACAGCGTTTGTCCGGTTAAGATTCCGCTGTCAAAACTGATCCTGCGTCATCGCCGGGTGATGGCCGAGGAGGGCATTACGCCGAAAGCCGAGCGACGGGCGATCAAAATGTTCGCCTACGCCAATAGCCATCCGGGGCTGTGGAAAGTCGGGATGATGGCGGGCGCACATGCGGCGAGCTGGTTTATCAATGGCGGCAAAACGCCGCTCAAGGTTGGCGCGATTGGTGACTGGATGGAGGCGCGCGATCTGCCTGATGCCGACGGCGAGAGCTTCCGTAGCTGGTTTAAGAAACATCAGGCGCAGGAGAAAAAGAATGGATAACCGTACCGCGTTTTTAAATACCATCGCCCAGGCGCTGGGTCGCCCGCTGCGCTTCGAACCGCAAGCGGATGTCGCGCCGGTTAACAACTATGCTAACGAGCGCCTGACCGAACTTAGCCCGCAGCAGCGCTGCGATGCGTTTGTCCAGTTTGCCAGTGAAGTGATGCTGGCTCGCTGTGAGCTGACTCGCGAAGATCAGGCCGCAGACGCGGCGCTCCGTCTGTGCGAAGAATTGGGCCAGCAGCCGGTGGTGCTGAGCGGCGACAGCCGGCTGGCGGCGCTGGGCATTACCGAACGCTTGCAACAGGAATGCAACGCCGTGGTCTGGGATCCGGCGCGTGGCAGCGAAAATATTACCCAGGCCGAAAAGGCGAAAGTGGGCGTGGTGTATGCCGAGTATGGCCTGACCGAGTCCGGCGGCGTGGTGCTGTTTTCCGCGCCGGAGCGCGGGCGTTCCCTGAGCCTGTTGCCGGAATCCTCAATTTTCGTGCTGCGTAAAAGCACTATCCTGCCGCGCGTGGCGCAACTGGCAGAAAAACTGCATCAGAAGGCGCAGGCCGGTGAGCGTATGCCATCGTGCATTAACATCATCAGTGGACCCAGCTCGACGGCAGATATTGAGCTTATCAAGGTGGTTGGAGTGCATGGCCCGGTGAAGGCGGTGTATCTGATTATTGAGGATTGTTGAGGCAGGATAGGATGGATAACCGCTCTGGCGCTGCGGGCCAGAGCGGTATCGATGTTATGCAATCATGCTGATGATCAATACGATAATCAGGCCAACCACGGAGTTCACCAGCTCCAGCAGACCCCAGGTTTTCAGCGTATCCTTCACCGACAAGTCAAAGTAGCCTTTGAACAGCCAGAACGAGGCATCGTTGATATGGGTCAGGGTGTTGGAGCCCGCCGCCGTTGCCAGTACCAGTAACGCCGGATCGACGCCCACCAGTTGGCCGGTTGCCGGGTCGAGAATGGCGGCGCTAATAATCCCTGCAGCCGTCATGGCTGAGACTACGCCCTGACCCGTTGCCAGACGAATCAGCACGGTTATCAACCACGCCATGATGTACGGAGAGATATTGCCGTGTGACATCAGCATGCCGATGGTATCGCCAATGCCGGTATCAATAATGGTCTGCTTCAGTACGCCGCCCGCGCCGATGATCAGGATCACCATGGCGATGCTTTTCACGGCGTTTTCAAAGGCATTCATCACCCACTGCATGTCGTGACCACGCGCGGTACCAAACAGCACGAAGGCGACAACCATAGCGATAAACATTGCAATCGGTGAAGAGCCTAAGAAGTTGACCACTTCCCACGCCTGCGTCCCTTTCACCAACCAGATGTTGGCGATGGTGGTGGAGATCATGATGATCGCCGGGATCAGCGGCACCAGGATAGAAACACCGAAGGATGGCAGGTTATTCTGGTCAACCGGTACGTCGGCCTTCATGAATGACGGCGTTGGGCGATCGAGGTTGCCGAGGAACTTCGGCAGGATAAGCCCGGCGCAGATCACGCTCGGAATAGTCACCAGAATACCGTAGATGTAGACCATGCCCATGTCCGCGCCGTAGGCGTTAACCAGCGCCACCGGACCCGGCTGTGGTGGGAACAGCGAGTGGGCGGTGGTGGCGGCGGCAACGGCAGGAATCGCCAGCTTGAGGAACGGGATCTTCGCTTCTGCTGCAATGACGATCACCAGCGGCGCCAGCATAATAAATGCCACTTCATAGAACATTGCCAGGCCAAAGATCAGACCAATAATGATCACTGACAGCTGCACATAGCGCAGACCGAGTCGCGCCAGTAGCGTATGGGCAATCTGATGCGCCGCCCCGGAATCAACCATCAGCTTACCGATGACCGCCCCGAATACTACGATAATCGCCAGTTCACCCAGCGTGCTGCCAAAGCCGGATTTCATGGTGTGCAGCAGCTCCATTAAATCCATACCCGCCAGCATACCGACCGAGAGCGCCGCCAGCAGCAGGGCGACCATCGAGTTTATTTTGAATCTTAGATTGAGCACCAGCATCAGACCGATGCCGAATACGACCCACAGAATATTGAGAACGTGCATATAACGTCTACCTTTATTGGTTGAACTATTATGATTTTGGTTGAGATGTTACATATATTGGTTAACCATTGATGCGATGAATGTCACATTGCGTTACATGTTTACATTATTACTGAGCAACAGGGTCGTAAAATGGCGATCTCAATAGAATAAATCGTGATTTGGTTAACCAATTTTAAGCTTCAGGTTGACATGTCATACCAAAAGGAGGAATTTATGTGCCATATCGTCGAGTCCATAACGTAACGAGGAATAAAACATGGAACAGACATGGCGCTGGTATGGTCCTAACGATCCGGTCACCTTAGCGGATGTACGTCAGGCGGGTGCCACAGGCGTTGTCACCGCCTTACACCATATCCCGAACGGGGAAGTGTGGACGGTTGATGAGATCCTAAAACGCAAAGCCATTATTGAGCAGGCGGGCCTGGTCTGGTCGGTCGTCGAAAGCGTGCCGATCCACGAAGACATTAAAACCCGTTCCGGCAACTATCTGCAGTGGATCGCCAACTACCAGCAAAGCCTGCGTAACCTGGCTCAGTGCGGTATTCGTACCGTGTGCTACAACTTCATGCCGGTTCTCGACTGGACCCGTACCGACCTGGAATACGTTCTGCCGGACGGCTCCAAAGCGCTGCGTTTTGACCAGATTGAATTTGCCGCCTTTGAGCTGCATATCCTCCAGCGTCCAGGCGCGGAAGCGGACTACACCGCCGAAGAGATTGCTCAGGCAAATGAACGCTTCGCCACCATGAGCGATGAAGACAAAGCGCGTCTGACCCGCAACATCATTGCCGGTTTGCCGGGCGCGGAAGAGGGCTACACCCTCGACCAGTTCCGCCAGCATCTTGCGCGCTATAAAGATATCGACAAAGCCGCGCTGCGTGAGAATTTCGCCGTCTTCCTGAAGGCGATTATTCCGGTGGCGGAAGAAGCTGGCGTACGCATGGCGGTACACCCGGACGATCCGCCGCGCCCGATCCTTGGCCTGCCGCGCATTGTTTCCACGGTGGAAGACATGCAGTGGATGGTCGATACGGTCAACAGCATGGCGAACGGTTTCACCATGTGCACCGGCTCCTACGGCGTGCGGGCAGACAACGATCTGGTCGACATGATCAAACAGTTTGGCCCACGCATTTACTTCACCCATCTGCGCTCCACGCTGCGTGAAGATAACCCGAAAACCTTCCATGAGGCGGCGCATCTTAATGGCGATGTCGACATGTACGAGGTGGTGAAAGCGATCGTTGAAGAAGAACAACGCCGTAAAGCCGAGGGTAAAGAGGATCTGATCCCGATGCGTCCGGACCATGGCCACCAGATGCTGGACGATCTGAAAAAGAAAACCAACCCAGGCTACTCCGCGATTGGTCGCCTGAAAGGGCTGGCGGAAGTGCGCGGCGTTGAGATGGCTATCCAGCGCGCTTTCTTTAGCCGCTAAAGCGAGTTGCCGGCCACCTGTCTGGCCGGCTTTTTCTTTTCTCATCCGTTGGCCTTTCAACGGGTTCTGGAGTTCACGATGACAACGACAATTGCCAATAGCGACCTGCCGGTTGCGCGCCCTGCATGGGACCGCTCGCGCCTGCAATCCCGCATTGTTCACCTGGGATGTGGCGCTTTTCACCGCGCACATCAGGCGCTGTACACCCATCATTTGCTGGAAACCACTGACAGCGACTGGGGGATCTGTGAAGTTAACCTGATGCCGGGTAACGACTGCGTACTGATTGAAAATCTGCGCAAGCAGCAACTGCTGTATACCGTGGCGGAAAAAGGCGCGGACAACACCGTGCTGAAAGTGATCGGGTCAATGAAAGAAGCGCTGCACCCGGATCTTGACGGCTGTGACGGTATTTTACAGGCGATGGCGCGCCCGCAGACGGCAATTGTTTCGCTGACGGTCACCGAAAAAGGCTACTGCACCGATGCGGCCAGCGGTCAGTTAGATCTCAATAACCCGCTGATTAAACACGATCTGGCGAATCCGACCGCGCCGAAATCGGCGATTGGTTACATCGTACAAGCGCTGTACCTGCGCCGTGAGCAGGGGCTGGCGGCTTTTACCGTGATGTCCTGCGATAACGTGCGTGAAAATGGGCATGTGGCGAAAGTTGCAGTTCTGGGGCTGGCGCAGGCGCGCGACCCGCAGCTGGCGCAGTGGATTGAAGCTAATGCGACTTTCCCGTGCACTATGGTCGACCGCATTGTTCCGGCGGCGACACCGGAAACGTTGCAGGAGATTGCCGACCAGTTGGGTGTTTACGATCCGTGTGCTATCGCCTGTGAACCGTTCCGTCAGTGGGTAATTGAAGACAATTTTGTCAACGGTCGTCCTGACTGGGACAAGGTTGGCGCACAGTTCGTGGCCGACGTGGTGCCGTTTGAAATGATGAAACTGCGTATGCTCAACGGCAGCCACTCTTTCCTCGCATATCTGGGCTATCTCGGCGGCTATGAAACCATCGCCGATACCATGACCAATCCGGCGTACCGCAAAGCTGCGTTTGCGCTGATGATGCAGGAGCAGGCGCCGACGCTCTCGATGCCGGAAGGCACCGATCTCAACGCCTACGCGACACTGCTGATCGAGCGTTTCAGCAACCCGTCTCTGCGCCACCGTACCTGGCAGATTGCGATGGACGGCAGCCAGAAACTGCCGCAGCGCCTGCTGGATCCGGTGCGTCTGCACCTGCAAAATGCCAGCAGTTGGCGTCACCTGGCGCTGGGCGTGGCGGGCTGGATGCGCTACACCCACGGTGTGGATGAGCAAGGGCAGGCCATTGATGTTGTCGACCCTATGCTGGCTGAATTTCAACACATTAACCAACAGTACCAGGGCGCCGAGCGCGTGACGGCGCTGCTGGGGCTGTCTGGCATTTTTGGTCATGACCTGGCGGAAAACGCCGGCTTTGTGGAGACCATTATCGCGACGTATCAACAGCTATGTGAACACGGCGCACGTGAGTGCGTTGCGGCATTAAGCGCTGACGCATAACCTCCGAACTATGACGGGTCAATCAAAATATTGGTTTGGTTGACCCGTTTTCTGTTTTTGCCTTCCCGCAAATGCTATAGTTCGATACCTATTCCCCGTATCTGATTACACGCATCTGACGGACATAACACGATGAAATCGAACACTTCTCAGCAAAGACCCTACCAGGAAGTGGGTGCCATGATCCGCGATCTGATTGTCCAGACGCCGTACCAGCCCGGTGAACGCTTGCCGCCAGAGCGTGAAATTGCCGAGATGCTCAATGTCACTCGCACGGTGGTTCGCGAAGCGTTAATCATGCTGGAAATTAAAGGCCTGGTGGACGTGCGCCGCGGAGCCGGGATCTACGTGCTCGACAATGCGGATGCGCAGACTATCGACAGTACGGATGCAAATCATTGCAATGATGCGGGCCCGTTTGAACTGTTGCAGGCGCGACAGCTGCTGGAAAGCAACATTGCCGAATTTGCCGCGCTGCAGGCTACCCGCGAAGATATCGTCAAAATGCGCCAGGCGTTGCAACTGGAAGAGCGGGAGCTGGCTTCCAGCGAGCCGAACGGTTCTGAAAGCGGCGACATGCAGTTCCATCTCGCCATAGCTGAAGCCACGCATAACAGCATGCTGGTGGAGCTGTTTCGCCAGTCATGGCAGTGGCGTGAGAACAACCCGATGTGGATCCAGCTCCATAGCCACCTCGACGATACCCACTACCGGAAAGAGTGGATGGGCGACCATAAACAGATCCTGGCTGCATTAATCAAAAAAGATGCCCGCGCGGCCAAGCTGGCCATGTGGCAGCATCTGGAAAACGTCAAACAGCGTCTGCTGGAGTTTTCAAATGTCGATGACATTGATTTTGATGGTTATCTGTTTGATTCCTGGCCGCTGGATAAAGTTAACGCCTGATTTCCCTTCCTCTCATACGCGGGCTATTGCGGCCCGCACCGCGTTTTCCGCATTCTCATTCATTGCCCGGCAGGGCCGCTTTTCACGTTCTGAAAGTCACGTAAAAAATTGTTTCCATCGCCTCGGATGAACATTTTTTCGTCCCCTTTGTGCGGTGCAAATTGATTTAAATCAATTAAAAACAACTTATTTTCGCATGCGAAAAAATGTGTTATTTACCTTATTTTTACCTTTCCGTGCTTATTTTTAGACAAAACGGGTCTGGGTTAAGTGAGAATCAACGCGATCTCTGCAGTAATCAGGATAAGGTTTACCGGCATAACTACACATAAAAACAAGCGGTTCGCGTAAATGTAGACATTAATAACGGTGCGTAACTTATTGGTCGTAATGATGTTTTGATTGGTGATATAGTTGATGTGAATGTTTCATGCTTTTTTAATCAAATGAATAAAAGCCAATATTCGTAAAGCTAGCATTACACATTATTCCATAAACAAGTTATCTTTCATTTGAAATATCGTTCCATTCTTCATTGGTTTATTAACACTTTCATTACTATTATGACTGTATTTTACCGTTGACATGTTTTTACACTAACTGCATATTTCATCGCCATAAGCGTGTTATTACGTTCAGGAGTTGAAAATGCCATCTCGAGACTATCCCGATATTCGAAAACCCAGAGGGACCCGATCAAAAGATATGGTTCTTTTAAGTGCCCGTGTCGATACCTCTTTGTGGGAATATGTGCGAACGCTGGCATTTGAAACCCGTAAAAGTAAACAAGATATTATTGCTGAAGCATTAATGTTGCATCGCTCAGTTAATGAGAGTGAAAGTCTCGAGTAATTATCGCTGTCCGGTTTTGATTGAAAATCCAAAAATGAATTATGTCTTGCCACTTCATTATTACCTTCATTGGTATTTTTTTGGTGTGTTATTGGTATTGCCCCTTAATCCATAGCTGTAATGGCATTAGGGGTAACCTCCGTTCATGCAGCGGAAATTTATAATAAAGATGGCAACAAGCTGGATCTCTACGGCAAAGTAAAAGCAGCCCATTCCTGGACTGATGGTACTAATGCTGATGAAACCTACGCACGTCTGGGTTTTCGCGGTGAGACGCAAATCAACGATCAACTGACCGGTTACGGGCAATTTGAAAGTCAGTTTGATGCCGCTAAAGCAGAAGGTTCTCAGAATGGCGTTAATACACGTCTGGCGTTTGCTGGCCTGGATTATGGTCATGACGTCAGTTTTGACTATGGTCGCAACTATGGTATCGCTTACGATGTGGGAGCTTATACTGATACTCTCTCAGAGTTCGGCGGTGACTCCTTTGAAAATACTGACCGCTTCCTTACTACACGCACTTCTGGCGTTGCAACACTTCGCACCAAAAATCTGTTCGGTGCCGTTGATGGTCTGAATGTTGGCGCGCAATATCAGGGTCAGGACGATACCAATAAGGATCCGACGAAACAACACGGCAATGGCTACGGCTTCTCCCTGGGTTATGACAACATTGCGGATTCTGGCATATCTGCAATTGCGGCCTATACCAACAGTTCTGTGACTGCTCAGCAGAAACAAAAAGGTTGGAATGGCGAAAACGCAGAGTTCTGGGGCGCGGGTCTGAAATATGATGCTAATGCTATCTATGTAGCGACTATGTACGGAGAGTCCCACAACCTGATTCAGGATGCGGACAAAGCTGAGCACTTTGAAGCGATGGCCGCGTATGTGTTTGATTTTGGTCTGCGTCCGAACGTGGCTTACGTCCACGCGCGTGATAACAACAATAATGACCTGACCGAATACGTCGCGCTGGGTACAGACTACTACTTCAACAAAAACATCGTGGCTGATGTAGGTTATAAAATTAACCTGCTCGAAGGTAAAGACAGCGATAACCAGGTTGCTGCGGGTCTGACCTATCAGTTCTAACTTTTTGTTCTGTTATGAAAAAGGCGTCCTGGTTAAGACGCCTTTTTTTATATCTGCCGGCGTTTAAACCGGCTGACTCTCTTCCTGCTGTACACCGCTAAACAGCCATTGCCAGATGCCCATTGCCATAAAAATGTTGTTGATAACAGGAAGATAATAAACAATCCCAGTGCGCCAAACAGGCCAAAGTATTTATAATCCTTTAGCGTGCCAATTAAATCCACCAAAATAATCAACCCCAGTAATATTCTTTTAAACCACGACATGTATTTTCCCGAAGATAGTGTTGATGTTGAATTAATATGTCCATTTTTACGCATTTTAAATTGAGTTTATAAATGAACGGACGGGAATTATAAATTGTCTGGTGGGTAATTACCGATTATTTGCGGTTTATTAAATGTTGACATTTAATTGCGGACTAATCCGAATATACCTTCTTTAGAAGGTTGCCGGTTATACCCTTTTTGGCGAGGCGAAACGCTGTTTGTATAATTGCGTGAGGCTGATAAGTGCCGCAATAAACAACGCGACGGCGCCGCACACCGTGGCGTTAACGATCGCCAGTGCGCCGCTTCCCAGCAGGCTGGTTAATAGCGGACCAAGTATTTGCCCAATGCCGTAAGTCAGAGTGACCAGGCCCAGCAGATTAATATTGCGCGGTACGCTAAGTTGTCGGGCAAGCGGCATCACCAGTGAAGTGGTTCCCATAAACGTTGCGCCAAAACCCATGCTGCTTATCACCAGCAGCGGCAAAGAGCCGCTGGCGAGCGTCATGAGCACGCAGGCGCTTTGAATCAGCAAATTCGCCGTCAGGCATTGCAATACTCCCCAGCGTCGGGCGGCCCACAGCCAGGCGAAACACCCCGGAATTATCGATATGCCGACCAGCGACCAGAGATGGGCAGTCAACAGCGGCGAACCGGCGCTTTTCGCCATTAGCGGCAGGTAGGTGGCGACAATGATGTAGCCAAATCCGGCCAGCCCGTACAGCAGCGCCAGCAGCCACCAGGACATAGGCTGATGCTCTGTTTTTACCGGGGCCGCGGCGGGGAGCACGTGGTCGCGAGATGGCAGGAGTATAACCAGTAGCACAAAGAACAGAGCCGAGGCTGCCGCCGCGCCCAGCCAGAGCGTGTGCGAGGACAGCGCAAAATGCAGACCGCTAATGACATATTCATTGCCCAGCAAAATGCCTGCGCCAACGCCGGAGAACAACGCCGCGATCACGAAGGGATGCCGGGTATGATACAGAACGATCATCGAGCCAAAGATCATCATACCGGCACTGGCGACGCCCGCCAGAAAGCGGATCAGCATCACCAGTGCGGGCTGCGTAAAGCTGGCCATCGCCAGAATCAGCCCTGCGGTAGCGAGCGCGGACGTTAGCAACATTGGACGTAAGCGTGAGGGAAGATGAAAGAGCCCAAAGGAGAAGAGCAGACTTCCCGCCAGATACCCGGCGTAGTTGGCGCTGGCAATCCACGAGAGTTGGTCAAAGGTAAATTGACCTTCTGACAGCAGCACCGGCAGCATTGGCGTATACAGAAAGCGCCCAATCCCCATGCCCAGCGTTAAGACCAGCATGCCAAAGAGCGCGACACTGATGGCGTGGCGATTTGAATCTGGGCTTCCCTGGGACATACGGACTCTCATTTCGCGCTGTTAGTTGATGATTGTTATATTAAATGCGTAAATGATAATGAAAAGTAAAAATAAAACCGCGTAACGCTGAATGCCATCAAAGGTTTCGGCTGTAGACCCGCGAGACTTTCCCCCACGGATGATAGCCCGGCCCGTTAAAGTAAAACCCTGCTTTCTCGTATAAACCTTCCAGGTCAGTACACAGATGGAGCTGCGTAAAACCCAGCTGTCTGGCCTGCTGTGCAATATGTTCGATCAGGCGAAACGCCAGACCGTGACCACGATAGCGAGGATCGATATAGAGCGCGCATAGCCACGGCCACAATTCGCCGCGACTAATAAAATCATTGGTGATCAATCCAGCGCAGCCAACAATGCTGTCACCATCCTGCAGCCAGTACCACTGTGGTAGTGGGTTCTTTGCGCCAATACAACGGCGCAATGCATCCTCGTATACCGCCATGGAGTCTTCTGAGGCCCATTGCTGCTGAAAGTAAGCGGTGATCTCGTGCAGCTTTTCTGGCGTCTCGCGCAGGGAAAAAATGCGGATGTTCATCGTCATTGAATCTTTCTCCTTAAAAATTCGCCAGCGTCAGCAGGGACGGAATTTGCGACAACAGATATAACACCAGCCCGATTGAACCGCCAACCAACGTGCCGTTGACGCGAATAAACTGCAAATCTTTACCGATGTTTAACTCAATTTGCTGCGACATATCGCGTGCATCCCAACTTTTCACCGTGTCGCTAATATGGCGCGTCAGGAAGGTGGCGAACTCTGGCGCTACCTTATGCGCGGCCTGCTCCAGATGCCCATTTAGTGAGGCACGCAGGGCGCTGTCGGCTACCAGCGTTTCGCCGAACCACTGGCCGGCGCTGGCGATGCGCTGCTTCACGCGGGAATCATCTGCGTTAATGTCAGTTTTCACCCACTGACGCAGGTCTGCCCACAGCTCGCCAAGATAACGGTTGAAGGCTTCATCTTCCTTCAGATAGCTTTTCATGCTTTCGGCCCGCGCGGCCATTTCCGGATCGTGTTTGAGCTTATCGATGAGCTTAAATGTAGCGCGATCGAAGGCATGGCGGATCTGATGCGCGCGATCGTGGCTGATGTCATCCAGCAAGGAGTTAACGGCATCAGACACCAGCTCGGCGCTGTGCTCGCCCAGCCATTCGGTTGGCAGGATCTTCGCTTTCAGCGGATGTTCGGTTTCCAGCCAGTGCACTACTTGTCTGGCGATAAACGCTCGCGAGCTGTCGCGCTGGAGCAGGGCGATCAGTTGGGCGATCAGCGTATCGAGCAGCACCTGATGGCGATTGTTTTTGGTCATGCTTTCCAGCATCAGCGCGCTGGTTCCGGAGAGATCGACCTTGTCGATGGCCTTGTGCACCGCCCGCTTGATCAGCCGCTGAATGCGCGAGTCGTCGGTCAGTTCGAGAAAACCGCTCATGATCTGCAACAGATGCTGGCCGATGCGCTGGGCGTTTTCCGGCTGGCTGAACCAGTTGCCGATCAACAACGCCGGTTCATGGCGGCGGATCAGGGCTATCAGCGACTGGGTATCGAGGAATTTCTCTTGTACAAACTGACCAAGATTTTCGCCGATCCGATCCTTATTGCGCGGGATAATAGCCGTGTGTTGCGAGATAAACGGGATCGGTACCCGGCGAAAAAGCGCCACCACGGCAAACCAGTCCGCCAGCGCGCCGACCATCGCCGCTTCGGCAATCGCTTTGATCCCGAGTACCCAGAAGTTAGGTGGCAGAAATAGCGTGATGACGAAGGTCGCGACAGCGATCAGCAGCAGAGAGAGCGCCAGTCGCTTGGCACGTTTGAGTTCAGCAATTTTATTCATAGGCTTAAGGATAGAGCCAGACGGGGGGATCGCGCAAAAAATGTGGTGCGCCTCCCATTTTCAGGTGGGCTGGGTTTACTCCGGGATCCAGTTATCCCACGCCGGTAAGGGACCAAGTTCTGCGACCAGAAAATCGATAAACGATCGCACCTTCGGATTGCTGTACTTGCTGGGAAAGTACAGCGCATACAGGGCATGAGTTTCACAGGTGATGGTGCCGTCGAGCATCAGCGGCGTGATCTCCTCTTTTTGAATATGATCGCCAATCAAATAAGTGGGCAAATATGCCACCCCCTGATCTTCTAACACCGACTTCAACAGCACCAGACTGCTGTTGGCCTGGATCGGCATATGTAGTTTCAACTGATGCAGTCGATCCTGTTCATCTGCCACCTTCAGTACCGGCGTGAGGCCCGGGTAAACCAGGCAATCATGATCTACCAGATCGCTGCGACGCTGGGGCATGCCTTTTTTGGCGAAGTAGCCGGGTGAGGCACAGTACGCCCAGCGAACGGGCACCAGCTTGCGCATCGCATAGTTTTGCGGCGGCGCGGTGGAAATTCGCAGGGCAATGTCGAAATCCGTTTCGTTCAGATTGACGAAGTTATCGTTGAGATCGATATACAGATTCACATCCGGGAACTGGGAGCGGTATTTATCCACCAGGTTCACCAGCCGGGAATAACCAAACGCAATTGAGCAGGTTATGCGTAATTCACCCTGCGGGCTGTGGTAATAACCGGAGGTGGTATTCAGCGTTTCATCGAACTCTTTCAACAGCTTATTAGCGCGGTTGAAGAGATATTGCCCGGCGTCGGTCAGGGTAATACTGCGGGTGGTGCGTTTAATTAATGTCGTGCCTAACGTATCTTCCATCGCTGCCAGGCTTTTGCTGACCGCAGACGGCGAGACGTTGAGCTGCGCCGCGGCTTCTGACAATCCTCCGCAGTCGACGATTTTTGTAAAAAACTCCAGATGCTTGAGTGAAATCGGCGTACTCATAGTTTCCTTTAATTCACAAGTGATTTGCAAAAACGGTACGAATAGGCCGTTACATTCGCCTTTTAAACATGCAACTATTGAATCACAGGAAACAACTTGCTGGCAAAATGAAAAAATAACAACTTAGGTGAGTTACGTCACAAATTAAAAGGAGGCGAAACGGAAACTCATCACATTGTGAATTTAATCTCATTAATTATTATTCTAAAGGTACCGATTATGTGGTCACGACTCGAACCCTACAGATCGTCGATTATTTTATTAGTTGCTCTGGTGATTGGCGGCTTATTAGGTATTTATGCCCCATCGTTTGCAAGTAAACTCCAGCCAATAGGTCAGATATTCTTAAACCTGTTATTTATGATTATTGTGCCGCTGGTGGGGATCAGCGTCATGTCTTCGATCGCCAGTATGACCGACCTGAAAAGGCTGGGGCGTATTATGGCGATTATCTTTATTGTTTCGATCGCGATGGCCTTTATTCCGGCGGCCGGGATCGTCGCGCTGGCGCTCTGGTATAACCCGGCGCAGGGCGTCACTATCGATCTCTCGCAGTCGGTGCAGGCGGGCAGCGGCAAGATGGATTTTGTCAGCATGATCACCACCAGCGACTTTATTGGGCTGTTCTCTAAGTCCAATATTCTGGCACTGATCGTAATGGCGATCATCGCCGGTGTGGCGATTGGCCAGTCGGATCAGGCCGGTAAACGTATTGCGTCGCTGCTGGAAGACGCCAATACCGTGATCATGAAGATCGTTTCGATCATTATGAAGGTCGCGCCGATTGGTCTGGGCTGCTACTTCGCCGCCACCATGGCCAGTCAGGACTCTGCACTACTGTTAACCTTTGCCCGCGCCATTGGCCTGTTTATGGTTGCCACGCTGGTCTATTTTGTTTTTGGCTCGATTCTCTATTCGTATATTGGCGGCGGTATTCCGGCGGTCAAAGCCTTCTGGCGTAACGCGATTGAACCGTCTGCAACTGCGCTGGGGACCTGCTCTTCGCTGGGGACGCTCCCGGTGACGCTGCGTGCCGGTAAGGCGATGGGGATTAACCCGGAAATCGTTGATGTTTCCATTCCGCTGCTGGTTAACCTGAACAAAGGCGGTGTGGCGATGATTGCCGCGCTGAAAATCGTCTTTATCTATTCCGTGCTGGGCATGGAATTCACCACCGAAACCTTCTTCCTGACGATGCTGATTGCGGTGCTCTCCGCCATTATCGTTGGTGGCGTGCCGGGCGGGGCGTTCCTCGGTGAAATCTTTATCGTCACCACGCTGGGCCTGCCGATGGAAGCAATCCCGATGCTGGTGGTGCTGGGCACCATTACCGATGCGCCGGCCACACTGATTAACGTTATCCATGATTTGAATGCGGCGCAGATTGTTGAACGGTTCGCTGGAAAAAAGCAGACCAACACTGAAATAAACTCTACTGCTGCGGTGGTATAGGTTTCACACGGATTAAGAACAGGAGATGTTATGAAAGACGCAATGAAGCTTGAGACGCAACTGGTTGTTGCTGGTCGTGACAAACGCTACACCCAGGGAGCGGTGAATCCGGTTATCCAACGTGCCTCTTCACTGGTATTTGATACCGTGAAGGACAAGAAATTTGCCACCGCCAATCGCGCAAACGGTGAGCTGTTTTACGGTCGTCGCGGAACCTATACCCACTTTGCCTTCCAGAAGGCAATGAGCGAACTGGAAGGCGGCGTTGGCTGCGCGCTGTACCCATGTGGTGCTGCGGCGGTGACCAACGCGATTCTGGCGTTTGTTCAGGGTGGCGATCATATCCTGATGACCGGCGCGGCCTACGAGCCAACCCAGGATTTTTGCAATAAGATCCTGAGTAAATTCAATGTGGAAACAACGTATTACGATCCGCTGATTGGTGCAGGTATCGTCGATCTTCTGCGTCCGGAAACGAAGGTTGTATTCCTTGAGTCACCAAGTTCTATCACCATGGAAGTCCAGGATGTGCCGGGGATGGTGAAGGCTATCCGCGCGGTGAATCCGGAGATTGTCATTATGATCGACAACACCTGGGCGGCGGGCGTGCTGTTCAAAGCGCTGGATTATGGCGTGGATATTTCCATTCAGGCGGGAACGAAGTACACCATCGGTCATTCGGACGGCATGCTGGGCACGGCGGTGTCTAACGCTCGTTGTTGGGATCGTCTGCGCGAGAACTCCTATCTGATGGGGCAAACGCTGGATGCCGATACCGCCTACAACGGCAGCCGCGGATTGCGTACCCTGGCGGTACGCCTTAAGCAGCATCAGGAGAGCAGTATCCATATTGCTCGCTGGCTGTCGGCAAGACCGGAAGTGGCGCGGGTGAACCATCCGGCGTTACCGGAATGTCCGGGCCATGAGTATTTTCAGCGTGATTTTACCGGAAGCTCAGGCCTGTTCTCATTTGTGCTGAAAAAGAGACTGACCGACGAACAGATGGCGAATTTCCTCGATAATTTCTCGCTGTTCCATATGGCCTATTCGTGGGGTGGATTTGAGTCGCTCATTCTGGCGAACCAGCCGGAAGAGCTGAACAGCATCCGCCCGGCTGGAGAGGTGGATTTCAGCGGCACGCTGGTCAGGGTGCATATTGGCCTGGAGGATATTGGCGACCTGATTGCCGATCTCGAAGCGGGATTTGCACGCATTGCGTAAGGTGATGTGAGCGTAGCCGGATGCGGCGCAAGCGCCTTATCCGGCCTACATAGTTGTCGTAGGCCGAATAAACGGGCAGGTTAGTTTTCAGTGACTAACGTCGTTGCCTCATGCTGACGCACCCGTTTGAGTAAGCCTGCCAGCGTGAACACGACAGCGAGCCCCGCCGCAACCGCCAGCAGATGAAACGAAATCCTGCCACCGTTAAACCATAGCCAGCGTCCAATTTCGACAGAAACCGCCATCACCGTCAGGATCACCATATTCAGCGATGCCGAGACCGTTCCTTTAGGTAAGTTGTTGGAAAAAAGTGTAAAGCGGAACAGCGTCGGGAAGATCATCCCAATACCAAACGCATACAGGCTGGTTCCCAGCACCGACCACAGCCAGACGTGCGGCCACAGTAAATTGCCGACAATCAGCACCGTCAGCCCGCTCAGTTGTATAGGTGCGGCCCGCCAGATAAAGCGTGGTCGGGTCGGATCTTTCACGAAACGAACTACCACCATATTGGCGACGATCACTGCGCCAAACACCGGCGCCTGCGCCCAGGCAAACTGTGATGTGGTCATGCCGCCCGCATCAATCAGTATCACCGGTGAGACCGCCACCCAGCTCATCATCGGGATATAGCTTAGCGATAGCGTGGCTGCGCCAAACAGGAATACCCGGTTGCGGAAAACGTCGCGAAAATCGCGCAGTACGCCGCGTGCACTGAACGGCACCGCGCCGCGCTGGACGGTTTCCGGCATGGCTAGCATTAACCCAATCAGGGCGATAAGCCCCATGACGGCAATGATGGCAAACAGGATCTTCCAGTGTACAAAGTGCATTAGCGCCGCTCCGGAGAGCGGGCCGATAACCGGTGCAACCAACACAATGGAAGTGATTATCGCCATTAACTTAATGGCCTTCGTTTGCCCAAACGCCTCCTGTACCGTGACATAGCCAACGGTCGCGATAAAGCAAATGCTGGTGCCCTGCACAAATCGGGCGATCAGAAATTGCGTCATTGAAGTAGTAAACAGCGTGGCAGCGCAGGCGAGGGTAAAGATTAACGCCCCCGCAATCAGCACCGGTCGACGGCCAATCCGGTCGGAAAGTGGCCCCAACAGCCATTGCAGCGCCATGCCGCCTGCCAGATAGAGGCTCACCGCAGCGGGCGCCAGGCTGACGTCGGCGTTGAAATCGCGTACGACATTAATGATGCCGGGCTGAATCAAGTCCGTCGACAGATAGGCGGCGAAATCATACAAAATCAACGCAATAGGAAAAAATAGCGTCGTAGCGCGTTGGGAGAAAAACGCGAGAATCCGTTGCATAAAACAGCTCCTTGTCGGGAGAAAACCCTCAACGGGAATAGCGAAATTCAATACCGTCTTTGAGACGTCAGGCCGATGACAGAATAAAAGCAGACTGCAAATGTACTGAATTTCATGTAATCAAAAACGCTGCCTGCGTGAAGCGCAAACAGGAGAAACGCTCACTAACGCGGGGTCAGAAAACGTAACGATTACAGGTAACAATCAGCACATCGCACCTCAGGAAGAGTAAGTTGAACGGGTAATAACCATCCGCAGTGTAATGCGGATTGGATATTAATTAAACGAGTTTATCCTGTTTATGTGTAGAAAATCGCACCGCAAATCAGACTACGATGCTCTGCAAAAACCGCAGCGCGATAGCACAGCCGAAGATAATCAATACACCGCCAGCGATACGCTCTACCCACAGGATCCCTCTGGTTAACCGCCTCTGGATCTGCGGTAAACCGATGAACATCACGATCAGCAGATCCCAGCACAGCACCACGCTGGTCATCCAGATCCCGCTCATGGTTTGTTGTAGCAGCGTCACCGACGGGCCGAGCAGGGCAGTCATTAGTGCCAGATAGAACAGTGCATTTTTTGGGTTAAGCAGTGACGAACCCAATCCCAGCAGCAGCTGTTTACCAAATCCTGGACAGGTAGACCGGGCATCTGCTCCGGTCAGAGTTTGCGGGCGACTGCGTATCAGCAGGCTGCCTATCCACAATAAATAGAGCGCGCCCAGCAGCTCAATAATGGTAAACAGCAGGGGAAGCTGGCGCAGGATCCCCCAACCGATAATTGCCAGCAGGATATATAGCCCATTGCCGACGGCGATACCCACGCACAGCCCGGTGCTGTCGCGCATCCGGTATCGTACGGCATAACCGACCAGTAAAAAGAAGTCCGGACCGGGGCTGAGTAGTGCGACAAAATGTGCCAGCGCCAGCGCGGGAAAAGCAGACGGAAAAAGTACAGAAAGCAGCGACATAGCGACCTCAGACAATGAATCTGAGATCACCGTACGCCTGACGCAGCGCTAATTATTGTCTGATATTGATCGCCCCAACGCGTACTGGCGCGGTGTGGCGGCGGTGTAGCGAACAAAGGTGCGATGGAAATGGCTCTGGTCGGCAAACCCGCTCTGATAGCCGACATCGGCAATTTCGTCCCCGGCCCGCAGCCGCTGGCGGGCATAGTCAATCCGTATGATGTTCAGATAACTTCCTGGCGTCAGCCCGGTGTCCTGCTTAAAAGCGCGGATCAGCGTCTCTTTACGCATGTGACACTCATTTGCCAGCTCATCAAGTGAGGGCGGAGCCTGCAGGTTGGACTGCAACCGTTCGCGCAGATACTGGCTGGTGGCGCTTAGGTTGTCTTGTGTGACCGACTGCAACGGCAGCGAACGCAGCAATGCTTGTGCGGCATCCGTTACCCGCGTCGTTTGCCGTTGCTGCATAAGTGCCACGAGGTTTACATAGTGCTGGAACAATTGCCGATTGCGGATAACGGGATCGTGCGTGCAAAGCCGCTGATTGTTGTTCAGTGCAGGCAGATGGGCAAGGCACCATCGGGCATCAAGATAAAGCATGTGATAGCTGCGAAACTGCCCGTTAACGGGGTTGCAGCTGTGGGGTGCCAGTGGCGGGATCACGATGAGATCGCCCACTTTTAGACGGTATTCCTTGCCATCGCACTGGCAACATGTTTCGCCCTCCAGAATCGCCCCGATTGAGAGCTGAGAGTGGTGATGCCGCTTATAGGCCTGCTGGCTTTGCCAGGTGCTGCGCAGTTCCAGCCACGGGAGCTGTTCATCACGCCAGAACGATTGTGGAATATCCCGGGTGTGCGTCACATCGCGTCCTCCCTGAAAGTAATGATTCGTTATAGCACAGGCCGAGTGGTGAAAAAGTGGGAATGTGCATTGAGGTCGTGATTCTGCGTGACGGGTTCCAGACAAATGCAGACGTTACATAGGGACGTTTTTATCCCGGAAATCGTCTCGCAAACAGAGAAAGTTGCAGGTGAGGGTGTGGCTTCCTTATGGGGCTTGTTGAGCAAATTGTTTCCCTGCTACTTACTGGAGTGACTAATGACAGCCAGATAAAGACGCTGTTTAATTATATTTTACGCACCGGCGATGCACCTCGATTCAGTGAGTTTATTCGCGGGGTTGCCGAACGTTCACCGCAGCACAAGGAGCATTTGATGACGATCGCAGACAGATTGCATGAGGCTGGATTTCAAAAAGGGTGGCTTGAGGGTCAGCAGGAAGGCGCGCAAAAAGGCAAGCAGGAAGGTCTTATTGAGGGGCAACGTACTGAAGCGTTGCGTATTGCCCGCACCATGCTGGCCGACGGTACTGATCTCAGCACGGTGCAAAAAATTACCCGACTTTCCGTTGAAGATATTCAGGGCGTAAGCCATTAAAAATGGCTTAATCCGTGCTATCGCCAGCCCGGTAGCACCGGGCGGTCTGATTTACTCTATCGCCAACTTTACCGCCTCGCCGAGCTTCTGCATCACTTCCCGATGCTTCTCGTTTGGCGGCAACGCGCAGTTGATGCGTACGCAGTTGCGATACTTTCCTGATGCGGAGAACAGCGAACCCGGCGCAACCTGGATTTTGAGGCGACAGAGCTGCTTAGCGACACAGACCATATCGACCTGGTGCGGCAGCTCAACCCACAGCATAAAGCCGCCTTTTGGTCGGGTGACGCAGATCCCGCAGGGGAAGTATTCCCGTACCCAACAGGTGTAGATCTCCATATTGCGCTGGTAGATCTGACGCATACGGCGAACATGCCGATGATAATGCCCCTCGCGCACGAAAGCGGCGGCCGCCAGCTGCGTAGCAGGAACGTTAGTGCCGATGACGGCATATTTCATATGCAGAAATTTATCGTGATAACGACCGGGAATAACCCAACCGACGCGCAACCCCGGCGCCACGGATTTGGTAAATGAACTGCACAGTAGCACCCGACCATCGCTGTCCCAGGAGTGTATTGTGCGCGGACGGGGATATTCCGTGGCAAGCTCTCCGTACACATCATCTTCAAAAATAACAATATCGTGCTGCTGGGCGAGGGCGAGCACCGCCCGTTTACGCGCATCCGGCATAATAAATCCGAGGGGATTATTGCAGTTAGGAACCAGAATCACCCCTTTAATCGGCCACTGATCCAGCGCCAGTTCCAGCGCTTCAATGCTGATCCCTGTATCCGGATCGGTTGGGATCTCTATAACTTTGATCCCTAATCCGCGTAGCATCTGCATCGTGCCGTAATAGGCGGGCGATTCTACGGCGACGATATCCCCTGGCTGGCAGACTGCCAGCAGCGCCAGTGACATCCCGCTCTGACTCCCGCTGGTGATCACAATATCATCCGCATTGATGACCGAACCTCCGTCCAGCATGAGCCGGGCAATCTGTTGACGCAATTCGCGACAGCCTGGTAATTCATCGTAGCCCAGAACCGCCTTGAGATTATGCTGCGCCACGCGACTTAGCTCGCGCCAGAGCGGCTTCAGGCTGGGTTGATTGATATCGGGCACGCCACTGCTAAAAGGGATTATCGATTTGTCTGCATGACCTGCAAGCATGTCCAGCACCTGATCCCACTGGGTTATCTCGACTGGACGTTGGACCGGGCGCGACATCAGCGGCACCGGCGGCTGTGCTTTTTGTGGTGCGACAAAATAACCGGAACGCGGCTGCGGCGTGATCAGCCGTAGTTGTTCCAGCGTCTGATATGCCTGCTGGACGGTGCTGATGCTGACCCCGTGCTCCTGGCTCAGGCTGCGTACCGAAGGCAGTTTTTCGCCATGGCGATACAGACCTTGCTCAATGCGTTCGGCCAGCAGATTGGCCAGATGTTGGTAACGCGTCATGCTGTATCCCTCATGGGTACCATACAGATTAACAAACCGGTACAGATTGGCGTGAAAAAAGCGATGCAGAACTCTTTTTAACCAATCTGTATGTTAAATAAAAGTACTTTGTGAGTCTGTATTGTTTTGGGCCAAATCCGTGAAGATAAAGCCTCTGGCAAGGCGGGGAGGCAAGGTATGGAATTTCACGAGAATAAAGCAAAACAGCCGTTTATTGGGTTTGTACTGATCTGGCGGGCATACAAGGCGTGGCGGCTGCGAGCGCAAACGCGGCGCCTGTTGCAACAGATGAGCGACGAGCGGCTGCGGGACGTCGGGCTGCGACGCGATCAGGTGGAGTGATTTTCTTTCATCGACAGAGGCTGGGGTTATCGCCCGGCCTCTTTTGTATTCATGAGATTTATCAATTCATGCTTCTGAATGCAGTGTTTCTTGATACTTACCCTGATAAGTATTATTTTCTTCTCAGCGATGAGGGGAAGGATACATGACTGAAGATGAACTGTTTGCCCGCCGCCCGATGGGGATGCGCATGGCAATGGTGGTGCGCCAGTGGCGGGCCATTATTGATGCAGCCATTACCGACACTGGCCTGACGCAGTCAAGCTGGACGGTACTGATGCAGCTGTATCAACTGGGAGACAACGTCTCGGTCAGTGAACTGGCGGAGGTGCAGGGTATTGAACTGCCGCCGCTGATGCGCACCCTCTCACAGCTGGAAAAACACGGCTATCTGCTGCGTTCCACATCGCCTTATGACAAACGCATTCGCCTGCTCACGCTGACCGAGCAAGGCCGCGCAAGGCTGGAAGAACTAAACCGGGTGATTGAGAACTACCAACATCGTGTCACGTGTACCATCCCCGAAGCGGAGCTTGCCGCCTTCAGCTCGACCTTAAATCAACTCGCCTGCAATTTGCGGACAATCCGCGAAGAAGACAATCAACACTAAAAAACTATGATGACCCCAGAACAAAAATTTGCCCGTTGGGTAAGGGTGAGTATTGCCGCTTTCCTGGTAATATTCGCCTGGTTTATCGTTGCCGATATCTGGATCCCGCTAACACCGGACTCCACGGTGATGCGTGTAGTAACGCCCGTTTCCTCACGCGTATCCGGCTACGTCTCGCAGGTGCATGTACATAACAATAGCCAGGTGAAAAAGGGCGATTTGCTGTACGAACTGGATCCGACGCCATTTATCAATAAGGTCGAGGCTGCGCAAATCGCCCTTGAGCAAGCAAAGCTGAGCAACCAACAGCTGGATGCGCAGATCGCCTCTGTGCGTGCCAACCTGCGCACCGCGCAATTTAACGCCCGGAACGACAAGACCACCTTTGACCGCTATCAGCGCCTGAGCGCCATGCAGAACGTGTCGCAAGCCGATCTCGACAAGGTGCGCACCGCCTGGCAAACCAGCGAGCAGTCGGTGTCGGCGCTCAATGCCAGTATTCAGAACCTGCTGATCCAACGCGGCGAGCGCGATGAAAACCGCAACGTGACGCTGCAAAAATACCGTAACGCGCTGGAAGAGGCGCAACTGAACCTCGGCTGGAGCAAAGTATATGCACAGACCGACGGCACGGTGAGCAACCTCCAGCTTAGCCCCGGACTTTACGCCACTGCCGCCACGCCGCTACTGGCGCTGGTCAGCCACCAGACCGATATCGTGGCCGACTTTCGCGAGAAAAGCCTGCGCCACACCCGGGTGGATACCGATGCCGCCGTAGTGTTCGACGCCATGCCGGGCAAGGTTTTCTCTGCTCGCGTTACCAGCAGCGATGCCGGTATTCTGGCAGGTCAGGAGCAGGTTAATGGCCAGTTGTCGCAACCGGAACAGTCTACCCGCTGGGTGCGCGATGCCCAGCGTATGCGTATTCACGTCGCGCTGAACGAACCGCTCGACACGCCGTTGCCGACCGGGGCACGCGCCACAGTGCAGTTGTATAACAGCGAAGGGATGTTCGCCCGCACCTTTGCCGGAGCGCAGATCCATCTCGTTAGCTGGCTGCATTATGTCTATTAACACCCTCGCTCACGTCTTTACGCCGCACGGGAATATTGTCTACACCGCCAATGATTTTCGCCAGACCCTGCGTATCTCGGTTGCCGGGACAATCGCGCTGAGTATCTCGACCTTTTATAACGTGCAGTACGGCGTGTTCTTTGTGGTTTATCCGCTGATGCTGCTGTCGCTGGTACCGGTGTTCAACCGCCATGTGGCCAAACAGTTTGTGTTCAGCGCGGCGGTGAATTGCGTCGAAATGGTGCTGATTGTCGGCTATCTCTCACAATGGCCGCTGATTATGACGCTGGTGGTATTTGGCCTGTACGTGGTGCGTTTTCGTTTGATGAGCAAAGGACCGCTGTTTCTGTTCGGCTCAATGGGCGTGGTGTGCCAGAGCACGATGCTCAATTTTATGAGCTATCCCACCACCAACTGGCATACGCTGATGTTCTCCAATATGGAAGCCTGCGTCATGGCGGTGGCGCTGAGCGCGTTGCTGCATTATCTGATCCCGGACGTGGAACCCCGCCAGCCGCCGCCGCGCATTGAGAAAGATGACGCCCGGGTTCGCCACGAGTCGCTGCTTTCCGGTTCGGTGGCGACAATGATTTTTGTGGTCTTTCAGATTTGCGACTTGAGCGATTCGCTGTCGGCGCTGATGGCGGGCATTTTGATCCTGTTTCCGATGCATTATCGCGGCGCGGTGTTGAGCTCTCTCTGGCGCGTGGTCGGCGTGGTTCTGGCTTGTCTGTACATTCTGCTGGTGCAACTGCTGGTGTATGATTTCAGCAACCATATGGTGCTGATGATGCCGCTGATTGGCCTTGGACTGGCGTTCAGCGCCCGCCTGCACGTGATGGAAAAAGTCGGTGCGGGCGTGGGTTTTGCCAGTATCACCACCATCGGCATTATGTTCGGCCAGAACCTGCATCCGGACAGCGATCTGGTGTTCAGCGATCTCTACCGCATAACCTCCGTTACCGTCGCGCTGGTGGCCACATTAACGATGGTATTTCTGGTGCATCGCGTTTTGAACTGCTTTGCGGCGACACGATTTGTGATCACCGAGTGAGTGGCTGGAATGCCGGATGGCGGCTGCGCCTTATCCGGCCTACGGGAAGCGGAATTTCCAGGCCCGGTAAGCGCAGCGCCACCGGGCATCAGGGCGGTTATTTCTGCCTGAGCGACTTCGCCGAAATCACGTCGATAAACTCCTGTACCTGCTGTTGCTTACGCGCGGACAGCTTGCACACCCGACGCAGCGACTGCAATAACGCCGGTTCTTCCGGCTCCGGCAGTTTTGCCGTCAGCACGATGCAGCCTGGCATTACTCTGACATCGAATGGGGTTCCGGTGGCAAAACCGGCGGCGGCCAGCCACTGGCCTTTCATAATAATTGCCGGAACATGCGTGTAATCCGGATAACGACTCGCATAGCTGACGGTACCCAGACGATTATTTGCCGGGGAGACTTCTGGAACGGTGAATTCTGCAATAGAATGCGGGGTAGTCATGATGGCTATTCTCCGAGAATAGTGATTGTGATTAGCGATGCGGTTGTGTTGCAGCACGACCGCATCGCGCTAAATACCTGTGTATATCATCAGTAAATAAAAGAAAAGTCCAGCTAAAAACTGAACGTAATAAGCGCGATTTGGAATAAATAGATATATTTTTGCGGGTTATAAATGGGTGTAAATATATAAAAGCGCACGCTTTCGGTGCGCTTTTATAAGGATTATGCTTTTTTACGCGAGGCTTTTTTACCGCCGCTGGCGGCGCGTTCAGCCTTAATTTTTTCCAGCAGGGCGGCAGCGCTGTTTTCACCGCTGATCAGTTCCGGGTTTTCAGCACGCCACTGGGCGGTAAGCTCGCCGCGGAAGGCTTTTGCCAGGATTGACTGGGTGAGGTTGTTAACGCGGGTCAGGGCGCTGTTGACCTGTTTTTCGATGGTATCGGCGTAGGCGAAGAGTTGTTCGACGCGGCGGACGATTTCGTGTTGTTCTGGGAGTGGTGGTAAAGGATACATTAATGATTCGACATCAGCTACACGAAGGTGCTTAACTCCAGTACCAATTGCCTGAGCCATCATTCTCGCCTGAAAACTAATTGATAGAATATTCAGCAAAACATATTTGTTATTGAGATAGCTCTGTATTGGGCGAAGTAGCATCATTCTTTGTCCCATACATAGAAGTGTATTCTCAGGTACAATACCTGCCTCTCCCATAGGGGCTTCTCGTGTGAAAATTATATCACCACTTTTCGGGGGGCATCGTTTTGACCAAAAATTATAGGTATCTTCATTGACATATTTAGTGTTTTTTAATGAAATAATGCCGTTACGAATATCAGGTGTCCTGATAAGATAAATACCTTCCTCTGTATATGGTGCTGTTTTGTTATGGCAATCAACCACTTTTTCCATCGACTGTAAGAAAGTAGTCCATTTCCATCCAACCGGAAGAATAATATCAGGAATATTAAAATGATGGGCATCGATCTTTGCAATATATCGCTTGGATTCTGTAGCTAGAGAGTCTGTGCCACTAGTAAGGTTTTTTTTTCTTGTTTTACTTATGTTTACGAGAAGTTCTTCAGCTGATTCTTCACTAATTCTCGCATCTCTCCAGTTTTCCGTTAATCTGCCGCTGACAGCGTCTTCAAGCACCGCCTGACGAAAACGTTTCAGGATTTGCGGGATTTGCTCAAGACGTGCTTTGGTGCAGTCTACCTGCGTCAGCAGCGTATCGAGTTTTTCGGCGATGATTTTTTGTTCTAGCCGCCCGGGTAGATTAATCTCTAGTTCTTTAAAATATTTGAAATGACGTGAGTAGCCTTTATCTGGGATATTTAAGGCGCACAAACTATAATAAGCATATCGTGGGTGTATGAAGGCTTTTGGTTGTAGTAATTTCGTGCCATCAGCGCCAGGGACAAAGTCATGGGTTACCCATTTTACAATCCTTGTATGATCGCCAAATATGCATATAGGAGAGTCTACTTTAATAACCTTGCTATCATCATTTATATAGCCAGAAATATAATTCTGACCTTGGTCAATTACAGGATATAACCCTTCCGGTGAACAGTCTTTACTCTTCACTTTGCTGTTTGTTGTTGATATTTGGTCAAAGCAATCAATTGCTAGCTTTGTCTGCCAGGTTTCTGGCAGTAGTTTGCTATTCATTACAATACCTCACCAAACGCTTCTTCCAGCAACTGACGTTGCGCATCCGCTTCATCCCCTGCGCCCAGCTCGCGCATCAATGCATCCAGCTCGCCCAGCGCCTGCACCAGCTCACCCATCGCTTCTGCCGCCAGCACGTCCGGCTCCGGCAGACTGTCGGCGTCGATGCTGTCCTTATCCTTCAGCCAGGAGATATCCAGCGAATCGGATTTTGCCGTGCGGATCCATTCGCGGCTGAATTTGCGCCAGCGGCTGGTGGTCAGTTGCTGCTCGGTGTCCTGGTTCTCTTCGCTGTCGGCCACGTCAATTTCGCTGGCGTTAAAGCTCCACTCGCCTTCAATGCGTGGATTGTTGCCGTACGGATCGTCGCCAAACACATCTTCAAACGGCTTGAGATGCTGCTCGGTAAACGGCGTGCGCTTGCCGAAGCTCGGCATATTGGTACGCAGGTCATACACCCAGACGTTTTCAGTGCAGTTTTCTTCCTGATATTTATCGGCGTCGGTGCCTTTGGTGAAAAACAGCACGTTGGTTTTCACGCCCTGTGCGTAGAAGATCCCGGTCGGCAAACGCAGAATGGTGTGCAGATTGCATTTGTTCATCAGGTCGCGGCGAACATCGGCACCGACCCCGGCTTCAAATAGCACGTTATCAGGCAGCACAACGGCAGCACGGCCGCCCGGCTTCAGGTTGCGGTAAATATGCTGCAAAAAGGCCAGCTGTTTATTGCTGGTGTTATAGGTAAGGTCATCGCGGGTAATACTGGCTTCCCCACCTTTGGAGGTACCAAACGGCGGGTTGGCTAAAATGATATCGGCTTTCGCCAGTGACTGCCCGGCCATGCCCAGCGCGTTGCCCTGATGCACCACGCCTTTTTCATCGCCTTCCATCCCGTGCAGCAAACAGTTCATCAGCGCCAGACGGCGGGTAGATGGCACCAGCTCAACGCCGATAAAGGCTTTGTTCTTCTGGAAAATGCGCTCTTTATCCGACAGATCGTACAGGTCGTCGGTGTTGGCCTTGATGTACTGATCGGCGGCAATCAAAAAGCCCGCAGTACCGGCGGCAGGATCCTGAATCACTTCGCCCGGTTGCGGTTTGATGCAGCGCACCATGCTGTTGATCAGCGCACGCGGGGTAAAGTACTGCCCGGCACCGGACTTGGTTTCACCGGCGTTCTTTTCTAGCAGCCCTTCATACAGGTCGCCCAGACCGTCTTTCTGCGCGCTGAACCAGTCGATCTGATCCAGCGAGCGGATCAGCTGCTCCAGGTGGCGCGGCTCGCGCAGACGCGTTTGCGCGTCGGCATAAATTGCGGTGATTAGCGGGTCGGCGTGAACCAGCTTGCCTTCGGCGTCTTTACCGGTAGAGAGCTTCAGCAGAATTTGTTTGTAGTCGTTCAGCAGGTTAAGGCCGGATTTGCTGTTTAAATCGCTCCAGCGGCACCCTTCTGGCAGGATGTGTTTATCCAGCGTTTCCGCTTCGGTGTTCTCGTGCACCATCTTGATAAACAACAGTAAGACCAGCTCGGTGACGTAATCGCTGTAGTTGATGCCATCGTCACGCAGGACGTCACAAAGATTCCAGAGTTTCTGAACGATTTCGTTGTTGCTCATAGCTATTCCGGTTAAGGCCGGTTACCCGGCCTGTCTGTCAAAAAATGATGGGGAAGGGTATCACGATCAGGCGGATTTTGGTGCCCATAATGCATCGCTCATCTGATCGAGAATGGTGTCCAGTTGGTTGTCCAGCAGGCTGTTGAGCTTCTTCGTTCCGCCGTCGGCGGAGAACAGGTGATTTACGAAGTTTTTATCCAGCACCACTTCATGGACCAGCTGTTTTGCCAGCCGTTCCAGCCAGCGTTTCTGCACTTTACTCCAGTTATGCTGGGCATAGATTTTGTCCAGCGCCAGCTTCACGCGTTCCTCGAACGGAATAAGCGGTTCACCGAGCGCAGCCTGGCGGATATGCCCAATGATGGTGGCGGCAATATCCTGGCTGCTCTGGGTGCGTACCGCCGAGCGCAGGCTGGCCTCGCTGTAGCCCGCTTCATCCAGCAAAAGACGGATCTCTTTTAACTGCTCACGTGTCAGGTCGCGTGGACGGTTAATCACCACCGACAGCGCTGCGGACTGGTTGATTTGCGTGGAGATAAACTCATTAAAGCTTTGCAGGTAGTCGGCGGGTTTCTGGTAGCGCCCGTAGGTCTGCTCTTTGCTGATGAGTTCATCATCATGGTCTGAAATCACCGGGCGGTACTCGCTGCCTAACAGGGTACCGACGTCGCTTAACTGACGAATCAGACTGCGATGCTGCTTGAGAAACGCCGAGGCTTGCTGCGGGCCAAGCTTATGCAGATGTTGGTGCAACTGCTTTGGCTCCACGCCCCAGAGCTCTTCCAGCTCATTAAGCTTTTTGCGGACTTCCGGTCGTTTTTCGGCCTTTTTCTCCGCTTTACGCAGGACGCGCATAATTTTCTGGCTGAGCTGATTGAGCAAGCTATCCGCCTGCGTTTCCGTTGGGCTATCGCCCGGATTGTTCAGCGCCGTTTCCAGCACATCGTCATTCGATAGCTCTTCAACCAGTTGCTCGATGCTGACGCCCGCGTTTTTCACCAGCGGCTTCATGGTGCTCACATCCTGAAGCGTGGCGTAGATATCCACCGGATCGTGGATCCAAAAGACGGTTTTGCCGATATCGTCGCAGCGACGGGTGGCACGGCCGATCATCTGCTCGTACAGAATGCGCGATTTCACCCGACGCAGGAACACCAGATGGGTGATCGCCGGAACGTCAATACCGGTGGTTAACAGATCCACGGTGATGCCAATGCTGGGGTAGCGTTCGTTTTTGAAGCGCTTGATAAGCTTGCTGACCTGATCGCTTTTGCCGGTGATCTTCTCAATCGCGGCCTGATTAAAGTCTGGGTTGACCGCGCCCATGGCCTCATCGAGAAGGCGCTTAACCATATCGGCGTGGGCGTCCGTGGCGCAGAAAATCAGCGTTTTTTCATCGCCGGAAGGGTCAATCTCTTTCGCCAGCTCTTCGCAGATCACCCGGTTAAAATCTTCGGTGATGACTTTACGGTTGAAGGCGTCGACGTCGAAATTCAGCTCGTCTTCCAGCTCGCTGGTATCGACTTCCCCCGTTTCTGCATCCACGGCGCTGACGGTGTCGCCAGCATCAAAGTGAATACCGTATTTACTGAGCTGGGTTTCATAGCGAACCGGGGGTTCGTGGTCAATCAGCCAGTCTTCCGCCACCGCTTCCCTGTAGGAATAAACATAAACGGGGTGACCAAAAATCTCGCTAGTGTGTTTGGCTGGGGTGGCGGTCAGACCGATTTTTACGGCGTCAAAATAGTCGAGCACCCGGCGATAGCTGGAGAGATATTGGGCGTTATCGCGGATAGAGAGTTCACCCTCGGTCATCTCCTGATCCAGCGTGTAACCACGGTGCGCTTCGTCGATGATGATGCAGTCGTAGGTATCTACCGCAGGCGGCGTGCCGGAACGATAGATCCGGCTGACCATGGATTGCACTGTGGCAACCTGTACGCGGGTTTCTGCTTCTGCCGCCATATCACCCAGCTCGGCGACATTATAGATTTGTGAAAGCGTCTGGCTCTGTTCCAGCGAAGCCTCTTTAAAAGCATCCTGCGCCTGTTCACCGAGCGCAGAGCGGTCGACGAGAAAGAGGATTCGTTTAAAGCGTTCGGCCTTCAGGAAGCGGTAGATTAAGCCAATAATGGTACGTGTTTTGCCCGTCCCGGTCGCCATGGCCAGCAACGCTTCACGCGAGCCTTGTTCCAATGCGGACTCGACGGCCTTAACCGCGTTGACCTGGTAATCACGCAAGCCAAGATAGCTAAACGGCTCTTGATGTAATTTGGCTTCTGCTTCCGCCCGGCTACGATGCAGGCGGTCCATCAGACCTTCTGGCGTAATAAAGCTTTCCAGCGGGTAGCGGGTATTGTCAGGCGAGCGAACATCGCGGAACCACGTGCCGGAATGTTCGGCGGACTGTTTGATATAAGGCCGACCGTTGCAGGAGAACACGAAAGGAATTTGATAAACGCTATTCACGCCATCTTCCCAGCCTTTGGCGCGTCCTTCTTCAGACCAGGCGGGGATCATGGATGCGTCAAACTGAAAGCCTTTGCTGTAGCGCTCGGCCTGAGGGATTTTCCCAGCAACATTTTCGTTTTTTCTTTTTGCTTCAACGGTTGCGACGGGGGTGAGCCCGCAGAAAAGAACGTAATCTGCTCTGCCATGTTCGTCATCGGCAAAGGTCGGCCATTCCGCAATGGCTTTGTTGACCCCTTTTTCAGGGCGGGAGCCTTTTTTCCAGGTGATGTCCTGAGTATCCGCCAGCCAACCCCATTCATTGAGCTGCTGGTCAATCAGGATCCGCGTCAGCTCTTCGGTAATGATGTGCTTGCGGGCATAGCTGGACTTGCGGCCAAACTCTTTACGCTGGGCCATAATGGCTTGCTGTGTTTGTTGAGCAAGCTGCGCCTGCAAGGCGGTGAGCTTCGCTTCATAATTTTGCTGGAGCGTTTGCAGATCCTGCTGGCTTATTTCCAGCAATTGCTGCTGTTCTCTGGCCTCAATATCCATCGCATGAGCCAGTTGTTCATATTCTTCTTTTTGCTGTTTAAGTAACGTCTGAAGCTGCTCGCTGGATTCCAGCTTTTGGTTCGCTGCCAATAAGGTTTGTTTGAGTTGTTCGATGGCAGATTGAGATTTATTGAGCTGTTCACTCGGGTCATGCGGCGGAACAAAAGGGCCGGGATTAAACTGACTACCTGCATCACCAAATGTCTGATGGAACCAGATTGCCAGGGCACGGGCGACTTTCAGCGCATCCATCGCTTCACGGTGACGGGTCTGGAACTGATGTGTCGCTTTATTACCTTCAATTCTCAGCGTATGAAATAACTGACGGATGGCAGGATCAAACTGTAATTCCCTGTCCAACCTGTAGAGCAACTCTTGCTGGTTTGGATTATCTTCCCGGCTAATATTCAACCGGGCAGCAATATTTTGCGCCAGCGCTTCACCAAACTGGCGTAGCTTCATTAGTGTGGTATTGGGATCGCTGGAGAATAGCCGTTCTGCGGTGGCGGTGATTTGAACCAATAGCGGATCGTATTCTGCCAGGAAATCAAAGTTTGTTGGCTGAGTTGGGCTGGCGGTTGTCAAAGATTGAGCTCCTTGCAGCGATCACCCGCAGCGTATTGCTGAAAATGCAAAGGGTGAAAAGGTTCGTTTTGCGAGACGTCTTCCAAAATCATAACGCTGCACGTTTTTTTATCAAGCGTTATAAGGGCAGGATGTTGTGCGTAACACTTTAAAAAGGCTAAAGAATGGGATTGATGAGTAATTTATAGATTATGCTGCTGTATGAGTGCGGAGAAGAAGAGGACGCGGCCTTACTGGCCGCGACCTTTCATGCTTATCACTCAATCTCCAGCTCATCAAATAGCTGTAAATCCACATCCAGCAATTCCACCGCGTTGCTGCGTCGAATGCCGACGTTGTTTTCGATCAACAGTTCCAGCAGGCGGTCGCCGTCGATTAACGTGATAGGGGCTGCCCCCGGAAACAGCGCCGCTTCCGCGCATTTGGCGGCAAACTTGCCGGTAGTAATCAGCGTGCCGCGAATGGCTTTGTGGTAAGGCAGTGCGCCGCGCAGCTGGTCGATGTATGGGCGCGTGATGGTGTTCTGCATCCGTTTTACCTGCACCACTTCGGTGATGGTGGTGATACCCACCTGCACCTGACCAATCACGTCCACACCTTTATCGCCGGAGGCTTTGGTCACTTTAACCTGTTCATAGCCCATCGCTTCCAGCAATTGCCCAACCAGATGCTCAAACTTGTACGGATTCATGGTGCTGATTTGCTCGCGCAGCAGCTCTTTTTGCTGTTCATTATAGCGCTTCACGGCGTCCAAAAGCTCTTTACGCGGATCGCTTTTTCGGGCCGGCAGCGCTTTGCCAAGCCAGGCGCGTCCGACATCGGTGATGCGGTAGCTCATGCCTTCGCGGTTCACCATCTCACGGTCGATCAGGTTATACAGGCGAGAGTAGAGTGTGCTTTTTACTGAACTGGCAGAGGCGAATTTGGAGTGCTGGTGCAAAAAGGCCTGCCATTCGGGAAGTAAATCCGCGCGACGCGACATTTCCCGGCCAGCCAGCAGTTCCAGAAGCTGCAGGATGCCTTCCTGATCGTCTAACGAACGCAATGTCTTTTCGTCATCGTGCAGAAATTGTTGCCCACGAGGCGTAGGTTGCCAGACATCATCTGATGTGCTTTTCATCAGGTCAAACTGAGGATAATTAAGGAATAAATAGCAGCCGTAGCTGTGGCGTGGGTTCAGAATATGGTTATCAGTATCCCAGATGCGGCGGGCGATTTCGGCATCTTCACCTGACAAGCGCTCGCTGATCCAGAGATCCGGTTCGGACCAGTCAACGGGTTGTTGCGGTGTGCCCGTTTGCTCGTGGATGGCGGTAATCATATCCCGCACGGCTTTCAGGGAATAGCCTGAAACGGCTTTCATCATCGCTTTTACCTGGGCGTAGGTCGGAAAAAGCGGGGTAATCACTTTGTAATTTTTCACGTTGGTCCCTTAACGAGTGCAATGACAATAGCTTGCCACACCAGGTGAAAAATTCCATGGGATGAATCACTTATCGGAATGAAAACTGCCAGTGCCGGATGGCGGCTGCGCCTTATCCGGCCTACAAAAAAGCTACTTCTTCAATCCCGCAAACGCTGCTCTGATCTCGTCTTCCGGCAGGTTAATGCCGATAAACACCAGTTGGCTGTACGGTTGTTCGTCGCCCCACGGGCGGTCCCAGTCGGCGCTGTACAGACGCTGGACGCCCTGGAACAGCAGGCGGTTGGGCTCGCCTTCAATCCATAGCATGCCTTTGTAGCGCAGCAGCTTCTCGGCGGATTCCAGCAGCAGGTTTTCCATCACTCGCGACACGTCGCTGATGTTGACCGGGTAATCCAGTTCGACGACGATCGAGGAGATATCGTTTTGCTTGTCGGCGATAAAGTGGAAGCGCGGTTTGGCGCTGACCACGTTTTCTTCCAGCATGAAACCGTTGGTGTCGAACAGCAGGGATAGGTCGATATCGCCATGCGTGACGGTATACACCGGGGCGCGGGCGTTGATGCGCGCCAGGCGCTCACGCAGTTTTTCGCTTTCACCTGCTACGTCGGTTTTGGTCAGCAGGATGCGGTCGGCGTAGCCCACCTGAGACTGGGCAATGGTGAACTGGTTCATCTGCTCGTCGGCATGCACCGCGTCAACCAGTGCAATCACGCCGTCCAGCAGGTAGCGTTCGCAAATTACTTCATGGGAGAAAAAGGTCTGAATAATCGGGCCGGGATCGGCCATGCCGGTGCATTCGATCACCAGACGGTCGAAATTGATGGTGCCTTTGTCGAGGTTGTCGAGCAGATCGAGCAACGCATCTTCCAGTTCGCTCGAACGGGTGCAGCAGATGCAGCCGTTGGTCAGGGTTTTGATCTGTGTTGCGCGATCGCCAATCAGCTGATCGTCCACCGAGACTTCGCCGAATTCGTTTTCGATAACGGCAATCTTGTAACCGTGCTGCTCGTTAAGAATATGGCGCAGCAGGGTAGTTTTACCCGCGCCAAGAAAACCGGTGAGTAGGGTAACTGCAATCGGGGTCATTCACTTCTCCTTCTAACAGCAACTGCTTCCGCCGCTACCGTAGCGGGCTTCCTGGCGCTCGCGGAAGAATTCTTCGTAGGTCATGTACGGCTTATCGGGATGGTTGGTCTTCATGTGCTCGACGTAGTTGTCGTAGTCCGGAATGCCAATCAGCATCTTTGCCGCCTGACCGAGATATTTTTTTGCCTGACCTAAAGTACCAAACATTCTGCCGTCCTGTTAATGAATAAAGCCGGATGGCGGCTTGCGCCTTATCCGGCCTACATACTGCACATTTTGTAGGCCGGATAAGCGCAGCGCCATCCGGCAATTACGGCTTAATGATGTGAAGAGGTTTTCACACCGCCTTCCGGCACCGGTACATACGGTGTCTCTTTATCAGAGCGACCGTTGATGGTACGGGCTTTCTGCCAGGTACGGAACCCGTAGAAAATGATGCTGTACACCACCACCAGGAACAGAATACTCAGGCCTGCGTTGGTGTAGTTGTTGATGACGATATGGTTCATGTTGGCAATCTGCTGAGCGGTCAGTTCGCCGCCGTTAGCAATCTTCTCTTTGTACTGATTCGCCATGAAGAAGAAGCCTTCCATCTGCGGGTTGGTGCTGAACAGTTTCAGACCCAGCGCCCAGGTGGTGCAGATAAGCAGCCATACTGCCGGAACCACGGTAACCCAGATGTATTTGGTGCGTTGCATTTTAACCAGCACCACGGTGCCGAGAACCAGCGCCACGGCAGCCAGCATCTGGTTAGAGATACCGAACAGCGGCCACAGGCTCTTAACGCCGCCCAGCGGGTCAACAACACCTTGATACAGCAGGTAACCCCACAGGCCTACGCAGCCCGCAGTACCAATGATACCCGCAACCAGAGAGTCGGTTTTCTTCAGGAACGGAACGAAGTTACCCAGTAAATCTTGCAGCATAAAGCGGCCAGAACGGGTACCGGCGTCCAGTGCGGTCAGGATGAACAGCGCTTCGAACAGGATACCGAAGTGGTACCAGAAGCCCATGTCAGCCATCGGCAGCACTTTATGGAACACGTGGGCGATACCAACGGCCAGCGTCGGTGCGCCACCTGCGCGGTTCAGAACAGACGGCTCGCCGATGTCTTTCGCGGTTTGCAGGATCTGCTCAGGTGAAATCACAAAGCCCCAGGAGCTGACGGTTGCCGCTGCGTGTGCGGTAACGTCTTTCAACTGCGCCATAATCAGCGGGGCGTTCTCACCGCTCATTTCATGCAGGTTCGGCATGGTGATGCCAAGGCCAGCAGGCGGGGTGTTCATTGCGAAGTACAGACCCGGTTCGATGATGGACGCAGCAACCAGCGCCATAATCGCCACGAAGGATTCCATCAGCATCGCGCCGTAACCAATGAAACGCGCGTCGGTTTCACAGGCCAGCAGCTTCGGTGTAGTACCGGAAGCGATCAGCGCGTGGAAGCCAGATACCGCACCACACGCGATGGTGATGAACAGGAACGGGAACAGAGCGCCTTTCCACAGCGGGCCAGTACCATCAACGTACTGGGTCATCGCCGGCATTTTCAGTTCCGGGTTGAGAATAACAATCCCCACCGCCAGACCGACGATAACGCCGATTTTCAGGAAAGTAGCCAGATAGTCGCGCGGGGCGAGGATCAGCCATACCGGCAGCAGCGCAGAGATAAACGCGTAACCGATCAGGGTAAAGGTAATGGTGGTGTCTTTAAAGGTCAGCGCCGGGCCCCAGTACGGGTCGTGCGCAATCACGCCGCCGAAGTAGATGGAGGCAACCAGCAACACAATACCAATCACCGACACTTCGCCCACGCGTCCTGGGCGCAGGAATCGCATGTAGATCCCCATGAACAGCGCGATAGGTACGGTTGAGCAGACGGTGAACACACCCCACGGGCTTTCAGCCAGTGCTTTCACCACGATCAACGCCAGTACCGCGAGGATGATGATCATGATTAAGAAGCAGCCGAACAGCGCAATGGTTCCCGGCACCGGGCCCATCTCTTCTTTGATCATCTCACCCAGAGATGCGCCGTTACGGCGAGAAGAGATAAACAGCACCATGAAGTCCTGTACCGCACCGGCCAACACTACGCCCGCCAGCAACCACAGCGTACCAGGCAGGTAGCCCATCTGCGCGGCCAGTACCGGCCCAACCAGCGGACCTGCACCTGCGATAGCGGCAAAGTGGTGACCAAACAACACGTTACGGTTGGTTGGAACGTAGTTCAGACCATCATTATTGATGACCGCCGGCGTGGCGCGCGTCGGGTCAAGTTTCATCACCTTTTGGGCGATGTACAAACTGTAGTAACGATAAGCCACCAGATAAACAGAAACTGAGGCGACCACGATCCACAGGGCACTGATGTGCTCACCCCGACGTAATGCCACTACCGAGAGGCAGAATGCACCGATGATTCCGAGAATCACCCAGGGTATGTGCTTGAATATCTTTTTCGTATCCATAGTAAAACCTGGTATCTAATTAATAATTGGCCGAAGCCGCGTGGGTTTGATCTTGTGTTTGAGGAGGTTATTTGACTGCTATGTTGGGGGGATCTTGCCAGAGAATTACGCGCGTAAAGTAAGGTAAATAAGTGAGCGGTTGTATGTCAGCTTAAGCGGTCCCAAGTGTCAGCGAGCGGTAAGCGGTGGGGGCAAACGGGAATATTTATGTGATTGAGATCACTAATAAACCCGCTTAGTGCTTTGGCAGACGGCGTGGATCGACGAATCGTCGATGCTGAGATCGATTCAACTAGCACAAATTTCATAAAGTTTTCCCTTTCCAGGCCGAAAATTCTGACATCTGTCTAGCGGAAAGAGAAAACATGTTAAAACGTATGAAGATTGTTACCAGCTTACTGCTGGTATTGGCGCTATTTGGCCTTTTACAGCTCGCCTCGGGCGGCTTGTTTTTTAACTCACTTAAGAATGACAAAGAGAACTTTACCGTTCTGCAAACCATTCGCCAGCAACAGTCTGCGCTGAACGCTACCTGGGTTGAGCTGCTGCAAACGCGTAACACCCTGAACCGGGCGGGCATTCGCTACATGATGGATCAGAGCAATATCGGCAGCGGCGCGACCGTTGCCGAGCTGATGCAGGTGGCGAGTACGGCGCTGAAGCTGACGGAAAAAAACTGGGCGATTTACGAGTCGCTCCCGCGCGATCCGCGCCAAAGCGAAGCCGCTTTCCAGGAGATCAACCGCACCTATGACATCTATCACGGTGCGCTGGCGGAGCTGATCCAGTTACTGGGTGACGGGAAGATCAACGCGTTCTTTGATCAACCGACGCAGAGCTATCAGGATGGTTTTGAGAAGCAGTATATGAGTTACATGCAGCAGAACGATCGCCTGTATGACATCGCGGTGGAAGATAACAACAGTTCTTACAGCCAGGCGATGTGGGTGCTGATCTGCGTGCTGATTACCGTACTGGCGGCGATTATTGCGGTGTGGTTTGGTATCAAACTGACCCTTATCTCCCCAATGAACCGTCTGATTGACAGCATTCGTCATATCGCCAGCGGCGATCTGGTGAAGCGCATTGAAGTGGAAGGTTCCAACGAGATTGGGCAACTGGCGGAAAGCCTGCGTCACATGCAGGGTGAGCTGATGAATACCGTGGGTGACGTGCGTAACGGCGCCAACGCGATTTACAGCGGGGCCAGCGAGATTGCGATGGGCAATAACGATCTCTCCTCCCGTACCGAACAGCAGGCGGCCTCTCTGGAAGAAACCGCAGCCAGCATGGAACAGCTGACGGCAACCGTGAAGCAGAACGCCGAAAACGCGCGTCAGGCCAGCCATCTGGCGCTGAGTGCGTCGGAAACCGCGCAGAAAGGCGGCAAAGTGGTGGACAACGTGGTGCAAACCATGCGTGATATCGCTTCCAGTTCGCAGAAGATCGCCGACATTATTAGCGTCATCGACGGCATTGCCTTCCAGACCAATATTCTGGCACTCAACGCCGCGGTAGAAGCCGCACGTGCGGGCGAGCAGGGCCGTGGATTTGCGGTGGTTGCGGGTGAAGTGCGTAACCTGGCCCAGCGTAGTGCACAGGCCGCGCGCGAGATTAAGAGCCTGATTGAAGACTCGGTCAGCCGTGTTGATGTTGGTTCAACGCTGGTTGAAAGCGCCGGTGAAACCATGGATGAGATCGTCAATGCGGTAACCCGCGTGACCGATATCATGGGTGAAATCGCCTCTGCTTCTGATGAACAGAGCCGCGGTATTGATCAGGTTGGTCTGGCCGTTGCCGAGATGGATCGTGTGACGCAGCAGAACGCCTCGCTTGTGGAAGAATCCGCCGCTGCCGCTGCCGCGCTGGAAGAGCAGGCCAGCCGCCTGACTCAAGCCGTTGCCGTGTTCCGTATTCAGCATGACCAACAGCGCGCGCGTGACGTTGCGGCCGCTAAACCGGTTTCAACGGTCCAGCCGCGTAAAGCCGCGGTAGCGGATGCCGGGGATAACTGGGAAACGTTCTAAGACTGTGATGCCGGATGGCGCTATCGCTTATCCGGCCTACGGGAAAGTTATGTGGTTGCCGGATGGTGCTATCGCTTATCCGGTCTGCGGGAAAGTTATGTAGGCCCGATAAGGCGTAGCCGCCATCGGGCAATTAGCGCAACATCAGGCGCATGGCGCAGCGCGATTCATATGCCAGTCCATGCGCCGCTTCCTCTTCTCTTTTCTGGCGCAACTTTGCAGGCAGCGTCTCTTCAGCCAACATTTCAAATCCCAGACGCGCGTACCATGGCGCATTCCACGGCACATCGCGGAAGGTGGTCAGCGTGAGCGATGTGTAACCTTTCTCGCGCGCCTGTTCGGCAACATAGCAAATTAATCGGCGGCCAATTCCTTTTCCCTGCCACTCCTGATGCAGCGACAGTTCTGCAATAAACAGCGATGAATCCAGCGTTTCGGCGACTAAAAAGCCGACTGGATGCTCATCGGTCTGCGCCAGCCAGCTCAAGCCAGTGGCGGCAAATGCCTGATGCTGAGCAGCCGATATAATCTGGTCATCAGCAATCCACGCCAGTTCCGGGATCTGTAAAAAACGTTGCCCCGCAGATCGTTCGATGGCGGGAAGAGCGGCTGCGTCTGCCAGAGTAGTAGCGCGTAAGGTGATGTTCATACGAGGAGCATAACATGCCCGATAAGCACGGTGTTATCGGGCATCTGGAGGATTAATCTTTACGTGGATCGCTAATGGGCTGGCGAACCAGGAAGATGTAGGCAAGGGCCCCCGCCATGGTGACGCAGCCGCAGATGATCAGCGCCAGGCGGAAAGAGTTGGTGGTATCAACAATAAATCCGGTGACGATCGGCGCAAACGACGCGCAGATAAAGCTGGCAAAGTTCTGGATACTGCCCACGGAAGCGGTCATGCGTGAGGCGACGGCGACGTGGATCAGGCCCCAGCACGAGGTACCGGCGAAGTGGATGCAGAACAGCGCCATACCGATCAGTAACACGGCGGCCATCGACGTTGTGGCCTGCGGCACAACGAAGGTGAAGGCTGCAGAGCAGAACATCCCGGCGATTATACAAATCTTACGGCTCTTAATCGGCGCCATACCGCCTTTTACCAGCCAGTCGGTGACAAAACCGTTAATCAACATGCCGGCTGCGCCAAACAGGAACGGGATCGCCGCCATTAATCCGGTGCTTTTTAAATCCAGGTTGTAGGAGGTTTGTAGGTAGCCCGGCAGCCAGGCCAGGTATAACCATGCGGTATAGTTGATGCCGCTAAAGCCCAGCATCATGCCCCACATGGTACGGTTGCGAAACAGGCTGCGCCATTCGGCAAAGCTCAGCGGATCGCGGCGGGCATTGACGCTACCAGCGTTCAGGTACGCTTGTTCCGTGGCGCTCAGCTCAATTTGCTCGCGGTTGCGATACAGCATGTACCAGCCGATGGCGAGGAAAATACCCAGCACGCCAATGGTGATGAACATCCAGCGCCAGCCCATTACCAGCATCATGGCAGCCAGAATCGGCGGGCTAATGGCAACCCCGATGGTGGAGGCGGCGTTGAATAATCCCATCGGGCGGCCGCGCTCTTTGATGTTAAACCAGTCGTTGATGACCTTTACGCCGCACGGGTTCATTGGCGCTTCGCCGATCCCCATCCCGATACGCACCAACACAAACTGGGTGAAGCTGTGTACCATGCCGGACATCGCCTGAAACAGCGACCAGAAGAACATCCCCAGCCCCAGCATAATGCGCGGACCTTTGCGATCCAGCAGCGGGCCGCAGGGCAATTGCGCAATACCATAAGCGAGAGAGAATACCGACAGTAGCACGCCGATTTGCGTGGCGCTTAGCCCCAGTTCTTCACGAATCGTTAAGTTGGCGACCGACAGAGAACTGCGGTCGAGGTAATTAATAACCGCAGCAAAAAATAATAAAATCATTGCCGTGGTTTGAATACGTTTTATTCGGCTACTGCGTTGCACCATGCCCTCAGGCGGAACATTAATATCCGCAGATGATGACGTGCCAAACGAAGAACTCGGGTCGAGGGTAATATTATTTTTTTCCACGCCGGACTCCTGAACCTCAATAATTTATTTTTCACACAGCAGAACTGTGCAGTATTGAAAAAATACCGATGATGAATCAATTTGCTCATCACCGCTCACAAAAGTTTTTAATGCAGTCGACTTAGCGTGAGCATAGGCAAGAGGTATTTTTCAGGCGTTTTTATTTTTATAAAATCGTGCTCCCGGTAATGATTTGCTGTTTTTTATCGGTACTTAATGGGCGGCGCTATGACTCTGGTTGATGGAACGAATCATTGATTGTTTGGCTGAATTCAAATGGTTACAGAGCGCCAGGGTGGCATCCAGGTCGCTGCGGCAGATCAGCGCGCTGAGGATGGTCATATGCTCATCGATGGCAATGATGTTGCGTTGTTTGAGGTCGCTCTCATCCCACTGATAGTGGAAGTGGAAAATCACGGAGATGATTTCAAGTGATTGATTGAAAAATATATTATCGGCAGCAGAGAGCAGCAAGGCATGAAACTCACGGTCTAACTGCGAGAACATACGAAAGCTGCTGCCGATGCTGTCGCGCAGGATCCGGTGGCGTTCCAGCAGCGTTTTCGCCTGCAGCCAGCGTGGGTCATCGTCGGGCAGATTGAGAAAATGTTGCAGGGAATGGGTTTCCAGCATTTCTCTGAGTTCAAACAACTGCTCCGCATAGGCCTGATCGAACTGCTTCATGCTCCACTGACCGCGTTTTTCGTTTTTGATCAGGTTGTAACGTTCGAATTTTAAAAGATATTCCCGTACGACTACCGGACTGACGCCCGCGGCTCTGGCAAGCTGCAGTTCGGAGAAGCTCTCGCCTGCACGCAGCTGGCGCTGGTTGATCATGGTGAAAAACGCCTGCTCAAAAATCCTGTTTTGCTCGGTCATGGAGGCGGTGGTGCAGGCAAAACCGTCGTCATGGTCGGGTTTACGCACGATAACATAGTGGCTGCCGACCTGGGTCAGAACGCCGCACTCGCCTAAGTGGCTCAGCATATGACGCACGGTGGTGCGGCTGATGTTGTACATCTCCGCTAATGCGCTTTGCGACGGGAGAGGGGAAGGGATATGACCACGCGCCATATCATCGATAATCTGGTTAATCACATTGTGGCGTAAGTTCTGCGAACGGCTCATGGCTTCTCCTTTTTACCTATTAAAACCCGATTTAAAACATTTTTATGCGCTGGGATTCACAGATTGTGTTTCTGCTTTCTCCGTCTTTTTTATTTTCGTTGATATCTGAGGCAACAAAAAACAGGAGAGCAGAATCATGTCTACGATGAATACGTTGATTTGCCAGGAACCTAAAAAATTAGTCTGGAAAGAACGCGAAATACCTATTCCGGGTGAGAGCGAAGCATTAATAAAAATTAAATCGGTAGGGATTTGTGGTACCGATATTCATGCCTGGGGTGGCAATCAACCTTTTTTCAGCTACCCACGTGTATTAGGGCATGAAATATGTGGGGAAATTGTCGGGCTGGGTAAGAATATACAGAATCTGAAAAATGGTCAGCAGGTGGCGGTTATTCCTTACGTGGCCTGCCAGCAGTGTCCGGCATGCCTGAGCGGGCGCACTAACTGCTGCGAGAAGATTTCAGTAATTGGCGTGCACCAGGATGGCGGTTTCAGTGAATATTTGTCCGTTCCGGTGACCAACCTGCTGGATGCGCAGGGGATTGACCCGCAGGCGGCGGCGCTGATTGAGCCTTATGCCATCAGCGCGCATGCGGTACGCCGGGCGGCGGTGGCGCCGGGTGAGCAGGTGCTGGTGGTCGGCGCTGGTCCGATTGGCCTGGGGGCTGCAGCGATTGCCAAAGCCGATGGCGCACAGGTGGTGGTCGCCGATACCAGTCCGGCGCGCCGAGACCATGTGGTTTCCCGCCTGGGACTTCCGGTTATCGACCCATCCGCTGAAGATTTTGATGCGCAGCTGCGCGCTCAGTTTGGCGGTTCGCTGGCGCAAAAGGTCATTGATGCCACGGGGAATCAACATGCGATGAATAACACGGTGAATTTGATTCGTCATGGCGGCAGCATCGTTTTCGTTGGGTTGTTTAAAGGCGATTTGCAGTTCTCTGACCCTGAGTTCCACAAGAAAGAGACCACCATGATGGGCAGTCGCAACGCCACGCCGGAAGATTTCGCCAAAGTGGGCCGCCTGATGTCGGAAGGCAAATTGACCGCCGACATGATGCTTACGCACCGTTATGCGTTTGCCACACTGGCTGAAATCTACGAGCGGGATGTGATCAATAACCGTGAACTGATTAAAGGCGTGATCACGTTCTGAGAGGGAAAACAGGATGAAAACATTGAATCGACGTGATTTTCCGGGAGCCAGCTACCCAACGCGTGTGATCCAGTTTGGAGAAGGTAACTTTCTGCGGGCGTTTGTCGACTGGCAACTGGATATCCTCAACGAGCATACCGATCTGAACGCTGGCGTGACCATCGTTCGGCCAATTAATACCGATTTCCCGCCGTCGCTGAATACCCAGGACGGGCTGTATACCACGCTTATTCGCGGGCTAAACGAGCAGGGTGAGGCGGTGAGTGAGGCGCGGCTTATCCGTTCGGTGAATCACGAAATCAACCCGTACCAGGATTTCGCGGCGTATCTGGCGCTGGCGCACAATGCGGATATCCGTTTTGTGTTTTCAAATACTACCGAAGCCGGAATTAGCTATCACGCGGCAGACTGTGTGGATGATGCGCCGCCGGTGAGCTTTCCGGCCAAACTGACGCGCCTGCTGATGGAGCGCTTTAACCACTTTGAGGGCGCGGTGGATAAGGGCTGGGTAATTATTCCGTGCGAGCTTATCGACTATAACGGTGAGGCGCTCAAATCCCTGGTGCTGCGGTATGCGCAGGAGTGGCAGCTTCCTCCGGCATTTGCCGACTGGGTGGAGACGGCAAACACGTTCTGTTCCACGCTGGTTGACCGTATTGTCACCGGCTACCCGCGCGAAGAAGCCGCAGCGCTGGAGGCTACACTTGGCTATCACGATGCGTTTCTCGATACCGCGGAGCATTTTTACCTGTTTGTGATCCAGGGGCCGCAGTGGCTGGCAGAGGAGCTGAAGCTGGCGCAGTGTCCGCTGAATATCCGTGTAGTGAGCGATATCAAACCGTACAAAGAGCGCAAAGTCGCTATTCTCAATGGCGCGCATACGGCGCTGGTGCCGGTGGCGTGGCTGTGCGGGTTGGAGACCGTTGGCGAGGCGATGCAGGATGCTGATATTCGCCGCTTTGTCGAGCGGGCGATTAGTGAGGAGATTATTCCGGTGTTGGATCTCCCGGCGGACGAACTGCGAGAATTTGCCGACGCGGTGAGCGGGCGTTTTCAGAACCCCTACATTCGCCACCAGTTGCTTTCCATTGCGCTTAACGGGATGACTAAATTCCGCACCCGTATTTTGCCGCAACTGCTGGCGGGTGAGCAAAATGGGCGCTGGCCAGTGCGGTTAACGTTTGCCCTCGCTGCGCTGCTGGCGTTTTATCGCGCAGAGCGTCACGGGGAACGCTATCCGATACAGGATGATGAGCAGTGGGTAAGCCTCTATGCCAGCCTGTGGCCGCGAGTTGGCAATGATTTAACGCTGCGTGAACTGGTGGATGCAGTGCTTGGCGATGCGGCGCACTGGGGAGAGGATTTGACGTTGTTACCTGGGCTTGCCGGGCAGGTGACGGCCAACCTGGAGATGATTCTGGTGCAGGGTATGCGCCAGGCGGTGAACAGTCTGGAATAAGGTTGCCATGCAGCGCCCGGTGTGGTGTTGGGCGCTGTTTTTTTTATCCCTGAGCAGCCACTATTTTGATTTCAACCATCCCGATCCCCAGCTTACGCGGCGAGTGACCGAGAATATTGCCCTCGTTGGTGGCAACCGGATCGGGCGGGACAATCACCAGCGTATCGGCATCCGCCGGGTTATCAAAATGTAAGGTAGTGGTGCTGACGTCATGGCCTAACACCAGCGTCTGTTCCTCGTTGCCAACGCGCACGGGAATAGGGCGATTAGCGTTGTCGCCGAAGGCTTTCGCGGTAATGATCAGATCGAATTTCTTCGGCAACGGGGCTTTGTACTCAATCGTTACTTCTTCGCTGAGCTGCGCATTGGACCAGCGTCCCCAGGATTCGGGGCGTGAAATACCGCTAAATTGTTTCACCTCTTCCGGCGCGCCCGCCACGTTGAAAACGAAGCTATCTGCTTTGTAGCGAATGTCGTTATCGACAATTTTCAGCGTATCGACGTTACCTTTGTAGCGCTCCATGTCGATCACCGTATCTTTAAATACGGTTTTACTTTTCCATTTGGCTTTGTCGACGTGCTGCACAATTTGCTGCCCGCCTAACTGACCCTGTGAAACGCACCAGTCGGTAGAAAGCGCCAGCTCCGGCGCCCACAGTTGCGCCATTTTGTAGCAGCGATCGACCCAGACAAAGTTATCGCGCGGGGCAAAATCAGCCAGCTGGAAGCGCAGCGGGGCCGAGTATTCGCTTTCCGGCAGCGGCTCGACGCGTTTGTCAGATACACGCAGCAGCAACGGCAAGCGGAAATGGCTACCGGAGAAGGAGATCATATTTTTGTCCTGGTCGACGGTGAACTCTTTCATCTCTTTCGGGAAATTCCACAGGCGAATGATATCGGGCTTCCACGCCAGCATTTTTTCTTTAATGTTCAGGAATACTTCCGACACGGATTCGCTCGACAAGCTGCTACGGCCAAGACCGATAAAGTTATCGCCGCCGAGAATATCCAGTACCGTTGCGCCGTTATCCATCGTATTACGTTTTACCGCCAGCGTGTCCTGTTGCGGTTGGTCGCCGCGCAGCACGAAGAACAGGTTGTTACGATCCTGCTTGTTCAGATACTTCCATGCGGTGTTGTTCATCGCCAGATGATCGGAAGAAACAACGATAACGGTATCTTTAAACCACGGCGATGCTTTGATTTTATTGATAAATTCGGCAATGTTTTCCTGGCTGCAGCTGACCGCGCTGAACGACTGGTTAGCCTTCCCGTCGATGTCATAACGTTTACGGTTGCAGCTACGTGAGATAAATCCATCCGGATGATGGGTGTCCACGGTCAGGGTAAACAGTGAAAAACGCTGGCCTGAGCGCGAAAGCTCTTCGAATTTTTTCCATGCTTCGTCCAGCACGGTATCGTCGTAGAAGCCCCAGTCGTTACGATAGGCCGGGTCCGCCACCACGCTTTTTAACTCTTCCGCACCGTACAGATGGTCAAAGCCGTGAGATTTCAGGAACACGTCTTTGCCGGCAAAGCGCAGGTTGGCACCCTGCACAAAGTAGTTCTGATAGCCGGAGTTTTTCAGGATATCGCCCAGACAGATATTGTTAGGGAAGAAACTTGAGACCGACGCCGAGGCGTTGCCTTCAAATGGCGCAAACAGCGGAATACCGCACTGGGAGGCGACCATGCCAGCGATGGTGTAATCGGTACCCGGCAGTTGCATGGTATTGCTGAAATCCAGACCTTCATTTTTTAACGCGCCGAGTTCCGGGGTCAGATCCGGGAACGCGTCGTTATTAAAATAGGTGCGCTCGAGGCTCTCACCGTAGATATACACCAGGTTCAGCTTCGGGTTGGGAATGGTTTTCGATGGCTCTTTATAATACGTCGGGAAATCCGGATCGCCATCGCGCGACTGCGACTTCACCAGTTCGGTTATCTGGTGAAACGCCGGGCTGGCGTCAACGGAGGCCAGCGCCAGCAGCAGGGCCAGCAGACTGTAACCCACATGATGCGGGTGATGGCGACGGCGGCGCAGGATCCAACCGAGCGCGACAAAAACGGTCGTCAGCGCCAGCGCGATCCCAACGCCCGGCAGGATATATTTGCCGATCCCTGCGCCGGTCAGACTGTTGGTCAGCGTGTACAGTACCGCGTCATTGATCCCGTCGCCGGTGAAATAGTCACTGGCGTACAGCGTGATATTCAGGACAATAAAAATCCCCAGCACCGATAACGTGGCGGCAAACCACCAGGTGTTGCGACCCGCTTTCCAGGCGTAAATCAGCACTGAAGCGAGAAACAGAGTGATGGAGATTAATTCTGACAACGGTCGATCCTCAGTAAACCGGGCACATGCCTGGCAGGCTAATCATTAGGGGGAAAGCACAATGTAATAGCGTTGTTACATTGCTGCAATTGTAGTGACATTAAATTACGTTGTTATTCAGAATTGGTTTAGATATGCGCGTTTTTGTGGGGAATTACTATTTATTTGAAATGTGAATGTATTGACGGAAATAAATAGATGCCGCGCAGGTTATACGCGGCATGTCGTGCGTCAGGAAATGAAGTTCATGCCCTGTTTTAACACCAGATCGCAGGCCTTGGTTTTAACCTGTTTCGCCAGCGAGCTGTTGCCAATCGTGTTCAGGTCCAGCTGTTGACCATCTTTGGCGTTGAGCAGACCCTGAATCCCGTCCATATAGTTGGTGTCTTGCTTCTGCTCAGGAGCACTGAGCCCCAGTTTATCCAGCACCTGGTTTTTGACGTTTTGTGTGTCGGTGACCGAGGCCAGCTTCTGTTTCGCGCAATATTCCAGGATCCCGGCGGCGTTATTCATGCTGCTGGAGGTCAACGACTGATTACTGCCATTCAGCAGGCTGGTCAGGGAAGAGAGCGACGAGCTGCTTTGCGAGCCGGAGCTTTGTTTGCTTAGCTCACTGGCCGCGCTGGAGAGCGAATCCTGCCAGGAGGCGGCGAAAACGCTGGTGGAGATGAGCGTGCTGGCGGCAAGCGCACAGCACAGCAGACGTTTGGTAGTTTTCATCATTATATGCAACTCGTGTTATGCCTTTTCAGCGCAGTATAGCGCTGGCAGTCTTAGGAGTGGTCCTAATACGTTAATACTCTTTACCGGTGACCCGACTACGGTAGCTTTCCCAGTTAAAAATGACCCACAGACTGTTGCCAAGGCGCATACGATCCATCACGCGCTCGCCCAACAGCTTGTTCATTTCATCCATATTGCTGTTAGTTAACATGCCGGTCGGACGTTTTGAGGATGAACGGCGATCGACAATTTGATTAATAATCACTTTTTCATAGCGGGATTCGGTCTGCATGCCGATCTCGTCGATCACCAGCAGATCCACATTGCTCAGATCGTTGAGCAGCTGTTCTTCGCTGGTTTCACGATTGCTGAACGTTTCTTTCATCGCCGACATGATATCGGCCACGGTAATGATCAGTACCGACTTGCCGCGCAATAGCAGTTCGTTGCAGATGGCGGCGGCCAGATGGTTTTTGCCGGTGCCGGGTTTGCCGGAGAAGATAAAGCTGGCGATGTTGCCGTCAAACTCTTCAACGTATTGGCGGGCTTTGCTCAGGGCGTTCATCTGACCTTCGCACTCTACCCGATAGTTTTCGAACGAACAGTTCTGATGCAGCGGACGGATACCGGAACGGTTGAATGTGCGCTGCATTTTCATGGCCCGGTTTTCGCGGGCCAGCGCTGCGGCACGAATTTCACCTTGCTCTTTTTGCCATGCCAGCAGCTCCTCGCCCGTTTTAAAGGCGGGCTCGACATTAGGTGGCATCATTTTTTGCAGACGTTTCATCAGGTCGCCAACGTTTTTCATCGTTATCCTCTAAAACCCGGTGGAATGTGGCTGTCAGGTTCACTGACGGTGTTCACATCGCGCTTTGGCATTCCGCCATTGCTGGCCCGTCCAATCTGAATGCTGCGCGCCAGTTTTTGCTGCCACTGAATATGGTGAAAGACTTTGCCTTCAGCCTGCCAGTAGGCAACAAATGAGGCCAGTTCTTCAGCAGTAACCGGCTCTCGCAACGCTACGCCCCATAAAGCGGCCTGACGCTGAAAGTCGGCATCAGGCTGCCAGGCAGCGTACATCGCAAATTTCCCCATTGGCACGGCAACGGGAGCGGTTTGCGGCTCTTCATAAAATTGATCATCCAATGTCACATCGCTTCCCGGGCGTGACAGTTTCTCCTCAAGCGCCAACAGCTCAGCCAGTCTCGCAGGCGTCACCGCGTAAAACGCTGGTGCATTGTTAGCGAATACGGCTACGGCGCCACCCGCAGACTTGGCCAGCACAGCGTGGTGATCGTGTAATAAGGCGTCAATGCTTGTGACGTCTGGCGTCAAAATTTTGCAGGGCATAATGTTTCTCAATACTGAACAACAACCGAGAAGGGGACTGCTTTTATAGTAACACAGAGAAGAAGGAGAGCAGCAGGTGAGGGGAGATTCCCCTCTCTGCACGGTAATAAAGAAAGTGCACCGTTAAACGCGTGGACGTTTGCGATACAGCCATAATCCTGGCACGGACAGACCGATGGAGAGCGCACCGACAATCGATGAGGCTTTCAGGAAGTTGGTCAGCAGGGTAATCATCAGCACTTCGCTGTAACCGAAATGGCCGATTTTTACTGCTGAGATCATGGCGGTGTAGGCGGAGATCCCTGGAAACATGGGGATCACTGCCGCGACGGTGAAGACTTTCGGATGCGCCAGATACCAGCGCGACCACTGGATCCCAATGCAGCCGACCAGCAGCGACGCCATAAATGTTGACCATTCAATATTAAACCCTGCGGTCATCATCACCATTCGTGAGCCGTGACCGAGTGCGCCGAGTAATGCGCACCATGGGAGCGCCCGATGGGGGACATTGAATACCATGGCAAAGCCAAGCGCCGGGATCGCCGACAGGATCATATCCTGCATTAGCGCCAGTATGAAATCGATCACGCCCATCCGCGCAGCCCCCATAAGGTCATCGACACGATCACGCCAATACAGGTCGCCAACGTAAGCAGACTGGCAATAGCCCAGCGAGCGAGTCCGGTATTAATGTGTCCCTTAAACATATCCGCGACGGAGTTGATCAACGGAAAGCCCGGAACCAGCAGTAGCACGCTGGCGGCCATAGCGATAGTCGGAGTATTGCTAAAGGTCGGCAACGTCAGCAGCAAACCTGAAATGGTGGTCGCCACAAAGGCGGTGATGCAAAAATTGATTTGCGGATGCAAATGCCGGGATGCCAGTATCTGGCGGATATACATCGCCACCATGCTGGCGAAAAAGGTGATCACCGCACCATCCCATCCGCCGTTATTGAGTTTACAAAAACAGGCGCAGGATAAACCGACCATCAGGGCGACCAGCCATCTTGGATAGCGCAGTGGTTTAATCTGGCTAAAGCGTTTCTCTACGCCTTTAACATCCAGCAGTTTATGTTCCGCCAAAATGACAATGTGCTGCACTTCCGTCACGACGTGCATATTAATGCCGCGATCCTGATTTTTTCGCGTTGATGTCAGGCATTGCCCGTCTTTAATGGTGGTCAGGACGATAGCGTTAGAGGAGATAGCGCTTTCTACACTATCCATGCCAAGCGCCAGCCCGAGGCGGGTGGATAGCTCGTCAACCAGCGCGCTTTCTGCCCCATGCTGAAGTAAAAAAAGACCGCATTGAATACATAACCGTGTAACCGTTCGCTGTGACGACTGCTCTGTTTGCATGGTTCGCTCTGACTGATAAGGATCTCTTTGAGTGACGAATGTTTACTTTTATCATGAAGCATGAGCCCGCTGGCTCTGGCTAAGATCAATCTTTGTGTCGAAAAAAGACACCGACGATACGGTTATGGCATATTAACACTCCCCACTCGCCGAGGTATGAGAGGGCGCATGACTGTAATGTAGCGTTATTTACCCGGATGGCAAATACATAAGCCATGCTAACGATCTATTGTAGTTATTTTAATTTTACAAATAACGTATTTATGCGTAATCATGTAATAATAGCTTGACAGTTTGGCTTTATCTGGATTGTAGTGCCAATACTTTTATTTTAATAAACGCCAAGGATAAGCAATTCACCCCGTTTATTGTTCGGAGTATTTTCCCGTGAATTAATGGCTATTAATTTATTCGGGAGAACTGAATTAAGTACGATTACGGACTGGTGAGTGTGGAGGGGATATGTTGCAAGGACGCTGCAAAAACGCAATTATTATTAGTAAATCGCCGATTATACAGACCGGGCTTAAAGGTATAATACAGGCGCAGTTTGCCGATTACGAACTTACATACTGTTGTTCTGTTGAAGAACTAACATTATTACAACTACGGTACGCTGATTTGGTGATTGCTGATTTAACTGGAGACTGCAATTATCCTCGTTCAGTCTGCGAACAATATTATTCTTTATTATCTCAATACCGTGATATTCACTGGGTCTTTCTCGTCTCTCGTATTTTCTATCCTTTGGCTATTGAGCTACTGATGTGTCCTGTCAGTTCGCTGCTCTCTGATGCAGAGCCGATAGAAAGTTTAGTGAGCGTCATTCACGCAGGAAATGCGCGAGCAGAAAGAATAAGTAAGACACTACTTTCTCCACCTGCCATGCCGCAATTGTTAGATCATAGCGCGCGCTCAATAGTCCTCACTCTCTCTGAAAGGAAAGTGCTGCGCCTCCTTGGGAAAGGCTGGGGAATTAATCAGATTGCGATGTTGCTGAAGAAAAGCAATAAAACAATCAGTGCCCAAAAGAATAGCGCTATGCGTCGCTTGTCGATAAATAGCAATGCAGAAATGTATGCCTGGATAAATAGTTCTCAAGGATCGCGAGAACTTAATTTACCTTCAGTTTATGGAGAAACCACGGAATGGAAAGCAGAATCATCAAAAGAAACGTTGCACTGGTAGAAAAGTGTACAATGAGCAGTGTAGGTATTAATAGTTTATTTAATACCATGCCAGATGACCAATATAAACTTCATCTCTTTTCTAGCCAGCCCACTTTTAGTCAGGCAATGTTAAAGATGTCGTTTTCGGCAGTTATTTTTTCTCTCTCTGCAATCAGAAGCGATCGCAGAGCTGGGTTGGCCTATTTAACGGAACTGGCGATAAATTTTCCACGGATTCGCCGCGTGGTGATTGCCGATGATGACGCTGAAGCGCGTTTAATTGGCTCCTTGTCCCCCTTGCCGCTGGATGGCGTTGTGAGTAAAGCTTCTTCGTTAACGGTGCTACAGGACGCTTTATTTACGGCGTTAAGCTGCCCAAGCCGAGGAACCGAAAGCACGAAAAACCATTGGTATATTAATCAAAGCCGCATGCTCAGTCCGACAGAACGAGAAATACTGCGCTTTATGTCAAATGGCTATTCGATGCCGCAGATTGCCGCTCAGCTTGAACGGAACATTAAAACCATTCGGGCACACAAATTTAATGTGATGTCCAAACTGGGAGTAAGCTCAGATGCCGGGTTACTGGATGCTGCCGATATCCTGCTGTACCTGCGTGCTGGCGAGCCAGCGCCTTTTATGCAGGCGGCTTCGTGACAGGCAACGTTGACGTGCTTTGTGCCGGGTTTGGTCGCCGATTTGGCGCGTGAAGCATTACTGACACACGTCAACCCAGGTGGCAGAAGTCAGTTCAGCCATCCTCTCAGGCGTGATGCGAACCGCGCTGTGGATGGCACCTGCGGCAGGCAACACTTCAGCGTAGTGCTTCAGAGAAACATCACAGTACACTGAAATCGGTGTTTCTAATCCGAAGGGGCAAACGCCGCCAACGGGATGCCCCGTCGCGCTCACGACCTCATCGCTACTCAACATACGGGCTTTGGCACCGAACGTACTCTTTAGCTTTTTATTATCCAGTCGGGCATCACCTTTTGCCACGACCAGGATGATGTCGTTCTTCACCTTTAGCGAAAGTGTTTTCGCTATCTGGCCAGGTTCAACGTTATGGGCTTTTGCTGCCAGATCAACGGTTGCTGTGCTCTGATCTAATTCGATAATCTCAATATCTGGTGCATGTTGCGCCAGGAATTGACGTACTGATTGCAAACTCATTCTTCTCTCCCTATCGCTTACAGATAACCCTGCACAGCAGAAAACATGCAGGATGTAATTTGTCATAGGGGCAACCGCACTGTAAATATTTTATTGTAACAATATAGCAACATTAGCAGTTTTTCGATCGTCTTCACAATCAAAGAAACCGGTTACAGTAACCGGTTGCAGGATGCTTAAATGACGATTAATACTGAAGTTGTCACTTCCTCTGTATCACATAATAAGAGCCATCTATGAAACTTAACTCGAATAGCGGTAGTGCTGGTGTTCCCCCCGGCACGGTTGCGAAAAGTGGTAATGGGCTTTACGTGGTGGTGTTGATGCCAACACGGTTGCAAGGTTTTGCACAACGGGAGAACGGCTATGTCTACTAATCATGCTGTGTTTAACGTGATTTTCCGCTTTGTTGAAAACTATGTTAGCCCTGTTGCCGGGCGCATCTCTTCACAACGTCATGTCATGGCTATTCGTGACGGTTTTATTTCGGCGATGCCTTTTATGATTGTAGGCTCTTTTCTGCTGGTTTTTGCCTATCCGCCGTTTTCTCCCGATACCACCTGGGGATTCGCCCGTGCGTGGCTGGATTTGGCAAAACAGTTTGAAGGCCAAATCCTCACACCGTTTGATATGACGATGGGGATCATGTCGGTCTACATATGTGCGGCTATTGCTTATAACCTGGGCAAGCACTATGTGAAGTCGCATCAGTTAGATCCGTTTATGTGTGCGATGCTATCAATCATGGCTTTTTTGCTGATTGCCGCGCCAAAAACCAAAGGCACGATGCCGGTTGATAGTCTGGGAGGAACGGGGATTTTCACCGCCATCCTGGTAGCCATTTACTGCGTTGAAATGATGCGCTTCCTGAAGGCGCACAACATTGGCATCCGTTTACCCGATCAGGTGCCGCCGATGATCAAAAACTCTTTCGATCTGCTGATCCCGGTGCTGGTGGTGGTGCTGACGCTGTACCCGCTAAGCCTGGTGATACAGTCGCAGTTTGACATGCTGATCCCGCAGGCCATTATGGCCATTTTCAAACCACTGGTGTCGGCTGCAGATTCTCTCCCGGCGATCCTGCTGGCGGTATTGATCGGCCATCTGCTGTGGTTTGCCGGTATTCACGGCGCGGCTATTGTGTCGGGAATGCTGCAAATGTTCTGGCTCACCAATCTCGGGATGAACCAGTCGGCGCTGGCGCAGGGTGCGCCGTTGCCGCATATCTTTATGGAAGCGTTCTGGACATTCTTCATTGTGGTTGGTGGTTCCGGCGCGACGATGGGGTTGGTGATTTGCTATCTGCGGAGTCGTTCCGCTCATCTACGCTCGATTGGGCGTCTGAGCGTGGTCCCCAGCATTTTTAATATTAACGAACCGGTGATATTCGGTACGCCGATTGTCATGAACCCGGTGTTTTTTATCCCCTTCCTGCTGGCTCCGATGGTGAATGCGGTACTGGCGTGGGCGGCGATGAAACTGGATTTAATTGGGCGGGTAATTTCAGTGGTTCCCTGGACGGCCCCGGCACCGGTTGGCGCCGCATGGGCGTTAGGTTGGGATTATCGTGCGGCTATCCTGGTGGTGCTGTTGGCGCTGGTATCGGCCGTTATCTACTTCCCGTTCTTTAAGGTCTACGAAAAGCAGTTATTAGCGCAGGAAAAAGAAGAAGCGCAGCGTATGGAAGAGGAAAACCAGCAGGTTGCATAAATATCTGGCGAGGGGCTACGGCTCCTCGCTTACTTCAGCGTGCAGTCTCCGCATTGCTGAACGTCAGGCAGGCGATAGCGTTGGCAGCAGGTTCTGCGCACTAACAGCCCTTCACGCGGAACAACGGTACGCCATAGAGGATTATCCTGACCGCAGGAAAGTTGTTTCTCAAAAAAGCAGGTCTGGCGCAGCGTGGTCAGCAGTTCTTCACCTAACAACGGCTTCATTTCCGTTAAATACCAGTGAATTAAGTATCCGGTGTTGCTCCAGATAAGCTTTGCGTTGATCTCACCCGTTGCTTCCAGCGCCTGCACAACCGGCGTTAGCGCTGAGAGAATCAGCGTTTCCATGCGTTGTTGAGGAGACAGGGCTGTAGCCAGATGATCCTGATGGACATCGATCCAGAAGCAGGCTGCTCGGCCCGTTTCGTGGAATTCTACGTGCATGTGTTCAGGAGAGACGTCTATAGCCTCTTTTTGCGTCAGCAGGGCCACCATTAACGGAGGCATCATCAGGCCGATATACCATTGCGCCCAAAGAGATATCAGGGGCTTATTTTCGCGGGGCAGCGTGGGCTGGTTGCGATAGATATGGTCTGAATAAACAGCGAGCAATGAACTTAGCGTCGTCGGTTGCGTCCATTCATGCAGCGTCATTGCACCTGGCACAGGCGTTTCGTCAAGACGAATGAAGTCCAGCAAGTGCTCGCGAGTTTTGGCTATCGTTGCGCGTACGGCAGCAGCCAGCGAGGGCATCTCTGAGGGGAGATGGCTACGCCAGATGACATCTTCAACGATCGGTGCGGAACGATAAGCCATGTCGATATAAGGATGTTAATCTTAATGATAATGATTGCTAATCCTATAATTGGTGTTAAGCGATAGCAAGATCTTTGTCGCCATCTCGGGTGGCACCGCACAGAAAACTCAGATAGAAGGGCAGTTTACCCGTAGCTCATCGCTGACCAGAGTATTGTTACGCCCAAGATTCTTCGCCTCGTAAAGGGCTTTATCCGCTTTGGCAATAGCAGCATCAATATCCTGTTCGACCAGAGGTGCAATGCCGATACTGACGGTTACGTTGGTTGCCACGCTCTCATTAAACATGTGAGGGATTTTAAGGTCGTACACTTTCTGGCGGATACGTTCGGCGGCAGCCTGGGCTTGCTGTGGATCGACCGCGGTCAGCAAAATCATAAACTCTTCACCGCCAAAACGCGCCACCACATCCCTGGAGCGGACGGAGTCTCGGATGGCGGCAGAAACACGGATCAACGCCTGGTCGCCCATCATATGTCCGTAATGATCGTTATAGGATTTGAAATGGTCGATATCCAGCAGCAGAACGAAGTGTCTCGAATTACTTAGGGCCAACAGCGTATCGAGCCGGTGTTGCAGCCCCCGGCGATTATACAAACCGGTTAGCGGGTCGAGCATGCTGAGCCCGTTCAGGGTTTCTCGTTCTTCCAGCAGTTTGTACATCAGCTGCTGAGCGAACCCATCGTAGCGCTTTTGTATCACATGCTGGATGGCGATACCGGCCATAGGCAGCGCCATAAAATAGAAAATCCGCAAACCATGCTCGCTGCCGTTAAGCCATAAACAAACGGCGACGGAGGGGAGTGAGTGGAGCGTAAACGCGATGATATTATTGGCAAAAGCGATAGAACCAATAAACAGTACGCTGAGAAGCGCTATTAACAGGAAATAATAATCATTCTGACCTAAAGCATTATATTTCAATAATATGTGTAACGCCCATAACAAGCCAAAAACGATTGAAATAAAAGGGAGATTAATTCTTTTATCTGCGTATTTCCCATGCCATACCAGCAGCAGTGTACTCATCACCAGTATCAGCAACGCCGATACTGATAAGGCTTTGACCGCAAACAGTGGGAAAAAAAGCGTAAACAGCGCGGAGACTGCGTTGAGCAGCAGAAACAGTCGTAAAGAGAGTTGGTATTTTTTGGTGCGCAGAGTTCGCCAGGATTGTACTGTCATAGGTAAATATTGTTAGTTATCTGCAATGTACGAAGGTGTGTTGGTAAATAAAACAAATAACGAACGGGGTATCATTCGCAGAGGTTTTTATTGTTTTTAGTTGAAGAGCTAACCGGTGAGCAATTTATCACCTTGGGTTATTTATGTCATCAATCGTTAAGTAAAACTCATATAATTGATAGTGCTTCACGGCTGACAAATGAGAAATTTTATCATATGATATTGGTTATCATTATCAGTGTCATAGGTGGAATCATGTTGCAACGTACGCTGGGCAGTGGATGGGGTGTTCTGCTGCCGGGAATGCTGATTGCCGGGATGGCATATAGCGACCTGTCGGTCTACGTATGGAAGGTGATGATTGTATTAGGATTACTACTGACTTCGCTCATGTTGTACCACAAGCGTTTACGGCACTTTGTTTTGTTACCTTCATGCGCGGCGCTGATTGGTGGCATTGTTCTGGTAATAATGAACTGGAATCAGGGATGAACAAAACTAGAGAAGGAAATCGAGAGGGAAATAAGATAATTGGTGCGAGGGGGGGGACTCGAACCCCCACATCCTAAGGACACTAACACCTGAAGCTAGCGCGTCTACCAATTCCGCCACCTTCGCACAGTCATCTTATTTGTTTGATATCGCCTCGTTGGTGCGAGGGGGGGGACTCGAACCCCCACATCCTAAGGACACTAACACCTGAAGCTAGCGCGTCTACCAATTCCGCCACCTTCGCCCAGTGCGAGCAATATCAACGTGGATTATGGTGCGAGGGGGGGGACTTGAACCCCCACGTCCGAAAGGACACTAACACCTGAAGCTAGCGCGTCTACCAATTCCGCCACCTTCGCATACCATCGACACTCAAAAAGTATCGTTACCACGGAGGCGAATTCTAGAGATTTTATGCAGGGCGTCAACTGTTAATTATCGAACTTAACGTGATTGCCGAAAAAAAAGGCGTTTCTTCGGCTTTGGCGTTTTATGCAGGCCGGATAAGCGATAGCGCCATCCGGCGTTGCTCGGTGTCACGCCAGATGGCGGCGTAAACGCCTTATCTGGCCTACAGCGGTTAGGCTTTTTTCGCCTGGCGCGTCATGATGGTGCGATAGACCTTGAAGCGCCCGGTCTGCGCGATAACTTCGTGGAAGCCAAACACTTCATCCAGAACCTTCGGATAAGGCAGGAAGGCGTTTGCCACGATACGCAGTTCACCGCCACTGTTCAGATGACGCACGGCGCCGCGAATCAGCGTTTGCGCGGCATCAAGGCTGGTCTGCATTCCGTCGTGGAACGGTGGGTTGGAGATGATCATATCAAATCGGCCCGTTACGTCAGAAAAGACGTTACTGGCGATGACGTCACCTTCAATGCCATTGGCTGCAAGCGTTGCGCGGCTTGCTTCAACGGCGGCGGCGCTAACATCGCACAGGGTTAAGCGCACTTTCGGCGAGTGGCTGGCCAAGGCGACGGAGAGAACGCCTGCGCCACAGCCGACATCCAGCACTTTGCCTTTGGTGTGCGTCGTCAGCGTGGAGAGCAGCAGTTGGCTGCCAACATCCAGGCCGTCACGGCTGAAGACGCCCGGCAGCGTTTTGATGGTCAGATTTTCTGTCTGGTATTCATCCCAGTATTTTTCTGCATCAAAGACAGGCTGTTTTTCCAGACGACCGTGGTACAGGCCACAGCGACGTGCGCTGTCGACTTTGTTTAACGGTGCGTATTCGGCCAGCATCTGCTCTGCGCTACGTACGCCGCTGCGATTCTCACCGACAACAAAAATATCGGTGCCAACCGGTAACAGCGACAGAATGTTCATCAACTGGAACTGGGCTTCAGGCTTATTCTTTGGCCAGTAGTAGATCAGCGTATCGCTATCGGCAACGTCATCGGCCTGCGCGACGAGGCTGAAGCGGACGTTGTCGCCCATCTGGCGGTTAAGCACCTGCCAGTGGTGAAGTTGCTGAGTGTGCGCTCGGCTGGCGGCGCTTTCAAAATGGGCAGGCAGGTCATCCTGCAAATCACCGGCAAACAGAATACGGCTTTGTTCGAAATCATCACTGTGGCGCAGCAAGACTTCACTTGCCGGGGTAAAAGCAGACATGGAATGCTCCTTAAATTGTACAGCGGGGGATTATAGTTGTTTGATGGCACGGATTCGACAAATTTGCTATATTTGCGCCCCTGATAGACAGGAGTGTTTCGCTATGACATCCCGACGAGACTGGCAGTTACAGCAACTGGGCATTACGCAGTGGTCGTTGCGTCGTCCTGGCGCACTGCAGGGCGAGATCGCGATTTCCATTCCTGCGCATGTCCGTTTGGTGATGGTTGCTGCACAGTTACCCGCGCTAACCGAACCATTGATGAGCGATATTTTACGCGCATTAACCGTCAGCCCGGATCAGGTTTTACAACTGACGCCTGACCGTGTCGCCATGCTGCCGCAAGGCAGTCGCTGTAATAGCTGGCGGCTGGGAACCGAAGAGCCGCTGCTGCTGGAGGGCGCTCAGGTCGAGAGTCCTGCGTTTAATGAATTACGGGAAAACCCAGCGGCACGCGCCGCGTTATGGCAACAAATCTGCGCATATGAACACGATTTCTTCCCTCGAACCGACTGATTTACCCGCAGCATTTCATATTGAAAAACGCGCCCACGCTTTTCCGTGGAGTGAAAAAACATTTGCCAGCAACCAGGGCGATCGCTATCTCAATTTTCAGTTGAGGGTTGATGACGTGATGGCGGCTTTTGCGATTACGCAGGTCGTGCTGGATGAAGCTACGCTGTTCAATATTGCCGTCGATCCTGACTTTCAGCGCCGTGGGCTGGGGCGTGAGCTGTTGGAGCATTTGATCGATGAGCTGGAAAAGCGTGGCATTTTGACGCTGTGGCTTGAAGTGCGCGCCTCGAATGCGGCCGCTATCGCGCTGTACGAAAGCTTAGGCTTTAACGAGGCGACGATCCGTCGCAATTACTATCCAACGGCCGATGGTCACGAAGACGCCATCATCATGGCGTTGCCAATCAGCATGTAAGACAAGGTGTAATGATGAAGAAGTGGGACTGGATTTTCTTTGATGCCGACGAAACGCTGTTTACATTTGACTCGTTTACCGGCTTACAGCGGATGTTTCTCGACTATAGCATTACCTTTACCGCTGAAGATTTTCAGGACTACCAGGCCGTGAATAAACCGCTGTGGGTGGATTACCAAAACGGCGCGATTACCTCATTACAACTGCAGCATGCCCGTTTTCAGAGCTGGGCCGAACGCCTGAAGGTTGAACCGGGCCAGCTTAATGATGCATTCATCAATGCGATGGCGGAGATCTGCTCGCCGTTGCCGGGGGCGGTTTCTCTGCTCAATGCGATTCGTGATAAAGCGAAAATCGGCATCATTACTAACGGCTTTACCGCGTTGCAGCAAATCCGCCTTGAGCGGACGGGGCTGCGCGATTATTTCGACCTGCTGGTGATTTCTGAGCAGGTTGGGGTGGCAAAACCTGATTCCCGTATTTTTGACCATGCGCTGGAGCAGGCGGGCAATCCTGACCGTTCTCGCGTGCTAATGGTGGGTGACACCGCAGAGTCCGATATTCTTGGCGGCATTAACGCCGGGCTATCCACCTGCTGGCTAAATACGCACCACCGCGAGCAGCCAGCGGGCATTCAGCCGACCTGGACCGTAGCGTCATTAAGCGAACTGGAGCAGCTCCTGTGTAAACACTGATTGCCTCCCCCCCGTTGATGGGTAAAATAGCCGCAATTTTTCGTATTCAACTTGCCCGGCCCGTTGCCGTGCTTACCTAAGAAGATTTGACTATGACGTTGTCTCCTTATTTGCAAGAGGTGGCCAAACGCCGCACTTTTGCCATTATTTCTCACCCGGATGCCGGTAAAACGACAATTACTGAAAAGGTACTGTTATTCGGACAGGCCATTCAGACCGCCGGTACGGTAAAAGGCCGTGGCTCCAGCCAGCATGCAAAATCTGACTGGATGGAAATGGAAAAGCAACGTGGTATCTCCATTACCACCTCTGTGATGCAGTTTCCGTATCATGACTGCCTGGTGAACCTGCTGGACACCCCGGGGCACGAAGACTTCTCCGAAGATACCTATCGTACTCTGACGGCGGTGGACTGCTGCCTGATGGTTATCGATGCTGCAAAAGGCGTTGAAGATCGTACCCGTAAGCTGATGGAAGTTACCCGTCTGCGCGATACGCCGATCCTGACCTTTATGAATAAACTCGACCGTGACATCCGCGATCCGATGGAGCTGCTGGATGAAGTTGAGAACGAACTGAAAATCGGCTGTGCGCCGATCACCTGGCCGATTGGCTGCGGTAAGTTGTTCAAAGGTGTCTATCACCTTTATAAAGATGAAACTTACCTGTATCAGACCGGTAAAGGCCACACCATTCAGGAAGTGCGTGTTGTTAAAGGTCTTAACAACCCGGAACTTGATACTGCCGTGGGTGAAGACCTGGCGCAGCAGCTGCGCGACGAGCTTGAGCTGGTGCAGGGCGCGTCCAACGAGTTCGACCATGAGTTGTTCCTTGCGGGCGAAATCACCCCGGTCTTCTTCGGTACCGCGTTGGGTAACTTCGGCGTTGACCATATGCTGGATGGCTTAGTGGAGTGGGCGCCTGCGCCGATGCCGCGTAAAACCGACACCCGCGTCGTCGAAGCCTCAGAAGAGAAGTTCACCGGTTTCGTGTTTAAAATTCAGGCCAACATGGACCCGAAACACCGTGACCGTGTGGCGTTCATGCGTGTGGTATCCGGCAAGTATGAGAAAGGCATGAAAATGCGCCAGGTGCGCATTGGTAAAGACGTGGTGATCTCCGACGCACTCACCTTTATGGCCGGTGACCGTTCTCATGTGGAAGAAGCGTATCCGGGCGATATTCTTGGTCTGCATAACCATGGCACTATCCAGATCGGCGATACCTTTACCCAGGGCGAAATGATGAAGTTCACCGGTATTCCGAACTTCGCGCCAGAGCTGTTCCGTCGTATTCGCCTGAAGGATCCATTGAAGCAGAAACAGCTGCTGAAAGGGCTGGTTCAGCTTTCAGAAGAGGGTGCAGTGCAGGTATTCCGTCCGATCGCCAACAACGATCTGATCGTCGGTGCGGTGGGTGTGCTGCAGTTTGACGTGGTGGTTTCACGTCTGAAGAGCGAGTACAACGTTGAAGCGATTTATGAATCCGTCAACGTGGCGACTGCACGCTGGGTAGAATGTTCTGACGTGAAGAAATTCGAAGAATTTAAGCGTAAGAACGAAATTCAGCTGGCGCTGGATGGCGGCGATAACCTCACCTATATCGCGCCAACCATGGTTAACCTGAATCTCACCCAGGAACGTTATCCGGACGTTCAGTTCCGTAAAACACGCGAACACTAATCGACCTTCCAGGGCACGGTATCCGCCGTGCCCTGCAACTTTCCCTGTCTTTTAAATCCCTTGCGGAATGTTCTTAAAACTTCGCGTTTTTCTTTTGTTTGCCTGTTTTTTAGTCAACTCGGGCAGCGATCACGAAATCCTGAACTATATTTAACAATGTGATGACATAAATATCGGCGTTAAATGCTTTTTAGGCTGCCTGTTGCAGCTTCTATTGCTGATATTTATTCCACTTACAAAATTAGTTGCTGGTTCAGGCCGTGTAACGGCAGAGCCTGGCTTTTAGCAAAACATACAGGAATACATCGATGACAATGACAGGACTTAAGATTTCTAAAACGCTGCTGGCCGTGATGCTGACCTCCGCTGTTGCAACGGGTTCTGCTTATGCAGAAAACGCCACGACGGATAAAGCGCAATCCGGCGTCGAAAGTGCGGGGCAGAAAGTCGATAGCTCTATGAACAAAGTCGGTAATTTCATGGATGACAGCACCATCACCGCGAAAGTAAAAGCCGCGCTGGTGGACCACGATAGCATTAAGAGCACCGATATTTCCGTCAAGACCGATCAGAAAGTAGTAACGCTAAGCGGCTTTGTTGAAAGCCAGGCGCAGGCTGAAGAAGCGGTGAAAGTGGCGAAAGGCGTTGAGGGTGTGACCTCCGTTAGCGACAAACTGCACGTGCGTGATAGTAAAGAAACCTCCGTTAAAGGCTATGCGGGCGATACGGCAATCACTAGTGAAGTAAAAGCCAAGCTGCTGGCCGATGATATTGTCCCATCCCGCAAAGTGAAAGTTGAAACCACCGATGGTGTGGTACAGCTTTCAGGCTCTGTCGATTCACAAGCTCAAAGCGATCGCGCTGAGAGCATCGCCAAAGCGATTGATGGCGTGAAAAGCGTTAAAAACGATCTCAAAACTCACTAATTAGACTTAATTCGCCCTCCTGACGTTTGTCGGGAGGCGTATTGTGCACCACACTGAAAATATCGCCGATGGGTAGCCTGAGCGCTCATATCAAGCGGTGAAATTAACTATGGTAAAGGAGAAGCATATGTTTCGATGGGGCATCATATTTCTGGTTATCGCGTTAATTGCCGCTGCACTGGGTTTTGGTGGACTGGCGGGTACCGCTGCAGGCGCAGCGAAAATTGTTTTTGTGGTGGGTATCATTCTGTTTCTGGTCAGCCTGTTTACCGGGCGTAAACGACCCTAGTACGTAAACCGTAAAGATAACTTGCTACTGAGCCAGTCCAGCGGACTGGCTTTTACGGTTTTAGCTGCAGGCAATTTGCGTTACTTTGTTGTCCTATTACAAAAACAACAGGAAGGCAGAGGTGGGGCAGAGAATACCCGTCACGCTCGGTAATATCGCGCCGTTATCGTTACGTCCGTTTCAACCAGGCAGTATGGCGCTGGTGTGCGAGGGCGGGGGACAAAGAGGCATCTTCACCGCAGGCGTACTGGATGAATTCATGCGCGCGCAGTTCAATCCCTTTGATCTCTTCTACGGGACGTCCGCTGGTGCGCAAAACCTTTCAGCTTATCTCTGTAACCAGCCCGGTTACGGTCGTAAAGTCATCATGCGTTACACTACCCGACGTGAGTTTTTTGACCCGGTGCGCTTTGTGCGCGGGGGAAACTTAATCGATCTCGACTGGCTGGTGGATTCGACCTCGTCCCAAATGCCGCTGGCGATGGACAACGCTGAGCGCTTGTTTGCCGCGGGGAAAGCGTTTTATATGTGCGCCTGTCGGGGTGATGACTACACGCCGGGCTATTTTTCGCCGAACCGGCAAAACTGGCTCGATCTTATTCGTGCCTCCAGCGCGATTCCCGGGTTCTACCGCACAGGGGTTGTGCTGGACGGCGTGAATTACCTGGATGGGGGCGTCAGCGACGCCATTCCCGTGCAGGAAGCGGCGAAGCAGGGGGCGAAAACGCTGGTGGTTATCCGCACTGTGCCTTCGCAAATGTATTACACCCCGCAGTGGTTCAAGCGTATGGAACGCTGGCTGGGCGAAAGCAGCCTGCAACCACTGTTGAATCTGGTGCAGCACCATGAAGCCACCTATCGCGCGATTCAGAGCTTTATTGAGAAACCGCCGGGCAAGCTGCGTATCTTTGAGATCTACCCTCCCAAACCGCTCCATAGCATGGCGTTGGGAAGCCGTATTCCGGCCTTGCGGGAAGACTACAAAACCGGACGCCTGTGCGGTCGTTACTTCCTCGCTACCGTCGGCAAACTGCTGGGGAAAAACGTGCCGCTGCCTCGTCAGACGCCGAAGATTGTGGTGCCGGGACCGGTGGTGGTTCCTCCCGCGCCGGTGGCCAACGATGCCCACGCGCCGGTGGTGGCCAATGCGCCTCAGGCCAACGATACAACGTTTAATAATGAGGATTTGGCGTGAGTTATCGTTTTATCGATACGCACTGTCACTTTGATTTCCCGCCGTTTACCGGCGATGAACCTGCCAGCATTCAGCGCGCGGCGGAGGTTGGTGTACAGAGCATTATCGTTCCGGCCACCCAGGCGGCGAATTTTTCCCGTGTACTGGCGTTAGCGGAAAATTATCCTCCATTATTTGCCGCGCTTGGTCTACATCCCATTGTTATTGAACAACATAGTGATGACTGCCTGGACCAGTTGCAACAGGTGCTGGATAAGCGCCCACAAAAGCTGGTGGCGGTAGGTGAGATTGGATTGGATCTGTATCGCGACGTTCCGCAATTCGACAAGCAAGAGCGGGTGCTGGAAGCGCAACTTAAGCTGGCGAAGCGGTACGAACTGCCGGTGATCCTGCATTCGCGACGCACGCATGACAAGCTGGCGATGTACCTTAAACGCCATGCTTTGCCACGAACAGGCGTGGTGCATGGGTTTTCCGGGAGCGTGCAGCAGGCCGAACGCTTTGTGCAACTGGGATACAAAATTGGCGTGGGCGGCACCATTACCTATCCGCGCGCCAGTAAAACCCGCGAAGTAATGGCGCAGCTGCCGCTCGAGTCGCTGTTGCTGGAAACCGACGCGCCGGATATGCCGCTCAACGGCTTTCAGGGGCAGCCTAATCGCCCTGAGCAGGTAGTCAGAGTCTTTGACGTCTTATGCGAACTGCGCCCGGAACCTGCGGACGTGATCGCTGACGCGCTGTATCGTAATACCACGGCGTTGTTTGATTTTTGAATTCCGGATGCGGCGCTATTGCATCGCATCCGGCCATCACAGGTACAGCGCCGGGAAAATCAAATTATCCACCCCGCGTTCGCGCAATCTTTGCGCCAGGTGTTCCACATCCTCCGGCGTGGCGCTCGGCCAGTCCTTCGCTTCGCCATACACCCCGTGCGCATGAAAGGCATTCAGCCGTACCGGCACGTCACCTGAACCTCTGATAAACGCCGCCAGCGCATCAATATGCTGTAGATAATCCACCTGACCAGGGATAACCAGCAGGCGCAGTTCCGCAAGTTTCCCTTGCCCGGACAGAAAGGTAATGCTTTGTTTAATCAGCGTGTTATCGCGACCGGTCAACTGACGATGACACGTGCTGTCCCAGGCTTTTAAATCCAGCATTACGCCGTCGCACACCGGCAGCAGCTTCTGCCAGCCGGTTTCGCTCAGCATGCCATTGCTGTCGACCATACAGGTCAAGTGTTGCAGTTGCGGATCGGTTTTGATCGCACGAAACAGCGCCACAATAAACGGTAGCTGGGTTGTCGCTTCGCCACCGCTGACCGTAATTCCCTCAATAAACAGTGCTGCCTTGCGAATATGTTGCAGCACCTCATCAACACTCATGGTCTGCGCCATCGGCGTGGCCTGCTGGGGGCACATATGAAGGCAGGTGTCACACTGCTGACACAAATCAGACTGCCACCACACTTTCCCCGCGCTCAGGCTCAGCGCCTCATGCGGGCAATGCAGCACACACTCCCCGCAGTCGTTGCAGCGTCCCATCGTCCACGGATTGTGGCAGTTTTTACAGCGCAGATTACATCCCTGCAGAAACAGAGCCAGGCGACTGCCCGGCCCGTCGACGCAGGAGAAAGGGATAATCTTACTTACCGAAGCGCATCTGCTGTTCATGGCTAATCACGCGAGGTTGTCGTTCCAGAATGCGCGTATTACGCGCGGCTTCTTCGCCAAGCCAGGTGGTGTTGGTGCGAGAACCTTCGGCGCGATATTTTTCCAGATCCGACAGACGCACCATATAGCCGGTAACGCGAACCAGATCGTTGCCGCTCACGTTGGCGGTAAACTCACGCATCCCGGCTTTAAATGCGCCGAGGCACAGTTGCACCAGCGCCTGAGGATTACGCTTGATGGTTTCATCCAGCGTGAGAATGTCGCTGATCCCGGCGTGATAAAACGCGTGATGTGGCGCGACGGTTTGCAGATGAGTGATCGGGTCTGGCTCATCGCCGTAAGGCAGGCGTGCCCCCGGCGTGGTGCCGATGTCAGAACTGATCCCCGACTGTGCATGCAGCATCGCACGCTGATTCCAGCCATATTTCACCGGGGTGTTTTCGACAAACTCCGCCAATTGGGCGCTGATGCGATAGCCAAGCTGATTGGCGAACTCATCTTTTCCGTAGCGCGCATTTTGTCCCGCCTTATCGCACAGTAGATTCACCGCCTCCGCCAGGCCATACATGCCGAACATAGGCACAAAACGTTCGGGATCAATCAACTCTTCCTGCACGAGGAAGCTATTCTCAAAGAAATGTGATTTTTCATAGAGGAATTCACATCGTGAATCAATGATGGCGATTTGCTGTTGGCAATAGTGCGGTAGAGTGCGCGTAAAGAAGTCATCGACAGAGGCGCTGCGCTCTGCGATGGCTTTCAGATTAAGCCTGACCAGCGTGCTACCACCCCCGGCGAGCGGCAAAGAGTTGTAACAGCTGACGACGCCATACTGACCTTTTGTGAAAATTTTATCATTTTCAGGGCCATTGGAAATATGTGGCTTACTGCACTCGCAGATATTTTTCGCCACGCTGAGCAGCAGATCGTCAGGTATGATTTGCGGGTCATAAATGAATGTCAGATTAGGTGAAACCTGCTTTAACTCTGCATCTGCGCGTAAAATTGCACGGGTAACTGGAGTATCGGCGGGGCCGATATTGGCATGCATAAACGCGTCTGGCAGGGTTCTGTCGAGATAACGCCAGAAACGTTTTATTCGAATATCGATCTCTTCTTGTGTTAGAATTCTAACATACGGTTGCAGCAGCGCATCGAGCTGGCCGAGATAAACCGGCATCGACGTCACTGACGGAACGTGGTGGTACAGGATGGTGAGTAAGGATAACGCATCATCAAGATCGCTGGCGCCTTCCAGCTCCAGCCACGATGAACCATTGGCCAGAAAACGCGCGTAATCGGGTAAAACGTAGCGCGGTTTGAACGGGGCATGACCTTCGTACATATCGCAGATTACCCCATCATCCAGCGCCTGACGTGCCTGTGCAGGTAGTTGCGGATAAGGCAGCGCGTTTTCAGCTTCCAGCGCCAGAAAGTGGCGTTTCTGCTCAGGGCTGAGCACCGGGCTGGTCACGATTTGTTGGCAACGCTGTTGCAGCGCGAGTTCGCTTGAGGTGGGCATCGTTGATTCCTTTTTGTCCCGAAGGTGTAACGCCATTGTAGAAAGCAACGCCGCCACAACCTTTGATCCGGATGCGCCTGATGCCACGGCATCCCTTTAGAAAAGGTAATTTATTTGAAGTAGATCTCATTAGAGTAATGCAAATCTGTATGTGGTTTTCATTAACTGTGATGTATATCGAAGTGTAATAGCGAGCGGATGTTAGAATACTAACAAACTCGCAAGGTGAAATTTTATACGGCGATGCCGTTGGAGAATGTTATGACCGATTTAACAGCAAGCAGCCTGCGTGCACTGAAACTGATGGACCTGACCACCCTGAATGACGACGACACCAATGAAAAAGTGATCGCGCTGTGTCATCAGGCGAAGACCCCGGTTGGCAACACTGCCGCAATCTGTATCTATCCGCGTTTCATCCCTATTGCGCGTAAGACTCTGAAAGAGCAGGGTACGCCGGACATCCGCATTGCAACCGTCACCAACTTCCCGCACGGCAACGACGACATCGAGATTGCGTTGGCGGAAACCCGCGCGGCGATCGCCTACGGTGCCGATGAAGTTGACGTGGTGTTCCCGTACCGTGCGCTGATCGCCGGTAACGAGCAGATTGGTTTTGATCTGGTTAAAGCTTGCAAAGACGCGTGTGCGGCGGCAAACGTGCTGCTGAAAGTGATCATCGAAACCGGTGAGCTGAAAGAAGAAGCACTGATTCGCAAAGCGTCTGAAATCTCCATCAAAGCCGGTGCTGATTTCATCAAAACGTCTACCGGTAAAGTGCCGGTCAATGCGACGCCGGAAAGCGCACGCATCATGATGGAAGTGATCCGCGACATGGGTGTTTCTAAAACTGTAGGTTTCAAACCGGCTGGCGGCGTGCGTACTGCAGAAGATGCACAGCAATTCCTGGCGATTGCTGATGAACTGTTTGGCGCTGACTGGGCTGATTCTCGTCACTACCGTTTTGGCGCATCCAGCCTGCTGGCTAGCTTGCTGAAAGCGCTGGGTCACGGCGACGGCAAGAGCGCAAGCAGCTACTAAGCCCGTAGGCCGGATAAGGCGCAGCCGCCATCCGGCATTAAGACGACTGCCGGGTGGCGCGTTGCTTACCCGGCTTACAACGGCCTTCTACTCTTTTCCCCTGGGGGTTACCGTGTTTCTCGCACAAGAAATTATTCGTAAAAAACGTGATGGTCATACGCTGAGCGATGAAGAAATTCGTTTCTTTATCAATGGCATTCGCGACAATACCATTTCTGAAGGGCAAATCGCCGCCCTGGCGATGACCATTTTTTTCCACGATATGACAATGCCTGAGCGTGTTTCGCTGACCATGGCAATGCGTGATTCAGGAACCGTGCTGGACTGGAAAAGCCTGCAGTTGAACGGCCCGATTGTGGATAAACACTCTACCGGCGGCGTAGGTGACGTAACGTCACTGATGTTAGGCCCGATGGTTGCTGCGTGCGGCGGCTATATTCCGATGATCTCCGGGCGTGGCCTGGGGCATACCGGCGGTACGCTCGATAAACTGGAAGCGATTCCTGGATTTGACATCTTCCCGGACGACGCGCGTTTCCGTGAAATTATTAAAGACGTGGGTGTGGCGATTATTGGGCAAACCAGCTCGCTCGCACCGGCGGATAAACGTTTTTATGCCACCCGCGATATTACCGCGACGGTGGATTCCATCCCGCTGATTACCGGTTCCATTCTGGCGAAAAAACTGGCGGAAGGGCTGGATGCGCTGGTGATGGATGTGAAAGTGGGCAGCGGTGCTTTTATGCCGACCTACGAGCTTTCTGAAGCCCTTGCTGAAGCGATTGTCGGCGTGGCAAACGGTGCGGGTGTACGTACCACCGCGCTGTTAACTGATATGAACCAGGTGTTGGCCTCCAGCGCAGGTAACGCGGTCGAAGTCCGCGAAGCGGTGCAGTTCCTGACCGGTGAATACCGCAATCCACGTCTGTTAGACGTCACCATGGCGCTGTGCGTGGAAATGCTGATCTCCGGCAACCTGGCGAAAGATGACGCCGAAGCCCGTGCGAAATTGCAGACGGTGCTGGATAACGGCAAAGCAGCAGAGATTTTTGGTCGCATGGTGGCGGCGCAAAAAGGCCCGACAGATTTCGTCGAAAATTATGCGAAGTACCTGCCGACGGCAATGCTCAGCAAAGCGGTATATGCTGATACTGAAGGCTTTGTCAGCGCGATGGATACCCGTGCGCTGGGAATGGCGGTTGTTTCCATGGGTGGCGGTCGTCGTCAGGCATCGGACACCATTGATTACAGCGTTGGCTTTAGCGATATGGCGCGTCTGGGCGACAGCGTAGACGGACAGCGCCCACTGGCGGTGATCCACGCCAAAGACGAAGCCAGCTGGCAGGAAGCGGCGAAAGCGGTCAAAGCGGCAATTAGCCTTGACGATAAAGCGCCAGAAATTACACCGACAGTCTATCGTCGTATTACCGAATAACTGTATACTGATCTGATCGCTTTTTTGCGGCGCAGATGTATGGAGAACAAGATGAAACGTGCATTTATTATGGTGCTGGACTCCTTTGGTATTGGTGCGACTGAAGATGCGGATCGCTTTGGCGACGTAGGTTCAGACACTATGGGACACATTGCAGAAGCCTGTGCGAAAGGTGAAGCTGACAATGGTCGCAAAGGACCACTGAATCTGCCTAACCTGACCCGTCTGGGCCTGGTGAAAGCTCACGAAGGTTCTACTGGTAAAATTGCTGCTGGCATGGACGGCAACGCGGAAGTGATTGGTGCCTACGCATGGGCGCATGAACTTTCTTCCGGGAAAGACACGCCGTCTGGCCACTGGGAAATCGCGGGTGTTCCGGTTCTGTTTGACTGGGGATATTTCTCCGATCATGAAAACAGCTTCCCGCAAGAACTGCTGGATAAACTGGTAAAACGTGCCAACCTGCCGGGCTACCTCGGCAACTGCCACTCTTCCGGTACCGTGATCCTGGATCAACTGGGTGAAGAGCATATGAAAACCGGCAAGCCGATTTTCTATACCTCCGCTGACTCCGTGTTCCAGATTGCCTGCCACGAAGAGACTTTTGGCCTGGATAAGCTCTATGAGCTGTGCGAAATCGCCCGTGAAGAGCTGACCGAAGGTGGTTACAACATCGGTCGTGTTATCGCCCGTCCGTTTATCGGCGATAAAGCCGGTAACTTCCAGCGTACCGGTAACCGTCACGACCTGGCCGTTGAGCCGCCAGCACCGACCGTGCTGCAGAAACTGGTCGACGAAAAAGACGGTCACGTGGTTTCCGTCGGTAAAATCGCGGATATCTACGCTAACTGCGGCATCACCAAAAAAGTGAAAGCCACCGGTCTGGACGCGTTGTTCGACGCCACCATCAAAGAGATGAAAGAAGCCGGTGATAAGACCATCGTCTTCACCAACTTCGTTGATTTCGACTCTTCCTGGGGACATCGTCGCGATATCGCCGGTTATGCTGCGGGCCTGGAACTGTTCGACCGCCGTCTGCCTGAGCTGATGGAGCTGGTGGGTGAAGATGACATTCTGATCCTGACCGCTGACCACGGCTGCGACCCAAGCTGGACCGGCACTGACCATACCCGTGAACACATTCCGGTACTGGTTTACGGCCCGAAAGTGAAACCTGGTTCTTTAGGTCACCGTGAAACCTTCGCGGATATCGGTCAGACGCTGGCGAGCTACTTTGGTACGTCGCCGATGGACTACGGTAAAAATATGCTCTGATGCAATTGCCCGGTGGCGCTTCGCTTACCGGGCCTACGGTTTTGTAGGCCGGGTAAGGCGCAGCCGCCACCCGGCAAAAACAACAATATAAAAGGAACTGAAGATGGCAACTCCACATATTAATGCAGAAATGGGTGATTTCGCTGACGTCGTATTGATGCCGGGCGACCCGCTGCGTGCAAAGCATATTGCTGAAACTTTCCTCGAAGATGTTCGTGAAGTGAACAACGTTCGCGGCATGTTAGGCTTCACCGGTACTTACAAAGGCCGTAAGATTTCCGTAATGGGCCACGGTATGGGTATCCCGTCCTGCTCCATCTACACCAAAGAGCTGATCACCGACTTCGGCGTGAAGAAAATCATTCGCGTAGGCTCCTGCGGCGCTGTGCGTATGGACGTTAAACTGCGTGACGTGGTTATCGGTATGGGTGCTTGCACCGACTCCAAAGTTAACCGTATCCGTTTTAAAGATCATGACTTTGCAGCTATCGCTGACTTCGACATGGTGCGTAACGCAGTTGATGCGGCAAAAGCGCTGGGTGTAGACGCTCGCGTTGGCAACCTGTTCTCCGCTGACCTGTTCTACTCTCCGGACGGTGAAATGTTCGACGTGATGGAAAAATACGGCGTGCTGGGCGTGGAAATGGAAGCGGCGGGTATCTACGGCGTGGCGGCGGAATTCGGTGCGAAAGCGCTGACCATCTGCACCGTATCCGACCATATCCGTACCCACGAGCAGACCACTGCCGCTGAGCGTCAGACGACCTTCAACGACATGATCAAAATCGCACTGGAATCCGTTCTGCTGGGCGATAAAGAGTAAGTTTTGTTGTGGCCCGGAGGCGCTGCGCTGGCCGGGCCTACGGGAATGCCGCTATTAATGCCTGATGGCGCTTCGCTTATCAGGCCTACGGGAGCGGTCTTGTAGGCCGGATAAGGCGCAGCCGCCATCCGGCAATTCGCCACTAATCGCTTAGCGCACGGCCTTCGCTACCCAAGCAGCCAGCTCACGCAACTCGCTTTCCTGATCTGGATACTCCGCAAGCAGCGCTTCACAAGTCTGCTGTAAAATATCGGCGCGATACTGGCAGCCCTGTAGTCGTTCTGCCAGTACTTCCAGCGGCGCAGGATTGAGGCTATCGGTGTAGACTTGGGTGCGGGTAATCACGCCTTTTTCGACGTCGAAATGCAGCTCAACGCCGCCCCAGGTGAAACGTTCGTCCAGTAAATGTGAAAAAGCAGGCGCCTGGCCAAAATTCCACTCCCAACTGCTCTGGCGGGCAAAGGTTTCGGCGAAGTTCGGCAGATCCGGCGCTTTGTCTGGGGAGATGATCTCGGCTTCTACGCGTTCGCCGTAGTGGGCGAAAAAGGCTTCCGTGATGGCCTGACAGACCTGTTGATGAGTGATGCCCGGTAACAGCTCGGTCAAATTCGCTACGCGCGAGCGAACCGAAGTGATGCCTTTGGCGGCAAGTTTCTTTTTATCGGGATTGAGATAGTTTGCCAGGCGGCTGAGATCGGCATTCAACAGCAGCGTGCCGTGGTGGAATCCGCGATCTTTCGTTTCCCGATAAGCAGAGCCGGAAACTTTGCGATCGCCGTCCGGCGTTTTCACCACCAGATCGTTACGCCCGGAGGCATCAGCTTCTACGCCCAGCGAATTCAGCGCATTGAGGACGATCGCGGTGGAGATGGTTTTGTCATATTCCGGTTTACCAGCCATAAAGGTAAAGCAGGTATTGCCTAAGTCATGGAACACCGCGCCGCCACCGCTGCTGCGCCTGGCGAGCCGCACGTTGTCTTCTTCCATGCGGCGTGTATTACACTCTTTCCATGGATTTTGCGCCCGGCCAATTACCACCGTATCGGCGTTACGCCACAAGAACAGAACGCGCTGCGTGGCGGGCATCTGGCGAAAAATGCATTCTTCGACCGCGAGGTTAAACCACGGATCGTAAGAGTCTGAGATAAGCAGGCGTAGTGTTGTCATGGTTGATTTCCCTTCTGTTTTACAGTTTTTACAGCTTTTATTCTATCTTCTCGTTGTCTTCTTCCTGCACCGGTTTGTTGGCAGTGAGAAGGAAAGGAGATTGCTGCCAGCGGGTACGCTTACCTTGCAATAAGGTGCGGGTCAGCACTACACCGATTGCCAGTGACAGTAGCAGCATCAGGCGTAAGATGTTGGTGGTGTTATCCACCTGCTTGGCTTCAGTGGCAAGAGTGTGGGTATCCAGCGTCAGGCGCAGATAGCCCAGCGGACCATTTTTTCCCTGAATGGGTTCGACAATCTGCTGGTTAAAATAGCCCCCGGCTTTTTTGCCGTCGAGCGCCAGACGGTCACGAACATTGACGCTCTCACCGGTGCGCGTAATCAGGTCTCCCTGTTCGTCGTACACGCCTGCGTCCAGAATACGGCTACTCTCCGTCAACTGCGTGAGCACCGCCTTAATACGCTTTTCATCCGGCGTTTCAGTACGCATCAGCGGGGCGACGTTCAGCGAGACCTGACGGGCTAGCGTGCGGGCCAGCTCTTCGAGCTGCGGATTACGCTGCTGCTGGTGGCTTTGACTAAACCAGGAAGCCCCCTGCATCAGCGCGACGAGCAGCGCAAGGCAGGACAATACAATCACTGCACGATGAAGTCGGAATTTCAGTTTTGTGCGAGCCATATTCCACCTGCTGAAAATTTGAGACTTAATGTTGCCAGAAGCGCTGGTTACAGGGTAGCCTCATGCGTTATTTTCCCCTGATGATTCCGACCCGAACGATTTTACAGGAGCTTTAATGCCTAACATTACCTGGTGCGATCTACCTGAAGATGTCTCTCTGTGGCCAGGTCTGCCCCTCTCTTTAAGCGGTGATGAAGTCATGCCGCTGGATTACCACGCGGGCCGCAGTGGCTGGCTGCTGTACGGTCGTGGGCTGGATAAACAACGGTTAACGCAATACCAGAGTAAACTGGGCGCGGCGATGGTGATCGTGGCGGCGTGGTGCGTTGAGGATTATCAGGTAATTCGTTTGGCGGGCTCGTTAACGCCGCGTGCGGCAAAACTGGCGCATGACGCCAAACTGGATGTTGCGCCGCTGGGTAAAATTCCGCATCTGCGCACGCCGGGTTTGCTGGTGATGGACATGGATTCAACGGCTATCCAGATCGAATGCATTGATGAAATTGCTAAACTGGCCGGAACCGGCGAGATGGTTGCCGAAGTCACCGAACGCGCAATGCGCGGCGAGCTGGACTTTACCGCCAGCCTGCGCAGCCGCGTGGCGACGCTGAAGGGCGCTGATGCCAATATTCTGCACCAGGTGCGCGAAACATTGCCGCTAATGCCAGGCCTGACTCAGTTGGTGTTAAAACTGGAAACGCTTGGCTGGAAAGTGGCTATCGCTTCCGGCGGGTTTACTTTCTTTGCCGATTATCTGCGTAACAAGCTGCGCCTGACGGCAGCTGTGGCGAATGAGCTGGAGATCATGGACGGTAAATTTACTGGCAACGTGATCGGCGATATCGTCGATGCTCAGTACAAAGCCAGTACTCTGACCCGCCTGGCGCAAGAATATGAGATCCCGATGGCGCAGACGGTGGCGATCGGCGACGGTGCCAACGATCTGCCGATGATCAAAACGGCCGGGCTGGGGATTGCGTATCATGCGAAACCCAAAGTGAATGAAAAGACGGAGATTACTATCCGTCACGCTGACCTGATGGGCGTGTTCTGCATTCTCTCTGGCAGTATGAATCAGAAATAATGAGGTAAAACGTGGCAAAAGCTCCTAAACGCGCCTTTGTTTGTAATGAATGCGGGGCCGATTACCCGCGCTGGCAGGGGCAATGCAGCGCCTGTCAGGCCTGGAATACCATTACCGAGGTGCGCCTTGCCGCATCGCCAACGGTGGCGCGCAACGAGCGACTCAGCGGCTACGCCGGAAATGCGGGCGTTGCAAAAGTGCAGAAGCTCTCTGACATCAGCCTTGAGGAACTGCCGCGTTTTTCTACCGGATTTAAAGAGTTTGATCGCGTGCTCGGCGGTGGTGTGGTGCCCGGCAGCGCCATACTGATTGGCGGTAACCCTGGCGCGGGCAAATCAACGCTGCTGTTGCAAACGCTGTGCAGGCTCGCCGAGCAGATGAAAACCCTGTACGTCACCGGCGAAGAGTCGCTGCAACAGGTGGCGATGCGCGCGCATCGGCTTGGCCTGCCGACGGCGAACCTGAACATGCTGTCGGAAACCAGTATCGAACAAATTTGCCTGATTGCTGAAGAAGAACAGCCGAAGCTGATGGTGATCGACTCCATTCAGGTGATGCACATGGCGGATATTCAGTCTTCGCCGGGCAGCGTGGCGCAGGTGCGTGAAACCGCTGCTTACCTGACGCGCTTTGCTAAAACGCGCGGCGTGGCGATTGTGATGGTCGGCCACGTCACCAAAGATGGCTCGCTGGCCGGGCCGAAGGTACTGGAGCACTGTATTGACTGCTCGGTGTTGCTCGACGGCGACGCCGATTCCCGCTTCCGTACACTGCGTAGCCATAAAAACCGCTTTGGCGCGGTGAATGAGTTGGGCGTCTTTGCCATGACGGAACAGGGGCTACGTGAAGTCAGCAACCCGTCTGCTATTTTCTTAAGCCGTGGCGATGAAGTCACTTCCGGTAGTTCGGTGATGGTAGTCTGGGAAGGCACGCGCCCGCTGCTGGTCGAGATTCAGGCGCTGGTCGATCACTCAATGATGGCGAACCCGCGTCGCGTGGCGGTCGGTCTGGAACAGAACCGTCTGGCGATTCTACTGGCGGTGCTGCATCGTCACGGTGGCTTGCAGATGGCGGATCAGGACGTGTTCGTTAACGTAGTCGGCGGCGTAAAAGTCACCGAAACCAGCGCCGACCTGGCGTTGCTGCTGGCAATGGTCTCCAGCCTGCGCGACAGGCCACTGCCACAGGACTTAGTGGTCTTTGGCGAAGTGGGGTTGGCAGGCGAAATCCGTCCGGTACCCAGCGGGCAGGAGCGTATTTCGGAAGCGGCGAAACACGGTTTTCGCCGGGCGATTGTTCCTGCCGCTAACGTACCGAAAAAAGTACCGGAAGGGATGCAGGTCTTTGGCGTTAAGAAGCTTGCGGATGCGTTAAGCGTGTTTGACGACCTATAATCAAATACCCGTACGTACTGAATTTGTAGGCCTGATAAGCGATGCGCCATCAGGCAGTGTTACGCGATTTTTCCAGCAGGAGGCTCTTGTGTCATTTGATTATCTGAAAACCGCCATTAAGAAAAAGGGTTGTACCCTGCAACAGGTGGCAGATGCCAGTGGCATGACCAAGGGATATCTAAGCCAGCTTCTGAATGCCAAAATTAAAAGCCCCAGCGCGCAAAAGCTGGAGGCGTTGCACCGTTTTCTCGGACTGGAGTTTCCGCGCCAGCAGAAAAATATCGGTGTGGTATTTGGTAAGTTTTATCCGCTGCATACCGGCCATATCTACCTTATCCAGCGCGCCTGTAGTCAGGTTGATGAACTGCATATCATCATGGGCTATGACGACACGCGCGATCGCAGTCTGTTTGAAGACAGTGCCATGTCGCAACAGCCTACGGTGCCCGATCGTCTACGCTGGCTGCTGCAAACCTTTAAGTATCAGAAAAATATCCGTATTCATGCCTTCAACGAAGAGGGCATGGAGCCGTATCCACACGGTTGGGACGTGTGGAGCAACGGGATCAAAACGTTTATGCAGGAGAAAGGGATCCAGCCAAACTGGATTTACACCTCTGAAGAATCAGATGCCCCGCAGTATCTCGAACATCTGGGGATCGAAACCGTGCTGGTGGATCCCAAGCGGACGTTTATGAGCATCAGCGGCGGGCAAATCCGTGAAAACCCGTTTCGCTACTGGGAGTATATTCCGACCGAAGTGAAGCCGTTTTTCGTGCGCACCGTGGCGATCCTCGGCGGGGAGTCGAGCGGTAAATCGACGCTGGTGAACAAGCTCGCCAACATCTTTAACACCACCAGTGCGTGGGAATATGGGCGTGATTACGTCTTCTCCCATTTGGGCGGCGATGAGATGGCGTTACAGTATTCTGATTACGATAAAATCGCACTGGGACAAGCGCAATACATTGATTTTGCTGTTAAGTACGCCAATAAAGTGGCGTTCATCGACACCGATTTCGTGACCACTCAGGCTTTCTGCAAAAAGTATGAAGGGCGTGAACACCCGTTTGTGCAAGCGCTGATTGACGAGTATCGCTTCGACCTGGTTATCCTGCTGGAAAACAACACCCCGTGGGTAGCGGATGGCTTGCGCAGCCTTGGAAGTTCGGTTGACAGAAAAGCGTTTCAGACGCTGCTGGTCGAGATGTTGCAGGAAAACAATATCAATTTTGTGCACGTTCAGGAGCCTGACTACGACGGCCGCTTCCTGCGCTGCGTGGAGCTGGTGAAAGAGTTGATGGGCGAGCAGAGGTAGGTTTTAATGCCGGATGCGCTGCGCTTATCCGGCCTACAAGTCGCACTAACCTCGTAGGCCGGATGTGGCATGAGGCCGCCATCCGGCACTTAACGCTAATTACTTAGAAATACGCTTGTACTTAATACGCTTCGGCTCCAGCGCATCGGCGCCCAGCGTGCGTTTCTTGTACTCTTCGTATTCGGTAAAGTTACCTTCGAAGAACTCAACCTTACCCTCATCCTGATAATCCAGGATGTGGGTCGCGATACGGTCAAGGAACCAACGGTCATGCGAGATAACCATCGCGCAACCCGGGAACTCCAGCAGGGCGTTTTCCAGCGCGCGCAGGGTTTCGATATCCAGGTCGTTGGTTGGTTCATCGAGCAGCAGCATGTTGCCGCCAACCTGCAGCAGCTTCGCCAGGTGCAGACGACCACGCTCACCGCCGGACAGCTCGCCGACGCGTTTACCCTGATCCACACCTTTGAAGTTGAAGCGGCCCACATAGGCACGGCTTGGCATTTCGGTGTTGCCGATCTTCATGATATCCAGCCCGCCGGAAACTTCTTCCCACACGGTTTTGCTGTTATCCATTGCGTCACGGAACTGGTCAACGGAGGCCAGCTTCACGGTTTCGCCCAGCGTGATGGTGCCGCTGTCAGGCTGTTCCTGACCGGACATCATACGGAACAGGGTTGATTTACCCGCGCCGTTCGGACCGATGATGCCGACGATAGCGCCTTTCGGTACCGAGAAGCTCAGATCGTCGATCAGCACGCGATCGCCGTAAGATTTACGCAGATTAGTGACTTCAACGACTTTATCGCCGAGACGTGGTCCAGGTGGGATAAACAGTTCGTTGGTTTCGTTACGTTTCTGGTATTCAGTGTTGTTCAGTTCTTCAAAGCGTGCCAGACGGGCTTTGCCCTTAGACTGACGGCCTTTCGCGCCCTGACGAACCCACTCCAGCTCTTTCTCAATGGATTTACGGCGAGCCGCTTCCTGAGAAGCTTCCTGGGCCAGACGCTGATCTTTCTGCTCCAGCCAGGAAGAGTAGTTACCTTCCCACGGAATACCTTCACCACGGTCCAGCTCCAGGATCCAGCCGGCAACGTTGTCGAGGAAGTAACGGTCGTGGGTAATTGCCACTACGGTACCTTCGAAGTCGTGCAGGAAGCGTTCCAGCCACGCGACGGATTCGGCGTCCAGGTGGTTAGTCGGTTCGTCGAGCAGCAGCATGTCTGGTTTTTCCAGCAGCAGGCGGCACAGCGCGACGCGGCGGCGTTCACCACCGGAAAGATTTTCAATTTTGGCATCCCAGTCCGGCAGACGCAGAGCGTCAGCGGCACGCTCAAGCTGCACGTTCAGGTTATGACCGTCGTGCGCCTGAATGATCTCTTCAAACTTGCCCTGTTGCGCGGCCAGCTTATCGAAGTCAGCGTCCGGTTCGGCGTACTTGGCGTACACTTCATCCAGACCTTTCAGCGCGTTAACCACTTCGGCAACCGCTTCTTCCACGGATTCACGAACGGTATGTTCCGGGTTCAGTTTTGGTTCCTGCGGCAGGTAACCGATTTTAATGCCTGGCTGCGGGCGAGCTTCACCTTCAATTTCGGTATCAATGCCAGCCATGATGCGCAGCAGGGTAGATTTACCCGCGCCGTTCAGACCGAGAACACCGATTTTGGCGCCAGGGAAGAAGCTCAGTGAGATGTTTTTAAGAATATGACGTTTCGGCGGAACGACCTTGCCGACACGATGCATGGTATAAACGAATTGGGCCACGTTGGACTCGCCTCTATGTTTATCCCGTCATACTTCAAGCCGCAGATGCGTTGGCTGTGTCGTTCACCCCAGTCACGTACTTTTGTACGCTCAGGGGATTCACTTCCTCGCCGCCTTGCTGCAACTTGAATTATTTAGGGCTAATTATTGGTAAATAGTTATCAAAGGCGAAGTGTAGCCTTTTTCATTGTCCAATCCCAGCCAGCAGATCCCACTCGCAACAAAAGTAAAAAAGTGTCCGTGACGTGGCGCATTCTGCAATGTCTGGTTAGCATGAATGAATTAAGCGGCATGATGCTGCACAGACGTAACATGAGAAGAGGAAGAGCTTGTGGACAAAGCCAAACAATTTACCTGGCGCCTGCTGGCTGCCAGCGTATGTCTGCTGACGGTCAGTCAAGTAGCGCGAGCGGATTCCCTGGATGAGCAGCGCAATCGCTATGCGCAAATTAAGCAGGCCTGGGATAACCGACAGATGGATGTCGTAGAGCAGATGATGCCTGGCCTGAAGAACTATCCTCTGTATCCTTATCTGGAATATCGCCAGATCACTGACGATCTGATGAATCAGCCCACCATTACCGTCACCAATTTTGTGCGCGCCAACCCGACGCTGCCCCCGGCGCGTACTCTGCAATCTCGTTTCGTGAATGAACTGGCGCGCCGCGAAGACTGGCGTGGGCTGCTGGCGTTCAGTCCGGAAAAACCGGGCACCACCGAAGCGCAATGTAACTATTACTTCGCGAAATGGAGTACCGGACAAACTGAAGAAGCCTGGCAGGGGGCGAAAGAACTGTGGCTGAGCGGAAAAAGTCAGCCGAACGCCTGTGACAAATTATTCGGCGTATGGCGTGCCTCAGGCACCCAGGATCCGCTGGCGTATCTGGAACGTATTCGTCTGGCGATGAAAGCCGGGAATACCGGACTGGTCACGGCGTTGGCCGGACAGATGCCCGCGCAATACCAAACCATTGCTTCAGCGATCATCGCGCTGGCCAACGATCCGAATTCGGTAATGACCTTTGCTCGCACCACCGGCGCAACGGATTTCACCCGACAGATGGCGGCGGTCGCCTTTGCCAGCGTGGCGCGTCAGGATGTGGAGAATGCCCGCCTGATGATCCCTTCCCTGGTGCAGGCGCAACAGTTGAATGACGAGCAAACCCAGGAGCTGCGCGACATTGTCGCCTGGCGTCTGATGGGCAATGACGTTACCGACGAGCAGGCCAAATGGCGTGATGATGCGATTATGCGCTCCAACTCCACCTCGCTTGTGGAGCGCCGGGTGCGCATGGCGCTGGGAACCGGCGATCGTCGTGGCCTGAATACCTGGCTGGCGCGTCTGCCAATGGAAGCCAAAGAAAAAGATGAGTGGCGCTACTGGCAAGCGGATCTGCTGCTGGAGCGCGGACGCGATGCGGAAGCCAAAGAGATCCTGCACCAACTCATGCAGCAGCGCGGTTTCTATCCGATGGTGGCGGCGCAGCGCCTGGGCGAAGAGTACGAGCTGAAAGTGGATAAAGCACCAGCGAACGTTGATTCTGCGCTGACTCAGGGCCCGGAAATGGCACGCGTACGCGAGCTAATGTACTGGAACATGGATAATACTGCGCGCAGTGAATGGGCTAATCTGGTCACCAGCCGTACCAAGTCCGAGCAGGCTCAGTTGGCGCGTTACGCGTTCAATAATCACTGGTGGGATCTAAGCGTTCAGGCGACGATCGCCGGAAAACTGTGGGATCATCTGGAAGAGCGCTTCCCATTGGCCTATAAAGATCTTTTTACCCGTTACACCAGCGGCAAGGATATTCAGCCAAGCTATGCGATGGCGATAGCGCGTCAGGAAAGCGCCTGGAACCCGAAAGTGAAATCACCGGTTGGCGCAAGCGGGCTGATGCAGATTATGCCGGGTACGGCGACGCATACGGTGAAAATGTTCTCGATTCCAGGTTACAGCAGTCCGAGCCAGCTATTGGATCCTGATACCAACATCAACATCGGAACCAGCTATTTGCAGTACGTGTATCAGCAATTTGGCAATAACCGCATCTTTGCGTCAGCAGCCTATAACGCCGGTCCGGGACGCGTTCGCACCTGGCTTGGCAATAGCGCTGGCCGCATTGATGCCGTCGCGTTTGTCGAGAGCATTCCATTCTCAGAGACGCGTGGTTATGTGAAGAACGTGCTGGCTTACGATGCGTACTATCGCTATTTCCTCGGTGATAAACCGGAGTTGATGAGCGACGCAGAATGGCAACGTCGTTACTGATCGTGTCGATTGTGTTATGCTATCGTACTCGTTAAAGAGTACAAAAGGGGGAGGCAAGCACGCTTCCCCCGCAACGATGGCGATATCTTATGACTCAGCAATCACCCTATTCAGCAGAGATGGCAGAACAACGTCACCAGGAGTGGTTACGTTTTGTCGATCTGCTTAAACACGCCTACGAACAAGATTTACACCTGCCACTGCTCAATTTGATGTTAACGCCGGATGAGCGTGAAGCGTTGGGCACGCGTGTGCGTATCATTGAAGAGCTGCTGCGCGGTGAGATGAGCCAGCGTGAGCTTAAAAACGAGCTCGGGGCGGGGATTGCTACTATTACGCGAGGGTCGAACAGCCTCAAATCCGCACCGGTGGATCTGCGTCAGTGGCTGGAACAGGTGTTGCTCGGGAAAAATTGATCCGCCGGATGTGGCTTTGCCTTATCCGGCCTACGATTGAACAACCGGCACAATGCTATAAAAATACCGCGTTATGAAACGGGCTGAGCGCCAGAATCACCGCCTGGTGGTAGACGCTCGAGCGCGTCAGCTTACCCGCGGTAAAGACGCCGATTGCGCCCTCTTTACGGCCAATCTCATCAATACCTGTATAGTCCGACATCACCGGGCCGAGTGCTTCACCTTTGCGGACTCTGTCGAGAATGACAGTAGGCAATGGCAGCGTGGCTGAACGGGCTTCACCGCGCTGGATGCCGTTATCAATCACCACCCAACTGAAGGTGGCATCGTCGTCAATTCCTGCTTCAATGGCGACCCAGAAATCAGCCTGTGGGTGCTGGCGGCGAGCGTTATCAACGCGATTTCGTGCGCCAGTGCGCGTTTCCTGGTTTCCGAAAGGTTGTTCCGGCACGCCACTCTCGACGGCGACGGGTTCAATATGGCAGGATCCTTCCCCGAAAATCTCTTCAAATGCCCGCAGAATTGCCTGAATTTTGGCAGGATTGGTGGTCGCAGAGATAACCTTGTGCATAATTAAGCTCAGTTTGAAAATTCATCGCATCGCAGTATAACGGAAAAAAAGCATGTTACAGGTATACCTTGTTCGCCATGGCGAAACGCAGTGGAACGCCGAGCGACGTATTCAAGGCCAGTCAGACAGCCCACTAACCGCTAAAGGTGAACAGCAAGCCATGCAGGTGGGTGAACGCGCTCGCTCGTTTGGTATTACGCATGTCATCAGTAGCGATCTTGGTCGTACACGACGCACTGCAGAAATCATCGCCCAGGCCTGTGGCTGTGATATCACCTATGACTCCCGTCTGCGCGAGCTAAATATGGGTGTGCTGGAAAAACGTCACATCGATACGCTGACGCCGGAGGAAGAGGGCTGGCGTCGCCAGTTGGTGAACGGTACGGTGGATGGTCGTATCCCGGAAGGGGAATCGATGCAGGAATTGAGCGATCGCGTCAACGCAGCGCTGGCATCCTGTCTGGAATTGCCGCCGGGAAGTCGTCCGCTGCTGGTCAGTCACGGTATCGCGCTGGGTTGCCTGGTGAGTACAATTCTTGGATTACCGGCATGGGCTGAACGTCGCTTGCGTCTGCGCAACTGTTCTATTTCTCGCGTTGATTACCAGGAAAGCTTATGGCTGGCGCCGGGATGGGTCGTTGAAACGGCAGGGGACATCTCACATCTGGACGCCCCTGCGTTGGATGAACTACAGCGCTAGCGGCGAATCGGAATCAGGAATTCGCAGCGCAGGTTGATCGGGCGATCTCCCGCTTTGGCATCTTCTGCCGGGTAGTATCGCTCGATATCCTGTCCTTTACGGCGCGTCAGGTTCAGCATTGGCATGCATGTGCCGTAAACCGTCAGGATAAACTCTTGCACGCCGGTTCCCAGCCCTTCGTAGGTAAACATCACGTATTCGCCACCCTGTAACAGGATAGGCTGCGCCGACGGCACATAGCCATTGGCCTGTTCCGGCGTCAGTGCAGTGGTGTAAAACACTTCCTGCTCGTCATCTTTTTCAATGCTCGGACGTGTTTCGTTAAGCCCGTACAGGACTGGCGGGATCGCAGGAGCCTGACTGAGGAAGTCGCGCCAGAACTGAATACGCATTTCATGACGGAAATCTGAAATCTGTTCCAGCGAGCAGGAATAGCTTTGCGTGGTGCCGAGTAGTTGCGTATCTTCCAGGGTGACAAACTCGTGCGCAGGCATCGCAAATTCACCCAGGCGCATTGGCGGGCGAATACCAAACGCACTCCATTCCGGGGAGCGACGATACAGCGCAGGCGTTTGGGAAAACTGTTTCTTGAACGCGCGAGTAAAGGTTTGTTGAGAGTCGAAGCGATATTGCAGCGCAATATCCAAAATTGGGCGCGCAGTCAGGCGCAGCGCCACTGCAGATTTCGATAAACGACGGGCGCGGATATAGGCGCCAATAGCATGGCCCGTCACGTCCTTAAACATTCTCTGCAGGTGCCACTTGGAATAGCCCGCTTTTGCCGCCACATTGTCAAGCGACAAAGGCTGATCCAGATGACCTTCCAGCCAGATTAATAGGTCGCGAATAATGCCAGCCTGATCCATAAAATATCCTCATCCTTTCAACAACGAGTACCTGACGTCAGGTATGAGGATAATAGCATTTTTTGCTGTTTTAGCATTCAGTGTTTTTTTTGCTCATAAATGCTTTTTTCGGACATACGAAAGCGTGATTATTGTAATCCTGTGATCTGTATACGTTTTATCTTAGAATGTCGAATAATTGCACAGAGTAACTTTTAAAAATGGTAACAATATGAAATATAAGAGCTTAGTCATTTCCTCAATTCTGCTGATGTTGGCGCAGGTTGCCCATGCGGAGCAGATTGGATCTGTCGATACGGTGTTCAAAATGTTCGGCCCGGATCATAAAATTGTGGTCGAAGCGTTTGACGATCCGGATGTTACCAACGTGACCTGCTACGTGAGTCGGGCGAAGACTGGCGGCATCAAAGGTGGTCTGGGGCTGGCGGAAGATACCTCCGATGCCGCCATTTCCTGCCAGCAGGTTGGGCCGGTAGAACTGAGCGACAGAATCAAGAACGGTAAAGCTCAGGGCGAAGTGGTATTTAAAAAACGTACCTCGCTGGTGTTTAAATCTTTACAGGTCGTGCGTTTTTACGATGCGAAACGTAATGCGCTGGCCTATCTGGCTTATTCAGATAAAGTCGTCGATGGATCGCCCAAAAATGCCATTAGCGCGGTACCCATCATGCCGTGGCGGCAATAACAAGGAAGCACAATGCAACAGCCGTTGATCTGGTTGGTTGAGGATGAGCAGGGAATCGCTGATACGCTTATCTACATGCTGCAGCAAGAGGGGTTTAGCGTAGAGGCGTTTGAGCGCGGATTTCCCGTGCTGGAGAAGTCTCGCCAGCAATGCCCTGATGCCATCATTCTGGATGTCGGGCTACCGGATATAAGCGGTTTTGAACTGTGCCGACGTTTACTTGAACGCCACCCGGCGTTGCCGATCCTGTTTCTGACCGCACGCAGCGATGAAGTGGATCGCCTGTTGGGGCTGGAAATTGGCGCGGATGACTATGTTGCCAAGCCTTTCTCGCCGCGTGAAGTGTGCGCTCGTGTGCGTACGCTGCTGCGGCGGGTGCAAAAATTCTCCACGCCTTCATTGACAACGCGCTGTGGGGATTTTGAACTTAATGAGCTGGCCGCGCAGATTACCTGGTTCGGCATGCCGTTGAACCTGACGCGCTATGAATTCCTGCTGCTGAAAACACTGCTGATGTCGCCGGGACGTATTTACTCCCGCCAACAACTGATGGATTTAGTCTGGGCCGATGCGCAGGATACCTTTGACAGAACGGTCGATACCCACATCAAAACGCTGCGCGCCAAGCTGCGGGCCATCAACCCCGAGCTTTCCCCCATCAATACGCATCGCGGTATGGGATACAGCCTGAGGAGCGTCTGATGCGCATTGGCATGCGTTTGCTGCTCGGCTATTTTCTGATTGTTGCCGTCGCTGCCTGGTTCGTTCTGTCTATCTTTGTGCAGGAAATTAAGCCAGGCGTCCGTCGAGCGACTGAAGGCTCATTGATTGATACCGCCACGCTGCTGGCTGCGCTGGCGCGTGATGACTTACTCTCTGACACCCCCACCAACGGCAAGCTGGCGCAGGCCTTTTCGCAACTGCATAACCGCCCATTCCGCGCCAATATCAGCGGCATTAACAAAGTACGTAATGAATACCATGTCTACATGACGGACGCGCAGGGCAAGGTGGTGTTTGATTCAGCTAACCAGGCCGTCGGTCAGGACTACTCCCGCTGGAACGACGTGTGGTTAACGCTACGTGGGCAGTATGGCGCTCGTAGTACGCCGCAAAACCCGGATGATCCGGAAAGCTCGGTGATGTACGTTGCCGCGCCGATTGTAGACGGTGGTCGTATTATCGGTGTGCTCAGTGTCGGCAAACCAAATGCAGCGATGGCGCCGGTGATTAAACGCAGTGAACGGCGAATGCTGTGGGCCAGCGCCGTATTGCTGGGTATTGCCCTGGTGATTGGCTTCGGGATGGTATGGTGGATAAACCGCTCCATTGCCCGGCTGGCGCGTTATGCCGATTCCGTTACTGAGAATCGCCCCGTCCCACTGCCTGATTTAGGCAGTAGCGAGTTACGCAAACTGGCGCAGGCGCTGGAAAGTATGCGTCTGAAGCTCGAAGGCAAGAACTACATTGAGCAGTATGTCTACGCGTTAACCCATGAGCTGAAAAGCCCGCTGGCGGCCATTCGTGGCGCGGCAGAGATACTGCGCGAAGGTCCGCCGCCAAACGTGGTAGCGCGCTTTACCGATAATATTCTGACGCAAAATGCGCGCATGCAGGCGCTGGTTGAAACCTTGTTACGTCAGGCGCGACTGGAGAATCGGCAGGACATTACGTTGACGCCAGTGGCGGTAGATGCGCTGTTTGCTCAGCTTAAAGAGGCGCGTAGCGTGCAGCTGGCGGCAAAAAACATCACGCTGACCATTCTGCCTTCATCGCTTAGCGTCGCAGCCGATCCCGCGTTACTGGAGCAGGCATTGGGGAATTTACTCGACAACGCTATCGACTTTACGCCACAGGACGGGACGATTGTGCTGAGTGCACATCAGCACGAGGATCGGGTCACGTTGCAGGTTACCGACAGCGGTAGCGGGATCCCTGACTTTGCGTTGCCGCGTATTTTTGAGCGCTTCTACTCGCTGCCCCGCGAGAATGGACACAAGAGCAGCGGTTTGGGGCTGGCGTTTGTCAGTGAAGTTGCACGACTGCATGAAGGCGCGGTGATATTATCTAACCGACCAGAAGGCGGTGCACAAGCTTCGTTTACGCTTCACCGTCACTTCACATAACTTCAAATTCTCCGCACATAGCTGTTCTACCTTGCTGATATTGCAAAGGAGAACGCTATGTTGAAATCACCCCTGTTCTGGAAAATCGTCACTCTGGGTGGCGCCATGCTGCTGCTGTTAATTCCCCTGACAATGGTCAGGCAGATAATCGTAGAGCGATCGGATTATCGCAATGACGTTGAAGATGCAATCCGCCAGAGCACCAGCGGACCGCAAAAGATGGTCGGCCCGTTGATAGCCATTCCGGTGACAGAGCTTTATACCTCGCTGGAGGATGGCAAAGAGATCCAGCGTAAGCGAAGCTATATCCATTTCTGGCTGCCGGAGTCGTTGGTGGTTGAGGGGAGTCAGAACGTTGAAGCGCGTAAAATCGGTATTTATGAGGGCCAGGTCTGGCACAACGATATCTCGGTGAAGGCCGAGTTTAACGCTGAACGTTTGCGTGATTCAAACCATCCCAACGTCAGCGTCGGCAAACCGTTTATCGTGGTTGGCGTGGGGGATGCGCGCGGGATTGGTGTGGTGCAAGCGCCGCAGGTCAATGGAACGTCGCTGGCGGTTGAGCCGGGGACGGGGTTGGATGGACGTGCGCAGGGGATCCACATTCCGTTACCCGACGCGAGCTGGGCGGAGCAAAACCTGAGCATGACGCTGTCGCTGAATTTGAGCGGAACAGGAGATTTCTCCGTTGTTCCGGTTGGCCGTAACAGTGAAATGACCTTAACCAGCAATTGGTCGCATCCCAACTTTCTTGGGGATTTTCTTCCGGCTAAGCGCGAAATCAGTGAGTCTGGATTCAATGCACAGTGGCAAAGCAGTTGGTTTGCCAATAACCTCGGCGAACGCTTTGATGGCGAAAAGATTGGCTGGGAGGGAATGCCTGCATTTAGCGTCGCTGTCGCCACGCCTGCGGATCAATACCAACTGACGGACAGGGCGACAAAATATGCCATTTTGCTGATTGTGCTGACCTTTATGTCTTTCTTTGTTCTTGAAAGCATGACCAGCCTTCGACTGCACCCGATGCAGTACCTGCTGGTGGGATTATCGCTGGTGATGTTTTATCTGTTGCTGCTGGCGTTGTCAGAACATATTGGTTTTACCGCCGCGTGGATTACGGCGAGTCTGGTGGGGGCGTTGATGAACGGTGTGTATCTGCAGGCGATATTACAGGGTTGGCTTAAGAGTATTTTGTTCACCGTAGCGCTGCTGGGGCTGGATGGTGTGATGTGGGTGTTGCTCCGTTCACAGGACAGCTCTTTACTGCTGGGAACCGGCGTGCTGTTGGTCGCGTTGTGTGGCGTGATGTTCCTGACGCGTCATCTTGACTGGCACTCGCTGGCACAGCCAAAACCAAAGCCGACAGAAATTCCGGAGTCTCAGCCTGCGCAGAGTGACGAGTTTCGCTTATGGAAATAGGGTTGTGGTGAAATGAAAAACGGCGCATATTGCGCCGTTTTTTTACCTGTGAGGATCGAATTAATCCTGCAGGTCGCCGCAGAAACGGTAGCCTTCACCGTGAATGGTGGCGATAATTTCTGGCGTATCCGGCGTTGATTCGAAATGTTTACGAATGCGGCGGATAGTCACGTCAACGGTACGGTCATGCGGCTTCAGTTCGCGACCGGTCATTTTTTTCAGCAGTTCTGCGCGAGACTGGATTTTGCCCGGATTCTCACAGAAGTGAAGCATGGCGCGGAATTCGCTGCGTGGCAGTTTATACTGCTCGCCATCAGGACCAATCAGAGAGCGGCTGTTGATGTCCAGCTCCCAGCCATTGAACTTGTAGCTCTCGACGCTACGGCGTTCTTCGCTGACGGTACCCAGGTTCATGGTACGCGACAGCAGGTTACGAGCACGGATAGTCAGTTCGCGCGGGTTAAACGGCTTGGTGATGTAATCGTCTGCGCCGATTTCGAGGCCGAGAATTTTATCGACTTCGTTATCACGGCCCGTCAGGAACATCAGCGCAACGTTAGCTTGTTCGCGGAGTTCGCGCGCTAACAGGAGGCCATTTTTCCCAGGCAGATTGATATCCATAATCACAAGGTTGATGTCATATTCAGAGAGAATCTGATGCATTTCCGCGCCATCTGTCGCTTCGAATACATCATAGCCTTCTGCTTCGAAAATGCTTTTCAACGTGTTGCGTGTTACTAACTCGTCTTCAACGATAAGAATGTGCGGGGTCTGCATGTTTGCTACCTAAATTGCCAACTAAATCGAAACAGGAAGTACAAAAGTCCCTGACCTGCCTGATGCATGCCGTAAATTAACATGATCGGCGTAACATGACTAAAGTACGTAATTGCGTTCTTGATGCACTTTCCATCAACGTCAACAACATCATTAGCTTGGTCGTGGGTAGTTTCCCTCTGGACCCGACAGTGTCAAAAACGGCTGTCATCCTAACCATTTTAACAGCAACATAACAGGCTAAGACATGCCGGACACCCAATAAAACTACGCTTCGTTGACATATATCAAGTTCAATTGTAGCACGTTAACAGTTTGATGAAATCAACGTATCCAAATGTTTGCTTTCATCACAAAATTGCAATATTACAACTAGTTGCACGCGCTAATTAATAAATGTAATGAATCCAACCAATGCGATCCATTTTAAATTAAATTATCATGGATAAACAGAAGGATATGCAACTTTTGTTAACATAAAGGGCAATAGTTCAGTCTGGAAATAGTTTAGCATTTTTTACCGGATGCGAAATGCTTTTTCAGTGATTTCTGTTAAAAATATGTAAATTCGCGCTGCGTAATATGTTGATGCACGTCACATTATTACCTGCACACAGGCCAAAAGAGTATCGAAATGCGTTTAACAATTATTCTGGTTGCCCCCGCCAGAGCGGAAAATATTGGTGCGGCTGCCCGTGCGATGAAGACCATGGGATTCACCCAGTTGCGGATCGTTGACAGCGAGGCCCACCTGGAACCCGCCACGCGATGGGTCGCTCATGGTTCGGGTGATATCATTGATAATATTAGCGTTTTTCCAACGTTAGCCGAGGCGCTTCACGACGTGGATTTTACCGTCGCGACCACGGCGCGCAGCCGCGCGAAGTTTCATTATTACGCTACGCCGGTCGAACTGGTTCCCCTGCTGCAGGAAAAATCAACGTGGATGGATCACGCCGCGCTGGTTTTTGGTCGTGAAGATTCGGGGCTGACCAACGAAGAATTGGCTCTGGCGGATGTCCTCACCGGGGTACCTATGGTAGCTGACTATCCATCACTCAATTTGGGGCAGGCGGTGATGGTGTATTGCTATCAATTAGCAGGTTTAATACAACAACCGGCCAGAAACATTGAGATGACGGATGAGCATCAGCTACAGGCATTGCGCGAACGTGTTTTGCGTTTATTAGCCACGCTGAACGTTTCTGACGACATTAAGTTGACGGACTGGCTGCAACAGCGAATGGGTCTGTTAGAGCAGCGAGACACGGCAATGTTGCACCGTTTTTTACATGATATAGAAAAAAATCTAACAAAATAAAGTATTGATAAATGTTTGTTGTGTGGTGTTTTACTCTGGTTTCAAGTGGGCGAGACATGCTGTATTGGTTGAAAGTAAAAGGGCAAGCAGTCGCTCATGAACAAGTTTCGGAATGTGATCAATTTAAAAATTTATTGACTTAGGTCAGCAGATACTTTAACCCTAAAAGAATACAAGACAGACAGATAATAATTACAGAGCACACAACATCATGAAACGCATCAGCATCACTATTACCACAACCATCACCATTACCACAGGTAACGGTGCGGGCTGACGCGTACAGGAAACACAAGAAAAAGCCCGCACCTAAACAGTGCGGGCTTTTTTTTCGACCAAAGGCAATGAGGTAAACCATGCGAGTGTTGAAGTTCGGCGGTACATCAGTGGCAAATGCAGAGCGCTTTCTGCGGGTTGCCGATATTCTGGAAAGCAATGCCAGACAGGGGCAGGTCGCGACCGTGCTCTCTGCCCCCGCAAAAATTACCAACCATCTGGTGGCGATGATTGAGAAGACCATCGGTGGTCAGGATGCTTTAGCCAATATCAGCGACGCCGAACGTATTTTCTCTGAGCTGTTGGTGGGTTTGGCCGCTGCTCAGCCGGGTTTTCCGCTGGCCCCGCTCAAAGCCTTTGTTGAACAAGAGTTTGCCCAGATTAAACACGTCCTGCATGGCATCAGCCTGTTGGGACAGTGCCCGGACAGCATCAATGCCGCGCTTATCTGCCGTGGCGAAAAAATGTCGATCGCCATCATGGCAGGCCTGCTGGAAGCGCGTGGGCACAACGTGACGGTCATCGATCCGGTGGAGAAATTGCTGGCAGTCGGCCATTACCTCGAATCTACCGTTGATATCGCCGAATCTACGCGCCGCATTGCCGCCAGCCGTATTCCTGCGGACCACATGATTTTGATGGCCGGATTTACCGCCGGGAATGAGAAAGGTGAGTTAGTGGTGCTGGGGCGTAATGGCTCCGACTACTCTGCCGCCGTACTGGCCGCCTGTTTGCGCGCGGATTGTTGTGAGATCTGGACCGATGTTGACGGCGTATATACTTGCGATCCGCGTCAGGTACCCGACGCCCGACTGCTGAAGTCGATGTCTTATCAGGAAGCGATGGAGCTTTCTTACTTCGGCGCCAAAGTGCTGCACCCGCGCACCATTACCCCTATTGCCCAGTTCCAGATCCCTTGCCTGATTAAAAATACCGGCAATCCACAAGCGCCTGGCACGTTGATTGGCGCCAGCAGTGATGACGACGATTTGCCGGTAAAAGGTATTTCTAATCTCAATAACATGGCGATGTTTAGCGTTTCTGGCCCAGGAATGAAAGGCATGGTGGGTATGGCGGCACGTGTTTTTGCCGCAATGTCGCGTGCGGGCATTTCGGTAGTGCTGATCACCCAATCCTCTTCCGAATACAGCATCAGCTTCTGCGTCCCGCAGGGCGACTGCGCGCGTGCGCAACGCGCCATGCAGGATGAATTCTACCTCGAACTGAAAGAAGGCCTGCTGGAGCCGCTGGCGGTGACTGAGCGTCTGGCTATCATCTCTGTTGTTGGCGATGGTATGCGTACTCTGCGTGGCATTTCGGCGAAATTCTTTGCCGCATTGGCTCGCGCGAACATCAATATCGTGGCGATCGCCCAGGGGTCGTCTGAGCGTTCTATTTCGGTGGTGGTGAACAACGACGACGCGACCACCGGCGTTCGCGTGACCCATCAAATGCTGTTCAACACCGACCAGGTGATTGAAGTGTTTGTGATTGGCGTAGGCGGCGTGGGCGGTGCGCTACTGGAGCAGCTTAAACGTCAGCAAACCTGGCTCAAAAAGAAGCATATCGATCTTCGCGTGTGCGGCGTGGCGAATTCGAAGGCTCTGCTGACCAACGTCCATGGACTGAATCTGGAGAACTGGCAGTCGGAGCTGGAAAGCGCGAAAGAGCCATTCAACCTTGGGCGCTTAATTCGCCTGGTGAAAGAATATCATCTGCTTAATCCGGTGATTGTCGACTGTACGTCAAGCCAGGCGGTGGCGGATCAGTATGCTGATTTCCTGCGCGAAGGCTTCCATGTGGTTACGCCGAACAAAAAGGCCAACACCTCGTCGATGGATTACTACCATCAGCTGCGTTTTGCCGCCGCGAAGTCCCGGCGTAAATTCCTCTACGACACCAACGTGGGCGCAGGCTTGCCGGTAATTGAGAATCTGCAAAACCTGCTCAGCGCAGGTGATGAATTGCAGCGTTTCTCCGGTATTCTTTCCGGCTCGCTGTCGTTTATTTTCGGCAAGCTGGATGAAGGCATGAGCTTCTCGCAAGCCACCACCATGGCGCGTGAGATGGGCTATACCGAGCCCGATCCGCGTGACGATCTTTCCGGCATGGATGTGGCACGTAAGCTGTTGATCCTCGCCCGTGAGACCGGTCGTGAGCTGGAGCTTTCAGACGTGGTCATTGAGCCAGTTCTGCCAAACGAGTTTGATGATTCTGGTGATGTATCCGCGTTTATGGCGAAATTGCCACAGTTGGATGACGTGTTTGCCGCGCGCGTGGCGAAAGCCCGTGATGAGGGAAAAGTATTGCGTTATGTTGGCAATATCGAAGAGGACGGCGTTTGTCGCGTGAAAATTGATGCAGTAGACGGCAACGATCCGCTGTTTAAAGTGAAAAACGGTGAGAACGCGCTGGCATTCTATAGCCACTACTATCAGCCGTTACCGTTGGTTCTGCGCGGATATGGCGCGGGTAACGACGTGACGGCAGCGGGCGTCTTTGCCGACCTGCTACGCACCCTTTCATGGAAGTTAGGAGTCTGACATGGTGAGAGTTTATGCCCCGGCTTCCAGTGCCAATATGAGCGTCGGGTTTGATGTGCTTGGTGCGGCGGTAACTCCGGTGGACGGTTCGCTGTTGGGCGATGTGGTGTCTGTTGAGGCGGCTGATCAGTTCAGCCTGAACAACCTTGGGCGCTTTGCCAACAAGCTGCCGTCAGAGCCGCGCGAAAATATTGTCTATCAGTGTTGGGAGCGATTCTGCCAGGAGCTGGGTAAAACGGTTCCGGTGGCGATGACGCTGGAAAAAAATATGCCGATTGGCTCCGGGTTAGGCTCCAGCGCCTGTTCCGTCGTGGCGGCGTTAGTCGCTATGAACGAACTCTGCGGTAAGCCGCTCAACGATACGCGCCTGTTGGCGATAATGGGCGAGCTGGAAGGGCGTATCTCCGGCAGTATTCATTACGATAACGTTGCCCCGTGCTTTTTGGGCGGCATGCAGTTAATGATTGAAGAAAACGGCATTATTAGCCAGCAGGTGCCAGGCTTTGATGAGTGGCTATGGGTACTGGCGTATCCGGGGATTAAAGTGTCGACGGCAGAAGCGCGGGCGATTCTACCTGCGCAGTATCGCCGTCAGGACTGTATCGCCCACGGGCGACATCTGGCTGGATTTATCCATGCCTGCTATTCCCGTCAGCCTGGGCTTGCCGCGAAGCTGATGAAGGACGTCATTGCTGAGCCGTATCGTACCCGCTTGCTGCCAGGCTTTAGTCAGGCGCGTCAGGCGGTAACAGAAATTGGCGCGCTGGCCAGCGGGATCTCCGGGTCAGGGCCGACGCTGTTCGCCTTGTGCGATAAGCCGGATACGGCGCAGCGCGTAGCAGATTGGCTGAGTAAAAATTACCTGCAAAATCAGGAAGGCTTTGTTCATATTTGCCGGCTGGACACGGCGGGCGCACGGGTACTGGGATAATCAATGAAACTGTATAATCTGAAAGATCATAACGAGCAGGTCAGCTTTGCGCAGGCCGTCACGCAAGGGCTTGGCAAGAATCAGGGATTGTTTTTTCCGCACGATCTACCGGAATTCAATCTGACAGAAGTGGATGAGATGCTGAACCAGGACTTCGTTAGCCGCAGCGCGAAGATCCTGTCCGCATTTATTGGTGATGAGATCCCTCAGGAAATTCTGGAAAAACGCGTGCGTGCTGCATTTGCTTTTCCGGCACCGGTTGCTCAGGTTGCCGCAGATGTCGGCTGTCTGGAACTGTTCCACGGCCCTACGCTTGCATTTAAAGACTTTGGCGGGCGCTTTATGGCGCAAATGCTGACGCACATCAGCGGCGACAAGCCGGTAACCATTCTGACGGCGACCTCAGGTGATACCGGCGCGGCGGTTGCACATGCCTTTTATGGCCTGAAAAATGTGCGCGTGGTGATCCTCTACCCGAACGGCAAGATCAGCCCATTACAGGAAAAACTGTTCTGTACGCTGGGCGGTAACATTGAAACTGTAGCGATTGATGGCGATTTTGATGCCTGCCAGGCGCTGGTGAAACAGGCGTTTGATGACGAAGAGCTGAAGGTGGCTCTGGGACTGAACTCGGCTAATTCAATTAACATCAGCCGTTTGCTGGCGCAAATCTGTTACTACTTTGAGGCTGTGGCTCAGCTACCGCAAGAGGCGCGGAATCAGCTGGTGATTTCTGTTCCCAGCGGTAACTTTGGCGATCTGACCGCCGGGCTGCTGGCGAAATCACTGGGCTTGCCGGTGAAGCGTTTTATCGCGGCGACTAACGTTAACGATACGGTTCCGCGTTTCCTTGCTGAAGGTGAGTGGGCGCCGAAAGCGACTCAGGCGACGTTATCGAATGCAATGGATGTCAGCCAGCCGAACAACTGGCCGCGCGTGGAAGAACTGTTCCGCCGTAAAATCTGGCGTCTGAATGAGCTGGGTTATGCCGCCGTTGATGATGCCACGACTCAGGACACCATGCGTGAGTTACATGAGATAGGCTACACCTCAGAACCGCATGCGGCGGTGGCTTACCGTGCGCTGCGTGACCAACTGAACCCTGGCGAGTACGGCCTGTTCCTTGGTACTGCGCATCCGGCGAAGTTTAAAGAAAGCGTTGAAGAGATTCTTGATCTGACGCTGGCGTTGCCAAAAGAGCTGGCGGAACGCGCGGACTTGCCGCTGCTTTCTCATCACCTGCCTGCTGATTTTGCGCAACTGCGTAAGCTGATGATGACCCGCGGGTAATGGTTGTGCCCGCTGGCGCTTTGCTTAGCGGGCCTACAAAACCTGTAGGCCGGATAAGGCGTTAGCCGTCATCCGGCATGTAAATTATTGCTCGCGGCGTTTAAACACCAGTTCGCCGTTTCCTGACGCTTCTTCATCAAAGAAATAGCCTTCGCTGTTAAATGCGGTCAGCTGTTCCGGCTGCGTTAAGCGGTTCTCAATGATGTAGCGGCTCATCAGGCCGCGCGCTTTCTTGGCATAAAAGCTGATGACTTTGAACTTGCCGTTTTTCTCGTCGAGGAAGACTGGTTTAATCAGCTCGGCATTGAGCTTTTTCGGCTTCACGGATTTAAAATACTCATCCGAAGCGAGGTTAATCACCACGCTGTCGCCTTGTGCTTCAAGTGCTTCATTAAGTTTATCGGTGATGATATCTCCCCAGAACTGGTAGAGATCTTTACCCTTCGCATTGGCCAAACGAATGCCCATCTCCAGACGATAAGGCTGCATCAAATCCAGTGGACGTAGAACGCCGTACAGTCCGGACAACATCCTTAAATGCTGCTGAGCGAAGTCGAAATCCGCCTCGCTGAAGGTTTCAGCCTGCAGCCCGGTATACACGTCGCCCTTAAATGCCAGAATGGCCTGGCGCGCATTGTCCGGCGTGAAGTCAGGCTGCCAGTCATGGAAACGCGTGGCATTCAAATCCGCCAGTTTGTCGCTAATTCCCATCAGCTTGCCAATCTGCGGCGCAGAGAGCTGGCGCGCCACATGGATAAGCTGCTGAGAGTGATCCAGCAGTTCGGGTAGCGTATGGCGTGTTGTTGCCAGCGGACTTTGGTAGTCGAGCGTTTTTGCAGGTGAAATCAGAATCAGCATATCCAGTCCTTGCAGGAAATTTACTGCGACTTTAGCAAAAAAAACGACAGATTTGATCGATGGTTGTGATTGCCGCGCTATCCGCGCGGCGTTTCATCCCAGCTTTCGGGGGCAAGCTGTTGTCTGATATCAGGATAACGGTGCGGATCGAATTCCGGGCGCACCCCGAGTTTACGCTGGCGCAGATAATCGCTGGCGATGGTATGGACAACCGGAGAAAGCAGCAGAATCGCTGTCAGGTTAGTAATGGCCATACAAGCCATAATGATATCGGCCAACTGCCAGACCAGCGGGAAGCTGACAAACGTTCCGCCGATAATGGTGCTAATGGTAGCGATTCGCAATAGCCAGATGATGCGCATATTGTCCAGTTTCAGAAAGACGAGATTGTTCTCCGCATAGATGTAGTTGGCGACGATCGAGCTAAAGGCAAACAGAATCACAATAAAAGCCACGAATCCGGCTCCCCATTCTCCCGTCAGCGTTACCATTGCTTTTTGAAGTAACTGGATGCCTTCCATTGGCACATAGCTGGTACCATTGCCTGCCAACAGAATAATCATCGCGCTAGCCGTACAGACCACGAGAGTGTCGCCTAATACCCCAATCATTTGCACAATGCCTTGTGCCGCAGGATGCGGTGGCCAGGAGGCGGCCGATGCGGCTGCATTCGGCGTAGATCCCATTCCGGCTTCGTTAGAAAACATGCCGCGCTGAAAACCGTTGGCAATAGCCTGGCTTAGCGTATATCCGGCCGCACCCGCTGCTGCTTCCTGCCAGCCAAAGGCGCTTTTTATAATGGTGACGATAATGTCGGGAAGATGCCCGATATGCCACAGACAGATGATGATGCTACTTCCAACCCACAGCAGTGCCATCATCGGAACGAACCATTGCATCAGGCGTGCGACGCCTTTAATACCGCCGACGATGACCAGTAATGACACTATTGCCAGTGCGATACCGGAGAAGAGGGGAGGGATGTCAAAAGCAAAGGTCAACGCACGAGAGACCGAGTTCGCCTGAACGCTGTTAAAAATCAGTCCATAGGCAATCAGTAAAAAGATGGCAAAAAGGACGCCCATCCAGCGCATGCCCAGACCACGTGCCATATACCACGCAGGGCCACCGCGGAACTGTCCTTTGCTATCGCGTTCTTTATACAGTTGGGCAAGTGAGCACTCGGCGAATGACGTTGCCATACCAATGACCGCTGAGACCCACATCCAGAAAATGGCTCCAGGGCCGCCAGCGGCGATCGCCAACGCTACGCCGGCCAGGTTCCCGCTACCGATACGCGCGGCAAGGCTGGTGCACAGAGCCTGAAAGGAAGTTAAACCGCCCGGCTGCGGGCTAATGCTGTTTTTAAGACTTGTGCCAAACTGGCGAATGTAGCGGAACTGCACGAACCCTGTACGCCAGGTGAACCAACATCCTGCGCCAAGCAGGAGGTAGATCATCACCGATCCCCAGAGTATTTCATTAATAAATGAGAAAAAATCAGGCATTAACATCCCTCTTGTTGATGCCGGTAAGCGCGAAGATTTCCGTGTAAGCGCTACCAATAATCGACCAGTATATACCTTGTCATGAGAGTGATTGCGGGAGTTTATCATAACAATCGTTATATCCCGCAATTGCGCATCACAGGCTTTGAGATGCGTAATCAGGGCTGAGCAGCGGGTCGGACAATCCAGGCGGTTGCGCTGAGAGTGCGTCGTGCTATCATCAGGGAAGATCGGTTACATCCCCCTAACAAGCTGTTTAAAGAGAATCGCTATCATGACGGACAAATTGACCTCCCTTCGTCAGTTCACCACAGTAGTGGCCGACACCGGAGACATCGCGGCAATGAAGCTGTATCAGCCTCAGGATGCCACAACTAACCCTTCTCTCATTCTTAACGCAGCGCAGATCCCAGAATACCGCAAGCTGATTGATGACGCTGTAGCCTGGGCTAAGCAGCAGAGCAACGACCGCGCACAGCAGATCGTCGACGCGACCGACAAACTGGCAGTAAATATCGGTCTGGAGATCCTGAAACTGGTCCCGGGTCGTATCTCTACTGAAGTTGACGCTCGTCTGTCTTACGACACCGACGCGTCCATCGCGAAAGCAAAACGTCTGATCAAGATGTACAACGACGCTGGCATCAGCAACGATCGCATTCTGATTAAACTGGCTTCAACCTGGCAGGGCATCCGTGCCGCTGAGCAGCTGGAAAAAGAAGGCATCAACTGTAACCTGACTCTGCTGTTCTCCTTCGCGCAGGCACGTGCATGTGCAGAAGCTGGCGTATACCTGATTTCTCCGTTCGTTGGTCGTATTCTTGACTGGTACAAAGCCAACACCGACAAGAAAGAGTATGCACCGGCAGAAGATCCGGGTGTGGTTTCCGTAACGGAAATCTACGAGTACTACAAACAGCACGGTTACGAAACCGTGGTGATGGGTGCGAGCTTCCGTAACATCGGCGAAATCATTGAGCTGGCAGGCTGCGATCGTCTGACGATTGCTCCGGCACTGCTGAAAGAGCTGGCGGAAAGCGAAGGCGCTATCGAACGTAAACTGTCCTTCTCCGGCGAAGTGAAAGCGCGTCCTGCACGCATCACCGAAGCTGAGTTCCTGTGGCAGCACAACCAGGATCCGATGGCTGTAGATAAACTGGCGGACGGTATCCGTAAGTTTGCTGTAGACCAGGGTAAACTGGAAAAAATGATCGGCGATCTGCTGTAATCATTAACGCGTGGCCCTGATATGGGTCACGCTACCTCTTCTGAAACCTGTCTGTCCTTCCTTTCGCAGTGTATCATTCTGTTTAACGAGACTGTTTAAACGGAATAATCATGAATACTTTACGCATTGGCCTGGTTTCCATTTCTGACCGTGCTTCCAGCGGCGTTTACCAGGATAAAGGTATCCCGGCCCTTGAAGAGTGGCTGGCATCTGCCCTTACCACCCCTTTTGAGCTGCAAACGCGACTGATCCCGGATGAACAGGCGATCATCGAACAGACCTTATGCGAGCTGGTGGATGAAATGAGCTGTCATCTGGTGCTGACTACTGGCGGAACGGGTCCGGCACGTCGCGACGTGACCCCCGATGCTACGCTTGCCGTCGCTGACCGCCAGATGCCAGGCTTTGGCGAACAGATGCGCCAGATAAGTCTGCACTTTGTGCCAACGGCTATTCTCTCCCGCCAGGTTGGTGTTATTCGCAAACAGGCGTTGATCCTGAATCTGCCTGGGCAGCCGAAATCGATCAAAGAAACGCTGGAAGGCGTGAAAGATGCCGACGGTAAGGTTATCGTACCGGGTATTTTTGCAAGTGTACCGTATTGTATACAGTTGCTGGATGGGCCGTATGTGGAAACCGCACCGGCTGTTGTAGCATCTTTTCGTCCTAAAAGCGCAATTCGCGATACAAACGCCTGAAAGTAGCCCGATCGTGACATAAGTGCCAATCATAGTGGAGTATTGAATTGTTTACGATATAGTAATTTTTGCTTTACATGTATCGACAGACAGATTCAATAACTCCACTGACTGATGGTTTGCTATGTCACAACACACTCGACCGCTTAATCGCCAGGATTATAAAACTCTTACGCTTGCTGCCCTCGGCGGTGCGCTTGAGTTTTATGATTTCATTATCTTCGTCTTCTTTGCCGCTGTTGTTGGTGAACTGTTCTTTCCGGCAGACATTCCTGAGTGGCTACGTCAGGTGCAAACCTTCGGCATTTTTGCCGCCGGATATCTGGCGCGTCCGCTGGGTGGCATCATCATGGCGCACTTTGGCGATCTGGTCGGGCGTAAGAAAATGTTCACCCTGAGCATTTTGCTGATGGCGATACCGACGCTGGCGATTGGTCTTTTGCCTACCTACGCCTCAATGGGGATCCTCGCACCGCTGCTGTTACTGCTGATGCGCATTTTGCAAGGCGCTGCCATCGGCGGAGAAGTGCCGGGCGCGTGGGTGTTCGTGGCGGAGCACGTACCGGAGCGCCGCATCGGCATTGCCTGTGGCACGCTGACCGCCGGGCTGACTGTGGGGATTTTGTTGGGATCGGTGGTTGCTACGCTGGTGAATACCAACCTGACGCAACAGGCGGTGCATGACTACGGCTGGCGTATCCCGTTCCTGCTGGGGGGCGTTTTTGGGCTGGTGGCGATGTACCTGCGTCGCTGGTTGCAGGAAACGCCCATCTTCCTCGAAATGCAGCAGCGTAAAGCACTTGCGCAAGAGCTACCGGTGAAGTCGGTGGTGAGTAAGCATAAAAAAGCGGTGGTTATTTCAATGCTGCTGACCTGGCTGTTATCGGCCGGGATTGTGGTGGTGATCCTGATGTCACCAGTCTGGCTGCAGAAGCAGTATGGCTTTGCACCCGCGCTAACGTTACAGGCCAACAGTGTCGCTACCATTATGCTGTGCGTCGGCTGTCTGCTGGCCGGATTTATTGTCGACCGGGTCGGCGCCAGCAAAACCTTTATTGTCGGCAGCCTGCTGCTGGCCTGTTCGAGCTGGTTTTTCTATCACCTGACCGGCAGCCATCCTCAGCACTTGTTCCTGTTATACGGGCTGGTGGGATTATGCGTTGGCGTGGTCGGCGCAGTGCCTTATGTCATGGTGCGGGCGTTTCCGGCGGAAGTCCGTTTTACCGGCATTTCCTTTTCCTATAACGTCTCATATGCCATTTTTGGTGGTCTGACGCCAATCGCCGTGACGATGTTAATGAGCGTGTCGCCAATGGCTCCGGCCTGGTATGTGCTGGCGTTATCGCTGGTGGGGTTAGGTCTGGGGATTTGGCTGCGACAGGATATTTATCATCGCGATACGAGCGTACAGGGAGAGTTACAGCGTTTGTAAGGAATATCCCCCCTTCAGGGGGGATATTGTCAGATTAGTGCGCTTCACCAATCGGCAGGATGGTACGGCCAAACTGTTCGTTCAGCACTTCACCCATCGCCAGGTAAATGGCGCTTGCACCACACACTAAGCCAACCCAACCCGCTACGTGAATGATTGCTTCGTTACCTGCAATGTTGCCAACGGCCAGCAGGGCGAACAGCACTGTCAGGCTCAGGAACACGAACTGCAGCATGCGCGCGGCTTTCAGCGTACCGAAGAACATGAACAGAGTGAACACGCCCCACAGACCCAGGTAAGCGCCCAGGAACTGACCATTGGTTGCATCCGCAAGGCCCATTTTCGGCATCAGCAGAATCGCAACCAGCGTCAGCCAGAACGAACCGTAGGAGGTAAAGGCGGTTAAACCGAAGGTGTTGCCTTTTTTATATTCCAGAAGACCGGCAAAAATTTGCGCGATACCGCCGTAGAAAATGCCCATCGCCAGAATAATAACGTCTAAAGCGAAGAAACCCGCGTTATGCAGGTTAAGCAGAATGGTGGTCATGCCAAAGCCCATCAGGCCCAGCGGTGCCGGATTAGCCAACTTAGTGTTGCCCATAATTCCTCAAAATCATCATTGATTGAATGGTGAAATAGTTTCCCCAAATAACGATCACTGTCTTCGGGGCGCGGCATAATAATCAGGGGAGAGGGCACTGTCTATGATCTAACGAAGGGAAAACGAATTATTTTCCCTGTGATGGGCATCACGCTTGTGCGTGGTTGAACATTCTGCGCAGGCAGGCAATGTGGAGTACAGCTGGGATCGTCACCCGATAAGCGCTGCCGCTCACCGCTTTAACCCCGTTTAAAGCCGCACCTACCGGGCCGCCAAGTCCGGCTCCGCGCAGTAATCCGTGCCCGATTACGCTGACGGCGGCGTGGGTTCGCAGAATTTTGGTTAACTGGCCGGAGAGCAGGTGAGAGACGCCTTTTGCCAGGTGACGATCCTTCAATAATAACGGTAGCAGTTCTTCCAGTTCAGAAACTTTTGCATCGACAGCCTGCAGAAATTCCTGCTTTTGTCCGGCATCCATTTTTTGCCAGGCGTTGCGTAAAAAGTGCTCCAGCAGAGACTGTTCAATTTCGAACGTGGACATCTCTTTATCAGCTTTAATCTTCAGACGCTTCGAAACGTCCAGCAAAATCGCCCGATACAGTTTTCCATGTCCACGGAGTTTATTGGCAATGCTGTCGCCCCCATAATGCTGCAGTTCGCCAGCAATCAGTTGCCAGTTGCGGCGGTGCTGTTCCGGATGTCCTTCCATCGATTTAAATAAATCGTTGTGGTTGAGAACGCTCGACAGACGGGCTTTCCCCTTTTCATTATGTGTAAGCAGGCGGGTAATATTGGCGAGCTGCTCCTCACTGCAATGCTGAAGAAAATCGAGATCGTCGTCATTCAAATAGGTGACATTCATGTTTCTATGGCTTTTGAATAAAAGTATGGGGAATTAGTCGTCGCCGATGATTTTCAGCGTCGCCATATCAGAAGAGTTCACCGTATGGCCGGAGAAGGTAATTTTTTTCACGCAGCGCTTATTGTCGTTGTCGCTATTGATGTTGATCCAATTGGTCGTTTGCCCTTCTTTGATGGAGGAAGGCACGTTCAGACTCTGGCTGGACATGCGGGCAGCTTTGAAATAAACCGATGCACCACTGAGCTGTAAATCACCATGATCGGCCGTAAGTTGAATGCGTTTCACCACGCGGCAAACAGGAAGTTTCAGCGTTAGATCGTTGGTTTCATTACGAGGCATGGCGATCACGCCGAGGACTTTATGATCGTTAGCGTGTGCGGCGCTGCTCAGCAGCAGGCCCATAAGCAGGCTGGCGGAAAGGGTTAATACGGATTTCATGGAATTTCTCTTTGACGGCTGTAAAAGTGTGTCGTTTCAGACCATCTTACCGCTGTCAGAATCATGATTCATGCTTGTAATCTTTTCTTTTTATTACAATTTTTATGTGAATGGCTGTGCTGAATTTATCTGTTTTATGAATTAATTTTGATTTGAGACTATTCATTTTTTAATCTTTTAGCCTTTTTTCTGCGATTTTATTGCCACAAGGCTAAAAAAAATTTTCATGCCCCCCTTGATGACGTGGGTTACGACCCCATCTTGTAAGCAACCGCAGTGGTGAGTCTGAAAAAAAACGATTCAGGGTAGTTGAAACCGCACGTTTCGCCCTTATTACAGATTCACAACCACATGATGACCGAATTTTTAGTGGAGACGTTTAGATGGGTAAAATTATTGGTATCGACCTGGGTACTACCAACTCTTGTGTAGCGATTATGGATGGCACTACTGCACGTGTGCTGGAGAACGCCGAGGGCGATCGCACCACGCCTTCTATCATTGCTTATACCCAGGATGGTGAAACTCTGGTTGGTCAGCCGGCTAAACGTCAGGCAGTGACAAACCCGCAAAACACCCTGTTTGCGATTAAACGCCTGATTGGCCGCCGCTTCCAGGACGAAGAAGTACAGCGTGATGAAGCCATCATGCCGTACAAAATCATCGGTGCTGACAACGGTGATGCATGGATTGACGTAAAAGGTCAGAAACTGGCACCGCCGCAGATTTCTGCTGAAGTGCTGAAAAAAATGAAGAAAACGGCTGAAGATTACCTGGGTGAGCCGGTAACTGAAGCAGTTATCACCGTACCTGCATACTTTAACGATGCTCAGCGTCAGGCAACTAAAGACGCCGGTCGTATCGCAGGTCTGGAAGTAAAACGTATCATCAACGAACCAACCGCAGCTGCGTTGGCTTACGGTCTGGATAAAGAAGTCGGCAACCGTACTATCGCGGTATATGACCTTGGTGGTGGTACTTTCGATATCTCTATTATCGAAATCGACGAAGTTGACGGCGAAAAAACCTTCGAAGTTCTGGCAACCAACGGTGATACCCACCTGGGTGGTGAAGACTTCGACAGCCGTATGATCAACTACCTGGTTGATGAGTTTAAGAAAGATCAGGGTATCGACCTGCGTAATGACCCGCTGGCGATGCAGCGTCTGAAAGAAGCCGCTGAGAAAGCGAAGATCGAGCTGTCTTCCGCTCAGCAGACCGACGTGAACCTGCCGTACATCACTGCAGACGCGACCGGTCCGAAACACATGAACATCAAAGTGACCCGTGCGAAACTGGAAAGCCTGGTTGAAGACCTGGTTAACCGTTCTATCGAGCCGCTGAAAGTTGCTCTGCAGGATGCTGGCCTGTCCGTATCTGATATCAACGACGTTATCCTCGTTGGTGGTCAGACGCGTATGCCGATGGTGCAGAAGAAAGTTGCTGAGTTCTTCGGTAAAGAACCGCGTAAAGACGTTAACCCGGACGAAGCCGTAGCAATCGGTGCTGCTGTTCAGGGTGGTGTATTGACCGGTGATGTTAAAGACGTGCTGCTGCTGGACGTTACCCCGCTGTCTCTGGGTATCGAAACCATGGGTGGCGTAATGACTCCGCTGATCGCGAAAAACACCACTATCCCGACCAAGCACAGCCAGGTGTTCTCTACCGCTGAAGACAACCAGTCTGCGGTAACCATCCACGTGCTGCAGGGTGAACGTAAACGCGCTGCTGATAACAAAGATCTGGGTCAGTTTAACCTGGATGGCATCAGCCCGGCTCCGCGCGGTATGCCGCAGATCGAAGTTACTTTTGACATCGATGCCGACGGTATCCTGCACGTTTCCGCGAAAGACAAAAACAGCGGTAAAGAGCAGAAGATCACCATCAAGGCTTCTTCTGGTCTGAACGAAGAAGAAATTCAGAAAATGGTTCGCGAAGCAGAAGCGAACGCAGAATCTGACCGTAAGTTTGAAGAGCTGGTTCAGACCCGTAACCAGGGTGACCATCTGCTGCACAGCACTCGCAAGCAGGTTGAAGAAGCAGGCGACAAACTGCCGGCTGACGACAAAACTGCCATCGAGTCTGCACTGACCGCGCTGGAAACTTCTCTGAAAGGTGAAGACAAAGCGGATATCGAAGCGAAAATGCAGGCGCTGGCACAGGTTTCCCAGAAACTGATGGAAATCGCTCAGCAGCAGCACGCACAGCAACAGGCTGGTGCAGCAGGCGCTGATGCTTCTGCAAATAACGCGAAAGATGACGACGTTGTCGACGCCGAGTTTGAAGAAGTGAAAGACAAAAAATAATCGCCCTTTGAACGGGTAATTACTGGCACGGGCGAAGAGGTTTCCTCTCCGCCCGTGCACGCATGTTAGGGGCAGATAAAAAGAGATGGCTAAGCAAGACTATTACGAGATTTTAGGCGTTTCCAAATCAGCGGAAGAGCGTGAAATCAAAAAGGCCTACAAGCGCCTGGCCATGAAATATCACCCGGACCGCAACCAGGGTGATAAAGAGGCCGAAGCCAAGTTTAAAGAGATCAAAGAAGCGTACGAGATCCTGACCGATGCGCAAAAACGTGCGGCCTACGATCAGTACGGTCATGCTGCGTTTGAGCAAGGCGGTATGGGCGGCGGCGGCGGTTTTGGCGGCGGGGCTGACTTCAGCGATATCTTTGGTGACGTGTTTGGCGATATCTTTGGCGGCGGTCGTGGTCGTCAGCGCGCCTCACGTGGTGCTGATTTACGTTACAACATGGATCTCACTCTGGAAGAAGCCGTGCGTGGCGTCACCAAAGAGATCCGTATTCCGACTCTGGAAGAGTGTGACGTCTGCCACGGTAGCGGCGCGAAGGTGGGCACTCAGCCGCAAACCTGTCCAACCTGTCACGGTTCCGGTCAGGTGCAGATGCGTCAGGGCTTTTTTGCCGTACAGCAGACCTGTCCACACTGTCAGGGCCGCGGTACGCTGATCAAAGATCCGTGCAACAAATGCCACGGGCATGGTCGCGTTGAGAAGAGCAAAACGCTGTCTGTTAAAATCCCGGCAGGGGTTGATACCGGCGACCGTATCCGTTTGTCTGGTGAAGGCGAAGCCGGTGAGCATGGCGCGCCAGCAGGTGATTTGTACGTTCAGGTGCAGGTAAAACAACACCCAATTTTCGAACGTGAAGGCAATAACCTCTACTGCGAAGTGCCGATTAACTTTGCGATGGCTGCTCTGGGCGGCGAGATTGAAGTCCCGACGCTGGATGGTCGCGTGAAGCTAAAAATTCCGGGCGAAACGCAAACTGGCAAACTTTTCCGCATGCGTGGAAAGGGCGTCAAGTCTGTACGCGGTGGCGCTCAGGGAGACCTGCTTTGCCGCGTGGTAGTGGAAACCCCTGTTGGCCTGAATGACAAGCAGAAGCAACTGCTGAAAGATTTGCAGGACAGTTTTGGCGGCCCGACGGGTGAACAAAACAGTCCGCGCTCCAAAAGTTTCTTCGACGGTGTGAAGAAGTTCTTTGACGATCTGACTCGCTAATTCGCCGTTTTATCTCGAATAAAAAGCCTGGGACTGAAAAGCCTCAGGCTTTTTTATTTCTGTTTTCCGCTCGGAAAATCTTTATCGACTTTATCTGAATAGGTCGTAAAAACCGATCTATCAATCACAAATAATCTAATTTTAACGAGCTTTTTGAGGGTGTAAGATAGTATTTACGAAGTATTCACCCAATAGAGAGAATAAAAGTGAAACATCTGCATCGTTTTTTTAGTAGTGACGCCTCGGGGGGCATCATTCTGATCATCGCTGCCGTGGTCGCTATGCTGATGGCAAACATCGGGGTAACCAGTGGATGGTACCACGCCTTTTTGGAAACGCCCGTTCAACTGCGGGTTGGCGCGCTTGAGATCAACAAAAATATGCTGCTGTGGATCAACGACGCTTTGATGGCGGTGTTCTTCCTGTTGATTGGTCTGGAGGTGAAGCGCGAGTTGATGCAAGGCTCGCTGGCCAGCCTGCGTCAGGCAGCGTTTCCGATCATTGCCGCTATCGGGGGCATGATTGTCCCGGCGCTGCTGTACCTGGCATTCAACTATGCCGATCCCATCACCAGTGAAGGGTGGGCGATCCCGGCGGCAACGGATATCGCTTTTGCATTAGGCGTGCTGGCGCTGTTGGGCAGCCGTGTACCGCTGGCGTTGAAAATATTCCTGATGGCGCTGGCGATTATCGATGACCTCGGTGCTATCGTAATTATCGCGCTGTTCTATACCAGCGATCTCTCGCTGTTGTCGCTGGGGGTTGCCGCGTGCGCGATCCTCGTTCTGGCGGCATTGAATCTGTGCGGAGTGAGACGTACCGGGATTTATATTCTGGTTGGCGTGGTGCTGTGGACTGCGGTACTGAAGTCCGGCGTGCATGCGACGCTGGCTGGCGTGATCGTCGGTTTCTTCATTCCGTTAAAGGAAAAACACGGGCGTTCACCGGCGAAGCGACTGGAGCATGTTCTGCATCCATGGGTGGCATACCTGATCCTGCCACTGTTTGCCTTCGCCAACGCGGGCGTTTCACTGCAGGGCGTTACTATTGATGGACTGACCTCGGTGTTACCGCTGGGGATCATTGCTGGTTTGTTGATCGGTAAACCGTTGGGTATCAGTCTGTTTTGCTGGCTGGCGTTACGCCTCAAGGTGGCGCAATTGCCAGAGGGAACGAATTTCCAGCAGATTATGGCGGTCGGCATTCTGTGCGGCATTGGCTTTACGATGTCGATTTTTATCGCCAGCCTGGCGTTTGGGAACGTCGATCCTGAGCTGATTAACTGGGCGAAACTGGGGATCCTGATCGGTTCCTTGCTGTCGGCGGTAATAGGTTACTGCTGGTTACGCACCCGGTTGAACGCGTCAGCCTGACGGGATAACCCTTTTGTGACAATTTTCAGGGAGTGAGTATGTCTCATATAAACTACAACCACCTGTACTACTTTTGGCATGTCTATAAAGAAGGTTCGGTGGTTGGCGCTGCAGAAGCGCTTTATCTGACGCCGCAAACCATTACCGGACAGATTAAAGCGCTTGAGGAACGTTTGCAGGGAAAGCTGTTCAAGCGCAAGGGGCGTGGACTGGAGCCTAGTGAGTTAGGCGAATTGGTTTTTCGTTATGCGGATAAGATGTTCACCTTAAGCCAGGAAATGCTGGATATCGTGAACTACCGCAAAGAGTCTAATTTACTGTTTGATGTCGGCGTGGCGGATGCGCTATCGAAGCAGTTGGTCAGTAGCGTGCTGGATGCCGCTGTGGTTGAAGATGAACAAATCCATCTGCGTTGTTTTGAGTCAACACATGAGATGCTGTTGGATCAACTCAGTCAGCATAAGCTGGATATGATTATCTCCGACTGCCCGATCGACTCTACGCAGCAGGAAGGGCTGTTCTCAGTGCGGATAGGCGAATGCAGCGTGAGTTTTTGGTGCACCAAACCGTTGCCTGAAAAACCCTTCCCGGCCTGCCTTGAGGAGCGTCGATTACTGATCCCTGGACGTCGTTCAATGCTCGGTCGTAAGCTGCTGAATTGGATCAACTCACAAGGATTGAATGTCGAAATCCTCGGCGAGTTTGATGACGCTGCGCTGATGAAAGCGTTTGGCGCAACGCATAATGCCATTTTCGTTGCGCCTACGCTGTATTCACACAATTTCTATGCCGATGATTCTATTGTAGAAATTGGACGCGTAGAGAATGTGATGGAGGAGTATCACGCCATATTTGCGGAAAGGATGATCCAGCATCCGGCGGTGCAGCGTATTTGCAATACGGACTACTCAGCACTGTTCAAGTCGCCACAAGTCTAAACGCCTTCATGTTGCCGGCTGCGGTGTACTAACCGCAGCCGGACTGTGACTACAGTTTCAACATATTACGATACTGCCCACCTTCGCGGATAAATACCGGAATTCTGTTCAGGGGAGCGTCATAGCGCAGCGTTTGTCCTCCCTGATAGCTCTCGCCGGTTGCAAGATCCGTCCATGTTTCACCTTCCGGTAGCCAAACGTCACGCTCGCGCATGCCTTCAAGCATGACGGGCGCAACCAGCAGGTCGGGGCCAAAACAGTACTGGTCGGTAATCTCCCAACTCCTTGTCTGTTCTGGGAATTCAAAAAACAGGGTGCGCATAACCGGGGCATTGCGTTCGTGTGTTTCCGCCATCACCGCTTTGATGTACGGCCTTAACTTTTCTCGCAACGTCAGACAGCCAGTCAACACTTCGCACACCTCTTCACCATAGCTCCACACTTCGTTTGCCGCACCGGTCGGACACTGGGCAATACCATCACGGTAAGGATGTTCTGGTAAAATCTGCGGATCGCGGTTGCCGTGCAGTCGCATCACTGGGCTAAACACGCCCCACTGGAACCAGCGAATCAGCAACTCATGAAAGTGTGGGTCGTGAATATTGCCGCCATGAAAGCCGCCAATATCTGTTGTCCACCACGGGATACCTGCAATCCCCATGTTCATCCCGGCGGCAAACTGATTGCGCAGAGAACGAAACGATGAGTGGATATCACCTGACCAGACCAGCGCGCCGTATTTCTGACTTCCGGCCCAGGCGCAGCGCAGCAGGTTGATCACCTGGTCTTCGCCATCGGCTTTCATGCCGTCAAAAAAGGTTTTGGCGTACATTCGCGGGTAGATATTGCCCACTTCCAGCACCGGTCCGGCGTGGTAGCGATAATTATCGTAGTCGTAAACGCTGAACTCCGGCTCGGCTTCGTCAAGCCAGAAGAGCTTCACGCCTTTATCGTAATAGTTGCGTTTTGCTTTACCCCAGACGTAGTCGCGAGCGTCGGGATGGGTGGCATCAAAGAAAGTGGTATTGCCGAGGAAATCCATATTAATCGGCAATCCGCGCTCTGTTTGCACCAGCCAGCCGTTTTCGCGCATCTCCCGATAACTCTCGGTTCGGCTATCCACGGTTGGCCACACGGATACCATCAGTTCGATACCCAGTGATTTCAGTTCGGCGATCATGGCATCGGGATCGGGCCAGTCCCGCGAGTCGAACATCCAGTCCCCCTGATTTGGCCAGTGGAAGAAATCGATCACGATTACCGAGATGGGGAGATTGCGCCGTTTGTACTCGCGGGCGACGGCGAGCAACTCCTCCTGAGTGCGATAACGTAACTTGCACTGCCAGAAGCCCATGGCGTAATCCGGCATCATTGGTGGCGTGCCCGTGGCGAGCGCATACGCCCGGCTAATTTCTGCCGGGGTATCGCCAGCGGTGATCCAGTAGTCCAGCTGCTCGCTGATTTGAGCTTCCCACTCGGTCACGTTGTGGGCGAACGTCACGCGGCCGACCGCAGGGTTATTCCATAAAAATCCGTAGCCCAGGCTTGAGAGCATAAAGGGCACCGAGGCCTGAGAGTTGCGCTGGGCCAGTTCGAGCACGCATCCTTTGAGATCCAGATTGGTCTGCTGATATTGGCCCATACCGTAAACTTTTTCCCCTTCGGTGGCTTCGAAGCGGGCTTTAAGTGAATATTTTCCACCCTGAATAGGGCGGAATTCGCGTCCCTCAAGGTTGAGTGCGCTGACGTACTGGCCGTGAGAAGATTCATCCTCGCCAATTTCGCCCCGCAGGCGCCAGAACTCCTGCAACAGGGGTTTGTGTGGATGACGGTAAAAGGTAACTTGTCCTTTTTGATTGACGATAGCGATAATTTTGCCGTTGGTCAGTGTCGCCTGGTGGTGCTCATAATCGATGTGGCAGTGGCTTTCTGCGACTGGCTCAGTCAATGCCCAGTCTTCATTTCTCATTACCGGCAGATGACGACCACTGCGTACGCGCAGGCTGTTCTCGCCCCAGGGTTCAATCCACAAATAGCGATCGTTTTGCTGCCAGACCAGACGATGCGGGTCATGTTGCACAAATGGCATGGTGGTGCCTCCCATATTTTGAGGGTAAAGATTAAGAAAGTTATTGGGTGATGGTTTCCAGATCGTGGCGAATCGTCTCTTCCATTGCTTCGTACTTACGGAAGAAAAGTAGCGGGATCGCCGCGAGTGCGAAGAGTAGGGCGGGCGCCCAGATAAAAGCCCAGGTAATGCCTTCCAAGCCCGCAGCGCTTTGGGCATGGTTCGGGACATAGCCAAAACTGTTCATGATCCAGGCGGCGAAAGCGGTACCCAGACCACTGCCCATCTTGATGCAGAAAGTACTGCCGAAGGCGATAAGAATGCCCGTGGCCTTAATGCCCGTTTTCCAGGCACCGAAGTCGACGGCAAAGCCCAACATGGCAAACGGCATTGAGCAGGCGATTCCGCTACCGATATTGCCGAGCACCCAGGCCGCGATGAGGAAAGGTATGTTGTCCGCCGCCAGCCACATCAAGACGCCGCCGAACGTGGCGACCAGCAAGCCTCCTACCCATATCCAGGTTTTAGCCAGGAATTTGCTAAAGAAAGGGATGGCGATGATGAACAGGATCTGAATCGTCGCCAGACTGTTAATCAGCGGAACCAGGTCTTTGCGATCGAGGTTGTAGGTCAGATAATAAACAATGGTTGTGGACCGCTGTTGCAGGGCAATCCAGAAGATCAGATTGGCCAGCACCATCAGGATCCATGGCCAGTTACCTTTCATTGCCGTGAAACTTTTTTTCATCGGCAGTTTGGGTTCTTGCTGTATTTTATCCGCATCCATTTCGCGGATATTTTTAAAGGCGAAAAGCGTTAGCGAACAGGATATCGCAGCAAACAGAATCGCCGTGTAAATAAATCCGGCATGATCATTTCCGTTACCTAAAAATGCAACCAGGGGTAATGCTGTGGCATTCATTAATAAAACCCCAATTTGTCCCCCGGTCATTCTCCAGGAATTTAATACCAGCCGTTCCTTAGGGGACAGTGTCATTAGAGGTAATATTGCGCTGAGCGGTGTATTGAGTCCGGTAAATAAAATGCTGGCAATCATGTAGGATATTGCTGCATATATGGCTTTTCCTGTCATGCTGATATCTGGAGACCAAAATGACAGCGCGCTGAATACACCAAAAGGCAGCGGTAGCCATAAGAACCAGGGACGACATTTACCGTAACGTGAACGTGTTTTATCGATAATGATCCCCCAGATTGGGGCATCTATACCATCTACGATACGCGCCAACAGCAGGATGACACCTGCTACGGCGAGACTAATACCCGCAACGTCAGTGTAGAAATATAAGATGTAGGTTGAGCCGAAACAGTACAGTAGATTACCTGCCACATCCAAAGAGCCGTAGCTAATACGCTGTAGTAAAGATAATGATGCTGACCCGCAAGACTGGGTATCCTCAATAACAGAACTCATAATAATAACTCCGATATTGGTGCGATACGCCCAGAAAAACAACTTTTACTTTCCAAGCAAGTTTTAAATATTATTTTTTATGTCGTTACTGAATTTAACCTCAGATTAAAATGAGTGAGTAAGGTGTACATGGAAAGTAGTTGACCCTACCGCAGCAATCAATTATCAAATCTTACATCAGGATTGCGTTTATTCGTTTTTGAATGAGCGATGTTTCTATTTGCTAAGGTGGTCACAGTTTTTTTAATAATGAAATAAAAAAAGGAAAACAGTGAAAGAAAATAACTTTCAAGTATTACGCGACGCGACTAACTAAGGGAGGGATAGCTGAAAAAACAGGCTGGTCAGGAAGAGCGTGGGCGAGTGAGAACAACATCAGTGGTTGAAGAGAAAAACGCCAGATAGCAGGCATAAAAAAACCCGCTTTCGCGGGTTTTTTCACAAAGCGTCAACAAGCAGGCGATTAAGCCAGTTTGTTGATCTGTGCAGTCAGGTTTGCTTTATGACGTGCAGCTTTGTTTTTGTGGATCAGACCTTTAGCAGCCTGACGGTCCACGATTGGTTGCATTTCGTTAAATGCTTTCAGTGCAGTAGCTTTGTCGCCAGCTTCGATAGCTGCGTATACTTTCTTGATGAAAGTACGCATCATAGAGCGACGGCTAGCGTTGTGCTTGCGGGCCTTTTCAGACTGAACGGCGCGCTTCTTAGCTGATTTGATATTAGCCAAGGTCCAACTCCCAAATGTGTTCTATATGGACAATTCAAAGGCCGAGGAATATGCCCTTTTAGCCTTCTTTTGTCAATGGATTTGTGCAAATAAGCGCCGTTTAAATTCCAGCACTCGTTGCGTAGTGATGGCGCAGGATTCTACCAGCTTGCGTGGCGTGAATACAGCTTTTCGACGAGAAAAATTGCATTGGTGTACCCGTGAAGGGCGTCAATTTGTTTCATAACAATGAAAACCATCCTCTTTCTGTTTCGTAGAAACAATCGCCGGTTAACCTTGACCGCGGTACAGGGTATACTTTCACGATTTTCACTGTTTTGAGCCAGACATGAAGCTGATACGAGGCATACATAATCTCAGCCAGGCCCCGCATGGGTGTGTGCTGACTATTGGTAATTTCGACGGTGTGCACCGTGGCCACCGTGCGTTGCTGCAAGGCTTACAGGAAGAAGGGCGCAAACGCAATTTACCGGTGGTGGTAATGATTTTCGAGCCACAGCCGCTGGAACTGTTTGCGACGGACAAGTCACCTGCGCGCCTTACCCGCCTGCGGGAAAAACTGCGTTATCTGGCCGAATGCGGTGTGGACTACGTGCTGTGTGTGCGTTTTGACAGGCGTTTCGCCGCATTAACGGCACAGACCTTCATCAGCGACCTGCTGGTGAAGCGCCTTGGTGTACAATTTCTTGCCGTTGGCGATGATTTCCGCTTTGGCGCTAGCCGTGCGGGCGATTTCTTGTTATTACAGGAAGCGGGCGCTGAGTATGGTTTTGATATCACCAGCACCCAAACCTTCTGTGAAGGCGGTGTGCGTATCAGCAGCACCGCAGTACGTCAGGCGCTGGCCGAAGATAACCTGCAACTGGCCGAAAGCCTGCTTGGGCATCCTTTTACTATCTCAGGACGCGTCGTTCACGGTGATGAGTTAGGGCGCACCATCGGTTTTCCGACGGCAAACTTACCGCTTCGTCGTCAGGTTTCTCCGGTGAAAGGTGTTTATGCGGTTGAAGTGATGGGACTGGGTGACAAACCGTTGCCCGGCGTCGCCAACATCGGCACCCGCCCGACGGTAGCAGGCGTACGCCAGCAGTTGGAAGTGCATCTATTGGACGTTGTAATGGACCTGTATGGTCGCCATATAGATGTAGTACTGCGTAAAAAAATACGCAGCGAACAGCGATTTGCCTCGCTGGATGAACTAAAAGCGCAGATTGCGCGTGATGAGTTGACTGCCCGTGAATTTTTTGGGCTAACAAAACCGGCTTAATGCCTATACGAGTTTTAAATACGGAACCGAGAATCTGATGAGTGACTATAAATCAACCCTGAATTTGCCGGAAACAGGGTTCCCGATGCGCGGCGATCTCGCCAAGCGCGAACCGGGAATGCTGGCGCGTTGGACTGATGATGACCTGTACGGCATCATTCGTGCGGCCAAAAAAGGCAAAAAAACCTTCATTCTGCATGATGGCCCTCCTTATGCGAATGGCAGCATTCATATTGGTCACTCGGTTAATAAGATTCTGAAAGACATTATCGTGAAGTCCAAAGGACTCACGGGCTATGACTCGCCGTACGTTCCGGGCTGGGACTGCCACGGTCTGCCGATCGAGCTGAAAGTAGAGCAGGAATACGGCAAGCCGGGCGAGAAGTTCACCGCTGCTGAGTTCCGCGCCAAGTGCCGTGAATACGCAGCGACCCAGGTTGATGGTCAGCGTAAAGACTTTATCCGTCTTGGCGTACTGGGCGACTGGTCGCATCCGTACCTGACCATGGACTTCAAAACTGAAGCCAACATCATTCGTGCGCTGGGTAAAATCATCGGCAACGGTCACCTGCACAAAGGTGCGAAGCCGGTGCACTGGTGCGTTGACTGCCGTTCCGCGCTGGCGGAAGCGGAAGTTGAGTATTATGACAAAACCTCCCCGTCCATCGACGTGGCGTTCCACGCTGCCGATCAGGATGCGGTGAAAGCGAAGTTTGGCGTTTCTGACGTCAACGGCCCGATCTCTCTGGTTATCTGGACCACTACCCCGTGGACGTTACCGGCGAACCGCGCAATCTCTCTGGCACCTGATTTTGACTATGCGCTGGTGCAGATTGACGGCCAGGCTGTGATTCTGGCGAAAGATCTGGTTGAAAGCGTCATGCAGCGTATTGGCGCGGCTGAATACACCATTCTCGGCACAGTGAAAGGCGCTGAGCTGGAACTGCTGCGCTTTACCCATCCGTTTATGAGCTTTGACGTGCCGGCTATCCTTGGCGATCACGTTACGCTGGACGCGGGTACCGGTGCGGTCCATACCGCTGGCGGTCACGGTCCGGATGACTACGTCATCAGCCAGAAATACGGTCTGGAAATCGCTAACCCGGTTGGCCCGGACGGCGCATACCTGGCGGGTACCTATCCGGATCTGGACGGTGTAAACGTTTTTAAAGCCAACGACAAAATCGTTGCGCTGCTGAGCGAAAAAGGCGCGCTGCTGCACGTTGAGAAGATGCAGCACAGCTACCCATGCTGCTGGCGTCACAAGTCACCGATCATCTTCCGTGCGACCCCGCAGTGGTTCGTCAGCATGGATCAGAAAGGCCTGCGCGCGCAGTCGCTGAAAGAGATCAAAGGCGTACAGTGGATCCCGGACTGGGGCCAGGCGCGTATTGAATCGATGGTTGCCAACCGTCCTGACTGGTGTATCTCCCGTCAGCGTACGTGGGGTGTGCCGATGTCTCTGTTTGTTCACAAAGACACCGAAGAGCTGCATCCGCGCGCTATCGAACTGATGGAAGAAGTGGCTAAACGCGTTGAAGTTGACGGCATCCAGGCGTGGTGGGATCTCGATCCGAAAGATATCCTCGGCGACGAAGCTGACCAGTATGTCAAAGTCCCGGATACGCTGGACGTGTGGTTCGACTCCGGTTCAACCCACTCATCCGTCGTGGATGTGCGTCCTGAGTTTGCGGGCCATGCGGCAGATATGTATCTGGAAGGTTCTGACCAGCACCGTGGCTGGTTCATGTCTTCCTTGATGATCTCCACCGCCATGAAAGGCAAAGCACCTTATCGCCAGGTACTGACCCACGGTTTCACCGTTGATGGTCAGGGCCGTAAGATGTCCAAATCTATCGGTAACACCGTTTCTCCGCAGGACGTGATGAACAAACTGGGCGCGGATATTCTGCGTCTGTGGGTTGCTTCTACCGATTACACCGGTGAAATGGCCGTTTCTGACGAAATCCTGAAACGTGCTGCCGACAGCTATCGTCGTATCCGTAACACCGCGCGCTTCCTGCTGGCGAACCTGAACGGGTTCGATCCGGTTAAAGACATGGTGAAACCGGAAGAGATGGTGGTGCTGGATCGTTGGGCGGTAGGTTGTGCGCAAGCGGCGCAGGACGAAATCCTGAAAGCCTATGAAGCCTATGACTTCCACGAAGTGGTACAGCGCCTGATGCGCTTCTGCTCCGTAGAAATGGGTTCGTTCTACCTCGACATCATCAAAGACCGTCAGTACACCGCGAAAGCGGACAGCGTGGCGCGTCGTAGCTGCCAGACTGCGCTGTTCCATATTGCAGAAGCGCTGGTTCGTTGGATGGCGCCGATCATGTCCTTCACCGCCGATGAAATCTGGGGCTACCTGCCGGGCGATCGTGAGAAGTACGTCTTTACCGGTGAATGGTACGAAGGTCTGTTTGGCTTAGGCGAAACCGAAGCGATGAACGATGCCTACTGGGACGAGCTGCTGAAAGTGCGCGGCGAAGTGAACAAGGTTATCGAGCAGGCGCGTGCGGATAAGAAAGTCGGCGGTTCTCTGGAAGCGGCAGTGACCCTGTACGCTGAACCTGAGCTGGCGGCGAAACTGACCGCGCTGGGTGAAGAGTTGCGTTTTGTACTGCTGACCTCAGGTGCGACGGTTGCGGATTATGCGGCTGCTCCTGCTGATGCTCAGCAGAGCGAACTGCTCAAAGGTCTGAAAATCGTACTGAGCAAAGCCGAAGGTGAGAAATGCCCGCGCTGCTGGCATTACACTACCGACGTCGGCCAGGTGGCGGAACATGCAGATATCTGCGGACGCTGTGTCAGCAACATCGCCGGTGATGGCGAACAACGTAAGTTTGCCTGATGAGTAAGCCTCTTTGTTCAACAGGACTACGCTGGCTGTGGCTGGTGGTAGTCGTGCTGATTATCGATTTAGGCAGCAAATACCTGATCCTCCAGAACTTTGCTCTGGGGGATACGGTGTCGCTGTTTCCGTCGCTTAATCTGCACTACGCGCGTAACTATGGTGCGGCGTTTAGCTTCTTAGCTGACAGCGGCGGCTGGCAACGTTGGTTCTTTGCCGGTATCGCTATCGGTATTTGCGTCATCCTGATGGTGATGATGTATCGCTCGAAGGCGACGCAGAAGCTGAACAACATCGCGTATGCGTTAATCATTGGCGGTGCGCTGGGCAACTTGTTTGACCGCCTGTGGCACGGTTTCGTGGTTGATATGATTGACTTTTACGTCGGCGACTGGCATTTCGCGACCTTCAATCTGGCCGATACAGCTATCTGTATCGGGGCGGCATTGATTGTTCTCGAAGGCTTCCTGCCGTCGAAAGAGAAAAAAGCCGCATAAAAAAATGCCGGATGGCGCTATGCTAATCCGGCCTACAATTTACTGCGATCCTTGTAGGCCCGGTAAGCGTAGCGCCACCGGGCAGACAGGCGGCAGCAATTTTAAAGAGCAACCTGCATGTCTAAATCAGTACAGAGTAACAGTGCGGTGCTGGTGCACTTCACCCTTAAGCTCGACGATGGCTCCACCGCAGAGTCAACCCGCAATAACGGCAAGCCTGCGCTGTTTCGCCTGGGCGACGGTTCTCTTTCTGAAGGACTGGAGCAACACCTGCTGGGGCTAAAAGAAGGCGATAAAACCACCTTTGCTCTGGAGCCGGATGCCGCCTTTGGCGTATCAAGTCCGGACTTAATTCAGTATTTCTCGCGTCGGGAATTTATGGACGCGGGCGAGCCAGAAATTGGCGCTATCATGCTCTTTACCGCAATGGACGGCAGTGAGATGCCTGGCGTGATCCGTGAAATCAACGGTGACTCGATCACGGTTGATTTCAACCATCCGCTGGCTGGGCATACCGTTCATTTTGATATTGAAGTGCTGGAAGTCGAACCGGCACTGGAGGCGTAAAATGCAGATCCTGTTGGCCAACCCGCGCGGTTTTTGCGCTGGCGTAGACCGCGCTATCAGCATTGTCGAAAACGCGTTGGCTATTTACGGCGCACCGATTTATGTCCGTCATGAAGTGGTACATAACCGTTATGTGGTGGATAGCCTGCGCGAGCGCGGCGCTATTTTTATCGAGCAAATCAGCGAAGTGCCGGATGGCGCGATCCTGATTTTCTCCGCTCATGGCGTGTCTCAGGCGGTGCGTAACGAAGCCAAAGGCCGCGACCTCACGGTTTTTGATGCAACCTGTCCGCTAGTCACGAAAGTGCATATGGAAGTTGCCCGCGCCAGCCGTCGTGGCGAAGAATCCATTCTGATTGGTCACGCCGGACACCCGGAAGTCGAAGGCACGATGGGCCAGTACAGCAACCCGCAAGGCGGAATGTATCTGGTTGAATCACCAGATGATGTGCTGAAACTGAATGTGAAAAATGAAGGCAAATTATCCTTCATGACGCAGACCACGCTCTCCGTTGACGATACTTCTGACGTTATTGATGCTTTGCGTCAACGCTTCCCGAAAATTGTCGGACCGCGTAAAGATGATATCTGTTATGCCACCACCAACCGTCAGGAGGCGGTTCGCGCGCTGGCGGAACAGGCTGATGTTGTGCTGGTGGTCGGCTCGAAGAACTCCTCTAACTCCAACCGTCTGGCTGAACTGGCACAGCGAATGGGGAAAGCGGCGTATTTGATTGACGATGCGACCGACATCCAGGAAGCGTGGGTGAAAGAGGCGAAGTGCGTAGGCGTGACGGCCGGAGCCTCGGCGCCGGATATCCTGGTGCAAAACGTGATTGCTCGCCTGCAGGAGCTTGGCGGTGGGGAAGCTATTCCGCTGGAAGGCCGCGAAGAGAACATCGTTTTCGAAGTGCCGAAAGAGCTGCGTGTGGATGTTCGTGAAGTAGAGTAAGTCTTTCCGGTTACGATTATGAGAAGATGCCAGACTTAACGTCTGGCATTTTTTATGGAGAAACCATGCGCTTACCGATCATTCTTGATACCGATCCCGGCATTGATGATGCCGCCGCCATTGCCGCCGCGCTGTTTGCCCCTGAGCTGGATCTGCAACTGATGACCACGGTAGCAGGCAATGTGTCGGTGGAAAAAACCACCCGTAATGCGTTGCAACTGCTGCACTTCTGGAATGCGGATGTTCCACTGGCGCAGGGAGCATCGATGCCGCTGGTGCGGCCGCTGCGTGATGCCGCTTCCGTGCACGGCGAGTCCGGTATGGAAGGGTATGAATTTGTCGAACACGACCGCCAGGCGATGGCAAAACCCGCCTTCCAGGCGATTCGCGATGCGCTGATGCATGCCCCGCAGCCCGTGACGCTGGTGGCAATTGGCCCGCTGACCAACATTGCGCTGCTGCTGACCCATTATCCTGAATGCGTATTCAACATTCACCGTCTGGTGATTATGGGCGGCTCTGCCGGGCGCGGGAACTTCACACCCAACGCCGAGTTTAATATTGCTATCGATCCCGAGGCTGCCGCAAAAGTCTTCCAGAGCGGGCTGGATATTGTGATGTGTGGGCTGGATGTTACTAACCAGGCCATGCTCGCCCCGGACTATCTGGCGACGCTCCCCCAGCTTAACCAGACGGGAAAAATGCTGCACGCGCTGTTTAGCCATTACCGTAGCGGCAGTATGAATACGGGGCTGCGAATGCACGATCTGTGTGCCATTGCCTGGCTGGTGCGCCCGGAACTGTTTACCCTGCAGTCGTGTTTCGTGGCGGTTGAAACCCAGGGCGAATATACCTCAGGTACGACGGTGGTGGATATCGAAGGACGTCTGGGGCATCCAGCAAATGCGCAGGTTGCGCTGGGTCTGAACGTTGAAGGTTTCCAGCAGTGGGTGGCAGAGGTGCTGACACTGGCCCCTTGATCTCCGCGCTTTATAACCCTATGACGCTGCTTTTTCCGTGGCGTCATGCCTTTTACTGATATCTCTGCCTGTTTATCATTAAATTCTAATTATCGACGTTTTCGGCTGGCGGTGCAGCGTTGCGCTGGTTAATCTGAAAACGATTTACGTAAAATTAACAAAAGAGAATAGCTATGCATGATGCACAAATCCGCGTTGCCATCGCGGGAGCCGGAGGACGCATGGGGCGTCAGTTGATTCAAGCCACTCTCGGCATGGATGGCGTACAGCTGGGCGCGGCGCTAGAGCGCGAAGGTTCCTCCTTATTAGGAAGCGATGCCGGAGAGTTAGCGGGAGCCGGGAAAACGGGCGTTACCGTACAAAGTAGCCTTGAAGCGGTGAAAGATGATTTTGATGTTTTCATCGATTTTACCCGCCCGGAAGGCACGCTGACGCATCTGGCGTTTTGCCGCCAGTACGGTAAAGGAATGGTGATTGGCACCACCGGCTTTGATGACGCGGGTAAACAGGCTATTCGTGATGCCGCGCAGGAGATTGCTATCGTTTTCGCCGCGAACTTTAGCGTCGGCGTGAACGTTATGCTTAAGCTGCTGGAGAAAGCGGCGAAAGTGATGGGCGATTACACCGATATTGAGATTATTGAAGCCCACCACCGCCATAAAGTTGATGCGCCGTCAGGCACTGCACTGGCGATGGGCGAGGCGATTGCCGGGGCGCTGGATAAAGATCTGAAAGACTGCGCAGTCTATTCGCGTGAAGGTTACACCGGCGAGCGCGTACCGGGCACGATCGGCTTTGCCACGGTGCGGGCGGGGGATATCGTTGGTGAGCATACCGCGATGTTTGCTGATATTGGCGAGCGTATTGAGATCACGCATAAAGCGTCCAGCCGCATGACCTTTGCTAACGGTGCGGTGAGATCGGCAATTTGGCTAAAATCAAAGTCAAATGGTCTTTTTGATATGAAAGATGTGCTTGATTTACGTAATTTATAGCTTTTACTACCCTTCGTGATGTGGTTATTGTAATCATAATTAATTGATTACATGGGGCAATATTTTATTGCCCTTTAATTTTTCGCTTTTGAATGTGTTTTTTCTTTTAAGTGAGTGTTTGTATATATTTTGTTGTGTGTTTATGTTATCTCAATGTAAATTTTGACCAAATGGTCCACTTTTTTCTCTCCCGTATTCTGTTTTTGCACTCTTTGCCTACCGCAAGCGTTTTCTACCCCGAGTTAGCTGATCTTTTTGCCTGTTAAATCGTGTGATTTATCCCAGTGGCGCAAAATAATAATAAAAATTACCCTTTTGGGTAGACTTTTACGTGGGCTATCTCTAGAATGCCGCCGTTTGCCAGAAATCCATAGGTAAGCAAATTTGCATTGATTCATGAGGTGTTAATGAATTAATATGCAAATAAAGTGAGTGAATATTCTCTGGAGGGTGTTTTGATTAAGTCAGCGCTATTGGTTCTGGAAGACGGAACCCAGTTTCACGGTCGGGCCATAGGGGCAACAGGTTCGGCGGTTGGGGAAGTCGTTTTCAATACTTCAATGACCGGTTATCAAGAAATCCTCACTGATCCTTCCTATTCCCGCCAAATCGTCACTCTTACTTATCCTCATATCGGTAATGTCGGCACCAATGAAGCCGATGCAGAATCTTCACAGGTACATGCGCAAGGCCTGGTCATCCGCGACCTGCCGCTGATTGCCAGCAACTTCCGCGATACCGAAGACCTCTCTTCTTACCTGAAGCGCCATAACATTGTGGCGATTGCTGATATCGATACTCGTAAGCTGACGCGTTTGCTGCGTGAAAAGGGCGCACAGAACGGCTGCATCATCGCGGGCGATAACCCGGATGCGGCGCTGGCACTGGAAAAGGCAAAAGCTTTCCCTGGCCTGAACGGTATGGATCTGGCGAAAGAAGTGACCACCGCGGAGCCTTATAGCTGGACGCAGGGTAGCTGGACGCTGGCGGGTGACCTGCCGGAAGCAAAATCTGCCGATGAACTGCCGTTCCACGTTGTGGCTTATGATTTCGGCGCTAAACGTAACATTCTGCGTATGTTAGCGGACCGCGGCTGCCGCCTGACGGTTGTACCGGCGAAAACCTCAGCAGAAGACGTTCTGAAGATGAATCCGGACGGTATCTTCCTGTCCAACGGCCCTGGCGACCCGGCGCCGTGCGACTACGCGATTACCGCGATTCAGAAATTCCTCGAAACCGATATTCCGGTATTTGGCATCTGCCTCGGCCATCAGCTGTTGGCGCTGGCGAGCGGTGCGAAGACCATTAAGATGAAGTTTGGCCACCACGGCGGCAACCATCCGGTAAAAGATATTGATAACAACACCGTGATGATCACCGCGCAGAACCACGGTTTTGCTGTAGATGAAGCCTCCATGCCTGCCAACCTGCGCGTGACCCACAAGTCACTGTTCGACGGCACTTTGCAGGGGATTCATCGTACCGACAAACCGGCATTCAGCTTCCAGGGGCACCCTGAAGCGAGTCCGGGGCCGCACGACGCTGCACCGCTGTTCGACCACTTTATCGAGTTAATTGAGCAATACCGTCAGTCCGCGAAATAATCAGGAGTAAAAGAGCCATGCCAAAACGTACAGACATAAAAAGTATCCTGATTCTGGGCGCGGGTCCGATTGTTATCGGTCAGGCGTGTGAGTTTGACTATTCCGGCGCACAGGCGTGTAAAGCCCTGCGTGAAGAGGGTTACCGCGTTATTCTGGTGAACTCCAACCCGGCAACCATCATGACCGACCCGGAAATGGCCGATGCCACCTACATCGAGCCAATTCACTGGGAAGTAGTACGCAAAATTATTGAGAAAGAGCGCCCGGATGCGGTGCTGCCAACCATGGGCGGTCAGACTGCGCTGAACTGTGCGCTGGAGCTGGAGCGCCAGGGCGTACTGGCTGAATTCGGCGTGACCATGATTGGCGCAACGGCGGATGCCATTGATAAAGCGGAAGACCGTCGTCGCTTCGATATCGCGATGAAGAAGATTGGTCTCGACACCGCGCGTTCAGGTATCGCTCACACCATGGAAGAAGCGCTGGCGGTTGCCGCTGACGTTGGCTTCCCGTGCATTATCCGCCCTAGCTTCACCATGGGTGGCACCGGTGGCGGTATCGCCTACAACCGCGAAGAGTTCGAAGAAATCTGCGAACGCGGTCTGGACCTTTCCCCAACCAACGAGCTGCTGATTGATGAATCGCTGATTGGCTGGAAAGAGTACGAGATGGAAGTGGTGCGTGATAAAAACGACAACTGCATCATCGTCTGCTCCATCGAAAACTTCGACGCGATGGGCATCCATACCGGTGACTCCATCACCGTAGCACCTGCCCAGACGCTGACCGACAAAGAATATCAAATCATGCGTAACGCCTCGATGGCGGTACTGCGTGAAATCGGCGTGGAAACCGGCGGTTCTAACGTCCAGTTTGCGGTAAACCCGAAAAACGGTCGCCTGATTGTCATCGAGATGAACCCGCGCGTATCCCGCTCCTCGGCGCTGGCGTCCAAAGCTACCGGCTTCCCGATTGCGAAAGTCGCCGCCAAGCTGGCCGTAGGTTACACCCTCGACGAACTGATGAACGACATCACCGGCGGCCGTACTCCGGCCTCGTTTGAGCCGTCCATCGACTACGTTGTGACGAAAATTCCACGCTTCAACTTCGAGAAATTCGTTGGTGCTAATGACCGTCTGACCACGCAGATGAAATCTGTTGGTGAAGTGATGGCGATTGGCCGCACCCAGCAGGAATCGCTGCAGAAAGCGCTGCGCGGTCTGGAAGTGGGCGCGACCGGCTTCGACCCGAAAGTCAGCCTGGACGACCCGGAAGCGCTGACCAAAATCCGTCGCGAACTGAAAGACGCTGGCGCTGAGCGTATCTGGTACATCGCCGATGCCTTCCGTGCCGGCCTGTCCGTCGATGGTGTGTTCAACCTGACCAACATCGACCGCTGGTTCCTGGTGCAGATTGAAGAGCTGGTGCGCCTGGAAGAAAAAGTCATTGACCTTGGCATCAACGGCCTCGACGCTGACTTCCTGCGCGTACTGAAGCGCAAAGGCTTCGCTGATGCGCGTCTGGCAAAACTGGCCGGCGTTCGCGAAGCGGAAATCCGCAAACTGCGTGACCAATATAACCTTCACCCGGTCTACAAGCGCGTGGATACCTGTGCGGCAGAATTCGCGACCGACACCGCTTATATGTACTCCACTTATGAAGATGAGTGTGAAGCGAATCCGTCCGTCGACCGCGATAAAATCATGGTGCTGGGTGGTGGTCCAAACCGTATCGGTCAGGGCATTGAGTTCGACTACTGCTGCGTACACGCTTCGCTGGCGCTGCGTGAAGACGGCTACGAGACCATCATGGTCAACTGTAACCCGGAAACCGTCTCTACTGATTACGACACTTCCGACCGCCTGTACTTCGAGCCAGTCACGCTGGAAGACGTACTGGAAATCGTGCGTATTGAGAAGCCGAAAGGCGTCATCGTACAGTACGGCGGCCAGACCCCGCTGAAGCTGGCGCGTGCGCTGGAAGCGGCAGGTGTACCGGTAATCGGCACCAGCCCGGATGCCATCGACCGCGCGGAAGACCGTGAGCGTTTCCAGCAGGCGGTTGACCGTCTGAAGCTGAAGCAACCGGCGAACGCTACCGTAACGGCTATCGAACAGGCTGTTGAGAAGGCGAAAGAGATTGGCTACCCGCTGGTGGTGCGTCCGTCGTATGTTCTCGGCGGCCGCGCGATGGAAATTGTCTACGACGAAGCCGACCTGCGTCGCTACTTCCAGACTGCGGTCAGCGTTTCTAACGATGCGCCGGTACTGCTGGACCGTTTCCTTGACGATGCGGTTGAAGTGGACGTGGACGCTATCTGCGACGGCGAAATGGTGCTGATTGGCGGCATCATGGAGCACATCGAACAGGCGGGCGTACACTCCGGTGACTCCGCATGTTCTCTGCCAGCGTACACCCTGAGCCAGGAAATTCAGGATGTGATGCGTCAGCAGGTGCAGAAACTGGCCTTCGAACTGCAGGTTCGCGGTCTGATGAACGTTCAGTTTGCGGTGAAGAATAACGAAGTTTACCTGATTGAAGTGAACCCGCGTGCGGCGCGTACCGTTCCGTTCGTCTCCAAGGCAACTGGCGTACCGCTGGCGAAAGTTGCGGCGCGCGTGATGGCCGGGAAAACGCTGACACAGCAGGGCGTAACCAAAGAAGTTATCCCGCCGTACTACTCAGTAAAAGAAGTAGTGCTGCCGTTCAACAAATTCCCGGGCGTTGACCCGCTGTTAGGGCCAGAAATGCGCTCTACCGGGGAAGTGATGGGCGTGGGCCGTACCTTCGCGGAAGCGTTCGCCAAGGCACAGCTGGGCAGCAGCTCCACCATGAAAAAACAGGGGCGTGCGCTGCTCTCTGTTCGCGAAGGCGATAAAGAGCGCGTGGTTGACCTGGCGGCGAAACTGCTGAAGTTTGGTTTTGAGCTGGATGCAACGCACGGCACGGCGATTGTGCTGGGCGAAGCGGGTATCAATCCACGTCTGGTGAATAAGGTGCATGAAGGGCGTCCGCACATTCAGGACCGTATCAAGAATGGCGAGTACACTTACATCATCAACACCACCGAAGGTCGTCAGGCGATTGAAGACTCTAAGCTGATTCGCCGTAGCGCCCTGCAGTACAAAGTGCATTATGACACTACCCTGAACGGCGGTTTCGCGACGGCGATGGCGCTGAATGCCGATGCCACTGAGAAGGTGACCTCGGTACAGGAAATGCACGCGCAGATCAAAAAGTCATAAACAAAGAGTCCGGTGATAATTGCGTTAATCGGACCTGCAATATAATCTTGAAAGGGTTTCTGTAAAGAAACCCTTTTTTTATCTCTCGTAAGGTCATTCCTGGCCAAATGCAGTTTCATAACCACATTTTCAATGTAATAAGCACGATATTGCTCACACTAATCAACATTCAAGTCGCATACTATCTTTTATATCCACAATTTTAATATGGCTTAGTTTTTATTAATTTGGACAGGCCGTAGCCAGATTTTTAATTTGTGAAATGGTGTGCTTATGTGTGAAAAATATGTTGAAAGACCGCTTTATTTGTTAATTGCTGACTGGATGATGGCTGAAGATCGTTGGATCACCGCAAAAGAAATTTCCCGCCATTTTGATATTGAACACTGCAAAGCAATTAATACGCTCTCTTATATTCTGTCGGAAGTGGGAGAAATTGTTTGTGAAGTTAAGATGATCCCTAATCAGATTGCAGGCCGGGGCTGCCAGTGCCAGCGTCTGGTAAAAGTCATCAGTATTGATTCTCACCTCTACAACCGATTGAGCCACAATTTGCAGGAAAAAAAGGTGAGTGTGGCGAAAACGCCGCGGCTGTCTGCCGTTCCCCCAACAGAGCTCAACCGTGAGCAGAAATGGCAGATGATGCTCTCCAAGAGTATGCGTCGCTAATTGTCAGTTGCCTGATGGCGGCATAAACGGTGGTTGACGCGTAGGCCGGATAAGCGTGAGCGCATCCGGCATCAATTACTGTGCTGATTTGGGTTTTACGTCCGTCGTGCCTTTCAGGCGCGGCCGGTTTTTTTCGACTTGCGTTAATGGCTGCGTTTCGCGTAAACCTGCCCGGCAGCGGACCGCAAGATCCTGATACTCTTTGGTGTTTAACCGTTTCCAGTGCAGTTCCTGGTCCGTGACTTCACGCAATACGCGAGCGGGTGAGCCCACCAGCATCTGCCTAGCCTCCCCCTGAAATCCGGCTTTGACAAAGCTCATGGCGGCGACAATGCTCTCTTCACCAATCACTGCGCCGTCCATAATGACGCTGTTCATGCCGATCAGCGCATCTCTGCCCACCATGCAACCGTGCAGGATTGCGCCATGGCCGATATGCCCATTCTCATGCACGATGGTGTCAGTGTCGCAATAACCGTGCATGATGCAGCCATCCTGCAAGTTAGAACCTGCCTCCAGAATCAGGCGACCATAGTCACCGCGCAGTGAGGCATGTGGGCCGACGTAGACGCCAGCCCCCACGATCACATCACCAATCAACACGGCGCTGGGATGAACATACGCCTCTGGATGCACTACCGGAATCAGGCCTTCAAAGGCGTAATAGCTCATCTGTTATCAGCGTCCTTTCCACACCGGATCGCGTTTTTCCGCAAACGCCTGCGGTCCTTCGAGCGCATCTTCGGAGTGCAGCACTGACGGATAGTGCTTCAGCACGCCGCTGCGGATGTAGCGGTAGCCTTCTTCTACCGGCATTTCGCTGGTCGAACGGTAAATCTCTTTCAGCGCGGCGATCGCCAGCGGGGCGCTATTCACTAGCTGCTGCGCCAGTTCGCGCGCACTATCCATCAGTTCGCTCTGGCTGACAACGCGGTTGACGATACCCCAACGCAGCGCTTCTTCGGCACTCATTCGTCTGCCGGTCATCATCATTTCGTTGACGATAGCCGGTGGCAGTAGCTTCGGCAGACGCAGAACGCCTCCGCTGTCAGGTACGATCCCGAGCTTGGCTTCCGGTAGCGCGAAGCTGGCATTTTCCGCGCAGACGATAAAATCCGCCGCCAGCGCTAATTCAAAACCACCGCCAAACGCATAGCCGTTTACAGCAGCGATGACCGGTTTATTAAGGTCGAAAATTTCGGTTAAACCGGCAAAGCCGCCTGGGCCAAAATCGGCATCCGGCGCTTCACCTTCAGCCGCTGCTTTTAAGTCCCAGCCCGCAGAAAAGAATTTCTCACCGCCGCCGGTGATTATCGCTACGCGTAATTCCGGGTCATCACGAAAATTAAGAAACGCTTCACCCATGGCAAAGCTGGTTTTGGCATCAATGGCATTGGCTTTAGGCCGGTCGAGGGTAATTTCCAGAATCGGGCCGTTACGGGTCAGATGTAATGATTCACTCATAGTTCATCTCCAGATAAATAGATTTCCCGGCAGGAGGAATTCCTACCGGGAGGGTTATTTCAGATTTTTTTTGATTATTTTTCCTGAACAATTGCGCGGCAGGTCGGTTCTTATCTCCATAAACGAGGGAACCTTGAATTTCGCCATATTGTTTTCGCAGAAGCTGAAGAACTCGGCTTCGCTTAATGTTTCACCTTCATTAAGGACGATAAACGCTTTAATGGCTTCATCACGGATTGAATCTTTAATACCGACAACCACAATGTCCTGAATTTTCGGATGCGCAGAAATAATATTTTCCAGCTCGACGCAGGAGACATTTTCTCCGCCGCGTTTAATCATGTTGCAGCGTCTGTCGACGAAATAAAAATAGCCATCCGCATCCTGATAGCCCGAATCTCCGGTATGTAACCAGCCTTCAGGTTCCAGCGCTTTGGCGGTAGCCTCCGGCTGGGCATAGTACTCTTTGAAGATTGTTTTGCCCGGCACGCCTTTAATACAGATTTCGCCAATTTCTCCGGCGGGCAGGGGACGGTTGTGATCGTCACGGATTTCAGCTTCATAGCTAAATCCCACGCGGCCAATGGAGGGCCAGCGTCGTTTGTCACCGGGACGGTCGCCGATAATACCGACGATGGTTTCAGTCATACCGTAGGAGGTCAGCAGCCTGACGCCAAAGCGTTCGGTAAAGGCGTCTTTTTCCTGTGCGGATAAATTGAGATAGAACATTACCTCGCGCAGGTGATGCTGTCTGTCGGTTGGCGCGGCAGGTTGTACCATCAGTGTTCTGATCATCATCGGAATGCATTCGGTAACCGTCGCCTTATATCTATGCACCTGATTCCAGAACGCCCTGGCACTGTACTTCTCTAGCAGCACAAAGGTGCTGCCAGCGGAGAATGCGGGCATTGCGGCGGTACACTGACAGTCGATATGAAAAGCGGGCATCACCGTCATGTAGACGTCATCATCGCGCAGAGCGATTTGCCAGGAAGTGTAGTAGCCTGCAAAACGCAGGTTGTAGTGGGTAATCACCACCCCTTTAGGCCGTGAAGTGGTGCCTGAGGTAAACAGAATTTCCGCCGTATCGTCAGTGGATAACGCGGGCGTATAACACAGCGTAGTCGACTGGCGGGATTGCAGTTGGGTAAAGTGGCTCACGCCGTCGTCAACCGGAAGCTGTTCGCCAATCAGACAGATATGATTAAGCGGTGTGGTATTTTCCAGCCGTATCTGGCGGTACATAGGATAAAACTGGGCGCTGGTGACCAGCAGGCTTACCTGGCTGTTTTGCAGGATCCAGGCACTTTCTTCGCCCAGTAAGCGGGCATTAATCGGTACCATAATGGCGCCAATTTTTGCCAGCCCAAACCAGCAAAAAATGAATTCCGGACAGTTATCCAGATGCAATGCGACCTTATCGCCCTTGCGGATCCCTAAGGAATGGAAAAGGTTTGCCGTGCGGTTAATCTCTTCATTGAGCGAGGCATAGCTAAACTGCCGAACGACTCCTTCGCAGGATTCGAAAATTAACGCCGTTTTATCTCCGTACACCCCGGCCAGGTCGTCCCACATCTGACGTAAGTTTTGTCCGCCAACGATATCCATATTGCTTTATCCACTGAAATCAGGCGTGAGCGCTAACCCACTCGCGGGTCAGCGCGTCGCGTTTATTCCTCAACTCTGGCCAGGCCTTTGCCGACCAGCTCATTTATGTCTGCTTCGCTATAACCAATGTTTTTCAGAATGGCGGCAGTATCCATGCCATGTGACGGCATGCCACGCCAGATTTTCCCCGGGTTGTTTTTAAATTTCGGCATGATGTTTGGCCCTTTGCAGGTGCGGCCATCCATTGTTTGCCACTGAGTAATGGATTCACGAGCAACGTACTGAGGGTTGCCTTCCAGTTCCGGAATGGTCAGCACCTTCGCGCAGGCGATATTCAGCTCAGCAAAGCGCGCCTGGACTTCGGCGATGCTGTGTGTTGCCAGCCACGCGTCCAGTTTCTCTTCCACGAGCGGACCGTAAGGGCATTCCACGCGATGGATAAGCTGGGTGCCTTCCGGGACTTCCGGTGTGCCAAGAATGTGGGCGAGGCCAATATCTTTGAAGCACTCGTTGATTTGCGTGATGCCGACCAGCTCCATGACGATATAGCCATCGGCGCATTTATACAGGCCGCAGCCAGCGTAATACGGGTCTTTGCCTTTGGTCATGCGTGGGCAAATTTCGCCGCCGTTGAAGTAATCCATCATGAAATACTGACCCATGCGCAGCATCACCTCGTACATGGCGATATCGATGCTTTCACCTTTACCCGTTTCGCGGACTTTGTGCAGAGCCGCCAGCGCCGCTGTCGTCGCGGTCATCCCGGAGAAGTAATCGGCGGTGTACGGAAAGGCTGGCATTGGCTGATCCACGTCACCGTTTTGGATCAGATAGCCACTGAACGCCTGTGCGATGGTGTTATACGCCGGAAGATTGGTGTACTCCTCGGTACCAAACTGGCCGAAGCCGGAAAGGTGGGCGATAACCAGTTTCGGGTTATGTTCCCACAGCACTTCATCGGTAATACCGCGGCGGGCAAAGGCCGGGCCTTTACTGGCTTCAATGAAAATATCGGTGGTTTCCATCAGCTTCAGAAACGCTTCCCGGCCTTCATCTTTGAAAATATTCAGCGACAGGGCATGCAGATTACGGCGTGATAGCTGCGGATAGTTAGGTTGCACGCGGATGGTATCGGCCCATGCGACGTTTTCAATCCAGATAACCTCAGCACCCCATTCGGCGAACATCTGTCCGGCGAACGGACCGGCAATTTCGATCCCTGAAAAGACAACGCGTACCCCGGATAGCGGGCCGAAGGATGGCATTGGTAAATGATTCATCATTTTTCTCCTGGCTTTTTTTGTAGGCCCGGTAAGCGCAGCGCCACCGGGCATATTGCCGGATGGTGGCGTAAACGCCTTATCCGGCCTACGAAACGAACGAATCAACGGTATTGCTTCAATACCGCACGACCCAACGTCAGGATCTGCATTTCGTCAGAACCACCAGAAACACGGTCAACGCGCAGGTCACGCCAGAAGCGCGTGATGCGATGGTTACCCGCGATACCCACGCCACCCAGCACCTGCATGGCGGTGTCTACCACTTCAAATGCCGCGTTGGCGCAGAAGTATTTGCACATGGCCGCGTCGCCCGAGGTAATAGTGCCGTTATCCGCTTTCCATGCGGCTTCCAGCAGCATGTTTTTCATGGAGTTCAGTTTGATCGCCATGTGCGCGAACTTCTCCTGAATCAGCTGGAAACGGCCGATCGTTTCGCCAAACTGTACGCGTTGGTTGGCATAACGCGCTGCGTCTTCAAAAGCGCACATTGCCGTACCGTAGTTGGTCAGTGCGACGAGGAAGCGTTCATGGTCAAACTCTTCTTTCACACGATTGAAGCCATTACCTTCCCGACCGAACATGTCTTTCTCGTCCAGTTCAACGTCATCAAAGGTGATTTCACAGCAGCTATCCATGCGCAGACCGAGTTTCTCCAGTTTGTTGACCTTGATACCCGCCTTGCTCATGTCAACAAACCACTCGGTATAAACAGGTTTATCCGGCGATGCACCATCTCTCGCCATCACTACGATGTACGGGGTATAGGCGCTACTGGTGATAAAGCACTTACTGCCATTAAGATAAACCTTACCATTTTTGCGTGTATAAGTGGTTTTCAGACTGCCAACATCCGATCCCGCTCCCGGTTCGGTAATTGCAGAGTTCCACATCTGCTTACCTGTTCCCTGGAACGCCATGATTTTATCGATTTGTTCCTGAGTCCCTTCACGCAGGAAGGTGTTAAAACCCCCCGGTAACTGGTACAGCACATAGGTTGGTGCGCCAAGACGTCCGAGTTCCATCCAGACGGCGGCAACGGTGACAAAACCGGCTTCCAGCCCGCCGTGTTCTTCCGGGATCAACAGGCTATCGATGCCCATATCTGCCAGTGCTTTTACAAAACGCTCAGGGTAGACGCTGTCGCGATCGCACTCGGCAAAATAAGCTTCCCAGTTCTCACTGGCCATCAGTTCACGAATACCGGCGACAAACAGTTCCTGCTCGTCATTTAAGTTGAAATCCATCTTTCAGCCTCTTGATCAATTGGGTTAATAAGAATTACTTGTCTTTCCAGTGCACTTTGGCGTCTTTAATAAAGGACAGCGTCACCATGATGTTGACGAAGAACAGCGGGCATCCTCCGGCGATAATTGCGGTCTGAATGGGCTTCAGCCCACCCAGCGCCAGCAGAACGATGCCGATGACGCCGACCAGAACGGACCAACCGATACGCACCAACAGCGGCGGTTCTTCACCATCACGAACTTCGCGACAGGTGGACATCGCCAGGGTGTAGGAGCAGGCGTTAATTAGCGTGACGGTGGCAATAAAGCAGAGGATAAAGAAGCCCCACATGGTGGCGGTGCTGAATGGCAAGGCGGCCCAGGTTTCGATAATGGCGCGCGCCACGCCGTGTTGTTCAATCAGCTGCGGGATGTTGAGAATGTTTTTATCCATCAGCAGCAGCGTGTTGCTGCCAAGGACTGTCCACAGGATCCAGGTGGAAGCGGTCAGGCCCAGCACCATCCCAAAGCACAGTTCACGTACGGTACGACCACGAGAAATACGCGCCAGGAAGATACTCATCTGGATGGCGTAAATGACCCACCACGCCCAGTAGAAAACAGTCCAGCCCTGCGGGAATCCGCCTTTGCCGATGGCATCGGTATAGAACAACATGCGCGGCAGATACATCAGCAGCATGCCGACCGAATCGGTGAAGTAGTTCATGATGAAGCTGGCGCCGCTGACGATAAACACCCAGCCCAGCATCAGGAAGCTCAGGTAGCTACGCACGTCGCTGGCGATTCTGACTCCTTTTTGCAGGCCACAGGCTACGCAAATGGCGTTCAGAATGATCCAGCAGGTAATGATGATGGCATCTAATTGCAGCGTATGCGGAATACCGAACAGCCATTGCATACACTCGGTTACCAGCGGCGTCGCCAGACCGAGGCTGGTACCCATCGCGAAGATCAGCGCCACCAGGTAGAAGTTATCAACGATGGTGCCGAACAGCCCTTTCGCATGCTTTTCGCCCACTAACGGTACCAGCGTAGAGCTGGGACGGATGACGTCCATCTTGCGCACAAAGAAGAAATAGGCGAAGGCCACGGAAAGGAAGCTGTAGGTTGCCCACGGCAACGGCCCCCAGTGGAACAGGCTGTACGCCAGACCGATCTCTTTCGCACCCGTGGAATTGGGCTCCAAAGCGAACGGCGGGGTAGAGATATAGTAGTAGATCTCGATGGAACCCCAGAACAGCACCGCGGCGGATGTACAGGAGGCGAACATCATAAAAATCCAGCTGGCGGTACTAAACTCGGGTTTTTCGTCGCCTAATTTCTTTTTGGCATACGGGCCAAAGACTAACCAGAACCAGCCGAAGAGCATGACGACCATATACCATTCGAATGCCCAACCCCAGACGTTGGTGACATAACTGAATACCGCATTAATAACGACGTTAGCGGCATCAAGATCTCTTACTGTTAGCCAACAAAGTATCCCAACAATTATTAATGGCGGAAAAAAAACCTTCGGTTCAATTCCCGACTTTCTCTTTTCATTTTTCATAAGTGAATTCCAGTGTGAAAACGAAATTTATTTAGCGTGCCCGTATGTGATCGTTTGTTTATTTATTATTAATGATTTGTTGATGACTTTTTAACCTCTGGGGCGCCTCAGTGAGTAACTCATAATGGGTATTCATTTCCGGCTATTCTGTTATGTGCGTCACACTTTTTTATGCTGGTTATTTTGTCTGGAAATCTAGATAATTTCCTTATTAATCATAATCTTGATATTGGTTTTTTAACTTTTTTAAGTGACTGGCGTTCAATATTGTTGAACCAGCAGACAATATTGAAAATTTTCATATTTGACGTGATTCTTTCAATATTGGTGAGGCATGTAACACTATTGAAAGTTACGAATTTCAATGTGTGACATTTTCAATATTGGTGATTAAGGTTTTATTTCCGAATTAAAGAGCGTGATATCTGTATTTAACACCGCCGATATAAATACGTTTCCTTCATGATTTCTGGAGATGCAATGAAGATAATTACTTGCTACAAATGCGTACCTGATGAGCAGGATATTGCGATTAATAATGCTGATGGAACACTCGATTTCAGCAAAGCAGATGGCAAAATCAGCCAATATGATCTGAATGCGATCGAAGCGGCTTGCCAGTTAAAACAGCAGGTGGGAGAGGCTCAGGTTGTGGCCATGAGCGTCGGAGGCAAAGCGCTGACCAATGCAAAAGGGCGCAAAGATGTGCTTTCCCGTGGCCCTGATGAACTGATTGTTGTCATTGACGAGCAATTTGAACAGGCGCTGCCGCAACAAACAGCCACTGCGCTGGCTGCCGCCGTGCAAAAATCCGGTTTTGATCTGCTTATTTGCGGCGACGGTTCTTCCGATCTTTATGCTCAGCAGGTTGGTCTGCTGGTGGGCGAAATGCTGGACGTGCCGGCGATAAACGGCGTGAGCAAAATCCTCTCTCTTACCGACAGCACTCTGACGGTAGAGCGTGAACTGGAAGATGAAGTTGAAACCCTGAGTATCCCGCTTCCGGCGGTTATCGCGGTCTCTACTGACATCAACACCCCTCAAATCCCTTCCATGAAAGCCATTCTTGGTGCGGCGAAAAAACCGGTTCAGGTTTGGTCACCTGCAGACATTGGGCTGAACAGCGTGCAGGCGTATTCCGCACAGCAGGTTGCTGCGCCGAAACAGCGCGAGCGTCAGCGCGTTGTAATTGAAGGTGACGGTGAAGAACAGATTGCCGCGTTTGTCGAGAATCTTCGCAAAATCATTTAATTATCAGGGGATGTTATGAACAAATTTTCCAGTATCTGGGTATTCAGCGATACCCCTTCTCGTCTGCCGGAACTGATGAAAGGTGCGCAGGCTTTAGGCGAAAAAGTTAACACGTTTGTGCTCAGCGATGCGGACAGTGCAACGGCATGTCATTTAGGCGCGGATCATGTCTGGCTGCTCAGCGGCAAACCAGAAGACCGTATGGTTGAAGACTACGCCGATGCGATGGCCGAAATCATTCGTCAGCACAGCGAGGGCGGCGCGGTGCTGCTGCCGAATACACGTCGGGGCAAGCTGTTAGCGGCAAAGCTGGGCTTTCGCTTGTCGGCTGCAGTCTCAAATGACGCCAGCGCAGTCGCGGTGCAGGATGGAAAAGCGGCGGTCAAACATATGGTCTACGGCGGCCTGGCGATGGGAGCAGAAACAATCGCTTCACCGTTTGCCGTGATCACTCTCAGTAGCGGAACATTTGACGCGCAGCAACCGGATACCGCTCGCAGCGGTGAGGTGCACACCGTCCAGTGGCAGGCTCCGGCCATTGTCGCGACCCGTACGGCAACTCAGGCGCGTCAGAGCAACAGCGTCGATCTCGACAAAGCCCGTCTGGTGGTCAGCGTGGGACGCGGTATTGGTAGCAAAGAAAATATCTCGCTGGCAGAAGCGCTGTGCCAGACGATTGGCGCTGAGTTGGCCTGTTCCCGTCCGGTGGCGGAAAACGAGAAGTGGATGGAGCATGAACGCTACGTCGGCATCTCCAACCTGATGCTTAAGCCTGAACTGTATCTGGCCGTGGGGATCTCAGGGCAGATCCAACATATGGTCGGCGCCAACGGCGCACAGACGATTTTCGCCATCAACAAAGACAAAAATGCGCCGATTTTCCAGTATGCAGATTATGGCATCGTTGGCGATGCGCTGAAGATCCTGCCTGCGCTGACGGCTGCCTTAGCGCGTTAAACCATTCGGGCAGGATGCGAAGGTATCCTGCCGCTGACAGGAGTACGTATGTCCGAAGATATCTTTGATGCCATCATCGTGGGTGCAGGTCTGGCTGGTTCGGTTGCGGCGCTGGTGCTGGCTCGGGAAGGTGCACAGGTGCTGGTTATCGAGCGCGGCAATTCTGCTGGCGCGAAGAATGTCACCGGTGGGCGCATGTATGCGCATAGCCTGGAGCGCATCATTCCCGGTTTTGCTGAGCAGGCCCCCATTGAACGCATAATCACCCACGAAAAGCTCGCCTTTATGACCGACAAAGGGGCGATGACCATCGACTATTGCAATGGTGAAGAGGCCGCATCGTCGCAGGTTTCTTATTCCGTCTTACGTAGCAAATTTGACGCCTGGCTGATGGAGCAGGCCGAGGAGGCGGGCGCCCAGCTCATCACCGGTATTCGTGTGGATAACGTTGTGCAGCGCGAGGGTAAAGTCGTGGGCGTGGAAGCCGACGGCGATATTCTGGAAGCCAAAGTGGTGATCCTCGCCGACGGGGTGAATTCTCTGCTGGCTGAAAAGCTGGGTATGGCAAAGCGCGTCGAGGCATCGCATGTTGCCGTCGGCGTAAAAGAGCTGATCGAACTGCCAAAATCGGTAATTGAAGATCGTTTCCAGTTACAGGGGAACGAAGGTGCAGCCTGCCTGTTTGCCGGATCGCCAACCGATGGGTTGATGGGCGGTGGCTTTCTCTATACGAATGAAACAACCCTTTCTCTGGGGCTGGTCTGCGGCCTTCATCACCTGAAAGACGCGAAAAAATCGGTCCCGCAAATGCTGGAAGATTTCAAACAGCATCCGGCGGTTGCCCCACTGATCGCCGGTGGCAAGCTGGTGGAATATGCCGCGCACGTCGTACCTGAAGCCGGTATGAATATGCAGCCTGAACTGGTGGGGGACGGTGTGCTGATTGCCGGTGACGCTGCCGGAATGTGTATGAACCTCGGCTTTACCATTCGCGGTATGGATCTCGCCATTTCCGCAGGCGAAGCGGCGGCGAAAACGGTGCTTTCAGCGATGAAGCGTGACGACTTTAGCAAGCAGTCGCTGGGTGAATACCGTCAGCATCTGGACGATGGCCCGATGCGCGATATGCGTATGTACCAGAAGCTTCCTGCTTTTCTTGATAACCCGCGCATGTTTACCGCCTATCCCGAAATGGCGGTCAGTATCGCACGCGACCTGTTCACCGTAGATGGTTCCGCCCCAGTGCCAATGCGTAAAAAAATCCTGCGCCATGCGAAGAAAGTGGGCTTCATCAACCTGATGAAAGATGGCCTGAAAGGAGTGACCGTATTATGACATCTCCCGTCAATGTGGACGTCAAACTGGGCGTCAATAAGTTCAATGTCGATGAAGACAGCCCACATATCATTCTCAAAACCGATCCTGATAAACAGGCGCTGGCAGTGCTGATTAAGGCCTGTCCAGCGGGGCTGTATAAAAAGCAGGACGACGGCAGCGTACGGTTTGATTATGCCGGATGTCTGGAGTGCGGAACGTGCCGCATTCTCGGACTCGATACAGCGCTGGAAAAGTGGGAATACCCGCGTGGGACATTTGGCGTGGAGTTTCGCTACGGTTAATAAGTACGAGGTTGTGCACCCGTAGGCCGGATAAGACGCGCTAGCGTCTTATCCGGCAATCATGTGACGCCAGTGCCGGATGGGGGCGTAAACGCCTTATCCGGCCTATAGATGACGCTTTGCCCGTGTTGAAACAGGAAGTCGCTATGCAGCAGCCCAGGAACTTTGATGACATCAAATTTACCTCTATTCACCGCCGGATAATGCTGTGGGGAAGCGGTGGGCCATTTCTGGATGGTTATGTGCTGGTGATGATTGGCGTGGCGCTGGAACAGCTCACGCCAGCATTGAAACTGGACGCACAGTGGATTGGTCTGCTGGGCGCCGGCACTCTCGCTGGTCTGTTTGTGGGGACGTCGCTGTTTGGCTACATTTCCGATAAGGTCGGGCGGCGCAAAATGTTCATCATCGATATTATCGCCATTGGCGTGATATCGGCAGCAACCATGTTTGTTTCCTCGCCCGTTGAGCTGTTGGTGATGCGCGTGCTGATCGGCATTGTGATTGGTGCCGATTATCCGATTGCTACCTCGATGATTACCGAGTTCTCCAATACCCGCCAGCGCGCTTTCTCCATCGGTTTTATCGCCGCGATGTGGTATGTCGGCGCTACCTGTGCCGATCTGGTCGGTTACTGGCTTTATGATGTTGAGGGAGGATGGCGCTGGATGCTGGGCAGCGCGGTGATCCCCTGTATTTTGATCCTGATTGGGCGCTTCGATCTTCCTGAATCGCCGCGCTGGCTGCTGCGTAAAGGTCGGGTGAAAGAGTGTGAAGCGATGATGATCAAACTGTTCGGCGAACCGGTGGTGTTCGACGAAGAGGCGCCGCAGGAGACGCGTTTCCTTCAGTTGTTTAATCGCCGACACTTCCCGTTTGTCCTGTTTGTTGCCGCTATCTGGACCTGTCAGGTGATCCCGATGTTCGCCATTTATACCTTTGGTCCGCAGATTGTTGGACTGTTGGGGCTTGGTGCCGGGAAAAGCGCCGCGTTGGGCAATGTGGTGATAAGCCTGTGCTTTATGCTGGGATGCATTCCGCCCATGTTCTGGCTCAATAGCGCGGGTCGCCGACCGCTATTGATTGGCAGCTTTATTATGATGACGCTGGCGTTGGCTGTGCTGGGGTTAATTCCTGATATGGGGGCGTGGCTGGTGGTGCTGGCGTTTGCCGTGTACGCGTTTTTCTCGGGGGGACCGGGAAACCTGCAGTGGCTATACCCAAACGAACTGTTCCCTACCGACATTCGCGCGTCTGCCGTCGGGGTGATTATGTCCTTAAGCCGCATCGGTACTATTGTTTCAACCTGGGCGCTGCCGGTATTCATCACCAAATACGGTATCAGCAATGTCATGCTGATGGGCGCAGGAATTTCGCTGATTGGCCTGCTTGTGTCCATCGCTTTCGCCCCGGAAACGCGAGGTCTGACGCTGGCGCAAACCAGTCAAATGACGATTCGCAGTAAGCCCGTGACCAGGGCAGGCTATTAGGAGTGTTCTGTATTTTCCCTGCAACTCAGTCAGTTAGCCTACAGTTAACTGGGTATATCACTGAAAACAACTGAAAAGCAGGGAGAACACCATGCAAAAACATATCCTGATCACCTCAATTTTTACCGCAGCAGCACTGTTTACCGTGGCCGGTTGTTCCTCAAACCAGGCGGTTAAAACCACCGATGGCAAAACAATCGTCACTGACGGCAAACCACAGGTTGATGATGATACTGGTCTGGTGTCGTACAAAAATGCCCAGACGGGTAAGACGGAACAGATTAACCGCGATCAGGTTAAGGATATGAGCGAACTGGACAACTAGTTCAGTTTTCTCCATTCAGCCACTCAATAATATTGACTGTTAGCCTGTGGATTAAGTGACTAAACTCACTGTTATTACAATAATGCAGTGACACAGGCTAATCATGATTCTCATCATTTATGCGCATCCCTATCCGCAACATTCGCATGCGAATAAGCGGATGCTTGAACAGGCAAGGACGCTGGAGGGCGTGGAGATACGCTCGCTATACCAGCTCTACCCCGACTTCAATATCGATATTGCCGCTGAACAGGATGCGCTGGCGCGCGCTGATTTGATCATCTGGCAGCATCCGATGCAGTGGTACAGCACACCTCCATTACTCAAGCTGTGGATGGATAAAGTCCTTTCGCACGGCTGGGCGTATGGCCATGGTGGTACTGCGCTGCACGGTAAACAACTGCTGTGGGCGGTGACGACCGGCGGCGGTGAAAACCACTTCGATATTGGCTCCCATCCCGGATTTGATGTGCTTTCTCAGCCTTTACAGGCAACAGCGCTCTATTGCGGCCTCAAATGGCTGCCGCCGTTTGCGATGCACTGTACGTTTATCTGTGATGATGAAACGCTGCAAGCGCAGGCGCGTCACTACAAACAGCGTCTGATGGAATGGCAGGAGGCACACCATGGATAGCCATACGCTGATACAGGCGCTGATTTATCTCGGATCGGCGGCGCTGATTGTACCCATCGCCGTACGGCTGGGATTAGGGTCGGTACTGGGGTATCTCATCGCCGGATGCATTATCGGACCCTGGGGGCTGAGGCTGGTGACGGACGCCGAATCCATCCTGCATTTTGCGGAGATCGGTGTGGTACTGATGCTGTTTGTCATCGGTCTGGAGCTGGATCCGCAACGTTTGTGGAAATTGCGGGCATCGGTGTTCGGCGGCGGTGCGCTACAGATGGTGGTTTGCGGCGGCTTAATTGGTTTGTTCTGTATGTTCCTCGGCCTGCGCTGGCAGGTAGCGGAACTGATCGGCATGACGCTGGCGCTTTCCTCAACGGCCATCGCTATGCAGGCAATGAATGAACGCAACCTGATGGTTTCGCAAATGGGCCGCAGCGCGTTTGCCGTGCTGCTGTTCCAGGATATCGCCGCTATTCCATTGGTGGCGATGATCCCGTTACTGGCGGCGAGCGGCGCATCGACTACGCTTGGGGCGTTTGCATTGTCAGCCCTGAAGGTAGCGGGCGCACTGGTATTAGTGGTGGTATTGGGGCGTTATGTCACACGTCCGGCCTTGCGTTTTGTTGCGCGTTCGGGCCTGCGGGAAGTATTCAGTGCCGTTGCGCTGTTCCTCGTGTTTGGCTTCGGTCTGCTCCTGGAAGAGGTTGGCCTGTCGATGGCGATGGGGGCCTTTCTGGCCGGGGTGCTGCTGGCAAGCTCTGAGTATCGCCACGCGCTGGAAAGCGACATTGAGCCATTTAAAGGATTGCTGCTGGGACTGTTTTTCATTGGCGTGGGGATGTCTATCGACTTTGGTACGCTGATTGATAATCCCTTGCGCATTATCATTTTGCTGGTCGGTTTCCTGGTTATCAAAACCGTCATGCTGTGGTTGATAGCGAAACCGTTGCAGGTGCCGAACAAGCAGCGTCGCTGGTTTGCCGTATTGTTAGGGCAGGGCAGTGAGTTTGCCTTTGTGGTGTTTGGCGCGGCGCAAATGGCAAATGTGCTCGATCCTGACTGGGCGAAATCGCTGACGCTGGCGGTGGCGTTGTCGATGGCGGCTACGCCGATTTTGCTGGTGATTTTGACGCGTCTGGAAAAATCGGCGACTTCGGAAGAGCGGGAAGCCGATGAAATCGATGAGGAGCAACCGCGGGTGATCATCGCTGGATTTGGGCGATTTGGCCAGATAACCGGTCGTCTGTTGTTGTCGAGTGGGGTCAAAATGGTGGTTCTTGATCATGACCCGGACCATATCGAAACGCTGCGTAAATTCGGGATGAAGGTTTTCTATGGCGATGCGACCCGGATGGATCTGCTGGAGTCTGCCGGGGCGGCGAAAGCTGAAGTCATTATTAATGCCATTGACGATCCGCAAACCAGCCTGCAGTTAACCGAAATGGTGAAAGAGCATTTCCCGCATCTGCAAATTATTGCTCGTGCGCGCGATGTGGATCATTACATCCGCCTGCGCCAGGCGGGCGTGGATATGCCGGAACGCGAAACCTTTGAAGGTGCACTGAAGACCGGACGTCTGGCGTTGGAGGGTCTCGGGCTTGGGCGCTATGAGGCACGTGAGCGGGCGGACGTATTCCGCCGATTCAATACCATGATGGTAGAGGAGATGGTGAAAGGGGAAAATGACGCGACTTCCCGCGCGGCCGTTTATAAACGCACCAGCGCAATGCTGAGTGAAATTATTGCGGAAGATCGTCAGCACTTATCGTTAATTCAACGCCATGGCTGGCAAGGCACGGATGAAGGTAAGCATACGGGCGACGTCGCCGATGAGCCGGAAGTGAAACCGTCAGCATAGGGTAAAAAATGTGATGTTCTGCAAACTTTACTGCTAATTGGCTGTTTTTGAACTACTGTAATGCTGGCGTACCACCTTAAATAGGTCGGTTCGCCAGCAGAACGGAAAATTTTCCTGTTCATCCTCTTTCCGCCAGTCGACGAAAGATTGCGCTTTCCGTATAGTGGCGACAATTTTTTTGTATCCGGGAAATATTCAATGATCAGTCTGATTGCGGCGTTAGCGGTAGATCGCGTCATCGGTATGGAGAACGCCATGCCGTGGAACCTCCCTGCCGATCTCGCCTGGTTTAAACGTAATACCTTAAACAAGCCGGTTGTCATGGGACGCCACACCTGGGAATCCATCGGGCGACCGTTACCTGGGCGTAAAAATATCGTCATCAGCAGCAAGCCTGGCACTGACGATCGTGTGCAGTGGGTGAAGTCTGTTGATGAAGCCATTGCGGCCTGCGGTGATGAACCAGAGATTATGGTGATTGGCGGTGGGCGCGTGTATGAGCAGTTCCTGCCAAAAGCGCAGAAGCTGTATCTGACGCACATTGATGCTGAAGTCGAAGGGGATACGCATTTCCCGGACTACGAACCGGATGACTGGGAGTCGGTGTTCAGTGAATTCCACGATGCCGACGCGCAAAACTCTCACAGCTACTGCTTCGAGATTCTGGAGCGTCGTTAATCCTGTAAGTGCCGGATGGCGGCGAAACGCCTTATCCGGCCTATTCTTGTGCCAGATGTAGGCCTGATAAGCGTAGCGCCATCAGGCATAAATCTCTCAGGCGTTGACCGCTTCGCCAGGATCCAGATTCAGATGGCGATTTGATGGCTGCACAAAGTACTGTTTGTCTTCCCAGCGCAGACAGGTGAGATCGCCTCCCCAGCAACACCCCGTATCCAGCGCGTAAATACCTTCTGGTGTGCCTTTGCCTTCCAGCGATGCCCAGTGCCCGAATGCAATGCTGTACGCTTCACTGACAGGTCCAGGAATGGCAAACCATGGCTTCAGCGGGGCAGGCGCGTCTTCTGGTGACTCTTTGCTGTACATATCCAGTTGACCGTTGGGGAAGCAGTAACGCATGCGGGTAAAGGCGTTGGTAATAAAACGCAGGCGTGCCAGCCCGGTCAGTTCCGGGGTCCAGTTATTGGGCATGTCGCCGTACATCGCATCAAGGAAGAAGGGATATGAGTCACTCGACAACACGGCTTCAACATCGCGAGCACAGTCTTTTGCCGTCTGCAGGTCCCACTGTGGGGTGATACCGGCATGTGCCATCACCAGCTTCTTCTCTTCGTCCACCTGCAACAGCGGTTGACGGCGGAGCCAGTTAAGTAATTCGTCGGCATCCGGTGCTTCGAGCAGCGATGTGACCCTGTCTTTAGGTTTATTACGACTGATACCAGCAAATACGGCCAGCAGGTGTAAATCGTGATTACCCAATACCAACCGCACGCTGTCGCCCAGTGATTTCACGTAGCGCAAAACGTCCAGCGAGCCCGGCCCACGAGCGACCAGATCGCCGGTGAGCCATAGGGTATCTTTTTTGGAATTAAAGTCTACCTGATGCAGCAAGGCTACCAGTTCATCGTAACAACCGTGAACGTCGCCAATAAGGTATGTCGCCATAGTTATTGTTTTAATGAATGAGTGTTGGAACGGCGAGTCGGAATACGGGAATGTCGATGGTAAAGGCGATGCCTTGTTCATCGATCATTTCGTAGTGACCCTGCATGGTGCCCAGCGGCGTTTCAATCACCGCACCGCTGGTATACTGGTACTCTTCGCCGGGTTCGATATGGGGCTGGACGCCAACCACGCCTTCACCCTGGACTTCTGTTTCGCGGCCATGACCATTAGTGATTAACCAATAACGCCCCAACAGCTGCACAGGCGCTCGCCCCAAATTGCGGATAGTTACGGTGTAAGCAAAAACGTAACGTTCATCATCAGGTGAGGATTGCGCCTCAATGTAGACGCTTTGTACCTGAATGCACACTCGGGGCGAATTGATCATGTTTAACTCTCCTTCGATGGCGCGTTTTCTGACAGATAGTTAGCCATCCGGCAGTATTGCGCGACAGAGATATTTTCCGCTCGCATCGCCGGATCAACGCCCAGCTCTGTCAGTACTTCAACGCTAAATAGGTTGCCGAGACTGTTACGTACCGTTTTACGGCGCTGATTAAACGCTTCGGTGGTAATACGGCTCAGCACACGAACATCTTTAACCGGGTACGGCATCGTCGCGTGAGGGACCAGACGCACTACGGCGGAATCGACTTTAGGCGCAGGCGTAAATGCGGAAGGCGGTACTTCAAGTACCGGGATCACATTGCAGTAATACTGCGCCATGACGCTTAATCGACCATACGCTTTACTGTTTGGCCCTGCAACCAGACGATTGACCACCTCTTTTTGCAACATGAAATGCATGTCGGCAATGGCATCAGTATAGGAAAAAAGATGGAACATGAGCGGCGTGGAGATGTTGTACGGCAGGTTGCCGAATACACGTAGCGGCTGTCCCATCGTTTGTGCCAGTTCGCCGAAGTTCATGGTCATAGCATCTTGCTGATAAATCGTCAGCTTAGGCCCTAAAAACGGGTGTGTCTGTAAGCGTGCTGCCAGATCGCGGTCCAGTTCAATGACCGTGAGCTTGTCCAGACGTTCGCCTACTGGTTCGGTCAATGCCGCCAGGCCTGGGCCGATTTCGACCATAGCCTGACCTTTCTGCGGGTTGATAGCAGAGACAATACTTTCGATCACAAACTGATCGTTGAGGAAGTTCTGCCCGAAACGTTTACGGGCTAAATGGCCCTGATGGACTCGATTATTCATTGGTATTAACAATCATTTTGATGGCGAGATTAAGCGCCGTAATAAAACTGCCGACATCTGCTTGTCCATGGCCCGCGAGTTCAAGTGCGGTGCCGTGATCGACGGATGTGCGAATAAAGGGCAGGCCCAGCGTGATATTCACACCGCGACCAAATCCCTGGTATTTTAGCACGGGGAGACCCTGATCGTGGTACATTGCCAGCACGGCATCCGCGTGGTCGAGATATTTGGGCTGAAAAAGCGTATCTGCGGGCAGCGGGCCGTTTAATTTCATCCCCTGCGCACGCAGTTCATCGAGTACCGGAATGAGGGTGTCTATCTCTTCCGTTCCCATATGACCGCCTTCACCAGCATGCGGGTTAAGACCGCACACCAGAATATGTGGATCGGCAATGCCGAACTTAGTGCGTAAATCATGATGCAAAATGCCGATCACTTCCTGAAGCAGGGCGGGCGTAATGGCGTCGGCAACGGCTCTGAGCGGCAAATGCGTGGTTGCCAGGGCAACGCGCAGCTCTTCGGTCGCCAGCATCATAACAACTTTCTTTGCCTGTGAGCGCTCTTCAAAAAACTCGGTATGCCCGGTAAACGGAACGCCTGCGTCATTGATTACGCCCTTGTGAACCGGACCGGTGATCAACGCCGCAAACTCACCTTGCAGACAACCATCGCAGGCGCGAGCCAGCGTATCCACTACATATTGCCCGTTTTCTACCGCCAACTGACCCGCGACAGCAGGTGCCCGCAGCGCAACCGGTAACAGCGTCAATGTGCCTGCTGATTGCGGTCTGGCTGGGGTATCTGGAGAGTAGGGGAGGAGTGAAAGCGGTAAACCGAGCATCGCTGCCCGGTCACTGAGAAGTCCTGCATCCGCACAGACAACGAGTTCTACAGGCCAATCGCGCTGGGCGAGCTGAACCACCAGGTCCGGGCCAATCCCGGCGGGTTCGCCGGGAGTGATAACAACACGTTGAGTACGAGCCATTAGTTGCTCAGAACTTTAACGTAAGCGCTGGCGCGCTGTTCCTGCATCCAGGTTGCTGCTTCTTCCGAGAATTTACGGTTCATCAGCATACGGTAAGCTCTGTCTTTCTGCGCCGCGTCAGTTTTATCAACGTTACGCGTGTCCAGCAGTTCGATCAGATGCCAACCGAAAGAGGAGTGCACCGGGGCGCTCATCTGGCCTTTATGAAGTTTGGTCAGCGCATCGCGGAAAGCTGGGTCGAAAATATCCGCTGCAGCCCAACCCAGATCGCCGCCCTGGTTGGCAGAGCCTGGATCCTGAGAAAACTCTTTAGCGGCTGCCGCGAAGGTAGTTTTACCGCTCTTAATATCTGCCGCGATTTGTTCCAGCTTCAGACGCGCCTGCTGATCGGTCATGATCGGCGACGGCTTAAGTAGAATATGGCGGGCGTGAACTTCAGTCACGGAGATGCTCTGGCTTTGGCCACGCATATCATTGACTTTCAGGATGTGGAAGCCGACGCCTGAACGAATTGGGCCGATGATATCGCCTTTTTTCGCAGTGCTTAACGCCTGGGCGAAGATACCCGGCAGCTCCTGAATACGTCCCCAACCCATCTGGCCGCCTTTCAGCGCCTGCTGGTCAGCGGAATAAGTAATAGCCAGTTTGCCGAAATCGCTACCGTTACGCGCTTCATCAACAACAGAGCGTGCCTGGCTTTCAGCCGCGTTAACCTGGTCGGAAGTTGGGTTTTCCGGTAATGGGATCAGAATGTGGCTCAGGTTAAGTTCGGTGCTGGCATCGTTTTGGTTGCCTACCTGTTGCGCCAGGGCATCCACTTCCTGAGGCAGGATAGTGACGCGACGGCGAACTTCGTTGTTACGAACTTCAGAGATGGTCATCTCTTTGCGGATCTGGCTACGATAGGTCGAATAACTTAAACCATCCTGTGCCAAACGACTGCGCATCTGATCCAGCGTCATGTTGTTCTGCTTGGCGATGTTGGCAATAGCCTGATCCAACTGCTCGTCAGAGATTTTAACACCCATCTTCTGACCCATTTGCAGGAGGATTTGATCCATGATCAAACGTTCCAGGATCTGATGACGCAGCGTGGCGTCGTCCGGTAACTGCTGACCAGCCTGACCCGCATTAAGTTTTACTGACTGCATTAAGCCATCGACGTCGCTTTCGAGAACGACGCCGTTATTGACGACGGCTGCGACTTTATCGACTACCTGTGGGGCAGCGAAACTGGTATTCGCGATCATGGCGATACCGAGAAGCAGCGTTTTCCAGTTCTTCATACTTTTTCCATTTCAATTAACCGCGATGCGGATTACGTTGTAAATCAATCAGATCATAAAGAGCTTTGATACGGCAAAATGTTTGAACGCAACATTTGGTTGGTGCCGAGACCGTAGTTGGAGCTCAGGCCGCGCAGTTCGATATTAAAGCCGATCGTGTTGTCATAAATCGCGTGTTTCTGGGTGTTATCCCAGCCGTTCAGCTTACGTTCGTAACCGAAGCGAATGGCGTAACAGCAGGAGTTGTACTGCAGCCCCAGCATTGAATCTGCTTCTTTGTTCACGTTGGTATCGAAGTAGTAAGCGCCAACAATCGACCAACGGTCGGCGATTGGGAAGCTTGCCACTGCGCCCACCTGTGAGATCCCGTTTTTATACTGCTCTGCCGTAGAGTAGTAAGACGGCAGAGTAGCCTGGATATACTCCGAGCTGGCATAACGGTAGTTCAACTGCAGCATACGGTTTTCGTCGCGACGATATTCGATACTGCTGCTACTGGTTGCAACGCTGTCCAGACGGGTATCGTACTGGATCCCACTGCGTAACCCCCAGCGATCGGAGATGCGCCAGTAGGTATCGCCCGCCCATACCAGTGAGCCCGTTTTATCATCATTCTCCCATTTAATGTTGTCATCGCCGGTGCGAGACTCGGTGAAATAGTAGATTTGACCCACGGATATATTAAAACGTTCAACGGCTGCGTCATCATAAACGCGAGATGTGACCCCAGTCGTGACCTGGTTGGCGGAGGCAATGCGGTCCAGACCGCCATAGGTACGGTCACGGAACAGGCCGCTATAGTCGGATTGCAGCAGGGACGAGTCATAGTTATAGATATGACTTTGGTCGCGATACGGTACGTACAGGTACTGCGCGCGCGGCTCCAGCGTCTGGGTATAACCCGGCGCCAGCATTTGCATGTCGCGCTCAAACACCATCTTGCCGTCAACTTTAAACTGCGGCATGACGCGGTTAGCTGAATCATCGAGCTTGGTGTTCTGCGGGTTGCTGTTGTACCAATCCAGATTAGTCTGCTGATAGTGCGTTGCCAGCAGTTTTGCTTCGGTATTGATGCTTCCCCAGTTGTTCGACAATGGCAGATTGATGGTCGGTTCAAGGTGAACGCGCGTCGCTTCCGGCATGTTGTCGTTGGTGTTAACGAAGTGCACCGCCTGACCATAAATACGGGTATCAAACGGACCAACGTCATTCTGGTAGTAGTTGACATCTAACTGCGGCTGCGCAGAGTAGCTGTTACTGTTTTGCGCGTCGAAGACCTGGAACTGCTTGGTCGAAACTGTGGCATCAAAGTTCTGTACCGCGTAGCCGACGCTGAATTTTTGCGTGGCGTAGCCGTCGGTACTGGAACCGTATTTGTTATCGAAATCATTAAAGTAGCTGGTGTCGCTGACCTTGGTATAGTCAACGTTGAAACGCCACACCTGGTCCATCACCCCAGAGTGTTGCCAGTAAAACAGCCAGCGACGTGAATTGTCATCCTTCGGATGTTCGTCCTCATACACTTTATCGGAGTTCAGATAGTCGAACTCCATCAGGCCCGCACCTGCTTGCGTCAGGTAGCGGAATTCGTTTTCCCACATGATCCCGCCACGACGGTGCATATAATGTGGCGTGATGGTGGCGTCCATGTTGGGCGCAATGTTCCAGTAATACGGCAGGTAGAACTCAAAATAGTTATTGGTGGAATATTTTGCGTTCGGGATCAGAAAACCGGAACGGCGCTTATCGCCGACGGGTAACTGTAAATAAGGACTGTAAAAGACCGGAACCGGACCCAGTTTAAAACGGGCGTTCCAGATCTCTGCGACCTGTTCTTCACGGTCGTGGATCACCTCGCTACCGACGACGCTCCAGGTATCGGAACCTGGCAGACAGGAGGTAAAGCTACCGTTTTCCAGAATGGTATAACGGTTTTCCCCACGCTGTTTCATCAGATCGGCTTTCCCGCGTCCCTGACGGCCCACCATCTGGTAATCACCTTCCCAGATGTTGGTATCTTTGGTATTCAGATTCGACCAACCCTTCGGCCCCTTCAGAATAACCTGATTGTCATCATAATGGACATTGCCCAGCGCATCGACGGTACGTATTGGCTCCGGCTGGCCTTCAGCCTGCTTCTGATGAAGCTGTACTTCGTCGGCCTGCAGGCGGCTGTTACCCTGTGCGATGTCCACGTTGCCGGTAAACACCGCGTCATCGGGATAATTCCCTTTAGCGTTGTCGGCATTGATGGTGACGGGTAATTCATTAGTCTCGCCCTGTACCAGAGGACGGTCATAGCTCGGCACGCCCAGCATACACTGTGAGGCGAGATCGGCTGTCAGGCCCTGATGGCTATAGAGGGCACTGGCAATCATGGTGGCCAGAAGAGTGGGAATACGTTTTTTCATACGTTGTATTTATTGTTCCATCATCAGTAGCGTCGCGCGTGACAAACGGTCACAGCCTAACTTATCTCATCTTCACTGCGCTAGTGTTAATCCTGCCCATTTAGGCATCCGTGGTGTTAGGCACGGCATTGAATGACAGGTATGATAATGCAAATTATAGGCGATGTCCCACAATTGACCGCAGCCGTAAATCGGTAAAAGCACCTTATATTGTGGGACATAGCCTGGCTGAGAGCATAAAGATTTGGGGAGTCTATGCAGTATTGGGGAAAGATAATTGGTGTAGCCGTGGCCTTAATGATGGGTGGCGGCTTCTGGGGTGTGGTTCTGGGGCTGTTAGTTGGCCACATGTTCGACAAAGCCCGCATGCGCAAAATGGCGTGGTTTGCCAACCAACGTGAACGCCAGGCGCTGTTTTTTGCCACCACTTTTGAGGTGATGGGACATCTGACCAAATCCAAAGGTCGCGTCACGGAAGCCGATATTCATATCGCCAGCCAGTTGATGGATCGGATGAATTTGCACGGTGACTCGCGAACGGCTGCACAACACGCCTTCCGGGTAGGAAAATCGGATAATTATCCATTACGTGAAAAGATGCGTCAGTTTCGCAGCGTCTGTTTTGGTCGATTCGATCTGATCCGCATGTTTCTGGAAATTCAAATCCAGGCGGCATTTGCCGATGGGTCGTTACATCCTAATGAGCGTGAAGTGCTGTATGTGATTGCTGAAGAGTTGGGGATCTCACGTACCCAATTTGATCAGTTCCTGCGCATGATGCAGGGCGGCGCACAGTTTGGCGGCGGATATCAGCAGCAGTCTGGCGGCGGTGGCTGGCAGCAGGCGCAACGCGGCCCGACGCTGGAAGACGCCTGTAATGTGCTGGGTGTGAAAACGACCGATGATGCGACTACCATAAAGCGCGCTTACCGTAAGCTGATGAGCGAGCACCATCCGGACAAACTGGTCGCGAAAGGTCTGCCGCCAGAGATGATGGAAATGGCGAAGCAAAAAGCGCAGGAAATCCAGAAGGCTTACGAGTTAATCAAAGAACAAAAAGGCTTTAAATAATAATTATGCCGGATGCGGCTAGTGCCTTATCCGGCCTACGGTAATGAATGTAGGCCGGGCAAGCGAAGCGCCCCCGGCATAAATTGGCTCAGAATTTAAAAATCCGCCGGGACTTTAAACGTCATACTGTTGCCGTATTCGGGATGCGTGATGGTTAGCATCTCGGCGTGCAGCAGCAGGCGGGGTGCCAACGCCAGCGCTTCGGGCGTAGCATAGAAGCGATCGCCGAGGATTGGATGCCCTAACGCCAGCATATGCACACGCAGCTGGTGGGAGCGTCCAGTAATCGGTTTAAGCACGACCCGGGCGGTGTTATCCGCCGCGAACTCCACTACTTCATACTCTGTCTGCGCTGATTTCCCGGTCTCATAACACACTTTTTGCTTTGGCCTGTTCGGCCAGTCGCAAATCAGCGGTAAATCAACCAGACCCTCGGCCGGAGCGGGATGCCCCCAGACGCGTGCCACATACTGTTTTTTCGGTTCGCGCTCGCGAAACTGGCGTTTTAGCTCGCGCTCTGCCGCTTTGGTTAGCGCGACTACAATCACGCCGCTGGTGGCCATATCCAGACGATGGACGGATTCAGCCTGCGGATAGTCGCGCTGAATACGCGTCATCACGCTGTCTTTGTGCTCATCCAGACGACCCGGCACAGACAACAAACCGCTCGGCTTGTTGACCACCATAATGTGCTCATCCTGATACAGGATGACCAACCAGGGTTCCTGCGGCGGATTGTAGTTTTCCATCCCCATGTATGGCTCCGTTACTGATGCGTCACGACGATCAGGCGCAGGGCATCCAGACGCCAGCCCGCCTGATCCAGGCTTTCCATCACCTGCTGACGGTTGCTTTCAATTGCGCTGAGTTCGTCATCACGGATGTTCGGGTTAACGGCACGCAGCGCTTCCAGACGGGAGAGTTCCGCAGTCAGTTTTTCGTCCGCTTCTTTACGCGCCGCGTCGATCAGCGCGCGGGCTGATTTTTCCACCTGCGCTTCACCGAGTTGCAGAATAGTATGAACGTCTTGCTGCACGGCGTTGACCAGTTTACTGCCGGTGTGGCGGTTAACGGCGCTGAGCTGGCGGTTAAAGGTTTCGAACTCAACCTGTGCAGCGAGGTTATTGCCGTTTTTATCCAGCAGCATACGTACCGGCGTTGGCGGCAGGAAGCGGTTCAGCTGCAGCTGTTTCGGCGCTTGCGCTTCAACCACATACACCAGCTCAACCAACAGAGTTCCAACCGGCAATGCTTTGTTTTTCAACAACGAAATGGTGCTGCTGCCGGTGTCGCCAGAGAGGATAAGATCCAGACCATTACGGATTAACGGATGCTCCCAGGTAATAAACTGAGCGTCTTCACGCGACAGAGCGACATCACGCTCAAACGTAATGGTGCAGCCATCTTCCGGCAATCCAGGGAAATCTGGCACCAGCATATGATCGGACGGTGTCAGCACGATCAAATTGTCACCACGGTCATCCTGATTAATACCAACGATATCAAACAGGTTCATGGCGAAGGCGATCAGGCTGGTATCATCGTCCTGTTCTTCAATACTCTCAGCCAGTGCCAGCGCTTTTTCACCGCCGTTAGAGTGGATCTCGAGCAGACGATCACGACCTTGCTCCAGCTGAGCTTTCAGCGCGTCATGTTGTTCGCGACAGGTTTTGATCAGATCGTCAAAGCCATCGGTATTTTCTGGTTCAGCCAGGTAGCCGATCAGATTGTTATAGACCGTGTCGTAGATGGTACGGCCGGTCGGGCAGGTGTGTTCGAACGCATCCAGACCTTCGTGGTACCAGCGCACCAGCACGGATTGTGCGGTTTTTTCCAGGTACGGGACGTGGATCTGAATATCATGCGCCTGACCAATACGGTCCAGACGGCCAATACGCTGTTCCAGCAGGTCCGGGTTGAACGGCAGGTCAAACATCACCAGATTGCTGGCGAACTGGAAGTTACGCCCTTCGGAGCCGATTTCAGAACACAGCATTACCTGGGCGCCGCTATCTTCTTCGCTAAACCAGGCTGCGGCGCGGTCACGCTCAATGATCGACATCCCTTCATGGAACACGGCAGCGCGGATACCTTCGCGCTCGCGCAGAACCTGCTCCAGTTGAAGCGCGGTGGTGGCTTTTGCACAGATAACTAATACTTTTTGCGAGCGGTGGCTGGTCAGATAGCCCATTAGCCATTCCACGCGCGGGTCAAAGTTCCACCAGGTGCCGGTATCGCCTTCGAATTCCTGATAAATCTGTTCCGGGTAGAGCATATCGCGCGCCCGGTCTTCCGCGCTTTTACGCGCACCCATAATGCCGGAGACTTTAATCGCCGTCTGGTATTGGGTCGGCAGCGGCAGCTTGATGGTGTGCAGCTCGCGTTTTGGGAAGCCTTTAACACCATTACGGGTGTTACGGAACAGCACGCGGCTGGTGCCATGGCGGTCCATCAGCATCGAAACCAGCTCCTGACGCGCGCTCTGGGCATCTTCGCTGTCGCTGTTTGCCGCCTGCAATAGCGGTTCAATGTCCTGCTCGCCAATCATGTCGCCTAACATGTTCAGCTCACTATTACTCAGCTTGTTGCCTGCCAGTAACATAGCGACGGCGTCGGCGACCGGACGATAATTTTTTTGCTCTTCAACAAACTGGGCGAAATCGTGGAAACGGCTGGGGTCCAGCAGGCGCAGACGAGCAAAGTGACTTTCCATGCCCAGCTGCTCCGGTGTAGCGGTTAGCAGCAGGATGCCCGGCACACGTTCTGCCAGTTGTTCAATGGCCATATATTCGCGGCTGGGCGCGTCTTCGCTCCACACCAGGTGATGCGCTTCATCGACGATCAGCAGATCCCATTCGGCGTCACACAGATGCTCCAGGCGCTGTTTACTGCGACGGGCAAAGTCCAGCGAGCAGATGACCAGTTGTTCGGTTTCAAACGGGTTGTAGGCGTCGTGCTGCGCTTCTGCATAACGCTCATCATCAAACAGGGCAAAACGCAGGTTGAAGCGACGCAGCATTTCGACCAGCCACTGGTGCTGTAATGTCTCCGGCACGATGATCAGCACGCGCTCTGCGGCGCCTGACAGCAGCTGTTGATGCAGGATCATCCCGGCTTCAATGGTTTTACCTAAACCCACTTCGTCTGCCAGTAAAACGCGAGGGGCATGACGACGGCCAACATCATGGGCAATGTTCAGCTGGTGAGGAATCAGGCTGGTACGTTGACCACGCAAACCACTCCACGGCATACGGTATTGTTCGCTCTGAAATTTACGCGCGCGATAGCGCAGAGCAAAGCGATCCATGCGGTCAATCTGGCCGGCAAACAGGCGATCTTGTGGTTTGCTGAATACCAGTTTGCTGTCGAGTAGTACTTCACGCAGCATGACACCGGTTTCTTCGGTATCCAGGCGGGTTCCGATATAGGCAAGCAGGCCGTTTTCTTCTTTTACTTCATCGACATGCAGTTGCCAGCCTTCATGGCTTGTTATCGTATCGCCTGGATTGAACATCACGCGGGTCACGGGGGAATCACTGCGCGCATACAGACGGTTTTCGCCCGTCGATGAGAAAAGTAATGTGACGGTTCGCGCATCCATGGCGACAACGGTACCAAGTCCCAATTCGCTTTCTGTATCGCTGATCCAGCGTTGACCAAGTGTAAAAGGCATATATGTTCGGCTCTATATCTTTAGTTGCAGGCAATACTCACCCTCTGCCAGAGTAAAGTGGCAGCAAGTGTATTGGGGTCCAGGAATGGAAAGGGCGCTATGGTACTGGATGGCGACGGTTTCGTCACGCGTCAAAATAACCCCAGTTGCCCTGTGAGTAGTGTAGCAAAATTATCGTCAATAAAGGGAAGAATTCCTTCGGCAACGGGTTGGATCTGGCGTGTCAGATAATGCTCGTAATCGAGCACAGATAGCTGATAATCAACAGGTTCTGGGCCATTGACCGTCCAGACATATTTTATGGTTCCGCGATTTTGATACTGCGGTGGACGCCCCAGCTTTACATTCTGCTCATCGGCGAGTCGCGCGGCACGCACGTGTGGTGGAACATTTCGCTGGTATTCGCTTAACGGGCGGCGCAGGCGCTTGCGGTACACCAGTTGTTCATCCATTTCACCGGCCATCAGACGGTCAATAGTCTCGCGAACAAACTCCTGATAAGGTTCGTTACGAAAAATTCGCAGGTATAGCTCCTGCTGAAACTGTTGGGCCAGCGGCGTCCAGTCGGTTCGTACCGTTTCCAGTCCCTTAAACACCATACGTTGCTCAGCACCGTCCTGAATCATCCCTGCATAGCGTTTTTTACTGCCGGTATCTGCACCGCGAATGGTCGGCATCAGAAAGCGACAAAAATGGGTTTCAAATTCCAGCTCCAGCGCGCTGGTCAATTTTTGTTGTTTCAGCGACTGCGCCCACCAGTCGTTGACGTAGCTCACCAGCTCACGGCCAATCCGGGCGGCATCATCTTCTGAGTGCGCCTTTTTCAGCCAGACAAAGGTCGAGTCGGTATCGCCATAGATAACGTCGTAACCCTGAGCTTCAATCAGCGCTTTGGTCTGGCGCATGATCGCATGGCCGCGCATGGTAATGGACGAGGCCAGTCTCGGGTCGAAAAAGCGACAGGCGGTGGTTCCCAGCACGCCGTAAAATGCGTTCATGATGATTTTCAGCGCCTGCGAGAGCGGCTTATTGCCGCGGCGTTTTGCTTCATCGCGACCATGCCAGATCCGGGTCACGATTTCCGGCAGGCAGTGCTTTTCACGTGAGAACCAGGCGTCAAGGAACCCTTCGGTGCTGTGCTCCGGATCCGGCTGCGCCATTCCTTCGATAAGCCCCACCGGATCGATTAAAAAAGTACGTATTATTGAGGGGTACAGGCTTTTGTAATCCAGCACCAGTACCGAGTCGTATAAGCCGGGGCGCGAGTCCATCACGTAGCCACCGGGGCTGGCGTGAGCGGGGACTTCACCCAGGTTCGGTGCCACATACCCCGCCCGGTGCATTCGTGGCAGGTAGAGATGTCCGAAGGCGGCAACTGAACCACCGTGCCGGTCGACCGGCAGACCGTTGACCGTCGATCGCTCCAGCAGAAATGGCATGATCTCGGTTTTATGAAAAATACGCGTAACCAACTCACAGTCTTTGAGATTGTAGGTGGCGAGCGCGGGCTTATCCTGGGCAAACCGGCGATCGATTTCGTCCATCCTGTCCCAGGGATTATCAATTGACTTCCCTTCGCCCAGTAGCTCCTGCGACACCGTCTCCAGCGAAAATGACGAGAAATTCCAGAATGCGGATTTGAGCGCCTCAATGCCGTCGATAATCAGGCGACCTTTAGCCTGCGCGAAGAACACGCCGTTTTTGAAGCCATGCTCGCGCCACTCCAGCTCGCTATTGTCACGACCAAAACGCAGGGGAATGCGGTAACGTTCGGCGTGCTTTTGCAGGACGCGTAAATCGAATTGCACGACGTTCCAGCCGATTATCACATCAGGATCGTGACGGGCAATCCAGTCATTGAGCTTTTCCAACAACTGCGGGCGGCTTGCAACGTACTCAAGTTCAAAATCCAGCGCAGAGGCATCACCGTTTGCCGGGCCGAGCATATAGACAATACGCTGCCCACAGCCCTCAAGACCGATGCAGTAGAGTTCGCCGTGGCGCGTGGTTTCGATATCCAGCGATACCCATTTTAGCGGTGGTCGATAGTCAGGGTTCGGCTTCAGGCGGGCATTAACCAGCATTTCGTCATGTCTGTCGCCTTCGACCCAAACAGGGGAGGTGATAAAGCGCTCCATCAGATACCGCTCCGGCGGCCGTACGTCAGCTTCGTAGACGGTGACTGCGTTTTCGCGCAGCAGTTTTTCCAGCCGCATAAGCTGGCGATGTGAGCGGCAATACAGGCCGGAAACGGGCTGGCGGTGGAAGTCTTGCAACTGAAGAGGCGTCAGGCGATAGCCGTTTTCAGTGCGTAATAATGACGTGACGCGAGGAACCTGACTGGTGGGAATAAACGCGACTGACTCCTGAGGCGCAAGCGTGACCTGCAGCGGCCCATCGTCTGTAGCCAGCCAGAATGAGACCTCAGTTCCCTGCGGAGTGTCCCGCCAGTGTCGGGTTAGAATAAAGCCTGCCTGCGCCACGCTGTGTATCCGTCAAAAAGCCAGACACTATTATAGCCTGGTTTACATGATTGTACTGTTATTTTGTACAGTTATTCGGCGTAAGACGCGGTACCCGCTGGAGTAAAAAGCGTCTCTGAGTAAAAAATGTGTTGTGTCAGCCTGGGTTATCTTCGTATTTAATATATGAATATCGTGCCTAAGACGAGTTGCAGTGAACTATTTTATTGGTGTGGCTGTTGTTTTAAATGGCGATTGTCCATCTGGGTTATGTATTGAATTGATATTATAAAGTTCATTATCGGATGTTTGCTGTTTTTCGGATTTGTGCTTATTTATTTTTGCTACATCTTTCTCGGATTCAGGAAAAGTTACTTTTTTTATTTGTGTTTATTAATGGTTGATGTAAAGATTTTATTCGAAGCATCCGGATATGAGTTTTAAATATAATATATATTTAATCGTGTTTATTGCCGAATAGAAACGGATTTTCAGTTCGAATTCGTCGGGAATCTCTCTGTAGAATTTGGTTTTTATCTCGGGGTATAATTTATTTTCAGCTTACTGTTCGGGTGCTTCTTAATACATATCCGGGAAAGTGATGAGATGGAGTTTTTATGAATGTTTATACTCAGGCAATTTTGCCTGGATACCAGCACTATCTATTTGTTAATACTCAGCTATCAAACCCATTAATTAAAACTGTGAGCAAATATATTGAGTACAAAACATGGACCGGACAAATTTGGCGGACTGAAATAATTGAAAGTGGAAACGCTTTTTTTCACTGGCAGGGGCATGACAGAAGAAATGGTCATCGTGATACGGTAATTAATTATTTGTTGTGTGGGCAGAAATGGCAGTCAACGATAACAGATTATATTTTCTTCCATTCACTGGAAGGAGAGGAAACTCATGGGAATTATGACAATGTGATTGAGTATGTTTCTTCTAATAACTGTGTTTATCAAAGTGCTTTTGCTGAATATATAGCCGAGTAGAAATAAAGCGCGCGACGATCAAAACGCGCTTATATAAAGGTTACTGCCCGTAGTAGGCTTTAGCACCGTGTTTACGCAGGTAATGCTTATCTAGCAGGGTTTGTTGCATATCTGGCAATTGCGGCGCGAGCTGGCGACAGAAGATCCCCATGTAGGCGACTTCTTCCAGCACGATGGCGTTATGCACTGCATCTTCGGCATTTTTTCCCCAGGCAAACGGACCGTGAGAGTGCACTAGCACGCCAGGCATCTGCGAGGCGTCAATACCTTGTTTCTCAAAGGTTTCAACGATCACATTGCCGGTTTCCCATTCATATTCGCCGTTGATTTCTTCGTCGGTCATTTTCCGTGTGCAGGGAATCGAACCGTAGAAATAGTCCGCATGGGTGGTACCCGTGGCCGGAATCGACTGACCCGCCTGCGCCCAGATTGTCGCGTGACGCGAGTGGGTATGAACAATACCGCCAATGGTCGGGAATGCCTGATACAGCAGTCGGTGCGTTGGGGTGTCGGAAGAGGGCTTCTTCTGGCCTTCGACTACTTCACCCGTGGCGATACTGACTACCACCATATCGTCTGCGGTCATTACGCTGTAATCGACCCCGGAAGGTTTAATCACAAACACGCCGCGCTCGCGATCGACGGCGCTGACGTTCCCCCAGGTCAGGGTGACCAGATTGTGCTTAGGCAACGCCAGATTGGCTTCCAGTACCTGACGTTTAAGATCTTCTAGCATGTTAACTCCTGAATGCCGGATGGCGCTTCGCTTATCCGGCCTACGGTGATTTGTAGGCCCGGTAAATGAAATGCCACCGGGCAATCCGTTTCGACAATTAACGTTTGAACCCGTAATACACTTCGTTCCAGCGCAGCGCGTCCTTAAAGGCCGGCAGGCGGGTATCGTTATCGATCACCGCGATCTCGATATCGTGCATTTCAGCGAACTGGCGCATATCGTTCAGATCCAGCGCGTGGCTGAACACGGTGTGGTGCGCGCCGCCGGCCAGGATCCAGGCTTCAGATGCGGTCGGCAGATCGGGTTGAGCTTTCCACAGCGCGTTAGCTACAGGCAGTTTCGGCAGGGAGTGCGGTGTCTGTACCGTGTCGATGCAGTTAACCAGCAGGCGAAAACGATCGCCGAGATCGATCAGGCTGGCAACCACGGCCGGGCCGGCTTTGGTGTTGAAGATCAGACGGGCGGGATCGTCTTTACCACCAATGCCGAGGTGCTGTACGTCGAGGATCGGTTTCTCTTCCACCGCGATGGACGGGCAAACTTCCAGCATGTGCGAACCGAGTACCAGATCGTTGCCTTTCTCGAAGTGGTAGGTGTAATCCTCCATAAATGAGGTGCCGCCCTGCAGACCGGTTGACATCACCTTCATGATGCGAAGCAGAGCGGCGGTTTTCCAGTCGCCTTCGCCCGCAAAGCCATAGCCTTGCTGCATCAGACGCTGTACGGCCAGACCCGGAAGCTGTTTCAGGCCGTGTAAATCTTCAAATGTGGTGGTGAAGGCGTGGAATCCACCCTGTTCCAGGAAGCGCTTCATCCCCAGTTCAATACGGGCCGCTTCCAGGACGTTCTGACGTTTTTCACCGTGGACTTGCGTCGCCGCCGTCATGGTGTAAGTGCTTTCATACTCATCGATTAGCGCGTTGATTTCGCCGTCGCTAATTGCGTTCACGACCTGCACCAGATCGCCCACGGCCCAGGTGTTTACCGAGAAGCCGAACTTGATCTGCGCAGCGACTTTATCGCCATCTGTGACCGCAACTTCGCGCATGTTGTCGCCAAAGCGGCAGACTTTCAGGTGGCGGGTATCCTGTTTGGACACGGCCTGGCGCATCCAGGAGCCAATGCGTTCATGCGCTTGTTTATCCTGCCAGTGACCGGTGACCACGGCGTGCTGCTGACGCATACGTGCGCCGATAAAGCCGAACTCACGACCGCCGTGCGCGGTTTGGTTCAGGTTCATAAAGTCCATATCAATGCTGTCCCACGGCAGGGCGGCGTTGAACTGGGTGTGGAACTGAAGTAGCGGTTTATTAAGGATAGTCAGGCCGTTGATCCACATTTTGGCCGGGGAGAAGGTATGCAGCCAGACCACCATCCCTGCACAGCGATCGTCGTAGTTAGCGTCACGACAGATAGCGGTAATCTCGTCAGGGGAAGTGCCCAGCGGTTTTAATACCAGCTTACAGGGCAGTTTGGCTTCAGTATTCAGTGCGTTAACGACGTGCTCCGCATGTTGGGTTACCTGACGCAGGGTTTCAGGGCCATACAGATGCTGGCTACCAATCACAAACCACACTTCATAGTTATCAAAAATCGTCATTGTCGTGTCCTTAATGTGTCAGGGTTGCCAGGTCTACCGGGGTTTGTTGCGCCGGAGCGGCAGTCGGAAGGTATTGTTGTTCAGCGCTTACCGCCCAGTGCTGATAGCGGCGGTAGAGTTGTTCAAAACGTTGAGCCTGCTCTGGGCGAGGTTGCAGCGTGTTTTCCACGGCGCTTGCCATTTGCTGCTGAGCGGCTGGGATATCGACGTGTACTTTCGCGGCAACGGCAGCGAAGATAGCCGCACCGAGTGCGCAGCACTGGTCTGAAGCGACAATCTGTAGCGGGCGGTTCAACACGTCACAGCAGGCCTGCATGATGACCGGGTTCTTGCGCGCGATACCGCCAAGCGCCATTACGTTGTTAACCGCAATGCCTTGTTCGGTGAAGCATTCCATAATGGCGCGTGCGCCAAAGGCCGTGGCGGCAATCAGCCCACCGAACAGCGCTGGCGCGTCAGTTGCCAGGTTCAGATCGGTAATTACCCCTTTCAAACGCTGGTTGGCATTGGGCGTACGGCGACCGTTGAACCAGTCGAGCACCACCGGGAGATGCTCCAGTGATGGATTTTTAGCCCAGGCTTCAGTGAGTGCAGGCAGCAGCTGTTTTTGACTGGCTTTAATCTGGGGCTGCAGTTCCGGATGCTGTGCGGCAAGCTGTTCCAGAGGCCAGCTCAGCACGCGGCTAAACCAGGCATAGATATCGCCGAATGCGGACTGGCCAGCTTCGAGGCCAATAAAATCAGGCACTACGCTGCCATCAACCTGGCCGCAAATGCCTTTCACCGCGCGTTCGCCAACGCTGTGTTTGTCGGCAATCAGAATGTCGCAGGTCGACGTGCCGATGACTTTCACCAGCGTGTTAGGCTGTGCGCCTGCGCCAACCGCGCCCATATGGCAGTCAAAAGCACCGCCTGCAATCACCACGCTTTCCGGTAGCCCCAGGCGCTGTGCCCACTCGGCGCACAGGGTGCTAACCGGCAGATCCGCGGTGAAGGTATCAGTAAACATTGGGTATTGCAGATGGCGGTTGAGGATGGGGTCGAGTTCGTCAAAGAAACTGGCTGGCGGCAGACCACCCCAGCTTTCATGCCACAGGGATTTATGTCCGGCGCTGCAGCGACCGCGACGAATATCCTGTGGGCGTACGGTGTTGGAGAGCAGGGCCGGAACCCAATCGCATAGCTCAATCCACGAGACCGCAGCTTCGGCTACCGCATGGTCCTGACGAGTTACATGCAGGATTTTGGCCCAGAACCATTCGCTGGAATAAATACCACCGATATAGCGGGAGTAATCGATCTTGCCCGGTGTGTGGCACAGGCGGGTGATTTCTTCGGCTTCTTCTACTGAGGTGTGATCTTTCCACAGGACAAACATTGCATTCGGGTTTTCCGCGAACTCCGGACGCAGTGCCAGTACGTTACCGTCTGCATCGATGGGCGCCGGGGTTGAGCCGGTACTGTCAACGCCGATCCCGACCACTTCCGCGCGCTGTTCAGCGCTCAGTTCGGCTAATACGGTTTTCAGCGCCGCTTCCATGGATTCAATGTAGTCGCGCGGATGATGGCGAAACTGGTTGTTTGGGCCATCGCAATACTGCCCTTCCTGCCAACGTGGATACCACTCAACGCTGGTGGCGATCTCTTCGCCGGTGGCACATTCCACCGCCAAAGCGCGTACTGAATCACTACCAAAATCGAGGCCAATTGCAATCGCCATCGTCTTACTCCATCCAAAAATACGGGTATGGATAAACAGTAGTGAGTAGCGATAAAAACCGTCAGGCAGGATCCGCTAATCTTATGGATTAAAATGCTGTGGCATCACAAAGTGTGACGCTGTGCAAATAATCAATGTGGACATTTCTGCCGTAGTTATAGACACTTTTGTTAGCCGATTTTGACGTTGGCGTAGTACATGTTTTTTACAAAGAGCTTTTCACAAGCGGGATTGGTGGTCCATTACCGCAAATACAGCGGCCCGCAGGGGCGACAGCGATGATGTCTGGCGTAATATGGACAAATTGTTTCTTGGCAGGACATAGGGAGTATTGAAATTATGGCTGAAACGCAAAACGATCCCCTGTTGCCAGGTTATTCGTTTAACGCGCATTTGGTGGCCGGATTAACCCCCATTGAGGCGAACGGATACCTGGATTTTTTTATCGACAGGCCGCTGGGTATGAAGGGTTATATCCTCAATCTCACCATCCGTGGTGAAGGGGTTATCAATAATCAGGGCAAGCAGTTTGTCTGTCGGCCTGGCGATATTCTGTTGTTTCCACCAGGAGAAATTCACCACTACGGACGCCACCCTGACGCCAGCGAGTGGTATCACCAGTGGGTTTACTTTCGCCCGCGCGCCTACTGGCAGGAGTGGCTGACCTGGCCAGCCATTTTTGCCCAGACCGGTTTTTTCCGCCCGGATGAAGCGCATCAGCCGCATTTTAACGAGCTGTTTGGGCAGATAATTAACGCCGGGCAGGGAGAAGGTCGTTATTCCGAACTGCTGGCGATTAATTTACTGGAACAGTTGTTGCTCCGACGTATGGAAGCCATCAATGAATCGCTACACCCGCCCATGGACAACCGCGTCCGCGATGCCTGCCAGTACATCAGCGATCACCTGGCGGACAGCAATTTTGATATCGCCAGCGTCGCGCAGCACGTCTGCCTGTCGCCTTCCCGTTTGTCGCATCTGTTCCGTCAGCAGTTAGGTATCAGCGTATTAAGCTGGCGCGAGGACCAGCGCATCAGCCAGGCGAAGCTATTACTGAGTACCACACGTATGCCCATTGCCACCGTAGGTCGCAATGTTGGTTTTGACGACCAGCTCTATTTCTCTCGTGTTTTCAAAAAATGTACCGGCGCCAGTCCGAGCGAGTTTCGCGCTGGATGTGAATAAAAAGTGAATGATGTATCCTGAAAGTTGTCATAACTCGCAATCTATTCAGACAATTGATGGCTTGACGAAGTTGAGAGGGGTTATCAAAATCCCTGCTTCGTAAATTTGACGGACACATTATGCAAGCATTGCTGGAACACTTTATTCTCCAGTCCGCCCTGTACTCTCTGATCGCCGTACTTCTGGTGGCTTTTTTGGAGTCGCTGGCGCTGGTTGGCCTGATTCTACCCGGGACCGTGATGATGGCGGGGCTGGGGGCGCTGATTGGCAGCGGCGAACTGAACTTCTGGCATGCCTGGCTTGCGGGCATTATAGGTTGCTTATTGGGGGACTGGATCTCTTTTTGGCTGGGCTGGCGCTTTAAAAAGCCATTGCACCGTTGGTCGTTCATGAAAAAGAACAAGGCGTTGCTGGATAAAACCGAGCACGCCCTGCATCAGCACAGCATGTTTACTATTCTGGTGGGGCGTTTTGTCGGACCGACGCGTCCGCTGGTGCCGATGGTAGCAGGCATGCTGGATCTGCCTGTCGCTAAATTTATCGTCCCGAATATTATCGGCTGCGTGCTGTGGCCACCGTTCTACTTCCTGCCGGGGATCCTGGCGGGGGCGGCAATTGATATTCCTTCTGATATGCAGAGCGGGGATTTCAAATGGTTGCTGCTGGCGACGGCGGTGTTGCTCTGGGTGGGCGGCTGGTTTTGCTGGCGGCTATGGCGCAGTGGCAAAGCGGCTGTTGATCGCTTAACGGCGTATTTCCCCCGCAGCCGTTTGCTGTATCTGGCGCCGTTGACGCTCGGGATCGGTGTGGTTGCGTTGGTGGCGTTACTGCGCCATCCACTGATGCCGGTGTATATCGATATTCTGCGTAAAGTCGTGGGTTACTGACGAATCTTTTGCCGGATGGCGGCTTCGCCTTATCCGGCAACGCATTATGCTTTAATGCCCAATAGCGCCGAGGCGCTAGCGTTGCCGCTTAACAGATCGTCCGTATCGCCCTGCCAGGCGATGCGCCCGTCGGCGACCACAATCGAGCGGGGCGCAATTCGCGCCGCATCTTCTACGCTGTGGGAAACCATCAGTAACGTCAGTTGCTTCTCGCGACAGACTTCGGCCACCAGCGTTAGCATCTCCTGGCGCAGCGCGGGATCAAGTGCAGAGAACGGTTCATCAAGCAGTAAAATAGGTTGTTCCCGCACCAGACAACGCGCCAGCGCCACGCGCTGCCGCTGTCCGCCGGAAAGTTCACCGGGGAGGCGTTCCAGCAGAGAGTCGATCCCCATTTGCTGGGCGATGTGAAGTATTTTCTCCCGCTGCGATGCGTTAAGCTTCAATCCAGGATTCAGGCCCAGGCCGATGTTTTGCTGTACGCTCAGATGGCTGAACAGGTTGTTTTCCTGAAACAGCATAGAAACAGGACGGCGCGAGGGTGGTGTTGTGGTGTGATCTTCACCGTCAATCACCATGTTACCGCTGGCAGGCGTGAGAAAGCCGGCAATCAGATTCAGTAGCGTACTTTTCCCGGCGCCGCTGGGCCCGAGTATCGCTATCTGATCACCGTGCGCGACCGACAGCGTAAAGCGCATGGGCAGATGGTGATAAAGCCATGTGATATCAATCAGTTTTAACATTTCGACCCGGCAATTTCTCAATAACGGTAAACAGCGTAAAGCACAGGATCAGCAGTAATAACGCCGTAACTGCGCCATCCTGACTGCGATAAGAGCCAATCTGCTGATATAAATAAAACGGCAGGGTGCGGAAATCCTCATTACCAAATAACGCCACTACGCCAAAATCGCCAATCGACAGCACGCAGGCAAACGCCATCGCCTGTGCCAGCGGGCGCTTCAGGGCGCGCAGTTCAACCACTTTCAGGCGCGACCATCCCTCAATGCCCAACGACTGGCACAACATACTATAGCGCGCAGTGACGTCACGCATTGGGTTTTCCAGCACCTTCAAAGCATAAGGGATCGCCATCAGCGCATTGGTAAAAATGACAATGCCGTCGGCAGATTCGGGAAGCCCAATAGTGTTATTGAGCAGCAGAAAGAAGCCGGTTGCCAGCACGATACCCGGCATGGCGAGGATCATCATGCCGCTCAGTTCCAGCATCTGACCTGCCAGCACCTGCTGTCGTGCACGAAGTTCACGACTGCTCCATAACAGCATCATGGTGAGTATGACGCATAACGCTCCTGCTGCTAATGCGATGCGCAGCGAGGTTCCCAGCGCCTGCCACAGCACTGGCTGCATCAGTACATCCAGAACATGGCGGTTTAAGCCATCGACAATCACCGCCAGCAGCGGCGGCAGCAACAGCAACAGGGCCAGAATAATCAGGATTGCGTCAGTCAGTCGGCTGTGCAGGCGATCGTCAGGATCGCGCCAGCCTTGTACCAGGGTAGCACCGGGAGCAATCGCGCGGCTCAGACGTTGACTGAGAAGCACCAGCGCCAAACAACAAACCATCTGGATCAACGCCAGCATGGCTGCGCGGGCAGGATCGTAATCAAAATTCAGCGCCTGATAGATAGCCAGCTCGATGGTCGTGGCCTGTGGCCCGCCGCCCAGCGACAGAACGGTGGCGAAGCTGGCGAAGCACAGCATAAAGATGAGTGCTGCGACGGGCAGTATCTGACGACGCAGCCACGGCCATTCAACAAAACGGAAGAAATGCCAGCCGCGCATCCCGAGTTGAGCGGCTAACTGTCGCTGTTCGCCGGGAATATTCTCCAGCGACTGCAACAGCAGACGGCTGGCCATTGGCAGATTGAAAAAGACGTGCGCCAGCAGAATGCCCTGCAAACCGTAAGGCGAAAAGGTCCATTCCAGCCCGAAGACATGCCAGAGTGAGGCCAGCCAGCCCTGACGACCATAGACGCTAAGAATACCGAAGACCGCGACCAGCACCGGCAGGATTAACGTCATGGCGCACAGGCGCAGCAGCGCCAGACGTCCTGGAAAACGGCGACGATAGAGCGCTCTGGCAAGGAAAATCGCCGGGACAACCGACAGCACAGCGGATAGAAAAGCCTGCCAGAAAGAAAAGCGCACCACGTGCCACAGGTAGTCATCTTGCCACAGCGAGAACCACTCTCCCTGTGGGGCGTTAAACCACAGTGCCAGAAACGCGGCCAGGGCAACGGCCACCATCAGCGTGGCGGCGGTAAGCCCTGGAACCAGCCAGCCGGGGATTAACGGCTGACGGCGCGTTGCCATTCGCTAATCCATGCCTGACGTTGAGCCGCAACCTGCTGTGGCGTAAATTCCAGCGCGGTGGTCGGTTTATTCAGTTGCTCGAATCCTGACGGCAGGGCGACTTGCGTCACGGGATACATCCAGTTGCCGGTCGGAATCGCATTCTGGAATGCCGGAGACACCATGAACTTCAGGAATTTCTCGGCCAGTTCCGGCTGCTTGCTGGCCGCGGTGCGGGCGGCGACTTCCACCTGCAAATAGTGGCCTTCACTAAAATTAGCGGCGGCGTAGTTGTCTTTTTTCTCGGCGATGATGTGATAGGCCGGAGAGGTGGTGTAGCTGAGCACCAGATCGCTTTCACCTTTCAGGAACAGGCCGTAGGCTTCGCTCCAGCCCTTGGTGACGGTGACGGTTTTGGCTGCCAGTTTCTGCCACGCCTCTGGCGCTTTATCACCATAGACTTTCTGCATCCATAGCAGCAGACCCAGACCTGGCGTGCTGGTGCGTGGATCCTGATAAATGACGCGCCATTTTTGGTCGCTCTCTACCAGTTCTTTCAGGCTTTTGGGCGGATTCTTCAGCTTGTTCTTATCATAAACGAAGGCGAAATAACCGTAGTCAAACGGCACGAAGGTATCGTTTTTCCAGCCGCCGGGTACGTTAACGGTGTCGTTTGCTACACCACTTTTGGCAAACAGTTTGGTTTGTGTGGCGGCTTCCAGAAGGTTGTTATCCAGACCCAGCACGACGTCGGCTTTGCTGTTTTTTCCTTCCATGCGCAGGCGGTTAAGCAGCGAGACGCCATCTTCCAGCGCGACCAGTTTCAGCTCGCAATTGCAGTCAGCTTCAAAGGCTTTTTTGATTGTTGGGCCCGGGCCCCAGTCAGCTGCGAACGAGTCGTAGGTATAGACGGTCAGTACAGGTTTGGCGAAGACAGGCGCTGCGCACAGCAGTAAAAGCGGAAGACATTTTTTAAACACTTTGCACCTCAAGAGTTGGGTGGCAAAGGACTTGAGATAAGCCTCAAATCCCTTCGCCGGCATTATCCGGATCAGGTTCGACGGGTATCTCTCAGCCCATACGCAGATCGAATGATTTTGTGTATGTTTTTATTTAGCACCCCGTTGAGAACGGCGTTAGTGTAATGATTTTGTTGCTTAGCAGCAATTAAGGATCCGGCGGAGCAAACCACGCCGATTTAAAATCAAACCAGCCGAGGGTATTCATGCGCAGCCCGCGCATACTGCGCTGTCCCTGAATGATCAGCCAGTGGTGGATTAATGGCACAATGGCCTTTGTGGCGAGCAGCTGTTGGCACCATGCAGCCAGGCTCATTTCGCCCGTTCGCCAGCGAGCCGCATCGTTTTCCCAGTCCCGCGAGATACAGTTTTGCAGCAACGGGACTTCGCACAAATGGGCGAACAGTGAGAAGTCGAGCGGTAGGGTAAAGTTGGCGCTGTTGAGCCAGATATCGCTGACGATTTCACCTGCATGCCATTGATCGTAGTCGATCTCCTGAATATTCAACTGCACCTGATGCTGCGCGAGCAATGTCTTCATTATCTGCGCGATAATCCGGTGTTCGATGTGATCGCGATAGTAAGTGATAGTCAGCGTTTCCAGCCCGGCGGGTTTTTCACCATGGCCGGGTTTTGCGTGATGCCAGCGGGGGAGTAAACCATACGCGGGAAACCACAGTCGCTGGTACTGTTCGTCGGCGTGGCAGATTAAATTCGTTGGCGAGAGAATGCGGCTTACCCATTCGCGGACCTCCTGGTTAGCTCCACGGTGGCTACGCGCATCAAACAGCAGGTAGTAGCAACCTTCTTCGAGGCGGCTTTCGATCGCCTTTTCATCCTCTGTGGGACCTTTTAGCGTCAACCCGCCGCCAGGCTCTTCTCCGATGTCGGGTAATACCCAAACGTTAACTTCGTCGATCAGGGCCCGGTAGCCAAAGTAATCATCAAATGCATGAATTTTCAGTTGGTTATTGGTGTTTCGTATTACCGCATACGGACCGGTACCAATCGGGTGACTGGAGAAGTTGTTTAGCGTTTCCCATTCTCGCGGCAGGATCATGGCGGGGACCTGCCCCAATAGCCAGGGAAGCCAGCGGTCTGGCTGGGCCAGATGGATATCCAGCGTCCAGGCCGTGGGAGAGACGATCTGCGTGATGTGTGAGTACAGCGGCAGGCTGTTAATGCGCATCAGTGAGGCGATAACATCTGCCATTTCCAGCTCGCGGCCATGATGAAAATGGATCCCCGGACGCAGGAAGAATCGCCAGTGTAAAGGTGAAATTTGCTGCCAGTGATGGGCAATGTCCGCTTCCAGTTCCCCATTTTCCTCATTTACCCGAATTAAGGCGCTGAAGATTTGCCGGGCGATATGGGTTTCGGAGCGGCGTAATGCCGTGCCGGGGAGCAGGTTGTGCATGGGGCGGTAATAGAGAACGCGCATGATATGCCGACCCTGGCGAAAGCTGCGACCCAGATGGGAGACCAGCATTTGCCGTACGGCCGTTTTGTCACCGACCAGTTGCACCAGTTGATCGATGCGATCCTGTTCCAATAGGTCTTCCGCGCGCTGCTGCTGGAGCGCCAGCCCGGTATAGAGGAATGTCAGGCGCGAGCGTTTACCTCGTCCAACTTCAGCTTCCCACGTTAACCAGCCGCGATCCTGCATGGTATTAAGCAGCGTACGCATATGGCGGCGCGAGCAGCTCAGCAGATCCGCCAGCTCGTTGAGCGTCGTGTCTTGCGTTTTGCCGTCACAGCATTGCCACAGACGGATGAACTGTTGTTGCAAACGACCAGAAGACATAAAAGGGGAACTCCTGCGGAAAACTCAGCAATTTTATAATCCCTATATTAAGCCAATAATAGATTCCGATGAAGCGATGAGACAACGAAGGGGTCATCTATGCGTCAGTTCTGGTTGAAGTACTTTACCACGACGGAAAAATCGTCCTGGTTGGCTTGCCTGAGCGCACCGCAGCGCTTAAAGATGCTCGAAGAGCTGATGCAGTGGGAGATGACATCTGACTCCTGAATTGGAAATTGCAGACATCATGTGTGACTGAGTATTGGTGCAGGCTGTATCCTGCCATTATATCTGAGCATCGCTGGTGGCTATTTTTTCACATGGCAAGGCGCGAACAGTGAAATTTGGTGAACCAAATAGGGTGTGAGCAACACAGCTATGTGAAAAAATGGCCCCAGCCCTCCGGGACGCGTGTAAAAAACGCATACTCTGCGTTGTCAGGCTTGGGAATAGATTTCTATACCCAGCGCCCTCCGCCTGGATTATGCGTTTTTTACCCAGCGTCGATGCCAGATATAATGGCAGGATACAGCCTCGTTCACCCGCCAGCAGGTATTATCTGCTGGCTTTTTTCGTTTCAGCTGCGCTTAAAAGGAAAGATATGCTCTGGATTATGACCATGGGACGGCGCCTCAACGGCGTTTACGCGGCATTTATGCTGGTCGCTTTTATGATGGGCGTGGCGGGGGCATTGCAGGCACCCACTCTGAGTCTGTTCCTGAGCCGTGAAGTCGGGGCGCAGCCATTTTGGGTCGGGCTGTTTTACACCGTCAATGCGATTGTCGGGATCGTCGTCAGCCTTGGCCTGGCGAAACGATCCGACAGCCAGGGCGATCGGCGTAAGTTGATCATGTTCTGCTGTCTGATGGCAATTGGCAATGCGCTGCTGTTTGCCTTTAATCGCCACTATCTCACGCTGATCACCTGCGGTGTGCTGCTGGCCTCGCTGGCGAACACCGCCATGCCGCAGCTGTTTGCGCTGGCGCGAGAATATGCTGATAACTCCGCGCGTGAAGTGGTGATGTTTAGCTCGGTGATGCGTGCGCAGCTTTCGCTGGCCTGGGTGATAGGACCGCCACTGGCATTCATGCTGGCGCTGAATTACGGCTTTACGGCGATGTTTTCCATTGCCGCAGGGATTTTTGCCATTAGCCTGGTGCTGATTGCGCTGATACTGCCGTCTGTCGCGCGGGTGGAGCAGCCTGTAGACGTGCCGCTGGAACAGACCGGCGGTTGGCAGGACAAAAATGTGCGTATGTTGTTTATTGCCTCCACGCTGATGTGGACCTGCAACACCATGTACATCATTGATATGCCACTGTGGATAAGTCTTGAACTGGGCTTGCCGGACAAGCTGGCCGGGATCCTGATGGGGACGGCGGCTGGGCTGGAAATTCCGGCGATGATTCTGGCAGGCTATTACGTGAAGCGCTTTGGTAAACGGCGAATGATGATCGCGGCCGTAGCGGCAGGCGTGCTGTTTTATATTGGTTTGATCTTCTTTCACAGCCGTACGGCGCTGCTGGTGCTGCAACTGTTTAACGCGGTATTTATCGGTATTATCGCCGGGATAGGCATGCTGTGGTTTCAGGATCTGATGCCCGGACGTGCGGGGTCAGCGACCACATTATTTACCAACAGTATTTCAACGGGAGTCATTCTGGCAGGGGTGATTCAGGGGGCAGTTGCGCAAAGCTACGGTCACTATGCCGTCTATTGGGTGATTGCGGTGATTTCGGTGGTTACGCTGTGGATGACCGGGCGGGTGAAGGACGTTTAGTCCGGCGCAGTCCTGGCGTCGCAGTGCCCGGACTGGCGATATTTTGCATTAGTTTTTGTCGTTTTTGTAGGCCGGATAAGGCGTTTACGCCGCCATCAGGCAACCTGTCCCTACGGCCTGAACGCGTTACGCTTATCAGGCCTATCCCTCTTTTTTTATCTTGCACGTAAATGTAACGTTGATCACATAACGATCATTTTCCTCTTTCTGGATCTTCTTTTTTCTACTGTTACGCGTATACAGTTACGCGTAACAGTTATCAAAAAAGGAGTTTTTTCATGAAAAACCTATTCGACCTGACCGGTAAACGCGCGCTGATTACCGGTTCCGCTCAGGGCATTGGTAACCTGCTGGCCAGCGGTCTGGCGGCGCACGGTGCTGAGATTGTTATTAACGACATTACCCAGCAGCGGGCGCAGGCGGCGGCGGACAAACTGGTGGCCGAAGGCTATCGCGCTGTTGGCTATGGATTTGATGTTACCAGCGGGGAAGAGGTGGCGTGCGCCATCGCGCAAATTGAAAAGGACGTTGGGGCCATTGATATTTTAATTAACAACGCCGGAATCCAGCGTCGTTATCCCTTCACCGAATTCCCGGAGGCTGAATGGGACAAAGTGATTGATGTAAACCAGAAATCGGTCTTTCTGGTATCACAGCAGGTTTCCCGCTACATGGTGCAACGCCGCCGCGGGAAGATTATTAATATCTGCTCAATGCAAAGTGAATTAGGTCGTAAAACCATTACCCCCTACGCGGCGTCAAAAGGCGCGGTCAAAATGTTAACCCGTGGCATGTGCGTGGAACTGGCGGAATACAATATTCAGGTCAACGGTATTGCTCCCGGCTATTTCGCTACCGACATGACCACCGCGCTGGTTAACGATGAAGCATTCTCCGCCTGGCTGTTCCAGCGCACGCCCGCTGCTCGCTGGGGTAACCCGGAAGAGTTGATCGGCGCGGCGGTTTATCTCGCTGCGCCCGCCTCTGACTTTGTGAATGGGCATCTTCTGTTTGTCGATGGCGGCATGCTGGCCGCTGTTTGATCGCTAACGAGGCCGCGGGAAGCAACCTCATCCTTTAATGATAATCCAAGGAGTGAGTATGAATATGCTCGCAAAACTGCCAGCGCGTCGCTGGTGGTATTTAATGCCGATTATTTTTATTACCTACAGCTTAGCTTATCTCGACCGCGCCAATTACGGCTTTGCCGCTGCCGCTGGTATCGAACACGATTTAGGGATCACCCAGGGCACGGCCTCGCTGATTGGCGCGCTCTTTTTCCTGGGATATTTCTTTTTCCAGGTGCCTGGCGCCATGTATGCCGTTAAACATAGCGTCCGTAAAATGATTTTTTACAGCCTGATCCTCTGGGGGCTTTGTGCCGCGGCGACCGGCTTTGTCAGCAATATCCCAACGCTGATGGCGATCCGCTTTATTCTCGGCATCGTCGAAGCGGCGGTGATGCCCGCGATGCTGATTTATATCAGCAACTGGTTTACCAAAACTGAACGCTCGCGCGCCAACACCTTTTTAATTCTCGGTAACCCGGTCACAGTGCTGTGGATGTCGATTGTCTCTGGCTACCTGATTGAAGCCTGGGGCTGGCGTGAAATGTTTATCATTGAAGGTATTCCTGCGGTGATCTGGGCTTTCTGCTGGGTGATTCTGGTGCGCGACAAACCGGCGGATGCGGGTTGGTTGAGCGAGCAGGAGAAACAGGCGTTACAGCAGGCGATGGACCGCGAGCAGCGGGACATCAAACCGATGCGCAACTACGGTGAAGCGATGCGTTCACGCAGCGTCATTATGCTTTGCGCGGTGCATGCGCTGTGGAGCATCGGGGTGTATGGCTTCATGATGTGGATGCCGTCGATTCTGAAAAACGCGGCGCAGATGGATATTGTGGCGGTGGGCTGGCTGGCGGCAGTGCCGTATCTGGCGGCGATCTGCCTGATGCTGACGGTTTCCTGGCTGTCCGATAAATACCAGAACCGTAAGCTGTTTATCTGGCCGCTGCTGCTGATTGCTGCCATTGCGTTCTTTGCCTCGTGGATGCTGGGCAACCAGTCCTTCTGGCTCTCTTACGCGCTGCTGGTCGTTGCCGCTGCCTGTATGTATGCGCCTTACGGACCGTTCTTCGCGCTGATCCCCGAACTGCTGCCGCGCAACGTCTCCGGCGTGTCGATGGGAATGATCAACAGTTTTGGCGCGTTAGGGGCATTCCTCGGCGCGTGGCTGGTGGGTTACCTCAACGGCGTGACCGGCGGGCCGGGCGTCTCCTACACCTTCATGGCGATTGCTCTGCTGTCATCGGTGGTGCTGATGTACTGCGTTCGTGCGCAAAATGAAACCACGTCGCCGTCGGCTGAGATGGTAACGCGTTAAGGTTGAGCGAGGAGTGCAGTCGCTAACCGGCTGTGATAAGGTTCTCTGCGAGCATAATGGGATGTTGGTCGTAGAGAACCTCATGAAAAACAATCGGATGACATTACAGGATATCGCTAATCTGGCCGGTCTGAATAAGATGACGGTCAGCCGTTATCTGCGTGACCCGAATCAGGTGTCGCAACGCAGCCGTGAATTGATTTCGAAAATCATGGAAGAGAACAACTACATTCCTAACCGCGCTCCGGAAATTCTGCTCAACGCACGTAGCAAAACTATTGGTGTGCTGATCCCCTCGTTTCGTAATCAGATCTTTGCCGACGTGCTGGCGGGAATTGAATCCGTCACCTCGGCTTGCCAGTACCAGACGCTGATCGCCAACTACGAATATGACGCCGAGCGTGAAGAACGCGAGGTTCTGAATCTGCTCTCTTACAATATCGACGGCTTGATCCTCACCGGAAAGCTGCATACCGAGCGGATGATCCAGTACGTGCGCGCCAGCGGCGTACCTGTGGCGGAACTGATGGATATTAGCGGCCAGTATCTGGATATACAGGTCGGTTTCGATAACGAAAAAGCGGCCTTCGAGATGACCCAGGCGTTTATCGACAGTGGAAAACGTCACATTGCGTTCTTTGGATCAATGGACGACCCTCGCGATTTGAGTCGTTACCGCGGTACCGAGAATGCGCTGGCTGCGCAGGGGCTGGAGGCGTATCACCTGGCGCCAAAAACGATTTCGTCGGTAGCGCTGGGGCGCAAAATGTTCCAGCAGGCGATGGCGGAAAAGCCGGATATTGACGCTATTTTCTGTACCAACGATGACCTGGCGGTTGGCGTGCTGCTGGAGTGTCAGGCACAGCAGTACGATGTGCCGGGAAAAATGGCGATTGCCGGTTTCCACGGGCTGGAAATTGGCCGTGCGCGGCTGCAAAAAATCGCCAGCGTGATTACACCACGCTTTGAGATTGGCAAAACGGCGGCGGATATTTTGATTAAACGTCTTGGCGGGAAGGATGCGCCGGGCAGCGTTAATCTTGGCTACCAAATCTATTACGGCGATACGCTGTAGGCGAAGAGTAGAGGCTGGCCACCGTGCGGTGACCAGCGGGAGAGATTACTGCATAAATGCTGGCTGCTTGTCTTCGTACTCGGTGATGGCTGCTTCATGCTGCAGCGTCAGCCCGATGCTGTCCAGACCGTTCAGCATGCAGTGGCGGCGGAAGTCGTCGATTTTAAAGCTGTAGGACTTATCGCCCGCTTTCACCACCTGCGCTTCCAGATCCACTTCAAATTTAATGCCCGGATTGGCTTTCACCAGGGTAAACATTTCATCTACCTGCGCGTCGCTCAGAGTCACCGGCAGCAGTTGGTTATTGAAACTGTTGCCGTAGAAGATGTCGGCGAAGCTTGGGGCAATCACCACTTTAAAACCGTAATCGGTCAACGCCCAAGGCGCATGTTCACGTGACGAACCGCAGCCGAAGTTTTCGCGCGCCAGCAGAATTGATGCCCCATTATATTCCGGGAAGTTCAAAACGAACTCAGGATTTGGCTGTTGTCCTTTTTCGTCCAGAAAACGCCAGTCGTTAAACAGATGAGCGCCAAAACCGGTACGCGTAACCTTCTGCAAAAACTGTTTGGGAATGATTGCGTCGGTATCAACGTTGGCGGCATCCAGTGGGACAACCAGGCCGGTATGCTGGGTAAATTTCTCTGCCATGGTGGTTTCCTTATTTGATGCTGCGAATGTCGGCAAAATGACCGGTAACGGCGGCAGCGGCGGCCATGGCCGGGCTGACTAAATGCGTGCGACCACCGCGGCCCTGACGGCCTTCAAAATTACGGTTGCTGGTGGATGCGCAGCGCTCGCCCGGATTCAGGCGGTCATTGTTCATGGCCAGACACATGGAACAGCCTGGTAAACGCCATTCGAATCCTGCTTCGATAAAGATCTTGTCCAGACCTTCTGCTTCCGCCTGCGCTTTCACCGGGCCAGAGCCCGGCACCACCAGTGCCTGTACGCCTGGCGCAACTTTACGTCCTTTGGCGATTTCCGCCGCGGCGCGTAAATCTTCAATACGCGAGTTGGTGCAGGAACCGATGAACACTTTATCGATAGCCACTTCCGTTAACGGAATACCTGGCTTCAGCCCCATATACGCCAGCGCTTTTTCAGCCGATGCGCGCTCAACGGGATCGGCAAAGGATGCCGGGTCGGGAATATTATCGTTCACCGAAATGACCTGACCCGGGTTTGTTCCCCAGGTGACCTGCGGCGCAATCTCTTCCGCTTGCAGGGTGATGACGCTGTCGAAAGTGGCGCCTTCATCCGTTTGCAGGGTTTTCCAGTAGGCGACCGCGTCGTCAAAGTCTTTGCCTTTCGGTGCATGCAGACGGCCTTCGACATAGTTGAAGGTGGTCTGGTCTGGCGCGACCAAGCCCGCTTTCGCGCCCAATTCGATCGCCATGTTGCACAGGGTCATGCGGCCTTCCATGCTCAGCGCGCGGATGGCTTCGCCACAAAACTCAACTACGTGTCCGGTACCGCCTGCACTACCGGTTTTACCGATAATCGCCAGCACAATATCTTTGGCGGTAATGCCAGGGGCTGCTTTACCGTTGACTTCAATCTTCATGGTTTTGGCGCGCCCCTGTTTCAGGGTCTGCGTCGCCAGAACGTGTTCAACTTCAGAGGTGCCAATACCAAACGCCAGCGCGCCGAACGCGCCGTGTGTAGCGGTGTGGGAATCGCCGCAGACGATGGTCATACCCGGCAACGTCACGCCTTGTTCTGGCCCCATCACGTGAACGATACCCTGATACGGATGGTTCAGGTCATACAGCTCGACGCCAAATTCGTTACAGTTCTTAATCAGCTCTTGCATCTGGATGCGTGCCATCTCACCCGACGCGTTGATGTCTTTGGTCTGGGTAGAGACGTTGTGATCCATGGTGGCAAAGGTTTTACCCGGCTGGCGTACCTGACGGCCATGCGCGCGCAGGCCATCAAACGCTTGCGGAGAGGTCACTTCATGCACCAGATGTCTGTCGATGTACAACAGCGGGGTTTCGTTTTGCGCTTCAAAGACGACGTGCGCATCAAACAATTTTTCGTATAACGTTTTGGCCATGATTACACCCCTTCTGCGACGTAACGGGCAATGATGTCGCCCATTTCATCGGTACTGACTGCGGCAGCGCCACGGGCTAAGTCACCGGTGCGGATGCCTTCTTCTAATGCGCGGTTGATGGCGCTCTCAATTGCGGTTGCCGCATCATTGGCATCCAGGCTGTAGCGCAGCAGCAGCGCCAGCGACAGGATTTGGGCGATAGGGTTGGCAATGTTTTTCCCGGCGATGTCAGGAGCGGAGCCGCCAGCAGGCTCGTACAAACCGAAGCCCTGATCATTCAGGCTGGCGGACGGTAACATGCCCATTGAACCGGTGATCATGGCGCACTCGTCAGACAGAATGTCGCCAAACAGGTTAGAGCACAGCAACACGTCGAACTGGGAAGGATCTTTGATCAATTGCATCGTCGCGTTGTCGATGTACATATGCGCCAGTTCAACGTCTGGGTATTCATTAGCAATTTCATTGACGATTTCGCGCCACAGAATAGACGTTTGCAGTACGTTAGCTTTATCAATCGACGTGACTTTACGGCGACGTTTACGGGCGGATTCAAACGCGATACGCGCAATACGTTCGATCTCGAAACGGTGATAAACCTCGGTATCAAAGGCTTTTTCATGTTGTCCGCTGCCTTCGCGACCTTTTGGTTGACCGAAGTAAATTCCGCCAGTCAGTTCGCGTACGCACAGGATGTCGAAACCGTTCGCGGCAATATCTGCGCGCAGAGGGCAAAACGCTTCCAGACCCTGATAGAGCTTAGCTGGGCGCAGATTACTGAATAATTTGAAGTGCTTACGCAATGGCAGCAGCGCGCCACGCTCTGGCTGCTGGTTTGGCGGCAGATTTTCCCATTTCGGGCCGCCAACGGAGCCAAACAGAATGGCGTCAGCTTGTTCACAGCCTTCAACCGTTGCAGGCGGCAGCGGCTGACCGTGGTTATCGATAGCGGCACCACCCACGTCGTAGTGGCTGGTGGTAATGCGCATGTTAAAGCGGTTGCGGATTGCGTCCAGTACCTTCAGGGCTTGCGCCATCACTTCCGGGCCAATACCGTCACCCGGCAAAACAGCAATATGATAATTCTTCGACATCACACGGTTTCCTTGTTGTTCTCGTTGTTCTGAGCTTTGCGTTGCAATTCTTTTTCGACTTCTTCGGCGCGCCAGATGTTGTTCAGCACATGAACCATTGCTTTAGCGGAAGATTCGACGATATCTGTCGCCAGACCGACGCCGTGGAAACGACGACCGTTATAGTTGGCAACGATATCCACCTGACCCAGCGCATCTTTACCGTGCCCTTTGGCGGTCAGGCTGTATTTCACCAGTTCGACGTTGTACTCAGTTACACGGTTGATTGCCTGATAAATGGCATCGACCGGACCGTTACCGTTCGCCGCTTCGGCTTTGACTTCTTCACCACAGGCCAGCTTGACGGAGGCGGTGGCGATGTCGTTTGAGCCGGACTGCACGCTGAAGTAATCCAGACGGAAATGCTCCGGTTCTTCCTGCTGTTTATTAATGAAGGCCAGCGCTTCCAGGTCGTAATCAAATACCTGACCTTTTTTGTCCGCCAGTTTCAGGAATGCGTCGTACAGGTTGTCCAGGCTGTATTCATTTTCTTTATATCCCATCTCGTCCATACGGTGTTTCACCGCGGCACGTCCGGAACGGGACGTCAGGTTCAGCTGTACCTGGTTCAGGCCGATGGATTCAGGCGTCATGATTTCGTAGTTTTCACGATTTTTCAGTACGCCGTCCTGATGGATGCCGGAAGAGTGGGCAAAGGCACCACTACCGACAATGGCTTTGTTAGCAGGAATAGGCATGTTGCAGATTTGGCTGACTAATTGACTGGTGCGCCAGATCTCCTGGTGATTGATGCGGGTCTGTACATTCAGGATATCTTTACGCACTTTGATCGCCATGATCACTTCTTCCAGTGAGCAGTTACCGGCGCGTTCGCCGATACCGTTCATCGCGCCTTCCACCTGACGCGCTCCGGCGTGAACGGCTGCCAGTGCGTTGCCTACGCCCAAACCTAAATCATCATGGGTGTGTACGGAGATGATGGCTTTATCGATATTTGGTACGCGTTCATACAGGCCAGAAATGATTGCCCCAAATTCGAAAGGCATGGTGTAACCGACGGTATCGGGGATGTTAATGGTTTTGGCTCCCGCGTTAATGGCAGCTTCAACCACGCGAGCCAAATCGGCGATAGGGGTACGGCCTGCATCTTCGCAGGAGAACTCCACGTCATCGGTATAATTACGCGCACGCTTAACCATGTAGACCGCGCGCTCAATGACCTCATCCAGCGTACTGCGTAATTTCGTCGCGATGTGCATCGGCGAGGTGGCGATAAACGTATGAATACGGAAAGCCTCAGCGACTTTCAGAGATTCTGCGGCAACGTCGATATCTTTTTCTACGCAGCGAGCTAAGGCACAAACGCGGCTGTTTTTAACCTGACGAGCGATAGTCTGAACTGACTCAAAGTCGCCCGGTGAAGAAACGGGGAAACCCACTTCCATCACGTCAACGCCCATACGCTCAAGGGCCAGCGCAATCTGCAGTTTTTCTTTCACACTCAGGCTTGCCTGTAACGCCTGTTCACCATCGCGTAAGGTGGTATCGAAAATAATGACTTGCTGGCTCATGGTTTAGGTCCTTGGTTTCTTAGGGCGCCTTGCTTCGAGCATAAAAAAACCCGCGCAACGGCGCGGGTTTTTTGTCTTAACTGGAGCTGACTTAATGCTGAATGTCGTCCACCAGTCTACCGCGCAACGAAGATGCGTTTAGTAGTAGTAGACCGTTGAAACGAGCAATGTAAGTCATCAATTAAGCTCCAGGCGAATGCGATATGCTTTTAGTGGTACTGGATATGAAGACTGATGTCAACCCTCACTCCAGCAAATGCCTCGTTAGAGGGGGGAAGTTTCTGCAAAACTTAAGCGAATTGTGCTGAATTTTTCGGGCTACATAAAATTAATCAGTTGATGGTTGTACATAATTTTCATGTTTTGACATATTTGAGCATAGTTATTTGCATTTATTGTAACGGCGAACTGAAGGAAAAATCGCTCTTGGAATTTCATATCTTGATGATTTATCTGTTTTTATAGTAATTATGAATGGCTATGGGTGGTGTAACACCACAAAATTGATAAATTAATGTTAACTTTTAATGTATTAATAATATAAACATTTAATTAAAACTTAAATACACATTCACTATACGTATGATTGTATATTCGCCATGCTTATGGTTATATTGTTTTTGAAATTTAAACATATGAATCACCGTGCAGTGACACTGCCACACTGCGATCGCATTGGTCTTTTGTTCATTTAGGTTTGTGCCTTTATGTTTTCCTAATTTTAATGTTTTTTCTTTTTCTCATCTTATATGTATGGTAAATCATATTAACGGAGATTATTTCTTCACTCCGTCTGGGAAAAGGGAGTTTAGAGTGACAGTGGAGTTAAATATGCCAGAAGTAAAAATAACAGATAAAACAAATATTATAGATATTGGGAAACCACAGCTTCGCATGGTTGATCTTAATTTATTAACCGTCTTTGATGCGGTGATGCAAGAACAAAACATCACCCGTGCCGCGCATACTTTGGGGATGTCGCAACCTGCTGTCAGTAATGCGGTCGCGCGCCTGAAAATTATGTTTAATGATGAGCTTTTTGTTCGTTATGGACGCGGTATCCAGCCGACAGCAAGAGCCTTCCAGCTATTTGGTTCTGTTCGCCAGGCATTGCAATTAGTGCAGAATGAACTGCCTGGATCGGGTTTTGAGCCAGCCAGCAGCGAGCGCGTATTCAATCTTTGCGTATGCAGCCCATTGGATAATATTCTGACCTCGTTGATTTATAATAGGGTTGAGCAAGTTGCACCAAACATTCATGTCGTATTTAAATCTTCACTCAATCAAAATACAGAGCATCAATTACGTTACCAGGAAACTGAATTCGTTATTAGCTATGAAGAGTTCCGACGTCCTGAATTTACCAGTATTCCGTTATTCAATGACGAAATGGTGTTAGTGGCAAGTAAAAAGCATCCGCGCATTAGTGGTCCTTTACTGGAAAGCAATGTCTATAATGAACAGCATGCGGTGGTGTCACTTGATCGCTTCGCATCATTCAGCCAACCGTGGTATGACACACCGGATAAACAATCCTCAGTGGCTTATCAGGGCATGGCATTAATTAGCGTTCTTAATATTGTGTCGCAAACGCATTTGGTCTCTATTGCGCCACGTTGGTTAGCAGAAGAATTTGCCGATTCTTTAGAACTACAGATCTTGCCTTTACCGTTAAAATTGAACAGCCGCACATGCTATCTTTCATGGCATGAAGCCGCAGGCCGGGATAAAGGACATCAATGGATGGAAGAGTTGTTAGTCTCCGTTTGTAAGCAGTAGCATTTAGCAGAGTAAACCGGACGGCGCATCCTGTTTATTCTGCTTTTAACTTTATAACTGAAATTTTATGCTGAACTCTATTTTTTACGTCTGTCCAAAAGTGTCAAAAAATAGAGTAATTGCTGTAAGTTCCCATTTTTAAGCGATTATTTATCATACTGATTGCTTATGCTGGTTTAATTCTCCGTTTATTCGCGTCTTTCCTCCTTTTTATTCTTATTTACTCCAGTGCCACCCCTTCGGAGTCAATTGCCATGCGTCATCGTCAGCGGTTAATGTGTTGTTAAACCGCAATTCATTATAAGAGTGAGGCAAGCCATGGAGATGTTGTCTGGAGCCGAGATGGTCGTCCGATCGCTCATCGATCAGGGTGTGAAGCAGGTATTCGGTTATCCCGGGGGGGCCGTCCTCGATATTTATGATGCCCTGCATACGGTCGGCGGTATTGATCATGTGCTGGTCCGCCATGAACAAGCGGCGGTACATATGGCTGATGGCCTTGCGCGTGCCACGGGAGAAGTGGGGGTCGTATTGGTCACCTCCGGGCCGGGGGCGACCAACGCGATTACCGGGATCGCAACGGCTTACATGGATTCCATTCCGCTGGTGATCCTCTCCGGACAGGTCGCAACGTCGCTGATTGGCTACGATGCCTTCCAGGAGTGCGACATGGTAGGTATATCCCGCCCGGTGGTGAAACATAGCTTCCTGGTCAAACAAACGGAAGATATCCCGCAGGTGCTGAAAAAAGCCTTCTGGCTGGCAGCAAGCGGTCGTCCGGGGCCAGTGGTGGTGGATTTGCCGAAGGATATTCTGAATCCGGCGAAGAAACTGCCTTATAGCTGGCCGGACTCGGTGAGTATGCGCTCGTATAATCCGACGACGACGGGACATAAAGGACAGATAAAACGGGCGTTGCAGACGCTGGTCGTGGCGAAGAAACCGGTTGTCTATGTGGGCGGTGGTGCGGTCAATGCCGCTTGCCATGAGCAGTTAGCTCAGATTGCTGAAGCGCTGAATCTGCCGGTTGTCTCCTCGCTCATGGGGTTGGGCGCGTTTCCGGCCACGCATCGTCAGGCGCTGGGCATGTTGGGCATGCACGGTACTTACGAAGCCAATATGACCATGCATCATTCCGATGTGATCTTTGCCGTCGGCGTTCGCTTTGACGATCGAACGACGAATAACCTGGCAAAATATTGTCCGAATGCGACCGTGCTGCATATCGATATCGATCCGACCTCTATTTCCAAAACCGTTACTGCGGATATTCCGATTGTGGGGGATGCCCGCCTGGTGCTGGATCAGATGCTCGAACTGCTGGAGCAGGAGAAATCTCAGCAGCCGCTGGATGATAATCGTGACTGGTGGCAACAGATTGAGCACTGGCGCGCCCGTCAGTGTCTGAAATACGACACGCAAAGCGAAAGTATTAAGCCGCAGGCGGTGATTGAAACCATCTGGCGTCTGACGAAAGGGGAGGCGTATGTGACTTCTGACGTTGGCCAGCACCAGATGTTTGCCGCACTTTACTATCCGTTCGATAAACCGCGTCGCTGGATTAACTCAGGCGGCCTCGGCACTATGGGATTCGGTTTACCTGCGGCGTTAGGGGTGAAAATGGCTTTGCCGGATGAAACGGTAGTGTGCGTCACCGGGGATGGCAGCATTCAGATGAATATCCAGGAGCTGTCGACGGCGCTGCAATATGAACTGCCGGTGCTGGTACTCAACCTTAACAACCGTTATCTCGGCATGGTCAAACAGTGGCAGGACATGATCTACTCCGGGCGTCACTCACAGTCTTACATGCAGTCGCTGCCCGATTTCGTGCGCCTTGCTGAGGCTTATGGGCATATCGGTATCCAGATTAATCGGCCTGAAGAACTTGAGAGCAAGCTGGGCGAAGCGCTGGAACATGTGCATAACCATCGTCTGGTGTTTGTCGATGTCACCGTCGACGGTAGTGAACATGTCTACCCGATGCAGATTCGTGGGGGGGGGATGGATGAAATGTGGTTAAGCAAAACGGAGAGGACCTGATTATGCGCCGGATATTATCAGTATTGCTTGAAAACGAGTCAGGTGCATTATCGCGTGTGATTGGCCTCTTCGCCCAGCGTGGTTACAACATTGAAAGCCTGACCGTCGCGCCGACCGACGATCCGACCTTATCGCGGATGACGATTCAGACGGTAGGGGATGAGAAAGTCCTTGAGCAGATCGAAAAGCAGCTCCACAAACTGGTGGATGTTCTGCGCGTTAGCGAGCTGGGACAGGGCGCCCACGTTGAACGAGAAATCATGCTGGTGAAAATCCAGGCCAGCGGTTATGGCCGGGAAGAAGTGAAACGCAACACGGAGATTTTCCGCGGGCAAATCATCGATGTCACGCCTTCTATCTACACCGTACAACTGGCGGGCACCAGCGATAAGCTGGATGCGTTTCTGGCAACGCTGCGTGAAGTCGCTAAAATTGTGGAAGTTGCTCGCTCCGGCGTGGTTGGGCTTTCCCGCGGCGATAAAATCATGCGTTAATCATGATCGGGTTCTTAATTCGCAAGCCCAACGACTCAGGTTGGGCTTTTTTTTGCGAAATCAGCGGTAACCAGAGACAAAAGCGGTTGCCGGAGTCATTATTCTGCGCTTAGATGTTAATAAATTTAACCCATGCCATCACAAAGGTTATGGTTTGTACATTTTACGCAAGGGGCAATTGTGAAACTGGATGAAATCGCTCGGTTGGCCGGCGTTTCGCGAACGACTGCAAGCTACGTTATTAATGGCAAAGCAAAGCAATATCGCGTAAGCGACAAAACGGTTGAAAAAGTCATGGCGGTGGTGCGCGAGCATAATTACCACCCGAATGCCGTGGCGGCCGGGCTGCGTGCTGGACGCACACGTTCTATCGGGCTGGTGATCCCGGATCTTGAGAACACGAGCTATACCCGGATCGCAAACTATCTGGAGCGCCAGGCGCGTCAACGTGGGTATCAGCTGTTGATTGCCTGCTCTGAAGATCAGCCAGATAACGAAATGCGCTGTATTGAGCATCTTTTACAGCGCCAGGTCGATGCCATTATTGTGTCGACTTCCTTGCCGCCTGAACATCCGTTCTACCAACGCTGGGCAAACAGTTCATTCCCGATTGTGGCGCTGGATCGTGCACTGGATCGCGAACATTTTACCAGCGTTGTGGGTGCAGATCAGGATGATGCGGAAATGCTGGCGGAAGAGTTACGCAAATTCCCTGCTGAAACCGTCCTCTATCTGGGCGCGCTTCCTGAATTATCCGTCAGTTTCCTGCGCGAACAGGGTTTTCGTACCGCGTGGAAGGACGATCCGCGTGAAGTCCATTTCCTGTACGCCAACAGCTATGAGCGGGAAGCTGCAGCGCAGCTGTTTGATAAATGGCTGGAAACGCACCCAATGCCTCAGGCGTTGTTTACCACGTCGTTTGCCCTGTTGCAGGGGGTGATGGATGTGACCCTGCGTCGTGATGGGCAGTTGCCGTCTGATTTAGCGATTGCGACTTTTGGTGATCATGAACTGCTCGACTTCCTGCAGTGCCCTGTACTGGCGGTGGCACAGCGCCATCGTGATGTCGCGGAACGCGTGCTGGAGATTGTACTGGCAAGCCTGGACGAACCGCGTAAACCAAAACCAGGTTTAACGCGTATACGGCGTAATCTGTACCGTCGCGGTATTCTCAGCCGTAACTAAGTTTCCTCAATTGATGACGTCGGCGGGATAAGCTTCTGACGTCTTCAGTTTTTCTATTCTCAGAAATAACCGCATTATATTTAAGAATATTCTTTAGAATTATCTGAAATGTATTCTTGAAATACCCCGAATTAAAAATGCAACTATCCATTTTTGGGTTATTGATACGTAACGACGCGTTACGGTTGTATTATTTTGTTACATGCATGTGTGGATTTGCCGAATTAACAAACACTTTGCTCTCGTATTGCGGCCATCTGGTGCTTACCTTGGTCCTGCGCGGCGTACAGACCGATTAACTGGTACTGTTAACTCGCTGCATATTGTCCTAAAATGCCGCTCGCGTCGCAAACTGACACTTTATATTTTCTTCTGATGATATTCAGTTGTTTTAAACAATGATGAGTTGTTGGATTTTTTTCTTACAAATATTCATGACGTTAATTTGCTTCGTTTGCTGTACGGATTTTGTTCAACGCTGATATTAGCCGTAAACAATGGGTTTTTTGCTCCGCTAAGCGCCGCGACTTGCTTGACAAGGTTTTCCTCCGCTCCGTAAACTCCTTTAAGTGGGAATTTGTGGGATAAAGTGGTAATCGGGGGTGAGACTGGCATGTTCCGGGGAGCAACGTTAGTTAATCTCGACAGTAAAGGGCGCTTATCCGTGCCTACCCGTTATCGGGATCAACTGCTTGAGAGCGCTACCGGTCAAATGGTTTGCACCATTGACATCCATCACCCGTGCCTGCTGCTGTACCCCCTGCCTGAATGGGAAATAATCGAGCAGAAGCTATCGCGTCTGTCGAGCATGAATCCAGTTGAGCGTCGCGTACAGCGCTTATTGTTGGGTCATGCCAGCGAATGTCAGATGGATAACGCTGGTCGATTACTGATAGCGCCTATTCTGCGGCAACACGCAGGGCTAACGAAAGAAGTGATGCTGGTTGGGCAGTTCAATAAGTTTGAGCTGTGGGATGAAACGACCTGGTATCAACAGGTCAAGGAAGATATCGACGCTGAGCAGTCTGTTACTGGCGCGTTGTCGGAACGATTGCAGGATTTGTCTCTATAAAATGACGGAAAATTATAAACATACAACGGTGTTGCTGGATGAAGCCGTAAACGGCCTGAATATTCGTCCAGACGGCATCTACATTGACGGGACATTTGGTCGCGGTGGTCACTCACGTCTGATCCTCTCCCAGCTTGGCGAAGAGGGGCGTTTACTGGCAATCGATCGCGATCCGCAGGCTATTGCCGTTGCTAAAACGATTACCGATCCTCGCTTCTCCATCGTACATGGACCTTTCTCTGCGCTGGCTGACTATGTCGCTGAGCGTGGACTGACCGGTAAGATCGACGGGATTCTTCTCGATCTGGGCGTTTCTTCACCGCAGCTCGATGACGCAGAGCGCGGTTTTTCGTTTATGCGTGACGGTCCGTTAGATATGCGTATGGACCCAACACGCGGTCAGTCAGCGGCCGAATGGCTGCAAACCGCCGATGAAGCAGACATTGCCTGGGTGATTAAAACCTTTGGCGAAGAGCGCTTCGGCAAACGCATTGCGCGCGCCATCGTGGAGCGTAACCGCATCGAACCGATGACCCGCACCAAAGAACTGGCGGAAGTTATTGCGGCGGCAATGCCGGTGAAGGACAAATTCAAACATCCCGCGACCCGTACCTTCCAGGCGGTGCGCATTTGGGTGAACAGTGAACTGGAGGAGATAGAGCAGGCGCTAAAAAGCTCGCTCAGCGTGCTGGCTCCAGGTGGTCGCCTTTCGATCATCAGTTTCCATTCGCTTGAAGACCGCATTGTGAAACGCTTTATGCGTGAACAAAGCCGTGGTCCTCAGGTACCGGCTGGAATACCGATGACCGAAGCGCAGATCAAAAAACTGGGCGGCCGTGAGTTAAGAGCACTAGGCAAGATGATGCCGGGTGAAGAAGAGGTCGCTGAGAATCCTCGTGCCCGTAGTTCAGTTCTGCGTATTGCAGAGAGGACGAACGCATGATCAGCAGAGTGACAGAAGCCCTCAGCAAAGTTAAAGGATCGATAGGAAGCAACGAGCGCCATGCCTTGCCTGGCGTGATCGGTGACGATCTTTTGCGGTTTGGGAAGCTGCCACTCTGCCTGTTCATTTGCATTATTTTGACGGCGGTTACCGTCGTGACAACAGCGCACCATACGCGGTTACTGACTGCGCAGCGTGAGCAGCTGGTCCTGGAGCGAGATGCGCTGGATATCGAATGGCGTAACTTGATCCTTGAGGAGAACGCGCTCGGCGACCATAGCCGTGTTGAACGGATCGCAACGGAAAAGCTGCAAATGCAGCATGTCGATCCCTCACAAGAAAATATCGTAGTACAAAAATAAGGATAAACGCGACGCATGAAAGCAGCGGCAAAAACGCACAAACCAAAACGCCAGGAAGAACAAGCCAACTTTATCAGTTGGCGTTTTGCGTTACTGTGCGGCTGTATTTTGCTGGCACTGGGTTTTCTGCTGGGTCGCGTTGCCTGGCTGCAAATCATCGCGCCGGACATGCTGGTGCGTCAGGGTGATATGCGCTCTCTACGCGTCCAGGAAGTGTCTACATCGCGCGGAATGATTACCGACCGCTCTGGTCGTCCGCTGGCGGTGAGTGTTCCGGTTAAAGCTATATGGGCCGACCCGAAAGAAGTACATGATGCCGGCGGAGTGAGCGTTGGCGAACGCTGGAGAGCGCTGTCAACCGCGCTGAATCTCCCGCTCGATCAACTGGCTTCCCGCATTAACGCCAACCCGAAAGGGCGCTTTATCTATCTGGCGCGTCAGGTAAACCCTGACATGGCTGATTACATCAAAAAACTGAAGCTGCCAGGTATCCATCTGCGCGAAGAATCCCGCCGTTACTACCCTTCCGGGGAAGTGACTGCTCACCTCATCGGATTTACGAACGTCGACAGCCAGGGCATTGAAGGCGTTGAGAAGAGCTTCGACAAGTGGCTCACCGGACAACCGGGCGAGCGTATTGTACGTAAAGACCGGTATGGCCGCGTCATTGAAGATATCTCCTCTACCGACAGCCAGGCGGCGCATAACCTCGCGTTGAGCATTGATGAGCGTTTACAGGCACTGGTCTACCGTGAACTGAATAACGCCGTGGCGTTCAACAAGGCGGAGTCAGGCAGTGCGGTACTGGTGGATGTGAACACCGGTGAAGTGCTGGCAATGGCCAACAGTCCGTCCTACAACCCGAACAATCTCACCGGTACGCCAAAAGACGCGATGCGTAACCGCACTATTACCGACGTGTTTGAACCGGGTTCTACCGTTAAACCGATGGTGGTGATGACCGCGCTGCAGCGCGGTGTGGTACGCGAAAATACGGTCCTCAACACTATCCCTTACCGAATTAATGGCCACGAAATCAAAGACGTGGCACGTTATAGCGAATTAACCCTCACCGGGGTTTTGCAGAAGTCGAGTAACGTCGGTGTTTCCAAGCTGGCGTTAGCGATGCCGTCCTCAGCGTTAGTAGATACTTACTCACGTTTTGGGCTGGGAAAAGCGACCAATTTGGGGTTGGTCGGAGAACGCAGTGGCTTATATCCTCAAAAACAACGGTGGTCTGACATAGAGAGGGCCACCTTCTCTTTCGGCTACGGGCTAATGGTAACGCCGTTACAGTTAGCGCGAGTCTATGCAACGATCGGCAGTTACGGCGTTTATCGTCCACTGTCGATTACTAAAGTTGACCCTCCAGTTCCGGGCGAGCGTATCTTCCCGGAAGCGACCGTACGTACCGTGGTGCACATGATGGAAAGCGTGGCGCTGCCCGGCGGCGGCGGCGTGAAGGCGGCGATTAAAGGTTATCGTATCGCCATTAAAACCGGTACAGCGAAAAAAGTAGGGCCGGATGGCCGCTACATCAACAAATACATTGCTTATACCGCAGGTGTTGCGCCTGCGAGTCAGCCGCGCTTCGCGCTGGTTGTTGTTATCAACGATCCGCAGGCGGGTAAATACTACGGTGGCGCCGTTTCCGCGCCGGTCTTTGGTGCCATCATGGGCGGCGTATTGCGTACCATGAACATCGAGCCGGATGCGCTGACAACGGGCGATAAAAATGAATTTGTGAATAATCAAGGCGAGGCAACAGGTGGCAGATCGTAATTTGCGCGACCTTCTTGCTCCATGGGTGCCGGGTGCACCGGAGCGAGCACTGCGGGAGATGACGCTTGACAGCCGTGTGGCTGCATCGGGCGATCTCTTTGTCGCAGTATTAGGTCATCAGGCGGACGGGCGTCGGTATATCCCGCAGGCGATAGCGCAAGGTGTGGCTGCCATTATTGCAGAAGCGAAAGATGAAGCTACTGATGGTGAAATCCGTGAAATGCACGGCGTTCCGGTCATCTATCTTAGTCAGCTTAACGAACGTTTATCTGCACTGGCAGGCCGTTTTTACCACGAGCCTTCTGAGAAAATGCGTCTGGTCGGCGTGACCGGGACCAACGGTAAAACCACCACCACCCAGCTGCTGGCACAGTGGAGCCAACTGCTTGGCGAAACCAGCGCGGTGATGGGAACAGTAGGCAATGGCCTGCTGGGCAAAGTGATCCCGACGGAAAATACCACCGGTTCAGCCGTTGATGTCCAGCATGTGCTGGCGGGGCTGGTTGCGCAGGGCGCAACGGTTGGCGCAATGGAAGTCTCTTCACACGGTCTGGTTCAGCATCGCGTGGCGGCGCTGAAGTTTGCCGCATCAGTATTTACTAACTTAAGCCGTGACCATCTCGACTACCACGGCGACATGGAACATTACGAAGCCGCGAAATGGCTGCTGTATTCCACGCACCATTGCGGTCAGGCCATCGTCAATGCGGATGATGAAGTCGGTCGTCGCTGGCTGGCGAAACTCCCGGATGCGGTTGCCGTTTCGATGGAAGACCACATCAACCCGAACTGTCACGGTCGTTGGTTAAAAGCGGTTGACGTGAAGTATCACGACAGCGGGGCAACGATTCGTTTTACCTCCTCATGGGGCGACGGTGAAATTGAAAGCCGCCTGATGGGGGCGTTTAACGTCAGCAATCTGCTGCTGGCGCTGGCAACGCTGCTGGCACTGGGATATCCGTTAGCTGATTTACTGAAAACGGCGACACAATTGCAGCCGGTTTGCGGGCGTATGGAAGTGTTCAGTGCGCCGGGTAAAACCACCGTGGTTGTTGATTACGCCCATACGCCAGATGCGCTGGAAAAAGCGCTACAGGCGGCACGTTTGCACTGTACTGGCAAACTGTGGTGCGTCTTTGGCTGCGGCGGCGATCGCGATAAAGGCAAACGTCCGTTGATGGGCGCAATTGCCGAGCAGTTTGCCGATGTTGTTGTGGTGACCGATGACAACCCGCGTACCGAAGAGCCGCGCGCCATTATTAACGACATTCTGGCGGGGATGCTGGATGCCGGACAGGCGAAGGTGATGGAAGGTCGCGCAGAAGCGGTGACAAACGCCATTATGCAGGCGAAAGAAAATGATGTGGTGCTGGTGGCCGGTAAAGGTCATGAAGACTACCAGATCGTTGGTTCACAGCGCCTCGATTATTCTGACCGCGTCACGGCAGCGCGTCTGCTGGGGGTTATCGCATGATTAGCGTAACGCTCAGCCAACTGGCGGAGATCCTCCGTGGTGAATTGAAAGGGGCCGATCTGACCCTTGATGCCGTAACAACCGATACGCGTAAAGTGACGCCGGGCTGCCTGTTTGTGGCACTGAAAGGCGAACGCTTTGATGCCCATGATTTTGCAGACAAAGCGCAAGAGAGCGGGGCCGGTGCGCTGTTGGTCAGCCGCCCGTTGGACACCAACCTGCCGCAGCTGATTGTTAACGATACGCGTCTGGCGTTTGGTGAACTGGCTGCGTGGGTTCGCGCCCAGGTTCCGGCGCGCGTTGTCGCGCTGACCGGCTCATCCGGTAAAACGTCCGTCAAAGAGATGACGGCTGCCATTCTGAGCCAGTGTGGTAACACCCTATATACCGCGGGCAACCTGAATAACGACATCGGTGTACCGATGACGCTGCTGCGCTTAAACAACGATTACGACTATGCCGTGATTGAGCTCGGTGCCAACCATCAGGGCGAAATCGCCTGGACCGTCGGCCTGACGCGTCCGGAAGCGGCGCTGGTGAACAACCTGGCCGCCGCGCACCTGGAAGGCTTCGGCTCTCTGGCGGGCGTTGCGAAGGCAAAAGGTGAGATTTTTACCGGCCTGTCAGCGAACGGTATCGCCATTATGAATGCCGACAACAACGACTGGCTGAACTGGCAAAGCATCATCGGCGATCGCAAAGTCTGGCGTTTCTCCCCGAATGCAGCCAATAGCGACTTTTCGGCGACCAACGTTCATGTGACCTCGCATGGCACGGAATTTTCTCTGCAAACGCCGACCGGAAGCATTGATGTCCTGCTGCCGTTACCGGGTCGCCATAATATCGCTAACGCCCTTGCGGCGGCGGCGCTCTCTATGGCGGTAGGCGCGACGCACGAGGCGATCAAAGCGGGTTTGAAGGATCTGCAAGCGGTACCGGGGCGTCTGTTCCCGATTCAACTCGCGGAAAATCAGCTGCTGCTGGACGACTCCTATAACGCGAACGTCGGTTCGATGACCGCAGCGGTGCAGGTGCTGTCTGAAATGCCGGGCTATCGCGTACTGGTCGTTGGCGATATGGCAGAGCTTGGCGCAGAAAGCGAAGCATGCCATGTACAGGTGGGTGTTGCTGCGAAAGCTGCAGGCATCGACCGTGTACTGAGTACGGGAAAACTGAGTCAGGCAATTAGCGACGCCAGTGGCGTTGGCGAACATTTTGCGGATAAAAGTACGCTGGCCGCGCATCTTAAAGCATTGATTGCAGAACATCAGGTCATGACGATTTTAGTGAAGGGTTCACGTAGTGCCGCCATGGAAGAGGTAGTACGCGCATTACAGGAGAATGGGACATGTTAGTTTGGCTGGCCGAACATTTGGTCAAATATTATTCCGGCTTTAACGTCTTTTCCTATCTGACGTTTCGCGCCATCGTCAGCCTGCTGACCGCGCTGTTCATCTCTTTGTGGATGGGCCCGCGTATGATTGCCCGCTTGCAAAAAATGTCATTTGGTCAGGTCGTGCGTAACGACGGCCCAGAATCACACTTTAGTAAACGTGGTACGCCGACCATGGGCGGCATCATGATCCTCACCGCGATTGTTATCTCCGTGCTGCTGTGGGCCTACCCATCCAACCCGTACGTGTGGTGCGTGCTGGTGGTGCTGATTGGCTACGGCATTATCGGTTTTGTCGATGACTACCGCAAAGTGGTGCGTAAAGACACCAAAGGCCTGATAGCGCGCTGGAAATATTTCTGGATGTCGGTCATTGCATTAGGGGTCGCGTTTGCGCTGTATCTGGCAGGAAAAGACACCCCGGCAACTGAACTGGTGGTGCCGTTCTTTAAAGACGTGATGCCGCAACTGGGGCTGTTCTACATCCTGCTGGCGTACTTCGTCATTGTCGGTACCGGGAATGCGGTAAACCTTACCGACGGTCTGGATGGCCTGGCCATTATGCCGACCGTGTTTGTGGCCGCCGGTTTTGCGCTGGTGGCATGGGCGACCGGTAATATGAACTTTGCCAACTATCTGCACATTCCTTATTTACGCCATGCAGGCGAACTGGTGATCGTCTGTACGGCGATTGTCGGCGCGGGATTAGGTTTCCTGTGGTTTAACACCTATCCGGCGCAGGTCTTTATGGGTGACGTCGGTTCGCTGGCGCTGGGTGGCGCGCTGGGCATTATTGCCGTGCTGCTGCGTCAAGAGTTCCTGCTGGTAATCATGGGCGGCGTATTTGTTGTAGAAACGCTGTCGGTCATTCTGCAGGTTGGCTCCTTTAAGCTGCGCGGACAGCGCATCTTCCGTATGGCGCCGATTCACCATCACTATGAACTGAAAGGCTGGCCGGAACCGCGCGTCATTGTGCGCTTCTGGATTATTTCGCTGATGCTGGTGCTGATTGGCCTGGCAACGCTGAAGGTACGTTAATCATGGCTGATTACCAGGGTAAAAAAGTCGTCATTATCGGTCTGGGATTGACCGGGCTGTCCTGCGTGGATTTCTTTCTGGCGCGTGGCGTGACGCCGCGCGTAATGGATACCCGTGCGACGCCGCCTGGTCTGGATAAATTACCGGAAGCAGTTGAGCGTCATGTTGGTAGCCTGAATGATGACTGGCTGCTGGCAGCCGATCTCATCGTCGCCAGCCCTGGTATTGCCCTGGCGCACCCTTCGTTGAGCGCTGCTGCTGATGCCGGGATTGAAATTGTTGGCGACATTGAGCTGTTTTGTCGCGAAGCACAGGCGCCGATCGTCGCGATCACCGGGTCCAACGGGAAAAGTACCGTCACTACGTTGGTCGGCGAGATGGCGAAAGCAGCCGGCGTGAACGTGGGGGTTGGCGGAAATATTGGCCTGCCCGCGTTGATGCTGCTGGATGACGAACGCGAGCTGTATGTACTGGAGCTGTCGAGCTTCCAGCTGGAGACAACCTCCAGCTTACAGGCCGTAGCCGCCACCATTTTGAACGTCACCGAAGATCATATGGACAGATATCCGTTTGGCTTGCAGCAGTACCGTGCGGCCAAACTGCGTGTCTATGAGAATGCGAAAGTGTGTGTGGTCAATGCTGATGATGCGCTGACCATGCCGATTCGCGGGGCGGATGAGCGCTGCGTGAGCTTTGGCATCAATATGGGTGACTATCATCTCAATCGTCAGCAGGGTGAAACCTGGCTGCGGGTGAAGGGTGAAAAAGTCCTGAACGTGAAAGAGATGACGCTTACCGGCCAGCATAACTATACCAACGCCCTGGCGGCGCTGGCGCTGGCGGATGCTGCGGGTCTGCCGCGGGCGTCCAGCCTGAAAGCGCTGACTACCTTTACCGGTCTGGCGCATCGTTTCCAGTTGGTACTGAATCATAACGGTGTGCGTTGGATCAACGATTCAAAAGCCACCAACGTCGGCAGCACCGAAGCGGCACTGAATGGTCTGCACGTTGAGGGTACGCTGCACCTGCTGCTGGGCGGTGACGGGAAATCCGCCGACTTTATGCCGCTGCAACGTTACCTGACTGGCGACAACATTCGTCTGTACTGCTTTGGTCGCGATGGCGCACAGCTTGCCGCTCTGCGTCCTGAGGTTGCGGAACACACTGAAACCATGGAGCAGGCAATGCGTCTGCTCGCACCGTGTGTGAAGTCGGGTGATATGGTGCTGCTGTCGCCAGCCTGTGCCAGCCTTGACCAGTTCAAGAACTTTGAGCAACGTGGTGACGTCTTTACCCGTTTGGCGAAGGAGTTGGGTTGATGCGCTTCTCTCTCCCTCGTCTGAAAATGCCGCGCGTACCGGGACTGGGTGTCCTGGCGTGGATCTTCGCGGCACTTAAAGGCTGGGTGATGGCTTCGCGTGATAAAGACGCGGACAGCCTGATCATGTATGACCGCATGCTGCTGTGGCTGACTTTTGGTCTGGCAGCGATCGGTTTTGTGATGGTGACATCGGCATCGATGCCCGTAGGGCAACGCCTGGCAGGCGATCCCTTCCTGTTCGCTAAACGTGACGCGCTGTATATCTTCCTCGCGTTCTGTCTGGCGATGGTGACGCTACGTCTGCCGATGGAGTTCTGGCAAAAGTACAGCACGACGATGCTGATCGCCTCGATCATCATGTTGTTGATCGTTCTGGTGGTGGGGAGCTCCGTTAACGGGGCATCGCGCTGGATCGCGTTGGGTCCACTGCGTATTCAGCCTGCGGAATTCACCAAGCTGTCGCTGTTCTGTTATCTCGCCAACTACCTGGTGCGTAAAGTCGATGAAGTGCGTAACAACCTGCGCGGCTTCTTAAAACCGATGGGTGTGATTCTGGTGCTGGCAATCTTGCTGCTGGCGCAGCCTGACCTTGGTACGGTAGTGGTGCTGTTTGTCACGACGCTGGCGATGCTCTTTCTCGCTGGAGCGAAACTGTGGCAGTTCATTGCCATTATCGGTATGGGGATTTCGGCGGTGGTGCTGCTGATCCTTGCCGAACCGTATCGTATTCGCCGCGTAACCTCCTTCTGGAACCCATGGGAAGATCCGTTTGGCAGCGGCTACCAGTTAACGCAATCGCTGATGGCTTTTGGTCGCGGTGAGATTTGGGGGCAGGGGTTAGGTAATTCGGTGCAAAAACTGGAGTATTTACCGGAAGCGCACACCGACTTCATCTTCGCCATCATTGGGGAAGAGCTGGGTTATATCGGTGTGGTATTGGCACTTTTAATGGTATTCTTCGTCGCTTTTCGCGCTATGTCGATTGGCCGCAAAGCGCTGGAAATTGACCACCGTTTTTCAGGCTTTTTAGCCTGCTCCATCGGGATTTGGTTTAGCTTCCAGGCGCTGGTAAACGTCGGTGCGGCAGCTGGTATGCTGCCAACCAAAGGTCTGACGTTACCGCTGATCAGTTATGGTGGTTCCAGTTTGTTGATTATGTCGACGGCCATCATGTTTTTGTTACGTATTGATTATGAAACGCGTCTGGAAAAAGCCCAGGCGTTTACACGAGGTGCACGATGAGTGGTCAACCGAAGCGGTTAATGGTGATGGCAGGCGGTACCGGCGGGCATGTGTTCCCGGGGCTGGCGGTCGCGCATCATTTAATGGCTCAGGGCTGGCAAGTTCGTTGGCTGGGCACCGCCGATCGTATGGAAGCGGACTTAGTGCCGAAGCATGGCATTGAAATTGACTTTATTCGCATCTCCGGTTTGCGTGGCAAAGGTGTCAACGCGCTGCTTGCCGCCCCCGTGCGTATTTTTAATGCCTGGCGTCAGGCGCGCGCCATCATGAAGCAGTTTAAGCCTGATGTGGTGCTGGGTATGGGCGGCTACGTGTCCGGCCCTGGCGGTCTGGCAGCCTGGTCATTAGGCATTCCGGTTGTACTGCATGAGCAGAATGGCATTGCGGGATTAACCAACAAGTGGCTGGCGAAAATTGCCACTACGGTGATGCAGGCTTTTCCTGGCGCTTTTCCGAATGCGGAAGTGGTGGGTAACCCGGTACGCACCGACGTTCTGGCGCTGCCGTCGCCCGAAGTACGTCTGGCAGGGCGTGAAGGCCCGGTTCGCGTGCTGGTCGTCGGGGGTTCTCAGGGAGCACGCGTATTGAACCAGACGATGCCGCAGGTTGCCGCAGAGCTTGGTGACGCGGTGACTATTTGGCATCAGAGCGGCAAAGGTGCGCAGCAAACCGTTGAACAGGCATATGCTGACGCGGGACAACCGCAGCACAAGGTCACTGAGTTTATTGATGATATGGCAGCCGCCTACGCGTGGGCGGATGTCGTAGTTTGTCGCTCAGGTGCGCTGACGGTAAGTGAAATTGCTGCCGCAGGTTTGCCTGCGCTGTTTGTGCCTTTCCAGCACAAAGACCGACAGCAGTACTGGAATGCGCTGCCGCTGGAGAAAGCGGGCGCCGCCAAAATTCTTGAGCAGCCGCAGTTTACTGTGGATGCCGTCGCTAACACCCTTTCCGGGTGGTCGCGAGAAACCTTATTAACCATGGCAGAACGTGCGCGCGCCGCATCCATACCGGATGCCACAGAGCGTGTTGCTAATGAAGTGAGCCGGGCTGCCCGGGCGTAATTGTGGTGATGCCTTTTGCATCGCATGAACTAAGAAGTTAATGGCTAAAGAATGAATACACAACAACTGGCAAAACTGCGTTCCATAGTGCCCGAAATGCGTCGCGTTCGGCACATTCACTTTGTCGGCATCGGTGGTGCTGGTATGGGCGGTATTGCCGAAGTTTTGGCCAACGAAGGTTATCAGATCAGCGGTTCTGACCTGGCGCCGAATCCGGTGACTCAGCAGTTGACGAATCTGGGCGCCACGATTTTCTTCAACCATCGCCCGGAAAACGTGCGTGATGCGAGCGTGGTGGTGGTATCCAGCGCCATTTCTGCGGATAACCCGGAAATTGTTGCGGCGCATGAAGCACGTATTCCGGTGATCCGTCGTGCTGAAATGTTGGCTGAATTAATGCGTTTTCGTCACGGTATCGCCATTGCCGGGACGCACGGTAAAACCACGACCACAGCGATGGTCTCCAGTATCTACGCGGAAGCGGGGCTGGATCCGACGTTTGTCAACGGCGGTCTGGTGAAGGCTGCAGGCGTCCATGCGCGTCTGGGTCATAGCCGTTATTTAATTGCGGAGGCGGATGAGAGCGATGCGTCGTTCCTACATTTGCAGCCGATGGTGGCGATTGTTACCAATATCGAAGCCGATCATATGGATACCTACCATGGCGACTTCGAAAATTTAAAGCAGACGTTTATTAATTTCCTGCATAACTTACCGTTTTATGGTCGTGCGGTGATGTGCGTTGACGATCCGGTGATCCGCGAGTTGTTGCCGCGCGTCGGTCGTCAAACCACAACCTATGGTTTCAGCGATGATGCTGATGTGCGCGTTGAAGATTACCAGCAGATTGGTCCACAAGGGCACTTCACGCTGCTGCGTCAGGGGATGGCCGATTTACGTGTGACATTGAACGCACCGGGCCGTCACAATGCGCTGAACGCGGCGGCGGCGGTGGCAGTTGCAACAGAAGAAGGCATTGAAGACGACGCAATTCTGCGCGCGCTGGAAAGTTTCCAGGGCACCGGACGCCGTTTTGACTTCCTCGGCGAATTTCCGCTTGAGCCGGTAAACGGTAAAGCCGGGACGGCGATGCTGGTTGATGATTATGGCCATCACCCAACGGAAGTGGATGCCACGATTAAAGCTGCGCGCGCGGGCTGGCCGGACAAAAATCTGGTAATGCTGTTCCAGCCGCACCGCTTTACGCGTACACGCGATCTATATGACGACTTTGCCAACGTGCTGACTCAGGTCGATGCGCTGTTGATGCTGGATGTATACGCCGCGGGTGAAGCCGCGATTCCGGGGGCTGACAGCCGCTCGCTGTGCCGTACGATCCGTGGTCGCGGTAAGATCGACCCGATTCTGGTATCCGATCCGGCTCAGGTGGCAGACATGCTGGCGCCGGTATTAACCGGCAATGATCTGATTTTGGTGCAGGGCGCTGGAAATATCGGCAAAATCGCGCGTTCCTTAGCTGAAATCAAACTGAAGCCGCAAAACCCGGAGGAAGAACAACATGGCTGATAAAATCGCGGTCCTGTTAGGAGGAACCTCCGCAGAGCGTGAAGTTTCGCTGAATTCCGGCGCGGCCGTACTGGCAGGGTTACGCGAAGGTGGTGTCGATGCCCATCCGGTTGACCCTAAAGAGATTGATGTCACTCTTCTGAAATCTATGGGTTTTCAGAAGGTGTTTATTGCGCTGCACGGTCGTGGCGGGGAAGATGGCACGTTGCAGGGCATGCTGGAGCAAATTGGCCTGCCATATACCGGCAGCGGCGTCATGGCGTCCGCAATTTCGATGGACAAACTGCGCAGCAAGCTGCTGTGGCAGGGCGCAGGTTTACCCGTCGCGCCCTGGGTTGCATTGACCCGCTCTGAGTTCGAAAAAGGTCTTAGCGATGAAGCGGTTACAAAAATCTCTGCGTTAGGTTTGCCGCTGATTGTGAAGCCAAGCCGTGAAGGCTCCAGCGTAGGGATGTCAAAAGTTGAAGAAGAAAATGCTTTGCAGGGTGCATTAGCATTGGCTTTTCAGCATGATGAAGAAGTACTGATCGAAAAATGGCTCAGTGGCCCGGAATTTACAGTTGCGATACTTGGTGAAGAAATTTTACCGTCAATACGTATCCAACCCGCGGGAACCTTCTATGATTATGAGGCGAAGTATCTCTCTGATGAGACACAATATTTCTGCCCTGCAGGTCTGGAAGCCGAACAAGAGGCCCGTTTGCAGGAATTAGTCCTGAAAGCATGGACCGCATTGGGCTGTAAAGGTTGGGGTCGCATTGACGTCATGCTGGACAGCGATGGCCAGTTTTATCTGCTGGAAGCGAATACCTCTCCGGGTATGACCAGCCACAGCCTGGTGCCGATGGCGGCACGTCAGGCTGGCCTGAGCTTCTCGCAGTTGGTGGTAAGAATTCTGGAGTTGGCGGACTGATATGTCGCAGGCTGCGCTGAACACGCGAAACGGTGATGAAGAAGAAGTAAACTCCTCACGCCGCAATAATGGAACGCGTCTTGCAGGAATACTGTTCCTGCTGACAGTGCTGTGCACCGTGTTTGTCAGCGGCTGGGTAGTGTTGGGGTGGATGGAAGATGCGCAGCGGTTGCCATTGTCAAAGCTGGTGTTAACCGGCGAACGGCATTACACGCGCAATGACGATATTCGTCAGTCCATTCTGGCTCTGGGCGCTCCGGGAACCTTTATGACTCAGGATGTGAACATCATTCAGAGTCAAATTGAACGTCTCCCCTGGATTAAACAGGCGAGCGTCAGAAAGCAATGGCCCGATGAATTGAAGATTCATCTGGTTGAATATGTGCCCATTGCGCGTTGGAATGACCAGCATATGGTGGATGCCGAAGGCAATACGTTCAGCGTCCCAACCGGTCGGGCCAATAAGCAGGTATTACCTATGTTGTACGGACCGGAAGGCAGCGCAAGTGAAGTGTTGCAAGGGTTCCGTGAAATGGGGCAGGTGCTGGCTAAGGATAGATTCACCCTGAAGGAAGCGGCGATGACCGCTCGTCGTTCCTGGCAGTTGACGCTGAATAACGATATTAAGCTCAATCTGGGCAGGGGCGATACGATAAAACGTTTGGCTCGCTTTGTGGAACTCTACCCGGTTTTACAGCAGCAGGCGCAAACCGATGGCAAACGGATTAGCTACGTTGATTTGCGTTATGACTCAGGAGCGGCAGTAGGCTGGGTTCCCTTGCCTCCTGAGGAATCTAATCAGCAACAGAATCAGGCACAGGCAGAACAACAATGATCAAGGCGACGGACAGAAAACTGGTAGTTGGACTGGAGATTGGCACCGCGAAGGTAGCCGCTTTAGTAGGGGAAGTTCTGCCCGACGGTATGGTCAATATCATTGGCGTGGGCAGTTGCCCATCGCGAGGTATGGATAAAGGCGGGGTGAATGACCTTGAGTCAGTGGTGAAGTGCGTACAGCGCGCCATTGACCAGGCTGAACTGATGGCAGATTGCCAGATTTCCTCGGTGTATCTGGCACTTTCCGGTAAACATATTAGCTGTCAAAATGAAATTGGTATGGTGCCCATTTCCGAAGAGGAAGTGACGCAGGAAGATGTGGAAAACGTGGTACATACGGCAAAATCCGTACGCGTTCGCGATGAACATCGTGTTCTGCACGTTATTCCGCAGGAATACGCCATTGACTACCAGGAAGGCATTAAAAATCCGGTAGGTCTTTCCGGCGTACGTATGCAGGCAAAAGTCCACCTTATTACCTGCCACAACGACATGGCGAAGAACATTGTCAAAGCTGTTGAACGTTGTGGTCTGAAAGTTGACCAACTGATTTTTGCCGGGTTGGCAGCCAGTTATTCCGTGTTGACGGAAGATGAACGTGAGCTGGGTGTCTGCGTGGTGGATATTGGTGGTGGTACAATGGACATCGCCGTTTATACTGGCGGGGCGTTGCGCCACACCAAAGTTATCCCTTATGCAGGGAATGTAGTGACCAGTGATATCGCGTATGCCTTTGGTACGCCCCCGAGCGATGCTGAAGCCATTAAAGTGCGCCATGGCTGTGCGCTGGGGTCCATCGTGGGTAAAGACGAAAGCGTTGAAGTGCCAAGCGTAGGTGGTCGTCCACCGCGTAGCCTGCAACGTCAGACCCTGGCAGAAGTCATTGAGCCGCGTTATACCGAGCTGCTCAACCTGGTCAACGAAGAAATTTTGCAATTACAAGAACAGCTTCGCCAGCAGGGTGTGAAACATCATCTGGCGGCGGGGATTGTGTTAACCGGTGGTGCTGCGCAAATTGAAGGTCTTGCGGCCTGCGCACAGCGCGTGTTCCATACGCAAGTACGTATTGGCGCGCCGCTGAATATCACTGGTCTGACGGATTATGCTCAGGAGCCGTATTATTCAACGGCAGTGGGGCTGCTTCACTACGGAAAAGAATCCCATTTGAGTGGTGAGGCTGAAGTAGAAAAACGCGTAACGGCATCAGTTGGCTCGTGGATCAAACGACTCAATAGCTGGCTGCGAAAAGAGTTTTAATTTTTAAAGAGACCATCGCACATTAACGGTCTCAGGCGACAGGCACAACGGAGAGAGAAACTATGTTTGAACCTATGGAACTTACCAATGACGCGGTGATTAAAGTCATCGGCGTCGGCGGCGGTGGCGGTAATGCCGTTGAACACATGGTGCGTGAGCGCATCGAAGGTGTTGAATTCTTCGCGGTGAATACCGACGCTCAGGCGTTGCGTAAAACGGCGGTTGGACAGACCATTCAGATTGGTAGCGGCATCACCAAAGGTCTGGGCGCGGGTGCGAACCCGGAAGTCGGCCGTAATGCGGCAGACGAAGATCGTGAAGCTCTGCGTGCAGCGCTTGACGGGGCAGACATGGTGTTTATCGCAGCAGGCATGGGCGGCGGTACCGGTACCGGTGCAGCGCCAGTGGTTGCTGAAGTAGCAAAAGATTTAGGTATTCTGACCGTTGCTGTCGTGACTAAGCCTTTCAACTTTGAAGGCAAGAAGCGTATGGCATTCGCGGAGCAGGGTATCACCGAGCTGTCCAAACATGTGGACTCTCTAATTACTATTCCGAATGACAAACTGCTGAAAGTACTGGGTCGCGGTATCTCCCTGCTGGATGCGTTTGGCGCAGCGAACGACGTACTGAAAGGCGCAGTTCAGGGTATCGCTGAACTGATTACTCGTCCGGGCCTGATGAACGTCGACTTTGCAGACGTGCGCACCGTGATGTCCGAAATGGGCTACGCGATGATGGGTTCTGGCGTGGCGAGCGGTGAAGACCGTGCAGAAGAAGCGGCTGAAATGGCTATCTCTTCTCCGCTGCTGGAAGACATCGATCTGTCCGGCGCACGCGGTGTGCTGGTCAACATTACTGCGGGCTTCGACCTGCGTCTGGATGAGTTCGAAACCGTGGGTAACACCATCCGTGCCTTTGCATCGGATAACGCGACCGTGGTAATCGGTACCTCTCTGGACCCGGATATGAACGACGAACTGCGTGTGACCGTTGTTGCGACTGGAATTGGTATGGACAAGCGTCCTGAAATCACTCTGGTAACCAACAAGCAGGTACAGCAGCCGGTAATGGATCGTTACCAGCAACACGGCATGGCGCCGTTGACGCAAGAACAGAAGCCGGTAGCGAAAGTGGTTAACGACAATACGCCGCAAACCACTAAAGAGCCGGATTATCTGGATATCCCTGCATTCCTGCGTAAGCAAGCTGATTAAGAATTAGCTGGAATTTGGGAATCTGCGCTCTTTGTGCTAAACTGGCCCGCCGAATGTATAGTACACTTCGGTTGGATAGTTAATTTGGCGAGATTATACGATGATCAAACAAAGGACACTTAAACGTATCGTTCAGGCGACTGGCGTCGGTTTACATACCGGCAAAAAAGTCACGCTGACGCTACGCCCTGCGCCGGCCAACACCGGGGTCATCTATCGTCGCACCGACTTGAATCCTCCGGTAGATTTCCCGGCCGATGCCAAATCTGTGCGTGATACCATGCTCTGTACGTGTCTGGTCAATGAGCATGATGTGCGGATTTCAACCGTAGAGCACCTGAATGCTGCTCTGGCGGGCTTAGGTATCGATAACATTGTTATTGAAGTTAACGCCCCGGAAATCCCGATCATGGATGGTAGTGCTGCTCCATTCGTATATCTGCTGCTCGATGCGGGTATTGAAGAACTGAACAGCGCTAAGAAATTTGTTCGCATCAAAGAGACCGTTCGTGTCGAAGATGGTGATAAGTGGGCTGAATTCAAACCGTTTAATGGTTTCTCGTTGGATTTTACCATCGACTTTAACCATCCAGCGATTGATGCCAGCACGCAGCGCTACGCGATGAACTTCTCTGCAGATGCGTTCATGCGTCAGATCAGCCGTGCGCGTACTTTCGGCTTCATGCGTGATATCGAATATCTGCAGTCTCGTGGCCTGGCCTTGGGCGGCAGCTTCGATTGTGCCATCGTTGTTGACGATTATCGCGTATTGAACGAAGACGGTCTGCGTTTTGAAGACGAATTCGTTCGTCACAAAATGCTCGACGCGATTGGTGACTTGTTCATGTGTGGTCACAACATTATTGGTGCATTCACCGCGTATAAATCCGGTCATGCATTGAATAACAAACTGTTGCAGGCGGTCCTGGCAAAACAGGAAGCCTGGGAATATGTGACCTTCCAGGACGATGCAGAACTGCCTCTGGCGTTCAAAGCACCTTCGACCGTACTGGCATAACGACATACACTGTCGTATAAATTCGACTGGTAAATCTGGCACTCTCTCCGGCCAGGTGAGCCAGTCGTTTTTTTATGTACTCATTAGCGCAGCCTTTTCCAACGCAAATATTTCCCTGCCACTAGGTTAAAATAGTGTGCGATCGCTGCTTTCTTGAGCATATTTACCCATGGCCGGTTGTCATTACTGCTGTGGAGCGTACGCTTTAATGATAAGATTCGTGCGCAAAAAAAATGTTTTGCATTCGTAACCCCAAACGCAGGGTATATCAGGTGGCAAAAACGTGAGTGGAATACTGACGCGTTGGCGACAGTTAGGCAGACGGTACTTCTGGCCGCATCTCCTGTTGGGGATGGTCGCGGCGAGTTTTGGCCTGCCCGCGCTCGGTAATGCTGCTGAACCCAATACCCCCGCGAAGGCGACCGCCAGCAATCACGATCAATCCGCTAAAGTTAACTTTAGCCAGCTTGCTTTGCTGGAAGCGACTAATCGCCGCCCAAATTTTACCGTCGATTACTGGCATCAACATGCCATTCGTACGGTTATCCGCCATCTTTCTTTTGCCATGGCGCCTCAGGCGTTGCCTGTTGCCGAAGAGCCGTTGCCAATCCAGGCGCACCATCTTGCGTTACTGAATACGCTCAGCGCGATGCTGACGCAAGAAGGCACTCCGCCCGCGACAGTAAGTCGCGTGACATACGCCCACTTTACTTCTCAGGCCGCATTTAGCGTTCCGGTCTGGATCAGCCAGCTGCAGGGTATCCGCGCTGGTCCTCAACGCCTCAGCTAAAAAAGAACCTTCCAACTTATAATTTTTGACTCCGCATCGCGGGGCGTTTGAGATTTTATTATGCTAATCAAATTATTAACCAAAGTATTCGGTAGCCGTAACGAGCGTACGCTGCGTCGTATGCGTAAAGTGGTCAATGTCATCAACGCAATGGAACCGGAGATGGAAAAACTCTCCGATGATGAACTGAAAGCGAAGACCGCTGAATTCCGCGCCCGTCTGGAAAAAGGTGCCAGCGTTGAGAGCCTGATCCCGGAAGCGTTCGCAGTGGTGCGTGAAGCGAGTAAACGCGTGTTCGGTATGCGCCACTTCGACGTTCAGCTGCTGGGCGGTATGGTGCTTAACGATCGCTGCATCGCGGAAATGCGTACTGGTGAAGGTAAAACCCTGACCGCGACGCTGCCAGCCTACCTGAACGCATTAAGCGGGAAGGGCGTACACGTGGTTACCGTGAACGACTACCTGGCTCAGCGTGATGCCGAAAATAACCGCCCGCTGTTTGAATTCCTCGGCATGACCGTTGGTATCAACATGTCTGGCCTGCCAGCGCCAGCCAAGCGTGAAGCCTACAACGCCGATATTACTTACGGTACCAACAACGAATACGGCTTTGATTACCTGCGCGACAACATGGCGTTTAGTCCGGAAGAGCGTGTTCAACGTAAACTTCACTATGCGCTGGTCGATGAAGTTGACTCCATCCTGATCGATGAAGCGCGTACGCCGCTGATCATTTCCGGCCCGGCTGAAGACAGCTCGGAAATGTATAAAAAAGTGAACAAAATCATCCCACACCTGATCCGCCAGGAGAAGGAAGATTCCGACACGTTCCAGGGGGAAGGCCACTTCTCTGTTGATGAGAAAGCGCGCCAGGTTAACCTGACCGAACGTGGTCTGGTACTGATTGAAGAGTTGTTGGTTAACGAAGGCATTATGGATGAGGGCGAGTCTCTGTACTCTCCAGGCAACATTATGCTGATGCACCACGTGACTGCCGCACTGCGTGCGCACGTGCTGTTTACCCGCGATGTTGACTACATCGTGAAAGACGGCGAAGTTATCATCGTTGATGAACACACCGGCCGTACCATGCACGGGCGTCGCTGGTCTGATGGTCTGCACCAGGCTGTTGAAGCTAAAGAAGGCGTAGAGATCCAGAACGAGAACCAGACGCTGGCATCTATTACCTTCCAGAACTACTTCCGTTTGTACGAAAAACTGGCCGGTATGACCGGTACAGCAGATACCGAAGCCTTTGAATTTAGCTCCATCTACAAGCTGGATACCGTAGTTGTACCAACTAACCGTCCGATGATCCGTAAGGATTTACCGGATCTGGTGTACATGACCGAAGCGGAAAAAATTCAGGCGATCATTGAAGATATTAAAGAGCGTACCGCAAATGGCCAGCCGGTGCTGGTGGGTACTATCTCCATTGAAAAATCTGAAGTGGTCTCTAACGAGCTGACCAAGGCAGGCATCAAACATAACGTTCTGAACGCCAAGTTCCATGCCAGCGAAGCGGATATCGTCGCACAGGCGGGTTACCCGTCTGCCGTGACAATCGCTACTAACATGGCGGGTCGTGGTACCGATATCGTGCTGGGCGGTAGCTGGCAGGCAGAAGTTGCCGAGCTGGAAAACCCAACTCCGGAACAAATCGCGCAGATCAAAGCCGAGTGGCAGGTTCGCCATGACGCGGTATTAGCTGCTGGTGGTTTGCATATTATCGGTACTGAGCGTCACGAATCTCGTCGTATCGATAACCAGCTGCGTGGTCGTTCGGGTCGTCAGGGGGATGCGGGTTCTTCTCGTTTCTATTTGTCGATGGAAGATGCGCTGATGCGTATTTTTGCCTCTGACCGCGTGTCCGGCATGATGCGTAAACTGGGTATGAAGCCTGGTGAAGCCATTGAACACCCATGGGTGACCAAAGCAATTGCTAACGCGCAGCGTAAAGTGGAAAGCCGCAACTTCGATATTCGTAAGCAGTTGCTGGAATATGATGATGTTGCCAACGACCAGCGTCGTGCTATCTACACCCAGCGTAACGAACTGCTGGACGTAACTGACGTTAGCGAAACCATTAACAGCATTCGCGAAGACGTCTTCAAAGCGACGATTGATGCCTATATTCCGCCGCAGTCTCTGGAAGAAATGTGGGATATTCCGGGTCTGCAGGAGCGCCTGAAAAACGACTTCGATCTGGATATGCCGATTTCAGAGTGGCTGGATAAAGAACCTGAGCTGCACGAAGAAACGCTGCGCGAACGTATTCTGGCAAACGCAGTAGAAGTTTATCAGCGCAAAGAAGAAGTTGTGGGCGCGGAGATGATGCGTCACTTCGAAAAAGGCGTGATGCTGCAAACGCTCGACTCTTTGTGGAAAGAGCACCTGGCGGCGATGGATTACCTGCGTCAGGGTATCCACCTGCGTGGTTACGCGCAAAAAGATCCGAAGCAGGAATACAAGCGTGAATCCTTCTCTATGTTTGCATCAATGCTGGAATCACTGAAGTACGAAGTGATCAGCACTCTGAGCAAAGTTCAGGTGCGTATGCCTGAAGAAGTAGAAGCGATGGAGCAGCAGCGTCGCGAAGAAGCTGAGCGTTTAGCGCAGATGCAGCAGTTGAGCCATAAAGGTGATGATTCTGCTGCGGCAGAAGAGCTGGCGGCACAAACCGGCGATCGTAAAGTGGGTCGTAACGATCCGTGTCCTTGCGGTTCCGGCAAGAAATACAAACAGTGTCATGGCCGTCTGAGCTAAGAAAATAACTTATTGAAAAGGCGCAGACTTCTGCGCCTTTTTTATGGACGATGAAAATGAAAATATTGCAGATCGCCGTCGGGATTATTCGTAATCAGCACAATGAAATTTTTATCACCCAGCGTGCGGCTGATGCCCACATGGCCAATAAGCTGGAGTTCCCCGGCGGGAAAATTGAAGCGGGCGAAACGCCGGAGCAGGCGCTGATTCGCGAGCTACAGGAAGAAGTAGGGATCACGCCGACTCAAAGTTCATTGTTCGAAAAGTTGGAGTATCAGTTTCCGGACAGGCATATCACTCTGTGGTTCTGGCTGGTTGAAAGCTGGGAAGGCGAGCCGTGGGGAAAAGAGGGGCAACCGGCGCAGTGGATAGCGCAATATGCTCTGAATGCGGAAGATTTCCCGCCGGCGAATGCACCGGTCATTGAAAAGCTGATTACTGGATAATGGTGTTCGTAGGCCGGATAAGGCAACACCGCCATCCGGCAAATTATGGCGGGGGTGCTACGCTTGCCCGCCCTACGTATTAGCAGAATTACTTCTGCTCCTCACTCCAGTCGTCGCTTTCCGACAGATCGCCTGAGCTTGGGATGCGTTTCTCTTCTGCAGCCCACTCTCCCAGATCGATTAACTGGCAGCGCTTGCTGCAGAATGGGCGAAACGGACTGACTTCAGCCCATACTACAGGCTTGCCGCAGGTTGGGCAGTTGACGATGGTTTGTTCAGACATGTTGACTCCTTAACAGCACGCCAGTTCAAAATCGAGGCGCTCAGGCACCTGACCATTTTCGCTATCCAGCGGCATAAAGCGGATGGCAAAACGGCTCTTATGACCAGAAATTTGCGGATAAAGCTGCGAATCAAGCGGCAGCTGCAAGCGCAGCAGATCTGCATCTTCGCCGTTGTCCTGATAAAAACCATTCAGGCTGGTTTGCTTACGAAACGGCGCTGAGTTGCGAATTAAATCCAGCACCAGCGACAGCGCTTGATTGAGCGGATTCAGGCTGGCAAGCCAGGTTTCAACCTGCGCGTCACGATACGATTGCGCCAGGTGTAACCAGATATGCAGAGTCGGCAGATCGAAACTGCAGCACCCGCCAGGAATACTTAAACGCTGACGTACGAGACCAATCAGACGATCTTCGCGCAGCGTCTGTCCAATACGCGGGGCAGAAATCAGAATGCTGCCTGCACTTTTTAACTGCTGGCGCAAAGAGTCGATTCTGCTTTGATCGACGCCGGGAACTTCGACCCAGGCCTGGAGTTTACGCTGCTGTCGCTCCAGTTCTTTGAGGAGTTCGGTACGGACTTCGCCGCGTTCAAATACATCCAGTAAATCTCCGATATTGCGGAAAAAATGCAGAGCGCCGGCATGGTCAGCAATGGGTAAATTAACGGAGAGCTGTTGGATTAAAAATTCAATGCGCAGCCATGTACGCATCTTCTCATTGAGAGGGTGTTCAAAAAGGACCTGGGTGTGCATTACGGTTTTTCCTGTGAGACAAACTGCGACGCGCATTGCAAATAGAGCGCGTGCAGGCGGGCGACATCCGAGGCGATGGCTTCCGGTGCGCCATTATTATCAATAACATCGTCTGCCACGGCCAGCCGCGCTTCACGCGTTGCCTGGGCAGCAAGAATTTGTTCAACATGCTCACGTGTGACGTCATCACGCTGCATGGTGCGTCTGAGCTGGGTTTCGGGCGTGACATCCACCACAAGTACGCGGTCGGCTTTTTTATACAGCGAATTTTCCACCAGCAAAGGGACAACCCATAACAGGTAAGGTGAGGTCACTTGCTGAAACTGGCGCTGCGTTTCCTGCTGAATAAGCGGATGGAGCAGGGCATTCAGCCAGCTTTTCTCCTCTGGGGCGGAAAAAATGCGTTCGCGTAAAATGCGCCGCTGCAACGATCCGTCTGCGGCGATAACCTCGGAACCAAAATGTTCTTCGATTGCCTTAAGAGCAGGTGTGCCGGGTTCAACCACCTGGCGCGCAATAATATCTGCATCAATGATGTTTATTCCGAGGTCAGCGAACGCATTTGCAACGGTGCTTTTACCACTGCCAATGCCGCCGGTTAAGGCTACCGTATACCTCATAGATGCCGATCCTGGAGTTTAAGTTTGATTATCAAACAGTTAAAAGTTAAGCGTGCGAAGGCGAGGCTGTTGCAGGATTAACCTACTATTCGCCAGGTAAATTTATGGGATTGTAGCGTAAAAAAAGAGAATTTCGCAGTCTTGCGCGGCATTGATTAGTGCGTATGATAGCGTCACTGGAGTTGTGAGTTTCGATTTTTCGCCATTAACCCCAGGAATCCGCACATGCGTATCGAAGAAGATCTGAAGTTAGGTTTCAAAGACGTTCTTATCCGCCCTAAGCGTTCTACTCTCAAAAGCCGTTCCGATGTTGAGCTGGAACGTCAATTTACCTTTAAGCATTCAGGTCAGACCTGGTCCGGCGTACCTATTATTGCCGCGAACATGGACACTGTCGGGACGTTTGCCATGGCAACGGCGCTGGCATCCTTCGACATCCTGACCGCTGTGCACAAACACTATTCTGTTGAAGACTGGGCCGCCTTCATCGCAGAGACTTCTGCCGATGTACTCAAACACGTAATGGTTTCAACCGGCACGTCTGACGCAGACTTCGAAAAAACCAAACAGATTTTGGCGCTCAACCCAGCGCTGAATTTTATCTGCATTGATGTGGCAAATGGCTACTCAGAGCATTTTGTTCAGTTTGTGTCGAAAGCGCGTGAAGCATGGCCGACAAAAACGATTTGTGCGGGCAATGTAGTCACCGGTGAAATGTGTGAAGAGCTGGTGCTCTCCGGTGCTGATATTGTCAAAGTAGGCATAGGCCCGGGTTCTGTATGCACCACACGTGTAAAAACCGGCGTTGGCTATCCACAGCTTTCTGCGGTTATTGAATGTGCGGATGCAGCCCACGGTCTGGGCGGCATGATTGTCAGCGACGGCGGCTGCACAATGCCGGGTGACGTTGCAAAAGCGTTTGGCGGCGGCGCAGACTTCGTTATGCTCGGCGGTATGTTGGCCGGTCACGAAGAAAGCGGCGGCAAAATTGTTGAAGAAAACGGTGAGAAATTCATGCTGTTCTACGGTATGAGCTCAGAATCTGCTATGACCCGCCATGTTGGTGGTGTTGCTCAGTATCGTGCCGCTGAAGGTAAAACCGTTAAGCTGCCTCTGCGCGGCCCGGTTGATAATACCGCTCGCGATATTCTCGGCGGTTTGCGTTCTGCTTGCACCTATGTAGGCGCATCCCGTCTGAAAGAGCTGACCAAACGTACAACGTTTATTCGTGTACAGGAACAAGAGAACCGCGTATTCAATAGCCTGTAAAACAGGTCGTTCTGTGAAATGCCGGATGGCGTTACGTCGCCATCCGGCATTTGAATTTATCCCACTCCGCTCATCGCATCTCCCAAATGGAAAATCGGTAAATACATCGCGACAACCAGCGTACCGATGATAAGCCCCGTAATGACCAGCAACGCAGGCTCAAGTAATGCAGCCAAATTCTCAGCTTGAGCCAGGGTTTTCTCACCATGGTGATGCGCGAGATTGCGCAGCATTGCATCCAGCGAGCCGGAAGCTTCACCAGTTCGGACCAGCTGTATGCACAATGGGCTGAATTCACCGCTATTTTTAAGCGCTAACCAGACCGGCTTTCCGGCGCTAATGTCGTGCTGAACCAGCGCTAAACGCTGCGACCAGAAAGGGTTAGCCAGCGTTTCGGTAACGCTCTCAAGACCCTGCAAAAAGGGAATGCCCGCATTTTGCGTTAACGCCAGAACGGTGAAGATCTGCGTGAGCTTTTGCCCTCTCACCATCGGCCCTATGACCGGGAGGCTGAGCAGCAATTTCTGGCGCAGAACGAGCCAGTACGGTTTCTGATTTATCAAATGATGTGCCGCAACCGCTACCAGGCCAAGTGCTACCGCCAGCCATCCCCATTGGCTGCTATAGTGTGCGATGGTAATAATCCACTGAGTGAGGGCCGGTAGCGGGGTGTTGAATGTCTGGTAGATGGCGGCAAACTCAGGGAGTACAAACTGCAACATCGCAAATACGACCAACACCGCCATTGTGATGATGATAAGCGGATAACGCAGGGCTTTTTTAACTTTATCAGCAAGTTGCTGTTGTTTCTTTTGCTGGTAGGCGAGTTCAAAACAGCAGTCGTCCAGCTTACCCGTAAGCTCTCCGGTGCGGATCATTGCCTGGTAAAGGGGCGGAAAAACGTGTTGCCATTGTGATAGTGAGGTGGAGAGGGTAATGCCCTGTTCCATATCGTAAGCCAGCGTACGCAGTAGCGCCTGCCATTGACTACTGGGATGCTGTTCAGCAAGCAGAGCTAGCCCTGTTGAGAGCGTTAACCCTGCTTTTAGCAATGTCGCCAACTGGTGTATGGTTTCGGCACTTCTTGTACGGCTCCAGTGCGAGGTTTTGACACGCATACGTTTAATGCGTAGCGGCGTAATCTGTTGTTTCTCAAGAGCCAGCATTAATGACGGTCGCGTATCGGCCCATAGCATTCCTTCCAGCGATTTACCTTTGTTGTTAATGCCTTGCCAGCGCCAAAGCTGTTTAGCGGACATGAGGCATGCCCAGTACACGAATCAGCTCTTCAAATGTCGTTAATCCTTGCTCGACGGCCTGACAGCCATTCTCGAAAAGCGTTCTCCCTGATAGCTGAGCATCAGGTTCCACTCCGTCTACGGGGGCGCCACTGGCAATACTCTGACGTAATGCCGGAGTAACAGGGAGTACTTCAAACAATGCCGTACGGCCATAAAATCCGTGATAACAATGTTTGCAGCCAGGGGCCTGCCAATTCGGTAGTGGTGTAGGCCAGACAGCTTTCGGGAGTGTGATAGGCGTACTCTGACGTTGTCGGCAATGGGGGCACAACTTTCTGACCAATCGCTGTGCAATGACGAGCGTCAGCGCGGAGGCGATCATCCAGCGTGCAACCCCCATTTGTTGCAGACGCACCAGCGTTTCACTGGTGGAATTGGTATGCAGCGTAGAAAGAACCAGATGACCGGTTTGTGCGGCTTTAAGGGCTATTTCTGCTGTTTCTCCATCGCGGATTTCACCCACCATGATAATGTCGGGATCCTGACGCAACAGAGCACGTAAGACTCCCTGAAAAGTCAAACCGGCGCGTGGGTGAATTTGCGTCTGGTTGATGCCGGCGATCGGGATCTCTACCGGATCTTCCACGCTATAGAGATTAACATCTGGCGTGTTTCGGGTTTGCAGCGCACTGTACAGTGTGACCGTTTTACCGCTTCCGGTAGGCCCGGTAACCAGAATCAGCCCCTGAGGCTGCTGCAAGGCTTGCGAAAATGCGGCCAGCTGCGCGTCTTGCATTCCCAGTGCGGCGATCTCCAGTGACAGCTCGACCTGATGAAGTAGCCGCAACACGACTTTTTCGCCGTAGCGACAGGGCAGGGTGGCGATGCGAAATGAGATGGGTTCTCCTGAAATCTCAACGGTAAATTGCCCGTCTTGTGGAAGCCGATGCTCGGCAATATCCAGACTGCCTAATACTTTTAACCTTGCGGTGATGGCAATGCCCATCTCGGTCCTGATTTCCGGTAACGCGTGGAGTACTCCATCCACACGTAATCTGATCCGATAGTGATTTTCCGCTGGCTCAAAATGAATATCAGAAGCCCGTTTCTCCAGAGCGGAATGAAACGTCTGATTCAGCAAGTCTGCTGCGCTGGCGCTGCTTTTTGTGACTACTGCAGGGAGCATTTTTTGCGGTGTATGCGTGTGGCCTTCCATTTGCTGACGTGTCCAGCAGACAATGTCGATGCGCCGGGTGGTGGCAAAATGCAGTGCATCCAGCAGTTCGTGTGATGGGGCGTCTACGACGGCGATATGCACCACTTCATTGTCTGCATCCAGTAATATTCCCTGATAACGTTGGCATAGCGCTGTAAGCTGGGTGGTATTCATCTCTGTTCCTTAGTGGGTATCGAAGCGGAAAACATCTTCACAGGCCTGCTGCAATGCGCTGTCGTTCTGGATGATGCAGTTACGGTTCCAACCGGTAATGCCGTTGGCATTGTCCCAAGCCGGCGTCATGGTGATGCTTAACCCGTTCAGGCTTTCCTGCCCACTAAGGCTGACAACGCCTTTTTCAATGCTCATGGCTGAGACGTAACGGGTAGTTGTTGGAGTGGGAATACCATTCGTTCCGGCATCGCAGGTATCTGTTCCTCCATGCTCCAGTGCACAGAGCTCAACCGCTGTGCGATAGGGGACAAAGGTTTGCAGCATGTCTGTCAGCGCGGCCTTGCGCAGATAGTTTTGATATGCCGGAATACCGATGGCGCTAAGAATGGCAATAATGCCAATCACCACCATGAGTTCGATAAGCGTAAAGCCTCGTTGCTTGTTCATTGTTCACTCCTTGAGTTTGCTGGCGCTACTTTGGCAAACCGACGGGAGGACGGCGAGAGACAAAAAACAGAATGGGAAGGCGGATTCCGAGGACTTTTACGAAATTACAGAATCAGACAATGTATTTGCTAAGAGGCTCGAAGAAACTGCCGGATGGCGGCGTAGATGCCGTATCCGGCTTACAGAATAAACCTGTGTAGGATGCCCGATAAGCGAAGCACCATCGGGCAATACAATCAGCAATTAGCGAAAACGCATGGAGAGATCGAGTGCGCGAACATGTTTGGTCAGCGCGCCAACAGAGATAAAATCCACGCCGGTTTCGGCAAATTCGCGCAGCGTTTCCTGGGTGACATTGCCCGAGACTTCCAGACGCGCCTGGCCGTTGGTGCGTTTTACCGCTTCGCGCATTTGGTCGGTTTCGAAGTTATCGAGCATGATGATGTCGGCTCCGGCTTTCAGCGCGTCGTCCAGCTCATCCAGGCTTTCTACTTCGACTTCAACCGGCACATCCGGGTGCAACCAGAATGCTTTTTCTACGGCCTGACGTACCGAGCCGGAAGCAATAATGTGGTTTTCTTTAATCAGGAAAGCGTCGGACAGCCCCAAACGATGATTCGCACCGCCGCCGCACAATACGGCGTATTTTAGCGCGGTACGCAGTCCTGGCAGGGTTTTACGCGTATCCAGCAGTTGGGTTTTGGTCCCCGCTAACAGGTCGACGTATTTACGCACCTCGCTTGCTACACCTGAAAGCGTCTGCACAAAATTAAGCGCGGTACGTTCACCGGTCAGTAACACGCGGGAAGGGCCGTCCAGTTCAAACAGTGGCTGATTAGCCTTAATGCTGTCGCCATCTTCGACATGCCAGGTGATGTTTACATCATCGCCAGCCAGTTGAATAAAGACCTCTTCCACCCAACGTTTCCCACAAAAAACGCCATCTTCGCGGGTGATTACGGTAGCGTGGGAGCGCATGTCTTCGGGTAAAAGCTGTGCGGTGATATCGTTATTGGCATCAACTTCTCCGCCTAAATCTTCACGCAGCGCCTGAGCGACAGCGGCAGGGATATCGAGATTTATGCGTTCCAACAGCGCGTCACGTCGGTAGTCAGGGTTATAGCGGCGAGGCGGCATGATAAAACTCCAAATTGCTAACGAATCATAAGGTGGAAACATGCTACCCTGAACCTGATATGAGCACCACCAATAAGGAGATTCTGCATGTTGTTAGACGAGGGCTGGCTGGCAGAGGCGCGACGCGTTCCCTCTCCGCATTACGATTGCCGCCCGGATGACGAAAACCCTTCTCTGCTGGTGGTGCATAATATCAGCCTGCCGCCCGGCGAGTTTGGCGGCCCGTGGATAGACGCGCTGTTCACTGGCACGATTGATCCCAACGCCCATCCTTATTTTGCCGGAATCGCCCATTTGCGCGTTTCGGCCCATTGTTTAATTCGCCGTGATGGTGAAATCGTGCAGTATGTCCCCTTTGATAAACGCGCTTGGCATGCCGGCGTCTCGAGCTATCAGGGCCGTGAACGCTGTAATGATTTATCAATTGGTATTGAGCTGGAAGGGACGGATACGCTGGCCTATACCGACGCGCAGTACCAGCAACTAGCAGCCGTGACCAATGCCCTGATTACGCGTTATCCGGCTATTGCTAACAATATGACAGGACATTGCAATATTGCGCCCGAGCGTAAGACCGATCCCGGGCCCTCATTTGACTGGGCAAGGTTTCGCGCCCTGGTCACCCCCTCGTCGCACAAGGAGATGACATGACGCTGTTTACAACATTACTGGTGTTGATTGTTGAACGCCTGTTTAAGCTGGGTGAGCACTGGCAGCTTGATCACCGGGTTGAAGCTTTTTTCCGCCGGATTAAGCATTTCTCGATGATGCGTACGGTAGGCATGACTCTTATTGCGATGGGAGTGACGTTTCTGCTACTGCGCGCACTTCATGGGCTGCTGTTTAACGTTCCGTTGCTGGTGGCGTGGATCTTAATTGGCTTGCTGTGCATCGGCGCAGGCAAGGCACGCCTTCACTATCACGCTTACCTGAACGCGGCTGCTCGCGATGATGCTCACGCTCGTGAGGCGATGGCCAGCGAGCTGACGCTTATCCATGGTGTTCCGCCGGACTGTGATGAGCGTGAGTTCCTGCGTGAACTGCAGAACGCGCTGTTATGGAACAACTTTCGCTTTTACCTGGCGCCGTTATTCTGGCTGATTGTCGGTGGCCCGTGGGGACCTGTGACGGTGGTTGGTTATGCCTTTTTACGTGCCTGGCAGTCCTGGCTGGCGCGCTATCAGACACCGCACCAGCGTCTGCAATCGGGTATTGATGCGATCCTGCATGTGCTGGACTGGATCCCGGTGCGTCTGGCGGGCGTGGTCTATGCGCTGCTGGGACACGGCGAGAAGGCGTTGCCAGCCTGGTTTGCGTCGCTTGCTGATCTGCATACTTCGCAATATCAGGTGCTTACGCGTCTGGCGCAGTTCTCGCTGGCGCGCGAACCTCATACCGATAAAGTCGAAACGCCAAAAGCGGCTGTTTCGATGGCGAAGAAGACCTCGTTTGTGGTGGTGGTGATTATTGCGTTGCTGACCATTTATGGGGCATTAGTATAGCGTTGTGCCGGATGGCGCTAACGCTTATCCGGCCTACAATGGAAAAACGTGTAGGCCCGGTAAGCGTTAGCGCCACCGGGCAGTGCAACGGTTTAGTTCGTATCAGCAGGCGGGATGCCAAAATCTGGCATGCCGTTTTCGTCCCAACGCACGAGCTTCAGACGAGTGTGGCGGTTTGGGTCGTACAGCGGATCGCCCTCGATTTCAGTGTAATTTCTCGCGTGATACACCAGCACATCTTCACCTTCTGGCGTTTGCGTAAAGCTGTTGTGTCCTGGCCCAAACTGGCGGTTTTCATAGCTGGTGGTAAAGACCGGGCGCGGTGATTTGTGCCAGTTCTGCTGGTTGAGCGGATCTGCGTCTAAGTCAATCCACAATAATCCCATACAGTAGTTCTCATCGGTAGCGCTGGCGGAATAGCTGATAAACAACTTGTCGCCGTGAACCATGACGGCAGGACCTTCGTTGACCCAAAAACCCCGGCATTCCCAGTCATATTCAGGATGGCTTAGCATGACCGGCTCGCCTTTAATCGTCCATGGATTTTCCAGTTCTGCGAGATAGATATTGGAGTTTCCGGCGATATCGGGCGATTTCTGCGCCCATAGATACCACTGTTTTCCCTGATGGTTAAAGGTGGTGGCATCGAGCGCAAAGGTATCAAACTGCGTTTTAATCTGACCTTTCTCCGTCCACTTTCCGGTCAGCGGATCGGTGTCGGCACATTCGAGCGCAAACATGCGATGCTGGAACATCCCCAGCTTGTCGAGCGACTGTGTGTGGGTGGCGGCAAAATAGATGTACCACTTGCCTGCCAGATGATGGATTTCGGGCGCCCAGATGAGTTGGCTCATGGGGCCGCTTTCTGGCTTGCGCCAGATGATAACCGGGGCGGCAGTGCGCAACCCTTCCAGCGAGTCGGCCCGGCGTATCTCCAGCCGGTCATATTCAGGTACTGAAGCAATGAAATAGTAGTGGCTACCGTCACGTAAGATAAACGGATCGGCACGCTGTTCAATAAAGGGATTTGGCCACTGATTCATTAGGCTTTCCTTACGGTTTCAGTCGTTTTTATATCGTGGTATTCATTCAGTTCACGGTAGTTGGCGCGGCGCTTTTCTAAATCTGTCTGGATTTGTTGCATAAACTCGCGGTCAACTTTCAGCAGACGAACCACGCCTGCAGTAATCAGGTAGCCTGCGCCAGGTATGATGGTAAACAGCAGCATAATACCGTTAATGGCGGAGTCGCTTTGCGTTTTCGCCCCAGCGTCGTAGCCGTACCAGGAGAGCAGGAAGCCAACCATCGCTCCGGCAATCGCCAGGCCCAGTTTCAGGAAGAACAGGTTACCGGAGAAGCTGATTCCGGTGATACGTTTACCGGTTTTCCACTCGCCATAGTCATCGACATCCGCCATCAGCGACCAGTGCAGCGGGGATGGGATCTGATGCAGGATGTTGAGCAGGAAGTAGAGCACCATAATCATCATGGTGGCTTTCGGATCGAAGAAGTAAAACGCGGCGGAGAAAATCGCCAGGATGATATTGGTCCAGAAGAACACTTTCAGTTTGCACCAGCGATCGGTTAACACCTTCGCCAACATGCTGCCGATCATCATGCCTACAACGCCAAGACTGATAAACAACGTCGCAAATTGTGTACTCTGCTGCATAACCCAGGTCACGTAGTACATGGTGGCAGCCATGCGAATAAAACCCGGACAGACGTTGCACAGGGTTAACAGCAGAATTTTTACCCACTGATCGTTCTTCCACACATCTTTTAGATCGGCTTTTAAATCGTCATTGGTCGGGACGGCAGGACGGACACGCTCACGGACGGTTGCAAAGCAGAACAGGAACATACACATGCCGATGAAGGCCAGTACCGCCATCGCCATTTGATACCCTTTGGCTTTGTCTTCCCCGCCGAACCAGTCGGCCATGGGGAGCAGGGTGAGTGACAGCAGCAGAGTTGCAATTCCTACCAATACAAAGCGATATGACTGGCAGGCGACGCGTTCTTGCGGATCGTTGGTGATGACGCTGCCGAGAGAGCAATAGGGGATATTGATCGCCGTATAGGTAATTGAGAGCAGGAAATAGGTAACAAAGGCATAGATAACTTTGCTGTTATATGTCCACTCAGGGGTGGTAAACATCAGTACGCTGAATAATGCGTACGGGAAAGCCATCCACAAAAGCCATGGACGAAATCGACCATATTTGCTGCGCGTACGGTCGGCCATTGCGCCCATAATGGGATCAGTAACGGCATCAATAACGCGTACTGAGAGCAGTAATACGCCGACCAGAGCAGGCGCCAGACCAAAAATGTCTGTGTAAAAATAGTTAACAAACAACATGATGGCGCCAAAGATGATGTTGCATCCGGCGTCGCCCATTCCATAGCCAATCTTTTCTTTCACCGTGAGCTTACTGGTTTCCATCAACTGCACTCCATGAATGAGATATGGAGAGAATTATTGTCTGGTACCGGTGTTTTTGCGTTGCAGGATAACGCCGCTGATATGGACTAAACAGTCGTGAGTGGGAAAGTGTGAGGCAGGTAACAACCCCCACCTGGCGCAGGTGGGGGAGGAAAAATTAATGTGCTTTAACCGTGCCGGCCGTTTTCTGTTTGAACAGGTAACCAATGCCAAGAATAGCAATCCATACAGGGATTAAGTACACCGAGATCGCCATGCCCGGCGTCATCAGCATAATCACCAATACTGCAGCCATGAAAATCAGGCACACCCAGTTACCCAGCGGATAGAGCAGCGCCGGGAAGCGGGTGGTAACGCCCTGCTGCTGTTTGGCTTTGCGGAACTTCATGTGCGCAAGGCTAATCATTGCCCAGTTGATCACCAGTGCGGAAACTACCAGCGCCATCAACAGGCCAAAGGCAGATTCTGGCGCCAGGTAGTTGATCAGCACGCACAGAGCCGTCACCAGTGCGGAAACCAGAATGGTGTTCACCGGCACGCCGCGCTTGTCGACGTTCATCAGCGCTTTCGGCGCATTGCCCTGCTGTGCCAGACCGAACAGCATACGGCTGTTGCAGTACACACAGCTGTTATAGACAGAAAGGGCAGCAGTCAGCACCACGATGTTCAGGGCATTAGCAACAAACGTGTCGCCCAGCTCGTGGAAAATAAGGACAAACGGGCTGGTATCAGCCGTAACGCGCGTCCACGGCATCAGGGAAAGCAGAACCGCCAGCGAACCCACATAGAAAATCAGGATACGGTAGATAACCTGGTTGGTTGCTTTGGGAATGCTTTGCTCCGGGTTATCCGCTTCTGCTGCGGTGATCCCAACCAGCTCCAGTCCACCGAAAGAGAACATGATAATCGCCATCATCATCACCAGACCGGTGAAGCCATGCGGCAGGAAGCCCCCCTGGTTCCACAGGTTGCTGACGCTGGCCTGCGGCCCGCCGTTGCCGCTGAACAGCAGCCAGCCGCCGAAGATGATCATCGCGACGACAGCAATGACTTTAATAATGGCGAACCAGAACTCCATCTCACCAAACACTTTCACGTTGGTCAGGTTAATGGCGTTGATAATCACGAAGAAGGCTGCAGCAGAGGCCCAGGTTGGGATCTCCGGGTACCAGAACTGGATATATTTACCGACTGCAGTCAGCTCAGCCATGGCAACCAGCACGTACAGTACCCAGTAGTTCCAGCCAGAGGCGAAACCCGCGAAACTGCCCCAGTATTTATAAGCAAAGTGGCTAAAGGAGCCTGCTACCGGCTCTTCAACCACCATTTCACCTAACTGACGCATAATCAAAAAGGCGATAAAGCCGGCAATAGCGTAACCCAGAATAATACCCGGTCCTGCAGACTGGATAACTGATGCGCTACCGAGGAATAACCCGGTACCAATCGCGCCACCCAGCGCGATTAGCTGTATATGGCGGTTCTTAAGACCGCGCTTGAGCTGATCGCCATGCTGTTGACTTTCCATCATGAAACCTCGTGTGTGGTTTTACTCTTCATATTTCGAGTACTTATTTTTTGAACTACGCAGCAATGCGTGTGTAAGTTTGCAATTCCGTTTGTTGTATTAATTTGTTTACAGATGCTTTTGATAAAATGTTGCCTTAATACTTTTGTCTTGATCAGAATAATGATATGCGAGCGCGAATGCACCTGCTTTATGCGGGGAAGATGACGAGTTGAATAAAAAGAAACCATTTGTAAATGCGAGTTTATCTACCACAAAATTTCCATTTTGAATTTCTATTCATTAATAGTGATTTAATTATCGATAAATAAGCAGGTGAATCGGTTCAGATGAGATAATTTTTCGTTTCAATTCCGTTAAAACTACCTCGAGGTGGGTAAATTTAACATTTGTGCATAGTTACATGTTTGAAACGTTATTTCTGTAATGTTGTTAAAATATGCCTCCTTTACTGATTTCAATCAAAACCTGTATGGACAGAAGGTGAATACTTTGTTACTTTAGCGTCAAGAACATGAAATTGGTAAGACCAATTGACTCCGGGCAAATGGCTTAAGACAGGAAATCATGGCCTACAGCAAAATCCGCCAACCAAAACTCTCCGATGTGATTGAGCAGCAGCTGGAGTTTTTAATTCTTGAGGGGACACTTCGCCCCGGAGAAAAACTCCCACCGGAACGCGAGCTGGCAAAACAGTTCGACGTCTCCCGCCCCTCCTTACGCGAGGCGATCCAACGCCTTGAAGCGAAGGGGTTACTGCTTCGTCGTCAGGGCGGTGGCACTTTTGTTCAGAGCAGCCTGTGGCAGAGCTTTAGCGACCCACTGGTAGAGCTGCTCTCCGACCATCCTGAATCCCAGTTTGACCTGCTTGAGACGCGCCATGCGCTGGAAGGTATTGCAGCTTATTACGCTGCACTGCGCAGCACGGATGAAGACAAAACGCGTATCCGTGAACTCCACCATGCGATCGAGCTTGCTCAACAGTCCGGCGATCTTGACGGTGAATCTGATGCGGTACTCCAGTATCAAATTGCTGTCACCGAAGCGGCACATAATGTGGTGCTGCTCCATTTGCTAAGGTGTATGGAGCCGATGCTGGCCCAGAACGTTCGGCAAAACTTCGAATTGCTGTATGCGCGTCGTGAAATGCTGCCACTGGTTAGCAGTCACCGTACCCGTATTTTTGAAGCAATTATTGCCGGGAAGCCGGAAGAGGCGCGTGAAGCGTCCCACCGTCACCTGGCGTTTATCGAAGAGATTCTGCTGGACAGAAGCCGTGAGGAAAGCCGTCGTGAACGCGCCTTACGCCGCCTGGAGCAACGAAAGAATTAGTGATTTTTCTGGCAGAACGTTAACCAGAAGATGTTGTAAATCAAGCGCCATATAAAGTGCGCGGCAACTAAACGCAGAACCTGTCTTATTACGCTCTCTGACGAGAACGTAATGGGACAGGTTCCAGATAACTCAACGTATTAGATAGATAAGGAATACCCCCATGTCAGAACGTTTCCCAAATGACGTGGATCCGATCGAAACTCGCGACTGGCTACAGGCGATCGAATCGGTCATCCGTGAAGAAGGTGTTGAGCGTGCTCAGTATCTGATCGACCAACTGCTTTCAGAAGCCCGCAAAGGCGGCGTGAAAGTAGCGGCAGGTGCAGGGGCCAGCAATTATGTAAACACTATTGCCGTTGAAGATGAACCGGAATACCCGGGCAATCTGGAGCTGGAACGTCGTATTCGTTCTGCTATCCGTTGGAACGCCATCATGACCGTACTGCGTGCGTCTAAAAAGGACCTCGAGCTGGGTGGCCACATGGCATCCTTCCAGTCCTCCGCAACGGTATATGATGTTTGCTTCAACCACTTCTTCCGTGCACGCAACGAGCAAGATGGCGGCGATCTGGTGTACTTCCAGGGCCACATCTCTCCGGGCATCTACGCACGCGCATTCCTGGAAGGTCGTCTGACTGAAGAGCAGATGAACAACTTCCGTCAGGAAGTACATGGCAAAGGCTTGTCTTCCTACCCGCACCCGAAACTGATGCCAGAATTCTGGCAGTTCCCGACCGTATCTATGGGTCTGGGCCCAATCGGTGCTATCTACCAGGCTAAATTCCTGAAATATCTGGAACACCGTGGTCTGAAAGATACCTCTAAACAAACCGTTTACGCCTTCCTGGGCGACGGCGAGATGGATGAGCCAGAATCAAAAGGTGCGATCACCATCGCGACCCGTGAGAAACTGGACAACCTGGTCTTTGTGATCAACTGTAACCTGCAGCGTCTTGACGGCCCGGTAACCGGTAACGGCAAGATTGTTAACGAACTGGAAGGCATCTTCGCGGGCGCTGGCTGGAACGTTATCAAAGTCATGTGGGGCGGTCGTTGGGATGAGCTGCTGCGTAAAGACACCAGCGGTAAACTGATCCAGCTGATGAACGAAACCGTTGACGGCGACTACCAGACCTTCAAATCCAAAGATGGCGCATACGTACGTGAGCACTTCTTCGGTAAATACCCGGAAACCGCAGCACTGGTTGCTGACTGGACTGATGAGCAGATTTGGTCTCTGAACCGCGGTGGTCACGATCCGAAGAAAGTTTACGCTGCACTGAAAAAAGCGCAGGAAACCAAAGGCAGAGCAACTGTAATCCTGGCCCATACCATCAAAGGTTACGGCATGGGTGATACCGCTGAAGGTAAAAACATCGCTCACCAGGTTAAGAAAATGAACATGGACGGCGTGCGTTATATCCGCGACCGTTTCAACGTTCCTGTGACCGATGAGCAGGTTGAAAACCTGTCTTACATCACCTTCCCGGAAGGTTCTGAAGAGCACACTTATCTGCACGCTCAGCGTCAGAAACTGCATGGCTACCTGCCAGCTCGTCAGCCGAACTTCACTGAGAAGCTGGAACTGCCGGCTCTGGAAGACTTCGGTGCGCTGCTGGAAGAGCAGAACAAAGAAATCTCCACCACTATCGCTTTCGTTCGTGCCCTGAACGTGATGCTGAAGAACAAGTCGATCAAAGATCGTCTGGTTCCGATCATCGCTGATGAAGCACGTACTTTCGGTATGGAAGGTCTGTTCCGTCAGATCGGTATCTACAGCCCGAACGGTCAGCAGTACACCCCGCAGGACCGTGAGCAGGTTGCTTACTATAAAGAAGACGAGAAAGGTCAGATCCTGCAGGAAGGTATCAACGAACTGGGTGCTGGCGCATCCTGGCTGGCTGCTGCGACCTCTTACAGCACCAACGATCTACCGATGATTCCGTTCTACATCTACTACTCCATGTTCGGGTTCCAGCGTATCGGTGACCTGTGCTGGCAGGCAGGCGACCAACAGGCTCGTGGCTTCCTGATTGGTGGTACTTCCGGTCGTACGACGCTGAACGGTGAAGGTCTGCAGCACGAAGATGGTCACAGCCATATTCAGTCTCTGACTATCCCGAACTGTATCTCTTACGATCCGTCTTACGCGTACGAAGTTGCGGTCATCATGCACGATGGTCTGGAGCGTATGTACGGTGAGAAACAAGAGAACGTTTACTACTACATCACCACGCTGAACGAAAACTACCACATGCCGGCAATGCCAGCAGGTGCCGAGGAAGGTATCCGTAAAGGTATCTACAAACTCGAAACCCTCGAAGGTAAGAAAGGTAAAGTTCAGCTGCTGGGCTCCGGTTCAATCCTGCGTCACGTCCGTGAAGCAGCACAGATCCTGGCGAACGACTACGGTGTAGGTTCTGACGTTTACAGCGTAACCTCCTTCACTGAACTGGCGCGTGATGGCCAGGATTGTGAGCGCTGGAACATGCTGCACCCGATGGAAACTCCGCGCGTTCCGTACATCGCTCAGGTGATGAACGACGCTCCGGCAGTAGCATCTACTGACTATATGAAACTGTTTGCCGAACAGGTTCGTACTTATGTACCGGCTGATGATTATCGCGTACTGGGTACTGACGGTTTCGGTCGCTCTGACAGCCGTGAAAACCTGCGTCACCACTTCGAAGTTGATGCTTCCTACGTGGTTGTAGCGGCCCTGGGCGAACTGGCTAAACGTGGCGAAATCGATAAGAAAGTGGTTGCAGACGCAATCACCAAATTCAACATCGATGCAGATAAAGTTAACCCGCGTCTGGCGTAAGAGGTAAAAGAATAATGGCTATCGAAATCAATGTACCGGACATCGGGGCTGATGAAGTTGAAATCACCGAGATCCTGGTCAAAGTGGGCGACAAAGTTGAAGCTGAACAGTCGCTGATCACCGTAGAAGGCGACAAAGCCTCTATGGAAGTTCCGTCTCCTCAGGCTGGTATCGTTAAAGAGATTAAAGTCTCTGTTGGCGATAAAACTGAGACCGGCAAACTGATCATGATTTTCGATTCCGCCGACGGTGCAGCAGCAGCTGCACCTGCTCCGGCAGAAGAGAAGAAAGAAGCGGCTCCGGCAGCAGCACCTGCTGCTGCGGCGGCGAAAGACGTACACGTACCGGACATCGGCGGCGACGAAGTTGAAGTTACCGAGATCATGGTTAAAGTGGGCGACACCGTTGCGGCTGAACAGTCTCTGATCACCGTTGAAGGTGACAAAGCGTCAATGGAAGTTCCGGCACCGTTCGCAGGTACCGTTAAAGAGATCAAAATCAACACTGGCGACAAAGTGTCTACCGGTTCCCTGATTATGGTCTTCGAAGTAGCGGGCGCAGCGCCTGCTGCAGCACCGGCTCAGGCGGCTGCTCCAGCAGCAGCGGCGGCTCCGGCTGCTTCCGGCTCGAAAGAAGTTAACGTACCGGATATCGGCGGTGACGAAGTCGAAGTCACTGAAGTGATGGTTAAAGTGGGCGATAAAATTGCCGCTGAGCAGTCACTGATCACCGTTGAAGGCGATAAAGCGTCAATGGAAGTTCCGGCACCGTTCGCGGGCACCGTGAAAGAAATCAAAATCAGCACCGGTGACAAAGTTAAAACCGGTTCTCTGATTATGGTCTTCGAAGTCGAAGGCGCAGCACCTGCAGCCGCTCCAGCACAAGCAGCAGCTCCGGCTCCGGCCGCAGCACCAGCGCCTGCGCAAGCCGCAGCTCCGGCCGCGAAAGCGGAAGGCAAATCTGAGTTTGCTGAAAACGACGCTTACGTTCATGCAACACCGCTGATTCGTCGCCTGGCGCGCGAATTCGGTGTGAACCTGGCGAAAGTGAAAGGTTCTGGCCGTAAAGGTCGTATCCTGCGTGAAGACGTTCAGGCTTACGTGAAAGACGCTATCAAGCGTGCTGAAGCGGCTCCGGCTGCAGCAGCAGGCGGCGGTATCCCGGGCATGCTGCCTTGGCCGAAAGTGGACTTCAGCAAGTTTGGTGAAATCGAAGAAGTGGAACTGGGCCGTATCCAGAAAATCTCTGGTGCTAACCTGAGCCGTAACTGGGTGATGATCCCGCACGTTACTCACTTCGATAAGACCGATATCACCGATCTGGAAGCGTTCCGTAAACAGCAGAACGCCGAAGCTGAAAAACGTAAACTGGACGTGAAATTCACCCCAGTAGTCTTCATCATGAAAGCCGTTGCCGCTGCTCTGGAACAGATGCCGCGCTTCAACAGCTCCCTGTCTGAAGACGGTCAGCGCCTGACCCTGAAGAAATACATCAACATCGGTGTAGCGGTTGATACTCCGAATGGTCTGGTTGTTCCGGTCTTCAAAGACGTGAACAAGAAGAGCATTACCGAGCTGTCTCGTGAACTGACCGTGATCTCCAAGAAAGCGCGTGATGGCAAGCTGACTGCTGGCGAAATGCAGGGCGGTTGCTTCACCATCTCCAGCATCGGTGGCCTGGGTACTACCCACTTCGCGCCGATTGTGAACGCGCCGGAAGTGGCTATCCTCGGTGTCTCCAAGTCCTCTATGGAGCCAGTGTGGAACGGTAAAGAGTTTATGCCGCGTCTGATGATGCCGATTTCGCTCTCCTTCGACCACCGTGTAATTGACGGTGCGGATGGTGCGCGCTTTATCACCATCATCAACAACATGCTGTCTGACATTCGCCGCCTGGTGATGTAAGCGAAAAAGCCGGCCCGACGGCCGGCTTTTTTCTGGTAATCTCATGAAGTCAGTGAGGTTATTGTGCGAAAGACAAATCGGTTGCCGTTTGTTGTTTCAAAATTGTTAACAATTTTGTAAAATACGGGCGGATAGAACGACCCGGTGGACGACGGGTATAAATTAAGAGGTCATGATGAGCACTGAAATCAAAACTCAGGTCGTGGTACTTGGGGCAGGCCCTGCAGGTTACTCTGCTGCCTTCCGTTGCGCAGATTTAGGTCTGGAGACCGTCATCGTAGAACGTTACAGCACCCTCGGTGGTGTTTGTCTGAACGTCGGCTGTATCCCTTCTAAAGCGCTGCTGCACGTAGCAAAAGTTATCGAAGAAGCCAAAGCGCTGGCTGAACACGGTATCGTTTTTGGCGAGCCGAAAACCGATATCGACAAGATTCGTACCTGGAAAGAAAAAGTTATCACTCAACTGACTGGCGGTCTGGCTGGTATGGCCAAAGGCCGTAAAGTGAAAGTGGTTAACGGTCTGGGTAAATTTACCGGGGCGAACACCCTGGAAGTTGAAGGCGAAAACGGCAAAACCGTAATCAACTTCGACAACGCGATCATCGCGGCGGGTTCCCGTCCGATCGAACTGCCGTTCATTCCGCACGAAGATCCGCGCGTGTGGGACTCCACTGACGCGCTGGAACTGAAAACTGTTCCTAAGCGCCTGCTGGTTATGGGCGGCGGTATTATCGGTCTGGAAATGGGTACCGTGTACCATGCACTGGGTTCAGAGATCGACGTGGTTGAAATGTTCGACCAGGTTATCCCAGCTGCCGACAAAGACGTGGTTAAAGTCTTCACCAAGCGCATCAGCAAGAAATTCAACCTGATGCTGGAAACCAAAGTGACTGCCGTTGAAGCGAAAGAAGACGGTATCTACGTTTCCATGGAAGGCAAAAAAGCCCCTGCCGAAGCTCAGCGTTACGATGCTGTGCTGGTAGCTATCGGTCGTGTACCGAACGGTAAAAACCTCGACGCGGGCAAAGCTGGCGTTGAAGTTGATGACCGTGGCTTCATCCGCGTTGACAAACAGCTGCGCACCAACGTGCCGCACATCTTTGCTATCGGCGATATCGTCGGTCAGCCGATGCTGGCGCACAAAGGTGTTCACGAAGGTCACGTTGCCGCTGAAGTTATCGCCGGTAAGAAACACTACTTCGATCCGAAAGTTATTCCATCCATCGCGTACACTGAACCAGAAGTTGCATGGGTTGGCCTGACTGAGAAAGAAGCGAAAGAAAAAGGCATCAGCTACGAAACCGCCACCTTCCCGTGGGCTGCTTCTGGCCGTGCTATCGCTTCTGACTGCGCAGACGGTATGACCAAACTGATTTTCGACAAAGAATCTCACCGTGTGATCGGTGGTGCGATTGTCGGTACCAACGGCGGCGAGCTGCTGGGTGAAATCGGTCTGGCGATCGAAATGGGCTGTGACGCTGAAGACATCGCGCTGACCATCCACGCTCACCCGACTCTGCACGAGTCTGTTGGTCTGGCAGCTGAAGTGTTCGAAGGTAGCATCACCGACCTGCCGAACCCGAAAGCGAAGAAAAAGTAATCTTCCCTCTTTTGTGAAAACGCCTCTTCGGAGGCGTTTTTTTTCCCGAAAGCTACCAGTTCTGGTAGTCATCTTATTGATATCTCCACTAAAAAAAATTGCGCAACTGCCGATACTTTTTTCGCCATTGTGTGGCTACTGGCCGCGCGGTTAAGAGGCTCTGGACTCTCTATTACACGAAAAAAGGAAAATACATGTCTTTAAAAAAAATCGCGGTTGTTGGCATGATTGTCGCGACAATGACACTGACCGGTTGTGGCGCGATGACCACCGCCGTTAAAAAACGTAACCTTGAAGTGAAAACGCAGATGAGTGAAACCATCTGGCTGGAGCCTTCCAGCGAGAAGACCGTCTACATTCAGGTAAAAAATACCTCTGACAAAGACATGAGTAACCTGCAAACCCTGCTGGCAAATGACCTGTCCGCGAAAGGTTATAAGGTGACCAGCTCACCAGACAGCGCTTATTACTGGGTACAGGCGAACGTATTGAAAGCGGACAAAATGGATCTGCGTGAAGCTCAGGGCTTCCTGAAAACGGGTTATGAAGGTGCCGCGATGGGCGCAGCGTTGGGGGCGGGGATTACCGCCTATAATAGCAACTCCTCTGGTGCGGCGCTGGGTGTTGGTATCGCGGCGGGGCTGATCGGCATGGCTGCGGATGCGATGGTGGAAGACGTAAACTACACCATGGTCACTGACCTGCAGATCTCTGAACGCAGCAAAGCGAAAGTGACAACGGATAACGTTGCGGCGTTGCGTCAAGGGACATCCGGTATCAAGTTGCAAACCAGCAGCGCGCAAGGCGATCGTGCAAAATATCAGACTCGCGTCGTGTCTAATGCTAACAAAGTGAATCTGAAGTTCGAAGAAGCGAAGCCGGTTCTGGAAGCTCAGTTGGCGAAATCTGTCGCTAACATCCTGTAATTTGCTGTGGGTTGCCGGGGGGCGGCTACGCCTTACCCGGCCAACTAATCTTTCGAATTGGTATCAGGGCGCTACGGGCTGCCAGGTTTTATCCGGATGGAATGTGGTTAACGCCTGTGCTTTTTGCTGAGAATCAACGCCGAGATCGGCCTGATAGACTTTATCATCACCGTTAATCATAAAACTCATCACGCCGGTGTGATCATAGCTAACAGGCCAGGCCACCATGGCAAAACCGCTGGTTTTGTCGGGAAGGATACGAAAATGATAGCCGTGATAGCCCGTGCCAGGTTCCTGTGGACTAAAGGCCGGACCGAGCGGGCTTGGTGCTTCGCCGGGCGAAACAGGCCAGTACAGACCATCCTTTTTCCCTTCAGAACTGACAATCTTTTGCGCGTATTTCTGGTTCATCGCAAAATAGCTCTGCTGGGCGTCAACATAAGCGTGTAACGCCTCGATAGCCGCGAGTTCGTTACGTCCAATCTCACGGGTCAGGATCTCTTCGGCCGCTTCCTTGATATCAAATTGCCAGCCTGAAGCGTTTTTGACGACCGGGATTGGCAGTTGCCAGTCGCTATCCCCGACCACCAGATGCGCAGTATTGCCGTCGACAACGGTATTATGGCGAACCTTCCAGTCGCGCAGGAAACGATCAACCGCATCAGGATCGACGCCTTCTGGCGGTAGAAAATCACGCCAGTTTTCCCCGAGCAGGTTGCTCATTGCACTTTCATTTTGCTCACTAATCGCGTTTGCCAGCGCATCGGTCGCCTGGTCTGGTGTGCTGAAGGATTGTTGTGCCATCGCGGCAGCCGAAACCATGAACAACACAATTCCACTGAGTAGTTTATTTTTCATGTCGGTTCCCTTAACGATGACGGAATTCACGGTGTTCAGCACGCCCGCCAGAAGGCTGGCGCGATGGCTGATTACGGGCGACCTGCCGGCTCTGTGCCCCCCGCTGTTGCTGCGCCTGCCAGTTGGCGGAGCGACTGTCGTTCCCGCTCAGCGCATTGGCGCGTGGCTGGCTGGTCCGTTGTTGAAGATTGCGTTGCTGCGCCGGTTGCGTGACCCGTTTCTCCTGTCGCTGGGCGACTGCCTGACGATTCTCACGTTGCTGTGTGCTTGTCCGTTTCGCGGTTTGCGGTTTGGTATCGTAACCACGGTAGTTATTACGTTGGGAAATTTGCTTCAGCTGTTGGCTGGATGCCTGACGCTGGGCGTCTTTCGTGCCCGTACGCGCCGTCTGCGGGAATGTTTTTCCCGTTGATTTTTCCATTTGGCTCATCGCAGCTTGGCGTTGGCTATCACGGTTGACCGGTCTTTGCTGGGTTGAACTTAAACCTGTAGCCGTGTTAGTGGAGTGGAAGCGGTTATTGAGCTGGTTATTTGGGTATGGCACACCCTCACGATAGGCCGGGTTGTGCTGCCAGGTACGGTTGGCGTCTGTCAGTCGTTGCCCACTGATTTTATTAAAGTTATCAACGTTAATATTGATGTTGTTATCACCATTACGGTTATAGCCGCCATGGTTATCCCAGTCATCATTATGATGGTGATCGTCGTCGTCATCCCAGTCGATGTTGCTGAAGATGGCATAGGTTGTGGCAACACCGAGGCTGAAGCCTAAACCATTAACGAAGCTGTTACCAAACTGCTCACCGGGCGTTGGCGGCAGATAGGTTGGCGGATAGGCGGTGTTCGGCCAGGTACCGTAAACCGTATTCGGGTTATAGGTAGGAACGTACACCACCTGCGGATCGGCGGATTCAATTTTGATTACCGTTGGAGCCGGTGGGGCCGTCGATTGAACTGTTACTCCTTCTTGAGTTTGGGTACGAGGAGGAGGCACATTTTTCACACTCGTGGTGACTGTCTGCTGCGGTGTCGATTGCAACGCACCGGTCTGTTGCGCCAGTGCACGCAGGCGTTGAACGGAATCCATAACATCTTTTGGCTGCGCAAGGAAAGCATCGCCCAGACTTTGTACCCACGGCGGATTTTCACCCATCAGCGACATCAACTGAGGAAAGGCGACCAGCGATTTCACGCTGGGATCCCAGGGCTGGCTGGCAACGGCCTGAATGGCGGCATCGCCCTGCATTTTGGGATTGTCTTTTGACCACTGTGCGGCCTGGATGACGTTAGCCGGATAGGTTGAGGCCATCAAAATTTGCGACAGCAGCGAGTCTGGATAGAGTGCGATAGGTGCAACCCACTGATCGATTTGTGCTGCCGAGTAGGTTGGTGCCACGACGGGCGCTGTTTGGTCGGCCGGGGCAGGGGCCGCTATTGGCGCTGGAGCCGGTGCTGCAGGCTCCGTAGCACGACTTTTAACGAACATCACGCCTGAGGCGGCAAACAGCCCGACACTGCACAAAAGGACAAGCAGATGTGGCTTAAGGGGCAACTTCATAAAATGACTCCAACGAGACAAGCGCTGTGCCGTGAGGCGTTCCTGTTGCCGCGAGTATTATTCACCCGTGTTAGACAGTTTTGACTTTTATTGGGGATTCACCCGGTAGGTCCGGAAAAAGAGTGTGAGGATTTATTACACAATTATATCTGATGGCTGAAAAGTCGCTGGAAAATCCAGCATCTCGCGCTTGAAAATCAACCGTTTCAGGGTGGTTTAGGTAGCCTGAATTACGTTCCTCCTTGCCGCTACACCATTCTTAACGATTCAGCCAATTTTTTATGTTGCTTTTTTGTAAACGGATTAACACTTAATGAAAATCCTGTTATTGTGCCTTATGCGGTACCGGGCATTTACCCTACTAACTACTGTCTCACAGGAGCGTGAAGAGAATCGCCCATCTACAAAAGCGCCGCATTATGACAATGAGAGCGAGGAGATATCGTCGTGCTAGAAGAATACCGTAAGCACGTAGCTGAGCGTGCTGCCCAGGGGATTGTGCCAAAACCTTTAGACGCAACCCAAATGGCCGCACTTGTCGAGCTGCTGAAGACCCCGCCTGTGGGCGAAGAAGAATTCCTGTTAGACCTGTTGATCAACCGTGTTCCTCCTGGCGTAGATGAAGCCGCTTATGTTAAAGCCGGTTTTCTCGCTGCCGTCGCGAAAGGCGACACCACCTCCCCGCTGGTTACCCCAGAAAAAGCCATTGAACTGCTGGGCACCATGCAGGGTGGTTACAACATTCATCCGCTGATCGACGCGCTGGATGACGCCAAACTGGCACCGATTGCCGCCAAAGCGCTCTCTTCAACGCTGCTGATGTTCGATAACTTCTACGATGTGGAAGAAAAAGCCAAAGCGGGCAACGAATATGCGAAGCAGGTAATGCAATCCTGGGCCGATGCCGAATGGTTCCTGAACCGTCCGGCTCTGGCTGAAAAAATCACCGTTACCGTCTTTAAAGTGACTGGTGAAACCAACACCGATGACCTTTCTCCGGCACCGGACGCATGGTCCCGCCCAGATATCCCGCTGCACGCGCTGGCGATGCTGAAAAACGCCCGTGAAGGTATCGAACCGGATCAGCCGGGCGTAGTTGGCCCGATCAAACAGATCGAAGAATTGCAGAAAAAAGGTTACCCGCTGGCTTATGTGGGTGATGTTGTCGGTACCGGTTCTTCGCGTAAATCCGCGACCAACTCCGTGCTGTGGTTCATGGGTGACGACATTCCTCATGTGCCGAACAAGCGCGGCGGCGGCCTGTGCCTCGGCGGCAAAATTGCACCTATCTTCTTCAACACCATGGAAGATGCGGGCGCACTGCCGATTGAAGTGGACGTGTCGAACATGAACATGGGCGACGTGATTGACGTTTACCCGTTCAAAGGCGAAGTACGCAACCACGAAACAGGCGAACTGCTGGCCAGCTTTGAGCTGAAAACCGATGTCCTGATCGACGAAGTACGTGCCGGTGGTCGTATTCCGTTGATCATCGGTCGTGGCCTGACCACCAAAGCGCGCGAAGCGCTGGGTCTGCCGCACTCAGACGTCTTCCGTCAGGCGAAAGACGTGGCGGAAAGCAGCCGTGGCTTCTCCCTGGCACAGAAAATGGTTGGCCGCGCCTGCGGCGTGAAAGGTATCCGTCCGGGCGCGTACTGCGAACCGAAGATGACCTCCGTGGGATCTCAGGATACCACCGGTCCAATGACCCGTGACGAACTGAAAGACCTGGCGTGCCTGGGCTTCTCAGCTGACCTGGTGATGCAGTCCTTCTGTCACACCGCTGCCTATCCGAAGCCGGTTGACGTGACCACGCACCACACGCTGCCAGACTTCATCATGAACCGTGGTGGTGTTTCCCTGCGTCCGGGCGATGGTGTTATCCACTCCTGGCTGAACCGTATGCTGCTGCCGGATACCGTAGGTACCGGTGGTGACTCCCATACCCGTTTCCCTATCGGGATCTCCTTCCCGGCAGGTTCTGGTTTGGTGGCGTTTGCTGCAGCGACCGGCGTGATGCCGCTGGATATGCCGGAATCGGTACTGGTGCGCTTCAAAGGTAAAATGCAGCCGGGTATCACTCTGCGTGACCTGGTTCACGCCATTCCGCTGTACGCGATCAAACAGGGTCTACTGACCGTTGAGAAGAAAGGTAAGAAGAACATCTTCTCTGGCCGCATCCTTGAAATCGAAGGTCTGCCGGATCTCAAAGTGGAGCAGGCGTTCGAACTGACCGATGCTTCCGCAGAGCGTTCTGCTGCGGGCTGTACCATCAAGCTGAACAAAGAGCCGATCATTGAGTATCTGAACTCTAACATCGTTCTGCTGAAGTGGATGATCGCGGAAGGCTACGGCGACCGTCGTACGCTGGAACGTCGTGTGCAGGGCATGGAAAAATGGCTGGCGGATCCGCAGTTGCTGGAAGCCGACGCTGACGCAGAATACGCGGCGGTGATCGACATTGACCTGGCTGACATCAAAGAACCAATCTTGTGTGCACCGAACGATCCGGACGACGCGCGTCTGCTGTCTGACGTACAGGGTGAGAAGATCGACGAAGTGTTCATCGGCTCCTGCATGACTAACATCGGCCACTTCCGTGCCGCAGGTAAGCTGCTGGATGCGCACAAAGGCCAACTGCCGACACGTCTGTGGGTGGCTCCGCCAACCCGTATGGATGCGGCACAGCTGACCGAAGAAGGTTATTACAGCGTGTTCGGTAAGAGCGGTGCGCGTATCGAAATCCCAGGCTGCTCTCTGTGCATGGGTAACCAGGCGCGTGTCGCCGACGGCGCAACGGTGGTCTCGACCTCTACTCGTAACTTCCCGAACCGTTTAGGTACCGGGGCAAACGTCTACCTGGCTTCTGCGGAGCTGGCGGCGGTTGCGGCGCTGATTGGCAAACTGCCGACGGCGGAAGAGTACCAGACCTATGTGGCGCAGGTGGATAAAACTGCCGTGGATACTTACCGTTATCTGAACTTCGACCAGCTGTCTCAGTATACGGAGAAAGCCGATGGTGTGATTTTCCAGACCGCGGTGTAATGCGCTAACGCGTTTTGTGTAAAAACACATCAATGCCCGAAGAAGTCTGCTTCTCCGGGCATTTTTATTTCTATTCCTTATACCCACTACGCTTTTTTTCTGCCGCGCTGCTGCGATAATTACAGCAAGGCGCGATGCGGTATTGGCGCATTGCCGGGAGTAGAGGAAGACATTATGGATTACGAATTTCTGCGCGATATTACCGGGGTGGTAAAAGTGCGTATGTCCATGGGCCACGAGGTGGTGGGGCACTGGTTTAATGAAGAAGTGAAAGAAAACCTGGCCTTACTTGATGAAGTGGAGCAGGCGGCGCGTGCGGTTAAGGGCAGTGAGCGCTCCTGGCAGCGAGCAGGGCATGAATACACGCTCTGGCTGGATGGCGAAGAAGTGATGGTTCGCGCTAATCAGTTGGAGTTCTCTGGAGATGAGATGGAAGAGGGGATGAGCTATTACGACGAAGAAAGTTTTTCACTTTGTGGTGTAGAGGACTTTCTTCAGGTTGTGGCGGCATACCGCGAATTTGTGCAACAGCGTTAATTCATGCGGAGCCAGCGGGCTCCGCTATGTCTGTTACTTCACGTACGCCAGCAGGCTTAAAGAATCACGCGCCAGTGCTTTGCATTTCTTTGCCGTAGGGATGCCGATACCGCTGAGATCGCGGTAGCTGTCTTCACCCAGCGCTTTCATATTGAAGGTGTCGTAATTACTCAGGTCCCACTGGTTTTGCTGGGCAAAAAAGACCAGTGCGCGACGGATCTGCCCATTAGGCAAATTCTGGTATCCACAGTCATTTTTCAGAAAAACAAAAACTGCCGTTAAATCGGCCATATCTTCGGCTTCGGACTCGCTGAGCGCGTAGCTGTTTGCGCATACGGCCATCAGGCTACCGAACAAAACTGTTCTGAAAAACGTCTTCATTGCTTCTACCACTGCATCACGGAATTTAAACGTTAGCATACTGCGAGCGAAGCGACGACCTTTATTATTAGCCGTTCACTTGACCTTCCCGTAAGGGGAAGGCTTATGCTTAAAAGATAGCCTGCTTAAGCTGCTGAATATAAGGAAGTGAGAATGCAACGTCGTGACTTTTTAAAGTACTCCGTGGCGCTGGGTGTTGTGTCAGCGTTACCTCTGTGGAGCCGGAGCGTATTTGCCGCCGACCGTCCCGCCTTACCCATTCCTGATCTGTTAACCGCCGATGCTTCGAATCGCATCCAACTGATCGTGCAAGCCGGGCAGTCAAACTTTGCCGGTAAGACGGCCACGACCTGGGGATATAACGGCAATCTGCTCGGACCGGCGGTCAAGCTGAACAAAGGGCAATCGGTGAACGTGGATATCCATAACCAGCTTGCCGAAGAGACGACGTTGCACTGGCACGGGCTGGAAATCCCTGGTGAAGTCGACGGTGGGCCGCAAGGCATAATCCCGGCGGGCGGGAAACGTTCAGTGACCTTCACGCCGGATCAGCGCGCGGCAACCTGCTGGTTCCACCCTCATCAGCATGGAAAGACCGGTCATCAGGTAGCGATGGGGCTGGCCGGACTGGTGCTGATTGAAGACGAAGAGATTCGCAAGCTGATGCTGCCTAAGCAGTGGGGAATTGATGATGTGCCGGTAATTATTCAGGACAAACAGTTCTCTGCTGATGGGCAGGTTGATTATCAACTGGACATCATGACCGCCGCAGTCGGCTGGTTTGGCGATACGCTGCTGACCAATGGGGCGATTTATCCTCAGCATGCCGCACCGCGCGGCTGGCTGCGCCTGCGTCTGTTGAATGGTTGTAACGCGCGCTCGCTGAACATTGCGGCCAGCGACAATCGTCCTTTGTACGTCATTGCCAGCGACGGTGGACTGTTGGCGGAACCGGTAAAAGTGACCGAGCTTCCTATGCTGATGGGCGAGCGCTTTGAAGTGCTGGTGGATGTCAGTGACGGCAAAGCTTTTGATCTGGTCACTCTGCCGGTCAGCCAGATGGGGATGGCAATTGCGCCATTTGATAAGCCGCACCCGGTGATGCGCGTTCAGCCGCTGCTGATTACCGCTTCCGGCACGCTGCCGGATACGCTGACATCCATGCCATCGCTGCCGTCACTGGAAGGTCTGACGGTGCGCAAGCTGCAGCTGTCGATGGATCCGATGCTCGATATGATGGGCATGCAAATGCTGATGAAGAAATTCGGCGGTCAGGCCATGGCGGGTATGGATCATGGAAAGATGATGGGCCATATGAATAATGACAATATGGACCACGGCAATATGAATCATGGCAATATGAACCACGGTGAGATGGGGAATATGCAGCATGGCAACATGGGCAACATGAAGCATGGCGGATCGTTTGATTTCCATAATGCCAACCGGATTAATGGTCAGGCGTTTGATATGAATAAACCGATGTTTGCCGCGGCAAAAGGGCAGCATGAACGCTGGGTGATTTCTGGTCAGGGCGACATGATGCTGCATCCGTTCCACATTCACGGCACGCAGTTCCGCATTCTGTCTGAGAATGGCAAAGCGCCTGCCGCACACCGTGCGGGATGGAAGGACACGGTGCGGGTAGAAGGCGGCGTGAGCGAGGTATTGGTTAAGTTTGACCATGACGCGCCAAAAGAGCATGCCTATATGGCGCACTGCCATCTGTTAGAGCATGAAGATACCGGGATGATGCTCGGCTTCACCGTCTAAAAAAATCGCGCTGTGCTTATCCGGCCTACAGAAATCTCTCGTAAGCCGGATGAGACACAGTCTCTTTACAGCGTTTCATCGCACGACTCCCTCCTCCTGCTAATTCTGCTATTGCACATAAAGTAATCGCCTTTAGAGCCGATAATCATTGGGTACCCAATGTGAGTTCAATGGATGAAATACTATGATTAAAAATGTGCGCGTTATTACCGGCATTCTTCTGGTTCTCGCCATTTTCTGTTTGCTACAGGCCGTGACAGGAAGTTTTTTTTATTCTGCAGTAAACAATGATCGCCATAATTTCCAGAACTCAGGCACCCTGAATGCCCAACAGGAAAATCTGAGTGATAGCGTCAATACGCTGATTAAAACCCGGGTAACGGTAACCCGCGTAGCAATTCGTTTCTTAAAGAACCAACGCGATCCGGCCTCACTGGCGGCAATTGATACTTTGCTAAAAACGGCGAGTGAGTCGATGAAGAAGGCTGAGGGATACTTCGCGCATTATCAGTCATTGCCGCAGGTGTCGGGGCAGAATCCGCAAATTGCATCTGAAATGGAAAAACAGTATCGACAGATGCACGACGTGATGGCGTTATCGATAGAGTATCTGCGCGCGAATAACTATCAGGCCTATGGCGATCTTGATGCTCAGAAGGCGCAAGATGAAATGGAAGCCAGCTATGACCAGTGGCGTAACGAAAATAACGCGTTGCTTCAGCACGCGGCGGCGGAGAATCAGCACAGCTTTACCCGCATGCAATGGACATTAGGGGCAATTGTCATCGCTGTGCTCATCGTTCTGGGCATGATCTGGAGTGGGTTGCAGCATATGCTGCTTAAACCCCTGGCGCAGATTATGGAGCATATTCGCATTATTACCCGTGGTGATTTGACCCATCAACTCGACGTCCAGGGACGTAATGAAATGGGGCGTTTGGCGACGGGGTTAGATGAAATGCGACAGTCGCTGATTTCGACAGTCACGTCGGTGCGTAACAGCTCAGAAACGATTCATAGCGGTGCAGCGGAAATCTCGTCAGGTAACAACGATCTGTCTTCGCGTACCGAACAGCAGGCTGCTTCACTTGAAGAGACTGCCGCCAGCATGGAACAGCTTACTGCAACCGTGAAGCAAAATACGGACAATGCGAAACAGGCGACTCAACTGGCTAAGAATGCGTCTGATACTGCCGCGCGTGGTGGACGGGTTGTTGATACTGTCGTGCACACGATGAGTGAAATTGCCGGTAGTTCACAGCAAATTGCGCAGATCACCAGCGTCATCGACAGTATTGCTTTCCAGACCAATATTCTGGCGCTCAACGCGGCGGTTGAGGCAGCCAGAGCAGGAGAGCAGGGACGAGGATTTGCTGTTGTAGCGGGTGAAGTCCGTACCCTGGCAAGCCGTAGCGCTCAGGCAGCCAAAGAGATCAAAGCGTTGATTGATAACTCAACTCACAGCGTGGGGATGGGATCTCAGCAGGTGTCGGACGCGGGTAAAACGATGAAAGAGATTGTCGCTGCGGTCACCCGCGTGACGGACATCATGGGGGAAATCGCCTCAGCCTCAGAGGAACAGAGTCGGGGGATTGAGCAGGTGAGTCTCGCGGTCTCGCAGATGGACAGTGTCACACAACAAAACGCCGCGCTGGTAGAAGAGTCTGCCGCCGCCGCCGCTTCGTTGGAACAACAAGCTGAACAGTTACGCCTGGCCGTGGCAGCATTTCGCATCACTCGCGATACCTCCAACAGTGAGCATCGGAAACCGCCTAAGGATGCTCCGCAAGCAACCTCTGCAGGGAGTACGACACAAGACCCGCATTGGGAAACGTTTTAGCCGCATGCTGTCGTGCGAACCTGGTTTTGATTAATAAGCATACAAAAAACGACGCAAACGGGTTCTCCTGTGAACTATCAGAGGAACCCGCTCTCTTTACTGGTATACTTCATCAACTGAATTGTTTGTATGCTGTCGCAAGTTTTGTGGTTAGAGCGGGTCGCCGTCTGTCAGTCGGTGTATCAACGTAAGCGCTTTCTTTCGATCTGCATGATGTGTCAACTGATAAAAATCAGTGAGTTATAGGGTTTATGAAACATACTGTTGAAGTGATGATCCCGGAAGCGGAGATCAAAGCGCGTATTGCTGAACTGGGGCGCCAGATTAACGAACGTTACAAAGACAGCGGCAGCGATATGGTGCTGGTTGGTCTGTTACGTGGCTCATTTATGTTTATGGCGGATCTGTGCCGTGAAGTGCATGTCTCCCACGAAGTCGATTTCATGACGGCATCCAGCTATGGCAGCGGAATGTCTACTACGCGTGATGTTAAGATCCTGAAAGACCTGGATGAAGACATTCGTGGCAAAGACGTGCTGATTGTCGAAGACATCATCGACTCCGGCAATACGCTGTCCAAAGTGCGTGAAATTCTGAGCCTGCGCGAGCCGAAATCACTGGCTATCTGCACGCTGCTGGACAAACCTTCTCGTCGTGAAGTGAATGTTCCGGTCGAGTTTATCGGATTCTCTATTCCAGATGAGTTTGTGGTCGGTTACGGCATTGACTATGCCCAGCGTTATCGCCATCTGCCGTATGTTGGCAAAGTGGTGCTGCTGGACGAGTAATTGGCGGGAGCGCCTGATGGCGCTTCGCTTATCAGACCTACGGCGTAGGTTTGTAGGCCGGGTAAGGCGTCTCCGCCTCCCGGCAATGTCACATTATTTATGGTTGCTGTGTTTCTGACTCAGGTTAGACAACCCCTGGCGATAGCGCTGCTCCAGCGTTTCGCGGCTGGTGGCGGTGACGTCGAGATCGCGCAATAGACCGTCATGAATACCGTAAGCCCAGCCGTGAATGGTAACTTTCTGACCGCGCTTCCAGGCTGAACGCATAATGGTTGAGTGGCCGAGGTTGTAGACCTGCTCCATGACATTCAGTTCGCATAGGGTGTCCATGCGACGTTCCTGCGGCATTTCGCCCAGCAGTGAGCTGTGTTTGAACCAGATATCGCGGATGTGCAGTAACCAGTTATCAATCAGCCCTTGTTCTTTATTTTCAATCGCCGCCTGGACGCCGCCGCATCCGTAGTGGCCGCATATAATAATATGTTCCACTTCCAGCACATCCACCGCATACTGAACGACTGAGAGACAGTTCAGGTCAGTGTGAATAACCAGATTGGCAACATTGCGGTGAACAAATAATTCGCCCGGTTCAAGACCGGTTAATCGTTCAGCGGGAACGCGGCTATCGGAACATCCAATCCATAGAAAACGCGGATTCTGTGCATGCGTCAGCGTTTCAAAAAATCCGGGATCCTCTTCTACCAGCATCTTTGACCATAGTGCATTGTTGCTGATGAGTGTATCTATGTCTTTCATGGAGTTGTACGACCCGAAGCCAGATAAATTCGATGGGCTAATATAGGGTAACTCCAGCATTAATTAAACTATATATAAAATGTCAGAACGTAAGGTAAGTAAAAAACCATGACCATTGCTCTGGAACTTCAACAACTTAAAAAAACCTATCCCGGTGGCGTTCAAGCGTTACGCGGGATAGATTTGCAAGTCGAAGCGGGTGATTTTTATGCGCTTTTGGGACCGAATGGCGCAGGAAAATCCACCACCATTGGAATAATCAGCTCGCTAGTGAACAAAACCTCCGGGCGGGTGAGCGTCTTCGGATACGATCTCGAAAAAGATACGGTTAACGCGAAACGCCAGCTTGGTCTGGTACCGCAGGAGTTTAACTTTAACCCGTTTGAAACCGTGCAGCAGATCGTGGTCAACCAGGCGGGTTACTACGGCGTTGAGCATAAAGAGGCGGTCAAACGCAGCGAATTATATTTAAAGCAGCTCGATTTATGGGAAAAACGTAACGAGCGTGCGCGCATGCTTTCCGGCGGAATGAAACGCCGTCTGATGATTGCTCGTGCTCTGATGCACGAACCAAAATTACTCATCCTGGATGAACCAACGGCGGGTGTCGACATTGAACTGCGTCGTTCAATGTGGGGCTTTTTAAAGGATTTAAACGACAAAGGCACCACCATTATTCTGACCACTCACTACCTCGAAGAAGCAGAAATGCTGTGTCGCAATATCGGCATTATTCAGCACGGCGAGTTGGTGGAAAACACCTCGATGAAGGGGCTGCTCTCCAAGCTGAAATCCGAGACCTTTATCCTCGATCTGGCGCCGAAAAGCCCGCTGCCGAAACTGGACGGTTATCAGTACCGGCTGGTCGACACTTCCACGCTGGAAGTGGAGGTGCTGCGTGAACAGGGGGTTAACAGCGTCTTCTCTCAGCTGAGCGCGCAGGGCATTCAGGTATTGAGTATGCGTAACAAAGCGAACCGACTGGAAGAACTGTTTGTTTCTCTGGTTCATGAAAAACAAGGAGATCGCGCATGATGCAGCTTTATTGGGTGGCGCTGAAAAGCATCTGGGCGAAAGAGATCCACCGCTTTATGCGTATCTGGGTTCAGACTCTGGTTCCCCCCGTCATCACCATGACGCTCTATTTTATTATCTTTGGTAACCTAATCGGCTCGCGTATCGGCGAAATGCATGGTTTTAGCTATATGCAGTTTATCGTGCCAGGGCTGATTATGATGGCGGTGATCACCAACTCGTACGCGAACGTGGCATCGTCATTTTTCAGCGCTAAGTTTCAACGCAATATTGAAGAGCTGCTGGTCGCCCCGGTACCAACGCACGTGATCATCGCTGGTTTCGTTGGCGGCGGCGTGGCACGTGGCTTGTGCGTGGGCGTTCTGGTAACGGCTATTTCACTGTTCTTCGTGCCTTTCCAGGTGCATTCCTGGGTCTTTGTGGCGCTTACGCTGATGTTAACGGCGGTACTGTTCTCGCTGGCCGGTTTGCTGAACGCTGTCTTTGCTAAAACCTTTGACGATATCAGCCTGATCCCAACCTTCGTACTGACACCACTGACCTATCTGGGTGGCGTGTTCTATTCGCTAACGCTGCTGCCACCGTTCTGGCAGGGGCTGTCGCATCTGAACCCGATTGTCTACATGATTAGCGGTTTCCGCTACGGCTTTCTGGGGATTCATGATGTTCCGCTGGTCACCACGTTTGGTGTGCTGGTGGTGTTTATCGCTGCGTTTTATTTGCTGTGCTGGTACCTGATTCAGCGCGGACGCGGCCTGCGCAGCTAATTCTTTCTTCCTCTCCTTGCCAGGGAGAGGAAGACTTTTGATGCTTGTCACCATTATGGATTTATCACACTGATAAACTACTTGCCTGCTAAGGAGGTAGGCAATGTTAGGTTGGGTAATTACCTGTCATGACGATAAGGCACAGGATATGCTGCATCGTCTGGAGAAAAAGTACGGCCCGTTGGCCCAATGTCAGGCGGTAAGTTTTTGGCGTGGACTCAGCTCGAATATGCTAAGCCGCATGATGTGCCATGCTCTGCATGCGACAGATTCAGGTGAGGGTGTGGTATTCCTGACGGATATGGCTGGGGCTGCGCCTTACCGTGTCGCGTCGTTAATGAGTCATAAACATCCCCAGTGTGAAGTGATTTCAGGTATCAGCTATCCATTGCTTGAGCGAATGATTTCGTCACGGGAATCGCTGAGCAGTTCTGCGTTTCGGGATTGCATCGTCGCACTTGGAGGCCCCGAAGTCTCCAGCCTCTGGCATCAACAACAAAAAAATCCCCCCTTCGTGTTGAAGCATGATTTGTATGAGTATTAATCATTGGTATTGATGGCGCTTTTGCTACAATAGCCGAGGTTACTCGCCTCGGTTATCTCATATGGTTATGCGCGTTCTGCTTGTTTTATTGCTCCTGTTTTCTGGCAGCGTCGCTGCGGCTTTGCCTGCTCGTTATATGCAAACCACCGAAGCCGCCGCCGTATGGGCGCAGATTGGCAATAAGATGGTGACGGTTGGGAATATTCGCGCCGGGCAGATCCTCGCTGTTGAGCCTATTGCGGCAGACTATTACGAATTTTCCTTTGGTTTTGGCACCGGGTTTATTGATAAGGGACACCTGGAGCCCGTTCAGGGGCGGCAGAAAGTCGATGATGGTCTGGGCGATCTCAATAAACCGCTCAGTAACCAAAGTCTGATAACCTGGAAAGATACATCGGTTTATAACGCTCCGGATGTCGGTAGCGCCCCGTTTGGCGTGCTGGCGGATAATCTGCGTTATCCGATTATCAGCAAGCTTAAAGACCGACTCAACCAGACTTGGTACCAGATTCGCATTGGTGGCCGACTGGCCTATGTTAGCGCGCTGGATGCGCAGGAAGACAACGGTATCCCGGTGTTAACCTACCATCATATTTTGCGCGATGAAGAGAATACCCGCTTTCGCCATACCTCCACCACAACCTCCGTTCGCGCTTTCAGCAACCAGATGGCCTGGCTTCAAGATCGCGGCTACACCACGTTGACGATGTATCAACTGGAAGGCTACGTGCAGAATAAAATGAATCTCCCGGCGCGGGCGGTGGTGCTGACTTTTGATGATGGTCTCAAGTCAGTGAGCCGTTATGCTTACCCCATTTTGAAGCAGCACGGCATGAAGGCCACGGCGTTTATCATCTCCTCACGCATCAAGCGCCACCCGCAGAAGTGGGATCCGAAATCACTGCAGTTTATGAGCCTCTCTGAACTGAACGAGATCCGGGACGTGTTCGACTACCAGTCGCATACCCATTTTTTGCATCGGGTTGATGCGAATCGCCGGCCGATCCTACTGAGTCGCAGCTATCATAATATTCTGTTCGATTTCGCCCGTTCGCGCCGGGCATTGTCCCAGTTTAATCCTCACGTTCTGTATCTTTCGTATCCGTTTGGGGGTTATAACGCCACGGCGGTAAAAGCAGCAGGCGACGCGGGATTCCACATGGCGGTCACCACGGTGAGAGGGAAGGTTAAGCCGGGAGATAATCGGTTCTTATTGAAAAGGCTTTATATTTTAAGGACTGATTCGCTGGAGACGATGTCGCGGCTGATAGTCAATCAGCCGCAGGGGTAAGTACTGTCAGGCAACCTGTATCGGAATAGCTTTCGCGGTGCGCTTCATCTCGTTGTCGCCTTCAAAATAGGCCACTTTCGGACGCCAGGTGCGGGCTTCTTCGTCAGACATGGTGACGAAGCTGGCGATAATTACAATATCGCCAACATCAGCGCAATGCGCCGCTGCTCCGTTCACCGAGATGATTCTGGAGCCGCGTTCAGCCGCAATTGCATAGGTTGAGAAACGTTTACCGTTGGTTACGTTCCAGATATCAATAGCTTCGTTTTCCAGAATACCTGAGGCATCGAGGAAATCCTGGTCGATGGCGCAGGAGCCTTCGTAATGCAGGTCCGCCTGCGTGACTTTTACGCGGTGGAGCTTGCCTTGCAGCATGGTGCGAATCATAACTTCTATACCCTGTCGTTTACCTTGGCTAAGCAGACGAAACTGGCCTGCTTTGAGAAATTCTCAGGCAGTATTGCCCGATTTTTAACCCCTGTCTACTGGGCTAATGTAACGCTTTGATTATCGATCAGACGCGCCTGACCCAGCCAGGCGGCAGCCAGAATCACCGCGCGTTTGCTGGTTTCCGTCAGCTCCAGCAGCGTGTCGGCATCACGAATCTGAATATCGTCGGCGCGGAAGCCTTTTTCATTCAGCTCCTGCTCGGCAATAGCAATAATCTCCTGCAACTCACGATTACCCGCAATCAGTTTTTCTGCGATGCTATTCATCACTTTGTGCAGACCCGGCGCAATTTTACGCTGTTCTGCGGTCAGATAACCGTTACGTGAGCTAAGCGCCAGACCGTCTTTGGCGCGAATAATCGGCACGCCAACGATCTCAATGTCATAACCCATATCCGCCACCATTTTGCGGATCAGCGCCAACTGTTGGAAATCTTTCTCGCCGAAGCAGGCGAGGTCAGGCTGGATAAGGTTGAACAGCTTGCTGACGATAGTGGAAACGCCGCGGAAATGGCCCGGACGGCTTGCGCCTTCCAGCATGGTGGAGAGACCGGGAACCTCAACGAAAGTCTGGCCTTCCAGACCCTGTGGATAGATTTCCTCAACGGCTGGTGCAAAAACATAATCGACTTTGCGCTTGTTCAGCTTTTCACAATCTTCCTGCAGTGTGCGCGGATAACGCACCAGATCGTCCGGTCGGTCAAACTGCATCGGGTTGACGAAAATGCTGGCGATTACCACATCAGCCCGGGCTTTTGCCTCATCGACCAGCTTCATATGGCCGTCGTGCAGATTTCCCATGGTGGGAACCAGTGCGATGCGTTTACCTTCCTGACGCAGACGACGAATATGCTGGCGCAGCAGCGGCAGGGTTTCAATAATTAACACAACAAGACTCCTTAAATACGATGCCTGATGGCGCTTCGCTTATCAGGCCTACGCGTGAAATTGTAGGCCGGATAAGGCGCGTAGCGTCGCCATCCGGCGTAATGGCGTGCTGGCAGATAAATTAATGGAAGCTGTGTTCTTCGCCCGGGTAAACGCCGGACTCCACTTCAGTCATATACTGCCGCACTGCGGCGCGCATGTCGCCTGCTTCATTGAGGAAATTCTTCGCAAATTTCGGGATATGACCACCGGTAATGCCAAACGCATCGTGCATGACGAGAATTTGCCCGTCGGTGACGTTACCTGCGCCAATACCGATAACCGGAATAGAAAGTGCTTCAGTGACGCGCTTAGCCAACTCAACCGGCACGCACTCCAGCACCAACAGCTGAGCGCCAGCGGCTTCTAAGGCCAGCGCGTCATCCAGCAGCACTTGTCCGGCATCGCCGCGGCCCTGAATTTTATAGCCGCCAAACACGTTCACCGACTGCGGGGTTAACCCCAGATGGCCGCAAACCGGTACGGCGCGTTCGGTGAGCATTTTCACCGTATCAACCAGCCACGCGCCGCCTTCAATTTTGACCATGTTGGCGCCCGCACGCATAACCACCGCGGCATTTTCAAACGCCTGTTCCGGCGTGGCGTACGTCATAAATGGGAGATCGGAAAGCAGTAGACAGTTAGGGGCGCCGCGACGCACAGCGCGAGTGTGGTAGGCGATATCGTCAACGGTGACAGGCAGAGTGGAGTCATGCCCCTGGATCGTCATGCCCAGCGAGTCGCCAACCAGCATCACGTTAATGCCCTCGTCAGCAAATAGTTTGGCAAAGCTGTAGTCGTAGGCGGTAATTGTCGCGAAGCGTTTTTTCTCTTGCTTGCATTTCTGCAGCAGTGAAATGGTAGTGGGTTTCATAACATTTCCTGATGATGAAAGTCATATTTATCGGCATTCTAACAGTCACATTCAGGGGGGCAATTGTTTTAAGCAATCGTTTGGCGCTAAAGCAGTAAACGCTAAAGGGGAGGAGATACTTTACCAGTGTGCAGGTTTTGCAATACCAAGATGGGTGAGGTGCTGATGCAGTCTGATACCATCCGGAAAAATAAGCTCAGGCGCAATTTCGAATAACGGCCACAGCATAAAACCACGGTTTTTCATGTCGTAGTGCGGCACGGTCAGGCGTTCGGTGTTAATCACTTCATCGCCAAACAGCATAATATCGAGGTCCAGCGTTCGCGGTCCCCAACGTTCAGCTTTGCGCACCCGGCCCTGTTGCAGTTCAATTCGCTGGGTATGATCCAGCAACGCTTCGGGGGCGAGAGCGGTATCCAGCGCCACGGCGGCGTTCAGATAGTCGGGCTGATCCTGTGGACCCAACGGGGGGGTGCGATAAAACGAAGAAACCGCAACGATACGGCTGTCAGGGATTTCGCCGATCGCTTGCACGGCAGCATTCACCTGCTCCAGGGGAGAAGCTAAATTACTGCCGATGGCGATATAAACGACGGTCACGCGCTACCTTCGCGACGCGGCGCACGCTTACGCGGGCGGCGATGGCGACGGCGTACGTCAGGCTCTTCATCCAGTTCGTTCAGCATGCCTTTTTGTTCCGGCGGCGCGGAAACCTGGAATTCACCCCACCATTTCGCCAGTCGTTGCAGTTCAGCGTTGTGTTCTACTTCGGCACGCAGTGCTAACAGGTCGTAAGCTGCGCGGAACTTTGGATGTTCCATCAGCTTCCAGGCGCGTTTACCCTGACGACGGGACATACGTAATTGCAACTGCCAGATATCGCGGGTTAGCGAGGTCAGACGTTTCGGGATCGCCAGCGAGCGGCAGGCTTCGTCCAGCACGTCGTTCATTGCCAGCGCGAAAGCGTCGTAGTAAGCCAAACCGCTTTCTTGCGCAATTTTCTGCGCGGCTTCCAGTAACGGATACCAGAACATCGCGGCGAACAAGAACGCCGGGTTAACGCGCATATCATTGTTAATGCGGTTATCGGTATTCTTTAGTACCTGAGCGATAATGCGTTCCATCGGGCTGTCACCGTCTTCGGTGAAGTAGCGTGTAATGGTTGGGAACAGCGGCTGGAACAGGCTGTACTCACGCAGTTTTTTATAGGTTTCATACCCATAGCCCGCCTGTAACAGCTTCAGTGCTTCTTCAAACAGGCGTGCGGGAGGAATGTCGTTCAGCAGCGTTGCCAGACGCGGGATCGGCTCTGCGGTTTCCGGGCTGATACGCATGTCGAGCTTGGCGGCAAAGCGCACGGCGCGCAGCATACGCACGGGATCTTCGCGATAGCGCGTTTCCGGATTACCGATCAGGCGAATGATGCCCTCTTCGAGGTCCTGCATACCGCCGACGTAATCACGTACGGTGAAATCGGCCACGCTGTAATACAGGCTGTTTATCGTGAAATCGCGACGTTGGGCATCTTCTTCAATGGAGCCGAAGATGTTGTCGCGCAGCAACATACCGTTTTGCCCGCGTTGCGACGTGGTACGATCGGCTTCGCTGCCTTCATGATGGCCGCGGAATGTCGCCACTTCGATAATTTCTGGGCCGAACATGACATGAGCCAGACGGAAACGGCGACCGACCAGGCGACAGTTACGAAACAGTTTGCGCACCTGATCCGGCGTTGCGTTAGTGGTGACATCAAAATCTTTCGGCTTTTTGCCCAGCAAAAGATCACGTACACCACCGCCAACCAGCCATGCCTCGTATCCGGCCTTATTGAGCCTGTACATTACCTTCAGGGCATTTTCACTGATATCTTTGCGGGAGATAGAGTGCTGCTCACGCGGAATTACCGTCATATGTGGACGGGCGACGGCGAGCTCAGCCTCGCGCTCCTCGCGGCTTAGCACCTTGCGGCAAAAATTAGCGACTCGGGTAAAAATAGTGCACCTCGGTAGTGTCAAACTTCAATCAGAACAAGTGTTGCTGTGTAAAAATAGCGGCTAATCATAGCTCAGCGTGGCGCATTTGAGAATGCCGGATTTAAGATCACTGATTCAGGCACTGTTGTCAGACGCCAGTTATCAACGGCAAACGCCAGGATCTGGTCCACACGCATCTCCTGCCACGGGATATCGGCACGCTGGCCGAGAAAGCGTAGCGCGGCAATAATCACTGGGCGCGGATCGCCTTGTGGTAGCGCAGGTGCATGATTTTGTTTTGAAAGTTTAGCGCCTTGTTCGTTGAGCGCCAGCGGAAGATGAATATAGTCAGGCGCTTGCCAGCCAAACTGCTGATACAAAGAGATTTGCCGCACCGTGGGTTCGATGAGATCGGCGCCGCGAACAATCTCCGTTACGCCCTGAAAGTGGTCATCAACTACCACGGCGAGGTTATAGGCAAACAGCCCGTCGCGGCGGTGGATGATAAAATCTTCACCAGCAAGTTGCGGGTCAGCCTGAATCACACCGCGTAGCCGGTCAGTAAACTGCATCACGGGATGGCGTTGTTTAATACGGACGGCCGCCTGTTCTGGCCCGAGGCGTAACTCACGGCAGTGACCGTCGTAAATACCGCCGACGCTTTGAATACGCGCTCGCGTGCAGGTGCAATAATAGCTCAGATCTTGCTGATGCAGCCAGGTAAGCGCTTCGCGGTAGGCTTCATGGCGTTGGGATTGCCATAAAATATCGCCATCCCAGTGCAGACCGTAATGTTCCAGCTGACGCAGGATCGTATCTGCAGCACCGGGAACTTCACGAGGGGGATCAATATCTTCAATGCGTACTCGCCAGATTCCGCGCCGGGCACGAGCCTGCAGGTAACTGCCGAGGGCGGCAATCAGTGAACCGAAATGCAGTTCGCCGGAGGGGGAAGGGGCGAAGCGGCCAATATAGTGTGAATCGCTCATTTTGCGGACTGACAAATAATAAGGCGGGAGAAACTCCCGCCTGTAGTAAATGTGGTAAAAATGACCGGAATTAACCTGCCATCTGTTTTTCGCGGATTTCTGCCAGCGTTTTGCAGTCGATACACAGATCGGCTGTCGGACGCGCTTCCAGACGGCGAATACCAATTTCTACGCCGCACGATTCGCAGTAGCCGAAATCTTCGTCTTCTACTTTCTTCAGCGTCTTCTCGATCTTTTTGATCAGTTTGCGCTCACGGTCACGGTTACGCAGCTCAAGGCTGAATTCTTCTTCCTGCGCGGCGCGGTCCACCGGATCAGGGAAGTTAGCCGCTTCGTCTTGCATATGAGATACGGTGCGATCAACTTCATCCCTAAGTTGATTACGCCATGCCTCAAGAATACGCCTGAAGTGCGACAGCTGGGCTTCGTTCATATACTCTTCGCCCGGTTTCTCCTGGTACGGCTCCACCCCAGCGATGGCGAGAATACTCAGGGACGATGTTTTACGGTTTTGCCCTTCTTGCATGTTGCTTCTCCTTAACACGCACTATCGATCCCCATGTTCGGGGGAAAAATCAGGTCGCTATAAATAGCAGATGCTTTTCCGGATAGCAATTATCTAAACGTAACACTTGACAACCCTGTGAGGAAAAGCGTATTTGCCCACGCGCCCAGAATACTAATTAACCAAATGTTTACACCATTACAAGGTAATGGGCAACGGCTCTTTAAGAGTCATGCCATGGGCAGAAAGTTCCGCTTTATAAACCAGAATTTCTACCCCCTTAAGCTGTGCTTCAACTAATAATTGCGCATATTTTGCATCGATATGGTGCGCGGGTGAAAACCGTGTAATGGCTGAATGCAACACGGCGAAAAATATCACCGCCCGCTTGCCTTCTGCCGCTACGCTCATCAATTCCCGAAGATGCTTCTGACCTCGTTCAGTGATGGCATCGGGAAAATAACCCTGATCATTTTCCGCCAACGTGACTGATTTCACTTCAATATAGCAGTCAGGTCGGGAATCCGCCTGCAACAAAAAGTCGATACGGCTCCCTTCTGCGCCGTATTTTACTTCACTTTTCAAGGCACTGTAGCCTGAAACTTTCGAAATAAGCTCATTCTGAATAGCCTCTTTCGTTAATCTATTGGCCCACAGCGTGTTAACACAAATAAATGCCCCGGATTGGGTTTGCGTTAATTCCCAGGTATGTGGATATTTCCGTTTAGTATTTTCTGATGTCGAATACCAGACGGTATCACCCGGGGTGGCGCATCCGGTCATCGCGCCAGTATTTGGGCAGTGTAACGTTAACGTTGAGCCATCCGGTGTGATCACATCCGCTAAAAAACGCTTGTAGCGCTGGATGAGTGTTGCGGGTTGTAAAGGTGGAGAAAATTGCATAAACAGTCCCTTTAATTATTCAGTCAGCGTCCAGCGTTGCAGCTGCGTATAACGCGTGCGTCCTCGTGCGAATGAAGAGGAGTAAAGTGCGAACTCTGTGACCGGAAATGACCAGCCAAAGCCCGGTGGGGGGATGGGAACCGCGTGTCCGGCATCGCGCAGCAGCGTGATATGTGGGTGAAACGGCTGCGGGCTTTGATAACACCCGCTGCGCGCGGCCTGCGCCCGCAGCATATTCGCCAGTTGTAACAGTCCGCGCGGCGGCTGACGCATCCCCAGCCACACGACCCGCGAGCGCAGCCATTGCCCGGCATCATCCAGTTTGAGCGTAAAACCTGGCTGGCGAATGCGTCCGGCTAGTTGCGACAACGCCTGTTGCTTCTCTGCGCTGACATCACCTAAAAAGGCCAGCGTCAGATGCAGGTTTTCTGCCGCAACGGGACGCCCGGCTTCTGCGGGGAACTGCTCCGCACGCCAGTGAACAATTGGCTCACGGATTGCGCCAGGCAATTCAATCGCAAAGAACAGCCTTTTTGGCTCAGACATTATGGATACTCGGTTATGAATTAACGCGATGCTACAATGCAGCGCGAAGAATGTTAACCCTCTGGAGCTATTTGTGACGTCGTTGCCCGTTGCCGCCGTAGTGCCTGAACTGCTTACCGCCCTTGATGCCTCGACTCAGGTGCTGCTGACCGCGCCGACCGGTGCCGGGAAATCGACCTGGCTGCCGTTGCGACTGCTTGAACATGGTGGCATCAAGGGGCGGATTATTTTGCTGGAGCCGCGTCGTCTGGCGGCACGCAACGTGGCGCAGCGGTTGGCGGAGTTGCTGAACGAAAAGCCCGGTGAGACCGTGGGTTACCGGATGCGTGCGCAAAGCTGCGTGGGGTCGCAGACCCGGCTGGAAGTTGTGACGGAAGGCGTCCTGACGCGCATGATCCAGCGCGATCCCGAACTCACTGGCGTCGGGTTAGTGATCCTCGATGAATTTCACGAACGGAGCCTGCAGGCCGACCTGGCGCTGGCGCTGTTGCTGGATGTACAGCAAGGTCTTCGTGACGATCTGAAACTATTGATCATGTCCGCAACGCTCGATAACGGGCGCTTGCAGCAGTTATTGCCCGATGCGCCCATGATTATCTCTGAAGGCCGCACATTCCCGGTCGAGCGACGGTATCAGCCGCTGGCGGCACATCTGCGTTTTGACGAAGCGGTGGCGATAGCGACGGCGGAGCTACTGCGCCATGAAAGCGGGTCGCTGCTGCTGTTTTTACCGGGCGTTGGGGAAATCCTGCGCGTGCAGGAACAACTGGCAACGCGTGTGGGCGGCGATGTTGTGTTATGTCCGTTGTACGGCGCGTTGACGCTGGCTGAGCAGCGTCAGGCGATTTTGCCCGCGCCGCAAGGTAAGCGCAAAGTGGTGCTGGCGACCAATATTGCCGAAACCAGCTTAACGATTGAAGGTATCCGGCTGGTGGTGGATTGCGCTCAGGAGCGAGTGGCGCGTTATGACGCGCGTACCGGTTTAACGCGGTTGATTACCCAGCGCATCAGCCAGGCCTCAATGACCCAGCGTGCTGGACGTGCCGGGCGTCTGGAGCCAGGTATCTGCCTACATTTGCTTGCCAAAGAGCAGGCGGAAAGAGCGGCGGCGCAGGGAGAGCCTGAGATATTACAGAGCAATCTGTCCGGGCTACTGATGGAGCTGCTGCAATGGGGATGTACCGATCCTGAGCAACTGAACTGGCTGGATACGCCGCCCGCTATTAACCTGCAGGCGGCAAAACGGTTGTTGCAGATGCTGGGCGCGCTTGAGGGCGACAGGCTCAGTGCCCGTGGGCAAAAAATGGCGGCATTGGGTAACGATCCCCGTTTAGCGGCTATGCTGGTTAGCACCAAAAATGACGATGAAGCGGCATCGGCCGCAAAACTGGCCGCAATTCTGGAAGAGCCGCCGCGCGGGGGCAGCACTGATTTGGCCGTCGCGTTTTCACGAAATCAGCCCGCCTGGCAGCAGCGCAGTCAACAATTGCTGAAACGGCTTAACGTTCGCAGCGGGCAGCCCGACAGCGCGCTGCTTCTCTCGTTGCTGGCACAGGCGTTTGCCGATCGGATCGCCCGTCGACGTGGACAAGAAGGGCGCTATCAACTGGCCAACGGCATGGGTGCGATGCTGGATGCCGATGACGCCCTTGGACGCCATGAATGGCTGATAGCACCACTGTTACTGCAGGGCAGCGCATCGCCAGATGCGCGTATTTTGTTAGCGTTGCCGTTGGATATTGAAGTGTTGATGCAGGCATGTCCTGAGCTGCTGCAACAGTCCGATACTATCGAATGGGATGAAACCCAGGGAACATTAAAGGCACTGCGTCGGTCGCGTATCGGCCAGTTGACGGTAAAAGTACAGCCGCTGGCCAAGCCCTCGGAAGAGGAACTACACCAGGCCATGCTGAATGGTATTCGCGATAAAGGGCTAAGTGTGCTCAACTGGACGCCGGAGGCCGAGCAGTTTCGGCTGCGTTTGCAATGTGCGGCAAACTGGTTACCGGAGTACGACTGGCCTGCGGTAGATGAGGATTCTCTGCTGAAGACGCTGGAGCGCTGGCTGTTGCCACACATGAGCGGTGTGCACTCTTTACGCGCGTTAAAAGCACTCAATGTGGGTCAGGCATTGCGCGGTTTGCTGGACTGGTCAATGCTGCAACGTCTGGATAGTGAACTGCCGGCGCATTACACTGTGCCGACGGGAAGCCGGATTGCTATTCGCTATCATGAGGATAATCCTCCGGTATTGGCCGTTCGGATGCAGGAAATGTTTGGTGAAGCAAACACCCCGACTATCGCCCAGGGACGCGTGCCGCTGGTACTTGAGCTGTTGTCTCCGGCCCAAAGACCGCTACAGGTGACGAGCGATCTAAGCGCGTTCTGGCAGGGATCGTACCGCGAGGTGCAAAAAGAGATGAAAGGGCGTTATCCCAAACATGTCTGGCCGGACGATCCGGCGAATACCGCGCCAACGCGGCGCACCAAAAAGTATTCATAGCTGTATGCGTGGTTGCCTGATGGCGCTGCGCTTATCAGGGCGAACGTAGGCCGGATAAGGCGTTTTACGCCGCCATCCGGCATAAATACAGCTGAAAATTGAGAGATTTCTTCTTCTGTCGCAGGACGGAAGAACAGAGAATCGGGCCTTTGCGCCTGAATGTTGCGGAGAAAAAGCATGGCGGGGAATGACCGCGAGCCAATTGGACGTAAAGGGAAACCCTCACGTCCAGTGAAACAAAAGGTGAGCCGTCGTCAACTCAGAGATGAAGAGTATGACGACGATTATGATGATGATGACTATGAGGATGAAGAACCGATGCCGCGTAAGGGTAAAGGCAAAGGGCGTAAGCCTCGTGGTAAACGCGGCTGGTTCTGGCTGCTGGTAAAACTGTCGATTGTTTTTTTGGTGCTGATCGCTATTTACGGCGTCTATCTGGACCAAAAAATCCGTAGCCGTATCGACGGTAAAGTCTGGCAGCTTCCGGCGGCAGTATATGGCCGCATGGTTAACCTCGAGCCAGAAATGCCCATCGGCAAGAACGAGATGGTGAAGCTGCTAGAGGCCACGCAGTATCGTCAGGTCTCGAAGATGACGCGTCCGGGCGAATTCACCGTACAGGCGAAGAGCATTGAGATGATTCGTCGTCCGTTTGACTTCCCGGACAGTAAAGAAGGGCAGGTGCGCGCACGTCTGACCTTTGATGGCGATCATCTGGATACTATCGAGAATATGGATAACAACCGCCAGTTCGGTTTCTTCCGTCTCGATCCACGCCTGATTACCATGCTCTCTTCACCTAACGGCGAGCAGCGCCTGTTTGTCCCGCGCAGTGGATTCCCGGATCTGCTGGTAGATACGCTGCTGGCAACCGAAGACCGTCACTTCTATGAGCATGATGGCGTCAGCCTCTACTCGATTGGTCGTGCGGTGCTGGCCAACCTGACGGCCGGTCGCACGGTGCAGGGGGCGAGTACGCTGACTCAGCAACTGGTGAAGAACTTGTTCCTGTCCAGCGAACGTTCTTACTGGCGTAAGGCCAACGAAGCCTACATGGCGCTGCTGATGGATGCGCGTTACAGCAAAGATCGCATTCTTGAGCTGTACATGAACGAAGTCTATCTCGGTCAAAGCGGCGATAATGAAATTCGCGGCTTCCCGCTGGCGAGCCTCTATTATTTCGGTCGTCCGGTGGAAGAACTGAGTCTCGACCAGCAGGCGTTGCTGGTGGGGATGGTTAAAGGGGCGTCAATCTATAACCCATGGCGTAATCCGAAGCTGGCGCTGGAGCGTCGTAACCTCGTGCTGCGTTTGCTGCAACAGCAGCAGATCATCGATCAGGATCTGTATGACATGCTGAGCGCGCGTCCGTTAGGCGTACAGCCGCGTGGTGGAGTGATCTCGCCACAGCCAGCCTTTATGCAGATGGTGCGTCAGGAGCTTCAGGCGAAGCTGGGCGATAAAGTTAAAGATCTCTCCGGCGTGAAAATTTTCACCACCTTTGATTCCGTGGCGCAGGACGCTGCGGAAAAAGCGGCGGTGGAAGGCATTCCGGTGCTGAAGAAACAGCGTAAGCTGAGCGATCTGGAAACCGCGATTGTGGTGGTTGACCGATTCAGTGGCGAAGTTCGCGCCATGGTTGGCGGGGCAGAGCCGCAGTTCGCGGGCTATAACCGTGCGATGCAGGCGCGTCGTTCGATTGGTTCTCTGGCGAAGCCGGCGACCTATCTGACTGCGCTCAGCCAGCCGAAGCTTTACCGCCTGAATACCTGGATTGCTGATGCGCCGATTGCGTTGCGCCAGCCGAACGGCCAGGTGTGGTCACCGCAGAACGATGACCGTCGCTATAGCGAAAGCGGAAGAGTGATGCTGGTGGATGCGTTAACCCGCTCCATGAACGTACCGACGGTAAATCTGGGGATGGCGCTGGGCTTGCCTGCGGTAACCGATACCTGGTTGAAACTGGGCGCGCCGAAAGATCAGCTTAACCCGGTTCCGGCCATGCTGCTGGGGGCGTTGAACCTGACGCCAATCGAAGTAGCACAGGCGTTCCAGACTATCGCCAGCGGCGGGAACCGTGCGCCGTTGTCGGCGCTGCGTTCGGTGATTGCCGAAGATGGTACCGTGCTGTACCAGAGCTTCCCGCAGGCTGAGCGTGCCGTTCCGGCGCAGGCGGCGTATATGACGCTGTGGACCATGCAGCAGGTGGTTCAGCGTGGTACGGGTCGTCAGCTTGGCGCGAAATATCCTGGCTTGCATCTGGCAGGGAAAACCGGGACCACCAACAACAACGTGGATACCTGGTTTGCCGGGATCGACGGCAGCCAGGTGACCATCACCTGGGTGGGCCGCGATAACAACCAGCCAACCAAGCTGTACGGTGCCAGCGGCGCGATGTCGATTTATCAGCGTTATCTGGCTAACCAGACGCCAACACCGCTGGTGCTGACGCCACCGGAGGATGTGGTGGATATGGGCGTAGACTACGACGGTAACTTCGTTTGTAGTGGCGGGATACGCACGCTTCCGGTATGGACCACCGATCCTGATTCGCTGTGTCAGCAGGGTGAAATGCTGCAGCAGTCGGGGAATCCGTTCGATCAATCTTCTCAACAGCCGCAGCAGCAGCCTCAACAGCAGCAACCGCCGCAGCAAGAGAAGAAAGACAGCGATGGCGTGGCTGGTTGGATAAAAGATATGTTTGGCGGTAACTGATTTTTTAGCTGTCCTCCCCCGCATCGGTGCCTGCTGATGTGGGGGAATTCTCCCTCTTGTGGTATTCGCATTGCGGTCTGTATTGCAAGCTCAGGATAGGGTGAACAGTGATGGTGTTTCCTGCCTATATTTTCCGTTTAATCATAAATTCAATATATTATTTTTGTGTATATATCATCGGTTGGTTGATTTTATTCTATTTTTTCTGCATTTTTTTATTGTCTGCCCGTATTCATATGTGAGTAATATTGTTTTTATGAATATGTTCATGCTGGCTTAAATCACCATTAAGAAAATATTGTTTTCATAAATTGTTCTGCTAAAACAAGATGTTGTGTGTTGTTTCTTTAATTTTGGTGAATGCGTTGATTAGCTTTTATTCATTATGGTACGTAGAATAGATGACACAAGGGAATGTTTTAAACTGAATGAGTTGATAAAGATATATTATATCTATGATGTTGTTGATTTTATATTCCAGCACATCTCCAGCCATTGTCTATTTCCCCTCTGTGTTAACTTTTCTCTTCATTGATTTTTGTGAACATATGTAAGGAATACGTTATGTGCAAAAAAATTATCATCTCGTTGCTTGTCAGTAGTGCAATGGCAACTGTAGCAACATCTGCTTTTGCCGTTGATACCGGGACGGTAACGTTTAATGGGAAAATTCTTCCCGATAGTTGCGTGGTTGATGTAAATGGTACAGCGACAAACGGTACTGTGACGTTTAACAACCTTTCTCAAACTGCGTTTGGCGAAGATAAAAAAGTCGGCGACACGCAATCTTTTGCGATTACGCTGACAGAATGTGATGCTGCGGTTGCCAACCTCAATATCAAATTTGATGGGACGCGTATTGCCGGATACGACGATGAAGTCTTGCAGGCGACAGGGACTGCGCAGAACCTCGGGGTACGTATGCTTCCAGAAGGGAGCAGCAACTACGTGAAATTTGATGGCTCAGATCCTGAAGCGGCACTGAATAAGACTAACGGCGAGAGCGTGGTTTTTAATTATAAAGCTGAGGTTATCCAGGTTGGTAGCACTTTACCAACTACCGGTGATTATACCGCACAAGCGACCTATACTCTGCTTTATCGTTAATCATCATAAACCTGGCCCAGGCAGGGCCAGTATTTCAATGGAATGGAAAGATGAAACGACTTTTCACAGCATTAATATTTATATTAACTTCGGGATTAAATTCGGTTCAAGCTGGCGTAGTAGTGGGTGGCACACGAATTATATATCCGGCTAACCAGTCTGAAGTACAGATTGCTTTAAAAAATAAAGATAATGATAAACGTTATCTGGTGCAGAGCTGGGTCAGTAATATTGATGACAGCAAAGCGCCATTTATTATGACACCGCCAATTTACAAATTGGACGAAAACCGCCAGACGCTGCTACACGTGGTTTATACCGGAAATAAATCGGCGCTGCCTCAGGATCGTGAGTCATTATTTATGGCGAACATCAAATCTGTTGCAGCGATCCCAGAAGAATTGCATGACAAGAACACGTTACAATTTGCCATTAAAACTAAATTAAAACTGTTTTATCGCCCGGCCTCATTGACAGAAGACGAGGCAAAAATGGCCTGGCAATCGTTGCAATTTAGCCGCCATCAAAATCAACTGGTGGTGAAAAACCCCACACCCTTCTATGTCACCTTCGGACAGATCTCTGTGGCGGGAAAAGCGATTAAACCGGCTACAAACCAGTCCTCTCCGACGGCATTAACGATGATGGTCGCTCCATTTGGTGAGCAGCGTTTTCCGCTGCCATCGGCAGTAAAAGGCAACGTTGTCTGGACCGCAATTAATGATTTTGGCTCAGAAACCGAACAGCGTAAACAGTCGCTGTAAATCAGCTATCGATGAGTTATGGGGTGACATTTATGCCTTCACATCGTACTGCCCGGCTTTTTGCTCTCAATACGCTGACATTCGCTATATTGACTGCGAGTGGTTCCGTTTGTGCTGATGATTATTTCAATCTCAGTGTACTTGAAACGGGAACCCCACTTGAGAATACCGGGGCGCTTGAAGCTTTTTTACAGCATAATGGTTTATCCCCCGGACGTTATTTAACGTCGATTGTTTGGGATCAGGATCGCATTGATAAACGAAATTTAAATTACCTCCTTTCAAAAGATAACAGCAAACTGATTCCGCAATTTACCAAAGCGGAGCTGCGCGAACTGGGCGTTAAAGTTGATACGGTTCCGGCATTAAATAATGTTAACGAAGATACGTTGCTGGGTGATATTAGCGAATATATCGTGGATGGACGCTATGACTTCAATCCGGAAACACAGGTGCTGCAATTACGTATTCCGCAGATCTACCGCGACCGCAAAATTTCGGGCGAAAGCAATCCCACTTTCTGGGATGACGGCATTCCGGCTCTGTGGACCAGTTACTATATTTCGGGATCGCACCAACAATCCAGTGGTCAAAATAATGCTTCGAACTGGGCAAGTTTGAATTCAGGGATGAATATCGGCCCCTGGCGTTTGCGTAACACCAGCAATTGGGGGAGTGATAATGGTTGGCAATCTATTAATACGACGCTTGGACGCGATGTCAAAGCATTGCGTAGCCAGCTTCAGATAGGGCAAACCTACACTAACGGCGAACTGTTCGATAGCGTGCAGATGACGGGCGTTAAGCTGGAGACCGATACCAGTATGCAGCCCAGTGGATTACAGGGCTTTGCCCCGGTCGTTCGTGGGATTGCTAATAGCGATGCCAAAGTCACCATTAAGCAAAACGGTTACACCATCTACCAGACCAACGTCTCGCCTGGCCCGTTTGAAATTCGTGATTTAACGCAGGTGACGGCAGGAGCGGATCTGGAAGTCACCGTGACGGAGGCCGACGGTACAGAGCACAGCTTTATTCAGGCCAGCTCCTCGGTGCCGATTATGCAACGTGAAGGCGCGCTGAAGTACAGCCTGGCAGCCGGGAAATATCGCGATGTTGATAACGGCGAGGAGCCGGAATTCAGCCAGGCTACGGCAATTTATGGCTTGCCTTTCGGAATTACCGCTTACGGCGGTCTGCAGGGCGCGTCGATGTATCGCGCCGGACTGGTCGGCATCGGAGCCGATTTACGCGATTTTGGTTCGCTGTCGATGGATCTGACGGCGGCGAGAACCGCGTTTGACGACGAACGCGCGGATGCGAATGGCCAGTCGTGGCGCGCGCAGTACGCAAAAGATTTTCCGTTAACCAATACCACGGTCACGCTGGCCAGCTATCGTTATTCCACCTCCGGGTTTTATACCTTTCAGGAGGCTCTCGATCAGCGTAATAACAGCTACGACGATGACAGCATCTATAGCTATCGCGATAGCTATAACCGTCGCAGCCGCCTGCAACTTAATCTTTCTCAGTCGTTACAGAGCTGGGGATCGGTATACGCCAACGCTTATCAGCAAGATTACTGGGGAATGGAAGGCCATGAACGAAGCGTGAGTCTCGGTTACAGCAGCAGTTGGCAGGGCGTTAACTGGTCGCTGAATTACAGCATGACAAAAACGCCATCAACCACTAACGATCAGCAGTTTTCTATCTCAATGAATGTCCCTCTTTCGCGTTGGCTGGCGAATGCCTGGGGAACATATACTCTGACAAGTTCAAAAAATGGTAATAGTGCACATCAGGTTGGCGTCAGTGGAACGCTACTGGAAGATAACAATTTAAATTATAACCTTCAGCAAACCTACACCGATAACGATGTCGGTTATGGTGCCTATCTCTCTTCCCGGTATCGGACATCGGTTGGCGAGTTCAGCGCCAATTACAGTTATCAAAAAGACAGTAAACAGTGGGGCTATGGCGCCCAAGGTTCCGTTGTTGCGCATTCGCAGGGAATAACGCTTGGACAATCCATTCAGGATGCTTTTGCCATTGTGCACATTACCGATGGCGATAATGTAAAAATACAAAATTCCCGGGGGGTTTACACCGATTATTGGGGCAATGCCATTGTGCCAACTTTAACCAATTATCGCCGTAATACTATTACTGTGAATACTCAGGGACGTGATGATATTGATATTCAGGATGCTTCTCTGGATGTGGTTCCGACAAAAGGGGCCGTCCTGAAGGCTGACTTCACGGCGCGTTCAGGTAAGCGTGCATTACTTACCTTAAAACATGGTCAGAGCGTGGTTCCTTTTGGTGCTCTGTTAAGTATGGACGGTACGACATCGATCGTGGGTGACGACGGTGAAGTGTATGTCACTGGGCTAAAAGGAACACAGCGCATTGAGGTGCAATGGGGAAATACCGCACAGACGAAATGTACGGGTAGCGTAAGCGTGCCTGAGAACATGGGTACGGGAATTCTCTCAGCTACGGTTAATTGCCAATAATGGAAGATGGCTTATGAATACGGAAATTGTCAGATATGAGTAAAAGGAACATAAACATTTTCAGGGCTATGTTGATCATATTGATTTTAGCTGGATCTGCGGCACCTGTTTATGCCGCCACATGTACCGGAAATTACCCGGAAAATGGCGCAATGACCTTTCAGCTACCGGCAAGCATCACTGTGGAGCCTGACGTATCAGTTGGTACGGTTATTTATGAGGGAAGCATTGAGAGCGGCCAAATCGATATGGATTGCCAGGATACTGGCAACAAATACAAAGGTTACGCAGTGTTAACGGATGCCGATGCCCGCAATGGAGTGCTGGAAGGCGTTTATCAGACTAGCATTCCAGGTATAGGTATCCGCATGGCTGAAGCGGAAGAACGAACACCTACCTTTACCTCTGAGGATATCGTCACACCCATGCATTTTTATAGCTATGGAGCAAGCGGATGGAACAGTATTCATACAAAGTACCATGCGTCAATGCAGTTGGTTGTGACGGGCGACGTCGAGGATGGTTATCTTGATACCTCCCGGCTGACAGCGCAAGAGAAGTGGGGGAATGATGTGATAGCTCAGATATTGGTATCTCCCACCAGCATTCATATCCAGACTAATACCTGTAACCTGGAGGATAAAAATATCTACGTGCCGCTGAAGACGATTAATGTCGATAACTTTGACAGTCAATTTTCAGAAGTACTCACCGATAACAGTTTCAAAATCGAGATTTCTGATTGTCGGGCAGGTACCCAAATCGATTATAAGTTCAACAGTGCTGGTTCGACAGGCGTTACGGATGGCAATATTTTGGCTATCGCCAGTGGAGACAGCTCTGCCAGCGGTGTCGGTATCCAGATTCTGGACACGAACAATAATGTGCTGAGTTTTGATCAAACCTATACCGCTGTGAGCAGCACCAGCGCTAACGAAGTGGCAGAAATTCCGCTGAAGGCACGCTATGCCAAAACCGGCAATGTCAAAGCCGGGAAAGTGGACGCCGTCGCGACTTTTGAGGTCTTTTACCGCTAACGCCTTGCGACCCGCTGCGGCGGGTTGTCAGCGCTCTAACATTCCAGCCTAATTTATTAACCCTTTCTTTTCATCTGGTTATTTCTTAACCCCTCAGTTTTAGTAGGGGCGCGTATTGCTTGCTATCTCGCCAGAGTTTCGAATATTATGCTGCCGTTATAATAATAATTCTCGTTTACGTTATCATTCACTTTCATCAGAGAAATACCAATGGCGCGTCTTAAAACTGCTCAGCCAAGTTCATCACTGCGTAAAATCGCAGTAGTGGTAGCCACAGCGGTTAGCGGCATGTCTGTCTATGCACAGGCGGCGGTTGACCCGAAAGAAGAAACCATCACCGTAACTGCAGCTCCTGCTCCGCAGGAAAGCGCATGGGGGCCAGCTCCGACCATTGCTGCTAAGCGTTCCGCTACTGCGACCAAGACTGATACGCCTATAGAAAAGACACCACAGTCTGTTTCGGTAGTGACCAACGAAGAGATGCAAATGCATCAATTCCAGTCGGTGAAAGAGGCTCTGGGATATACGCCTGGTGTGACTGTTAACAGTCGTGGCGCATCTAACACCTATGATTTTGTGATTATCCGTGGTTTCTCTTCCGTCGGCCTGAGCCAGAATAACTATCTGGATGGACTGAAATTGCAGGGTAACTTCTATAACGATGCGGTTATTGATCCCTACATGCTTGAACGTGTTGAGTTGATGCGTGGCCCAACGTCTGTACTCTATGGTAAGAGCAATCCTGGCGGCATCATCTCTATGGTCAGCAAGCGCCCGACCACAGAGCCGTTAAAAGAAATTCAGTTCAAAATGGGGTCGGACAATTTGTTCCAGACCGGTTTTGATTTTAGTGATGCGCTGGATGACAACGGGGAATTTTCCTACCGTTTAACCGGGCTGGCGCGCTCAACAAATGAGCAGCAGCAGGGTTCTGAATCACAGCGTTATACGATCGCGCCTTCCTTCTCATGGCGTCCTGATGACAAAACCAACTTTACGTTCCTGTCCTATTTCCAGAACGAACCGGAAACAGGTTACTACGGTTGGTTACCAAAAGAAGGCACCGTTGAACCGCTGCCAAACGGCAAGCGTTTGCCGACCGATTTCAATGAAGGTGCCTCAAACAATACTTATTCCCGCAATCAGAAAATGGTGGGATACAGCTTTGAGCATGGCTTTAACGATACATTTACCGTTCGCCAGAACCTGCGCTTTACTGAAATGAAGACGTCGCAGCAGAGTGTATACGGCACCGGGATCGCTTCCGATGGCCATACATTGAACCGTGGAACGGTCGTGGATGATGAGCGCCTGCAAAACTTTAGCGTCGATACGCAACTGGAAAGCAAATTTGCTACCGGTGCTGTGGAACATACTTTGTTAACTGGTGTTGATTTCATGCGCATGCGTAATGATATCAATGCTGCGTTTGGTAGTGCGCCACCCATTGATCTTAACGGCAACTATGACCCTGAGTATTTTGCATTTGGTGATACCGAACCGTATCAGATGAATGAAACCAAACAGACTGGTATCTACGTTCAGGATCAGGCTGAGTGGAATAAGTGGGTGTTTACCGTCGGCGGTCGCTACGACTGGTCTCAGCAAGCTACAACAATACGCCAGAACTCTTATACGCCAACGGAAGGATATATTGAGCGTAATGATCACCAGTTCACCTGGCGTGGTGGTGTAAACTACCTGTTTGATAATGGGATTACGCCGTATATCAGCTACAGTCAGTCGTTTGAACCGAGTTCATTTGACTTGTGGAGCGTGCCACGCGTTTCCTATGAGCCGTCCAAAGGCGAGCAGTATGAAGCCGGGATTAAGTATGTACCGAAAGATCTGCCGATTGTCGTCACCGGTGCGGTTTATCAGTTGACGAAAACCAATAATCTGACTGCTGATCCAACGAATCCACTGGCTCAGGTTCCTGCCGGTGAAATCCGTGCTCGTGGTGTTGAACTGGAAGCTAAAGCGGCGCTTACCGCGAATATCAACATGACTGCGTCTTATACCTATACCGATGCGGAATACACGAAAGACACCAATCTTAAGGGAAATACACCTGAGCAGGTGCCAGAACAAATGGCTTCTCTGTGGGGTGATTACACCTTCTATGAAGGTCCGTTATCTGGCCTGACGCTGGGTACCGGTGGGCGCTTTATTGGTTCAAGCTATGGCGATCCAGCAAATACCTTTAAGGTGGGTAGCGCAGCAGTCATGGATGCTGTTGTAAAATACGATTTAGCGCGTTTCGGTATGGCTGGCTCCAGTATTGCGGTTAACGTTAATAACTTGCTTGATCGTGAATACGTCGCCAGCTGCTTCCAGACCTATGGCTGCTTCTGGGGCGCAGAACGTCAGGTCGTTGCAACCGCAACCTTCCGTTTCTAATTTCTTTTGGGCACGCTTTGCGTGCCCGTTTTACAAGTTGGCTGCTATGCAGGAAAACAGATCCCATCCCGACACTACTTTTGCGTTGCGTAATGTCTCCTTTCGTGTGCCTGGCCGCACGCTTTTGCATCCTCTCTCATTAACTTTTCCTGTGGGTAAAGTGACCGGCCTTATCGGCCACAACGGTTCCGGAAAATCGACGTTATTGAAAATGCTGGGACGTCATCAGCCGCCGTCAGAAGGTGAAATCCTGCTCGACGAACAGCCGCTGGAGAACTGGAGCAGTAAAGCGTTTGCCCGCAAGGTCGCCTATCTGCCGCAGCAGTTGCCGCAGGCCGAAGGGATGACGGTGCGCGAACTGGTGGCGATTGGCCGCTATCCGTGGCACGGGGCGCTAGGACGTTTTGGCGTTGCCGACAGAGAGAAAGTAGAAGAGGCGATTTCGCTGGTTGGCTTAAAACCGCTGGCGCACCGTTTGGTTGATAGTCTGTCCGGCGGAGAACGCCAGCGCGCGTGGATTGCCATGCTGGTAGCGCAGGACAGCCGCTGTCTGCTGCTTGATGAACCGACTTCCGCGCTGGATATCGCTCATCAGGTTGACGTACTGGCACTGGTGCATCGCTTAAGTCAGCAGCGCGGGCTGACGGTGATTGCGGTGCTGCATGATATCAACATGGCGGCCCGCTACTGTGATTACTTAGTTGCGCTGCGCGGTGGTGAAATGATTGCACAAGGGACGCCTGCTGAACTGATGCGCAGTGAAACTCTGGAACAGATTTACGGTATCCCGATGGGCATTTTGCCGCATCCGGCCGGTGCCGCACCCGTGAGTTTTGTCTATTAATGATTGAATTACATCATATTACCCGTCGGCGGCTGCTTGCGGCGATGGCGCTGTCGCCGCTGCTGTGGCGGATGAATACGGCGCACGCTGCGGCGGTTGATACGCAGCGCATTGTGGCGCTGGAATGGCTACCGGTAGAGCTATTGCTGGCGCTGGGTATTACGCCGTATGGCATTGCCGATATCCCTAACTACAAGCTGTGGGTCAGTGAGCCCCCGTTGCCGGATTCTGTGATTGATGTCGGGCTACGTACGGAGCCCAATCTCGAACTGTTGACCGAAATGAAACCCTCGTTTTTGCTGTGGTCGGCAGGCTATGGTCCTTCCCCTGAAAAGCTGGCGCGGATTGCACCTGGCCGGGGATTTAACTTCAGTGACGGTAAAAAGCCGCTGGCCGTTGCGCGACAATCGCTGCAGGAAATGGCGCAATTGTTCAATCTGCAAGCCTCTGCTGAACGCCATCTGACCGAGTACGATCGTTTTATCGCCAGCCTGAAACCGCGCTTCATTCAACGCGGCGCGCGCCCTGTACTTCTCACTTCCCTGCTTGATTCGCGACATATGTTGGTGTTTGGCCCAAACAGCCTGTTTCAGGACGTGCTGGATGATTATGGGATCCCCAACGCCTGGCAGGGCGAGACAAACTTTTGGGGCAGCACTGCCGTGAGTATTGACCGTCTGGCTGCTTATAAGGATGTCGATGTGCTGTGTTTTGACCACGGCAACGATAAAGAGATGGCTGCGCTGATGTCTACGCCGTTGTGGCAGGCGATGCCGTTTGTCCGCAGCGGACGTTTTCAGCGTGTGCCTGCCGTCTGGTTCTATGGTGCCACGCTCTCGGCGATGCATTTTGCCCGCATTCTGGATAATGCGCTGGGAGGCAAAGCGTGAGTAAACGAATTGCGCTGTTCCCAACGCTTCTTCTGGCGGTTCTGTTTGTCGCTGCCTGTTGGCTGACCTGGGTTAACTTCTCTGTTGCGCTACCGCGCAGTCAGTGGCAACAGGCTATCTGGTCACCGGATATCAATGCTATTGAGCAGATGGTTTTCCACTACAGTCTGCTGCCGAGGCTGGCGATTTCGCTGTTGGTCGGTGCCGGGCTGGGGCTGGTCGGTGTCTTGTTTCAGCAGGTGCTGCGTAACCCACTGGCAGAACCCACTACGTTAGGTGTCGCAACCGGGGCGCAGTTGGGCATTACGGTTACCACGCTGTGGGCTATTCCCGGTGCGCTGACCACGCAATTTGCGGCGCTGGCGGGAGCATGTGTTGTTGGGGCACTGGTGTTTGGCGTTGCCTGGGGCAAACGTCTTTCTCCGGTGACGTTAATCCTTGCCGGGCTGGTGGTCAGCCTGTACTGCGGGGCAATTAACCAGTTGATGGTTATCTTCCATCACGATCAACTGCAAAGCATGTTTTTATGGAGCAGCGGTACGCTAACGCAGACCGACTGGAGCGGCGTACAGCGTCTGTGGCCGCAACTGCTGGGCGGTGTGATGCTGACGCTGTTGTTATTACGCCCAATGACGCTGATGGGACTGGATGACGGCGTGGCGCGTAACCTCGGTCTGGCGCTGTCGCTGGCACGTCTGGCGGCGTTATCGCTGGCCATTGTTATCAGCGCCTTACTGGTTAACGCGGTTGGGATTATCGGCTTTATTGGCCTGTTTGCACCGCTGCTGGCGAAAATGCTCGGCGCGCGTCGTCTGCTGGCGCGTCTGATGCTGGCCCCTCTGATTGGTGCGTTGATCCTCTGGCTCTCCGACCAAATCATTCTGTGGCTGACCCGCGTATGGATGGAAGTCTCCACTGGTTCGGTGACGGCGCTGATTGGCGCGCCATTGCTGCTGTGGCTGTTGCCGCGCCTTAGAAGTATGAGCGCGCCGGATATGAATGCCAGTAACCGCATCGCTGCTGAGCGCCAGAATGTACTGATGTTTGCCCTGGCGGGCGGGGCGATATTGCTGCTTACCGTTATTGTGGCGCTCGCGTTTGGCCGCGATGCGCACGGCTGGACATGGGCCAGCGGCGCGATGCTGGATGAGCTCATGCCCTGGCGCTGGCCACGTGTTCTGGCAGCGCTGATTGCCGGGGTAATGTTAGCGGTAGCTGGCTGTATTATTCAGCGTCTGACCGGAAATCCAATGGCCAGTCCGGAAGTATTAGGAATTAGCTCCGGGGCGGCATTTGGCGTGGTGCTAATGTTATTTCTGGTCCCTGGCAATGCCTTTGGCTGGCTGCTGCCGGCCGGGAGCCTCGGTGCGGCAGCCACCTTGCTTATCATTATGATTGCCGCCGGGCGCGGGGGCTTTTCACCGCACCGCATGTTGCTGGCAGGGATGGCGCTCAGCACGGCGTTTACAATGCTGCTGATGATGCTGCAGGCCAGCGGCGATCCGCGTATGGCGGGGGTGCTAACCTGGATCTCCGGCTCAACCTATAACGCGAGTGGCGAACAGGTGCTGCGCACCGGGATTGTAATGGTTATCCTGCTGGCGATGACGCCGCTGTGCCGCCGTTGGCTGACAATTTTACCGCTCGGCGGCGATACGGCACGGGCTGTCGGTATGGCTATTACGCCATCACGCGTGGGATTACTGCTGCTGGCGGCAGGGCTGACGGCGACAGCCACCATGACTATTGGACCGTTGAGCTTTGTCGGGCTGATGGCACCGCATATTGCCCGGATGATGGGTTTTCGTCGGGCGATGCCGCATATGCTGATTTCGGCGCTGGCGGGTGGCGTGTTGCTGGTCTTTGCTGACTGGTGCGGCAGGATGGTGTTGTTTCCGTATCAGATCCCGGCGGGATTACTGTCGACGTTTATTGGCGCGCCGTACTTTATCTATCTGCTACGTAAGCAGAGCCGGTAATTTATGCCGCCATCCGGCCTACGGCGTAGAATGTAGGCCGGGTAAGCGTAAGCGCCACCCGGCAATTCATCCTTTACAGTTTCGCAAACACCCGGCGCGCGGCGTCGATGGTGTTATTGATATCTTCTTCACTGTGCGCCACGGACATAAAGCCTGCTTCAAACGCAGACGGCGCCAGATAAATTCCTTCATCCAGCATCATGTGGAAGAAACGCTTGAAGCGTTCAACGTCGCATGCCATCACATCCTGATAGCAGGTTACGGTTTCTGCATCGGTGAAGAAAATCCCGAACATCCCGCCTACATGATTAACTACCAGCGGAATATTCGCTTCTTCAGCAGCTTCCAGCAGACCTTCCGCCAGACGCGTCGTCAGTTCGTTCAGCGTTTCATGAATACCCGGCTGGGCGACTTCGGTCAGACAGGCATAACCTGCCGCCATCGCGATTGGGTTACCGGAAAGCGTCCCCGCCTGGTAAACCGGTCCAGTCGGCGCCAGTGCGTCCATCACATCGCGACGGCCACCAAATGCGCCAACGGGCATTCCGCCACCGATGATTTTGCCAAGACAAGTCAGATCCGGCACGACGCCGTAATAATCCTGTGCACCGGCCAGCGCCACGCGGAAACCGGTCATCACTTCATCGATGATCAATAGCGCGCCAAACTCATCGCACAGTGCACGCAGGCCCGGCAGGAATTCCGGCAGCGGCGGGATGCAGTTCATGTTGCCTGCGACCGGCTCAACGATGATGCAGGCGATCTCCTGCGGATATTGTTCAAATGCCGCACGTACTGAAGCGAGATCGTTATAGGTGCAGGTCAGAGTGTGTTTCGCGAAATCAGCCGGAACGCCCGGGGAGTTCGGCTGACCCAGCGTTAACGCGCCCGAACCCGCTTTGACCAGCAGACAGTCGGCATGACCGTGGTAGCAGCCTTCAAATTTGATGATCTTATCGCGACCGGTGAAACCGCGCGCCAGACGGATTGCGCTCATAGTCGCTTCCGTGCCGGAGTTCACCATGCGCACCATGTCCATGGTCGGCACGAGTTCAGTGACCAGCTCCGCCATTTTCACTTCCATTTCAGTCGGTGCGCCAAAGCTTAAACCGCGCTCCGCAGCTTCAATCACCGCATTACGGATTGCCGGGTGATTATGGCCCAGCACCATCGGTCCCCAGGAACCGACGTAGTCAACATAGGCTTTACCATCGACATCGTACAGATACGCGCCGTCGGCTTTTTCGATAAACAGCGGAGTACCACCCACGCCAGTAAAGGCGCGAACGGGGGAGTTAACGCCGCCAGGGATAAGTTCGCGTGCTGCGCTGTAGAGATTTTCAGACTTACTCATGGATGGGGTCCTGGTTCGTAGAAAAAGTAAATGCCCGCTATTCTAGTTATTCAGAGAAGGTTATGAAAGTTTTACGCATTTGAAACAATACGATTTGCAGGGGATTTTCGTGAAATGTGCGAGTAGAATGCCGATTCCGTATTTGTATTACCAATTAATGATCATCTGATGAAGACAGACACTCCCTCTTTTGAAGCACAACAAATTGTGCGTTTACGCCGCAGGGATCAAATCCGTCGACTCCTGGAACGAGACAAAACGCCGTTGGCGATCCTGTTGATGGCTGCCGTAGTGGGTACAGTGACAGGGCTTGTTGGCGTGGCATTTGAGAAAGCGGTGACCTGGGTGCAGAATCAGCGCATTGGCGCGCTGGCTCAGGTTGCGGACCATGCCATTCTGCTGTGGCCGCTGGCATTTATTCTCTCTGCGTTGCTGGCGATGGTTGGCTACTTTCTGGTGCGTAAATTTGCGCCGGAAGCCGGTGGTTCGGGGATCCCAGAGATTGAAGGCGCGCTGGAAGAGCTGCGGCCTGTGCGCTGGTGGCGCGTACTGCCGGTGAAATTTTTCGGCGGTATGGGCACGCTGGGTGCCGGTATGGTGCTCGGGCGAGAAGGACCGACCGTGCAGATCGGTGGTAACCTCGGGCGCATGGTGCTGGATATTTTCCGCATGCGTAGCGCAGAAGCGCGACATACCTTATTGGCTACCGGTGCGGCAGCGGGCCTTTCGGCGGCGTTTAACGCCCCTCTGGCGGGGATCCTGTTCATTATTGAAGAGATGCGCCCGCAGTTTCGCTATAACCTTGTCTCGATCAAAGCCGTGTTTACCGGCGTCATCATGTCGAGCATTGTGTTTCGTGTTTTCAACGGCGAGGCACCGCTTATTGAAGTTGGGAAGCTCTCCAATGCGCCGGTGAACACGCTGTGGTTGTATCTGGTCCTGGGGGTTATTTTTGGCTGTGTCGGACCGTTGTTCAACACCATGGTGTTACGGACTCAGGATATGTTCCAGCGTTTCCACGGCGGCGATCTCAAAAAATGGGTGCTGATGGGCGGTGCGATCGGCGGTCTGTGCGGGATTCTTGGCTTAATTACACCAGAAGCGGCTGGAGGCGGGTTTAACCTGATACCTATCGCTGCGGCAGGGAATTTCAGCGTTGGTTTACTGCTGTTTATCTTTATTGCCCGCGTCATTACCACGCTGCTGTGCTTCTCGTCCGGCGCGCCCGGCGGGATATTTGCCCCGATGCTGGCATTGGGCACGTTGCTTGGCACCGCGTTCGGTATGGCGGCAGCGGCCTCTTTTCCGCATTATCATCTGGAGGCCGGGACCTTTGCCATCGCCGGAATGGGGGCATTGTTGGCGGCGTCGGTAAGGGCGCCGCTCACCGGTATTGTGCTGGTGCTGGAGATGACCGATAACTATCAGCTCATTTTGCCAATGATTATTACCTGTCTTGGCGCAACACTATTAGCCCAATTTATGGGCGGAAAGCCGCTATACTCGACTATCCTTGCCCGTACGCTGGCAAAACAGGAAGCGGAGCAGGCGGCTAAAAGCCAGGGTACAGCCGCTGGCGAGAATACTTGAACGAAATACCAGGGTATTAGATAATGGCCTTAACCATTGGGTTATAATTTGCCCAATTGCCAATGTCGTTTGGAGCAAAATATGAGTGATGACGTAGCGCTGCCACTGCAATTTACTGAAGCAGCAGCCAATAAAGTAAAAAGCCTGATCGCTGACGAAGATAACCCGAATCTGAAATTACGTGTGTATATCACCGGCGGTGGTTGCAGCGGTTTCCAGTACGGTTTCACCTTTGACGATCAGGTGAACGATGGTGATATGACCATTGAGAAACAAGGTGTTGGTCTGGTGGTTGACCCGATGAGCCTGCAATATCTGGTGGGCGGCGCGGTTGACTATACCGAAGGTCTGGAAGGTTCCCGCTTCGTTGTGACTAACCCGAATGCGAAAAGCACCTGCGGGTGTGGTTCTTCTTTCAGCATCTGATTGCTGTCTGTAATACCAGTGGTCTGATGGTGTAGGCCCGGTAAGCGTAGCGCCACCGGGCAATGTGCCGGATGGCGGCGTAAACGCCTTATCCGGCCTACATATTCTGCATCATCATGTCAACGTCCGTTATCATCCAGCGCAAACGTCGGTAATTTCAAATGCCAGCGAATGGCGGCAAGCCGAATCAGCAGGGTGACAATCATCCCCATCATACTGGCGTTTTCCAGTGAAACATCAAAGGTATAAAACGCCGTCGCATGCACGATCCCGCCGATAATACAGGCTGTGGCGTAGATCTCGGTACGCAAAATCATCGGGACTTCACGTGCTAATACATCGCGAATGATCCCACCGCCGACGCCGGTAATCACCCCCATACAAATCGCCACCAAGGGTCCTGTTCCTGCGAGAAAGGCCTTGTTGACGCCAATACCCACGAACACCGCCAGGCCAACGGCATCAAGCACCGGAAGGATCCATTTCGGCAGGCGTCTTGGCTGCCGTACCAACAGGATCGTCAGCATGCTGGTGATCATCGCTACGACCAGATCGGTTGGATCTTTAACCCAAAAAACCGGTCCATTATCCAGCGCCATATCGCGGATCGTGCCACCTCCGACGGCGGTAACCACGCCGAGGACCAGGACGCCAAACGGATCCATACGTAATTTTCCGGCCAGTAATACGCCAGAGATTGCAAATACCGCGGTGCCGACAATATCAAGCCAATAGACGAGCATTTTTAAATCCTCACAACAGACCTGGTGGGGGCAGGCGCTAATTTATCTGTGAAAGCGCATTACAGAGTTGTTTTGCGGCGAGGATAATACGCGGGCTCGCGCGTTCGAACCAGTCACTATTAAGTGTAATAACGGGTATTTTTAGCTGGTTTCCCCAGTATTGCTCAATTTTCAGAGTTTCGCCCGGACCGCCGGTTGCAACAATAGCCTGGGGGGCTCGTGCCAGGACCTGCTCACGGCTAACCTGCGGCCAGGGAACCCGACTACCGGCAAAGATGTTTTCTCCGCCGCATACCTCAAGAACTTCGTGCTGAATAGAACCTTTTCCACTGGTAAACAGAGGATTGGCACCAAACTGGAGAAACACGCGTTTTTTCGGTTTGTTGGCATACTGAGATTTAAGTAAAGCATAGTCATCAAGCATGGTTTGCGCCGCCTGTTTAGCTTGTTCAGGCTTGGGGCTCCATGCAGCCAACTGGCGTAGCGCATCGGCAACCTGCTCAATGGTAACGGCGTCCACCCAGATGACCTTAATTCCCAGGGAGGTCAGTTGATTCACCTGCCGCTCAGCATTTCCCCCGCGCCAGGCGATGACCAAATCAGGCTTCAGCGCCACAATACGCTCAAGATTCATACCTTGCCATGTTGAGACCTCTTCAATATTTTTGGCTTCTGGCGGGTAGTTTGAGTAGCTGCTGACGCCAACTGGGGTAATGCCTGCGGCAAAAGCGAGTTCGGTATTGGCAGGAGAAAGCGTTACAACACGCGGTGCGGCGTAAAGGAACGCCGGGAGAGTGAAAAGCAGGGCGACCAGCGCCCTGGAGAATAATTTAGCCATGCGCCAGTTTCTGCACCAGCGTTTCAACCATCAGGCTTGACTGCTTCGCGGCAACCACCAGGAATTCGTCAAAGCTGAGATGGGACTGCTGATCGGCAACGTCAGAGATAGCGCGAACCACGACAAATGGCACCTTAAAGTTGTGGCAAACGTGCGCAATTGCGGTCGCTTCCATCTCAACGGCAATCGCCTGCGGGAAGTTATGCTTAATTTTAGCCAGCCCCACGGAACCATTAATGAATGCATCGCCGCTGACGATAAGTCCGCGAACAGCGTTCAGATTGAGTTTGGCGATGCAAGATTCTGCGGCTGCAATCAACGCAGGATCGGCTTTAAAACCAGCCGGGCAACCCGGTAGCTGACCAAATTCATAACCAAAGGCAGTGACGTCGGCGTCGTGATAGCGCGCTTCATCAGAAACTACGATATCGCCGACTTTCAGCGTAGAGGCCAGGCCGCCCGCGGAACCGGTATTAATGATGGCGTCCGGCTTGCAGCGTTCAAGCAGCAGCGTAGCGCCGAGCGCCGCAGCTACTTTACCGATACCTGATTTCAGAAGCGCAACCTCAGTACCGTTCAGTTGGCCGGTGTAAATTTCACAACCGCCGAGCGTGATGGTCTGACGGTTTTCGATTTTGTCACGCAGCAGCGTAACTTCTTCTTCCATTGCACCAATGATGCCGATTTTCATAGATTTACTCGCGATAAGCCAGATTTGAGGGCATAGTCTATCATGCGCTTAAGGGGTAGCGCATTTCTCAGGCGGGAGAGGATATGGTACAGATCGATTTCCGAAAAAAAATAAACTGGCATCGCCGTTACCGTTCGCCGCAGGGCGTGAAGACGGAGCATGAGATCCTGCGAATTTTTGAAAGCGATCGTGGACGTATTATCAATTCTCCGGCTATTCGCCGGCTGCAACAAAAAACCCAGGTCTTTCCGCTGGAGCGTAATGCAGCGGTGCGTACGCGTCTGACGCACTCGATGGAAGTGCAGCAGGTTGGGCGCTATATCGCGAAAGAGATCCTCAGCCGACTGAAAGAGCTAAAGCTGCTAGAGCAGTATGGTCTGGATGAACTGACGGGACCGTTTGAGAGTATTGTCGAAATGTCGTGCCTGATGCATGACATCGGTAATCCGCCGTTTGGTCATTTTGGCGAAGCGGCGATTAATGACTGGTTTCGCCAGCGGTTGTATCCCGCAGACGCGGAAAGTCAGCCTCTGAGTGATGACCGCTGCCAGGTGACGGCATTACGTTTGCGTGAAGGTGAAGAGTCGCTGAATGATATTCGCCGCAAGGTACGCCAGGACTTGTGTCATTTTGAAGGCAATGCGCAGGGTATTCGTCTGGTGCATACTTTGATGCGTATGAACCTTACCTGGGCGCAGGTTGGCGGTATTTTAAAATATACCCGTCCGGCATGGTGGCGCGGCAGTGCACCCGAGACGCACAACTATTTAATGAAGAAGCCTGGTTATTACCTTTCCGAGGAACCGTATATTGAGCGGTTACGTAAAGAATTATCATTAGCACCTTACAGTCGTTTTCCATTAACCTGGATTATGGAAGCTGCCGATGATATCTCATATTGCGTGGCCGACCTGGAAGATGCCGTTGAGAAAAGAATCTTTAGCGTCGAGCAACTTTACCATCATCTGCATGAAGCGTGGGGGCATCACGAAAAAGGCTCTCTGTTTAGTCAGGTTGTTGAGAACGCCTGGGAAAAATCACGTTCAAATACATTAAGCCGCAGCACCGAAGATCAGTTCTTTATGTATTTACGCGTCAATACGCTGAATAAACTGGTTCCGTATGCGGCCCAGCGGTTTATTGATAATTTGCCGCAGATTTATGAAGGCAGCTTTAATCATGCGCTGTTAGAAGATGCCAGTAGCTTCAGCCAGTTACTGGGCGTTTATAAGAATGTGGCGGTAAAACATGTGTTTAGCCATCCGGATGTTGAGCAACTGGAATTACAGGGCTATCGGGTGATCAGCGGGTTGCTGGAGATCTATCAACCGTTATTGAAAATGTCTCAGTCAGATTTTACTGAACTGGTCGACAAGGAAAGAGTAAAACGTTTTCCTATCGAGTCCCGTTTATTTCAGAAGTTGTCTACCCGCCATCGTCTTGCGTATGTTGAGGCGGTTAGTAAAATATCGACGGAGTGCGCTGAGTATTCGGTTCTGGAATATTATTATCGCTGCCGGTTGATCCAGGATTATATCAGCGGGATGACAGATTTGTATGCCTGGGATGAATATCGTCGCTTGATGGCCGTAGAACAATAAATACTCATTTGTAAAGACGGCCAATAAAATTTTACTTTTTCCTTAAACTCAATTCTGGAACTTAGCGTTATAAAACGAATCTGACGTATACAGCAATTTTGCGTTACCTGTTAATCGAGAACGAAACACATGAAAAAAACCACATTAGCAATGAGTGCACTGGCTCTGAGTTTAGGTTTGGCGTTGTCCCCCCTGTCTGCAACGGCGGCTGAGACAGCGTCTTCAGCGACAACAGCCCAACAGATGCCAAGCCTGGCCCCGATGCTCGAAAAAGTGATGCCATCGGTGGTGAGTATTAATGTCGAGGGGAGCACGACGGTCAATACGCCGCGTATGCCGCGTAATTTCCAGCAGTTCTTTGGTGATAACTCTCCGTTCTGCCAGGACGGTTCTCCGTTCCAGAGCTCACCGTTCTGCCAGGGCGGTGCTCCGGGCGCTGACAACGGCGGCGGCCAGCAGCAGAAATTTATGGCGCTGGGGTCTGGCGTCATCATTGATGCCGCGAAAGGGTATGTTGTGACCAACAACCACGTGGTCGATAATGCCACGGTGATCAAGGTTCAACTGAGCGATGGGCGTAAGTTTGACGCAAAAATCGTCGGAAAAGATCCGCGCTCTGATATCGCGCTGATCCAAATTCAGGATCCGAAAAACCTGACGGCAATTAAGCTGGCAGATTCTGATGCGCTGCGCGTGGGTGATTACACTGTAGCGATTGGTAACCCGTTTGGCCTCGGTGAAACGGTGACATCAGGTATCGTTTCTGCACTGGGGCGTAGTGGCCTGAATGCCGAAAACTACGAGAACTTTATCCAGACGGATGCGGCGATCAACCGCGGTAACTCTGGCGGTGCGCTGGTTAACCTGAATGGTGAGTTGATCGGGATTAACACCGCGATCCTCGCGCCGGACGGTGGCAACATCGGGATTGGTTTTGCTATCCCAAGCAACATGGTGAAAAACCTGACTTCGCAGATGGTTGAGTTCGGCCAGGTTAAACGCGGTGAGCTGGGTATTATGGGGACTGAGCTGAGCTCTGAGCTGGCGAAAGCGATGAAAGTGGATGCCCAGCGTGGGGCATTCGTCAGCCAGGTTATGCCGAACTCTTCTGCAGCGAAAGCCGGTATCAAAGCCGGGGACGTGATTACCTCCCTGAACGGTAAACCAATCAGCAGCTTCGCTGCCCTGCGTGCGCAGGTCGGCACCATGCCAGTGGGTAGCAAAATTAACCTTGGCCTGCTGCGCGACGGTAAGCCGGTAACGGTGAACCTGGAACTGCAGCAGAGCAGCCAGACTCAGGTTGATTCCAGCTCTATCTTCAAAGGCATTGAAGGTGCGGATATGAGCAACAAAGGCCAGGACAAAGGTGTCGTGGTAAGCGATGTGAAACCGAATTCGCCGGCGGCACAGATTGGCCTGAAGAAAGGGGATGTCATCATTGGTGCTAACCAGCAACCGGTGAAAAACATCGCGGAACTGCGCAAAATTCTCGACAGTAAACCGGCTGTTCTGGCGCTGAACATTCAGCGTGGTGACAGCTCTATCTATCTGTTGATGCAATAATCCCTCTGAACCCCTTCCCATATCAGGGAAGGGGTTTCTTTTTGTGATACCTACCACAACTCCATACTTCTCTCTTCTGCTTTGTGCATTTGCACAATGTCGCAGCCTGTTTTCTTCCCTATGCTTGAGCACTGCTCACAGGAGGGCTTTATGGCTGGCTGGCATCTCGATACCAAAATGGCGCAGGATATCGTGGCGCGAACCATGCGCATCATTGATACCAATATCAACGTAATGGATGCCCGTGGGCGGATCATTGGCAGTGGCGATCGCGAACGCATTGGTGAATTGCACGAAGGTGCGCTGCTGGTGCTTTCGCAGGGCCGGGTGGTGGACATTGACGATGCAGTGGCGAGGCATTTGCACGGCGTGCGTCAGGGGATAAACCTGCCGTTGCGCCTGGAAGGCGAAATCGTTGGCGTTATCGGGCTTACCGGTGAACCGGAACATCTGCGTAAATACGGCGAGCTGGTGTGCATGACAGCCGAAATGATGCTGGAGCAGTCGCGCCTGATGCATCTGTTAGCGCAGGATAGCCGCCTGCGTGAAGAGCTGGTGATGAATCTGATTCAGGCGGAAGAGAATACCCCGGCGCTGATGGAGTGGGCGCAACGTTTAGGCATTGATTTGAACCAGCCGCGCGTGGTGGCAGTGGTAGAGGTTGATAGTGGCCAGCTTGGCGTTGACAGCGCGATGGCGGAGCTACAGCAATTGCAGAACGCGTTGACTACGCCTGAACGTAATAATCTGATTGCGATTGTTTCCCTGACCGAGATGGTGGTGCTGAAACCGGCGCTCAATCAGTTTGGTCGCTGGGACGCGGAAGATCACCGCAAGCGTGTTGAGCAGCTCATTGCTCGCATGAAAGAGAACGGACAGCTGCGTTTTCGCGTGTCGCTGGGCAACTATTTTACCGGGCCAGGCAGTATTGCCCGTTCGTATCGTACGGCGCGCACGACCATGATGGTCGGCAAGCAACGGATGCCGGAAAGTCGTAGCTATTTCTACCAGGATTTGATGCTGCCAGTTCTGCTGGACAGCCTGCGCGGCGGCTGGCAGGCCAACGAGCTGGCGCGTCCGTTGGTACGGCTGAAAGCAATGGATAACAACGGCTTACTGCGTCGAACATTAGCGGCGTGGTTTCGGCATAACGTTCAGCCGCTGGCGACCTCAAAAGCGTTATTTATCCACCGTAATACGCTGGAATATCGCCTGAACCGAATTTCAGAGCTGACCGGGCTGGATTTAGGGAGTTTTGACGACCGACTGCTGCTGTATGTCGCGCTACAACTGGATGAGCAGCATTAATTCCTTGCCTGTTGGCGCTACGCTTATCAGGCAAAATGCCGGGGGGCGGCTTCGCCTTACCCGGCATACGAACACATTCACTCGCGGTTATTTACGCGTTAGTTTTTCCAGATCGGCTTCAATTTCGCTGATCTTGTTGGTCACGACGCTTTCCAGATGACGTAAATCATCAAGGATCTTGCGTTTAAGATCGACTTCGCTGCGATCGCGCTGGCAGATCTGATCCAGTTCGTCGATCACATAGCGCAGGTTGGGACTGATCTCCTGCACTTCTTTGTAACCCTGGCCGACGCCATCGGCGACAACCGTTTTACGCTGACGGGGATATTTGAACTTCACGCTCTTGGCAAAAAACTCGCCTTTATCCTTCTGGAAATAGATTTTCAGGATATCGTTGTTGGCTTCTTGCCGCAGGCTGTAACGATCGATTTCTTCAGGATTAGTAATGCCCAGACTTTTCAGATTGTCATACATAGCGGTACCCTTAAGCTCACCATAACCATTGAATAATTAACGAAAAGCCTTGTTTATGCCACTCGCAGATGTAAAAAAAGCGGGCTAAGCCCGCTTTTTCAAATCACTGTTAGTCGATAGTGCGTAACAGTTCGTTGATTCCTACTTTGCCACGCGTTTTGGCATCGACTTTCTTCACAATCACCGCGCAGTACAGGCTGTATTTGCCATCTTTCGACGGCAGGTTGCCGGAGACAACCACAGAGCCCGCCGGAACGCGGCCATAATGCACTTCGCCGGTTTCACGATCGTAAATACGGGTGCTCTGACCAATGTACACGCCCATAGAGATAACAGAGCCTTCTTCGACGATCACGCCTTCAACCACTTCAGAACGTGCGCCGATGAAGCAGTTGTCTTCGATGATGGTCGGGTTAGCCTGTAACGGCTCCAGTACGCCACCGATGCCAACGCCGCCGGACAGGTGAACGTTTTTACCAATTTGCGCGCAGGAACCCACGGTCGCCCAGGTATCAACCATCGTACCTTCATCCACATAAGCGCCGATGTTCACGTAAGACGGCATCAGCACGGTGTTACGGGCGATAAACGCACCCTGGCGTACGGCCGCTGGCGGAACCACGCGGAAACCTTCTTTCTGGAAGCGTGCTTCGTCGTAGTTGGCGAATTTCATCGGCACTTTATCGAAGTAACGGCTTTCTGCACCCTCGATAACCTGATTATCGTTAATACGGAAAGAGAGCAGGACCGCCTTTTTCAGCCACTGATGCGTGACCCACTGACCCTCAATCTTTTCTGCGACGCGCAGTGCACCGGAATCCAGTAAAGCAATAACCTGATTCACCGCTTCGCGGGTTACGGTATCTACATTTGCCGGAGTAATATCGGCACGGCGCTCGAAAGCGGACTCAATAACGTTCTGTAACTGCTGCATTGTTAAACTCTTTCCATAATAAATAAAAACATCACCCTTTATCGTTTGGATTGAGGGCCTCTGTCAACCGTTGATGTACTTCCTGCTGCAGCTCATTATTAAGGGCGCGCCGGTCGGCGGTGGCGATTATGAATAAATCTTCTACTCGCTCGCCAATGGTTGTAATTCGGGCGCCATGCAGCGAAATTCCCAGATCGGCAAAAATCTGCCCGACCCGCGCCAGCAGTCCAGGCTGGTCGAGAGCGATAAGCTCAAGGAATGATTTTCGGTCGGTGTGGGTCGGCAGGAAAGTAACCTCGGTATCGACGGTAAAGTGGCGTAATTTTGCCGGCTGACGACGTGGTTGCGGTGGCTGCCAGCTGCGCTGCGTGATCGCCTGTTCCAGTCCAAAACGGATCGCTTCGTGTCGGTCTGAAGACAGCGGGCTGCCGTCCGGTTCCAGCACGATGAACGTATCCATCGCCATCCCATCGCGGGTAGTGAAAATCTGCGCATCGTGGACGCTTAGATTGCGCCTGTCCAGTTCGGCGCAGACGGCGGCAAACAGGTAAGGGCGATCGGGGCTCCAGATAAAAATTTCCGTTCCGCCGCGCGTGGCCTGCGGGCTGAGCAGGATTAGCGGCTTACTGAGATCGTGCTGCAGCAGATGACGCGCATGCCAGGCCAGTTGATTTGGGCTGTGGCGCACGAAATAGTTGGCGCGACAGCGCGACCAGATGTGGTGCAGCGCTTCTTCATCAATGTTGTCCATACGCAGTAGCGCCAGTGCCTGAAGCTGATGATGGCGAACGCGTTCGCGCATATCCGGCGTGTTTTGCATCCCACGACGTAGTTGTTTTTCCGTCGCAAAGTACAGCTCGCGCAGCAGACTTTGCTTCCAGCTATTCCACAGCGTTTCGTTAGTAGCGCAAATATCCGCGACGGTCAGGCACACTAAAAAGCGCAGACGATGTTCCGTTTGTACTTCTTCAGCGAATTGCTTGATCACTTCCGGATCCTGAATATCACGGCGCTGAGCGGTCACCGACATCAGCAAATGCTGACGCACCAGCCAGACGATCAGCTGCGTTTCACGTGAGTTCAGACCGTGCAGTTCGGCGAATTTGAGCACGTCCTGGGCGCCGAGAACCGAGTGATCGCCGCCGCGACCTTTGGCGATATCGTGGAACAGCGCGGCAATCAGAATTAGCTCCGGCTGTCGCAAGCGCGGCCACAGATCCACGCACAGCGGATGGCGCGGACGGGTCTCTTCGTTAGCAAAACTCTCCAGCTTGAGCATCACACGGATAGTGTGCTCATCCACCGTATAGGCATGAAACAGGTCAAACTGCATTTGGCCGACAATGTGCGACCATTGCGGCATATAGGCCCACAAAACGCTGTGCCGATGCATCGGCAGCAGGCCGCGACTCACCGCGCCCGGATGGCGCAACATACTGAGAAACAGCGAACGCGCTTCCGGAATGTAGCATAGCGGCTGGGTTAAATGACGGCGGGCATGACGCAAATGGCGCAGCGTTGTGGAGTAAATCCCGCTGATCGCGCTGTTACGCACCATGATGTAAAACATCCGCAGTATCGCTTCGGGCTTACGGATAAACAGGTCGTCGTTGCGCAGATCGATCAATGTGCCGCGCAGTTGAAAGTCGTCATCAATCGGGCGCGGTTTTTCATCGGCTGGCAGGGCGAGGATCGCCTCGTCGAACAGTTGCAACAGCATATGGTTCAGTTCGCTGACCCGTCGCGTGACCCGGAAATAGTCTTTCATCATCCGCTCGATAGGCTCATTGCCTTCGCCGCCGTAGTTTAGCCGTTGCGCCACGCTGAGCTGGCGGTCAAACAGCAGGCGGTTGTCGTAACGACTAACGACCAGATGCAGGGCGAAGCGAATCCGCCACAGGATATGCAAACATTCATTCAGTTCGGCGCGTTCTGCCAGCGTCAAAAAGCCGAAGCCGACCATTTCGTCCAGCGAGGTGGCGCCAAAATGGCGACGGGCCACCCATTGCAGAGTATGGATATCGCGCAGGCCGCCGGGACTGCTTTTGATATCCGGCTCCAGGTTGTAGCTGGTGCCGTGATAACGCTGGTGGCGCTGATTTTGCTCTTCCACTTTGGCGGCGTAAAATTTATCGGACGGCCAGAAACCTTCGCTAAAAATATGCTTTTGCAGCTCAAGAAACAGCGCCACATCGCCGATAAGCAGGCGTGTTTCAATCAGGTTAGTGGCGACGGTTAAATCTGACAATCCTTCCAGCAGACACTCTTCCAGCGTACGCACGCTGTGCCCAACCTCCAGCCTCACGTCCCATAGCAGCGTTAACAGCTCACCGACTTTTTCTGCCTGCGAATCAGGTAGCTTTTTACGACTGAGGATCAGCAGATCAATATCGGAGAGCGGATGCAGTTCGCCGCGCCCGTAGCCGCCAACGGCAACCAGCGCCAGGTCGGCAATTTGACCGAAACCGGCTTCAATCCACAGGCGCTGAAGCAACTGATCAATAAATTCGGTGCGGGCCTCAATGAGCTGTTCTGCGGAAATTCCACTGTCAAACGCTTCGCCTAACCAGCTCTGGAAGGTGTCGATATGCGCTTTAATACCGGTGCAGTTGAGGTCGTGCTGTGGCCATGTCCCTGGGTTTTGTGGCTGGCCAGGCAGGGTGGGGAGGGCAGTATTTGCGTGCTGTTCAGGAAGAGTATTCATTATGCGCCACCCATTAAAAAGCCGGATGATGGCGTGAACGCCTTACCCGGCCTACTAAGTAGTACAATTTGTAGGCCTGATAAGATGCGAATGCATCGCCATCAGGCAAAACATTATTCGCCGTGTGTGATGATCGCCGGGATGGTGTCATCCTTGCGTAACGTCAGAATCTCACAGCCGTTTTCCGTCACTACAATAGTATGCTCGTACTGTGCAGACAAGCTCCGGTCTTTGGTTTTCACCGTCCAGCCGTCTTTCATGGTGCGGATGCGGTAATCACCGGCATTCAGCATCGGTTCTACGGTGAACGTCATGCCCGGCTGCAGTACCACACCGCCGTCGTCTGCATCGTAGTGCAGAACCTGCGGCTCTTCATGGAAGCCGCGACCGATACCGTGACCGCAGTATTCACGAACGACAGAGAAACCTTCACCTTCCGCATATTTCTGAATTGCAGCGCCCAGCGTGCGCAGGCGAATGCCCGGTTTCACCATCCGCAGCGCCAGATACAGGCTTTCCTGCGTGACGCGGCACAGACGCTCGCCCAGAATAGTAGGTTTGCCGACGATAAACATTTTCGAGGTGTCGCCGTGGTACTCGTCTTTAATCACAGTCACATCGATGTTGACGATATCGCCGTCTTTCAGAAGTTTGGCGTCGTCCGGGATCCCGTGGCACACCACTTCATTAATAGAGATACACACGGACTTCGGATAGCCGTGGTAACCCAGGCAGGCGGAAATGGCCTGCTGCTCATTCACGATATAGTCATTACAGATACGATCCAGCTCGCCGGTGCTGACGCCCGGTTTAACAAACGGTTCGATCATTTCCAGTACATCAGCGGCCAGGCGGCCAGCGACGCGCATTTTTTCGATTTCTTCAGGGGTCTTGATTGAGATAGCCATGAATTCTGTCCATCAGTGCCGATGATATCGGCAATAATTGTTTAAGTGCTGCCAATGGTATCAGTCCCGCATACGTGCTGCCAAATTGAGAATCATTAACAGCACACAGTGCCAACAATTATTGGTGTCTATGGCGTATTTGTGGTATAAAGCGCGCCGGACTTCCGATCCATTCGAAGACTACACACGATGGACGGGAGCGACAAATCTCACTTTGTGTAACAACACACACGTATCGGCACATATTCCGGGGTGCCCTTTGGGGTCGGTAATATGGGATGCGTGGAGGCTTAACCCCAACTTTTATATATAGAGGTTTTAATCATGGCAACTGTTTCCATGCGCGACATGCTCAAGGCTGGTGTTCACTTCGGTCACCAGACCCGTTACTGGAACCCGAAAATGAAGCCGTTCATCTTCGGTGCGCGTAACAAAGTTCACATCATCAACCTTGAGAAAACTGTACCGATGTTCAACGAAGCTCTGGCTGAACTGAACAAGATCTCTGCTCGTAAAGGTAAAATCCTTTTCGTTGGTACTAAACGCGCTGCAAGCGAAGCGGTGAAAGAAGCTGCTAACAGCTGCGACCAGTTCTTCGTGAACCATCGCTGGCTGGGCGGTATGCTGACTAACTGGAAAACCGTTCGTCAGTCCATCAAACGTCTGAAAGATCTGGAAACTCAGTCTCAGGACGGTACTTTCGAAAAGCTGACCAAGAAAGAAGCGCTGATGCGTACTCGTGAGCTTGAGAAACTGGAAAACAGCCTGGGCGGTATCAAAGACATGGGCGGTCTGCCGGACGCTCTGTTCGTAATCGATGCTGACCACGAGCACATTGCTATCAAAGAAGCAAACAACCTGGGTATCCCAGTATTTGCAATCGTTGATACCAACTCTGATCCGGACGGTGTTGACTTCGTTATCCCGGGTAACGACGACGCAATCCGTGCTGTGACCCTGTACCTGGGCGCTGTAGCTACTACCGTTCGTGAAGGCCGTTCTCAGGATCTGGCTTCCCAGGCGGAAGAAAGCTTCGTAGAAGCTGAATAATAAGGCACGCTCGTTAGAGCCCTTATAGACCAGGTAGTATCACGTTTGGTTAGGGGGCCTGTATATGGCCCCCTTTTTCACTTTTAAATCTGTGCGGTTTCATGCCGGGCAGATCAAATCTTCCGAGGATTTTAGAATGGCTGAAATTACCGCATCCCTGGTAAAAGAGCTGCGTGAGCGTACTGGCGCAGGCATGATGGATTGCAAAAAAGCACTGACTGAAGCTAATGGCGACATCGAGCTGGCAATCGAAAACATGCGTAAGTCCGGTGCAATCAAAGCGGCGAAAAAAGCAGGCAACGTTGCTGCTGACGGCGTAATCAAAACCAAAATCGACGGCAACATCGCTTTCATTCTGGAAGTTAACTGCCAGACTGACTTCGTTGCTAAAGATGCTGGTTTCCAGGCATTTGCTGACAAAGTACTGGACGCTGCCGTTGCTGGCAAAATCACTGACGTTGAAGTTCTGAAAGCACAGTTCGAAGAAGAACGTGTTGCTCTGGTTGCTAAAATCGGTGAGAACATCAACATCCGTCGCGTTGCTTCCCTGGAAGGCGAAGTTCTGGGTAACTACCAGCATGGTGCTCGTATCGGTGTTCTGGTTGCTGCAACTGGCGCTGACGAAGAACTGGTTAAACAGCTGGCAATGCACGTTGCTGCAAGCAAACCAGAATTCGTTAAGCCGGAAGACGTTTCCGCTGAAGTGGTAGAAAAAGAATACCAGGTTCAGCTGGACATCGCTATGCAGTCTGGCAAGCCGAAAGAAATCGCAGAGAAAATGGTTGAAGGCCGCATGAAGAAATTCACCGGCGAAGTTTCTCTGACCGGTCAGCCTTTCGTCATGGAACCGAGCAAATCTGTTGGTCAGCTGCTGAAAGAGCATAACGCTGACGTAACAGGCTTCATCCGCTTTGAAGTGGGTGAAGGCATCGAGAAAGTTGAGACTGACTTTGCAGCAGAAGTTGCTGCGATGTCCAAGCAGTCTTAATTTTGAAAGGAGCCGCCTGAGGGCGGCTTCTTTTTGTGTCTGGCTTGTAAATTCAGCGAACCGCTATAGTGGTCCTGCTGAAAAGCGACATACAATGTCGCTGGAATTAACTCATCTCATTCGTTGACAGTCTCAGGAAAGAAACATGGCTACCAATGCAAAACCCGTCTACAAACGTATTCTGCTTAAGTTAAGTGGCGAAGCTCTGCAAGGTTCAGAAGGCTTCGGTATTGATGCAAGCATCCTTGACCGCATGGCTCAGGAAATCAAAGAGCTGGTTGAGCTGGGTATTCAGGTTGGCGTAGTGATTGGTGGTGGTAACCTGTTCCGTGGCGCTGGTCTGGCGAAAGCAGGGATGAACCGCGTTGTGGGCGACCACATGGGCATGTTAGCCACCGTAATGAACGGTCTGGCGATGCGCGATGCGCTTCACCGCGCCTATGTGAACGCTCGCTTGATGTCCGCAATTCCTCTGAACGGCGTGTGTGATAACTACAGTTGGGCTGAAGCTATCAGCCTGCTGCGTAACAACCGCGTTGTTATTTTGTCTGCGGGTACCGGCAATCCGTTCTTCACCACCGATTCAGCAGCCTGCCTGCGTGGTATTGAAATTGAAGCGGATGTGGTACTGAAAGCCACCAAAGTCGATGGCGTATTTACTGCCGACCCGGCTAAAGATCCGACGGCGACCATGTACGAACAGTTGACCTACACTGAAGTACTGGATAAAGAGCTGAAAGTCATGGATCTGGCTGCGTTCACGCTGGCTCGTGACCACAAATTACCGATTCGTGTCTTTAACATGAACAAACCAGGTGCACTGCGCCGTGTTGTTATGGGTGAAAAAGAAGGCACGTTAATCACGGAATAATTCCCGTTGCGGCTAAATGCAGGTAATATTCCGCTTTAATGTCGCGGGATACGTCCCTCAAAATTAATCAAGACTATACTTGTCACATCTTGCACGGCGGGTATGGTCTGACTGAAACAAGCTTTCAAGGATTCGTAACGTGATCAACGATATCAGAAAAGATGCTGAAGTACGCATGGACAAATGCGTCGAAGCGTTCAAAAACCAAATCAGCAAAATTCGCACGGGTCGTGCTTCTCCTAGCCTGCTGGATGGTATTGTCGTGGAATATTACGGCACACCGACTCCGCTGCGCCAACTGGCAAGCGTAACGGTTGAAGATTCCCGTACCCTGAAAATCAACGTGTTTGACCGTTCTATGGGGCCAGCCGTTGAGAAAGCCATCATGGCTTCCGACCTCGGTCTGAATCCAAGCTCTGCGGGTTCCGACATCCGCGTTCCGCTGCCGCCGCTGACCGAAGAACGTCGTAAAGATCTGACCAAGATCGTGCGTGGCGAAGCTGAAGGCGCGCGTGTTGCGGTACGTAATGTACGCCGCGATGCAAACGACAAAGTGAAAGCGTTGTTGAAAGAAAAAGAGATCAGCGAAGATGACGATCGCCGTTCTCAGGACGACGTACAGAAACTGACTGACGCTGCAATCAAGAAAGTTGATGCGGCGCTGGCAGAGAAAGAAGCGGAACTGATGCAGTTCTGATTCGCCTGTACGCTAAAAACGCCGCTTAGAAGGCCTGAGAAGGCTGGATGGCGGCGTTTTGCTTTTTTCTGTCTATATACCTTAAAGGGTAAAATTCTTCTGGATGTCTCATGAAGCAATTAACCATCCTGGGATCAACCGGTTCCATTGGTTGCAGTACGCTGGATGTAGTACGCCATAACCCGGAAAAATTTCGTGTTACTGCGTTGGTGGCGGGTAAAAATGTCGCCCGCATGGTAGAGCAATGCCTGGAGTTTTCTCCTCGCTATGCGGTAATGGACGATGAAAAAAGCGCTGCGTTGGTAAAAGCAGCTCTGCTGGAGCAGGGCAGTCGCACAGAGGTCATGAGCGGTCAGCAGGCTGCCTGTGATATGGCTGCGCTGGATGATGTTGATCAGGTCATGGCTGCAATTGTCGGCGCAGCGGGCTTATTGCCAACGCTGGCGGCAATTCGTGCGAGCAAAAGTATTTTACTGGCGAACAAAGAGTCTCTGGTGACCTGCGGTCGTCTGTTTATGGACGACGTGAAACGCCACAAAGCGCAGCTTTTGCCGGTAGATAGCGAGCATAACGCGATTTTTCAGAGTTTACCGCAACCTATCCAACACAATCTGGGATACGCTGACCTTGAGCAAAACGGCGTTATGTCAGTTCTGCTTACCGGGTCTGGTGGCCCATTCCGTGAAACGCCATTGCGCGATCTGGTCTCTATGACCCCCGATCAGGCATGTCGTCATCCGAATTGGTCGATGGGACGAAAAATCTCTGTCGATTCCGCCACCATGATGAACAAAGGTCTGGAATACATTGAAGCGCGTTGGTTATTTAATGCCAGTGCAAGCCAGATGGAAGTGCTGATTCACCCGCAGTCGGTTATTCATTCGATGGTCCGTTATCAGGATGGTAGTGTTCTGGCGCAGTTGGGTGAACCGGACATGCGTACACCTATTGCCCATACCATGGCATGGCCAGAACGAGTGACGTCCGGTGTTAAGCCTGTCGATTTTTGCAAACTCAGTGCGCTGACGTTTTCTGCACCTGATTACCAGCGTTATCCGTGCCTGAAACTGGCGATGGACGCGTTTGAGCAAGGGCAGGCGGCAACGACCGCACTTAATGCCGCGAATGAAATTACCGTTGCCGCGTTTCTGGCGCAGCAGATCCGATTTACCGATATTGCTGACCTGAATTTATCCGTGCTGGATAAGATGGATTTGCAGGAGCCGCAGAGCGTTGATGACGTGCTGAAGGTTGATGCCATCGCGCGGGACGTCGCCAGAAAAGAAGTGATGCGACTCTCAAGCTGATGATAATCCCTCTACGGAGAATCGTGCTATTTGTTAGCGTTGGGCTTCAGTGATATAGTCTGCGCCACCCGATCGCGGGTATTTGCTTTTTTTCGGTCGGGTAAGCCGTGGTTTGACACGGCTTTTTTGTGGATGGGCTTCAGTATTCCTGAGTACCGTAAATCCTTTCAGGGACTAATAACGCGTTATGTTGTCTGCAACTAAACCATTAAGCGAAAATTTGCCAGCACATGGTTGTCGCCATGTCGCAATTATCATGGATGGCAATGGCCGCTGGGCGAAAAAGCAAGGGAAGATTCGCGCCTTTGGGCATAAGGCCGGAGCAAAATCCGTCCGCCGGGCTGTCTCTTTTGCTGCCAATAACGGTATTGATGCGTTAACGCTGTATGCCTTTAGCAGTGAGAACTGGAACCGACCTGCGCAGGAAGTGAGCGCGTTAATGGAACTGTTTGTGTGGGCACTTGATAGTGAAGTGAAAAACCTGCACCGCCATAACGTACGTCTGCGTATTATCGGGGATATCAGTCGATTTAACTCTCGTTTGCAAGAACGGATTCGCAAATCAGAAGCGATTACTGCCCAGAATACCGGGTTGACGCTGAATATTGCAGCGAATTACGGTGGACGGTGGGATATAGTCCAGGGAGTCAGGCAACTGGCACAACAGGTGCAGGATGGTCTGCTGCGTCCAGAGCAAATCGATGAAGAGATGCTTGGGCAGCAAATTTGTATGCATGAACTGGCTCCTGTGGATTTAGTGATAAGGACTGGGGGAGAGCATCGAATTAGTAATTTTCTGTTGTGGCAAATTGCCTATGCCGAACTTTACTTTACGGATGTTCTCTGGCCCGATTTCGATGAACAAGACTTTGAAGGTGCGCTGCATGCCTTTGCTAATCGTGAGCGTCGTTTCGGCGGCACCGAGCCCGGTGATGAAAAAGCCTGATGGGGGTCGCTTTTGCTGAAGTATCGCCTGATTTCTGCTTTTGTTTTAATACCCGTTGTCATCGCGGCGCTGTTTTTGCTGCCGCCGGTGGGGTTCGCCATTGTCACGCTGGTCGTTTGTATGCTGGCCGCCTGGGAATGGGGACAGTTAAGCGGTTTTACCACGCGTACACAGCGAGTCTGGCTGGCGGTTTTGTGCGGGCTATTGCTGGCGCTAATGCTGTTCTTACTGCCGGAATACCATCGCAATATTCATCAGCCGCTGGTTGAAGTATCGCTGTGGGCGTCGCTGGGCTGGTGGGTCGTGGCGCTGTTGCTGGTATTGTTTTATCCCGGCTCTGCGTCGGTCTGGCGTAATTCCAAAACATTACGCATAATTTTCGGCGTGTTAACCATTGTTCCGTTCTTTTGGGGAATGCTGGCGCTACGTGCATGGCATTATGATGAGAATCATTATAGTGGCGCGCTATGGCTGCTGTATGTCATGATCCTCGTTTGGGGAGCGGACTCGGGTGCGTATATGTTTGGTAAGCTGTTTGGCAAACATAAGCTGGCACCGAAGGTTTCTCCTGGTAAAACCTGGCAGGGTTTTATTGGCGGACTCGCCACTGCGGCCGTAATCTCATGGGGTTATGGCATGTGGGCGAATCTTGAAGTTGCGCCTGTCACCTTGCTCATTTGCTCCATCGTTGCAGCCCTGGCCTCCGTGCTGGGTGACCTGACCGAGAGTATGTTTAAGCGTGAAGCAGGTATTAAGGACAGTGGTCACTTAATTCCAGGACACGGCGGTATTCTGGACCGTATTGATAGCCTGACGGCTGCGGTACCGGTATTTGCCTGCCTGTTGTTACTGGTATTCAGGACGCTCTAACGGATGGTCTTATGCTGAGTATTCTCTGGAATCTGGCTGCATTCATTGTCGCACTTGGTGTGCTTATCACCGTGCATGAATTTGGTCATTTCTGGGTTGCGCGGCGCTGCGGAGTCCGCGTCGAACGCTTTTCCATTGGTTTTGGAAAAGCGCTTTGGCGGCGTACCGATAAATTAGGTACGGAATACGTTATCGCCCTGATTCCCCTCGGCGGTTACGTCAAAATGCTGGATGAGCGCGCTGAACCAGTCGCACCGGAGTTGCGCCATTACGCCTTCAACAATAAAACGGTTGGACAACGCGCAGCCATCATCGCCGCAGGTCCGATTGCAAACTTCCTTTTTGCTATTTTCGCTTACTGGCTGGTGTTTATCATCGGTGTCCCTGGCGTTCGTCCGGTTGTTGGTGAAATAACACCCAACTCGATTGCCGCGCAGGCGCAAATTCAGCCGGGTACGGAACTAAAAGCGGTTGATGGTATCGAAACCCCTGATTGGGATGCCGTGAGGTTGCAACTGGTAGCCAAAATTGGCGATGAGCATACGACTCTCAGCGTAGCGCAGTTTGGCAGTAACCAGCGTCAGGACAAAACGCTGGATTTACGTCAGTGGGCATTTGAGCCAGACAAAGAGGATCCCGTCTCCAGTTTAGGGATTCGTCCGCGCGGTCCGCAGATTGAACCGGTGCTGTCAGAAGTGCAGGTTAACTCCGCTGCAAGTAAGGCAGGTTTGCAAGCAGGCGACAGGATCGTTAAAGTCAATGGTCAGCCGCTGACGCAATGGATGACGTTTGTGACGCTGGTGCGCGATAATCCGGATAAGCCGTTAGCGCTAGATATTGAAAGACAAGGAAGTTCCTTGTCTTTAACGTTAACCCCAGATTCAAAACAGGTTAACGGGAAGGCAGAAGGTTTTGCGGGCGTGGTGCCTAAAGTTATTCCTCTGCCTGATGAGTATAAGACTGTACGCCAGTATGGGCCATTCAGCGCCGTCCTCGAAGCCTCGGATAAAACGTGGCAGTTGATGAAGCTGACGGTCAGTATGCTGGGAAAATTGATTACCGGTGATGTAAAACTGAACAACCTCAGTGGGCCGATTTCTATCGCCCAGGGGGCTGGGATGTCAGCGGAATTCGGGATTATTTATTACCTGATGTTCCTTGCGCTTATCAGCGTGAACTTAGGGATAATCAACCTGTTTCCGTTGCCCGTTCTTGACGGGGGGCATCTGCTGTTCCTGGCGATTGAAAAGCTGAAGGGCGGTCCGGTATCCGAGCGGGTTCAAGACTTTAGTTATCGCATTGGCTCTATCTTGCTGGTGTTGTTAATGGGGCTTGCACTTTTCAATGATTTCTCTCGGTTGTAAGAGAGTGTTAGGAAGAACGCATAATAACGATGGCGATGAAAAAGTTGCTCATAGCGTCGCTGCTGTTTAGCAGCGCCACCGTATACGGTGCTGAAGGGTTCGTAGTGAAGGACATTCATTTCGAAGGCCTACAGCGAGTCGCCGTTGGTGCGGCTCTCCTCAGTATGCCGGTGCGCACAGGCGACACGGTTAATGATGAAGACATCAGTAATACCATTCGTGCTCTGTTCGCCACCGGTAACTTTGAGGATGTCCGCGTCCTGCGCGATGGTGATACCCTTCTGGTTCAGGTAAAAGAGCGTCCGACGATTGCAAGCATCACTTTCTCCGGTAATAAATCGGTGAAAGATGACATGCTCAAGCAAAACCTCGAGGCGTCTGGCGTGCGTGTTGGCGAGTCTCTGGATCGCACTACGCTTGCCGATATCGAAAAAGGCCTGGAAGATTTCTACTATAGCGTCGGTAAGTACAGCGCCAGTGTGAAAGCGGTGGTGACGCCGTTGCCGCGTAACCGCGTTGACCTCAAGCTGGTCTTCCAGGAAGGTGTTTCGGCGAAGATCCAACAGATCAATATCGTCGGCAACCATGCCTTCACGACTGACGAACTTATCTCTCACTTCCAGTTGCGTGACGAAGTGCCGTGGTGGAACGTGGTGGGCGATCGCAAATACCAGAAACAGAAACTGGCGGGTGACCTTGAAACCCTGCGCAGTTACTATCTGGATCGCGGTTATGCCCGCTTTAATATCGATTCCACTCAGGTCAGCCTGACGCCGGATAAAAAAGGTATCTACATCACCGTTAACATCACAGAAGGCGAGCAGTACAAGCTTTCTGGTGTTCAGGTGAGCGGTAACCTGGCCGGGCACTCCGCCGAAATTGAGACCCTGACGAAGATCGAGCCAGGTGAACTCTATAACGGCACCAAAGTGACCAAAATGGAAGATGATATCAAGAAGCTCCTGGGTCGCTATGGCTATGCCTATCCGCGCGTACAGTCGCAGCCTGAAATCAACGACGCTGACAAAACCGTTAAATTACGCGTAAACGTGGATGCGGGTAACCGTTTCTATGTGCGTAAGATTCGTTTTGAAGGTAACGACACCTCTAAAGATTCCGTTCTGCGTCGCGAAATGCGTCAGATGGAAGGTGCATGGTTGGGCAGCGATCTGGTCGACCAGGGTAAAGAGCGTCTGAACCGTCTGGGTTACTTTGAAACAGTTGATACCGATACTCAGCGTGTTCCGGGCAGACCGGATCAGGTTGATGTAGTCTACAAGGTCAAAGAGCGTAACACCGGTAGCTTTAACTTCGGCGTCGGTTACGGTACCGAGAGCGGCGTGAGCTTCCAGGCTGGCGTTCAGCAAGATAACTGGTTAGGTACCGGTTATTCTGTTGGCATCAACGGCACCAAAAACGACTACCAGACCTATACTGAGTTGTCTGTGACTAACCCGTACTTCACCGTTGATGGTGTGAGCCTGGGTGGCCGTGTCTTCTATAACGACTTTGAAGCGAATGATGCGGATCTGTCCGACTATACCAACAAAAGTTATGGTACAGACGTAACGCTTGGCTTCCCGGTAAACGAATACAACACGTTGCGTGCCGGCCTGGGTTATGTACATAACAAACTGTCCAACATGCAGCCGCAGGTTGCGATGGATCGTTATCTTGAGTCAATGGGCGAGACCAATACCAACAGCTTTGCCGCTGATGACTTCACCTTTAACTACGGTTGGACGTACAACAAACTGGACCGTGGGTATTTCCCAACGGACGGTACACGCGTCAACCTGAACGGTAAAGTGACCATTCCGGGTTCTGATAACGAATACTACAAAGTGTCGATGGATACCGCGACCTATGTGCCGATCGATGACGATCACAAGTGGGTGGTTTTAGGACGTACGAAGGTAGGCTATGGCGACGGCATTGGCAGCAAAGAAATGCCGTTCTATGAGAACTTCTATGCAGGTGGTTCCAGCACCGTGCGTGGCTTCCAGTCGAATACTATCGGTCCAAAAGCAGTCTACAAAAACGGTGCTTACGCCAGTGGTTCTGATAATAGTGACTACGAAGAGTGTTCCAACGCGGACGGTAAGGACTGTAAATCGGATGACGCAGTGGGCGGTAACGCCATGGCTGTCGCCAGCCTGGAGTTTATTACCCCAACGCCGTTCATTAGCGACAAGTATGCCAACTCGGTTCGTACCTCGTTCTTCTGGGATATGGGTACTGTTTGGGATACTAACTGGCAGGATAGCGCTCAAACACGTGCTATAGGTGTGCCGGACTACAGTGATCCAAGTAATATCCGTATGTCAGCGGGTATCGCTTTACAATGGATGTCCCCATTGGGGCCGTTGGTTTTCTCCTACGCCCAGCCGTTCAAGAAGTACGATGGAGACAAAGCGGAACAGTTCCAGTTTAACATTGGTAAAACCTGGTAATTGTTCTTCGCAAAGGAATGTAGTGGTAGTGTAGCGATGACTTTAGGCGATCTTGCATGGGATCGCCTGGCCACGCAAAGAACTGCACCTTCGGGTGCAAATGAGATGGTAAGGAGTTAATTGTGAAAAAGTGGTTATTAGCTGCAGGTCTCGGTTTAGCGATGGCAACGTCCGCACAAGCGGCTGACAAAATTGCAATCGTCAACATGGGTAGCCTGTTCCAACAGGTTGCACAGAAGACAGGCGTTTCTGCTACGCTGGAAAACGAGTTCAAAGGCCGTGCCAGCGAACTGCAGCGTATGGAATCCGATCTGCAATCTAAGATGCAGCGTCTGCAATCAATGAAAGCAGGTAGCGATCGTACCAAGCTGGAAAAAGACGTTATGGCTCAGCGCCAGACTTTCTCTCAGAAAGCTCAGGCTTTTGAGCAGGATCGTGCGCGTCGCTCCAACGAAGAACGTGGCAAACTGGTTACTCGTATCCAGACTGCTGTGAAATCTGTTGCCAGCAGCCAGAGCATCGATCTGGTCGTTGACGCAAACACCGTTGCATACAACAGCAGCGATGTAAAAGACATCACCGCTGACGTACTGAAACAGGTTAAATAAGTAATGCCTTCAATTCGACTGGCTGATTTAGCAGAGCAGTTGGATGCAGAATTACACGGTGATGGCGATATCGTCATCACCGGCGTAGCGTCCATGCAATCTGCGCAAACTGGCAATATCACGTTCATGGTGAATCCTAAGTACCGTGAACACTTAGGCGTATGCCAGGCTTCTGCCGTAGTAATGACGCAGGACGATCTTCCTTTTGCTAAAAGTGCCGCGTTGGTAGTGAAGAATCCCTACCTGACCTATGCACGTATGGCGCAAATTTTAGATACCACGCCTCAGCCTGCACAGAACATTGCACCGAGTGCAGTGATCGATGCAACGGCGAAGCTGGGTAGTAATGTCTCTGTGGGCGCAAATGCGGTCATTGAGTCTGGCGTAGAACTGGGTGATAACGTCGTTATCGGCGCAGGCTGCTTCGTCGGAAAAAATACTAAAATCGGTGCAGGTTCACGCTTGTGGGCGAATGTGACGATTTACCACGACATTCAGATCGGTGAGAATTGCCTGATCCAGTCAAGCACTGTCGTTGGATCTGATGGATTTGGTTACGCGAACGATCGCGGTAACTGGGTAAAGATCCCGCAGCTTGGTCGCGTGATTATCGGCGATCGCGTCGAGATCGGCGCTTGTACCACCATTGACCGTGGTGCTCTGGACGATACTGTGATCGGTAATGGTGTTATCATTGATAACCAGTGCCAGATTGCGCATAACGTTGTGATTGGCGACAATACGGCAGTAGCCGGTGGCGTCATTATGGCGGGAAGCCTGAAGATTGGCCGTTACTGCATGATTGGCGGCGCCAGCGTGATCAATGGGCATATGGAAATATGCGACAAAGTCACGGTGACTGGCATGGGTATGGTGATGCGTCCTATCACCGAACCTGGCGTCTATTCCTCAGGCATTCCGCTACAACCCAATAAGGTATGGCGTAAAACAGCTGCACTGGTGATGAATATTGATGATATGAGCAAGCGCCTCAAAGCGATTGAGCGCAAGGTTAATCAACAAGACTAAAGCACCGTTTTTGCATGTCTGACTTTTCGGCCTGTCCCATTCATACGATTGCGACAGGCCGTGTTATTATTGCCTTTTAGTATATTTTGACAGGAAGAGTATTTTGACTACTAACACTCATACTCTGCATATTGAAGAGATTTTAGAACTTCTGCCGCACCGTTTTCCGTTTCTGCTGGTTGATCGCGTGCTGGATTTTGAAGAAGGTCGTTTTCTGCGCGCAGTGAAAAATGTATCCGTTAACGAGCCTTTCTTTCAGGGCCACTTCCCGGGTAAACCTATTTTCCCTGGCGTATTGATTCTGGAAGCGATGGCACAGGCTACCGGTATCCTTGCGTTTAAAAGCGTAGGAAAACTGGAACCAGGCGAACTGTATTATTTCGCGGGTATTGACGAAGCACGCTTTAAGCGTCCTGTCGTGCCTGGCGATCAGATGATCATGGAAGTGACTTTCGAGAAAACGCGCCGTGGCCTGACCCGTTTTAAAGGGGTTGCGCTGGTCGACGGTAAAGTTGTGTGCGAAGCAACGATGATGTGTGCCCGTAGCCGGGAGGCCTGATACGTGATTGATAAATCCGCCTTTATTCACCCGACCGCCATTGTAGAAGAGGGCGCCAGCATTGGTGCCAATGCTCACATTGGCCCATTTTGTATTGTTGGACCCCATGTTGAAATTGGTGAGGGTACCGTACTGAAGTCTCACGTTGTCGTGAATGGCCATACAAAAATTGGTCGCGATAACGAGATCTATCAGTTTGCCTCCATCGGTGAAGTTAACCAGGATCTTAAATATGCTGGCGAACCGACCCGTGTGGAAATTGGCGATCGCAACCGCATCCGCGAAAGCGTCACCATTCATCGTGGCACAGTGCAGGGCGGTGGAGTGACGAAGGTGGGCAGCGATAACTTACTGATGATTAATGCGCACGTCGCGCATGATTGTACGGTAGGAAACCGCTGTATTCTGGCGAATAACGCCACGCTTGCCGGACATGTTTCGCTGGATGATTTTGTTATCATCGGCGGCATGACTGCGGTGCATCAGTTCTGCATCATCGGTGCTCATGTGATGGTTGGTGGCTGTTCTGGTGTAGCCCAGGACGTGCCTCCGTACGTTATCGCCCAGGGCAACCACGCGACGCCGTTTGGCGTCAATATCGAAGGTCTGAAGCGTCGTGGATTCACTCGCGAAGCGATTACCGCGATTCGTAACGCCTACAAAGCGTTGTACCGTAGTGGTAAAACGCTGGAAGAAGTGAAACCAGAAATCGCGGAACTGGCGAAACAGTACCCCGAAGTTCAGGCTTTCAGCGACTTCTTTGAGCGCTCAACGCGTGGCCTGATTCGTTAATGACTGAACAGCGTCCTTTAACGATTGCCCTCGTCGCCGGAGAAACCTCCGGCGATATTCTTGGTGCAGGGTTAATCCGTGCACTCAAGGCTCGCGTTCCCAATGCGCGTTTTGTTGGTGTGGCGGGTCCGCTGATGCAGGCCGAAGGCTGTGAAGCCTGGTACGAAATGGAAGAGCTGGCGGTCATGGGCATTGTTGAAGTGCTCGGACGTCTGCGCCGTTTACTGCATATTCGTGCCGACCTCACTCGCCGATTCACCGACTTAAAGCCGGATGTTTTCGTTGGCATTGATGCACCTGATTTCAACATTACCCTCGAAGGGAACTTGAAAAAACAGGGCATTAAAACCATTCATTATGTCAGTCCGTCCGTCTGGGCGTGGCGACAGAAACGCGTTTTCAAAATAGGCAGATCCACCAACATGGTGCTGGCCTTTCTGCCTTTCGAAAAAGCGTTTTATGACAAATTTAACGTCCCGTGCCGCTTTATAGGTCATACCATGGCGGATGCCATGCCGTTGGACCCGGATAAAAACGCGGCACGTGATATTCTGGGCATTCCTCATGACGCTCACTGCCTGGCGCTACTGCCGGGAAGCCGTGGTGCAGAAGTGGAGATGCTCAGCGCCGATTTTCTGAAAACGGCGCAGCTATTACGCCAGCATTATCCGGATCTCGAAGTGGTGGTGCCGTTGGTGAATGCCAAACGTCGCGAGCAGTTTGAACGCATTAAAGCGGAAGTTGCACCGGAGCTTTCCGTACATCTGCTCAATGGTATGGGACGTGAAGCAATGGTGGCCAGCGACGCCGCACTGCTGGCTTCAGGTACCGCCGCGCTGGAATGTATGCTGGCAAAATGCCCGATGGTGGTTGGCTACCGTATGAAACCCTTCACCTTCTGGCTGGCGAAGCGTCTGGTGAAGACTGATTACGTTTCGCTACCTAACCTGTTGGCGGGAAGAGAACTGGTTAAAGAGCTGTTGCAGGAAGAGTGTGAACCGCAGGCGCTGTCGCAAGCGCTGTTGCCGTTGCTGGCGAAGGGTAAAACCAGCCATGCGATGCACGACACATTCCGTGAACTGCACCAGCAGATCCGTTGCAATGCTGATGAGCAGGCAGCGGATGCGGTCCTGGAGTTAGCGCAATGATTGAATTTGTGTATCCGCATACGCATTTAGTGGCGGGTGTGGATGAAGTCGGACGCGGCCCTTTGGTCGGCGCGGTCGTCACTGCTGCCGTCATTCTGGATCCGGCTCGCCCTATTATCGGTCTTAACGACTCAAAAAAACTGTCAGAAAAACGTCGCCTGGCGCTGTTTGATGAAATTAAAGAAAAGGCGTTAAGCTGGAGCCTGGGTCGGGCAGAACCGCATGAAATCGACGAACTGAACATTTTGCATGCTACCATGCTGGCCATGCAGCGTGCGGTTGCGGGTCTGCATATTGTGCCCGAATACGTGCTGATTGACGGCAATCGTTGCCCGGCATTACCGGTACCGTCGATGGCGGTGGTCAAAGGTGATAGCCGCGTGGCGGAGATTAGCGCCGCATCGATTCTGGCAAAAGTGACCCGTGACGCTGAAATGGCGGCGCTGGATACGGTTTTTCCACAGTATGGTTTTGCACAGCACAAAGGTTATCCAACCGCATTTCATCTGGAAAAATTGGCACTGCATGGTGCGACTGAGCACCATCGCCGCAGCTTTGGCCCCGTCAAACGCGCACTGGGACTCTCGTCCTGATTCTTGTGTCGAAGGAATCTGAAGATGTCTGAACCACGTTTCGTCCACCTACGGGTGCACAGCGACTACTCCATGATCGATGGGCTGGCGAAAACCGGACCGCTGGTAAAAAAGGCGGCCGCGTTAGGCATGCCTGCGCTGGCGATCACCGATTTTACCAACCTGTGTGGTCTGGTGAAGTTTTACGGAGCGGGCCATGGCGCGGGTATCAAGCCGATAGTTGGCGCAGATTTTCATGTCCGCAGTGAGCTGTTGGGCGATGAACTCACGCAGCTTACCGTGCTGGCCGCAAATAATACCGGCTATCAGAACCTGACGTTGTTGATTTCGAAAGCCTATCAGCGCGGCTATGGCGCAGAAGGACCGGTTATCGACCGGGACTGGTTGGTCGAGTTAAAAGAAGGTTTGATTTTGCTCTCCGGCGGTCGCATGGGCGATGTCGGACGAAGTCTGCTGCGCGGCAATAACGCACTGGTTGACGAGTGCGTGGCGTTTTACGAAGAACATTTTCCCAATTGCTATTTCCTCGAACTGATTCGCACCGGCAGGCAAGATGAAGAAAATTATCTGCACGCAGCCGTAGCACTGGCCGAAACGCGTGGTCTACCGGTGGTGGCGACTAACGATGTCCGCTTCCTTGAAACCGGAGATTTCGATGCGCATGAAATCCGCGTAGCGATCCACGACGGCTTTACCCTTGATGACCCGAAACGCCCGCGTAACTATTCGCCGCAGCAGTACATGCGCAGCGAAGATGAGATGTGCGAGCTGTTCTCCGATATTCCGGAAGCACTGCAAAACACCGTCGAGATAGCTAAACGCTGCAACGTGACGGTGCGTCTGGGCGAATATTTCCTGCCGCAGTTCCCGACCGGCGATATGACCACCGAAGATTTCCTTGTGGCGAAATCACGCGAAGGGCTGGAAGAACGTCTCGAATTTTTGTTCCCTGACCCTGAAGTTCGTGCGCAGAAGCGCCCACCTTACGATGAACGTCTGGAAGTTGAACTTAAAGTTATCAACCAGATGGGATTCCCGGGCTACTTCCTGATCGTTATGGAATTTATCCAGTGGTCGAAAGATAACGGCGTACCGGTAGGCCCGGGACGTGGTTCCGGCGCTGGCTCACTTGTTGCCTATGCGCTGAAAATTACCGATCTCGACCCGCTGGAATTTGACCTGCTGTTCGAACGTTTCCTTAACCCGGAACGTGTCTCAATGCCCGACTTCGACGTTGACTTCTGTATGGAGAAACGCGACCAGGTCATCGAGCACGTGGCGGAAATGTACGGTCGTGATGCGGTTTCGCAGATTATTACCTTCGGTACGATGGCAGCAAAAGCGGTTATCCGCGACGTGGGCCGCGTACTGGGGCATCCGTACGGCTTCGTTGACCGTATTTCGAAGCTGGTGCCGCCCGATCCGGGCATGACGCTGGCAAAAGCCTTTGAAGCCGAACCCCAACTGCCGGAAATTTATGAGGCAGATGAAGAGGTTAAAGCGCTGATCGATATGGCGCGTAAGCTGGAAGGCGTCACGCGTAACGCCGGTAAGCACGCCGGTGGTGTGGTTATCGCACCGACCAAAATTACTGATTTTGCTCCGCTGTACTGCGATGAACAGGGGCTGCACCCGGTTACTCAGTTTGATAAGAACGATGTGGAATATGCCGGTCTTGTGAAGTTCGACTTCCTCGGTCTGCGTACGCTCACCATCATCAACTGGGCGCTGGAAATGATCAACGCGCGCCGTGAAAAGAACGGTGAGCCACCGCTGGATATTGCGGCTATCCCGCTGGATGACAAGAAAAGCTTCGATATGCTGCAACGCTCGGAGACCACGGCGGTCTTCCAGCTTGAATCCCGCGGCATGAAAGACCTGATCAAACGTCTGCAGCCTGACTGCTTCGAAGATATGATCGCACTGGTGGCTCTGTTCCGCCCTGGCCCGCTACAGTCGGGGATGGTAGATAACTTTATCGACCGTAAGCATGGTCGCGAAGAGATTTCCTATCCGGATGTACAATGGCAGCATGAGTGTCTGAAACCGGTACTGGAGCCGACCTACGGCATTATCCTGTATCAGGAACAGGTTATGCAGATTGCCCAGGAGTTGTCCGGGTATACCCTTGGCGGCGCGGATATGCTGCGTCGTGCGATGGGTAAGAAAAAGCCGGAAGAAATGGCCAAGCAGCGCGGCACCTTTGAAGAAGGGGCGAAAAAGCGCGGCGTAGACGGCGAACTGGCGATGAAAATCTTTGACCTGGTGGAGAAATTCGCCGGTTACGGATTTAACAAATCGCACTCCGCTGCCTATGCGCTGGTTTCTTACCAGACTCTGTGGCTGAAGGCGCATTATCCTGCCGAGTTTATGGCGGCGGTAATGACCGCCGATATGGATAACACCGAGAAAGTCGTCGGACTGGTGGATGAATGCTGGCGCATGGGGCTCAAAATCCTGCCGCCGGATATCAACTCCGGGCTTTACCATTTTCACGTGAATGATGATGGCGAGATTGTTTATGGCATCGGCGCGATAAAAGGCGTGGGTGAAGGGCCAATTGAAGCTATTATTGAGGCGCGTAACGAAGGCGGCTACTTCCGTGAGCTGTTTGATCTCTGCGCGCGCACGGATATCAAAAAACTTAACCGCCGGGTGCTGGAAAAGCTAATCATGTCCGGGGCGTTTGATCGCCTTGGCCCGCATCGTGCGGCGTTGATGAATTCGCTCAACGACGCACTAAAAGCCGCCGATCAGCATGCAAAAGCCGAAGCTATTGGTCAGGCCGATATGTTTGGCGTGCTGGCGGAAGAACCGGAGCAAATTGAACAATCCTATGCCAGCTGCCAACCGTGGCCGGAGCAGGTGGTATTAGACGGTGAGCGTGAAACGTTGGGGCTTTACCTGACGGGACACCCCATCAACCAGTATTTAAAAGAAATTGAGCGCTATGTCGGAGGCTACAGGCTGAAAGACATGCATCCGACAGAACGTGGTAAAGTCACCACGGCTGCGGGGCTCGTCATTGCTGCGCGGGTAATGGTCACCAAGCGCGGCAATCGTATCGGCATCTGTACACTGGATGACCGTTCCGGACGTCTGGAGGTTATGTTGTTTACCGATGCTCTGGATAAATACCAGCAATTGCTGGAAAAAGACCGCATACTTATCGTCAGCGGACAGGTCAGCTTTGATGACTTCAGTGGCGGGCTTAAAATGATGGCCCGTGAAGTCATGGATATTGACGAAGCCCGGGAAAAATATGCTCGCGGGCTTGCTATCTCGCTGACGGACAGGCAAATTGATGACCAGCTTTTAAACCGACTCCGTCAGTCTCTGGAACCCCACCGCTCGGGGACAATTCCAGTACATCTCTACTATCAGAGGGCGGATGCACGTGCGCGGTTGCGTTTTGGCGCGACGTGGCGTGTCTCTCCGAGCGATCGTTTGCTAAACGATCTCCGTGGCCTTATTGGTTCGGAGCAGGTGGAACTGGAGTTTGACTAATACAGGAATACTATGAGTCTGAATTTCCTTGATTTTGAACAGCCGATTGCAGAGCTGGAAGCAAAAATCGATTCTTTGACTGCGGTTAGCCGTCAGGATGAGAAACTGGATATTAACATCGATGAAGAAGTGCATCGTCTGCGTGAAAAAAGCGTAGAACTGACGCGTAAAATCTTCGCCGATCTTGGCGCATGGCAGGTAGCCCAACTGGCGCGCCATCCACAGCGTCCGTACACCCTGGATTATGTCCGCCTGGCGTTTGATGAATTTGATGAGCTGGCGGGCGATCGAGCCTATGCGGATGATAAAGCTATTGTCGGCGGTATCGCGCGTCTGGATGGCCGTCCGGTGATGATCATTGGTCATCAGAAAGGCCGTGAGACCAAAGAAAAGATTCGCCGTAATTTCGGCATGCCAGCGCCGGAAGGCTATCGCAAAGCGCTGCGCCTGATGGAAATGGCCGAGCGCTTCAACATGCCGATCATTACCTTCATCGACACCCCAGGGGCTTACCCGGGCGTGGGCGCGGAAGAACGTGGTCAGTCAGAAGCGATTGCGCGCAACCTGCGCGAAATGTCACGTCTGAGCGTGCCGGTAATCTGCACCGTTATCGGTGAAGGTGGTTCCGGCGGCGCGCTGGCTATCGGTGTGGGCGATAAAGTGAATATGCTGCAGTACAGCACCTATTCCGTTATCTCCCCGGAAGGTTGTGCTTCCATTCTGTGGAAAAGCGCCGACAAAGCGCCGCTGGCCGCAGAAGCAATGGGAATTATCGCGCCGCGTCTGAAAGAGCTGAAGCTGATTGACTCTATCATCCCGGAACCGCTGGGCGGCGCGCACCGCAACCCTGAAGTAATGGCTGCGTCCCTGAAGGCACAGCTACTGGCCGATCTCGCCGATCTCGACGTGTTAAGCAAAGATGATCTGAAAAACCGTCGTTACCAGCGTCTGATGAGCTACGGTTACGCGTAAACTGCATTAATTCTGAAAAGGGCCACAATGCTGTGGCCCTTTTTTTTACCTGTGGTTTGGCCAGGCTATGATTAACTAAGGTTTTTCCAGGAGGAACGCATGAATATCATTGCCATCATGGGACCGCATGGCGTCTTTTATAAAGATGAGCCCATCAAGGAACTTGAACGTGCGCTGCAGCAGCAGGGGTTTCAGATTATCTGGCCGCAGAATAGCGTCGACCTGCTGAAGTTTATCGAACATAACCCGCGAATTTGCGGCGTCATTTTTGACTGGGATGAATACAGTCTGGAACTGTGCAGCGACATCAACCAGCTCAACGAGTATCTCCCGCTCTACGCCTTTATTAATACCCATTCGACGATGGATGTCAGTGCGCACGACCTGCGCATGGCGCTGTGGTTTTTTGAGTATGCGCTGGGTCAGTCTGAAGACATTGCCACCCGCATCCGCCAGTACACCAGCGAATACCTCGATAACATCACGCCTCCTTTCACCAAAGCGCTGTTTACCTATGTGAAGGAAGGGAAGTATACCTTCTGCACGCCTGGGCACATGGCGGGAACGGCGTACCAGAAAAGTCCGGTCGGCTGCCTGTTCTATGATTTCTTTGGCGGTAATACGCTGAAAGCCGACGTGTCCATTTCCGTAACCGAACTGGGCTCATTGCTTGATCATACCGGTCCGCACCTGGAAGCGGAGGAGTATATCGCGCGTACTTTTGGTGCCGAGCAGAGCTATATGGTGACCAACGGCACCTCGACATCGAACAAGATTGTCGGTATGTATGCTGCACCTGCAGGCAGTACGCTCCTGATTGACCGCAACTGCCATAAGTCACTGGCGCATTTGCTGATGATGAGTGATGTGGTGCCCATCTGGCTAAAACCTACGCGTAACGCGCTGGGGATCCTCGGCGGTATACCCCGTCGGGAATTTACCCACGCAAGCATTGAACGCAAAGTTGAGGAAACCAATCAGGCGCAATGGCCGGTCCACGCGGTGATCACCAACTCCACCTATGATGGCCTGTTGTATAACACCAACTGGATCAAACAAACCCTGGATGTGCCCTCCATCCATTTTGATTCAGCCTGGGTGCCGTATACCCATTTTCATCCGATCTATCAGGGGAAAAGCGGGATGAGCGGCGAACGGGTACCGGGAAAGGTGATTTTTGAAACTCAGTCCACCCACAAGATGCTGGCGGCGTTGTCACAGGCTTCGCTGATCCACATTAAGGGCGACTATGATGAAGACACGTTCAACGAAGCCTTTATGATGCACACCTCTACGTCTCCGAGCTATCCGATAGTGGCGTCGATAGAAACGGCGGCGGCAATGCTGCGTGGCAATTCAGGCAAGCGGTTAATCAATCGTTCGGTGGAACGGGCGCTGCATTTCCGTAAAGAAGTGCAGCGTCTGCGTGAAGAGTCGGATGGTTGGTTCTTTGATATCTGGCAGCCGGAAAAGGTAGATGAAGCAGAATGTTGGCCGGTAGCGCCAGGTGAAGACTGGCACGGATTTGTGGATGCTGATGCCGACCACATGTTCCTTGACCCGGTGAAGGTCACGATTTTGACGCCGGGAATGGATGAACAGGGAAATATGAGCGAAGAGGGGATCCCCGCGGCGCTGGTGGCGAAATTCCTTGATGAACGCGGCGTCGTAGTCGAGAAGACGGGACCGTATAACCTGTTGTTCCTGTTCAGCATTGGTATTGATAAAACCCGGGCGATGGGGCTGCTACGTGGCCTGACGGAATTTAAGCGCTCGTACGATCTGAATTTACGTGTGAAAAATATGCTGCCGGATCTATATGCTGAAGATCCCGATTTCTATCGCAATATGCGTATTCAGGATCTGGCGCAAGGGATCCATCAGTTGATCCGCCAGCATGATCTCTCCGGGTTGATGCTGCGGGCATTTGATACCTTGCCGGAAATGAAAATGACGCCGCACCAGGCCTGGCAGCGGCAGATCAAAGGTGAGGTCGAAACGGTAGCACTTGATCAACTGGTGGGGCGCGTTTCTGCCAATATGATCCTGCCTTATCCTCCCGGTGTGCCGCTTTTGATGCCCGGGGAAATGATCACTGCCAAAAGCCGGGCTGTCCTCGATTTTCTTCTGATGCTGTGCTCGGTAGGGCAGCGCTACCCTGGATTTGAAACCGATATCCATGGCGCTAAACTGGGTGAGGATGGCCTGTATCGCGTGAGAGTCTTAAAAATGGCATAACGACTTGCCTGACCCCAAGACGTTCGAGTAACGTTCTGACAGAAAAATGAAAGAGGCGATGACGCTATGCTGGGATTAAAACAGGTTCACCATATTGCCATTATTGCGACTGACTACGCGGCGAGTAAGGCATTTTACTGCGATGTGCTTGGCTTTACACTGATGAGCGAAGCCTATCGGGAAGAGAGAGACTCGTGGAAAGGCGATCTGGCATTGAACGGCCAGTATGTGATTGAGCTTTTTTCTTTCCCGTTTCCACCTTGCCGTCCGAGCCGACCGGAAGCCTGCGGTTTGCGTCATCTGGCGTTCAGCGTAGATGACGTGGAAAAGGCGATAATTCATCTGGAAAGCCATGATGTGAAATGCGAGCCGGTACGAATCGATCCGTTTACCGGCAAACGTTTTACGTTTTTTAACGATCCGGACGGATTACCCCTCGAACTGTACGAGCTGTAGGGCTTGTCATTGTGGCGTTAGCCCGGTAACGTGCCGGGCAATGCCATTGTAAGTAACCATCATGACGACACTCACGCTGAACACTTCGCTGCTGAATTCTCAATCGATTCTGGTCGCCTTTAGCGGCGGGCTGGATTCCACCGTATTGCTGCATCAGTTGGTGCTGTGGCGAGCGCTGCATCCTGATGTTGCTTTACGCGCAATCCACATTCATCACGGATTAAGCCCACACGCAGACAGTTGGGTACAGCACTGTGAGTCGGTATGCGCGCAGTGGCAGGTGCCGCTGGTGGTTGAGCGGGTATACCTTGAGGATGATGGTCTGGGCATCGAAGCCCAGGCGCGACGTGCGCGCTATCAGGCGTTTGCGCAGACCTTACTACCGGGCGAGGTGCTGATGACAGCACAGCATCTCGATGACCAGTGTGAAACCTTTCTGCTGGCGCTTAAACGCGGCAGTGGTCCTGCCGGACTTTCCGCCATGGGGGAAAGCTCTCCGTTTGCCGGAACCCAGCTGATTCGACCGCTGCTGGCGCAAACGCGAGAGGCGCTTGAAGCATGGGCACGGCAGCATGAATTATGCTGGATTGAAGATGAAAGCAATCAGGATGATACCTACGATCGCAATTTCCTCAGATTGCGCGTTACCCCATTGCTCCAACAGCGCTGGCCGCACTTCGCGCAAGCCGTTGCCCGCAGCGCTGCGCTGTGCGCTGAGCAGGAGAGTTTATTGGATGAACTGCTGGCCAGCGATTTAGCCGATTGCATCACATCCCGCGGAACACTGTTACTGACGCCATTAATGATGATGAGCGGCGTGCGTCGTGCCGCGCTGCTTCGTCGCTGGCTGGCGGGGTTAAATGCGCCGATGCCTTCCCGTGATGGGCTGGAACGTATCTGGCAGGAAGTGGCGCTGGCGCGGGAAGATGCGTCACCAAGTTTTCGCCTCGGGGAGTACGAGGTCCGTCGTTATCAGTCACAGCTGTGGTGGGTGAAGTCAGTCGATGGGCAAAGCGAAACTGTTATCCCGTGGTTAGAGTGGAAAACACCGTTGACGCTGCCTGCCGGATTGGGTTCGGTTCAGTTAATCTCTGCGGGTGATTTGCGCTTGCCGCAAGCGGATGAAGTCGTCAGTATCCGTTTTAAAGCGCCAGGGTTATTGCATATTGTCGGGCGTAACGGCGGACGGAAATTAAAGAAAATCTGGCAGGAGCAGGGGATCCCGCCCTGGCGACGAGATACCACACCGCTGCTGTTTTACGGCGAAACGTTGATTTCGGCTGCGGGTGTTTTCGTGACGCGTGAGGGGACGGCAGAAGGTGAAGAAGGCGTAAGTCTGGTATGGCATGCCTGATGGCGCTGCGCTTATCAGGCCTACGTTTCACATGGAAAGTAGGCCGGATAAGGCGAAAAAAGTTAAGATTCGCTGACCACCACGGTACCGATCTGCGGGTGGCTGAAGCTGGCAATTTTGTCGAGACGAAGCTCCCGGGTTTCACCTGCGACATCTGCGACCAGATACTCCACGTTTTTGCGTGAAACCAGGTCGTTCGCTTTCGCCTGCAAAACTTCGCCATCTTTTAGCGCCAGCGTCAGTAACAAATGGTGCTGGCAGGCGAGTTCAAGATTGTCGTAATCATCGCAGTTGATGGGTTGATACGTTTCATTCATTGACATAATCGCTCACCAGTAAGTTCGCGGCAGCATACGCCGCTTTTTCCCTGACCGACTCTGGAAGGGCGCTGTCTGCCGCCACTTCATTAAGCACCTTCAATACGCAACCCAGCGCATCCGGGATATACCCTAAGTCTCCGCTGGCGATTTCCGCGTACCGCTTGCGTATTAACTCACAATATTTTTCCACATGCCCTCCTGTCAGCACTCTGACTTAACCGTGGATGCAAGTCTAAGCCTACGAAGATAAACTCTGTTTAGCAAGGTGACTATACCATACTCATTCAAGCAATATCAGCGCCTTGATAGTGGAGCAGTTAGCAGCCTTTTGCCGCAGTTTTCGCTACAATGTGCGCCTGATTCGAAAGGAGTTCTCTCATGGCGCTTAAAGCGACAATTTATAAAGCCGTCGTCAACGTAGCGGATCTTGACCGCAACCAGTTCCTTGACGCGGCCTTGACGCTGGCGCGTCACCCCTCTGAAACCCAGGAGCGCATGATGTTGCGCCTGCTGGCCTGGATCAAATATGCCGATGAACGGCTGCAGTTCACGCGTGGCCTGAGTGCGGAAGACGAGCCTGAAGCATGGCTGCGTAACGACCATCTGGGTATCGATCTCTGGATTGAGCTGGGTCTGCCGGATGAGCGCCGTATTAAAAAAGCCTGTACCCAGTCTGGTGAGGTTGCCCTGTTTGCTTACAACAGCCGTGCGGCTCAGATCTGGTGGCAGCAAAATCAGAACAAGTGCGCGCAGTTTAAAAATCTGACCGTGTGGTATCTGGATGATGAACAACTGGCGCAACTGAGTGATTTTGCAGGTCGTACAATGGCGCTGCAGGCAACTATCCAGGACGGTGCTATCTGGCTGTCTGACTCTCAGAACAATCTGGAAATTCATCTGACCGCGTGGCAGCCGCGTTCATGATTGTTATCTCCCGAAACGTCTCTATCCCTGATAATGAGCTGGAAATCACGGCGATTCGGGCGCAGGGCGCGGGCGGTCAGCACGTTAACAAGACCTCGACGGCTATCCATTTGCGCTTTGACATTCGGGCCTCTGGCCTGCCAGAGTATTACAAGGAACGTTTGCTTGCCGCCAGCCATCATCTGATTAGCGGTGATGGCGTTATTATCATTAAGGCGCAGGAATACCGTAGCCAGGAACTTAATCGGGAAGCGGCAATCTCCCGGCTGGTAGCGGTGATAAAAGAATTAACCGCAGTGCAAAAAAGCCGACAGGCAACTCGCCCTACACGCGCCTCGAAAGAGCGCAGGTTGTCATCGAAGGCGCAAAAATCCACAGTGAAAGCACTGCGTGGGAGAGTTCGTCGAACGCAAGACTGACGAGCGGGAATAAAAATTTATAAGGAATTGATAGTGAAAACAGCAATATTGTCCGTAGTCGCTGCATGCACGCTTTTTTCCTTGATCGGCTGTAATAACCGTACTGAAGTTGAAGTACTACAGCCGACGCGGGCGGCAGAATTAAAACCGATGCAGCAAAGCTGGCGTGGCATCTTACCTTGCGCGGACTGTGAAGGGATTGAAACCTCTCTGTTTCTGGAAAAAGACGGTACATGGGTGATGAATGAACGTTATCAGGGCGTGCGGGATGAACCGTCTTCGTTTGCCTCTTATGGCACATGGGCGCGCACTGCCGACAAGCTGGTGCTGACCGACAGCAAAGGTGAAAAGTCGTACTACCGGGCTAAAGGCGAGGCGCTGGAAATGCTCGATCGTGAAGGTAACCCGATTGAGTCACAGTTTAACTACACGCTCCAGCCAGTTTCCGCCAGCTTACCGGTGACGCCAATGCCGATGCGAGGCATGTATTTCTATATGGCTGACGCGGCAATCTTTACCGACTGCGCAACGGGTAAACGGATGCCGGTGGCGAATAATGCTCAGCTTGAACGTGACTATTTAGCTGCGCGTGCAGAAAACGGACAGTCCGTATTGCTGACGCTTGAGGCGCATTTCACGCTGGAGTCAAACCCGGATACGGGTGAGAAAGTGAAAACGTTGATGGCGGATAAAGACGCGAAATTTATCCCCGGTAAAGCGTGTAATTAATCGATAGAAAAAAGGCCCTGATAATCAGGGCCTTTTTGTTGGTATTAGCCTTTAATGGCTTTGACCAGGAAGTCGACGATGTCGCCGGTTTTAATCAGCTCTTTCTCGCCGTTACGACGGTATTTGTATTCGATATCGTCGTTGTCGAGGTTACGGTCGCCCAGCACGATAGTGTGCGGAATACCGATCAGTTCCATATCGGCAAACATCACGCCCGGACGCTCTTTACGGTCGTCCATCAGCACTTCAATGCCCTGAGCGCGCAGCTCAGCGTACAGTTTTTCAGCCAGTTCCTGCACGCGGTAGGACTTGTGCATGTTCATCGGCAAAATCGCGACCTGGAACGGGGCAATGGCGTCTGGCCATACGATGCCGCGATCGTCATAGTTCTGTTCGATAGCAGCAGCAACCACGCGAGTGACCCCGATACCGTAGCAACCCATGGTCAGGATCTGGTTACGACCATCTTCGCCCTGTACGGCGGCTTTCATCGCTTCAGAGTACTTGGTACCCAACTGGAAGATGTGGCCGACTTCGATACCGCGTTTGATCATCAGCGTACCTTTGCCGTCCGGGCTCGGGTCGCCGGCGACCACGTTACGGATGTCTGCAACTTCCGGGGTGACTACGTCGCGATCCCAGTTGATACCGAAATAGTGTTTACCGTCGATGTTGGCACCGGCAGCGAAATCGCTCATTACTGCAACGGTACGGTCGATAACCACCGGAATCGGCATATTCACCGGACCGAGCGAGCCTGGACCTGCTTTTACCAACGCACGAATTTCTTCTTCGGTGGCAAAGGTCAGCGGGCTGGCAACCTGCGGCAGTTTTTCCGCTTTGACTTCGTTCAGCTCGTGATCGCCACGAACCAGCAGGGCGACCAGCGGGTAGCTGCTGCCTTCAACCGCTTTCACCAGCAGGGTTTTCACGGTTTTTTCGATAGGCAGGTTGAACTGCTCAACCAGTTCGGCGATGGTTTTGGCGTTCGGAGTATCAACCAGCGTCATTTCCTGAGTTGCTGCTGCGCGCGGCTCTTTCGGCGCAACGGCTTCGGCGAATTCGATGTTCGCCGCATAATCGGAGGAGTCGGAGAAGATCACATCGTCTTCGCCGCTCTGTGCCAGCACCTGGAATTCGTGAGAGGCGCTGCCGCCAATAGAACCGGTATCCGCTTGTACTGCACGGAAATCCAGCCCCATACGGCTGAAAATTTTGCTGTACGCAGCGTACATCGCATCGTAGGTTTCCTGCAGGGATTCCTGAGAGGTGTGGAAAGAGTAGGCATCTTTCATCAGGAATTCGCGGGAACGCATCACGCCGAAACGCGGACGGACTTCGTCACGGAATTTGGTCTGGATCTGATAGAAGTTCAGCGGCAGCTGTTTGTAAGAGCTCAGCTCGTTACGGATCAGGTCGGTGATCACTTCTTCATGCGTTGGGCCGAGGACGAACGAACGATCGCCACGGTCAGCAATACGCAGCAGTTCCGGGCCGTATTGTTCCCAACGGCCGCTCTCTTCCCACAGTTCAGAAGGCTGAACGACCGGCATCAACACCTCGATCGCACCGGCGTTGTTCATCTCTTCACGCACGATATTTTCGACTTTTTTCAGGACGCGCACGCCGGTCGGCAGCCAGGTATATAACCCGGAGGCCAGCTTGCGGATCATCCCGGCGCGCAGCATCAGCTGGTGGCTGATGACTTCGGCGTCGGCAGGTGTCTCCTTCAGAGTGGAGAGCAGATATTGGCTAGTACGCATGTTGTTACGGTTCCAGTTGAACGATCGAACAGGCTCAAAACGAGCCTGGCACAAAACAAAAGTGGTTTAGTTTACCAGCGAGAAAGGGATGTCAAAAGAGTACGCGACGCAAATTAGCGGGCTTCCAGAGCAAAGACCTCAAATCCTGACGGTGTGACGCGCCAGCGGACGTTAAAGTCCAGCAGCCAGACGGCGTAGGTTTTGCCTTCTTCCTCATTTTTACGGTAGGCAGGACGCGGATCCTGCGCCAGCACTTCGGTAATAAACTGACGAAGACGCGGGTAACGTTGTTCGAGCTTTGATAGCTGCTCCGCGAGATCTTCACTGAACGTCACCTCGACGCTGGCCTGAGGTGCGTCCTGGGCATAGCTGGCGCGAGCATCAGGCAGCGATTCGGCAAACGGCAGATACGGCTTAATATCCACTACTGGCGTTCCGTCAACAAGGTCCAGTCCACCGAGTTCGAGGATTACGTGCTCTTTATGGCAGCGGATGCCCCGCAGCTCTACCAACGACATGCCAACAGGGTTAGGACGAAACGTTGAACGTGTGGCAAAGACACCCATTCTGGCGTTGCCACCAAGACGGGGAGGGCGCACGGTCGGACGCCATCCACCTTCCATTGTCTGGTGAAAAACAAAAATCACCCACAAATGACTGAAGGCTTCCAGGCCGCGAACGGCATCGGCCTGGTTATAAGGTGCGAGCAAATGCAGTTCGCCGCAGGCGCTTTTCACCAGACCTGGCTGGCGTGGAACGGCGAACTTTTCTTTATATGGTGAGCGGATAACGCCTATTTTCTCGAACTGAAAATGGCTCATTTCGCCGAAATGTTCAGTGCAGAACCGATGCAAACCGCCTGACGATAGCAACCCGGTGTTCCGCTGGTCACTTCGCAACTGTGCAGCAATACCGCATTAGCTTTCATTTTTGATGCGTTAATCTGCATGCGTTTGCGCGCGGTTGGAATGCTCGGAGGGGAATCCTGGTTGGATGCCTGGCAGGATTCACCGCTAACTTCGCCAAGATCGCGGAACGGCTTGCCTACTAAATCTTCAGCGTTAGTAATGATTCTTACCGGCGTCGCGCGCGGTGCTTTCGGTTTTTCCGGCTCCGCTTTCGGCGGGGTTGCGGTGCTTTGAACGGGTTCAACAGGGGATCTGCTTAACATAGAACAGCCGCTCAGCAAGAGTGCTACTAAACAGATCGGTAAAGCACGCATAATATTTCCTCAATGAATGATCTAAACGTCAGATATTGAATCAGGTGCTTGCATAAATGACAAGACGGGCAAGCGCCCGTCCTGATGATATTACATATTTGGTAAACAGCCTAAAATTACCAGCCCTTAACAGCACCGCCGTTGAAGACTTTGTTTGCTGCTTCGTACACTTCATCAGACTGGTATGCCTGAACGAATTTCTTCACGTTCTCAGCATCTTTGTTGTCTTCACGAGTCACGATCAGGTTTACGTACGGAGAATCTTTATCTTCAACAAAGATACCGTCTTTTGCCGGGGTCAGGCCGATCTGGCTGGCGTAGGTGGTGTTGATGACCGCCAGTGCGATTTGAGCATCGTCCAGAGAACGCGGCAACTGCGGCGCTTCCAGTTCAACCAGCTTCAGGTTTTTCGGGTTTTCAATCACGTCCAGCGCGGTCGGCAGCAGGCCAACACCGTCTTTCAGCTTGATTAAGCCCACTTTTTGCAGCAGCAGCAAGGAACGGCCAAGGTTAGTCGGGTCGTTTGGAATCGCGACCTGTGAACCGTCCTGCAGCTCATCCAGTGATTTGATTTTTTTGGAATAGCCCGCAATCGGGTAAACAAAAGTATTGCCTACAGCAACCAGCTTGTAACCGCGATCTTTGATCTGCTGATCCAGGTACGGTTTGTGCTGGAAGGCGTTAGCATCAATATCGCCTTTGCTCAGCGCTTCGTTAGGCAGAACGTAATCGTTAAACGTGACCAGCTCAACGTCCAGACCGTATTTTTCTTTAGCTACTTTCTGCGCGACTTCTGCAACCTGCTGCTCTGCGCCAACAATAACGCCCACTTTGATGTGATTAGGATCTTTTTCATCCTGACCGCAACCCACAAGTGCCAGAGAACCGATCAGGGCTCCAACTGCCGCAAAGGTTTTGAATTTGAACGCCATGCTTATTTCCTTTTCTTAATGAGTTTTTAGTGTTGTGTGCAACGTTATTTGTGCGTGACAGCCCGGACGATGCGATCGCCGGATAACTGAATTAAATAAACCAGAACGACGAGCAATACCAGCACTGTATTCATTACGGTAGCGTTGTAGCCAATGTAACCGTACTGATAGCCAATCTGCCCAAGACCACCGGCACCAACGGCGCCACCCATCGCGGAGTAACCAACCAGCGTGATAAGGGTGATGGTGGCCGCATTGACCAGTCCTGGCAGCGCTTCTGGCAGTAATACCTTACGTACAATTTGCAGCGGCGTGGCGCCCATCGCACGAGAGGCTTCTATCAGCCCGGTCGGGATTTCGAGCAGCGCGTTTTCCACCATGCGGGCGATAAACGGCGCGGCGCCGACGGTCAGCGGGACGATAGCGGCCTGCAGTCCGATAGAGGTGCCTACGATCATGCGGGTGAACGGAATCATCCAAACCAATAAGATGATGAACGGGATGGAACGGAAAATGTTCACCAGCGCAGAGAGCGTACGGTAGAGCTTCGCGTTCTCAATGATTTGCCCCGGACGCGTTACGTACAGCAACACGCCAACCGGCAGACCGATCACAAAACCAAAAAAACCGGACACAAAGGTCATTGCCAGCGTTTCCCATACGCCGCGAACCAGCAGCCACATCATCGGCTCAGACATAACCCAGTACCTCTACTTTTACATGGTGTTCCTGCAACCAGTTGATGGCTGCTTGTGTATCTTCCTGTGTGCCGTGCATTTCAGTCAGCATGATGCCGAATTTCACACCGCCGGCGTAATCCATCTGCGCGCTAATAATGTTGTTATTCACGTTAAAGCGACGGGCCGTCTCAGAGAGCAATGGCGCATCAACGGAATGACCGGTGAATTCCATGCGCAGCATTGGCACACTGTCTGCTTCTGGCTCGGCTTTTAACCGTTCCAGATAATCTTCCGGGATATCCAGGTGCAGCGTGGACTGGATAAATTTCTGTGCCAGCGGCGTTTTCGGGTGTGAGAACACTTCGCTAACGGTGTCCTGTTCAATCAGTTCACCATTACTGATGACCGCCACGCAGTCACAAATGCGTTTTACAACGTCCATCTCATGGGTTATCAGCAGAATGGTAAGTCCCAGACGACGGTTAATGTCTTTCAATAATTCCAGAATCGAGCGGGTCGTTGCCGGATCGAGTGCGCTGGTGGCTTCATCACACAGCAGCACTTTGGGATTGCTTGCCAGCGCACGGGCGATTGCCACACGCTGTTTTTGTCCACCAGAAAGATTGGCCGGGTAGCTATCGTGCTTGTCACCAAGACCAACCAAATCCAACAGTTCTGTTACACGGCGTTTGATCTCTTCTTTTGGCGTGTTATCCAGTTCCAGCGGCAGCGCGACGTTGCCAAACACGGTGCGGGAAGAGAGCAGGTTAAAGTGTTGGAAAATCATGCCGATTTGACGGCGAGCTTTGGTCAGCTCTGACTCAGAAAGCGTCGTGAGTTCCTGACCGCCGACCTGAACGCTGCCTTCGGTTGGGCGTTCAAGTAAGTTAACGCAGCGGATGAGCGTACTTTTACCGGCACCGGAGGCGCCAATAACGCCATAAATCTGCCCGGCAGGAACATGCAGGCTGACGTTATTTAACGCCTGAATGGTGCGAGTCCCCTGCTGGAACACTTTGGTGATATTCGAAAGTTTAATCATTGGTTATTTATTATCGTAATTAAGTTAGCCGTGGCATTTTCGTCTGTCAGGTACGGTCGAAGCCGTCAACAAGATGGATGTTAAGGCATCCAGACGTCTAAATCAATCAGGCTTTGCGCGATGAGCACTTTCTTGCCCGCTGAAACATGCGATACTAGAGCCACATGCCTTATTCAGGAGCTATAAAAGGTGGCAAAGTCTGTACCCGCAATTTTTCTCGACCGTGACGGTACCATTAATGTGGACCACGGTTATGTACATGAGATCGACGAGTTTGAGTTTATCGACGGCGTTATTGATGCCATGCGTGAACTTAAAAAGATGGGTTACGCGCTCATTATTGTGACGAACCAGTCTGGTATCGCGCGTGGTAAATTTACTGAGGCGCAGTTTGAAACGTTGACCGAATGGATGGACTGGTCGCTGGCCGATCGCGATGTTGAGCTGGATGGCATCTACTACTGCCCGCATCACCCACAGGGCACCGTGGAAGAGTATCGTCAGGTCTGCGACTGTCGTAAACCGCATCCTGGCATGTTTATCTCCGCCCGAGACTTCTTGCACATCGATATGGCCGCTTCTTATATGGTAGGCGACAAAATTGAAGATATGCAGGCGGCGGCAGCTGCAAATGTTGGCACGAAGGTATTGGTGCGCACAGGCAAACCCGTCACACCGGAAGCAGAAAATGCGGCAGATTTGGTCATAAATAGTCTGGCAGACCTGCCAATGGCGATAAAAAAGCAGCAAAAGTAAGCGTTGTGGGCAAAAGGTGAGCGGTTGAAATAAAAATGCATTTTTCCGCTTGTCTTCCTGAGTCGACTCCCTATAATGCGCCTCCATCGACACGGCGGATGTGAATCACTTCACACAAACAGCCGGTTCGGTTGAAGAGAAAAAC
>NZ_JAOWED010000030.1:0-589515 GCF_030334285.1 Citrobacter sp. Cf087
CGATTGGTGGGTCGTGCAGGATTCGAACCTGCGACCAATTGATTAAAAGTCAACTGCTCTACCAACTGAGCTAACGACCCGCTCGGGTATAACCTGAAAATTTTTACTCGGTACCACCAATAAATTGGTGGGGCGTGCAGGATTCGAACCTGCGACCAATTGATTAAAAGTCAACTGCTCTACCAACTGAGCTAACGCCCCGAGTGGTGGGTGATGACGGGATCGAACCGCCGACCCCCTCCTTGTAAGGGAGGTGCTCTCCCAGCTGAGCTAATCACCCGATACTACGCTGGATACTACTTACTAACTGAGTTAGTGGTGGGTCGTGCAGGATGACTCGACTTCGTCTCGCCCTACGGGCCGTTGCTTACGCAACGTTATCCTTCACGTTTTACAATCGCGTTCCACCTTAGCGATTGGTGGGTCGTGCAGGATTCGAACCTGCGACCAATTGATTAAAAGTCAACTGCTCTACCAACTGAGCTAACGACCCACTTTTTTTGCCGCTTTCGGGCTGTTTGATATCCCTTGGCAACGGCGGCATATATTACTGATTTCAGATTTTAGCGCAACAAAAATTTCGATGTAAATAGCTCAACTGCTTAGGAATCACACGACGCGACCAGAATTAACACGATTTCTGGTCGCATGGTGTTCATTACATCGCGCCAAGGCGTTTTTGCGCTTGTTTCGCGCCATCAGTGCCAGGGTATTTAGTGATAACCTGCTGATAAACGGCTTTAGCTTTTGCTGTGTCACCTTTGTCCTGCATGATGACGCCGACTTTATACATCGCGTCTGCAGCCTTTGGTGATTTCGGGAAGTTTTTAACTACTGAAGCAAAATAGAACGCTGCATCATCTTTTTTCCCCTTGTTGTAATTCAACTGACCCAGCCAGTAATTCGCATTTGGCAGGTAAGTCGAGTCTGGGTACTTTTTGATGAAGTTCTGAAATGCTTCAATCGCATCATCCTGGCGGGATTTATCCTGCACCAGAGCAATGGCCGCATTGTAATCAGTGTTCGCATCGCCAGTCTGCGCCGGGGCTCCTGACGCTGCCGCTGCGCCCGCATCAGGCGTAGGGGTTGCTGCTGCCCCACTCTGATCGCTACCTGCAGACTGCGCCGCAGGCGCACTACCGCTGCCAAGATTATTAATCTGCAACAATATTTGCTTCTGGCGTTCAACAACCTGGTTCAACTGATACTGATTTTCCTGAATTTGACCACGCAGGGAATCAATATCGGACTGATTATCGGAGAGTTGTTGCTGGAGTTGGGTTAAAAGCTGACTGTGAGCGTTAGAAATACGCTCGAGTTGAGTGACACGGTCTTCGACCGAGCCTGAGCCGACACTACTGATTGGCGCCTGAGCAAAAGCGGCCCAAGGGGCCGCTATGCCAACCAGTAACGACAGACTCAACAGATGATGTCTGAAGTTACTGCTCATGCAATTCTCTTAGTAAACCAGTACGGCGCGACGGTTTTTGGCGTAAGCCGCTTCGTCATGACCCAGTACTGCAGGTTTTTCTTTACCGTAAGAAACGATGGAGATCTGGTCAGCAGAAACGCCTTTACCCTGCAGGTACATCTTAACGGCGTTCGCACGACGCTCACCCAGGGAGATGTTGTACTCAGGAGTACCACGTTCGTCCGCATGACCTTCTACGGTGACTTTGTAAGACGGGTTGCTACGCAGGAAGTTAGCGTGAGCATCCAGCATTGCAGCGAAATCAGAACGGATATCGTACTTGTCCAGATCGAAGTAAACGATGTTGTTCTGCTGCAGCTGTTGCATCTGAAGACGCGCTTGCTCTTCAGAAGACATGTTGCCGCTGCCGTTTGCATCCATACCAGTGCCGGCACCCAGCATGCCTTCGCTGCCGTCATTGCTGGCATTCTTGTTAGAAGAACACGCTGCAATAGCCATAACAGGCAGAGCAATCATCAGCCCTTTCAGCACTTTGTTCAGTTGCATTTCAATGATTCCTTTATTAATCAATTATTTATTATCACAGATACGGCGACCAGGCAGGGAATTTAACCTGTCCATCAGTTGCCGGAAGACGCGCTTTGAAACGCCCATCTGTAGAAACCAAATTCAGCACGGATCCCATCCCCTGAGAAGAGCTGTAGATTACCATAGTGCCGTTAGGTGCCAGACTTGGCGTTTCGTCCAGGAACGTTGACGACAGAACTTGTACGCCACCCGCTACCAGATCTTGTTTGGCAATGTGCTGCTGACCGTTGGCCGAACTTACCATTACCATAAATTTACCGTCGCTGCTCACATCCGCATCCTGGTTTTGCGAACCTTCCCAGGTAATGCGCTGCGGAGCACCGCCGTTGACGTTAACTTTATATACCTGCGGACGACCGGCCTGGTCAGATGTAAAGGCCAGGTTTTGGCTGTCCGGGAACCAGGTCGGTTCCGTGTTGTTGCTACGACCATCCGTCACCTGACGGATCTGACCGGAACCAATGTCCATGACATACAGGTTCAGGCTACCGGTTTTAGACAGGGCAAACGCCAGTTTGCTGCCATCCGGAGAAAACGCAGGCGCACCGTTGTGACGTGGGAACGACGCTACCTGACGAACCGCGCCATTAGACAACGTCTGAATAACCAGTGCAGAACGACCACTCTCGAAGGTTACGTACGCCAGTTTTGAACCGTCCGGAGACCACGCCGGAGACATCAGCGGCTGCGGAGAACGGTGTACCACGAACTGGTTGTAACCATCGTAGTCGGACACACGTAATTCGTACGGGAACTGACCACCGTTGGTCTGAACAACATAAGCGATACGGGTACGGAATGCACCTTTAATGCCAGTCAGTTTTTCAAACACTTCGTCACTTGCAGTATGCCCCGCGTAACGCAGCCACTGCTTGTTCACTTTATAAGTGTTCTGTGCCAGTACGGTACCCGGTGCGCCACCGGTGTCAACCAGCTGATAGGCAACGCTGTAAGAACCATCCGGGTTCGGCGTAACCTGGCCGACGACTACGGCATCAATGCCCAGCGCAGACCAAGCTGCAGGTTGAACTTCCTGCGCGGTACCAGGCTGCTGAGGCAGACGAGAACGGTCTAACGGGTTAAATTTACCGCTGTTACGCAGGTCAGCACCTACGATACCACCGATATCTTCAGGTGCAGCACCCGGTCCTGCCCACTGGAAGGGGACAACACCAATCGGGCGCGCCGAGTCCACCCCCTGGGTGATCTCGATACGTACTTCTGCGTGCAGCACCGCTGCCCACAGCATCAGAAAACCAAATGCTACTCGTAATGCCTGCTTCATCATATCTCCCTTATCTGGACGGAAAGCCCACGATAATTTAGCAGAATGTTAACAAACTCAAATACACAAAACTACCACAACTCAGTATCAACCTTAGACCGTTTCCCCTGATTTCTCAGGGGTCGTTATTACAGTTTGAAGTCCAGTTTGGCATCTTTTACTTTTTCATAAACTGCCTGGCTAGGCGGTTTAGGAATTCTGGCAGTTTTCGCAGCCGTCAGCGCAGCCTGACACAATGCTGGATCCCCACCCTCTTCGGTCACATCCAGTAACAGACCATCGGGTGCTAACTTGATATGTAATACGCAAGATTTACCTGCATACAAATCTGCACCATACAGACGGCTCTGGATCGCATTACGAATTTGAGATGCGTAAGCACTGATATCAGCACCAGATGCACCGCCATTGGCACCACTTGTACCACTATCTTTCGCCGGTTGGCCGTTTCCTTTCGCTCCACCGCCCGATTTCGGTGCATTCTTACCGGAGCTCAGGTCACCCAACAAGTCGTCAACGCCAGAGGCTGCAGCGGCTTTTTCGGCCGCAGCCTTTTTAGCAGCAGCTGCTTTATCTGCCGCAGCTTTCTTATCGGCAGCGGCTTTCTCGGCTGCAGCTTTTTTGTCTGCTGCTGCTTTTTCCGCTGCGGCTTTCTTATCAGCCGCCGCTTTTTCAGCAGCGGCCGCTTTCGCGGCGGCGGCTTTTTCTGCTTTCTCAGCGGCAGCTTTCTCGGCTGCTGCTTGCTTAGCGGCTTCAGCCTGTGCTTTCTTCGCAGCGTCCGCGGCAGCTTTAGCAGCTTGTGCTTCGGCAACTTTCTTCGCATCAGCAGCGGCTTTAGCAGCTTCCGCCTCAGCTTTTTTCTGTGCGTCCGCAGCGGCTTTCTTCGCGGCATCTGCCGCTTGTTTCGCCTGTGCATCAGCTTTAGCCTTCGCGTCTGCAGCAGCCTTCGCCGCAGCTTCTTCAGCCTGTTTCTGTTGCTCTTGCGCTTTCGCGGCGGCGGCTTCAGCTTGCTTCTGCTGTTCCGCCTGTTCGCGCACTTTTTCCTGCGCGGCTAAGCGTTCTTTTTCCAGCTGCTTCAGTCGCTCTTGCTCAGCTGCCTGTTTCTCGCGAAGTTCTTCAGCTTGCTGCTGCGCCTGCTTTTCACGCTGCTCTTCAGCACGTTTCGCGCTTGCCTGCTGTTGCTGCTGCCTGTCGTACTGTTGCACAACGGCTCCAGGATCGACCATAACGGCGTCGATGGACGAACCGCCACCGCCGCCGGCTGAAGCATCAATGTGCTCATCGAACGAACTCCAGATCAGCGCTGCAAATAAAATGACATGCAGCACCGCTGAAATAATTATCGCCCTTTTGAGCTTGTCGTTTTGTTCAGTTGCCTTTGACACTCTCGGTTCCCAAAAAACTGTTCGCCTGTTACGTGCTATCTTTCAAGCCAGCAAAACGCCGTCATCAGATTGGCTGCGTCATCAAGCCAACCGATTTTACGCCTGCACTGTGTAACAAGTTCAGCGCTTTAATTATTTCATCATAAGGCACGTCTTTCGCACCACCGATTAAAAAGACCGTTTTCGGATTGGTCTGCAGGCGGCTTTTCGCTTCCGCGATAACCTGCTCCGGCGGCAGTTGATCCATACGATCTTTCTCAACCACCACGCTGTATTGCCCAACACCGGAAACTTCAATAATGACCGGAGGTTCGTCGTTACTGCTGACGGCTTGCGATTCGGTCGCATCCGGCAGGTCGACTTCCACACTCTGCGTAATGATCGGTGCGGTTGCCATAAAGATCAGCAACAGCACCAGCAGTACGTCGAGCAGCGGTACAATATTGATTTCGGACTTGAGTTCGCGACGACCTCGTCCACGCGTTCTGGCCATGGCTTACCCCTTGTTGCTCTCGCTAACGGTAAACGCCTGGCGGTGCAGAATCGCGGTGAACTCTTCCATAAAGTTGTCGTAATTCAGTTCCAGTTTGTTCACGCGCTGGTTCAGACGGTTGTAGGCCATAACCGCCGGGATTGCCGCAAACAGACCGATAGCCGTTGCAATCAACGCTTCCGCGATACCCGGTGCAACCATTTGCAGCGTCGCCTGTTTTACCGCGCCCAGCGCGATAAATGCGTGCATGATCCCCCAAACGGTACCGAACAGACCGATATACGGGCTGATGGAGCCAACGGTTCCGAGGAATGGAATATGCGTTTCCAGCGTTTCCAGCTCACGGTTCATCGAGATACGCATCGCACGGGAAGCCCCCTCAACGACCGCTTCCGGCGCGTGGCTATTTGCCCGATGCAAACGGGCAAATTCTTTGAACCCGCTGTAGAAAATTTGTTCTGAGCCAGCCAAATTATCACGACGCCCCTGGCTTTCCTGGTACAGGCGCGACAATTCAATCCCGGACCAGAACTTGTCTTCAAATGCTTCGGCTTCACGTGAAGCAGCATTAAGAATACGGGTCCGCTGGATAATAATGGCCCAGGATGCGATTGAGAAACCAATCAAAATCAACATGATAAGTTTAACCAGAAGGCTTGCCTTCAGGAACAAATCAAGGATATTCATGTCAGTCACTGCTTAAACTCCGCGACAATAGACTTGGGAAGCGCACGAGGCTTCATTTTGAGTGGATCAACGCAAACAATCAGAACTTCGGCTTCATTCAGCACGGTGTTCTCTGCGTTGACAATGCGTTGCGTGAAAACCAAAGAGGTGCCACGCATTGACGTAATTTCGGTTTGAACTTCGAGCATATCGTCGAGCCGGGCAGGCGCAAAATACTCGAGGGTCATCTTGCGCACCACAAAGGCTACACGTTCAGCCAACAGGACCTGCTGACTGAAGTGATGATGACGCAGCATCTCTGTGCGCGCTCTTTCATAAAAAGCGACGTAGCTGGCGTGGTAAACCACCCCACCGGCATCGGTATCTTCATAGTAGACACGAACCGGCCATCGAAACAGCGTTGTATTCACTTTACATCCCGGTAATGCAACAAAAGGTTAGTGCTTTCAAACTTCGCTACTATACGCGCGGGAATGGTGCTTTGGAATGGGGGAAAGTAAACGGAGAGTAAAAAATTATGGGCTTATGCAAGCCCATAAATATTTAAGGATGTTTCTTATTCAAAAGAAGAAGAAAAACAGACCAACAACGAGGACGATATCCGCGATCAGCGGGCAGAAGATACCCTGCCAGTGTACGGCACGAGGACGAAAGCCAACGCCGTGAATGATGCCTGCGCAGACCGCCCACATCAGCAGAAAACCATGCCAGATTTCAAGCTCACTGGTTTTGGCCGCGAAACGTGACGGATCCCAGAATATGCAGCCGGCCAATACGATTGCCAGCACAAATGAAAGCGCCCGCAAGGGGCGCTTGTCCATCGCGTTGTATAACATCGCGATAATGTTGGTCATTAGCTATCTTCTTGTCCGGCTTTGCCTGATTCAACATGCTCAAGCGCCAGCGCTGTGATTATCCCAAATGCACAGGCAAGAAGCGTTCCCAAAATCCATGCGAAATACCACATTTTAAGCTCCTTACTTAGTACAGAGAGTGGGTGTTGCTTTCAATATCTTCTTTAGTGATGCGACCAAACATCTTCCAGTAACACCAGCCGGTGTACAGCAGAATGATCGGTACGAACACACAAGCTACATACGTCATCAGATTCAGCGTCAGCTGGCTGGACGTTGCATCCCACATGGTCAAACTTGCGTTCATCATGGTGCTGGATGGCATCACAAACGGGAACATTGCGATACCGGCAGTCAAGATGATGCAGGCTAACGTCAGTGAAGAGAAGACGAATGCCCAGGCCCCTTTCTCCATACGAGAAGTCAGAATGGTCAACAGCGGCAGAACCACGCCCAGTGCAGGAACCAGCCACAGGATAGGTGCATTGTTAAAGTTCACCATCCATGCGCCAGCCACGCGAGCCACTTCTTTGGTCAGCGGGTTGGAGGCGGCATGATGATCCAGGGCTGAGGTCACAACATAACCGTCAATACCGTAAATCACCCATACACCGGCCAGCGCGAAGCAGACCAGAGTCACCAGTGCCGCAACCTGTGAAGTTGCACGAGCACGCAGATGCAGTTCACCTACCGTACGCATCTGCAGATAGGTCGCACCCTGGGTGATGATCATCCCAACGCTCACGACACCAGCCAGCAGACCAAACGGATTCAGCAACTGGAAGAAGTTACCGGTGTAGTACAAACGCATGTAGTCATCTACGTGGAACGGAACCCCTTGCAGCAGGTTGCCGAACGCCACGCCAATCACCAGCGGTGGCACGAAGCTACCAATGAAGATGCCCCAGTCCCACATGTTGCGCCAGCGCATGTCTTCAATCTTGGAGCGGTAATCAAAACCGACCGGACGGAAGAACAAAGACGCCAGTACCAGGATCATCGCCACATAGAAACCGGAGAACGCAGCGGCATACACCATCGGCCAGGCAGCGAACAGTGCGCCACCCGCGGTGATAAGCCAAACCTGGTTACCGTCCCAGTGCGGGGCGATTGAGTTAATCATAATCCGACGCTCGGTATCATTACGACCGAGGAAACGGGTGAGCATGCCCACCCCCATGTCGAAGCCATCAGTGACCGCGAAACCAATCAGCAGAATGCCAACCAGCAGCCACCAGATAAAACGCAATACTTCATAATCGATCATTTGACGACTCCTGTCTTAGCGTGCCGGCTGAGAAGTCACAGTGGACTGCTCGTAGTGATAACGACCGGTTTTCAGGCTACTCGGCCCAAGGCGTGCGAACTTGAACATCAGATACAGTTCAGCCACCAGGAACAGGGTATACAGGCCGCAAATCAACAGCATCGAGAAGATGAGGTCGCCAGCAGTCAGCGAAGAGTTCGCTACGGCTGTTGGTAACACTTCACCAATCGCCCACGGTTGACGACCGTACTCTGCGACAAACCAACCGGATTCAATAGCAATCCACGGCAGAGGAATCGCGTACAGCGCAGTGCGCAGCAGCCATTTTTTCTCACCGATACGGTTACGAAGCACAGTCCAGAAGGACACCGCGATAATTGCCAGCATCAGAATGCCGCATGCCACCATGATACGGAAAGCGAAGTACAGCGGCGCAACGCGAGGGATAGAATCTTTCGTTGCCTGCTGAATTTGCGCTTCGGTCGCGTCGGTGACGTTATCCGTATAGCGTTTCAGCAGCAGACCATAACCCAGGTCTTTCTTCATGCTGTTGAACTGGTCGCGAACGGCCTGGTCGGTAGTACCAGCACGCAGTTCTTCCAGCAACTGATACGCTTTCATCCCGTTACGGATACGCTCTTCGTGCTGCACCATCAGGTCTTTCAGACCAATGACCGGTGTATCAACAGAGCGGGTGGCGATGATGCCCAGCGCATAAGGAATTTGAATCGCAAAATGGTTTTCCTGCGCATCCTGGTCCGGAATACCGAACAGCGTAAAGGAAGCCGGTGCAGGCTGAGTTTCCCATTCTGCTTCAATCGCTGCGAGTTTGGTTTTCTGCACGTCGCCCATTTCGTAACCAGATTCATCACCCAGAACGATAACAGACAGAATGGCAGCCATACCAAAGCTGGCAGCGATGGCAAAAGAACGTTTAGCAAACGCGAAGTCACGACCGCGCAGCATATAGTAGGAGCTGATACCCAGAACGAACATCGCGCCGCATACATAACCAGATGCAACAGTGTGAACAAATTTCACCTGTGCTACCGGGTTGAGCACCAGTTCAGAGAAGCTCAGCATCTCCATACGCATGGTTTCGAAGTTGAAATCCGCTGCGATTGGGTTCTGCATCCAGCCGTTCGCAACCAGAATCCACAGCGCGGACAGGTTAGAACCCAGGGCCACCAGCCAGGTGACACACATATGCTGGGCTTTACCCAAACGGTCCCAGCCGAAGAAGAACAGACCTACAAAGGTGGATTCGAGGAAGAAGGCCATCAAACCTTCGATCGCCAGCGGCGCACCGAAAATATCCCCTACATAGTGGGAGTAGTAAGACCAGTTAGTCCCGAACTGGAACTCCATGGTCAGACCGGTAGCCACACCCAGAGCGAAGTTGATACCAAACAACTTGCCCCAGAACTTGGTCATATCTTTATAAATCTGTTTGCCGGAAAGGACGTAGACCGTTTCCATAATGGCCAGCAAGAACGCCATACCGAGCGTCAGTGGCACAAACAGGAAGTGGTACATCGCGGTCAAGGCAAACTGTAAGCGCGACAGTTCGACTATATCTAACATCATGACTCCTTGCTCATCGCATGAAGACTCCGAGAGTGAACCCCGTTAGAAAGGGTCACACGCATGCCCCAATACAAATTTATCTGCTTCCTTACGCCGCTACTCTTTCTTCTCTTGTGAAGAAAGGACAATGGAGAAAGGTTACAAACATGTTAATAAAACACTCAAATTGATCCCGCAATTATATTACGCCGTAAAATCCTTACAATAAACAGGTTTTTATCGAGACAAATTTGCATTTTTCGATAGTGATCAATTTATAGCTAATTTACCACTTTCAGACCAATTTGATCTGCAGCAATTTAACCTCTTTTGATGCTGTTTTCCAAGTTTTAAACATTGATTTAAATCAATTTTCAAATTTAATGTTAATAGTGTTTAACACTCACATGACTAGTGAATGCGATGTTAACAACATGTTTTTCAATGAGTAATTGCCGTTACTACAAATGATAGGATATTTATTTAAATGTACACGATCTTTTAACCAGCCCGGCTGACAAAATTGATAGCAGATAAAGAATCACTAATGCTAGGTAGCTCACAGTTTTTTGTTTAGCAAGTCATGGACTTGTTATTTCATACAAATTATTCATTTAAATTTTACTTATAATTAACACCGAGATGTAACTATCTCAGCTGGAAGAGAAAACGTTCCACATTGACCGATGCATTGCGTTTGGTGTTCTGCGAGAAAACGCTGGCGTTTCGCTTAAATCATCACTGAAAGTTATCTTTAACGCTCACTCTGCACTTATGTGGCAAAGATTAAATATGCCACAAACATTTCATTATCATTTTTATCCTAAAATTAACAAAAATGAATTGTGACATATAAGATTAAAAAATAAAAAACCGTTACGTCGTTCACAAGTTAATTAGTAATTGTGGTTTTTGAAATTATTAAAAACACGACATAAATGGCGCGCATAACAAAATAAGATTTCGATCACAAACATGGCAAGTAATTTATTACCCATTTTTCTAATAAATTAAAACCGGCCAAGAAAATATGATACATCCTACTGATTACAAAGGGATTTTATAACAACCAAATATAACAATCATTTTTCTCAGGATATTTTGAAAATAGATCAATTGCTTCCTTTTTCGCTTCCACAGAAACTCCAACCCTATTAAGAGGTTGTCACAATCCATGTTCTAAATATTAGAAAATAATTTCACTTATTGACCATCAGCCCTACAGAGGATTACCCATGAAGAAATCTACACTTGTTATTGGCGTCATCGGTGCTGACTGCCATGCAGTAGGTAATAAAGTTCTGGATCGCGTTTTTACCGCTCATGATTTTCACGTAATCAACCTCGGGGTGATGGTGAGCCAGGATGAATATATTGATGCTGCGATTGAAACAGGCGCCGATGCTATCGTGGTGTCCTCTATCTACGGTCATGGCGACATTGATTGCCTCGGATTACGTGAGCGCTGCATCGAACGCGGCCTTGGCGACATTCTGCTGTACGTCGGCGGCAACCTGGTCGTCGGTAAACATGACTTCGCCGATGTGGAAGTGAAGTTTAAAGAGATGGGCTTTAACCGGGTCTTCGCCCCCAGTCACGATCTGGAAGATGTTTGCGCGCTTATCACTAATGATATTCACCAACACAATGGCCTCGAACAGCGTTGCCTGGAAGAGGCCATCTGATGCAAACAGTTTCTGTCGATATCGGCTCGACATGGACCAAGGCAGCCCTCTTCGCCCATGAAGGCGAGGATTTAACCCTGATAAACCATGTCCTGACCCCAACCACCACACATCATCTGGCAGACGGTTTTTTTGCCAGCCTGAATCAGGTGCTGAATGTTGCCGATGCTCGCCCGTTACTGAAAAGTGGTGAAGTGCAGTTGAAATACTCCTCCTCAGCGAAAGGTGGGCTTGCCGTTGCAGCAATGGGGCTGGTGCCTTCCATTACGCTGGAATCGGCAAAAGTTACCGCCCATTCGGCAGGAGCGAAAATCGCGCAATATTATTCGTACAAGCTGAACCGTCATGACATCCAGGAGCTGGAGTCATCCCCTCCAGATATTCTGCTGTTTACCGGCGGTACAGATGGTGGCGAAGAAAGTTACGGCCTGGCGAATGCGCATGCGTTGGCAGGCTCAAAGCTTGATTGCGCCATTATCTACGCCGGAAACCGGGACATTCAGGACGAAATACAAACGATTCTGGGACATAAGGATTTGACCACGGTAGACAACATTCTGCCTGACCTCGATCACCCGAATCCGTTTGCCGCACGCCAGGCGATTTGTGATGTGTTCTTGTCACGCATTGTCAAAGGCAAAGGTCTGGACGTCATTGTTGGCGAAACAGGCGAAGAGCCAATGCCGACGCCATGGACGGTATATGAGTTAGTGAAAGCCATTAGCGATTACGACAGCGCATGGAAGGAATTCATGCTGATTGATATGGGCGGAGCCACCACGGATGTCTATTCGGCCAGCGCGAATACCCTCTCCCCCGATACCGTCCTGCATGGTGTTCCTGAACCGTTCGTCAAACGTACCGTAGAAGGCGACCTGGGCATGCGCGTTTCCGCCGTCGTGGTGGGAGAAAGCACGCAGGATATGGTGAAAGTCATCTTCGCCCAACAGCCGCAGCGTGAGGAAGCGTTTTATCGCTACCTGCGCCATCTGGTAGGGCAACCGGATTACCTGCCACTCAGTGAGGAAGAGAAATATTACGACACCCTGCTGGCAGGTTTATGCGTGGGCTATGCCGCTGAGCGCCACGCGGGCACTAAAAAGCAGGTTTGCACCTGCGTGGGTAACGTGGATTTACAGATGGGTCGCGATCTCACCACCGTTCGCAAAGTCGTCGGTTCAGGGGGATGGCTCTCTCGCGCCAGCCAGTTCGATATCCATAACTGGCTCAAATACCGGGAGCTGGACGACCAGGGGAAAAGAATTCTGTTACCGAATCAGTTTGAGTATTACCGCGATTCAAATGGCCTGCTCCCGCTTCTGGCAAACGTCGCCAGGCTGTACCCGCAAGCCGCTGCTCGCACCAGCATTCAGTGTTTAACCCTATAAAACTTAAGGCAGCTACGAATGGAACTTCGAAATAAAAAATTGACCCATGACGAATTCATGACCGAAAGGCATCAGGTATTACAAACCTGGGAAACCGGCAAAGACGTTGAGAACTTCGAAGATGGCGTGAAGTACCAGCAATCAATTCCAGATAAAAAACGCTTCTCCCTTGCCCTGCTGAAAGCCGATCAGGAAGGTAAAACCCTGAGCCAGCCACGTGCAGGCGTAGCATTAATGGATGAGCATATTGCGCTGCTCAAAACATTGCAGGAAGAGTGCGACCTCCTGCCGAGTACTATCGATGCCTATACCCGTCTGAACCGCTATGAAGAAGCCGCTGTCGGGATCCAGAAATCCATCGAAGCAGGTACTTCCAAGCTGAATGGTTTACCAGTCGTCAATCACGGGGTTGCTGCCTGCCGCCGGATGACTGAATCGCTGGAAAAACCGATCCAGGTTCGCCACGGTACGCCGGATGCGCGCCTGCTGGCAGAAATCGCCATGGCCAGTGGCTTCACCAGCTACGAAGGCGGCGGTATCTCCTACAACATCCCTTACGCCAAACGCGTCACCCTGGAAAAATCCATTCGCGACTGGCAGTACTGCGACCGTCTGATGGGTCTGTACGAAGAGAACGGCATTCGCATCAACCGTGAGCCGTTTGGCCCGCTGACCGGTACCCTGATCCCGCCGTTTATGTCCCACTCGGTGGCGATTATTGAAGGTCTGCTGGCGCTGGAACAAGGCGTGAAATCCATTACCGTCGGCTACGGCCAGGTCGGTAGCCTGACGCAGGATATCGCCGCTATTCAGGCGCTGCGTGAACTGTCCCACGAATACTTCCATAACCATGGCTTCGACGATTACGAACTGAGCACCGTTTTCCACCAGTGGATGGGCGGATTCCCGGAAGATGAAGCGAAAGCCTTCTCCGTTATCGCCTGGGGTGCAGCGGTTGCTGGTATGTCGGGTGCCACAAAAGTGATCACCAAAAGCCCGCACGAAGCGTTCGGTATCCCAACCGCGGCAGCTAACGCCCAGGGTCTGAAAGCGTCACGCCAGATGCTCAACATGGTCAGCGACCAGAAATTCCCGCAGTGCGCTGCCGTGGAGCAGGAAGTTGACCTGATTAAGAGCGAAGTCCGCGCGGTGTTGAAGAAAGTCTTCGAACTGGGCAATGGCGACATTGCGCGCGGTACGGTGCTGGCCTTTGAAGCTGGCGTGCTGGATGTACCTTTCGCTCCTGCCGCCTGTAACGCCGGTAAGATCCTGCCTGTTCGCGATAACACAGGCGCAATCCGTATTCTTGAAGCCGGTGCCGTGCCGCTGCCGAAAGATATTCTCGCCCTGCACCACGACTATGTCGCAGAGCGCGCACATTTTGAAGGCCGCAAGCCTTCTTTCCAGATGGTCATTGATGACATCAACGCCGTATCCCACAGTAAATTAATAGGAAGACCATAATGAAAATCAAAAAGGCCCTTTTCACCGCTGGCTACTCCTCATTTTATTTTGACGATCAGCAGGCCATCAAAAATGGCGCCGGTCATGACGGGTTTATCTACACCGGCGATCCGGTCACGCCTGGATTTACCTCTGTTCGTCAGGCGGGTGAATGTGTTTCCGTACAACTGATTCTGGAAAACGGCGCGGTAGCTGTGGGCGATTGCGCAGCGGTGCAATATTCAGGTGCAGGCGGTCGTGACCCGCTGTTCCTGGCTGAAAACTTCATTCCGTTCCTCAACGACCACATCAAGCCGTTGCTGGAAGGTCGTGACGTTGATTCGTTCCTGACCAACGCCCGTTTCTTTGATGAATTGCGTATTGACGGCCATCTGCTGCATACCGCCGTACGTTATGGTCTGTCTCAGGCACTGCTCGACGCGGCGGCACTGGCTACCGGTCGTCTGAAAGCCGAAGTGGTTTGTGATGAATGGCAACTGCCATGCGTTCCGGAAGCCATTCCGTTATTTGGTCAGAGCGGCGACGACCGTTATATCGCCGTCGACAAGATGATCCTCAAAGGTGTGGATGTCCTGCCGCATGCCCTGATCAATAACGTTGAAGAGAAGCTGGGCTTTAAAGGTGAAAAACTGCGTGAGTACGTCCGCTGGTTGTCTAACCGCATCCTGAGCCTGCGCACCAACGAAAGCTATCACCCGACACTGCATATTGATGTCTACGGCACCATTGGTCTGATCTTCGATATGGATCCAGTGCGTTGCGCCGAATACATCGCCAGCCTGGAAGCCGAAGCTCAAGGTCTCCCGCTGTACATTGAAGGCCCGGTTGATGCCGGTAACAAGCCGGATCAGATCCGCATGTTAACCGAGATCACTCAGGAGCTGACTCGTCTGGGTTCCGGCGTGAAAATCGTTGCGGATGAATGGTGTAACACCTATCAGGACATCGTGGACTTCACCGACGCGGGCAGCTGCCACATGGTGCAGATTAAAACCCCGGATCTGGGCGGTATTCACAACATCGTTGATGCAGTGCTGTATTGCAACAAACACGGAATGGAAGCCTATCAGGGCGGTACCTGTAACGAAACGGAAATCAGTGCTCGTACCTGCGTACACGTCGCGCTGGCCGCGCGTCCAATGCGCATGCTGATCAAACCGGGTATGGGTTTCGATGAAGGTCTCAACATCGTGTTTAACGAAATGAACCGCACCATCGCGCTGTTGCAAACTAAGGATTAAGAGATGGCACGCACATTTAAGATCTTATCGCCTACGGCTATCCTGGGTTATGGCTTCCCGGAAGAAAGTTTTCGTAAAGCCATGGAAGAGTCACCGGATCTTATTGCTGTTGACGCAGGTTCCTCCGATCCTGGCCCCCACTACCTGGGGGCAGGTAAACCCTTTACTGACAGGGCCGGTGTGAAACGCGATCTGCGCTATATGATTGTGGCAGGCGTTAAGAACAACATCCCGGTAGTGATCGGCACAGCCGGTGGTTCTGGCGCAGCTCCGCATCTGGAGTGGTGTCGCCAAATAATCCATGAGATCGCACAGGAAGAAAAACTGTCTTTCTCAATGGCGCTAATTCCGTCTGATGTCGACAAAGAAATCGTTCATCAGGCACTGGATAACGGCAAAATCACCGCGCTCGATTTTGTGCCTGAACTGACTCACGAGGCCATTGAAGAGAGCACCTACATTGTCGCGCAGATGGGCGTCGAGCCTTTCCAGCGTGCGCTGAAAGCCGGTGCACAGGTGGTCCTGGGCGGACGAGCCTACGATCCGGCCTGCTTCGCCGCGCTGCCGATTATGCAGGGCTTTGATGAAGGTCTGGCGCTTCATTGCGGTAAGATCCTTGAGTGTGCTGCCATTGCCGCCACCCCTGGCTCCGGCTCCGATTGTGCGATGGGGATTATCGACGACAACGGCTTTACGCTGAAGGCGTTCAATCCCAAGCGTAAGTTCACTGAAACTTCTGCTGCGGCGCACACCCTGTACGAGAAGTCAGATCCTTACTTCCTGCCAGGGCCAGGCGGTGTGCTGAACCTGAAAGCGTGCACCTTTACCCAGGTTAACGAGGGTGAAGTGTATGTCAGCGGTTCACGCCATGAAGAAACACCGTATGCGTTGAAACTGGAAGGTGCACGCCAGGTTGGCTTCCGTTGCCTGACCATCGCCGGAACACGCGACCCGATTATGATTGCCGGGATTGACACGATTCTTGAAGAGGTACAGGCAAGCGTTGCACGTAACCTCTCCCTGAACGACGACAGTATCCGCATGACGTTCCACTTGTACGGTAAGAACGGTGTGATGGGCAACCATGAACCGATGAAAACTGCGGGCCATGAACTGGGAATTTTACTGGATGTCGTTGCGCCGACGCAGGACATCGCCAACAGCGTTTGCTCGCTGGTGCGCTCTACCCTGCTGCACTACGGCTATGAAAATCGCATTGCGACTGCGGGCAACCTCGCCTTCCCGTTCTCGCCATCTGATATTCAGAGTGGACCGGTGTATGAGTTCTCGATCTATCACCTGATTGAAGCGAGCGATGCGCTGCGTTTTGATTTCCACATTGAACAGGTGACGCCAGAAGGAGTTCAGGCATGAAACACTCAATTTGTTCACTGGCACAAGTTATTCGCTCGAAAAACGCCGGACCGTACGAACTGGTTTTAGATATTTTATTTAAAACCCGGGAAGATTATCAGCGCGTAAAACGCTCAGAGCAATTAACACCGCAGCTTATTGCCGGTTTATATAACGTTAAGCCTGACTTTATTCACAATATTGTATGGTTCGATCCGGCGAATGCCGTAAAAATCGTCATGCCGCGCGATATTATTTCCGGCAACGTCGGTGACAATGATGTTTATGGTGCACAGCAACACGCACCATTATTAAGTATTGAGTTCGACTTGTAACAAAAAACACAATAACAACCATTGGGGCACAGAATTCAGCTGTATCACAGTGCTTCGAATTATTCATGCGGTTGGTCACAACAGGCGTGCGTCTGAGCTGCTGTCCAGGCTCAGGCGCACGCCACCCTACACAATTCCAATTACCAACCTTTATCCGATGGAGTACACATGAAGAAAATAAGTTTAACGAAGATGATCATATTAGGCCTGATACTCGGCATGATTGCCGGGGTGGCCATAAATAATATGGCCGCGGCTGAAACAGCAAAATCTTATGCAGCAGATATATCCATTTTTACCACTATATTCTTACGTATGGTGAAAATGATTATCGCACCATTGGTTATTTCAACTCTGGTTGTGGGTATTGCCAAAATGGGTGATGCCAAAACGCTCGGACGTATATTTTCGAAAACCTTCTTCCTGTTTATTTGCGCGTCATTGCTGTCAATCGCGCTGGGTCTGGTTATCGTAAATATCTTCCAGCCAGGCGCAGGTATCAACTTTGTGCCACATGATGTCGGCGCTGTTGCCGCCGTTAAGTCAGAGCCATTCACGCTGAAAGTGTTCATCTCACACGCGGTACCGACCAGTATTGTCGATGCGATGGCGCGTAACGAAATTCTTCAGATCGTCGTGTTCTCAATCTTCCTTGGTTGCAGCCTCGCTGCGATTGGTGAAAAAGCCGACCCTATTGTGAAAGTGCTGGATTCACTGGTGCACGTGATGCTGAAGCTGACGGGTTACGTCATGCTGTTTGCGCCACTGACCGTTTTTGCCGCTATTTCAGGTCTGATTGCCGAACGTGGTCTGGGTGTGATGGTTAGCGCCGGGATCTTCATGGGTGAGTTCTACCTGACGCTGGGTATGCTGTGGGCGATCCTGATTGGCCTGTCTACTATGATCGTCGGGCCTTGCATCGCACGGTTAACTAAATCAATCCTCGAACCCGCTCTGCTGGCCTTTACCACTTCAAGCTCTGAAGCCGCCTTCCCGGGTACGCTGGACAAGCTGGAAAAATTCGGTGTTTCTTCAAAAATCGCCAGCTTCGTTCTGCCTATCGGTTACTCCTTTAACCTGGTCGGCTCCATGGCTTATTGCTCCTTTGCCACTGTCTTTATTGCTCAGGCGTGCAACATCGAACTGAGCATGGGCGAGCAAATTACCATGCTGTTAATTCTGATGCTGACTTCTAAAGGGATGGCGGGTGTACCGCGTGCCTCGATGGTCGTTATCGCCGCTACCCTGAACCAGTTCAACATTCCGGAAGCGGGTTTGATCCTTCTGATGGGCGTCGATCCGTTCCTCGATATGGGTCGTTCCGCTACCAACGTCATGAGTAACGCCATGGGCGCTGCCATTGTGGGCCGTTGGGAAGGCGAACACTTCGGCCAGGGTTGCCGTGGAACTGCGCCAGTGAAGTCACCGGAACAGGAACGCCCGGTTACCGAAACGGAAGTCGCTTTGTCCTGATACTACGTTATTGCCGGATGGCGCTTGCGCTTATCCGGCCTACATAACGTTTAACTATCCGTAGGCCGGATTAGGCGGTACGCCGCCATCCGGCATCAAGATGAGCACACCAACAGGAACGCACAATGAATAAAACAATTATCGGCGTGAGTCTCTTTTCTTTCAGCGTCTTGTTTAGCGCAACCACATTCGCGCAAACCACGCCCGACTACGCCAAGCTGATAGAACAGGCTCATCAGAAGTACAAAAGTAATAACGATGGAAAAGTCGCCGACTACATCCCTGCTCTGGCGACCTATAGCCCGAAAAATTTTGCCATCACCATTGCGACGGTGGACGGCAAGATCTACCAGGTTGGCGATGTTAACAAACCTTTCCCAATGGAATCCCTGAGTAAAGTGTTCACCATGGCGCTCGCCATGGAGCAGCACGGTCCTCAGGTAGTGCTGGATAAACTTGGCGCCAATGCCACCGGCATGCCGTTCAACTCAGGTTTGGCCGTTGAACTGACCAAAGGCGCGCCTGAAAACCCACTGGTAAACGCCGGGGCCATGAGCACCGTTAGCCTGATTGAAGCCAAAGACAAAACCGATCGTTGGAACAAAATCCTCGACAACCTGAACGTCTGGGCCGATGCCACTCTCACCGTAAACGAACCGGTTTTCAAATCTGAAATGGAAACCAACCAGCACAATCAGGCGCTGGCCAAACTGATGGAATCCTATAACAGCTTCTATGGCAACACTGACGAAGCCGTTGAAATTTATACCCGCCAGTGCTCGGTGGATATCACCGTTGAGCAACTGGCCAAAATGGGTGCCGTACTGGCGAACAAAGGCAAATCTCCGTTCAACGGCAAACAGTTGCTGAATGAGAAATATGTTCCACAGGTACTGGCAGAAATGGCAATTGCCGGACTGTACGACGGCAGCGGTAAATGGCTGTACACCGTTGGCATTCCGGCGAAAAGCGGCGTCGGCGGCGGCATGGTTGCCGTCGTCCCAGGCGAATATGCGATTGCGGTCTATTCTCCGCCGCTTGATGAAGCCGGAAACAGCGTTCGTGCCCAGAAAACTATCGAATATGTCGCCGAAGCGACAAAAGCCAACGTCTTTTTAGCCAAATAACTTTACGCCGGATGGCACATTGCTTATCCGGCAAACAATACGAAGAGGTGAGAAGTAAACATGTCTAAACCATTTGTCTGGCAGGAACTCTTTGTTCAGAGTAAAGATAGTACCGAATATGAATTACTCAGTAACCAGCACGTTACGGTAACGGAGTTAGACGGAGAGGAAGTTATCAAGGTTGCACCGGAAGCGTTAACCTTGTTAGCACAGCAGGCGTTTTATGAGGCTTCATTTTTCCTGCGCGCCGGACATTTAAAACAGATTGCCAGCATTTTGCACGACCCACAGGCCAGCGGTAACGATAAGTACGTCGCATTACAGCTGCTGCGCAATGCAGAGGTTTCAGCTAAAGGTGTACTGCCTAACTGCCAGGACACCGGGACGGCAACCATTGTGGCCTGCAAAGGACAACATGTCTGGACAGGCGGCGATGACGCCGAAGCCTTAAGCAAAGGCGTGTATACCACCTTCACCGAAAACAATCTGCGTTACTCGCAAAATGCCCCGCTGGACATGTATACCGAGGTCAATACTCAGACAAACCTGCCGGCACAAATCGACATCAGCGCCACGCCGGGCAATGAATATAAATTCCTGTTCGTCAACAAAGGCGGCGGTTCTGCCAATAAGGCGGCGTTATTCCAGGAAACCAAATCCATTCTGCAGCCGGAAAAGCTCACCGCGTTCCTGATCGAAAAAATGAAATCACTGGGTACAGCCGCTTGTCCGCCGTATCACATCGCTTTTGTGGTTGGGGGCTTATCCGCCGACCAGACGCTGAAAGTCGCCAAACTGGCTTCAACCAAATATTACGATAATCTGCCCACCAGCGGGAATGAGCTGGGCCAGGCGTTCCGTGATACGGCGCTGGAAGCCGAGTTGCTCAATGCCAGCCGTGAGTTTGGCATCGGGGCGCAGTTTGGCGGCAAATACTTTGCCCACGATATTCGCGTAATTCGCTTACCGCGCCACGGCGGCTCCTGCCCAATCGCGATGGCCCTCTCCTGCTCTGCCGACCGCAACATTAAAGCCAAAATTAATAAACACGGTATCTGGCTGGAAAAACTCGAGCATAATCCGGGCAAATTTATCCCCGATTCTCACCGGGTAGAAAACGGCGCCCAGACCGTACAACTGGATCTGAACCGTCCGCTGCACGAGATCCTGCATGATCTCTCCGCCTTGCCCATTGGTACACGTCTGTCGTTAAGCGGCCCGATTGTTGTGGCTCGCGATATCGCTCACGCGAACATCAAAGCGCGACTGGATAACGGTGAACCGATGCCGGAATACATGAAAAAGCATATCGTTTACTATGCTGGTCCAGCCAAAACCCCGGAAAATCAGGCCTGTGGCTCAATGGGACCCACCACCGGCGGGCGCATGGATGGGTATGTCGATGCTTTCCAGGCACAAGGCGGCAGCCTCATTATGCTCACCAAGGGTAACCGCAGCCAGCAGGTCACTGATGCCTGTCACAAACACGGTGGATTTAGCCTCGGCAGCATTGGCGGTGCCGCCGCCCTACTGGCACAACAGTACGTGAAGAGTCTGCAGTGTCTTGAATATCCAGAACTGGGAATGGAAGCGGTGTGGATGATGGAAGTTAAAAATATGCCCGCCTTCGTATTAGTGGATGACAAAGGTAATAACTTCTTCAGCCAGTTCGAGCAGCAGCATCGCTGCGCAACTTGCCCGGCAGGGCATTAAGGAGTTTCCATGGAAGCGCGCGCCAATAACGACAGACACCGTCAGCGTCAGCAGAAGCTAAAAGAGCAGGTTGATACCCGCGTAGCGGCTGCAACGGAGAAGAAAGGGATCCTGATTGTCTTCACCGGCAACGGAAAAGGAAAATCCACCGCAGCCTTTGGCACGGCAACGCGCGCAGTGGGTCACGGAAAAACCGTTGGCATCGCGCAGTTTATTAAAGGTCAGTGGGATAATGGTGAGTACAACACACTGCAACCGCTCGGCGTCGAATTCCATATTATGGGTACCGGATTTACCTGGGAAACCCAAAATCGGCAAGCAGATATCGAAGCGGCAACGGTTGTCTGGCAGGAAAGTAAGCGCATGCTGGCTGATGCGCATTACGATCTAGTGGTGCTGGATGAACTCACCTACATGCTGGCTTACCACTATCTGGATACGCAAGAGGTTATCAACGCCATCGAAAATCGTCCTGCCGGTCAGAGCGTTATCGTCACAGGACGCGGATGCCATACGCTGTTACTGGAACTGGCCGATACGGTCAGTGAAATACGCCCGGTCAAACACGCGTTTGACCGCGGTATTCAGGCACAGATTGGGATCGACTGGTAGCCGTTCTTTTGCCGGATAACGATGCTAACGCGTCTTATCCGGCCTACCCATCGTTGTAGGCCTGATAAGGCATAAGCCACCCTCAGGCAGCCGATACTACGGACTTACTGAGCAACCAGTTGCGGAAAATCTGTAAATGCTCGGATTCCGATTTTTCTTCACGCCATGTCATAATAAATCGATTTCCGGTACGCATCGGAACATCGCAAGGAATGACCATATCGCCACTGTCCAGATCGTGCTGAATGGCAAAACGCGGGAGCAGCGCAACGCCCAGATTAGAGCGGACCGCCGCGATCAGCATCGATAACAAATCAAATCTCGGACCTTTATTCACCAGCGGACTGCTGACATCTGACAGCGCAAACCATTCCTGCCAACCTTTGATACGCGTGCTTTGGTGCAATAGCGGGAATTCGTTTAGTAATTCGTTTACCGCCAGTTTTCGTTCCGGTTCGGCCAGCAAACAGCGACTGCATACCGGCAGAATCTCCTCTTCAAACAGGTACTCAACCCCTGACCATGGCGAATAAAAGTCTTCGCGCATGATTGCCGCGTCATACTCTCGATTGAGAAAATCACCAATATTCGCCAGGGAATGAATGTTCACGATAATATCAGGATTAAGTTTGTTAAATTCACGCAGGTTTGGGATCAGCCAGTGCGTGCTGAACGTCGGATTCACCGCCAGCTCAATAACCTGTACCGTCGGCTGCCAGGTCATTATCGTCGTCGTATCTCGTTCAAGCTTATTTAACGTTTCTTTAACGATGCTTAAATAGTGTTTGCCCGCCGCATTTAAAAAAATGCGTTTTTTGGCGTGATTAAATAGCGCGGTATTGAGAAAATCCTCCAGTGCATTTACCTGGCGGAAAACAGCACTTTGTGTTAAAGCCAGCTCTTCAGCTGCCCGGGTATAACTTTCGTGACGCGCAACCACTTCAAAAGTTACCAGCAACTCCGTCTTGGGTATTTTTCCTCTCATAACCTCTTCCATTTGCAGCGTACAAAAATAGTTTAATTTATAAAAAATAATTCAAGACACCCAGATAAGCATCGAGAGTTATATTTTATTTTATCCATTGATGTCATTGATCCAATCCATGATTTACTCACACTGATGACGGGTAAATATTAACCAATAATACTTAAGGGAAACAATAAACACAATTTAAATAAGGTTAAACTTAAGCAAATAGTGCCAATAAGTTCTTAATAATTTTTCAAGTCATCTTGTTTATTGCAGAAAAAACTTTGCGAGATTAATCAATATTATCAATGCGATAATTTTGGATAATTTCACGTTATAACTTACGGGCAAACGACTGCTTTTTATCATTCCTTGATGTAGTTTCTGCCTTTTTTTGTTAGACGTGATAAAGGACACAATGTGAAAACTTTCGGAAAGGTCTGGCTCGTTGGGGCAGGTCCCGGTGATATTTCATTGCTCACCCTCAAAGCAATGATGTGCATTAAACAGGCTGACGTCATTATTTACGATCGGCTGGTCAATCCTAAAATTTTGGAATGGGCATTACCAGATTGCCTGCTTATCAATGTCGGCAAAAACCCAGGCTTCCATTGTGTACCCCAGGATGAAATCAATGCGCTGCTTGTCCAGTATGCCCAAACTCACAATAATATTGTACGCCTGAAAGGTGGCGATCCGTATGTTTTTGGACGCGGGGCTGAAGAAGTTGAGGATCTCGTCGAGACGGGCATCCCGTTTGAAGTGGTGCCGGGTATCAGCTCAACCATTGGTGGCCTGACCTATGCCGGGATTCCGGTAACACACCGCGATTTCGCCTCGGGATTTCACGTCGTGACCGGCCATACGCGGGAGGGCAACCAACAGCAGGACTGGCGTCAACTGGCAAAACTGAATGGTACGCTGGTTATCGTCATGGGTATCGCCAATCTGGCGTTTATCTGTGAGGAATTATTGATGGGTGGAAAATCAGCAGATACGCCTGCAGCGCTTATTATGTCTGCCACCCGCGATAATCAACGCCGACTGACCTGTACGCTCGGTTCACTACTGAGCAAGGCGCAGGAAGCTAACATCCTTCCCCCTGCACTGATAGTGATTGGTGATGTGGTAACCCTGAGCGATCGGCTCTCTTTTATCCCTGAAGCCTTCAAGCTGCCAGAAAACCTTTACTGTGACAGTCTGGCATGACGAAAAGACTGGGGCGACGTTTGATGCGCCGCCCGGAAAACGCGGCAAAAGTAGCTGGTTTGTGCGTATTGGAGTTTCCGGGCAATGCTGTCTATGGAATGAACGGGATCGTGCAATAACTCCCCCGCTTTTTGCATTTTTTTCTGATTCACCCAGGTTTTAAAGTTAACGCCCTGCCGTTTCTTAAAAAAACGGCTGAAATAGTTTGCGCTTAAGCAGACGTGAGCTGCTACGGATTCAAGGGATAATTCACCATACAAATTCTCATCGATATAACGCAACGCTGCCAGTAGCTTTTTCTCGTGTCGGGAAGGTTCTGTAAAATAATGACGCATGTAACTGGTCGCTGGGATAACAATCTCATCAGATTGTTGTTCTGTCTCAAAATTATCAATAATAAAATTCAATAAATTTGCTGATGCCACCAGCGTATTATTATCGACTACCGCCACCTTACTCCATTCAGTTTTTATTTTTGGTTCATCCATCCATGAGTATTCATTATCAATAATGATAGTTTTATATTCCTGATATTTTGCCCGCACCTGCCCACAGAGCATAAAACCGTACAGATGCCCCTCGCGAATTAATGGCATAGAAAACAGACTTAGCCCTGCATGACAGCTGAGTATTCTGGGTTTAAGGTGTTTTAATCCTTCAAAAGCACAATACTTGTCACACTTTTGGCAACTCATACAATAGCGTTCATCCGCCCGCATTAATGTGCAGAACGAATTAAAATTATGACAATCCGAGAGAATTTTTCCGGTAACATCAACCACGACGGTGGCTAATCCAGTCGCACTGGAAAATACCTTTGCTATTGAGAAAAAACGTTGTAGGTAATCATCCTGAATTTTCAACGACACGGTATCCTCCGGCATTAATCAAATTAAAGCCGGTAATATGCAGAATTTAATCAAGAGAAAGAATGATGTTCACCGCAAAAAATAATCTTATTTATGCAGATGATTATGAGTAATTTGCAAGATTCAGATAACTAAAAATAAAAAAAGGCCATCATCAGATGGCCAACCATGTCGAAACGGGACCAGCCCTTGACTACGCAGAGAGTCAGGGCTGTTTTTTATTTATTACTTAATAACGGTTTTCAGCGCTTCGCCGATATCGGCCAGGCTACGAACAGTTTTCACGCCTGCAGCTTCCAGCGCAGCGAATTTCTCATCCGCCGTACCTTTCCCACCTGCGATGATCGCACCCGCGTGACCCATACGCTTACCTTTCGGCGCAGTCACACCCGCGATGTAACCCACAACCGGCTTGGTTACATGATCTTTAATGTATGCCGCCGCTTCTTCTTCAGCGCTACCGCCTATCTCACCGATCATGACGATCGCTTCAGTCTGCGGATCTTCCTGGAACAGCTTCAGGATGTCGATGAAGTTAGAACCTGGGATCGGGTCGCCACCAATGCCCACACAGGTGGACTGGCCGAAACCGTAGTCGGTAGTCTGCTTAACCGCTTCATAGGTCAGGGTACCTGAACGGGAAACGATACCCACTTTACCCGGCTTGTGAATGTGGCCCGGCATGATGCCGATTTTGCACTCGCCCGGGGTGATAACACCTGGGCAGTTCGGGCCGATCATGCGCACGCCAGCTTCATCCAGCTTCACCTTCACGGTCAGCATATCCAGCGTCGGAATGCCTTCGGTGATGGTGATGATAAGCTTGATGCCTGCATCGATTGCTTCCAGAATGGAGTCTTTGCAGAACGGTGCCGGAACGTAGATAACGGTGGCGGTAGCGCCAGTCGCTTCTACAGCTTCACGCACGGTGTTGAACACCGGCAGGCCCAGGTGCGTGGTACCGCCTTTACCTGGCGTTACGCCGCCAACCATCTGCGTACCGTAAGCAATCGCTTGTTCGGAGTGGAATGTCCCCTGGCTACCGGTGAAGCCCTGGCAGATAACCTTGGTATCTTTATTAATTAAAACTGACATTATTTCCCCTCCACTGCGGCAACAACCTGCTGAGCTGCATCCGTCAGACTTTTCGCTGCAATAATATTCAGGCCGCTATCAGCCAGTTTTTTCGCGCCGAGTTCAGCGTTGTTACCTTCCAGACGTACCACGACCGGAACGTTTACACCTACTTCTGCTACCGCGCCGATGATACCGTCAGCGATCAGGTCGCAACGTACGATACCGCCGAAGATGTTAACCAGTACGGCTTTAACATTGTCATCAGAGAGGATAATTTTGAACGCTTCGGTTACACGCTCTTTGGTCGCACCGCCACCAACGTCGAGGAAGTTAGCCGGTTCGCCGCCGTGCAGCTTAACGATGTCCATGGTGCCCATTGCCAGGCCCGCACCGTTAACCATGCAACCGATGTTGCCGTCGAGCGCAACGTAGTTCAGTTCCCACTGCGCAGCCTGCGCTTCACGCGGATCTTCCTGAGACTGGTCGCGCATTTCGCGCAGGTCAGCCTGGCGGAACAGCGCGTTGCCGTCAGCACCCAGTTTGCCGTCGAGGCAGATCAGGTCACCCTGCTTGGTGACAACCAGCGGGTTGATTTCGATCAGCGCCAGGTCGCGCTCCAGGAAGATAGTCGCCAGACCCATGAAGATCTTGGTGAACTGCTGAACCTGTTTACCTTCCAGACCCAGTTTGAACGCCAGCTCGCGACCCTGGTAAGGCATCGGGCCTGCCAGCGGATCGAGCGCCACTTTGTGGATCAGGTGCGGGGTTTCTTCCGCTACTTTTTCGATTTCCACGCCGCCTTCGGTAGAGGCCATGAAGACCACGCGACGGGAGCTACGGTCAACAACTGCGCCGAGGTAAAGTTCTTTACCAATGTCGGTCGCGGCTTCAACCAGAATCTGATTTACCGGTTGGCCATGAGCGTCTGTCTGGTAGGTGACCAGACGTTTACCCAACCAGTGTTCAGCAAAAGCGCGAATGTCTTCTTTGCTGTTCACAACCTTCACACCGCCCGCTTTACCGCGGCCACCAGCGTGAACCTGACATTTCACTACCCACGGGCCAGCGCCGATTTTTGAAGCGGCTTCTTCTGCTTCACGCGGAGTAGTACAGGCATAACCCACCGGTGCCGGTAAGCCATAGCGGGCAAAAAGTTGTTTTGCCTGATATTCATGTAAGTTCATGTGTTCTGTCCATCCTTCAGGTAATCGTTATCTTTTACCCGTAGGTCTGATAAGCATCCAGACCTACGGGGCAGGTGATACTCTTATTAACTACACGTCCAGCAGCAGACGCGTTGGATCTTCCAGCAACTCTTTAATGGTTACCAGGAAGCCTACTGACTCACGACCATCGATCAGACGGTGGTCATAAGACAGCGCCAGATACATCATCGGCAGGATTTCAACCTTGCCGTCTACCGCCATCGGACGATCTTTGATGGCATGCATACCCAGGATGGCGCTCTGCGGTGGGTTGATGATCGGCGTGGACATCAGGGAACCGAATACACCACCGTTAGTGATGGTGAAGTTACCGCCCGTCAGATCTTCAACCGTCAACTTGCCGTCGCGACCTTTAACTGCCAGTTCTTTAATGTTCTTCTCGATGTCTGCCATACCCAGCAGATCCACATCACGCAGGACCGGCGTGACCAGGCCACGCGGCGTGGAGACCGCCATGCTGACATCAAAGTAGTTGTGATAAACCACGTCATCGCCGTCGATGGACGCGTTCACTTCCGGATAGCGTTTCAGCGCTTCAACTACCGCTTTCACGTAGAAAGACATAAAGCCCAGACGGATACCGTGGCGTTTCTCGAATGCATCACCGTATTGCTTACGCAGGTCCATGATTGGCTTCATGTTGACTTCGTTGAAGGTGGTCAGCATGGCGGTGGAATTTTTCGCTTCCAGCAGACGCTCGGCTACGCGTTTGCGCAGACGGGTCATCGGAACACGTTTTTCGCCACGCGCGCCCAGTTGAGCCTGTGGTGCAGGTGCTGCTGCCGGCGCTTTTGCTTCGGCTTTCGCAGCCGGGGCTTTCGCCAGATGTTTTTCAACATCTTCACGCGTGATACGACCGCCGACACCGGTGCCGTTGATAGCGCTGGCTTCGAGGTTATGCTCACCCAGCAGGCGACGGATCGCCGGGCTCAGGGCATCGTTGTTCTGCTCAGCAAGAGACGCCTGCTGGCGCTGTGCCGGAGTAGAATCTTTCTCTTCAGACTTAGCGCTGGTTTCTTTACCAGTGCTGTTGCCTTCACGCAGGCGACCAAGGATCTGGCGAGAAGTGACGGTTGTCCCTTCATCTTCCAGAACCGCATCAAGAATACCGTCCGCTGATGCCGGTACTTCCAGTACCACTTTGTCAGTTTCGATTTCTACCAGTACTTCATCACGACGTACTGCATCGCCCGGTTTTTTGTGCCAGGTTGCAACCGTTGCATCCGCTACGGATTCAGGCAGGTCGGGAACAAGAATATCTACGCTACTCATTATTTATCCTTTATTTAATCGACGTTCAGCGCGTCATTTACCAGATCTTGTTGCTGCTTCTGGTGAACGGACATATACCCTACTGCCGGAGAGGCAGAGGCCGGGCGACCTGCATAACGCAGAGCTGACCCAAATGGAATTACTTCACGGAAATGATGCTGGCTGCAGTACCATGCGCCCTGGTTGAGCGGCTCTTCCTGGCACCAGACAAAATCATGTACATGAGCAAACGGTTTCAGCGCTTCCTGCACCGCTTTATGCGGGAACGGATAGAGCTGTTCGAGGCGCACAATGGCAACATCTTTTTGGTCGTTCTTGCGGCGTTGCTCCAGCAGGTCGTAATAAACCTTACCAGAACACATCACGACACGCTTCACGCCTTTCGGATCAAGTTCATCGACTTCGCCAATGGCTGGCAGGAAGGTGCCATTTGCCAGTTCGTCCAGCGTAGACACCGCCAACGGATGACGCAGCAGCGACTTCGGTGACATCACCACCAGCGGACGGCGCATACCGCGCAGCGCCTGACGACGCAGCATGTGGTAGACCTGTGCCGGGGTAGACGGGACGCAAACCTGCATGTTTTGCTCAGCGCAAAGTTGCAGATAACGTTCCAGACGCGCGGAGGAGTGCTCCGGACCCTGACCTTCGTAGCCGTGCGGCAGCAGCATCACCAGACCGCACATACGGCCCCATTTCTGCTCGCCGGAAGAGATGAACTGGTCGATAACCACCTGCGCACCGTTGGCGAAGTCGCCGAACTGCGCTTCCCAGATGGTCAGCGTGCGCGGTTCTGCCGTGGCATAACCATACTCGAACGCCAGTACCGCTTCTTCAGACAGCACGGAGTCCCATACGCGGAACGTGCCCTGGCCGTTATGCACATGCTGCAGCGGCGTGTAGGTTGAACCGTTCGCCTGATTATGAATGACCGCGTGACGGTGGAAGAAGGTTCCGCGACCGGAGTCTTCACCCGACAGACGAACCGGAATGCCTTCGTCCACCAGCGTGGCGTAAGCCAGATTCTCTGCCCCACCCCAGTCGAATAGCTTCTCGCCTGCGGCCATGGCCTGACGGTCGCCGTAAATTTTGGCAACACGCGACTGCATTTCAACGGCTTCAGGCACGGTGCTGATGCGTTTTGCCAGCTCCTGCAGACGCTTCATCTCAACCTTGTTCGGGTAGCTTTCGTCCCACTCGTGGTTGAGGTACGGCGACCAGGTGAAGGAGTGCATGTTCATTGGACGCCACTCTTTCACCACGCATTCACCAGCATCCAGCGCATCACGGTACAGATTGACCATTTCGGTCGCATCTTCCAGCGTGGCGACTTTGTCCGCTTCCAGCTTGTCAGCGTAAATTTTACGCGGGGTCGGATGCTTTTTGATTTTCTGATACATCAGCGGCTGGGTTGCGCTCGGCTCGTCGGCTTCGTTGTGGCCGTGACGGCGGTAGCACACCAGATCGATGAACACATCGCGTTTGAAGGTATTACGGAAGTCCAGCGCCAGGCGCGTCACGAAAGCGACCGCTTCCGGGTCATCCGCGTTAACGTGGAAGATTGGCGCCTGAACCATCTTACCGATGTCGGTGCAGTACGGAGTAGAACGCGCATCCAACGGGTTAGAGGTAGTAAAGCCCACCTGGTTGTTGATGACGATGCGAACGGTACCGCCCACTTCGTAACCACGCGCTTTCGACATGTTCAGGGTTTCCTGAACCACGCCCTGCCCGGTTACCGCCGCATCGCCGTGGATGGTGATTGGCAGTACTTTGTTGCTGCTCGGCTCGTCCAGACGATCCAGACGTGCACGTACGGAGCCGATAACCACCGGGCTAACGATTTCCAGGTGCGACGGGTTAAACGCCAGCGCCAGGTGTACCAGACCGCCTTCGGTTTCGATATCAGACGAGAAGCCCATGTGGTACTTCACGTCGCCAGTACCGAGGTGTTCTTTATGTTTGCCTGCGAATTCGTCGAACAGTTCCTGCGGGCGTTTACCCAGTACGTTAACCAGAACGTTCAGACGACCACGGTGCGCCATGCCCAGTACCACTTCACGGGTACCGCTGTTACCAGCGTGACGGATCATCTCTTTGAGCATTGGGATTAACGCATCACCGCCTTCCAGCGAGAAGCGTTTCGCGCCCGGGAACTTAGCGCCCAGGTAGCGTTCCAGACCTTCTGCTGCGGTCAGTTCGCTCAGGAAGCGTTTCTTCTCTTCGCTACTGAATGCGGCACGGCCAGACTCGATACGCTGTTGAAGCCAGCGTTTTTCTTCGGTGCTGGTGATGTGCATATACTCGGCGCCAATTGGGCCGCAGTAGGTTTGTTTCAGCGCAACAACCAGGTCGCTCAGCTTCATGGTGTCTTTGCCGCCGGCAAAAGAACCTACGTTAAAGCTTTCCTGGAAATCCGCATCGGTCAGATCGTGGAAAGACGGGTCCAGATCGGCCACATTTTCTTGCTGCCACAGTCCCAGCGGATCAAGATTCGCATGCTGATGACCGCGGAAACGGTAGGCGTTAATGAGCTGCAGGACTTTAACCTGCTTCACATTGGCATCAGGGTCGGAGATAGAAGAAGAGTAACGTGGAGTAATCAACGCCTGCCGACGGAAATAATCACGTGTTTTTGAGTGGAGTTGATCCGGTTTGACTCCGGTACCAGGTAACTGCTGGAACGTCGAACGCCAGTTAGCATCTACCGAGTCAGGGTCGGTTAAGAAGTCTTCATAGAGCTGTTCTATCCAGCTCTGGTTAGAACCAGAGAGGTAAGAAGAGTCCAACCAGGCTTTCAAAGCGCTGTTCTGCATCGTGATCCCTTAAGCATCTTTTCTGCTTATTTAATACTCTAAATAGATCGCGTTTCAGGAAGGTGGCAAGCTTGCGAATCCCAGGGAGCTTACATCCAGTAAGTGACCAGGGTGAGCAAGTGCAGCCAACGCACATGCAACGTGAACTATGACGAGTATTTCGCCGTGGATACTACCACGCACACCGATGTGCGTGCCGGGGTTCACTTGTTGCGGACTGTCGTGTCATCTGCGTCCGCTAAGGAACCTTTAAAAACTGTCTAATAATCTTCGCTGTTCAGGCTACGGCTGCGTTGCGGTCTTGTCTCGCTCTGAACATCTCGATTATTACTACTCATATGGCAGTTTTTAGAGGTTTCCTGTACTACCGGGGAATCACTTCCCCGGCAACCACTACAAAATCTTACGCACTACGTTTGAGCAGCATCGACTTAATATGGCCGATGGCGCGCGTCGGGTTCAGTCCTTTAGGACATACGCTGACGCAGTTCATGATGCTATGGCAGCGGAATACGCTGAAAGCGTCACTTAAACCTTCCAGGCGGCTGTCGGTCTCGGTATCGCGGCTATCAATTAAGAAGCGATACGCGGCCAGCAGGCCTGCCGGGCCAATAAACTTGTCCGGATTCCACCAGAATGATGGGCAGGACGTTGAGCAGCATGCACACAAAATACATTCATACAGCCCATCGAGCTTCTCACGCTGCTCAGGCATTTGTAAATGCTCACGAGCCGGCGGATTTTTCCCATTATTCAACAAGTAAGGCTTAATCTTCTCATACTGTGCGTAGAATTGCCCCATGTCTACCACCAAATCGCGCACAACCGGTAAACCCGGCAGCGGGCGAATGACAATTTTCTTGCCCGGCTGATTCAGCGCAGAAATAGGTGTGATACAGGCCAGTCCATTTTTGCCGTTCATATTCAGACCGTCGGAGCCGCAGACCCCTTCACGGCAGGAGCGGCGGAACGACAGAGACGGATCTTTTTCTTTCAGCTGCATCAATGCATCCAGCAGCATCATGTCGCGCCCTTCTTCCGCCTCCAGGGTGTAATCCTGCATACGCGGAGCGTCGTCAACATCCGGGTTATAGCGATAAACTGAAAACTCGAGTTTCATTGTCCTGTCTCCGCATTAATAAGTACGAATCTTCGGCGGGAATGCCGGGCGCAGCTTCGGTTCCATATTGACTTGACGTCGCGTCATGGATTCCGACTCTGGCAGGTACAGGGAATGGCACAGCCAGTTTTCATCATCACGTTCCGGGAAGTCGAAGCGGCTATGCGCGCCACGGCTTTCGGTACGGAAGTTTGCAGATACTGCAGTGGCGTACGCGGTCTCCATCAGGTTATCCAACTCCAGACACTCAACGCGCTGGGTGTTGAACTCGCTGGAGGTATCGTCCAGACGGGCATTTTTCAGGCGTTCGCGAATCGCTTTCAGCTCTTCCAGACCTTTCGCCATCGCATCGCCTTCGCGGAATACCGAGAAGTTATGCTGCATACATTCTTGCAGCGCTTTGCGAATCGCCACCGGGTCTTCACCGTTACGGTTACCGTTCCAGCGGTTCAGTCGTGCCAGAGAAGCATCGATTTCATCTTCGGTCGCATCCAGCAGGTCACCCTGCTCAGCGATAGATTCCTGCAGATGCAGACCCACCGCACGACCAAACACCACCAGGTCCAGCAGCGAGTTGCCGCCGAGACGGTTGGCACCGTGAACCGATACGCAGGCGATTTCGCCTACCGCAAACAGTCCCGGGATCACCACATCTTCGCCCTGCTCATTCACAGTCAGCGCCTGGCCAGTAACTTTGGTCGGAATACCACCCATCATATAGTGGCAGGTTGGGATAACCGGAATCGGCTCTTTGACCGGGTCAACGTGAGCAAAGGTACGAGACAGTTCGAGAATGCCCGGCAGACGGGATTCCAGTACTTCTTTACCCAGGTGGTCGAGTTTCAGTTTGGCGTGCGGACCCCACGGGCCGTCGCAGCCGCGACCTTCACGGATTTCGATCATGATGGAACGCGCCACCACGTCACGACCCGCCAGGTCTTTTGCATTCGGGGCATAACGCTCCATGAAGCGCTCACCGTGTTTGTTCAGCAGGTAGCCACCTTCACCACGGCAGCCTTCTGTGACCAGAACGCCCGCACCGGCGATACCGGTTGGGTGGAACTGCCACATTTCCATATCCTGCACCGGCACGCCAGCGCGGATAGCCATACCAACACCGTCACCAGTATTGATGTGGGCATTGGTGGTGGACTGATAAATACGGCCAGCACCGCCGGTCGCCAGCACGGTCGCACGGGCTTTGAAGTAAACTACCTCACCGGTTTCAATACACAACGCGGTACAACCGACAATCGCGCCATCGGCATTTTTTACCAGATCCAGCGCATACCATTCTGAGAAGATGGTGGTATGGTTTTTCAGGTTCTGCTGATACAGCGTGTGCAACAGCGCATGACCGGTACGGTCTGCCGCTGCCGCAGTACGTGCCGCTTGCTCACCGCCGAAGTTCTTCGACTGGCCGCCAAACGGACGTTGATAAATTGTGCCATTGTCGAGGCGAGAGAACGGCAGCCCCATGTGGTCCAGTTCCAGAATCGCTTCCGGACCGGTTTTACACATATATTCAATAGCGTCCTGGTCACCAATGTAGTCCGACCCTTTAACGGTGTCGTACATGTGCCATTCCCAGTTATCTTCATGGGTATTACCGAGCGCAACGGTGATGCCACCCTGCGCGGATACGGTATGGGAACGGGTTGGGAACACTTTAGAGAGCAGCGCACAAGTCTGCCCGCTCTGGGAAATTTGCAGCGCCGCGCGCATACCTGCGCCGCCGGCACCAATCACAACAGCATCAAATTCTCTGACTGGCAGTTTCATTACACACCCCACACCACAACAAATCCATAAATGACGTAAACCACCAGCGCAACAACGATAGCCAGTTGCAGAATCAGGCGCACAGCCAGAGGTTTAACGTAGTCGGTCAACACCTGCCACATGCCGATCCAGGCATGAATCAAGATGGAGAAAAGTGCCAGCAGGGTGAAGACTTTGGTGAATGCCGATGAGAAGAAACCGGTCCAGACTTCATACGTCAGCTCGCCGCTGGTGGCGAAGAAACCGACCATAAAGATGATGTATAACGTCAGAACGATAGCGGTAGCACGGACCAGAATGAAGTCATGTACGCCGTTGCGTCCTAATGCGGAGGCGTTGCTTACCATACGAGGACTCCTGCGAGAAGTGAAAGCACGACAATAATAACGAAACAAATTTTGGCGGAGCGTGTCCCTGCTTCGAGGGTTTCTTCGATATAGCCAAAATCCATCAACAGATGGCGAATGCCCATTACGGCGTGATATGCCAGCGCAATCAGGATCCCCCACAGAATTAACTCCACAAAGAAGTTATTCATAATGGATGACGCGGTGAGGAAACCTTCAGGGGAGGAAAGGCTGGTACCCAATAACCACAACAGAATCCCGACCGCCACGAAGGTGATCACTCCGGATACGCGATGGAGAATGGACGCTATCGCCGTGATTGGGAACCGGATCGTTTGCAGATCCAGATTGACAGGTCTTTGTTTTTTCACATTTCTTATCATGAATAACGCCCACATGCTGTTCTTATTATTCCCTTTAGACTTCGGGTACAGAAGATGAAGACACCTGTAGCCTGAAAGACGACGGGATTTCCTTCCTCCGGTCTGCGTGCGGGTCAGACAGCGTCCTTACTATAACTACGCGTCATATAAAACACTGCTTCCAGATGCTAAAACGACACGTTACAACGCTGGTTGGCTCGGGATTGCAGGGTATTCCGGAGACCTGGCGGCAGTATAGGACGTTCACAAAATCATTACAATTAACCTACATATAGTTTGTCGGGTTTTATCCCGAACAGTGACATAGGTCACGATAACAACATTATTTTAATTTTTAATCATCTGATTTGACAATCATTAAACAAAGTTGTTACAAACGACACCAGAAAAAGCATATAATGCGTAAAAGTTATGGGGTCACTCTTTCACCGGAGATTTAGTTATGTAACAGTGTGGAAGTATTGACCAATACCTTCAGGACAGTTATTAGTGATAGACAGGTTAAATAATTCGGATTGCTAAGTTCTTGATTTGCAGTTTATTCGCCATAAAAAGACCGTTTTACCTGCAAGCGCCCATAGCTCTGTACCCAGGTCATCCCCTCTTTCGCAGAGCGGCGAGCCAAATAACAAACTGGTAACGGTTTATTGATGCACGAAGGCAAATTTGAGTTCCGGCAGTCTTAAGCAATAAGGCGCTAAGGAGACCGTAAATGGCTGATACTAAAGCAAAACTCACTCTAAATGGTGACGCTGCTATTGAACTGGATGTGCTGAAAGGTACGCTCGGTCAGGACGTTATTGATATTCGTAGTCTTGGCTCAAAAGGGATGTTTACTTTTGACCCAGGTTTTACCTCTACCGCATCCTGCGAATCCAAAATTACTTTCATCGACGGTGACGAAGGTGTTTTGCTGCATCGCGGCTTCCCGATTGACCAGTTGGCGACCGAGTCCAACTATCTGGAAGTGTGTTATATCCTGCTGTACGGCGAAAAACCGACGCAGGAAGAGTACGACGAGTTCAAAACCACAGTCACTCGCCATACCATGATCCACGAGCAGATCACGCGTCTGTTCCACGGTTTCCGCCGCGACTCTCACCCGATGGCCGTTATGTGCGGTGTCACCGGAGCGCTGGCAGCGTTTTATCATGACTCGCTGGATGTAAACAACGCGCGTCACCGTGAAATCGCCGCCTTCCGCCTACTGTCCAAAATGCCAACCATGGCAGCGATGTGCTACAAGTATTCCATCGGGCAGCCGTTCGTGTACCCGCGTAACGATCTCTCCTACGCCGGTAACTTCCTGAACATGATGTTCTCTACGCCGTGCGAAAAATACGAAGTGAATCCGATTCTGGAACGCGCCATGGACCGTATCTTAATCCTGCACGCTGACCACGAACAGAACGCCTCAACCTCTACCGTACGTACCGCGGGCTCTTCTGGCGCTAACCCGTTTGCCTGCATCGCGGCTGGTATCGCTTCCCTGTGGGGACCGGCACACGGCGGCGCAAACGAAGCTGCACTGAAAATGCTGGAAGAAATCAGCTCTGTTAAACACATTCCGGAATTTGTTCGCCGCGCGAAAGACAAGAATGATTCCTTCCGCCTGATGGGCTTTGGTCACCGTGTTTATAAAAACTATGACCCGCGCGCTACCGTCATGCGTGAAACCTGCCATGAAGTGCTGAAAGAACTGGGCACCAAAGATGATCTGCTGGAAGTGGCGATGGAACTTGAGCACATTGCGCTCAACGACCCATACTTCATCGAGAAGAAACTCTACCCGAACGTAGACTTCTACTCCGGCATAATCCTGAAAGCGATGGGTATTCCGTCCTCCATGTTCACCGTTATCTTCGCCATGGCGCGTACCGTTGGCTGGATTGCACACTGGAACGAAATGCACACCGACGGCATGAAAATCGCCCGTCCGCGTCAGCTGTACACCGGCTACGACAAGCGCGATTTTAAATCTGATATTAAGCGTTAATTGTTCAGGCCACCGGGTAATTCCGGTGGCTTTTCTCAGACCCTGCTCAAATTACCGCATTCATCTCATTAATATTATTCTCATCAGCCAATTCGTCCCATAATACATTTCAGACATGCACCCCCTTTTATATAGCATCAATCGCCAACGCATAATTTGATTTTTAAATTTATTTGCTATTTAATTCGGCCTTATAAAATACACCTCTGGATTAAATGGCATGGGCGATCTTATTTACCTGAAGATAACAGGTGAACAACAAGGAAATATTTCTTCCGGCTGTGGCACTTACGCATCTGTAGGAAATCGCTGGCAGAAAAACCATCCTGATGAGATTTTTGCTTTTTCACTTTCGAATGGATTAGCTAATACTGATTCTGGTATTAATACCCAACTACTGAACTTCACAAAACTAATTGATAAAAGCACACCATTATTGATTAACGCCATCAATAATAATGAACGTCTGTTTATTGAAATTGATTTATGGAGAATAAACAGATTTGGTAGATGGGAACGCTTCTATTATATTCAATTAAGAAATGCATCGGTAAAAAGCATACAAACCTATGTGGCCCTAAACGAGCTGGATACCGAAGAAATTGCAGTATCGTATGACTATATTCTTTGCAAACACCTGATTGCCAACACTGAGTTTGACTACCTGGCATTGCCTGCTGAGTACAACCGTTTGTTTATACCACCCCGCCCTCAGCCGGTCAGTACGATAAAACCCATAGTGAAACGCCCTTCTCCCCCTGCACCACACATTCCAGCAGTTACGCCGGTCTATGCTAAATCCTGTCTGAAAGAAAAAGGCTGTACAGACGCGGGGAGCCGTGAAGAATCGGCTGAAAACTTCGGACAGATGGCGGTTTTCGCACAATCTTCCGTCGATGATTGTTGCGGATATGCACAGCCCGCAGAAGCCTCGGCCGCGCTGCCGATCTTAGGTGGGCTGACGCAGGTGTGGGGCGAGTGGTCACTCAGTGGCATGCTCAGCGCCGCACGCGGCGTTCCTTATATCGGAGCGCTAGCTTCCGCGTTGTATATTCCGTCCGCGGGTACGGGCAGCGCACGCGTTCCCGGACGTGATGAGTTCTGGTATGAGGAAGAACTGCGGAAAAAGGCGCTGGTAGGTGGCACTGCCACCACCCGGGTTCGTTTTTTCTGGGGAACCGACATTCACGGTAAATCGCAAGTCTACGGCGTGCATACCGGCGAAGGTACTCCTTATGAAAACGTGCGCGTCGCGAATATGCTGTGGAACGATGAACATCATCGCTATGAATTTACGCCTGCCCACGACGCAGACGGGCCGTTAATCACATGGACGCCGGAAAATCCTGCGACGGGTGATGTACCTGAACATACTGGAAACGATGTTCCACCGCTGGATCAGCCAACCATTCTGGTAACACCCATCCCGGATGGCAAAAACGAATACACCACGCCACCGTTCCTTGTGCCGGATGTCGCCGATTTTAACGATTATATTCTGATTTTTCCGGCCGATTCAGGCATTCAGCCGATATATGTATACCTGAAAGCAGCCCGGGACGCCCCCGGTACAGCAACCGGCCACGGTGAAATTTTATCCGGAAATGGTCGTTGGCTTGAGGCCGCCAGTTCTGGGCTGGGAGCGCCGATACCTGCACAGGTGGCGGATAAGCTGCGAGGAAGAACATTTCGCAACTTTGACCATTTCAGAGAAGAATTCTGGCTTGCGGTGTCAGAATGCCCTGAGCTTATGAAGGATTTTAAACCATCTAACCAAACCCTGATAAGAATGGGGTTGGCACCATATCCTATTCCTTCAGAGCAGGTAGGCGGCAGAACGACTTTTGAACTTCATCACGTAGAAGAAATCCAGCATGGCGGAGAAGTTTTTAATATGGATAATATAAACATTACTACTCCTCGCTTACATATAGGAATACATAAAAATGCTAATAGATAATGAAAAAACCATAAGCGATTACACTGAGTCAGAGTTCATTGCTCTGCTATCTAACTTTTTTGAGAATAAACATGGGCTAAATGCCAAGGATTTTGGTAAATTTATCGATGATCTACAACTACATGTAGTCAAAGTCACCCAGCACCCACTTGGTAATGGACTAATTTTTAATACACCAGATGAGATTGAATGTTCACCCTTGGGAATATTCAAGGAAATAAAAAAATGGAGAGCATCTCATGGCTTAGAGTTATTTAAAGATTCTAAATAAGCTCTGCAAAGAAATTTATTAAAACAGTGAATATATGAATCATCTTAAGCAAAAACTCGAAGACTACACCGAAGCTGAATTCATATGAATTCTCCACAAACCCACGCTACCTGGGAGAAATAGACCGTGAATATTACATCGACTCATTAGTCGATCATTTCGATAAAATAGTGGATCATCCGGAAGGTAATGGTTTGATTTTTTATCCCCCAGATGACCGAGAAGACAGCCCGCAAGGCGTCATTGATGAAATCAAAAGATGGCGTAAGTCCAAGGACTCCCACTATTTAAGGATTCTGACAATGCCTCTGCCTGAACGAATGAGACCAGTTAAGGTCAGTAGTCGCAAGATCAAGGAACTGTCACAAAAAGCCACACAGATACTTGCAAGAATTGATAAAGGCGCAAAGGAAGAAGACTCTGCGCTAAGGAGCATGATTGATGAATGGAACAGCCAGGTCGTTTCTCCCCGAACATTTTCTGATTTCAGAGACTTTTCCTCCTGGACTAACGCCGTAGAGTTTACTCGTATAGCGTTTACCAGAGCACAATGGTATGCCGATTTTACATGGGACGAACTGATTCAAACCATTCGTACTGTGTGCGATCCCAAGTGCAAGGAATCCGAACAAGATCATGCCCTTTCATTACTCGAGAAAAATTTTGACGGTAATCCATCCGATCTTATTTTTTGGCCGAATGAATGGTTCCAGAATCCTGATATGTTACATGTTGAGTTAACTACTGAGGAAATCGCAGGGTATTTAGTGGCCCGATCCAGTAGATATTTAGATGATGCACCAAAAATGGAGCTAAAATACTCAATTCCTCTAGCCAATTCTTAAAAAAGGTGAATCTATCTTCATTTTATCCTGCACTCGTTATGCCAACCTCTAATGTTCTTAAGGTCTGCCGTTCGATCCTGTGGCAGACCGCCAATATACCTGACTCCGTCACTGGCTAATCCGTTTTTATTGATACTTGATATTTTTTTCAGCGGACTTTTTCTCTATGCTGTATCAACACGTTAAACGCAACATATAACTCAGGAGCATGGGATGCCTGTTTTGCAGTGGAGCCTGTTGTTTGTGCTATCGCTCCTGCTTTCCCTGCTCTTTCTGCTTATTCATCTTCCAGGCCCCTTGCTGCTCGGTTCGATGATCGTCGGCATCATCTTCAGTCTGCGCGGCATCTCTCTGCATCCTCCCCGCTGCACATTTCTTGGCGCGCAGGCGATTCTCGGCTGCATGATTGCCCAAAATCTGACCGGTTCAATCTTCACAACCCTTGCAGCCCACTGGCCGATGGTGATTGTTATCCTGCTGGCAACCCTTATCAGCAGCGCGATAATCGGCTGGCTGCTGGTTCGCTACAGTAATCTACCGGGTAACACCGGCGCATGGGGCTCGTCACCAGGCGGCGCAGCGGCAATGGTGGCGATGGCGCAGGATTATGGTGCCGACATCCGACTGGTGGCGTTTATGCAGTATCTGCGCGTACTGTTGGTGGTCGGCGCGGCGGCGATGGTCACCCGTCTGGTGATGGGCGACCAGGCGCAGGCGGTCAGTGAACAAATCATCTGGTTTCCGCCTCTAAGCGGCAATCTTTTCAGCACTCTGATGTTGGCCGCCGTTGCCGGCACGGCTGGACGCTTACTGCGTATTCCCTCTGGCGTCATGCTATTGCCGATGCTGGTGGGTGCCTTGCTGAATGCAAGCGGAGTGATGGTGATTGAACTGCCGGAATGGCTACTGGCGATAGCCTATATGGCCATCGGCTGGCAAATCGGCCTGGGCTTTGACAAGCAGATATTTTTAATGGCGCTGCGCCCTTTGCCGCAGATCCTGTTGTCCATTTTTTCACTGATGGCGATCTGCGCCGCTATGGCCTGGGGACTGGCGCATTACATGCAGATAGATTTTCTCACTGCCTATCTGGCAACCAGTCCTGGAGGAGTGGATTCTGTTGCGGTGATCGCCGCAGGAAGCCACGCTGATATGGCGCTCATCATGGCGATGCAAACCCTGCGACTGTTCAGCATTTTGTTAACTGGCCCCGCAGTCGCGCGGTTTATTTCGGTGCACGCTCCAAAACGGCCCGCTTAGTGCTGACATCCCGGACACCAGTAAAAAGGTCGCGAGGAGAGCATCGTTTTCTCGATAGTCCCACCACAACGCTCACAGGCTTCGCCGTCCCGATGAAAGACCTTGAAGCGAAACAACGCACCGTGATGCTTATTCTCATCGGCCAGCCCGCGGGTATTATAAGACAGGCGCGGAATATCAAGCAGCGCATGTGCCAGCGCGTCCAACTGTTCTTCATTAAGCTGCGACGCTTTATGCTGTCCGGTCAACCCTACCTGCCAGAGGATCTCTACCCGTAGGTAGTTACCTAATCCCGCCAGAAACGCCTGGTCCAGTAGCAGACCAGAAAACTGGCGATTGCAAAAACGCGGAGATAACAGACGCCCTTTAACCTCATCGGGCGTTAAACGTAAATCCAGTACGTCCGGCCCAACTCGTTGCAGGAACGGGTGGGTGGTGAGCTGTTCTGGCGTCAGCATTTCGATATCAGACGCGCTATAGAGCAGAATTGTCTTGTCATGTGTTTGCAGACTGACGCGCAGTACCCGCGAAGTTTGCGGGATTTCGCCGGTATCCACGACTCGCCACACGCCATAGAGCTGATTGTGACTGTACAGCGTCAGGCCATTGGAAAAATGGGTCAGTAATGCTTTCCCTCGCGTTTCAAGCTGGGTAACACTCTGCCCAATTAGTTGAGATTGATACGGTTTTAACTGCTCAAAGGCAAACCAGACTTCCGTCAGGGGTTTGCCTTTGACTGCCGCCTCCAGGTTATCCGCCGCGCGGCGGATCTCCGGGCCTTCAGGCATAATACTGTCCTTTGTTAATGTGTTGCGCCGCCCGTCACTGCGATATCGCTTTCCACCTGCAAGGCGGTGGCAATTGCGACTTCCAGCGCCCGGCGTACTGTTTCAGCCGCCATACTTGGCGCCCCGGGATGCTGTGCGGCCTGTTGCGGCAAATAAGGGATGTGAATAAAGCCGCCCTTCACCGCCGGTGCGTCGCGTAGTTTATGCAGCAGACCATACATCACATGATTACACACGAAAGTGCCAGCGGTCTGGGAAACCGAGGCCGGAATTCCCGCGTTGCGCATAGCCACAACTATCGCTTTGATCGGCAGCGAGCTAAACCATGCCGCTGGACCATCGGCTACAATCGGCACATCTACCGGCTGTTGCCCCTGATTATCTGCAATACGCGCATCGTCAACGTTAATCGCCACGCGTTCCACGGTGATATCCGTGCGGCCACCTGCCTGCCCCACCGCCAGGACCAGCGATGGCGACAGCGCGTCAATCGCGCCATTGAGTACGGTAAGAGACTCGCCAAAGACGCACGGCAGTTGGCGGGCAACGACGCGGCATCCACCGATGATAGCATTATCGAGTCCCGAGACCACTTCCCAGGAAGGGTTAACTGATTCGCCGCCAAAGGGTTCAAATCCCGTGATGAGTACTGTTTTCATCCTGTCACCTTACAAGAACATCAGGAAATACATCAGGAACACGTTGACCAATAGCAGCAGTATGCCGGTTGGCACCTGCGCTTTAATCACCGCGTTTTTGTCCGGTAGTTCCAGCAGCGCAGCAGGGACAATGTTAAAGTTCGCCGCCATCGGCGTCATCAGTGTCCCGCAATAACCGGAGAACATACCAATCGCCGCCATTACCGCCGGATTACCACCGTGTTGCAGTACAAGAATTGGAATACCAATCCCAGCGGTCACGATCGGGAAAGCAGCAAACGCATTGCCCATGACCATCGTCAGCAATGCCATGCCGATGGTGTACACCGCCACTGCGATAAAGCGACTGTCTACCGCCAGATATTCCTGCGTCAGATATGAAATGCCGCTGCCTACGCCCGCTGCCGTAAACAACAGCCCGAGCGTAGCCAGAATCTGTGGCAGGATGAACGCCCAGCCGATGGAGTCCAGCAGACGGCGCGCCTCCTGGATCGGTTGATGCACCCGCTCATGGGTCATTTTTATTGCCATCGCCAGACCAATCAACGAACCTGCGGTCATGGAAAAAAGCGTCACCAGCGTGGCGTGATTACCCGGCCCAAACAGCGCATCCTGTAAGCCCGGAATATGGTTGAACATCAGCACGCCAATAACCGTTACTACCGGGATCGCCAGCGCCGGGAAAAACAGGCGGTTGCCCAGGCGACTGGCACTTTCTTCGCGCTGTTGCTGCGTCCGTTGATGATAGCTTCCCAGCTTTACGCCGCCGAAACCGGCGATCAGCGCCAGGACGACCACCGCAATACCGACGGCAATATGCACCGCGCGCTTGTCGCCAAACAGCGAGAATGTCCAGTCGCCAAGCAGAAACAGTACGCCGTATATGCCCCAAAACAGGCCAGTGGTGAAACGACGCGGGTTCGCTTTATCCTGCCAGGACATGACGGCCACAATCAGTAATACCGCGCCCGCCAGCCAGTAGAGATAGCTTTGTTGAAAATTCATTGCGCTTCCCCTTTCGCTGCGGCATTCGCTTTCGCCACCTCACGTTGCAAATAGCTATCCAGACGCCACAAACGTGTGCCGTGGATCAGGAAAGCACAAATTGCCGTTGGGATCCCCCATAGGGCGATATGCAGCGGTTCGGTCTGGATCCCACCAGACTCCAGCATAAAGTTATGCATGAAGATGATGGCGCCGAAAGCAACAAAGATATCTTCACCGAAAAACAGCCCGACGTTATCGGTCGCCGCTGACATTGCGCGCAGTCGATAGCGTACCGCCCCAGGTATCTCGCCGTGATTTTTCTCAGCGGCCCCTTCCGCCATCGGCGCCAGCAGCGGACGCACCATTTGCGGATGCCCCCCCAGACTGGTGAGTCCTAATGCAGCGGTCGCTTCGCGAATGAACAGATAAACAATCAGCAGGCGGCCGCTGGTAGCGCTGCGGATTTTTGCAATCCACGCCTGCGCACGCTCTTTCAGACCGTGACGTTCCAGCAGACCGATTACCGCCAGTGGGATCAGCAGGATAAACGGTAGGTTGCGGGTGTTAAGAAAACCTTCACCCAGTTTCTCGAGAATAGTGGCGATAGGCATATGCGCCGCCAGCCCCGTGACGATCCCGGCAATAATAACCACCAATACCGGGTTAAAACGTAAAAGAAATCCGACCACGATGACGGCGATCCCCGTCAATGGCCAGAGAGAAATAGCCTCTCCCATAATTAAATCCCTTATGTTGTTGTGTAATATATTATTGTTTTGTATGAATAAATTTATGCGCTAATTTGAATATTGCATGCTTCAAAGGCGCTACGCAAGCGGCGGGCAAAAGCGAGTGCGTGCTCGCCATCCCCATGAATGCATACCGTCTGGGCAGTCACGCTCGCCCATGTCCCACTTTGGCTTTTTACTCTGCCGGATTGCACCATTTCTAACGTTTGCGCCAACGCCTGCTCTTCATCCTCAATCAGTGCGCCCGGCTGACTACGCGGCACCAGGCTGCCATCGGCCTGATAACCCCGATCGGCAAACACCTCCTGACGCGTTACCAGGCCATAGTGTTCTCCAGCACGAATCAGTTCGCTTCCCGCCAGTCCCACTAAAATCAGCGACGGATCGCAGGCATGAACCGCTTTCGCAATCGCATCAGCCAGTTGAGGATCTTTCGCTGCCTGGTTATAGAGCATGCCATGCGGTTTGACATGATGCATCACACCGCCCTCCGCCCGCGTGATGGCAGCCAGCGCGCCAATTTGATACAGCGTCTGCGCATACACCGTTTGTGCAGGCAGGGTCATGGCGCTACGGCCAAAATTTTCCCGATCCGGAAAGCTGGGATGCGCACCTATCGCTACGCCATTTTTTAGCGCTTCGCGCACGCTTGAGAGCATGGTTTGCGCATCGCCTGCGTGAAACCCACAGGCGATGTTGGCCGATGACACCAATTGCAGCAACGCTGCATCGTTCGCACATCCCTCACCGAGGTCTGCATTGAGATCAATTTTCATTGTTAAGCCGCCATGCTAACTGTTCCAGGTAACGCTGCTGGTCGTACCGCGCCTTCAGCGCTTCCTCCAGCGAACACTGCACAAAATGAATCGGTTGACCGAGCGGGATCTGCGCCAGATGATACATATCTGCCTCGATGATACAGGCGATGCGCGGATAGCCGCCCGTCGTCTGGGCATCGTTCATCAGCACAATGGGTTGGCCATTATGTGGAACCTGCACCACGCCGGGGAGCAAGCCATGCGACAGCAGCTCGCGATCGGTCGTACGCGTCAGCGGCTGCCCCTGAAGACGATACCCCATACGGTTACTTTGTGGGCTAAGTTGCCACGGTGAGCGCCAGAACGAAGCCTGCGATACCTCATCAAACTCCTGATATTCAGGTCCGGGCAGCGCACGAATGAGATTACCCCACATCAGTTGCTTAACACCTTGCGGCTCGCTGAATTTCCGGGTAGATACGCCAATCGCCAGTCGATCGCCATCACGCAGTAGACGCCCTTCAAACCCACCAATGCCCACTTTCAGATCGGTACTACGCGAGCCCATCACTTCAGGAACATCAATACCGCCCGCTACCGCCAGATAACTGCGCATGCCATGAAGCGGACGTTTTAGCGTCAGGCGCTGCCCGGCTTTTACCGGTAACCGCCATCCGCTCCACACGGGCGTACGATCCAGATGCGCTTCGCATCCGGCACCGGTCAGGGCAAACCAGCCATCGGCTTCAAACTCCACCACCAGTTGCCCCAGCGTGATTTCCAGCGCTGCGGCATTCGCATCATTACCCACCAGCAGGTTAGCCACGTTCAGCGCCGGTTTATCCAGCGCCCCACAGTGACTGATTCCGGATTGACGAAAACTATGACGTCCCCCGTCCTGTACTGAGGTGTACATGCCAGCGCGGATGATGTTTAACATATCCCCTCCTTCTGCGGGACAAAACGCACCGTATCGCCAGCCCGTAACAGAATCGGCTCCTCCCGTTTTGGATCAAATAACGAAACGGAGGTACGCCCAATCAATTGCCACCCGCCAGGCGTGGAAAGCGGGTAGATCCCCGTTTGAGATCCACCGATACCGACAGAACCTGCCGGAACAAGCAAACGCGGTTCCGCACGTCTGGGAGTATGCAGTTGTTCAGGTAAGCTCCCGAGATAGGGGAATCCCGGCTGAAAACCGATAAACCACACCACGTAATCAACCGACGCATGAAGTTCCACAACTTGCTTGTCACTTAATCCGCTGTGCCGGGCGACCTCTGCCAGATCGGGGCCGGCCTCACCGCCATAGGTGACGGGAATTTCAATAAAGCGCGAATCCGGCTCCAGTGCTTCACTCTCTTCCCACCAGCGTTGCAGGCGCTCAATCGCATCCAGCGCCAGCGTTTGCGGGTCGCGCAAGGTCACCGTGATATTGTTCATGCCTGGAATAGCTTCCAGTACATTCGGGGCATCAACCAGACGCTGGGCCAGACGCCAGATGCGTTTCTGAGTCGCCAGCGTAATGGGTGGCTCCAGTTCAAGAACCACTGCCGTTTCACCTAACAGATAACAACGCGCTCGCTGCACTTTCGTCCCTCTTTATTACGCTGGATTAGGAATATCGATAAAAGTCACGTCCAGATCGGTATTTTCATTAAGCCAATCGCTTAATGCGCGAATGCCGCCGCGTTCGGTCGCGTGGTGACCGGCAGCATAAAAATGCAGCCCCTGCTCGCGGGCTGAGTGAATGGTTTGCTCTGAAACTTCACCAGTGATAAAAGCGTCGACGCCAAACCGGGCTGCGCTATCAATAAAACTTTGACCGCCCCCCGTACACCAGGCGACGCGCTGAACTTTTTCCGGACCGGTATCACCACACCATAACGGTTTACGGCCTAAACGCGCTTCAATCCACGATGCCAACTCCAGTCCCGGAACCGGCATGGAGAGTTCTCCCCATGGCACCAGCGGTTCGATCTCACCCATCACGGTAATCCCCAACAGCGCGGCCAACTGCGCGTTATTCCCCAGTTCCGGGTGAGCATCCAGCGGCAGGTGCCAGCCATACAGGTTGATATCGTTTTCCAACAGCGTTTTCAGACGATGGCGCTTCATGCCGCGAATTACCGGAGATTCGCCTTTCCAGAAATAACCGTGATGAACGATAACCGCATCGGCCTGCAGGCGCACCGCCTCATCCAGCAGCGCCTGACTTGCGGTCACGCCGGTCACGATTTTATGCACCGTCTCTTTGCCCTCAACCTGCAAACCATTCGGCGCATAGTCGCTAATGGCGGCGCTGTTCAGTTTGTCGTTGATCAGTTGTTCCAGTTCGGTGTTTTTCATCATCGTCCTCGTAGTCATTAATTCTGCCTGCCTAATCAGCAACACAGCTTAGGTTAAAATAGCGTCCTCGCCTGCGTTCGTCGATAGCCATTTCACTGACACATCAAGAAACAATCACACCCGCTTTGAACATGATTTGCTTACCACTACGCGATCCAATTCATGTATATTTATGCAATCAGACAGCATATTGCAAAAATAATCAGATCTGTATCAAAGTTACAACTTTAAGGAAACACGCTCGCGCAGTACGCTCAGCCTGTCGCGAGGCATTTACTTCGAGAAAATAATGAATAAACAAGCATCTCAACCACGGGCGATTTATTACGTCGTCGCGCTACAAATCTGGGAATATTTCAGTTTTTACGGCATGCGTGCGCTGCTGATCCTGTATCTCACTAACCAGCTCAAGTACGACGATAATCACGCATATGAACTGTTCAGCGCCTACTGTTCACTGGTCTACGTCACCCCCATTCTCGGGGGATACCTGGCAGATAAAGTGCTCGGTAATCGAATGGCGGTGATGATCGGCGCATTTTTAATGGCGGTGGGACATCTGGTATTGGGCGCAAGCGAAATGGCTCCGGCGTTCCTTTATTTGTCGCTGGCGATCATTGTCTGCGGCTACGGTCTGTTTAAATCCAACATTAGTTGCCTGCTGGGCGAGTTATATCAACCTGAAGATCCGCGTCGCGACGGTGGATTCTCTCTGCTCTACGCAGCCGGTAACATCGGTTCGATCATCGCACCAATTGCCTGCGGATACGTGCAGGAAGAGTACAGCTGGGCGATGGGCTTTGCGCTGGCTGCGATTGGCATGCTGGCAGGGTTGGTGATTTTCTTATGCGGTAATCGCCATTTCGCTCATACCACTGGCGTCAACAAGGCCGTGCTGTGTGCGAAAAAGTATATGCTGCCAAACTGGGCCTGGCTGTTAGTTCTGCTGGTTGCAGCACCGTTACTGATTATCGTCCTGTTCTGGAAAGAGTGGTCCGTTTACGCACTGATCGTTGCCACGGTTATTGGTCTGGCGGTTCTGGCGAAAATTTACTGTCAGGCGCAAACCCAAAAGCAGCGCAAAGAATTGGGGCTTATCGTCACGCTGACCTTCTTCAGCTTGCTGTTCTGGGCCTTTGCTCAACAGGGCGGCAGCTCGATTAGCCTGTATATTGACCGCTTCGTAAATCGCGATATTTTGGGGTATTCCGTCCCGACCGCGATGTTCCAGTCGGTTAACGCCTTTGCCGTTATGCTGTGCGGTATCGTGCTGGCCTGGGTAATCAAAGAAAGCGTTGGCGGCAATCGTACCGTACGTATTTGGGGTAAATTCGCCCTTGGCCTCGGTTTAATGAGCGCAGGGTTCTGCATTCTGACCTTAAGCGCCCGCTGGTCCGCAGCTTACGGCCACTCTTCCATGCCGCTAATGGTATTGGGGCTGGCGGTCATGGGCTTTGCCGAACTGTTTATCGACCCGGTGGCGATGTCGCAAATTACGCGTATTGAGATCCCTGGGGTGACTGGCGTATTAACAGGCATTTATATGCTGCTGTCCGGCGCCATCGCCAACTATCTGGCAGGCGTTATCGCCGATCAGACGTCGCAAGGCTCGTTTGATGCTGCTGGCGCTATCAACTACTCCATCAATGCGTATATTGATGTCTTTAGCGAAATTACCTGGGGCGCGCTGGCCTGCATGGTGTTGGTGCTGCTGATTTGGCTGTACCAGTCGCTTAAGTTCAGAAACCGTCCGCTGGCGGTAGAATCCTGAGTGTAAGGGCCCGATGATGTAATACTATTCGGGCCTGTTTTTTCGGGTAATTACGCATAACTTGCAGCGAGTTCCTCTTCAGAAAGACCTGTAACCATTAGCACAATGTCGCGATCTATTCCCTGCTCCAACATAGTTTGCGCTATACGTAATGCAACTTCTCCTGTGTTGGGGGATCCGTTGTGCCATTTTTTGCATAAACTCATTAAAGCGAGATTAATCGCCGGATCGTAGGATGTAATTAAGCATCGCCTGCAGTTGCGTGTCATTAGCGCATCCGGTAAGTAGTAGCGTAGTCAGTTGCTCTACCAGCCCCATCAAATCCCGCTGACGGATATGTTTTTGCATTAATTCCAGCAGCGCTATCCCTTACGCGCCGCCTCATATGCCGCCAGCGTCGCCAGCCTTGCCTGTTTATGATCCACAATCGGGCGAGGATAACTTAGTGTTACCTGCGCTTTTTCTGCCCACGACCACGGGTCATGAATGGCTTTACCCGGTACGTCGCGCAGTTCCGGCACCCACTGGCGGATAAACTCACCGTCACGGTCGAATTTTTCGCCCTGCGTCGTGGGGTTAAAGATACGGAAATACGGTGCGGCGTCGGTTCCGGTTGAGGCTGCCCACTGCCAGCCGCCGTTATTGGCCGCGAGGTCACCATCAATCAGTTGCGACATGAAATATTGTTCGCCTTTACGCCAGTCAATCAGCAGGCCCTTCACCAAAAAACTGGCGGTAATCATGCGTAATCGATTATGCATCCAGCCCGTGGCGTTGAGCTGACGCATCGCCGCATCCACAATAGGGTAACCCGTACTACCCGTTTTCCAGGCCTGCAAATGCGTCGGATTATTCTGCCATTGCACGCGATCGGTCCAGCGGATAAAGGGTTGATACCGACACAGCGCCGGATGGTAAGTCATCAGATGACGATAAAATTCACGCCAGATAAGCTCGTTCAGCCAGACGCTACCCCTGCCGCCCTCAAGCGCCTGCGGCTGCTCCGCGAGCAGTCGATTCAGGCACTGGCGCGGTGATAGTCCTCCAGTCGCCAGACTTGCGGATAATCGACTGGTCCCGTCAATCGCTGGAAAATCACGCTGCTGCTCGTATTCTCCCGCCGCCTGCTGGCAAAACTGACGTAATTGCGCGATGGCCAACTTTTCATCTGCCGAAAACCACTGCGCATCAAAATCTTGCTGCGGGTAGCTCAGCGTGATTGATGTTAACGGTGCGTCAAGAGCGCCGCTGTCCCTCATTTTCGGCGCGCTAACGCATTCTGGAATACCGTCTTTAATCCGCTTCAGCCAGGCATTTTTAAACGGCGTGAACACTTTATACATCTCATGATTGCCGGTCATCACCGCCCCCGGGGGCAGGATCACGCTGTCGTCAAACCCTTCGCACACCACCTGAGGTAAGGACTTTTCGACGGCAGCATCACGCTGGCGTTCGTTTATTTCATATTGATAGTTATAAAATAATCGACCGACGTCATGCTGCAGGCAGACACTTTTGATGGTGTCCACGCTGGCCGCAAAATCAGCCACTTCGTAAAACAGTAAAGGGATGCCTTTTTCTGCCAGCGCTGTTTGTAACGCATTCAACTGCGCGCAGGTAAATGCCGCCTGGCGCGGGGCCATATCGTGGGCCTTCCACTGCTCGGGGGTAGCGATATATAACGCCAGCACCATCGCAGAACGATCCCGACAAGCCGCCGCCAGCGCGAGGTTGTCGTGCAGGCGTAAATCACGCCGAAACCAGACCAAATGGGTGGTCATAACACTCCTGAAGAGAAAACTTAACGCCCGTAGCGCAAACGCAGAGCCTCTGGCCAGGGATTGAAATAGCGTTGCCCGGAGAGATAAGCATCCGGATATTCCGCCATATAGTGTTTGAGTAATGTTATTGGCGCAAGCAACGGTTGAGTCGAACGCCGATACCCGTCAATGAGAGAGGCCAGCTCCTGCCGCTGACGAGAATTTAATTGCGTACGGAAATAGCCCTGGACATGCATCAGCACGTTGGTATGGTTGCGCCGGGAGGGAAGATGCGCCAGCAAACTCATCAGCCTTAAGCGATACTCGACAAAATAAGCCTGCAAATCTTGCCATTCGCCGATCGCCGCGACAAAACGCCCGAGTTCGCGATAGTCCGGCTGGGAATGGGCCAACAGTAATAGCTTGTAACGGCTGTGATAATCGATTAGTGCGCCGCGCGTTAACCCTTGCTGACGGATACCGTTGAGCTCGTGCAAGGCATAAATGCGCTCAACAAAATTTTCCCGAATCTGCGGGTCGTGCAAACGCCCGTCCTCTTCCACGGGAAGCCAGGGTAACGTCGACATCAGCACAGACGTAAAGATCCCTCGTCCCGCTTTACGGTTGTTTTTGCCTTCCGCGTCGTAGACCCGCACCCGTTCCATACCGCAACTGGGTGATTTTGCACAGACAATATAGCCGCACAAATGCTCCAGACGATCGCTTTGTCGCTGACTAAAAGCCGTCATTACGTCTGTCAAATCACCCTCGCGCTTATCACTAAAACGCAGGGAGACAGCCTCGCCCTCTTTGACCAGATGCAGCGCAGGTCTCGGGACCGGTAACCCGATACCCATTTCAGGGCATACGGGTTCAAACGCGACCCACGGCGACAGTTCTTCCACAGCAAAGGCCAGCCGCTTATGCCCACCATCATAGCGAACCGCCTCCCCCAACAGACAGGCACTGATACCAACAGGGATTTTCTCGCTCATGATCGCTCCTTTCTCATTCCTGAGATAAGTGTAGCTATCATGAACAAAAAAGCCGCTGATATCAGCGGCTTTTGGGGATTTATTAGCTATCAGTAGAAATCGCAGGTGGCTTTTTCAGCCTGCTCCATCCACACCGGTTTATCACTGGTTTTAGACCAGACGCGGTGCAGGTAGCTGTAAAAACGGGCGCGGTCTTTCCAGAACAACATGACCGGCAGCGCCAACACGCCCGCCACAACGGCAAAGGTACGGCGCAAGAAAACAATGTGTGCTGGATATTCTTTATAAAAGTCCATAATCCTCTCCCATATATCTGTTCGGTGAATCGCACCGGAAAAATAAACTTGGTTAACTGATGAAAATAATACCGCCTTGTGTGTAATTTTGCTACTCATCCGACCACTTATTTTTATCTATTGATGCTCCGTTTAGCTAAAAACTGTAATTAAGTTACATAAAAGTTAAATTAATACTAATCATTAGTTAAATAATGGTCTTTGCCATTTTTATACTTTTTTTACACCCCATCCGCTAATTTTTGCGAAATCTTTGCAAGCAAAAATCTACGCTCTGGTTATCACATTTATGCCACTGGAGGTGCACCGTGAGTGCAGGCGTGATAACCGGCATTGTGCTGGTCTTTTTATTAATAGGTTATTTGGTGTATGCCCTGATTAATGCGGAGGCGTTCTGATGGCGGCCCAAGGATTTTTACTCATTGCCAGTTTCTTGCTGGTGCTGTTTGTCATCGCCAGACCGCTGGGCTTTGGGCTGGCTCGACTGATCAATAATACGTCCCTGCCGGGCCTGGCTGGCGTGGAACATATGCTGTGGCGCTCTCTGGGCATCTCGCAGCAGGAGATGAACTGGCGGCAGTATCTGTTGGCGATCCTCGCGCTCAATGTACTGGGCCTGCTGGTCCTGTTTTCGATGCTGATGGCGCAAAACCTGCTGCCGTTAAATCCCCAGCAACTGCCAGGGCTTTCGTGGGATCTGGCGCTTAACACCGCGGTGAGTTTTGTCACTAATACCAACTGGCAATCCTATGCTGGTGAAACCACCTTAAGCTACTTCAGCCAGATGGTCGGGCTGACCGTACAAAACTTCCTGTCAGCGGCAACCGGGATTGCGGTGATTTTTGCCCTGACCCGCGCCTTCACGCGCCAGAGTATGAACACCTTGGGCAACGCCTGGGTCGACCTGATTCGCATTACGCTGTGGATCTTGCTCCCCATTGCATTGCTCATTGCGCTGTTCTTCATTCAGCAAGGTGTGCTGCAAAACGTGTTGCCCTATCAGCCCATCACCACCCTTGAAGGGGTGAAACAACTGCTGCCGATGGGGCCCGTCGCCTCACAGGAAGCGATTAAGATGCTTGGCACTAACGGGGGCGGTTTCTTTAACGCTAACTCATCACATCCGTTTGAAAACCCTACCGCGTTGACCAATCTGGTACAGATGCTGGCTATTTTCTTAATTCCTACCGCGCTGTGTTTTGCCTTTGGTGATGTGGTGGGCGAGCGTCGCCAGGGACGGACCCTGCTGTGGGCCATGTCGCTGATATTTGTGGTCTGCGTAGCTGTGGTGATGTGGGCCGAAGTTCAGGGCAACCCGCACCTGATGGCATTCGGTGCAGACAGCAATATCAACATGGAAGGCAAAGAGAGCCGCTTTGGCGTGCTGGCCACGAGTCTGTTTTCCGTCGTGACGACAGCGGCATCTTGCGGCGCTGTCGATGCTATGCATGACTCCTTCACCGCACTGGGCGGCATGGTGCCGATGTGGTTAATGCAGATTGGTGAAGTGGTCTTCGGCGGCGTGGGTTCAGGTCTGTACGGCATGCTGCTGTTCGTGCTGCTGGCGGTATTTATCGCCGGGTTAATGATTGGCCGCACACCAGAGTATCTGGGTAAGAAAATCGACGTGCGCGAAATGAAAATGACCGCGTTGGCGATTCTGGTCACCCCTGCGCTGGTCCTGATCGGTACAGCGATCGCCATGATGACCGAAGCTGGCCGCAGCGCCATGCTAAACCCGGGTCCACACGGGTTTAGCGAAGTGCTGTATGCCGTGTCGTCCGCCTCGAACAACAACGGTAGCGCCTTCGCCGGGTTAAGCGCCAACAGCCCGTTCTGGAACTGCCTGCTGGCCTTATGCATGTTCTTCGGTCGCTTCGGCGTGATCATTCCCGTGATGGCGATTGCCGGATCGCTGGTCAGTAAAAAGATCCAGCCAGCCAGCTCCGGTACGCTACCTACCCACGGAGCGCTGTTTGTCGGGTTGTTGATCGGTACGGTGTTACTGGTTGGCGCTCTCACCTTTGTTCCTGCCCTGGCGCTTGGCCCGGTCGCAGAATACCTGTCATTACACTGAGTGATGCGGAGCACATTACTATGAGTCGCAAGCAACTGGCGCTGTTCGAACCCTCTCTGGTCGCACAGGCGCTGATGGACGCCGTGAAAAAATTAAGCCCACATACCCAATGGCGTAATCCGGTGATGTTTATCGTCTGGTTGGGCAGTCTGTTAACGACCCTGTTAACCGTGGCGATGGCAACAGGCCATATGCCGGGTAATCCTTGGTTTACCGGTGCGATAAGTCTGTGGCTGTGGATTACCGTTCTGTTCGCCAACTTTGCTGAAGCGCTGGCGGAAGGACGCAGTAAAGCTCAGGCCAATAGCCTGAAAGGCGTCAAAAAAACCGCCTTTGCCCGCAAGCTTCGCGAACCGAAATACGGCGCGGCAATGGATCACGTCCCTGCCGATGATTTACGTAAAGGCGATATCGTGCTGGTGGAAGCTGGCGATATTATCCCGTGTGACGGCGAGGTGATCGAAGGCGGCGCGTCGGTAGATGAAAGCGCCATTACCGGTGAATCCGCGCCGGTGATTCGTGAATCCGGTGGTGATTTCGCCTCCGTCACTGGCGGGACTCGCATCCTCTCCGACTGGTTGGTTATCGAATGCAGCGTAAACCCTGGTGAAACGTTCCTCGACCGGATGATCGCCATGGTTGAAGGTGCACAGCGGCGTAAAACGCCCAATGAAATTGCCCTGACGATCCTGTTGATAGCCCTGACCATTGTCTTTCTACTGGCTACGGCCACGCTGTGGCCGTTTTCCGCCTGGGGCGGTAGCGCGGTCAGCGTCACGGTATTGGTTGCGCTGCTGGTGTGTTTAATCCCTACTACGATAGGCGGGCTGCTCTCCGCGATTGGCGTCGCCGGGATGAGCCGCATGTTGGGTGCGAACGTCATTGCCACCAGCGGACGTGCAGTAGAAGCGGCGGGTGACGTGGATGTACTGCTGCTGGATAAAACCGGCACCATTACGCTAGGTAACCGCCAGGCTTCAGATTTTCTGCCCGCCCACGGCGTGGACGAAAAAACGCTGGCCGATGCCGCGCAGCTTTCATCCCTGGCCGATGAAACGCCGGAAGGCCGCAGCATCGTGATTCTGGCTAAACAGCGCTTTAATCTGCGTATACGCGACGTGCAATCGCTGCACGCCACCTTTGTACCGTTTACCGCCCAAAGTCGGATGAGCGGGATCAACATCGACAACCGTATGATCCGCAAAGGGTCGGTCGATGCTATTCGTCGTCACGTCGAAGCCAACGGCGGCCACTTCCCCGCCGACGTTGAGCAGAAGGTCGAAAACGTCGCACGCCTTGGCGCTACGCCGCTGGTGGTTGCTGAAGGCTCCCACGTACTTGGCGTGATTGCCCTGAAAGATATCGTAAAAGGCGGGATTAAAGAGCGTTTTGCCCAACTGCGTAAAATGGGGATCAAAACGGTGATGATCACTGGCGACAACCGTTTGACCGCCGCCGCAATCGCCGCGGAAGCCGGAGTGGATGACTTCTTAGCCGAAGCCACACCGGAAGCCAAGCTGGCGTTGATTCGTCAGTATCAGGCGGAAGGTCGTCTGGTGGCGATGACCGGCGACGGAACTAACGACGCACCAGCCCTTGCTCAGGCCGATGTGGCCGTTGCGATGAACTCCGGAACCCAGGCAGCGAAAGAAGCGGGCAACATGGTGGACCTCGACTCCAACCCCACCAAACTGATTGAAGTGGTGCACATTGGTAAACAGATGCTGATGACGCGCGGTTCGCTGACCACCTTCAGTATCGCCAACGACGTAGCGAAGTATTTTGCCATTATTCCGGCCGCGTTCGCCGCCACCTACCCGCAGCTCAATGCGCTGAACGTGATGGGGCTGCATTCGCCGGACTCGGCGATCCTCAGCGCGGTTATCTTTAACGCACTGGTTATCGTCTTTCTGATCCCACTGGCGCTGAAAGGCGTGAGTTACAAACCGTTATCCGCTTCCGCGATGCTGCGCCGCAATTTGTGGATCTATGGCCTGGGTGGTCTGGTTGTGCCGTTTATCGGTATCAAAGCAATTGATTTACTGCTGACCCTGCTGGGTCTGGTGTGAGGTTTCTGATGAGTGGATTACGTCCTGCATTATCAACATTGATTTTCCTGATGCTTATCACCGGCGGGGCATACCCGCTGCTGACCACTGCGCTGGGGCAATGGTGGTTTCCCCACCAGGCTAACGGTTCGCTTCTCCGCGAAGGTCAGATTGTTCGCGGCTCCGAGCTCATTGGGCAACAGTTTACCGCTGCCGGTTATTTTCAGGGACGCCCCTCAGCCACAGCGGAAATGCCCTATAATCCAATGGCTTCAGGCGGCAGTAATCTGGCAGCCAGCAACCCGGAACTGGATAAACAGCTGCAAAGCCGGATTGCCGCGCTGCGTGCCGCTAACCCGCAGGCAAATCCTGCCGTTCCGGTAGAGCTGGTAACAGCTTCCGCCAGCGGGCTGGATAACAACCTGACGCCAGCTGCGGTGGCCTGGCAAATCCCCCGCGTGGCGCAGGCTCGCAACCTCAGCGTTGAAGAGGTCACACGCCTGGTTGCACAATACACGCAAAAGCCGTTGGTCAGTTTTATCGGCCAACCGGTGGTGAACCTGGTGGAACTTAATTTAGCGCTGGATAAGCACTGAGAAAAAGGACATGCATAACGAACCCTTACGCCCCGACCCCGATCGCCTGCTGGAGCAGACCACCGCTCCGCACCGGGGAAAACTAAAAATTTTCTTCGGCGCGTGTGCCGGCGTCGGTAAAACCTGGGCCATGCTGGCAGAGGCCCAGCGGCTGCGGGCGCAGGGATTAGATGTGCTGATTGGCGTGGTGGAAACCCACGGACGCAAAGAGACCGCCGCGCTGCTGGACGGTCTCAGCATCCTGCCGCTAAAGCGACAGGCGCGCCATGGTCGTCATATCAGCGAATTCGATCTCGACGCGGCGCTGGCCCGCCGCCCGGCACTCATTTTGATGGATGAACTGGCGCACAGTAATGCGCCAGGCTCACGCCACCCTAAACGCTGGCAAGATATTGAAGAGCTGCTGGAAGCCGGTATTGACGTTTTTACTACCGTCAACGTGCAGCATCTGGAAAGCCTCAATGATGTGGTCAGCGGCGTCACCGGCATTCAGGTTCGCGAAACCGTCCCCGATCCTTTTTTCGATGCCGCTGACGATGTGGTGCTGGTCGATCTTCCCCCCGACGATTTGCGCCAGCGCCTGAACGAAGGCAAGGTCTATATCGCCGGTCAGGCGGAAAGAGCCATCGAGCATTTCTTTCGCAAAGGTAACTTGATCGCGCTACGTGAGCTGGCCCTGCGCCGCACGGCCGATCGGGTTGACGATCAGATGCGTGCCTGGCGTGGACGTCCGGGAGAGGAGAAAGTCTGGCATACCCGCGACGCCATATTGCTGTGTATTGGACACAACACCGGCAGCGAAAAGCTCGTGCGTGCCGCCGCGCGTCTGGCAGCGCGCCTCGGCAGCGTATGGCATGCAGTGTATGTCGAAACGCCAGCGCTGCACCGACTGCCCGAAAAACAACGCCGCGCAATTTTAAGCGCCCTGCGATTAGCCCAGGAGCTGGGTGCAGAAACCGCCACCCTTTCCGATCCCGCTGAAGACAAAGCAGTAATCCGCTACGCCCGTGAGCATAATCTGGGAAAAATTGTCCTCGGACGTCCGACTACGCGACGCTGGTGGCGCAGTGATTCCTTTGCTGACAAACTGGCCCATCGCGCACCGGATCTCGACCTGATGATTGTTGCGCTCGACGAACCACCTTCGCGCCCTGTGCTGCAAACTGCAGATAGCCGCACCTTTAAGGATAAGTGGCGGGTTCAAATTCAGGGTTGCGTGGTTGCCGTCGCGCTGTGCGCCATCATTACGTTGATTGCCATGCAGTGGTTGATGGCCTTTGACGCCGCCAACCTGGTGATGATCTATTTATTGGGTGTGGTGGTTATCGCCCTCTTTTACGGACGCTGGCCGTCAGTGCTGGCAACCTTTATTAACGTTGCCAGCTTCGATCTCTTCTTTATTGCCCCACGCGGTACGCTGGCCGTTTCCGACGTCCAGTACCTGCTTACCTTTGCCGTGATGCTAACGGTAGGGCTGGTTATCGGTAATCTCACCGCCGGAGTGCGTTATCAGGCACGGGTAGCGCGTTATCGTGAACAGCGTACGCGTCATTTATATGAGATGTCGAAAGCGCTGGCCGTCGGACGGAGCCAGCAGGATATCGCCGCCACCAGCGAACAGTTTATTGCCTCAACTTTCCAGGCCCGCAGCCAGGTTTTACTGCCCGGTGAGAACGGTAAGCTGGCCCCTCTCACTCATCAACAGGGCATGACGCCGTGGGATGACGCCATTGCCCAATGGAGCTTTGATAAAGGGCAACCGGCCGGCGCAGGCACTGACACGTTACCGGGTGTGCCGTATCAAATTTTACCGTTAAAAAGCGCCGACAAAACGCATGGGTTGCTGGTTGTGGAACCAGGAAATTTACGCCAGCTGATGATCCCCGAACAGCAGCGCCTGCTGGAAACTTTCACTTTACTGGTCGCCAGTGCGCTGGAACGCCTGACGCTCACCGCCAGCGAAGAGCAGGCCCGGTTTGCCAGCGAGCGTGAAAGCATTCGCAATGCCCTGCTCGCCGCCCTTTCCCACGATTTGCGCACGCCGCTGACGGTGTTGTTTGGTCAGGCAGAGATCTTAACGCTGGATCTGGCAAGTGAAGGATCGCCGCACGCGCGCCAGGCCAGCGAAATTCGCCAGCACGTCCTGAATACGACCCGACTGGTTAATAACCTACTGGATATGGCACGAATTCAGTCTGGCGGCTTTAATCTTAAGAAAGAGTGGTTAACGCTGGAAGAGGTGGTCGGTAGTGCCCTGCAGATGCTGGAGCCAGGACTCTCTGCTCCTATTAATTTGTCGCTACCCGCGCCGTTGACGCTGATCCACGTCGATGGCCCGCTATTTGAACGGGTGCTGATTAACCTGCTGGAAAACGCTGTTAAATACGCAGGTCCAGCGGCGCAAATCGGTATTGATGCCAGCGTCGATGGCGAACATCTGCAACTGGACGTCTGGGATAATGGCCCTGGCATTCCATCGGGAATGGAGCAACGAGTTTTTGACAAGTTCTCCCGGGGAAACAAAGAGTCATCTGTACCGGGCGTTGGGCTGGGGCTGGCAATCTGCCAGGCCATTGTGGACGTGCACGGCGGTACAATTTCCGTCCACAATCGCGCACAGGGAGGAGCATGTTTCCGTGTTACACTGCCCCAGGAAATCCCCCCTGAACTTGAAGATTTTCATGAGGATATGTGACGAACGTACTGATTGTTGAAGATGAACAGGCTATCCGTCGCTTTCTGCGCACAGCGCTGGAAGCCGATGGTCTGCGTGTATATGAAGCGGAAACGCTGCAACGTGGTCTGCTGGAAGCCGCCACGCGAAAACCCGATCTCATCATTCTCGATCTCGGTCTGCCGGACGGTGACGGCATTGATTTTATTCGTGACCTGCGACAATGGAGCGCGATACCGGTAATTGTGCTTTCAGCCCGCAGCGAAGAAAGTGATAAAATTGCTGCCCTGGATGCCGGTGCCGATGACTATCTCAGTAAACCCTTTGGTATTGGCGAGCTACAGGCGCGATTGCGCGTGGCATTGCGTCGCCACGCCAGCGGCACGTCTCCCGAGCCGGTGGTGCATTTTTCCAACGTAAAAGTAGATATCGCCGCCCGGCTAGTACATCGTGGTGATGAAGAGATTCATTTGACGCCGATTGAGTTTCGCCTGTTAGCGGTACTGCTGAATAATGCCGGAAAGGTACTGACGCAGCGCCAGTTGCTCAATCAGGTTTGGGGACCAAACGCCGTCGAACACAGCCACTATCTGCGAATTTACATGGGACACCTGCGCCAGAAACTGGAACTGGACCCGGCACGTCCGCGTCATTTTCTGACCGAAACCGGGATTGGTTATCGGTTCATGCCATGACGTTAAGTTGAATATAAAAAGCCGGACCAGCGTATTTGCTGTCCGGCTTTTTCATTATTCATGCCGAATAGCGACGCTGGCGTCTTATCCGGCCTACGGTTTACGCGTTCTTCAGCACTTCGCTGACGATCTCAACCGCTTCTTTTTCGATCTGCTTGCGATGTTCTTCACCGAGGAAGCTTTCGCAGTAGATCTTGTAAGCGTCTTCCGTACCAGAAGGACGCGCGGCAAACCAGCCGTTGTCAGTCATCACTTTCAGACCGCCGATAGAAGCGCCGTTGCCCGGTGCAGCCGTCAGACGCGCGGTGATCGGGTCGCCCGCAAGCGTACTGGCGCTCACCATTTCCGGAGACAGCTTAGACAGCGCCGCTTTCTGCGCGGAGGTCGCGCTTGCCTGCAGGCGGTTGTAGCTCGGTGCGCCAAAGCGAGCAGCCAGTTCGTTGTAGTGTTCCTGCGGGTTCTTACCGGTCACTGCGGTAATTTCTGCCGCCAGCAGGCACATGATGATGCCGTCTTTGTCGGTTGACCACGGTGTACCGTCGAAACGCAGGAAAGATGCCCCCGCGCTCTCTTCCCCACCAAAGCCAAAACTGCCGTCAAACAGACCGTCAACAAACCATTTAAAGCCCACCGGCACTTCCACCAGCTTGCGGCCCAGATCGTTGACCACTCGGTCAATCATCGCCGATGACACCAGCGTCTTACCGACGGCAACATCTTTGCCCCACTGCGGACGATGCTGGAACAGGTAGTTGATCGCCACCGCCAGATAGTGGTTCGGATTCATCAGCCCTGCCGGGGTGACGATACCGTGACGGTCGTAGTCTGGGTCATTGGCAAAGGCCAGATCGAACTTGTCGCGCAGCGCCAACAGCCCCGCCATCGCACACTCGGAGGAGCAGTCCATGCGGATTGCGCCATCTTTGTCGAGATGCATAAAGCGGAAAGTCTGATCAACGTGATCGTTAACGATAGTCAGGTTCAGGTTGTAGTGCTTAGCAATACGCTTCCAGTATTCGATACCGGAACCGCCCAGCGGATCGACACCCAGCGTCAGACCCACTTTCTGGATCGCCGCCATGTCTACGATGTCAGCCAGTCCTTCAACAAACGGCTGAACCAGATCCTGCTCTTTCACATGACCAGATGCCAGCGCAGCGTCCAGCGACATACGCTTCACGCCTTGCAGACCGGCCGCCAGCAGCGCGTTGGCTCTGTCTTCCACCACTTTGGTGACATTGGTGTCTGCCGGACCACCGTTTGGCGGGTTGTATTTAATGCCGCCATCTTCCGGCGGGTTGTGGGACGGCGTGATCACAATGCCGTCAGCCAGCGGGCCGCCTTTTTTGTTGTGGACCAGGATAGCGTTCGATACAGCAGGGGTTGGCGTAAAGCCGTTATTTTCCTGCACGATGACGTCAACGCCGTTCGCCGCCAGCACTTCCAGTACAGAGATAAAAGCCGGTTCAGACAGCGCGTGGGTATCCTTGCCCACATAGCACGGACCAGTAATCCCGTTTTTCGCACGTTCTTCAGCAATCGCCTGGGCGATAGCCAGAATATGCGGCTCGTTAAAACTATGACGACCTGCACTGCCGCGATGTCCGGACGTACCGAACTTAACAGCGTGCTCAGCGTTCCCTGCCGTTGGTTTCAGTACATAGTACTGTGCCGTCAGTTGGGCGACGTTAATCAAATCACTCTGTTGCGCAGGTTGACCTGCACGATTGTGGATTGCCATTGCCTGGTCCTTCTAATGCAAGGATTAAATTGTTCCGCAAACCTTTTCAATCAATTCCGCAGGGAATTGCATTGACTGCATGATGTGTTCAACCATGCTGCATTTACGGCCGGTATTGGTATTGGTGATCACCCAGTACGGCGTGCCTGGCACGTGCTTCGGTTTGGTTTGATTACCATTTTTCAGCAGCGTCTGTTCATCAGCTGCAAAATAAACACGCGTACGACCATGCAACGATTCCGTTGCTTCGGCGAACGCGTTTTGATCCAGTGAATAGAGTGTAGACAGCACCAGCATAAAGCGATTTACTGCTTTCTTCTGTTCCGCGTATTCGTCGGACAGCAGCAGTTCACGCATCGCGCGCACTTTATCTTTTACGGGGTTAACCGGCTTGGCTTCCACGACAGGTTGCACAGCGCGGACTTCTTTGACTATCGGAGTGACAGGCTGTGATGCGGCGGAAAATTTCAACATACGCCGTAAAATGTCGGATGCGCTCTCGCCAATATGCTTGGTGTGGCTGGCAATATAGCTATAGAGTTCATCATCAACTTCAATCGTTTTCATCTTAATCCAGTGCAGTGTTTAGCTGAATACAAGTTGTCGGGGTAAACACACGTAGTGTAAAGGCAAATCCCAACAGCGGATAGCGTCAAGCCTGGTGGCCAGCAAAACTCAGAGTAACCGTAGTTGTTGCAGCCATGTGGCAGAATGGTCAACATGATACCCTAACCCGTGAGTGTGAAAAAAAGAACTTTGCCATGAAATTGAATATCCGAGCGCAATCTGCGCAAAACCTGCACAATAATTCTCCCATCGTCCTGGTTCACGGCTTGTTTGGCAGTCTGGATAACCTGGGGATCCTGGCACGCGATCTAGTAGCCGACCACGACATCATCCAGGTCGATATGCGAAACCATGGCCTCTCCCCTCGTTCACCTGAGATGAATTATCCGGCCATGGCGCAAGATCTGCTGGATACGCTGGACGATCGGCAGATCGAAAAAGCGATCTTTATTGGCCACTCGATGGGCGGAAAAGCCGTCATGGCGCTGACTGCTCTGGCTCCGGAACGTGTCGAACGGCTGGTCGCCATCGACATTGCTCCCGTTGACTACCATGTTCGCCGCCACGATGAGATTTTTGCGGCAATCAATGCCGTAACCGATGCACAAGCGTCCTCACGCCAGCAGGCGGCAAGCGTCATGCGCCAGCACCTGCAAGAGGAAGGTGTTATCCAGTTTCTGCTGAAATCCTTTGTTGACGGCGAGTGGCGCTTTAACGTTCCCGTATTGTGGGATCAATATCCGCATATCGTCGGTTGGGAAACCATTCCTGCGTGGGAGCACCCGGCGCTGTTTATCCCAGGCGGCAACTCACCGTATGTTACCGAAGCGTATCGCGAACAACTGCTGGCGCAATTCCCACAAGCTCGTGCGCACGTTATAGCAGGCGCCGGGCATTGGGTGCATGCCGAAAAACCGGAGGCGGTGCTGCGCGCCATCCGTCGTTATCTGAGCGAGCAGGCTAACTGATTAAAAACTCAGCGTCTGCGCGCGATTACGCGCGCGGGCGTTGGCGTGTCTCCCCTGCTGATGTATTATGGCGCGCTATCCATCCGGGCAGACGCCTGGCTGATTGTTTCCCCGAAGTCACCAAGATCATGGCCAAAGAACAAACGGACCGTACGACATTAGATCTGTTCGCGCAGGAGCGTCGCCCGGGACGACCCAAAACTAATCCGCTCTCGCGTGATGAACAGTTACGTATTAATAAACGTAATCAGCTTAAGCGTGACAAAGTTCGCGGGCTTAAGCGTGTCGAACTGAAACTGAACGCTGATGCCGTTGACGCTCTGAACGAGCTGGCTGAGGCACGCAACATGAGTCGCAGTGAACTCATCGAAGAGATGCTGATGAACCAACTCAGCGCATTGCGCGGTCAGGCATAGTCTGAATTTCTGCTCTAAATCATAAATCGTGTAGCACAGAGTGCAGTCCTGCGTGTTTGCTGTTTCCGCATGCCAGACTGTTCTGCTATGATTGCCCTTATCCGTGGGCAATGCGCCACCACCATTTCAATAAGTTTCAAGAGGTTATTTTACTCATGGCAATCACTGGCATCTTTTTCGGCAGCGACACCGGTAATACCGAAAACATCGCAAAAATGATTCAAAAACAGCTTGGTAAAGACGTTGCCGATGTTCATGACATTGCAAAAAGCAGCAAAGAAGACCTCGAAGGGTATGACATTCTGCTGCTCGGCATCCCAACCTGGTACTACGGTGAAGCGCAGTGCGACTGGGACGACTTCTTCCCTACCCTCGAAGACATTGATTTTAACGGCAAACTGGTTGCATTGTTCGGCTGTGGCGACCAGGAAGATTACGCAGAATATTTCTGCGATGCGTTAGGGACCATTCGCGATATCATCGAACCGCGCGGCGCAACCATCGTTGGTCACTGGCCAACGGCAGGTTATCACTTTGAAGCGTCCAAAGGTCTGGCTGACGACGACCATTTTGTCGGTCTGGCTATCGATGAAGATCGCCAACCTGAACTGACCGCAGAACGCGTAGAAAAATGGGTTAAGCAGATCTCTGAAGAGCTGCACCTCGACGAAATCATTAATGCCTGATTTCGTGTGGCGCAGATTTCCATCTGCGCCGCATCAATAGATAAAACCAATCAAAATAATTGCTACAAATTTGTAACTTTTTCGTCTGACCCTGTACAATGGCTGGATGCCAATCGGGTGTTGCACAGTGTGTTTGTCGGCGATACCACGTTTTGATTAACAATATATGCCAGAGACTTGCAGTTTTCATTTAGCCATGGCAGTTCTATAATGAATCGCATTATCTCAAGTGCAATTTCTGTCACTTCTGTTAATGAAGTGAATCGTTTAGCTACAGGACAGATTCCGCATGACTGACAACAATACCGCATTAAAGAAGGCTGGCCTGAAAGTAACGCTTCCTCGTTTAAAAATTCTGGAAGTTCTTCAGGAACCGGATAACCATCACGTCAGTGCGGAAGACTTATACAAACGCCTGATCGATATGGGTGAAGAAATTGGTCTGGCGACCGTGTATCGCGTGCTGAACCAGTTTGATGATGCCGGTATCGTGACCCGCCATAATTTTGAAGGTGGTAAATCCGTCTTCGAATTGACTCAACAGCATCATCACGATCACCTCATCTGCCTTGACTGCGGCAAAGTGGTCGAGTTCAGCGATGATTCCATCGAAGCCCGCCAACGTGAGATTGCGGCTAAACATGGCATTCGCTTAACTAACCATAGCCTCTATCTTTACGGTCACTGTGCCGAAGGCGATTGCCGCGAAGATGAGCACGCCCACGACGGCAAATAATGTAATGCTTTCTGAAAAGCCAACCATCCGGTTGGCTTTTTTTATGGGCGTTACCTGCCCTTTTCCCCTTCCCTCCGCTCCTGTGTTGCTTTAATGTAAAAATCAATTGCCCCCTTCCGGAGAGTCGAAATGGAACTTCGCCAGCTACGCTATTTTGTGCGCATTGTAGAAACCGGCAGCATGGGTAGCGCGGCGCTCGATCTCAATATCGGGGTTTCGGCACTCAGTCAGCAAATGTCGCGTCTGGAAAACGAACTCGCTATTCGCCTGCTGCAGCGCACTTCGCGAGGCGTGACCCCCACCAGCGCCGGACTGGCTTTTTACTCCCAGGCGCAGCTGGCGCTCCGTCACGCAGACGATGCAATCCTCGCCGCGCGTGAATCCCGGCTTTCCGGGCACGTCAGCGTCGGCATGGCTCCCAGTACCGCTTCAGTTCTCGGTATGCCTTTTATTCACGCCATGCGGGAAAGCTATAGCGATGTTCGCTTGCATGTGGTGGAAAGTCTCTCTGGTAATTTGGAACGGATGATTAATACCCGACAGATTGATCTGGCTGTGGTGTTTCAAAAAGAAAAGATCCTGCGCTGGAGTGCCAGACCGATTCTCGAAGAACGGCTGTTTTTGATTGGGACCCATGCCCTACTGGCTGATATTACCGATGACAATATTTCTCCAGCCGAATTGGCACGTATTCCATTGATAATGCCAAGCCCAGGCCACGGTCTGCGCGGCAGGCTGGAAGCAATTTGTCAGGAACACGCGCTGAACATTGAGATTGCTACAGAAATTGATGGTCTGGCGCTGCTGATGCGCGCCGTGCGCAGTGGCATTGGCGCCACTCTTCAACCCGGAGCGGCGATTTCCCATCTCGATAAAGAGACGCTAAGAGTGATCGGCGTCCATAATCCGATACTTAGCCGCCCCAACTTTCTGGTGAGCCTCTCTGACGATGAGCTCACCCCGGCGGGCCTCGCAGCCCGCGTGGTGCTGACGAAAGTGATGCATCAACTGGTGGAAGCAGGACGCTGGCCAGGCGCCATCCTTTACAATAACTAAAGCCCTCTTTAGCACTACGTCATAGCGCCCGCACAAGCCGTTCGCATACATTTTAATTACAAATTTAACAATTGGTTAAATGGTAATGGAGTATACGATGGTTGATGTTCTGGTGATTGGCGGTGGCAATGCTGCCTTATGCGCTGCCCTTACCGCCCGGGAGCAAGGCGCTTCCGTTTTACTACTCGAAGCGGCTCCCCGGGAATGGCGTGGGGGAAATTCCCAACACACGCGTAACCTGCGCTGTATGCATGATGCACCGCAGGATGTGCTGGTGGAAAGCTATCCGGAAGAGGAGTTCTGGCAAGATCTGCAGCGCGTCACGGAAGGAAATACCAACGAAGCCCTGGCTCGTCTGGTGATCCGCACCTCTTCACAGTGTCGCGACTGGATGCGCCGACACGGCGTCAATTTTCAACCTCCTCTCTCTGGCGCTTTACACGTGGCGCGAACCAACGCCTTTTTTATGGGCGGTGGCAAGGCCCTGGTGAATGCCTATTATCGCAGCGCAGAAAAACTGGGAGTGCAGATCCGCTATAACACCCCCGTTCAGGCGCTTGAACTGCGTAATGGCGAGTTCGTGGCGGCGCTGGCAGGTGAAGAGCGCATCACAGCTAAATCCTGCGTGCTTGCCGCTGGCGGGTTTGAGTCAAACCGCGAATGGCTACGAGAAGCGTGGGGAGAGAACGAGCGCGGCGAATGGCCTGCAGATAACTTTCTGATTCGCGGCACGCGCTTTAACCAGGGCGTACTGCTCAAATTTATGATCGATGCCGGAGCCGACATCATCGGCGAACCCTCCCAGTCACATTGCGTAGCTATTGACGCCAGAGCGCCGTTATATGACGGCGGGATTTGTACCCGCGTGGACTGTGTTTCTCTCGGCATAGTCGTCAACCGTGACGCTGAGCGTTTTTATGATGAAGGCGAAGATTTCTGGCCCAAACGCTACGCCATTTGGGGACGACTGGTCGCCCAACAGCCCGGGCAGATTGGCTACTCCATTATCGACAGTAAAGCCATCGGTCACTTCATGCCTCCGGTCTTTCCTGGCGCACAGGCTAATACGCTGGCGGAACTGGCTCATCAGTTGGGGCTGAATGGCGAACACTTTACCCACACCGTGACGGAGTACAACAACGCCTGCCAGCCCGGCCAGTTCAACCATACCATTCTGGATAACTGCACGACAAAAGCGTTAACCCCCGCGAAGACACACTGGGCGCGACCACTGGACCAGCCGCCTTACTACGGCTATGCCCTGCGGCCAGGGATCACCTTCACCTATCTCGGGTTAAAAGTAAATGAACGCGCTGCCGTACACTTTGCCGGGCAGCCAAGCCGCAACCTGTTCGTCGCCGGAGAGATGATGGCGGGCAACGTGCTGGGCAAGGGCTACACCGCAGGCGTGGGCATGTCAATCGGTACCACTTTTGGCCGTATTGCCGGAAAAGAAGCCGCGCTGGCCGCACGTAAGGAGACTCGTCATGAGGCAGCTTGAGAAACTGATTATCGACGCGCAAATTATCACCGAACCGGAAGCGGAAGTTGAACGCGTGATGCAGGTCTGCAACGCCTGTCGCTATTGTGAAGGATTTTGCGCCGTGTTCCCGGCAATGACGCAGCGCCTGGAATTCGGTAAAGCGGATATCAATTATCTGGCAAACTTGTGCCATAACTGCGGTGCCTGCCTGCACGCCTGTCAGTATGCCCCGCCTCATGAGTTTGCCATCAACGTGCCGAAGGCGATGGCAGAAGTCCGGCTTGAAACCTATCAGCACTACGCGCAACCCGCGGCCTTTGGCGCGCTTTATCGTCGCGCAGGCGTCACCGTGACGCTGGCGCTGGTTTTCGGTCTGACTCTGTTTTTACTGCTCGCCATGGGGTTAAAAGGCTCGTTACTCCATCCACCGCTGGCCGGAGATTTCTACCAAATTTTCCCGCATAACCTGCTGGCCTGGATGTTTGGTTCGGTATTTATTCTGGCGATAGGTCTGCTGATGGCGGGCGTTATCCGCTTCTGGCGCGAGATCTCTCCCGGTATGCCACGTTCCGTCGAAATTGCTGAAGCTTCACACGATGCGCTGACGCTAAAGTATCTCGATGGCGGGCACGGTAAAGGTTGTAATGAAGCAGATGATGCCTTCACTCTGATGCGGCGCCGTTTTCATCACTTCACTTTCTACGGTTTTCTGCTCTGCTTTGCCGCCACCGTGGTGGCGACGGGCTATCACTATTTCGCAGGTATTGAAGCGCCCTATCCGTTCTTCAGCTTGCCGGTGATGTTGGGCACATTAGGCGGCATTGGCCTGGTTGTCGGCCCGGCTGGCTTGCTATGGCTCAATCTCAAGCGCTCACCGCTACATGGCGACGCACGGCAAAAACCGATGGATCGCGGTTTTATTTTACTGCTGCTGCTGACCAGTCTGACCGGTTTAGCCCTGCTGGCAGGAAGAGACTCGTCCTGGATGGCTATTTTGCTCGCCATTCACCTCGGCGTGGTCATGGCGCTCTTTCTGACCATTCCTTACGGAAAATTTGCCCATGGATTTTACCGCTGCGCAGCCTTACTCAAGTGGGCGATTGAGAAACGGCGCGGCAAACAGGCGGGGGTCACAGACAAATAACCCGCACACTCTTACCTCTATAAATATTATGATAAGACAGTGGAGCAAACCCAATGACACAACAACCATCGCGCGCCGGAACTTTCGGCGCAATACTGCGGGTAACCAGCGGTAATTTTCTCGAACAGTTCGACTTTTTTCTGTTCGGGTTTTACGCCACCTATATTGCAAAGACCTTCTTTCCCGCGGAGAGTGAATTTGCCGGGCTAATGTTAACTTTCGCCGTTTTTGGCTCGGGTTTCTTAATGCGACCCGTTGGCGCCATTGTGCTGGGTGCTTACATCGACAGAATTGGTCGTCGTAAAGGCCTGATGGTGACGCTGGCGATTATGGGCTGCGGTACCCTGCTGATTGCCCTGGTACCTGGCTATCACAGTATTGGCCTGCTGGCTCCCGTGCTGGTATTACTTGGACGATTATTACAGGGATTTTCTGCAGGCGTAGAGTTAGGCGGCGTCTCGGTTTATCTTTCGGAAATCGCCACGCCTGGCAATAAAGGCTTCTACACCAGTTGGCAGTCGGCCAGTCAACAGGTCGCCATTGTGGTGGCGGCGCTGATTGGTTACTGTCTGAACGCTACCCTGGGACACGATCAGATCTCGGAATGGGGCTGGCGCATTCCCTTCTTTATTGGTTGCATGATTATTCCTTTGATCTTCGTGCTCCGCCGCTCGCTGCAGGAAACAGACGCATTTTTACAACGCACGCACCGCCCCGACACTCGGGAAATTTTCACCACTATCGTCAAAAACTGGCGTCTTATCGCTGCAGGTACGCTGCTGGTGGCGATGACCACAACGACATTTTACTTCATCACCGTCTACACCCCGACCTACGGCAGGGCTGTACTCCACCTGAGCGCTCGCGACAGCCTGGTGGTCACCATGCTGGTCGGTATTTCTAACTTTATCTGGCTGCCCATTGGCGGGGCAATTTCTGACCGAATTGGTCGTCGTCCGGTGTTAATGGGGATTACCGTACTCGCTCTGATCACCACCTGGCCGGTAATGCACTGGCTCACCGCCGCGCCAGATTTCACTCGCATGACATTGGTTCTGCTTTGGTTCTCATTCTTTTTTGGTATGTATAACGGGGCAATGGTAGCCGCACTCACCGAGGTGATGCCGGTCTATGTGCGTACGGTGGGCTTTTCACTGGCATTCAGTCTTGCCACAGCGATTTTTGGCGGCCTAACGCCGGTCATATCCACGGCACTGGTTCAGCTAACCGGGGATAAAAGCTCACCGGGATGGTGGCTGATGTGCGCGGCACTTTGCGGACTCGCCGCCACGGCAATGCTGTTTGTCCGGCTAAGTCGGGGTTATCAACCAGTGGAAAATAAGCTCTGAAATGCAAACGGGCGGAAAATTCTCCGCCCGTTGTCTTTTTCATTTTTTGAATTACTGTGCGGCATTCTTGCTGCGAATTTCCTGCCAGACTTTATCGCAATCAGCATTAACGGCCTGATCGTTACCCGTGCGCGTGGCCTGGATACACTGCTGATAATCCAGCACGCGTACGCTTTCTTCATTGGCAAACTGCTGGTGCTTTTTTTCTTTCTTCAGTACATTCAACACGCTTTGGCAGGCTTCTATTTTTTCCGGCGATCCTTGAGCGGTATTAATACACGCACTGTAGGCTTCTTTCAGACGGCTGTCTTCTTTCGGTGCAGGGGATTGCGTACAAGCCACCAGCCCTGATGCCATAACGGCGATGAGTATCAGTTTTTTCATAGCACGTTCCTCAACGAGGCGGCAGGCGCCCGGCCTGCCGCTATTGGCATTAGAAGATAGTGAACGGAGCAATAACGATGAATTTCACGTCACGCTCATCCTGGAAGATGTTGCCGTAACCACCACCCCAGCTCGGAATATCTGAATGGTTGTCGTACTGGGTGAAGTGCAGTTTAAACATAGTGCCCTTCGCACGACCATCCTGCAGGGTGTAGACCGCATCCAGGCTGTAAGAAGATTCTTCGATAGTGCGGTTTTTGTCGTAGTACGCATCCGGGTTGAGCTGCCAGGTAGCGGGTTTGGCATCCCATGCATAAACGTAGGACGCGCCCACTGCCCAGCCCGGCAGGTTCCAGTTCTTCAGGTCATACATTGCGCCGAAGAAGACTGCCTTTTCGCCGTTGGCGTTGAAGTCAGAACGGTTATCCCACCACACGTCCAGGCGACCGTTTGATGAGGCGTAGGTCGGGGTCATACGCTGCAGGAAGTAGCCTTGCTGCCCATCTGCTTTAACCCATGTGCCTTCCAGACGCAGGTCAACCACTTCCGCTACTTTATAACCGAAGGTCAGCGCCTGCAGCCAGGCCGTGCCGTCATAAATATCGTTCACGGTGCGATCGTCAACTTTGTCACGTGCGCCGTAGAATTGATAGCTGGTAGTAAACGGGTTACCGCCTAAATCGAATTTGTAGCTGGCTTTGGCGAAGTACTGATCGACGTAGCCTTCAGACTGACCAAATGCCGCTTCCAGTAACAGGTTATTTTTGAAGTCATATTTCGCGCCGATTGAATGCAGGTAATCAACGCTGGTCTTTTTATCAGCCTGATAGAATTTATCGACTTCGGTGTGCCACGGCGCTTTATATTCGTTAGCCCACATATAGGAGAAGCTTAGTGCGCCAGCATCACCATAGTCGAAGTTGGCACCGGCTTCAGCCCCCTGATAGGTACCTGGCATAAAGCTCCAGTGCGGTGCCAGCAAAGTCTGCCCGGTTGGTTGAATGTAACCGGCACGCGCCCAGGTTGGGCCGTATTTAAATTTAGCTGCTGCTTTATAAAGGCTAATCCCGCTCTTATCGCCGGAGTAATCCTCGTCATAGCCTTTATTTTTGGAAGAGAATGCGATTTCGTTTGGATGGCCGCTTTCGCTACTTTCGTTCATTTCAATAGCGGTAAATGCTGCGATATCAATACCAAACATATCGGCCGCATAACCGGACTGGAAGTCGAGGTTAGCGTTCCAGGTGGAGTGAGAAAGGTTGGTTTTGTATTTGTCATGATCGGTCACATCTTTACGGTCACGCTCACGCTGCCAGTAATAGATGCCGCCGGTTAAGGTTGAGTCATCAATAAATCCTTCGGCGTGTACCTGCGGAGCGACAACAAAACCCGACATTGCTGTGATACCGGCGATAGCCAGCGCCAGCGTACTACGTTTGCCACTAAACGTACGCATATGTTAATCCTCTTTGACATAAAAATGCTGCCGATATAAGCGGACAGCGAAAAAACAAAAATTAAAAAAGTAGCGCCAAGAAAACCTCAGTGACTACAATGAATAGACTATTTTTCGCGACGCGAATTATCAATCTCTTTCTGTAACGAGTATGTAATAGTATGAGCAACCGCACATATTTCATTGCTTTCTGTTACATTTTCATTGGGAGATAAAAAAGCGTTGAAAAAATGAAAAAATCGCTTGTTTTCCATAGAGATGAAATCGGTTTCAGCCCATTTCACATTGAGGTAAGTTATTTAAACGTAAAAACATTCAGCCGATTTATTATTACAGACATGTAATTAATTCGCTGCGCAAACGGAGCCTGTCAAACGGTTTTTTTGCGAAAAAAAACGCCGCATAAAGCGGCGTTTAGAGAGGATGTGTTGCGACTTATTCGCCCGCTTTAGCCCACGTATCACGCAGACCAACGGTACGGTTAAACACCAGCTTGTCAGCCGTTGCATAACGGCTGTCCAGGCAGAAGTAACCTTCACGCTCAAACTGGAACGCTTTACCTGCAACCGCAGCCTGCAGCGACGGCTCACCGTAACCCTGCTTAATGACTAGCGATTCCGGGTTAATAACGGACAGGAAGTCTTCCGCCGCACCTGGGTTTGGCACGCTAAACAGACGGTCGTACAGACGGATTTCAATCGGTAGCGCATGGGACGCGCTCACCCAGTGAATAACGCCTTTAACTTTACGACCATCGGCCGGATCTTTGCTCAGGGTGTCAGCATCGTAGGTGCAGAAAATGGTGGTGATCTTACCTTCTGCATCTTTCTCAACACGTTCGGCCTTGATCACGTATGCATTACGCAGACGTACTTCTTTACCCATCACCAGACGCTTGTACTGCTTGTTCGCTTCTTCGCGGAAGTCTGCGCGATCGATCCAAATTTCACCGCTAAACGGTACTTCACGGCTGCCCATTTCCGGTTTATTCGGATGGTTAGGCATAGTGACCAGCTCGCTTTCGCCCTGCGGGTAGTTTTCGATAACCAGTTTCACCGGATCGATAACCGCCATCGCGCGCGGAGCATTTTCGTTCAGATCTTCGCGGATGCAGGATTCCAGAGAAGCGATCTCAATGGTGTTGTCCTGTTTGGTCACGCCAATGCGTTTGCAGAACTCACGGATCGCGGCAGCTGTGTAACCGCGACGACGCAGGCCAGAGATCGTCGGCATACGCGGATCGTCCCAGCCTTCAACGTGCTTGTCGGTCACCAGCAGGTTCAGCTTGCGCTTAGACATCACGGTGTATTCCAGATTCAGGCGCGAGAATTCGTACTGGCGCGGATGAACCGGAATGGTGATGTTGTCTAGCACCCAGTCGTACAGACGACGGTTATCCTGGAACTCCAGCGTACACAGTGAATGCGTAATGCCTTCCAGCGCATCGCTGATGCAGTGGGTAAAGTCGTACATCGGGTAGATGCACCACTTGTTGCCGGTCTGGTGGTGTTCGGCGAACTTAATGCGGTACAGCACCGGATCGCGCATCACGATAAACGGCGAAGCCATATCGATTTTCGCACGCAGGCAGGCCTTACCTTCTTCAAAGCCACCGGTACGCATTTTTTCGAACAACGCCAGGTTCTCTTCAACGCTACGATCGCGGTACGGGCTGTTTTTGCCTGGCTGAGTCAGCGTGCCACGGTATTCGCGGATTTCGTCCGCTGACAGTTCGTCAACGTACGCCAGCCCTTTATTAATAAGCTCTACCGCATAGGCGTGAAGCTGATCGAAGTAATCCGAAGAGTAGCGAATGTCGCCAGTCCAGTGGAAACCTAACCATTCAACGTCGTTTTTAATCGACTCAACGTACTCGATATCTTCTTTAACCGGGTTCGTATCATCAAAACGCAGGTTGCACTGGCCCTGGTAATCTTGCGCAATGCCAAAGTTCAGACAAATGGATTTCGCGTGGCCAATGTGCAGATAGCCATTTGGCTCCGGCGGAAAACGGGTATGGATAGTGGTGTGCTTACCACTGGCCAGATCTTCATCGATGATCTGACGAATAAAGTTACTCGGGCGGGCTTCAGCCTCACTCATCGTGGATTCCTCAAAGCGTAAACAACGTATAACGGAGTATGATCTTATAAGCGACGTCAGGAGACAACTATTAGTTGCACAAAAAAGCTGTTCAGCAGGAGATATGAGGGCATTTGCTGCAAAAAAAAGCGGCGGAGGACTATCCCCCGCCGCTTAAGGCACTTAACTCACTTTACTCAGGAGCAGTTACTTACCTTTAATCTCATACAGTGGTGTTTGACCGGCAACCACATGACCTTCGGCTTTAATGACCAGAGCGCCGAAATCATCGCTGTTGCTGCACACAACCGGGCTTATCATAGAACGTGCGTTAGCGTTCAGGAACTCCAGATCCATTTCCAGAATCGGTTGGCCTGCAGTAACTTCCACACCTTCTTCAACCAGACGCTTAAAGCCTTTACCTTCCAGCGCGACGGTGTCGATGCCCATATGGACCACGATTTCCGCGCCTTTAACAGTTTCCAGGCAGAACGCATGGTTAGTGTTGAAGATTTTCACGATGGTGCCCGCAGCCGGAGCAACCACGATTTTATCCGTTGGTTTCACCGCCACGCCGTCACCTACAGCTTTGCTGGCGAAGGCTTCATCAGGAACCTGCTCCAGCGCAACTACGTCACCGGTAATCGGAGAAACCAGCGCTTCAACGGTGACTGCATTCGCTACAGCCTGCGGTTTTGCTACCGGAGCCGCTGCTGCTGGCGCACTTTCACCAGACGCTGCTGCCACCGGGCCACGCGCGACAACTTTCTTCATTTCGTCGCCGATGGATTCAGCTTTCGCACCCACGATGACCTGAATTGTTTGCTTATTCAGCTTAACGACACCCGATGCTCCTAAACGTTTACACATCGCATCGTTTACGCGACCGGAGTCGGCAACGGTCAGACGCAGACGAGTGATACAGGCATCAATCGCTTTCAGGTTATCAGTGCCACCAACCGCTGCAATGTAGCTGGTTGCCAGTTGAGCCAAACCTTCTTCAGTGTTGCTGTTGGCTTCTTCAGTAACGATATCGTCTTCTTTATCTTCGCGGCCCGGCGTTTTCAGGTTAAACATACGAATAACCGCGCTGAACAACACAAAGTAGATAACGAAGAACACCAGCCCCATCACTACCAGCATCCAGACGTTCTGGCTTGCTGCCGGCAGGTTGTACATCAACACGTAGTCGATCGCACCTGCGGAGAAGGAGAAGCCTGCGTGGATCCCCAGCAGTGTTGCAACGAACAGGCTGATACCCGTTAACAGTGCGTGCAGGAGGTACAGCAGCGGAGCCAGGAACATGAACAGGAATTCCAACGGCTCGGTAACACCGGTCAGGAACGCGGTGATCGCAACGGACAGCAGCATACCGCCAACCATCGGACGACGTGCTTTCGGAGCCGCGAAGTACATCGCCAGCGCCGCACCCGGCAGACCAAACATCATGATCGGGAAGAAGCCAGACATGAACATACCCGCAGTGCCGTCACCCGCGTAGAAGCGGTTGATGTCACCGTGGAATACGGTACCTGCAGCGTTAGTAAATTCGCCAATCTGGAACCAGGCGATAGTATTCAGCACCTGATGTAGACCGGTTGGGATCAGCAGACGGTTGATGAAACCAAAGATACCGGAACCCAGCGCGCCAGCGCCCACGATCCACTCACCACCCGCATGGATGGCGTTCTGTACCGGTGGCCATACGTAACCGAAGATAGCAGCCAACACCAGACAGAAGAAGCCAGTGGCGATCGGCACGAAGCGTTTGCCGCCAAAGAAGCTCAGGAAGTCAGGCAGTTTGATACCAGACCAGCGGTTATACACGGCACCGCCGACCAGACCGGTGATGATACCAGCCAGCACGCCCATATTGATTGCAGGGTTAATGGTAACCATTGCTTTGGTCAATATGAAATAACCGACCGCACCTGCCAGCGCTGCTGCACCTGCGCTGTCTTTTGACCAGCTGGAAGCAACACCGATCGCAAATATTAACGCGAGGTTATCAAAGATGGCCCCACCCGCTTGCGCGATGAAGGGTACGTTAAGTAAATCTGGTTGGCCGAATCGCAGCAGCAGTGCCGCGACTGGCAGCACAGCGATGGGGAGCTGTAACGCCCTACCCAGCCGCTGGAAAAAACCTAAAATATTCATTTTATTCCCCCTACGAGACCCCGATTAGGCTTCTTTGAAGCCATATTTTTATTGTGTGACCATTCCTGACAGCAAGATTCTGGAACAACGATATTAACCATTCATCTACATTCAGAGTGTGTGAAAAATTAATTCGTATCGCAAATTAAACGCGTGTTTTTTGTGATTTCAGTCACCAAATATCGTTATTAACCCTCCCTTCCACTGGCTAACTACGAAAACTTATTTTATCATTCAAAAAATCGAAACGGATTGATCCTTACCGATGCAAAACCAGGTTACGCTTAATACTGCACAGAGACTCAATCCGCCAATTGCTTACATTTACTTTTGAGGTGAAGAATGAGACTGATCCCCCTGAATACCGCTGAACAAGTCGGCAAATGGGCTGCTCGCCATATCGTTAACCGTATTAACGCGTTCAAACCAACGGCAGATCGTCCGTTCGTTCTGGGCCTGCCGACTGGCGGTACTCCGCTGACAGCTTATAAAGCATTGGTTGAAATGCACAAAGCGGGCCAGGTGAGCTTCAAGCATGTTGTTACTTTCAATATGGACGAATATGTTGGCCTGCCGAAAGAGCATCCGGAAAGCTACCACAGCTTTATGCACCGCAATTTCTTTGATCACGTTGATATTCCAGCAGAAAACATCAACCTCCTCAATGGTAATGCGCCGGATATTGATGCAGAATGCCGTCAGTATGAAGAAAAAATCCGTTCTTACGGTAAAATCCACCTGTTTATGGGCGGTGTAGGCAACGATGGTCACATCGCGTTCAACGAACCGGCTTCCTCTTTGGCTTCCCGTACCCGTATCAAAACGTTGACTCACGACACACGTGTTGCTAACTCACGCTTCTTTGACGGCGACGTAAGCCAGGTGCCTAAATATGCGCTGACCGTTGGCGTGGGTACCCTGCTGGATGCCGAAGAGGTGATGATCCTGGTTCTGGGCCACCAGAAAGCACAGGCGCTGCAAGCCGCCGTTGAAGGCAACGTTAACCACATGTGGACCATCAGCTGCTTGCAGTTGCATCCAAAAGCCGTTGTGGTCTGCGATGAGCCTTCCACCATGGAACTGAAAGTGAAGACGCTGAAATACTTCAACGAGTTAGAAGCGGAAAATATTAAAGGTCTGTAATTGATGTCTCCGCCCTGTCGATGAGTTGCAGGGCGGCATTTTTTGAAATCGGGGGTCGGAATGTATGCTTTAACCCAGGGCCGGATCTTTACCGGTCACGAAATTCTTGATGACCATGCGATTGTTGTCGCCAATGGCCTGATTGACAGCGTTTGCCCACTGGCTGAGTTACCGTCAGGAATTGAACAGCGCTCACTGAATGGGGCCATTGTTTCCCCCGGTTTTATTGATGTACAGCTAAACGGCTGCGGCGGTGTACAGTTTAACGATACGGCAGAAGCCGTGACCGTTGAAACGCTGGAAATCATGCAGAAAGCCAATGAAAAATCTGGCTGCACCAACTATTTACCAACGCTTATCACCACCAGCGATGACCTGATGAAACAGGGTGTTCGCGTGATGCGTGAATACCTGGCGAAACACCCGAATCAGGCATTAGGACTTCATCTTGAAGGCCCGTGGCTGAACCTTGTGAAAAAAGGTACCCATAATCCTGGATTTGTCCGTCAGCCGGACGCTGCGTTGGTTGATTTCCTGTGCGATAATGCGGATGTGATCACCAAAGTCACACTGGCACCAGAAATGGTCCCGGTAGAGGTCATCACCAAACTGGTTAATGCCGGTATCGTGGTTTCTGCGGGTCACTCCAATGCAACGGTCAAAGAAGCCAAAATCGGTTTCCGCGCAGGCATCAGCTTTGCGACCCATTTGTTCAACGCGATGCCGTACATTACCGGTCGTGAGCCAGGTCTGGCGGGCGCAATTCTTGATGAAGCCGATATCTACTGCGGTATCATCGCCGATGGCCTGCACGTTGATTACGTTAACATTCGTAATGCTAAGCGCCTGAAAGGCGACAAGCTGTGCCTGGTCACTGACGCGACCGCGCCAGCAGGTGCAAACATTGAACAGTTCATTTTCGCTGGTAAAACAATATACTACCGCAATGGACTGTGTGTTGATGAGAACGGTACGTTGAGCGGTTCATCATTAACCATGATTGAGGGTGTACGCAATCTGGTCGAACATGCGAATATCGCTCTCGACGAAGTCCTGCGCATGGCAACGCTCTACCCTGCTCGCGCCATTGGCGTCGACAAACAACTCGGCAGTATCGCGCCAGGCAAAGTAGCCAACCTGACTGCGTTCACGCACGACTTTAAAATTATCAAGACCATCGTTAATGGCAACGAGGTCGTTACTGAGTAAGAGAAAGAATGACACCAGGCGGACAAGCTCAAATAGGTAATGTTGATCTCGTAAAACAGCTTAACAGCGCGGCGGTTTATCGCCTGATTGACCAGCATGGGCCAATCTCGCGAATTCAAATTGCCGAGCAAAGCCAGCTTGCCCCCGCCAGCGTAACCAAAATTACGCGTCAGTTGATCGAACGCGGGCTGATCAAAGAAGTCGATCAGCAGGCCTCCACCGGGGGCCGCCGCGCTATCTCTATCGTCACAGAAACCCGCAATTTCCACGCAATTGGCGTACGCCTGGGTCGCCACGATACGACGCTCACTCTCTATGATATGAGCAGTAAAGTGGTCGCCGAAGAGCATTACCCTCTCCCGGAGCGCACCCAGGAAACGCTGGAATATGCGCTGCTCAACACCATTGCCATCTTTATTGAGAGCTGTCAGCGGAAAATCCGCGAGCTGATCGCAATTTCTGTCATCCTGCCAGGCCTTGTCGATCCTGAAAGCGGCGTCATCCGCTATATGCCACACATTCAGGTCGAAAACTGGGGGCTGGTCGAAGCGCTCGAAAAACGCTTCAAAGTCACCTGCTTTGTTGGTCACGATATTCGCAGCCTGGCGCTGGCTGAGCACTATTTCGGGGCAAGCCAGGATTGCGAAGACTCCATTTTGGTGCGAGTGCACCGCGGAACCGGCGCGGGAATTATTTCCAATGGCCGCATTTTCATCGGTCGCAATGGCAACGTCGGTGAGATTGGTCATATTCAGGTTGAGCCGCTGGGTGAGCGCTGTCACTGCGGTAATTTCGGCTGTCTGGAAACCATTGCGGCCAACGCCTCTATCGAACACCGCGTACAAAACTTGCTAAAGCAAGGCTATCCAAGCCGGCTCACGCTGGATGATTGCAGTATCAAAGCCATCTGTAAGGCAGCGAATAAAGGCGATAATCTGGCAGCAGAAGTCATCGAGCATGTTGGCCGCCATCTGGGTAAAACCATCGCTATCGCCATCAACCTGTTTAATCCGCAGAAAATCGTCATTGCGGGCGAAATTACCGAGGCTGATAAAGTGCTGCTGCCTGCAATAGAAAGCTGTATCAACACGCAGGCGTTGAAGGCGTTTCGCCATAATTTACCGGTGGTTCGGTCCACGCTGGATCACCGCTCCGCCATTGGCGCCTTTGCGCTGGTGAAACGCGCAATGCTTAACGGGACTTTACTGCAACGTTTGCTGGAAAGCTAATACACGTCATCCTTCAAGCTGCCTCTGCGTTAGCTGCATCTGCTCACCCCGGTCACTTACTTCAGTAAGCTCCGGAGGTTCGCAGACTTGCCGCCTTGATGCGACTCGAATGATGTAGTGTATTTTGTGTATAGTAATGCCTTCTTTTTTTAATGTCGGATTGTCCATGGCCATTAAGAATGTAATTTGTGATATCGACGGCGTGCTGATGCACGACAATGTTGCTGTACCGGGTGCGGCAGAATTTCTGACTGGGATCCTGGAAAAAGGTCTGCCGTTAGTCCTGCTGACTAACTACCCTTCGCAGACCGGGCAAGATCTGGCAAACCGCTTCGCCACCGCAGGTGTGAATGTCCCTGATAGCGTCTTTTATACTTCCGCGATGGCTACCGCTGATTTTCTTCGTCGCCAGGAAGGAAAAAAGGCCTATGTGGTTGGTGAAGGCGCGTTAATTCACGAACTGTATAAAGCTGGATTTACCATTACCGACGTGAACCCCGATTTTGTGATTGTTGGCGAGACGCGTTCCTATAACTGGGACATGATGCATAAAGCGGCGTATTTTGTCGCCAACGGCGCTCGTTTTATCGCCACTAACCCGGATACCCACGGTCGCGGCTTTTATCCCGCCTGTGGAGCACTCTGTGCCGGTATTGAGAAGATCTCAGGTCGTAAACCATTTTATGTCGGCAAACCCAGTCCGTGGATTATTCGCGCGGCGCTCAACAAAATGCAGGCGCACTCAGAAGAAACCGTCATTGTTGGCGACAACCTGCGCACCGATATTTTGGCAGGTTTTCAGGCGGGTCTGGAAACTATCCTGGTACTGTCTGGCGTATCCAAGCTCGATGATATTGACAACATGCCGTTCAGACCAAGCTGGATTTACCCGTCTGTTGCTGAAATTGATGTGATTTGATTCGCAGGCCGGATAAGACATGAGTTCATCTTATTCGGCAATTTTGCTGCGTTATTGCCGGATGGCGGCGTCATCGTCTTATCCGCCCCACGAAGTCCCTCCATTCAATAAAACCGCCATAAAACTGTCGATTCATCAATAAACACGTCTATTCTGTAATCTTTTTTCACCAATCCACAATGACCATTGCAGTTTTTATTTTCTGACCCGCAATTCGCTTGCGCCCTCTTCCGCTTTGCGGCATTTTCTTTATCAAGCAAACATAAAAAGCATCACGCAACAGGTTAACGGAGAAGGTTATGTGTTCTATTTTTGGCGTATTCGATATTAAAACTGACGCAGTTGAACTGCGTAAAAAAGCCCTGGAATTGTCTCGTCTGATGCGCCATCGCGGCCCGGACTGGTCGGGTATTTACGCCAGTGATAACGCCATTCTGGCACACGAACGTCTGTCCATCGTCGACGTCAACGCCGGTGCTCAGCCGCTGTACAACGTGAAGAAAACGCATATCCTGGCGGTTAACGGTGAAATTTATAACCACCAGGCGCTGCGCGCTGAGTACGGCGATCGCTATCAGTTCCAGACCGGTTCCGACTGCGAAGTTATCCTCGCGCTGTATCAGGAAAAAGGCCCAGAGTTTCTGGATGATCTGCAAGGCATGTTTGCTTTTGCCCTGTATGACAGCGAGCAGGACGCTTATCTGATCGGTCGCGATCATATTGGGATCATCCCGCTGTATATGGGTTACGACGAACACGGTAACTTCTATGTTGCGTCTGAAATGAAAGCGCTGGTTCCTGTCTGCCGCACAATCAAAGAATTCCCGGCCGGTAGTTATTTATGGAGTAAAGACGGCGAAATTCGTCAGTACTACCAGCGCGACTGGTTTGAATACGATGCAGTCAAAGACAACGTTACCGATAAAAACGAGCTGCGCCAGGCGCTGGAAGATGCGGTTAAAAGCCACCTGATGTCTGATGTTCCTTATGGAGTACTGCTGTCCGGCGGTCTGGATTCATCCGTCATTTCCGCGATCACTAAAAAATACGCGGCACGCCGTGTTGAAGATCAGGAACGTAGCGAAGCCTGGTGGCCACAGCTGCACTCCTTCGCCGTCGGCCTGGAAGGCGCTCCGGATCTGAAAGCTGCGCAAGAGGTGGCAAACCATTTGGGTACCGTGCACCACGAGATCCACTTCACCGTGCAGGAAGGTCTGGATGCTATCCGCGACGTGATTTATCACATCGAAACTTACGATGTCACGACGATTCGCGCCTCGACGCCAATGTACTTAATGTCGCGTAAAATTAAAGCGATGGGCATTAAAATGGTGCTGTCGGGCGAAGGTTCGGACGAAGTATTTGGCGGTTATCTCTATTTCCACAAAGCGCCAGATGCAAAAGAACTGCACGAAGAAACCGTGCGCAAGCTGCAGGCACTGCATATGTTCGACTGCGCCCGTGCCAACAAAGCGATGTCAGCCTGGGGCGTGGAGGCACGCGTGCCGTTTCTGGATAAGAAATTCCTTGATGTGGCGATGCGCATCAACCCGCAGGACAAAATGTGCGGCAACGGCAAAATGGAAAAACACGTTCTGCGCGAATGTTTTGAGTCCTACCTGCCAGCAAGCGTCGCGTGGCGTCAGAAAGAGCAGTTCTCTGACGGTGTCGGTTACAGTTGGATTGATACACTGAAAGAAGTCGCTGCTGAACAAGTTTCTGACCAACAACTGGAAACCGCCAGCTTCCGTTTCCCATACAACACGCCATCATCTAAAGAAGCGTATTTGTACCGTGAGATTTTCGAAGAGTTGTTCCCGGTTGCGAGCGCTGCGGAATGTGTGCCTGGCGGGCCATCTGTAGCCTGTTCTTCCGCTAAAGCGATCGAATGGGATGAAGCGTTTAAAACCATGAACGATCCGTCTGGTCGTGCGGTTGGCGTACACCAGTCCGCTTATAAATAAGTTAATCCTTAGAAAAGGGCCCTGCGGGGCTCTTTTTTTATGTCTGTTTTCTGTGCAAAAAAACAATTAATAACTAATAATTGCCGAATATTGCGTCATGCTGTTCGCAACCTAACCAAACAGTCACATTCCAGCTATTTTCAATGAAAAAGGGGTTGACGCTTCAAGGCTCAATACGCATAATGCGCCCCGCAACGCCGATAAGGTTACGCGAAAAAAAAGATGGCTACGTAGCTCAGCTGGTTAGAGCACATCACTCATAATGATGGGGTCACAGGTTCGAATCCCGTCGTAGCCACCATCTTTTTTTGCGGGAGTGGCGAAATTGGTAGACGCACCAGATTTAGGTTCTGGCGCCGCAAGGTGTGCGAGTTCAAGTCTCGCCTCCCGCACCATTCACCCGTAAGCGTTGCACGGATGGGGTATCGCCAAGCGGTAAGGCACCGGTTTTTGATACCGGCATTCCCTGGTTCGAATCCAGGTACCCCAGCCATTTTTTCTTCGATATAGCGGTTCACCGCAACGGTCATTGGGGTATCGCCAAGCGGTAAGGCACCGGTTTTTGATACCGGCATTCCCTGGTTCGAATCCAGGTACCCCAGCCATCGAAGAACATGATAGTATCTGGCTACGTAGCTCAGCTGGTTAGAGCACATCACTCATAATGATGGGGTCACAGGTTCGAATCCCGTCGTAGCCACCATATTAAGGACGTATCGACTCGTTCGGTAAATCCAAAAAATTGTTGGGGTATCGCCAAGCGGTAAGGCTCTGGTTTCTGATACCAGCATTCCGAGGTTCGAATCCTCGTACCCCAGCCAATTTCAAAAAGTCGTCCACTTTGTGGGTGCACCCGTTGGGGTATCGCCAAGCGGTAAGGCTCTGGTTTCTGATACCAGCATTCCGAGGTTCGAATCCTCGTACCCCAGCCATATTAAAAAAGCTCGCTTCGGCGAGCTTTTTGCTTTTATAAAATCCTAAAAACACCCTCTCCTGCACAAGCGCCCAAAAGCTTAATGCTAGAATGCCTTTTTTGCACAAAAGGAGCTTGTGATGAATTATCAGATTTTCCCTCTGTTTTTCATGCGAATAACTGCCCTGTTGTTTTTTCTTCTCGCGGTTGGTCTCAGCTTTATCGGCATTTCGTCACTGATAACCTACTTCGTTCTGATTGGCATCGTATTCCCGGTTATTGTGTCAATGCATCTTCACCGACTTAATGAAGCCGGTACGGCCTTAACGCTGACGGAGAATACTCAGTGGATGGTCTATATCCACGGCTTTCCCGCTCAGGAACAGCGATCTGTACTGAAAAATCCCTGCTTCTTTTCACAAGCACGGCTTCGCCAGTTTTTTATCTATGGGTTTAGCGGCAAGCTCTGCCTGCAAATTGCCTGTATTGCCATACTGGCGCATGATTATGCCAATGGGGGAAATACGGTTGCGGCGCTGTTTGTGCTGGCTTGCCTGCTCATCTTCGCAGGTATTAGCACCAGAGCTTTGTATTGCGTTGCCACTCATCAATGGCAATGTGAAACCCTGACAACCAACACCGGAAGTGTTTGGTATCAGGGGTTCTTTCCAGGTAAGGAAGGTAGAGAAACTCTGTTTTCGCGCCTGGTTTAACGGCACTACAACCCTAACGCATACTTCAGTGCCTGACGTTTCAGTACTCCAGCGCGCTCTGCGGCCATGAGCCCGAGATTACGCATGATGCGCAGCGGCTGCAGGTTATTGCTGAATCCGGCGTAGAACAGATCCATACCGCTTTGCATGATGAAATTGTCAGTCATACGGCGATTCTGATAACGCTTGAGCACCGGCTGACTGGCCCAGGATTCACCGTAGCTGCGCGCATTCACCAGCACATCAATCAACGCATCGACATCACGAAAACCCAGATTAACGCCCTGCCCCGCCAGTGGGTGAATGGTATGCGCGGCATCACCTACCAGCGCCAGCCCCGGTTGCACATATTGCAGCGCATGACGACGCGTAAGTGGGAATGCCCCCGCCGCCACAGGCGTAACGTTACCGAGTCGTGAAGGGAAATGTTTAGCGATCTCCGCCTGCAGTTGCGGCATATTTAGCACTTGCAATTGGCGGATGCGAGCTGGTGAGTCGTACCACACCAGCGAGGCCCAGTTATCGAACAACGGTAAAAACGCGCGCGGACCGTCAGGGGTAAATTGCTGCCAGGTGCTGTCTCCCGGCGAATGCTCGCATTGCACGGTAATCAACATACAGGACTGCGCATACTGCCAGGCATGAATGCCAATCCCGGCCATTTTCCGCACCTGAGAATTTGCACCATCCGCGCCGATAACCAGCTTCGCGCTGATTTTTTCACCGTCTGCCAGTTCAAGTTCATGCCGATCGTGATGTTGATGCAAAGAGAGAAGCGACGCCGGCACGCGCAGCGTAACTTTAGGGTGATCTTCCAGCGCCTGCCAGAGCGCCTGTTGCAGGACCGTGTTCTCCACCATATAGCCCAACAGAGGCAGCTTGAGCTCGGCGGCATCAAACATCACATGGGCATTTTCCCATTCCCACGTTTCCAGACGACGGTAAGGATGGCTACGCATTCCCTGAACCGTATCCCAGACGCCCAGCCCTTTCAGCAACGACACGGAGGCGGAGCTAATGGCCGAAATTCTGACATCAGGCTGTCCGCCAGCAACAAACGGCGCAGGAGCGGCATGTTCAATCACCGTTACCGAAAATCCATGCTGCGCCAGTCCCAGCGCCAGCGCGCCGCCGACCATCCCCCCGCCGACAATGGCAATTTCCGTTGGTTGATTTGTCATGGTCAATTTTCCAGTTACATGTATTGTGTAAGTTTACAGGATTTTTTACCCCTTGAGGCTGACATCCGTCATACTGGTCACAACCGCGCCAAAGCAGTACACTATGCGCCCTGCATTTCAGCCACAATTTCGCAAGAGCAAGTCGATGACCAAAAAACTCCATATTAAAACCTGGGGCTGTCAGATGAACGAATACGATTCATCGAAGATGGCCGATCTGCTGGATGCCACTCATGGGTATCAACTGACTGACGTGGCGGAAGAAGCGGATGTGCTGCTGCTGAATACCTGCTCAATCCGTGAGAAGGCTCAGGAAAAAGTGTTCCATCAACTGGGCCGCTGGAAACTGTTAAAAGAGAAAAATCCCAAGCTCATCATTGGGGTTGGTGGCTGTGTTGCGTCTCAGGAAGGCGATCATATTCGCCAGCGCGCGCATTACGTCGATATTATTTTTGGGCCGCAAACGCTGCATCGCCTGCCGGAAATGATCAACAAAGTGCGTGGAAGCACGACCCGTAGCCCGGTGGTTGATATCAGTTTCCCGGAGATCGAAAAGTTCGACCGCCTGCCGGAACCGCGTGCTGAAGGTCCAAGCGCGTTTGTGTCCATCATGGAAGGTTGTAATAAATATTGTACTTACTGCGTGGTTCCCTACACCCGCGGTGAGGAAGTCAGCCGTCCGGCGGATGATATTCTGTTTGAAATCGCCCAACTGGCAGCCCAAGGCGTGCGTGAAGTGAACCTGCTGGGGCAAAACGTGAACGCCTGGCGTGGTGAAAACTACGACGGCACGATCGGATCCTTTGCCGATCTGCTGCGTCTGGTAGCAGCGATCGACGGCATTGATCGTATCCGCTTCACCACCAGCCATCCGATCGAATTCACCGATGATATCGTTGAAGTTTATCGCGATACGCCAGAGCTGGTGAGCTTCCTGCACCTGCCGGTACAGAGCGGCTCAGACCGCGTACTGAACCTGATGGGACGTACCCACACGGCGCTGGAATACAAAGCGATTATCCGCAAACTGCGCGCTGCGCGTCCGGATATCCAGATTAGCTCCGACTTCATCGTTGGCTTCCCAGGTGAAACCACGCAGGATTTCGAGCAGACCATGAAGCTGATCGCTGACGTCAATTTTGACATGAGCTACAGCTTTATCTTCTCTGCGCGTCCTGGCACCCCTGCCGCCGATATGGTTGATGACGTACCAGAAGAAGAGAAGAAACAGCGTCTGTACATTCTACAGGAGCGTATCAACCAGCAAGCTATGGCCTGGAGCCGTCGTATGGTTGGTACGATCCAGCGCATCCTGGTTGAAGGCACATCGCGTAAGAGCATTATGGAACTGTCAGGGCGTACCGAAAATAACCGCGTGGTGAACTTTGAAGGTACCCCGGATATGGTCGGTAAGTTTGTGGATGTTGAAATTACCGATGTCTGGACGAACTCCCTGCGCGGCAAAGTGGTGCGTACCGAAGACGAAATGGGCCTGCGCATCGCAGAATCCCCTGAATCGGTCATTGCGCGTACCCGCAAAGAAAACGATCTGGGTGTTGGTATTTATCAGCCTTAATCCTGCAGAAAGACGTAAAAAAGGCCCGATACCGCTACACTTATCGGGCCTACACTTCTGGGCTCGCTGTCCCGGCGGGCCTTGTAATCAGCCCTGGCATCCCCATATTTATTGCAATGCTTGCGCCTTTCCCCCATGGCGTGAATAATTTCCTTAGATGCCGGTAAATGTTCAGCGTCCGGCGAGACATGCATAAGAGGAACAGTTTGAACATAGACACTCGCGAAATCACCCTTGAACCCGCAGACAACGCCCGCCTGTTGAGCCTTTGCGGCCCATTTGATGACAACATCAAACAGCTGGAACGTCGCCTCGGCATCGAAATTAACCGCCGTGATAACCACTTTAAACTGACCGGCCGCCCAATTTGCGTCACCGCTGCGGCAGATATTTTACGTAGTCTGTACGTCGATACCGCCCCAATGCGCGGTCAGACGCAGGACATCGAGCCTGAACAAATTCATCTGGCGATCAAAGAAGCGCGTGTGCTTGAGCAAAGCGCAGACAGCGTGCCTGAATTTGGCAAAGCGGTGAACATCAAAACCAAGCGCGGGGTAATTAAGCCGCGTACGCCGAACCAGGCACAGTACATTGCGAATATCCTCGATCACGACATCACCTTCGGCGTTGGCCCTGCGGGTACGGGTAAAACGTATCTCGCTGTTGCCGCTGCGGTTGATGCGCTTGAGCGTCAGGAGATCCGTCGTATTCTGCTGACCCGTCCGGCAGTGGAAGCGGGCGAAAAACTGGGATTCCTGCCGGGGGATCTCAGCCAGAAAGTCGATCCCTATTTACGACCGCTGTATGACGCGCTGTTCGAAATGCTCGGTTTTGAGAAGGTTGAAAAGCTGATTGAACGTAACGTCATTGAAGTTGCACCGCTGGCCTATATGCGCGGACGTACACTCAACGATGCGTTCATCATTCTTGATGAGAGCCAGAACACCACCATCGAACAGATGAAAATGTTCCTGACCCGTATCGGCTTTAACTCCAAAGCGGTTATCACCGGCGATATCACCCAGATTGACCTGCCGCGTAGCACCAAGTCCGGTCTGCGTCATGCCATTGAAGTGCTGGCTGAGGTCGACGAGATTAGTTTTAATTTCTTCCATAGCGAAGACGTGGTTCGCCATCCGGTGGTGGCTCGTATCGTCACGGCGTATGAAGCCTGGGAAGAAGCAGAACAGAAACGTAAAGCCGAGCAGGCTGCAGAACGCAAGCGCGAAGCTCAGGAGCAGGAACAAAAATGAGTCAGGTTATTCTCGATTTACAGCTGGCATGTGAAGACGAATCCGGTTTACCCACAGAAAGTCAGTTTCAGGGGTGGCTGGATGCGGTGATCCCGCAGTTTCAGGAAGAGTCTGAAGTAACCATTCGTCTGGTCGATGACGCGGAAAGCCATGAGCTCAACCTGACCTATCGCGGGAAAGATAAATCCACCAACGTGCTCTCTTTCCCGTTTGAAGCCCCGCCGGGCATTGAGATGCCGCTGCTGGGTGATTTGATCATCTGCCGTCAGGTCGTCGAAAAAGAAGCGCAGGAACAAGGTAAGCCGCTTGAGGCCCACTGGGCGCACATGGTGGTGCACGGAAGCTTGCATTTACTCGGCTACGACCATATTGAAGACGATGAAGCGGAAGAAATGGAATCCCTCGAAACAGAGATTATGCTTGCTCTGGGCTATGAGGATCCGTACATTGCCGAGAAGATTGCAGAATAGTAGCTTGCCGGATGGCGCCGCTTGCGCCTTATCCGGCCTACATTTATGCCTTTCGTAGGCCTGATAAGCGTTGCGCATCAGGCAAAACATGCCGTCAACAGCTGAGTATACGCATGACGCGCTTTGTATTAACTAACATGAGAACCCATACGACGCCATGAGCGACGACAATTCACACAGTAGTGACACCTTAAACAGCAAAAAGGGATTTTTTTCCCTGTTACTGAGCCAACTTTTCCACGGTGAACCGAAAAACCGCGACGAACTGTTGGAGCTGATCCGTGATTCCGGGCAAAACGACCTTATCGATGAAGATACGCGCGATATGCTCGAAGGGGTAATGGATATTGCGGACCAACGCGTGCGCGACATCATGATCCCTCGCTCCCAGATGATTACCCTGAAACGCAACCAGACCCTGGACGAATGTCTCGATGTCATTATCGAGTCTGCTCACTCGCGTTTTCCGGTAATTAGTGAAGACAAGGATCACATTGAAGGGATTCTGATGGCCAAAGATTTGCTGCCGTTTATGCGCAGCGATGCCGAAGCCTTCAGCATGGAGAAAGTGTTACGCCAGGCGGTTGTCGTACCTGAAAGCAAGCGGGTTGACCGCATGCTGAAAGAGTTCCGCTCCCAGCGTTATCATATGGCTATCGTCATCGACGAGTTTGGCGGTGTCTCAGGTCTGGTGACCATTGAGGACATCCTTGAACTGATTGTCGGTGAAATTGAAGATGAGTACGACGAAGAAGACGATATTGATTTCCGTCAGCTCAGTCGCCACACCTGGACTATTCGCGCGCTGGCATCGATTGAAGACTTCAACGAAGCTTTCGGGACCCACTTTAGCGACGAAGAAGTCGATACCATTGGCGGGCTGGTCATGCAGGCCTTTGGTCATCTGCCCGCGCGTGGGGAAACTATCGACATTGATGGTTACCAGTTTAAAGTGGCAATGGCCGACAGCCGCCGTATTATTCAGGTTCATGTCAGAATTCCGGACGACTCACCCCAGCCAAAACTGGACGAATAAACCCGAAACTGGATCTAAGACTACATGGCATTTGCCCCATTAATTGAACGCCAGCGCATTCGCCTGCTGCTGGCGTTATTATTCGGTGCCTGCGGGACACTGGCTTTCTCACCGTATGACATCTGGCCCGCTGCGATTGTTTCGCTGATGGGCCTGCAGGCTCTCACCTTCAACCGCCGTCCGCTCCAGTCTGCCGCTATCGGCTACTTCTGGGGACTGGGACTGTTTGGCTCAGGCATCAACTGGGTTTACGTCAGTATCGCGCAGTTTGGCGGTATGCCCGGCCCGGTTAACATTTTCCTCGTGGTTCTGCTTGCCGCATACCTTTCCCTCTACACCGGTCTGTTTGCCGGCGTGTTGGCGCGCTTGTGGCCGAAAACCACCTGGCTGCGGGTGGCAATTGCCGCGCCGGTAGTCTGGCAAATCACGGAATTCCTGCGCGGTTGGGTACTGACCGGCTTCCCGTGGCTGCAGTTCGGTTATAGCCAGATCGACGGTCCGTTAAAGGGGCTGGCGCCGGTAATGGGCGTTGAGGCGATTAACTTCCTGCTGATGATGGTTAGCGGCCTGTTGGCGCTGGCGCTGGTGACACGTAACTGGAAGCCGCTGGTTTTCGCATTCGTGCTCTTTGCTCTGCCTTTTCCACTGCGCTATATCCAGTGGTACACGCTTGAGCCGGAAAAAACCACCCAGGTCTCGATGGTGCAGGGCGACATTCCGCAGTCGCTTAAATGGGATGAAGGTCAGTTACTCAACACCCTGAAGATTTATCTCGACGCCACCCAACCCGAGATGGGCAAATCACAGCTAATCATCTGGCCAGAATCCGCTATTCCGGATCTGGAAATTAACCAGCAGCGTTTTCTGAGCATGATGGATGACCTGCTGAAATCGAAAAACAGCACACTGATTACCGGTATCGTGGACGCGCGTCTGAACAAGCAGAATCGTTACGACACCTACAACACCATCATCACACTGGGTAAAGACAGTCCATACAGCTACGACTCCAGCAACCGCTACAACAAAAACCATCTGGTACCGTTTGGCGAGTTTGTCCCTCTGGAATCAATCCTGCGACCGTTAGCGCCGTTCTTTGACCTGCCAATGTCTTCGTTCAGCCGTGGGCCTTATGTGCAGCCGCAGTTGCATGCGCACGGCTTTAAGCTGACGGCTGCCATTTGCTACGAAATCATTCTTGGCGAACAGGTTCGGGATAACTTCCGTCCGGATACGGACTACCTGCTGACTATCTCCAACGATGCCTGGTTTGGTAAGTCCATTGGCCCGTGGCAGCACTTCCAGATGGCGCGGATGCGTTCCCTTGAGCTGGCGCGCCCCCTGCTGCGTAGCACCAACAATGGTATTACGGCGGTGATTGGTCCTCAGGGTGAGATTCAGGCGATGATCCCGCAGTTTACCCGTCAGGTTCTGACCACCAGCGTGACGCCAACCACGGGCCTGACCCCTTATGCCCGTACCGGTAACTGGCCGCTCTGGCTGCTGACCGCACTGTTTGGCTTTGGTGCGGTGGTAATGAGCCTGCGCCAACGTCGCAAATAAAACAGTGCCCCATCAAATTCAGGCCGGATAAGGCGGTACGCCGCCATCCGGCCGTTGTGCAGCATCTTGCCTGATGGCGCTACGCTTATCCGGCCCACAAACATTTCCCACATCCCATTCTGGCACGTCTATTGCTTTGTTCTACAAGGCAAACGCTGTTTTGGCTGAATGTGCAACCTGGTCGCACCAAAGTTGAGCGCCGGTAGCACCTGAAAAGTGCAACAAGATATTTTTGCCCCCAAATGGTGCGGCGCACTTCGCAAAAATAAACAATAACACAGCAAATTCTTTACATTCATCCAAACTAAATGTTAACAAACACATACAAGACTGCACGTTTTAGTAGCAAACAATAACAACATCACAATGGGTATCAATGCGTCCCTGGCGCAGACGATAAAGGAGTTGGATATGCAATTACGTAAGCTCGCCACTGCCATGCTGGTCATGGGAATGTCCGCCGGTCTGGCGCACGCAGAAGACGCAGCACCCGCGGCAGGCAGCACGCTGGATAAGATCGCCAAAAATGGCGTGATCGTGGTCGGTCACCGTGAATCATCGGTACCGTTTTCTTACTACGATAATCAGCAAAAAGTGGTCGGTTATTCACAGGATTACTCCAACGCGATCGTTGAAGCGGTGAAGAAAAAGCTGAACAAGCCCGATCTGCAGGTAAAACTGATCCCGATTACATCACAAAACCGTATCCCGCTGCTGCAAAACGGCACCTTCGACTTTGAATGTGGATCCACCACCAACAACGTCGAGCGCCAGAAACAAGCAGCCTTCTCTGACACCATTTTCGTTGTCGGTACCCGTCTGCTGGCGAAAAAAGGCGGCGACGTCAAAGATTTCGCAGACCTGAAAGGCAAAGCCGTGGTCGTGACTTCAGGTACCACCTCAGAAGTGCTGCTGCACAAGCTGAACGAAGAACAAAAAATGGATATGCGCATCATCAGCGCGAAAGACCATGGTGACTCTTTCCGTACTCTGGAAAGCGGTCGCGCCGTTGCCTTTATGATGGATGACGCCCTGCTGGCTGGCGAACGCGCGAAAGCGAAGAAACCAGACAACTGGGAGATCGTTGGCAAGCCACAATCTCAGGAAGCCTACGGCTGTATGCTGCGCAAAGATGACCCTGAGTTCAAAAAGCTGATGGACGACACTATCGCCAAGGCGCAGACCTCAGGCGAAGCAGAGAAATGGTTTGATAAGTGGTTTAAAAATCCAATTCCACCGAAGAACCTGAACATGAATTTCGAACTGTCAGACGAGATGAAAGCCCTGTTCAAAGAACCGAATGATAAAGCGCTTAACTAACTAAAATAAATGGGAGGCTTCCCCTCCCTCTCGATTGTTACCCGGCACGGACAGACTATAAGCCTGATGGTCGTTCCCCATCAGGCCTGAAAACCGCAAAACGCCGAATAACAATCTTCGAGGGTAGCGCTGCTACCCTTTTTTTTCTGGAGTAGATTTATGTCTATAGACTGGAACTGGGGTATTTTTTTACAACAGGCCCCGTTCGGCAACACCACCTATCTCGGCTGGCTCTGGAGTGGTTTCCAGGTCACGGTCGCGTTATCTATCACCGCCTGGATTATCGCTTTCCTCATAGGCTCTTTATTCGGCATCTTACGTACCGTCCCAAATCGTTTCCTTTCCGGGATCGGCACGCTATACGTTGAGCTGTTTCGTAACGTCCCGCTCATCGTTCAGTTCTTTACCTGGTATCTGGTCATTCCTGAACTGCTGCCGGAAAACATTGGCATGTGGTTCAAGTCGGAACTGGATCCCAACATTCAGTTCTTCCTCTCATCCATGCTTTGTCTGGGGCTGTTTACCGCCGCGCGTGTCTGTGAGCAGGTTCGCGCCGCGATTCAGTCCCTGCCTCGCGGGCAAAAAAACGCCGCGCTGGCGATGGGGCTGACTTTGCCGCAGGCCTACCGCTATGTGCTGCTGCCAAACGCATACCGCGTGATTGTTCCGCCAATGACCTCAGAGATGATGAACCTGGTGAAGAACTCCGCGATCGCCTCTACCATCGGCCTGGTCGATATGGCGGCGCAGGCGGGAAAACTACTGGATTACTCCGCCCACGCATGGGAATCGTTCACCGCCATCACGCTGGCCTACGTCCTGATTAACGCCGTCATCATGCTGGTGATGAATCTCGTCGAACGCAAAATCCGCCTGCCTGGCAATTTGGGAGGCAAATAATGTACGAATTTGACTGGAGTTCTATCGTCCCTTCCCTGCCGTATCTGCTGGACGGGCTGATCATCACCCTGAAAATCACCGTTACGGCGGTCGTCATTGGTATTGTCTGGGGAACCATCCTTGCAGTAATGCGTCTGTCCAGCTTCGCGCCGATTGCCTGGTTTGCGAAAGGCTACGTCAACGTATTTCGTTCTATTCCGCTGGTCATGGTGCTGCTGTGGTTCTACCTGATTGTACCCGGCTTTTTGCAAAACGTACTGGGTCTGTCGCCTAAAACCGATATTCGCCTGATCTCAGCGATGGTCGCGTTTTCGATGTTTGAAGCTGCGTACTATTCCGAGATTATCCGTGCCGGTATCCAGAGTATTTCTCGTGGGCAATCCAGCGCCGCGCTGGCGCTGGGGATGACACACTGGCAGTCGATGAAGCTGATCATTCTGCCACAGGCCTTCCGCGCGATGGTACCACTGCTGCTGACCCAGGGCATCGTACTGTTCCAGGATACCTCGCTGGTCTATGTATTGAGTCTGGCAGACTTCTTCCGTACCGCCTCCACCATTGGCGAGCGTGACGGCACACAGGTTGAAATGATCCTGTTTGCTGGCGCCGTTTATTTTGTATTCAGTCTGAGCGCATCGTTGTTGGTCAGCTATTTGAAGAAAAGGACAGTTTAATGATTACCCTGAAAAATGTTTCTAAATGGTATGGTCACTTTCAGGTGCTGACCGACTGCTCCACGGAAGTGAAAAAAGGTGAAGTGGTGGTGGTCTGCGGCCCGTCAGGTTCAGGTAAATCAACGCTTATCAAAACGGTGAACGGGCTGGAGCCAGTGCAACAGGGCGTCATCACCGTTGATGGTACCGTGGTGAATGATAAAAAAACCGATCTGGCCAAACTGCGCTCTCGTGTTGGTATGGTGTTCCAGCACTTTGAACTGTTCCCGCATCTGTCGATCATTGAGAACCTTACTTTGGCGCAGGTAAAAGTGCTTAAGCGCGATAAAAAGCCGGCCCGCGACAAAGCGCAAAAGTTACTGGAACGCGTTGGTCTGTCAGCACATGCCGAGAAGTTCCCGGCCCAACTCTCCGGGGGCCAGCAACAGCGTGTCGCTATCGCCCGGGCACTATGTATGGATCCTATCGCCATGCTGTTTGACGAACCGACATCGGCGCTTGATCCTGAAATGATCAACGAAGTACTGGACGTTATGGTTGAACTGGCCAATGAAGGGATGACCATGATGGTGGTAACCCACGAAATGGGCTTTGCGCGTAAAGTGGCGAACCGGGTGATCTTCATGGATGAAGGGAAAATTGTTGAAGACTCACCGAAAGAAGAGTTCTTCGCTAATCCGAAATCGGACCGCGCCAAAGACTTCCTCGCGAAAATCCTGCACTAATCTTGCTGGCGCGCATCTCCATGTGCGCGCCACCTCACGCTTTATTCCTCCGCCTCTCGAAACACATACAGCCCAGCGTTAACCTTGTCACAAAGTCCCACTTACAAGGAGCAACAATGGCACTTCCGATCCTGTTTGATTGCGATCCAGGTCATGACGACGCTATCGCAATTGTACTCGCCCTCGCCTCACCTGAACTGGATGTGAAAGCGATAACCTCGTCAGCCGGGAATCAGACTCCCGACAAAACGCTGCGTAACGTATTGCGCATGCTAACGTTGCTCAAGCGTACAGATATTCCCGTCGCCGGTGGCGCTGTGAAACCACTGATGCGCGATCTGATTATCGCCGATAACGTCCATGGCGAGAGTGGGCTGGATGGTCCGGCGCTGCCGGAACCCACTTTTGCTCCACAAGACTGTACCGCTGTGGAACTGATGGCGAAAACCCTGCGTGAAAGCCCGGAACAGATGACGATTGTCTCCACCGGGCCGCAAACTAACGTGGCATTGCTACTGAATAGCCATCCTGAGCTGCACGCCAAAATCGACCGTATCGTGATTATGGGTGGTGCAATGGGCCTCGGAAACTGGACACCCGCCGCCGAGTTCAACATCTTTGTGGATCCCGAAGCCGCGGAGATCGTATTCCAGTCGGGTATTCCGGTGGTGATGGCCGGGCTGGACGTCACGCATAAAGCACAAATACATCGTGAAGATACCGAGCGGTTCCGCGCTATCGGCAATCCTGTTTCGACGATCGTTGCTGAACTACTCGATTTCTTCTTTGAATATCACAAAGATGAAAAATGGGGATTCATCGGTGCACCGCTGCATGACCCATGCACCATTGCCTGGCTGCTGAAACCTGAACTGTTTACCACCGTTGAACGCTGGGTTGGCGTGGAAACTCAGGGTAAATATACCCAGGGAATGACCGTGGTGGACTACTACTTCCTGAGCGGCAATGAGCCAAACGCCACCGTGATGGTGGATGTTGATCGCCAGGGATTTGTCGATTTGCTGGCAGAACGGCTGAAGTTTTACGCCTAACACACGCCGGATGCCGCTAACGCATAGCCGGCCTACAAAATCGTGCAATTTGTAGGCCGGATAAGACGCTTTGCGTCGCCATCCGGCAATAAGCAATTACGGTTCAAACGGTCGGCGCTGAAACTGATCGTGTCCGCATTTCGGACACAACGGCAGCACATCCGGGGTGTAAACCGCTAAATGGAAGTGGCACTTCTCGCAGACCAGATTACCTAATCCGACCACCTCGCCGCTGTGATAAACACCGTGATGACTGAGGTCCTGGAACACTTCGCGCCATTCGAGCTGCGTTTTATCGGTAATATCGGCCAGTTCCTGCCAGATACTCTCCTTGATAACCCGCATAAAGACGCTGTCTGTCTCCTCATCGAGACTTTCTTCATAGCTCAGAGCAAACTCTTCCAGGTCACGTCTGACGGCCCGAGTGAGCTCTTCCACCTCGGTTCGCGTTAACTCCCCGGTCTGCATAACTCGTTGACGCGCCTGCTCCACCAACGCATCGATATCGCGTTCGCCATTACGCAGACGTTCGCTCAGTGAAGCTACCAGTTCACGGTAATATTGAGCAACCTTGTTCATCGCTTCGCCTCCTGGGTCGTTAACTGTCTATAATAATAGACGTTATTTACGCTACGCTTTGCAAGACTGTCCACAGAGTGTGTAAATTCGTGCAAGAATTATCCTTGCGGGAATTCAACGCTGAATGCGCGAAAGGCTGTTTTGGCGCGGGCGTTTGGGCTATGCTATGCGGATCTGAAACACCACATCTAGAGCTACGTTTGTAGCTGTATTGAAAACAGGACCACTGGCTGCCATGCAAGAGCAATACCGCCCGGAAGAGATAGAATCCAAAGTACAGCTTCACTGGGATGAGAAGCGCACATTTGAAGTTACCGAAGACGAGAGCAAAGAGAAGTATTACTGCCTGTCTATGCTTCCCTATCCTTCTGGTCGACTACACATGGGCCACGTACGTAACTACACCATCGGTGACGTGATCGCCCGCTACCAGCGCATGCTGGGCAAAAACGTACTGCAGCCAATTGGCTGGGATGCGTTCGGTCTGCCAGCAGAAGGGGCTGCGGTTAAAAACAACACCGCGCCGGCACCGTGGACGTACGACAACATCGCATACATGAAAAACCAGCTCAAAATGCTGGGTTTCGGTTACGACTGGAGCCGTGAGCTGGCGACCTGCACCCCGGAATATTACCGTTGGGAACAGAAATTCTTCACCGAGCTGTACAAAAAAGGCCTGGTGTACAAGAAAACGTCTGCGGTCAACTGGTGCCCGAATGACCAGACCGTACTGGCGAACGAACAGGTTATCGACGGATGCTGCTGGCGTTGTGATACCAAAGTCGAGCGTAAAGAGATCCCGCAGTGGTTCATCAAAATCACCGCTTACGCTGACGAACTGCTGCGTGACCTGGATAACCTGGATCACTGGCCTGACACCGTGAAAACGATGCAGCGCAACTGGATTGGCCGTTCTGAAGGCGTAGAAATCACCTTCGATGTGAACGATTACGACAACACGCTGACCGTTTACACAACCCGTCCGGACACCTTTATGGGTGCGACCTATCTGGCCGTTGCCGCAGGTCACCCGCTGGCGCAGAAAGCCGCTGCAAATAACCCGGAACTGGCCGCCTTCATTGACGAATGCCGCAACACAAAGGTTGCTGAAGCCGAAATGGCAACCATGGAGAAGAAAGGCGTCGACACGGGCTTTAAAGCCGTTCACCCGCTGACTGGCGAAGAGATCCCGGTTTGGGCAGCAAACTTCGTCCTGATGGAATACGGTACGGGCGCAGTCATGGCCGTTCCGGGCCACGATCAACGCGATTACGAGTTTGCGACTAAATATGGCCTGACCATCAAGCCTGTAATTCTGACCGCTGAAGGCGCAGAGCCGGATCTGTCCGAACAAGCTCTGACCGAAAAAGGGGTGCTGTTTAACTCCGGTGAGTTTGACGGCCTCGACTTCGAAGCAGCCTTCAATGCCATTGCTGACAAGCTGGTGGCTCTTGGCGTGGGTGAACGTAAAGTGAACTACCGTCTACGTGACTGGGGTGTTTCCCGTCAGCGTTACTGGGGCGCGCCGATTCCGATGGTGACATTGGAAGACGGTACCGTACTGCCGACGCCAGAAGACCAGTTGCCGGTTATTCTGCCGGAAGACGTGGTTATGGATGGTATTACCAGCCCAATCAAAGCCGATCCGGAGTGGGCAAAAACCACCGTTAACGGCATGCCTGCACTGCGTGAAACCGACACTTTCGATACTTTTATGGAATCCTCCTGGTACTACGCGCGCTACACCTGCCCGCAGTACAACGAAGGGATGCTGGATCCAGAAGCTGCCAACTACTGGCTGCCGGTTGATATCTACATTGGTGGTATTGAACACGCCATCATGCACCTGCTCTACTTCCGCTTCTTCCACAAGCTGATGCGCGATGCGGGTATGGTCAACTCTGACGAACCGGCTAAACAGCTGCTGTGCCAGGGTATGGTGCTGGCCGATGCGTTCTATTACGTTGGTGCAAACGGTGAGCGTAACTGGGTTTCTCCGGTTGATGCCATCGTTGAGCGCGACGAGAAAGGTCGTATCGTCAAAGCTCAGGACGCAGAAGGCCATCAACTGGTGTATACCGGCATGAGCAAAATGTCCAAGTCGAAAAATAACGGTATCGACCCGCAGGTTATGGTTGAACGTTACGGCGCCGACACCGTACGTCTGTTCATGATGTTCGCTTCTCCGGCTGATATGACGCTGGAATGGCAAGAATCCGGCGTTGAAGGGGCGAACCGCTTCCTGAAACGTGTCTGGAAGCTGGTTTACGAACATACCTCCAAAGGTGATGTAGCTGAACTGAACGTTGATGTGTTGAGCGAAGACCAAAAAGCGTTGCGTCGCGACGTGCATAAAACCATTGCTAAAGTGACCGATGATATTGGTCGTCGTCAGACCTTTAACACCGCAATTGCGGCGATTATGGAGCTGATGAACAAGCTGGCGAAAGCACCGCAGGAAGACGAGCAGGACCGCGCCCTGATGCAGGAAGCGCTGCTGGCCGTTGTACGCATGCTCAACCCGTTCACCCCACACGTTTGCTTCACGATGTGGCAGGCGCTGAAAGGCGAAGGCGATATCGACAATGCGCCGTGGCCGGTAGCTGACGAAGCCGCAATGGTTGAAGACTCGACGTTGGTTGTTGTTCAGGTGAACGGTAAAGTCCGTGGCAAAATTACCGTTCCGGTAAATGCCACTGAAGAGCAGGTTCGTGAACGTGCTGGCCAGGAGCATCTGGTGGCAAAATATCTTGATGGCGTTACCGTACGTAAAGTGATTTATGTACCGGGTAAACTCCTCAATCTGGTCGTTGGCTAAGCGCGGGAGGAAGCGTGCGACTTCTGACAACATTGTTGTTATCTCTGGCGGTGCTTGTCACCGCCGGGTGTGGCTGGCATCTGCGTAGTACTACGCAGGTTCCACCCTCAATGAAAACCATGATCCTGAACTCTGGCGATCCGAACGGCCCGTTAAGCCGTGCGGTCCGTAACCAGCTGCGTCTGAACGGTGTGACGCTGCTTGAAGACGGTACAATGCGTAAAGATGTGACGTCTTTACGTCTTGGCGCGGTCAGCATTTCGCAGGATACGGCGTCGGTATTCCAGAACGGTCAAACGGCTGAATACCAGATGGTGATGTCCGTAAGCGCTACCGTGCTGATTCCAGGACATGATATTTACCCTATCAGCGCAAAAGTTTATCGTTCGTTCTTTGACAACCCACAGGCTGCACTGGCGAAGGATAACGAGCAGGAGATGATCGTAAAAGAGATGTATGACAAAGCGGCTGAACAGTTAATTCGTAAGCTGCCAAGCATACATCTGGCTGATACTCTGTCATCCAATGCTGATGATGATGCTAAGCCAGCTGCGACAAAAGCCGCAGAGCCTGCGTCATCTCCGGCGCGTGTCTCCACCACGCTGGGTAACTGATGCTCAAGTTGTACCCTGAACAACTCCGCGCACAGCTCAATGAAGGGCTGCGCGCGGCGTATTTGCTCTTAGGTAACGATCCCCTCTTATTGCAGGAAAGCCAGGATGCCATCCGTCAGGCTGCTGCCACACAAGGGTTCGAAGAACACCACGCCTTCACTCTGGACAACAGCACCGACTGGGGAGAGATTTTTTCACTCTGCCAGGCGATGAGCCTGTTTGCCAACCGTCAAACCCTGCTCCTGCAACTGCCTGAAAATGCCCCCAATGCCGCCATTAACGAACAGCTCGCTTCACTCGTCACACTGCTACATAACGACCTGCTGCTGATTGTTCGTGGTAACAAGCTGACTAAAGCGCAGGAAAACGCCGCATGGTATACCGGACTTGCCAATAATGCGGTGCAGGTCAGCTGCCAGACGCCGGAGCAAGCACAGCTCCCACGTTGGGTCGCCGCGAGGGCTAAACTCAATAACCTGCAACTGGATGACGCAGCCAATCATCTGTTGTGCTATTGCTATGAAGGTAACCTGTTAGCACTGGCGCAAGCACTGGAACGGTTAGCATTGCTTTGGCCTGATGGCAAACTAACGCTGCCTCGCGTAGAAAAAGCCGTTAACGATGCGGCGCACTTTACCCCGTTCCACTGGGTGGATGCGCTGCTGATGGGCAAAAGCAAACGCGCGCTGCACATTCTGCAACAGCTACGTCTGGAAGGCAGTGAGCCGGTTATTTTGCTGCGTACGATACAGCGTGAATTGCTGTTGCTGGTCAACCTAAAACGGCAGTCGGCGAATACCCCCTTGCGCACGTTGTTTGATAAACACCGGGTGTGGCAAAATCGCCGAGGCATGATGGGTGATGCGCTAAACCGGCTGAACCCGGCGCAGCTGCGTCAGGCGGTAACGCTGTTAACGCGTACGGAAATTACGCTTAAACAAGACTATGGTCAGTCAGTGTGGGCGGAACTTGAGGGACTGTCCCTTTTGCTCTGCCATAAATCACTGGCCGATGTTTTTATTGATGGTTGATATGAAATCATTGCAGGCTCTGTTCGGCGGCACCTTTGATCCGGTGCATTATGGTCATCTTAAACCGGTTGAAATTCTGGCGAATCTGATTGGTCTTTCCCGGGTCATCATCATGCCCAATAACGTGCCGCCGCATCGTGCGCAGCCTGAAGCGTCCGGTGAGCAACGTAAGCGCATGGTTGAACTGGCCATTGCTGATAAACCGCTGTTTTCCCTGGATGAACGCGAACTGAAACGCGACACGGCCTCCTACACCGCGCAAACGCTAAAAGAGTGGCGCGAGGAACAAGGCCCGAATGTGCCGTTAGCGTTTATCATTGGTCAGGATTCGCTGCTGACCTTCCCTTCCTGGCACGACTACCACACGATTCTGGATAATACCCATCTCATCGTATGCCGACGTCCAGGTTATCCTCTCGAAATGACGCAGGAAAAGCACCAGCAATGGCTGGAAGATCACCTGACTCATTCGCCGGATGACCTGCACAACCTGCCTTGCGGGAAAATCTACCTGGCCGAAACGCCGTGGTTCAACATCTCCGCCACGCTCATTCGCGAGCGACTGGAAAAAGGCGAGCCGTGCGACGACCTGATGCCAGGCGCAGTGCTTGACTATATTAATCAGCAGGGGTTGTACCGCTAAGCGTGTTGTTTAATGCCACCAGCAGGCGGTCATTTTCTTCCTGACTGCGAACAGCAACTCGGTAATAACGCGCATCCAACCCAGGGTAATTGGCACAACTGCGAATCAAGACATGCTGTTCCAGCAACATCCGTTGCAAATCAATATCCGCGCGATCGCAGCGTAATAAACGATAATTTGCCTGGCCGGGATACACCGTCAGGCCGGGCAGGTTTTGTAGCTGCTGCTCAAACCGCGCTCCCTCTTGTTCCAGCCATTTCCACGTCGCCTGCTGATAAGCGCTGTCGCGTAAAATAATCTCGCCAGCCAGAGCAGCAAACGCATTAATTGACCACGGCATTTGTCGGCTGCGCATTTGTACAACGGCCTGCTCGTTACTGTTGACCAGATACCCCAGACGCAGCCCCGGTATCGCATAGAACTTAGTGAGCGAGCGCAGCACCCAAATATGCGGGTTATCCCGAAGTAGCGGAATAAATCCCGGCTCCCCGGCAATAAAATCGATAAACGCTTCATCAAGGATCAGATTGATCCCAAGCCGCTCACAACGTGAGGCAATCTCACGTAGCAGGCGGTTATCCGGTAGTAACCCGGTGGGGTTGTTGGGCGTGCAGAGAAACAGGCAGTCCAGCTCTGAGGTTAACGCATCGAGGATCGCATCGGTAAGCTGCCAGCCATCGTCTTCGCGCAGCGCAAACTCATGGATCGTACAGCCTCCCCATTGCAGCGCCCGACGATATTCAGCAAACCCAGGCGTCACGATCATCGCGTGACGTGGCTTCAGGCCATCTACCAGGGTAAAAATAGACTCGGTCTCACCGTTTCCGGCCAGGATCCACGAGGCCGGAATCTGATGATGCTCCGCCAACGCTGCATGCAGTTGCGCGTAATCGACATCCGGGTAACGCTCCGCGCAGTCCATATTATCGATAATTGCGCGTTTTAAACCTGCTGGCATACCCAGCGGATTAATATTCGCGCTAAAATCCAGCAATTGCTCAGGCGAGACGCCCAACAGTTCGGCGGCTTCTCGGGTATTACCACCATGCGCGCTCTTCAATAAAGACATCGTGCCGCTCCACGTAAAAAAAGGTATTTTAGTGAAAAATCTCTGCGCAATCAGGGCAAACATCATGTTTTGTGCGAATAACCCCAAGAGGAAAAAATGAGACTCTGGTTGGTACGTCATGGCGAAACCGAAGCCAACGTCGCGGGTTTATATAGCGGCCACGCTCCCACACCACTAACAGAACGGGGAATAGCTCAGGCGCAAACGCTGAGTACGCTGTTACGCAATGTGCCTGTCGACAACGTTCTGTGCAGCGAGCTGGAGCGCGCCCGCCATACAACGCAGTTGATCTTAGGCGATCGCGAGATTCCTGTGCGTAACATGCCTGAGCTCAATGAGATGTTTTTTGGCGACTGGGAAATGCGCCACCATCGCGATCTGGCGCGCGAAGACGCCGAAAACTACGCCGTGTGGTGTAACGACTGGCAGAACGCGACGCCCACTAATGGCGAAGGTTTTCAGGCATTTTCCCTGCGCGTGGAACGCTTCATTGCTCAACTCGATGATTACAAAATGTGCCAAAACCTGCTGGTGGTGAGCCATCAGGGTGTACTGAGCGTGTTGATCGCCCGTTTGTTGTCCATGCCGGCAGCAGCAATGTGGCATTTTCGCGTCGAACAAGGTTGCTGGAGCGCGATTGATTTTTGCGACGATTTTGCGGTTCTGAAAGTACTTAACAGCCGGGCTGTATGGCACGACGGAGAGTGAAAGCACTGTTTTTTCTGCTGAAGGGCTTCTCTCCCATTGACACCCCATGACAGGCTGTTATTCTCCGCAACCTGACTTTTCCCGCCCTTCAGAGCTTTGCAGAAATTGTTTTACAAAAATGGCGATGCATTCTGCGGCGTGGGGTGGGATGATAGCGCACTTCACAAGCGCTTTCGGAGACATTTGTCCCGATATCGCCTCTGGTTCAGGTATACTAACAGACGTTTTTAACTCTTTTCACCCAGGGGGAACACTTGCAGGGTAAAGCACTTCAGGATTTTGTAATCGACAAAATTGATGACCTGAAAGGTCAAGACATCATCGCCTTAGACGTTCAGGGCAAATCCAGCATCACTGATTGCATGATTATCTGTACTGGCACGTCCAGCCGTCATGTAATGTCTATCGCAGACCACGTTGTTCAGGAGTCCCGCACTGCTGGTCTGCTGCCGCTCGGCGTAGAAGGCGAGAACGTCGCAGACTGGATCGTCGTTGACCTCGGTGATGTGATTGTCCACGTGATGCAGGAAGAAAGCCGTCGCCTGTATGAACTGGAAAAACTCTGGAGTTAATGCGTGAAGCTGCAACTTGTCGCTGTGGGTACGAAAATGCCTGACTGGGTGCAAACCGGTTTTACGGAGTATCTCCGTCGGTTTCCGAAAGATATGCCCTTTGAGCTGATCGAAATCCCGGCAGGAAAACGCGGCAAGAACGCGGATATTAAACGCATTCTCGACAAAGAGGGTGAACAGATGCTGGCTGCTGCAGGCAAAAACCGCATCGTCACCCTTGATATCCCTGGCAAACCCTGGGACACGCCGCAGTTGGCGACCGAACTGGAACGCTGGAAACTGGACGGTCGTGACGTCAGTTTGTTGATTGGTGGGCCGGAAGGTCTTTCTCCTGCCTGTAAAGCAGCAGCAGAACAAAGCTGGTCACTCTCAGCGTTAACCCTTCCTCACCCTCTTGTTCGGGTTCTGGTTGCGGAGAGTCTGTACAGGGCGTGGAGCATTACCACCAACCATCCTTATCACCGTGAGTGATCATTGATTCTTGAGTAGATTAAGCAGCGGATGAAACTACAGAATTCTTTTCGCGACTATTCGGCTGAGTCCGCGCTATTTGTGCGCCGGGCGCTGGTCGCTTTTTTGGGGATTTTGCTGCTCACCGGCGTGCTGATCGCCAACCTTTATAATCTGCAAATCGTTCGCTTTACTGATTATCAGACTCGCTCGAACGAAAACCGCATCAAACTGGTGCCTATCGCCCCCAGTCGCGGCATCATTTATGACCGAAACGGAATTCCGCTCGCCCTTAACCGCACCATTTATCAGATAGAAATGATGCCAGAAAAGGTCGACAACGTTCAGGATACCCTCGACGCGCTGCGTAACGTCGTAGACCTGACGGACGATGACATTGCCGCTTTTAAAAAAGAGCGCGCCCGTTCACACCGTTTCACATCCATTCCGGTAAAAACTAACCTGAGTGAAGTTCAGGTCGCACGCTTTGCCGTTAATCAATATCGCTTTCCTGGCGTCGAAGTTAAAGGTTATAAACGCCGCTACTACCCCTACGGCTCTGCGCTGACCCATGTCATTGGCTACGTATCAAAAATCAACGATAAAGACGTAGACCGCCTGGACAAAGACGGCAAACTGGCTAACTACGCGGCGACGCACGACATCGGCAAGCTGGGTATTGAACGTTATTACGAAGATGTACTTCATGGCCAGACCGGTTATGAAGAGGTTGAGGTGAACAACCGCGGCCGCGTCATTCGCCAGTTGAAAGAAGTGGCGCCGCAGGCTGGGCACGATATCTATCTCACCCTCGATTTGAAACTCCAGCAGTACATTGAAACGCTGCTGGCAGGCAGTCGCGCCGCCGTGGTGGTTACCGACCCGCGTACCGGCGGCGTTCTCGCGCTGGTGTCCATGCCGAGCTACGACCCGAACCTGTTTGTCGATGGTATCTCCAGTAAAGATTACTCTGGGTTGCTCAATGACCCGAACACCCCATTGGTTAACCGCGCCACGCAGGGTGTTTACCCACCGGCTTCGACAGTTAAACCTTACGTCGCAGTTTCTGCATTAAGTGCAGGTGTCATCACCCGCAATACTGGTCTGTTCGATCCAGGTTGGTGGCAATTACCGGGCTCTGAAAAACGTTACCGTGACTGGAAAAAATGGGGGCACGGCCATCTGAACATCACCCGTTCTCTGGAAGAGTCGGCGGATACGTTTTTCTATCAAATCGCCTATGATATGGGGATAGACCGACTTTCAGAGTGGATGAGCAAATTCGGCTACGGCAAATATACGGGTATCGATCTCGCTGAAGAACGCTCCGGCAATATGCCTACCCGCGAGTGGAAGCAAAAACGGTTTAAAAAGCCATGGTACCAGGGTGATACCATTCCGGTCGGCATCGGTCAGGGTTACTGGACTGCAACCCCAATCCAGATGAGTAAAGCGCTGATGATCCTTATCAACGACGGTTTGATAAAAGTTCCGCATCTGTTGATGAGCACGGCAGAAAATGGCAAGCAGGTTCCGTGGGTACAGCCGCACGAACCGCCCGTTGGTGATATTCATTCTGGATACTGGGAAATCGCGAAAGACGGCATGTACGGTGTAGCAAACCGCCCTAACGGTACTGCGCACAAGTATTTCGCTAGCGCGCCTTACAAAATTGCGGCGAAATCCGGTACTGCCCAGGTCTTTGGCCTGAAAGCCAATGAAACCTATAACGCGCACAAGATCGCCGAGCGCTTACGTGACCACAAGCTGATGACGGCCTTCGCACCCTATGATAAGCCCCAGGTTGCTGTCGCCATAATCCTTGAAAACGGTGGCGCGGGCCCGGCTGTGGGTACCATTATGCGCCAGATCCTTGACCACATTATGTTGGGCGACAACAACACCAATCTGCCTGCAGAAAACCCCGCGGTTGCAGCAGCGGAGGACCAATAATCGTGACGGATAATCCGAACAAAAAAACATTCTGGGACAAAATCCACATCGATCCCACGATGTTGCTTATTTTGCTGGCGCTGCTGGTTTACAGCTCGCTGGTCATCTGGAGTGCCAGCGGCCAGGATATCGGCATGATGGAGCGCAAGGTCGGCCAGATCGCAATGGGCCTGGTCATCATGGTGGTGATGGCGCAAATCCCGCCCCGGGTTTATGAAGGCTGGGCACCCTATCTCTATATTTTCTGCATCATCCTGTTGGTGGCGGTAGATGCCTTCGGCGCGATATCCAAAGGGGCACAGCGCTGGCTGGATTTGGGTATTGTGCGTTTTCAGCCTTCCGAAATTGCCAAGATTGCCGTGCCGCTGATGGTCGCACGCTTCATCAACCGTGATGTTTGCCCGCCATCGCTAAAAAATACCGCCATTGCACTGGTGCTGATATTTATGCCCACCCTGCTGGTGGCCGCTCAGCCTGACCTCGGTACCTCAATACTGGTCGCCCTTTCCGGTCTGTTTGTTCTGTTCCTTTCTGGTTTAAGCTGGCGTTTAATCGGTGTTGCGGTGGTTCTGGTTGCGGCGTTTATCCCGATACTGTGGTTCTTCCTGATGCATGATTACCAGCGTCAGCGCGTCATGATGTTGCTCGATCCGGAAACCGATCCACTGGGTGCGGGTTATCATATTATTCAGTCTAAAATTGCTATTGGCTCCGGCGGTCTACGCGGCAAGGGCTGGCTGCACGGTACGCAGTCGCAGCTTGAATTTTTACCCGAACGTCACACGGACTTTATCTTCGCGGTACTAGCAGAAGAGCTGGGTCTGGTAGGGATCTTAATTCTGCTTGCGCTGTACATTTTGCTGATTATGCGCGGATTATGGATCGCTGCCCACGCGCAAACCACCTTTGGTCGCGTCATGGCAGGTGGTTTAATGTTGATATTATTCGTTTATGTCTTCGTAAATATTGGTATGGTGAGCGGTATTCTGCCCGTGGTTGGCGTTCCTCTCCCACTGGTCAGTTACGGAGGCTCGGCACTTATCGTGCTGATGGCCGGGTTCGGGATTGTTATGTCGATCCACACCCATAGAAAAATGTTGTCGAAAAGCGTGTAAGGGGTACGCAATGCGTAAGCAGTGGCTTGGTATCTGCATCGCAGCAGGAATGCTCGCGGCGTGTTCGAGTGATGATGGTCAGCAACAGGGTGCTGTCGCGCCGCAGCCTGCGGTGTGCAATGGTCCGATTGTTGAAATCAGCGGGGCCGATCCGCGCTTTGAACCCCTGAACCCAACGGCGAATCAGGACTATCAGCGTGATGGTAAGAGCTACAAAATCGTCCAGGATCCTTCCCGCTTTAGCCAGGCAGGACTTGCCGCTATCTATGATGCGGAACCCGGAAGCAACTTAACCGCGTCTGGTGAAGCGTTCGACCCGATGCAACTGACCGCAGCGCATCCCACGCTGCCAGTCCCAAGCTATGCCAGAGTAACTAACCTGGCAAACGGCAGGATGATTGTCGTGCGCATAAACGATCGCGGCCCTTATGGCAACGATCGCGTGATTTCACTTTCACGTGCAGCAGCAGACCGTCTGAATACCTCCAACAACACCAAAGTGCGTATCGACCCGATCATCGTCGCCCAGGATGGTTCATTGTCCGGTCCGGGTATGGCGTGTACGACAGTCGCAAAGCAAACCTATGCCCTGCCCGCGCGTCCTGATTTAAGCGGTGGCGGTAATATGGGAAGTATGCCTTCGCCATCGGATGCGGGTCAGCCGCAAGGCGATATTCGTCCGATCAGCAATTCCACGCTGAAAAGCGATGATCCAACCGGTGCGCCAGTGAACAGCGGTGGATTCCTCGGTGCACCAACCACCCTCGCCGCAGGCGTGCTGGAAGGTAGCGAGCCGACTCCGGCTCCGCAACCGACCATCACCGCACCGGCAACACCAACCGCACCAGCAGCAACACCAGCCGCCGTCGCGGCACCTGCTCCAGCGGCAGTAGCCAACGGACGTTACGTGGTTCAGGTTGGCGCAGTCAGCGAGCAGTCGCGTGCGCAGCAGTATCAAAAACGTTTAAGCCAGCAGTTTGGCGTTCCTGGTCGGGTGGTACAAAATGGCGCAGTCTGGCGTATCCAGATGGGGCCGTTCGCCAGCAAAGCTGAAGCCTCCACATTGCAGCAGCGTCTTCAATCCGAGGCGCAATTACAGTCCTTCATCACCGGCGTGTAATAACGTAAATCAGGTATCTGAACTGTCAGTTTCTGTAAATGACATTAACAAAGTCACGCGGAAAGTCAGATGCCTGCCCGTTTTGCATTTGCTATAGTAGGGCACTTTTTTAAATTTCATCACGGACGTCGTAGTTCAGACCATGAAGACCACTTTTTCCGCTCGTTTCGTGCAGCGTATGGCGCTCACCGCGGCTCTCTGCGCAGCTTCTCTCTCTGCTGCCCATGCCGATGACCTGAATATTAAAACCATGATCCCGGGTGTTCCGCAGATCGATGCGGAGTCATATATCCTGATTGATTACAATTCAGGCAAAGTTCTGGCAGAACAGAACGCAGACACTCGCCGCGACCCCGCCAGTCTGACCAAAATGATGACCAGCTACGTCATCGGCCAGGCGATGAAAGCCGGCAAGTTCAAAGAAACCGATCTGGTCACTGTCGGCAATGACGCCTGGGCTACAGGTAACCCGGTGTTTAAAGGTTCATCGTTGATGTTCCTGAAACCTGGAATGCAGGTTCCTGTTTCCCAGCTAATCCGTGGTATCAACCTACAATCCGGGAATGACGCGTGTGTGGCAATGGCGGACTTCGCAGCCGGTAGCCAGGATGCTTTCGTCGGTCTGATGAACAGCTATGTGAACGCGCTGGGCCTGAAAAATACCCACTTCCAGACCGTTCATGGTCTCGATGCTGACGGTCAGTACAGCTCGGCTCGCGACATGGCGATGATTGGCCAGGCGCTGATTCGTGACGTACCTAACGAATACTCTATCTATAAAGAAAAAGAGTTCACCTTTAACGGCATTCGTCAGTTAAACCGCAACGGCTTGCTGTGGGATAACAGCCTGAATGTCGACGGTATCAAAACCGGTCATACCGACAAAGCTGGCTATAACCTCGTTGCATCCGCAACCGAAGGTCAGATGCGTCTGATCTCTGCCGTCATGGGTGGCCGCACCTATAAAGGTCGTGAAACCGAAAGTAAAAAACTGCTGACCTGGGGCTTCCGTTTCTTTGAAACCGTGAATCCACTGAAAGTCGGTAAAGAGTTTGCTTCAGAACCGGCCTGGTTTGGTAACACCGATCGCGCATCGTTAGGCGTAGATAAAGATGTCTACCTGACTATTCCGCGCGGCCGCATGAAAGATCTGAAAGCAAGCTATGTGCTGAACACCACAGAACTGCATGCACCGCTGCAGAAAAACCAGGTTGTTGGCACCATCAACTTCCAGTTGGATGGCAAAACCATCGAACAGCGCCCGCTGGTAGTCCTGCAGGAAATCCCTGAAGGCAACTTCTTTGGGAAAATCATTGATTACATTAAATTAATGTTCCATCACTGGTTTGGCTAAAAATCGAACACTTGAAAGTGTGATTTACGTCCCCATATACTAGGTATCCAGATAACTCCCACACGCTGTGGGAGTTATTATTTATTGATGTAACGCCGGAGCTGACATGAAAACCAAACTTAACGAACTGCTTGAATTCCCTACTCCATTTACTTACAAAGTAATGGGGCAGGCGTTGCCTGAGCTGGTTGATCAGGTGGTTGAAGTGGTACAGCGCCATGCGCCAGGTGATTACTCTCCGACGGTAAAACCGAGCAGCAAAGGCAACTACCACTCGGTCTCAATCACTATTACTGCTACACACATTGAGCAGGTTGAAACGCTGTACGAAGAATTAGGTAATATCGATATCGTACGCATGGTACTGTAAAAACCTGTTGGTTACCCGCTGCATCCCCGCTCGGGTAACCCCTCCCTCCTGTGATATACTTTTCCCCCTCTTTTATATTCTCTACTCTATGTGAGTATCTACGGAGATGCCGTTTTGTATCAGGATAAAATTCTGGTCCGCCAGCTCGGTCTTCAACCTTACGAGCCAGTTTCTCTGGCCATGCACGAATTCACCGATACCCGCGATGAAAACAGTTATGACGAAATCTGGCTGGTAGAGCATTATCCTGTTTTTACCCAGGGTCAGGCAGGTAAAGCAGAGCACGTACTGATGCCGGGCGATATTCCGGTGATCCAGAGCGATCGTGGCGGCCAGGTGACCTACCACGGGCCGGGCCAGCAGGTCATGTATGTGCTGTTGAATCTGAAGCGTCGCAAACTTGGCGTTCGTGAACTGGTTACGCTGCTGGAACAAACCGTCGTCAATACACTTGCGGAAATCGGCATTGATGCCCACCCGCGAGCCGATGCGCCTGGCGTATACGTCGGGGAGAAGAAAATCTGCTCTTTGGGATTACGTATTCGTAGAGGATGTTCGTTTCACGGCTTAGCGCTCAACGTGGATATGGATTTATCGCCTTTCCTGCGTATCAATCCTTGTGGTTACGCCGGAATGGAGATGGCGAAAGTATCGCAGTGGGATAGCGCAGCCACGACCGAGAGCGTTCGCCCACGCCTGCTGGCCAACATATTAGCGCTGTTGGGTAACCCACCGCACGAGTACGTTGCAGACTGAAAATACGGTCATACTTTGCCACGGCAAATGTTGTGGCAAATGGCACAAAACAACAACTATTTTACATTTTGCCAGCCTGTCAGGCTGCTTTCTGGCCCGTTTCAATGATATACTGCGTATCACTAATTCAAAAATAGTTGATAAATGCAACATTCCCTTGAATTGAAACGCTTTCCTTCGTAATTCGCAACTGGAACACGCAAGCTATGAGTAAACCCATTGTGATGGAACGCGGTGTTAAATACCGCGATGCCGATAAGATGGCTCTTATCCCGGTAAAAAATGTGGCAACAGAGCGTGAAGCCCTGCTGCGTAAACCGGAATGGATGAAAATAAAACTGCCAGCGGACTCCACTCGCATCCAGGGCATCAAAGCGGCAATGCGCAAAAATGGCCTGCACTCTGTCTGCGAAGAAGCTTCCTGCCCTAACCTGGCTGAATGTTTCAATCACGGAACCGCAACCTTTATGATCCTCGGCGCAATCTGTACCCGCCGTTGCCCATTCTGTGACGTTGCCCATGGCCGTCCGGTTGCTCCGGATGCTAACGAGCCGTTAAAACTTGCTCAGACGATTGCTGACATGGCGCTGCGCTATGTCGTCATTACCTCCGTTGACCGCGACGATCTGCGTGACGGCGGCGCTCAGCACTTTGCTGACTGTATCACCGCTATTCGTGAGAAAAGCCCGTCGATTAAAATCGAAACGCTGGTGCCTGACTTCCGTGGTCGTATGGATCGCGCGTTGGATATCCTCACCGCCACGCCGCCAGACGTGTTTAACCACAACCTCGAAAACGTACCGCGTATTTATCGCAATGTACGTCCGGGGGCAGACTACAACTGGTCACTGAAGCTTCTGGAACGTTTCAAGGAAGCGCACCCGGAGATTCCGACTAAATCAGGTCTGATGGTTGGTTTGGGCGAAACCAATGCAGAAATCATTGAGGTCATGCGTGACCTGCGCAGTCATGGCGTGACCATGCTGACGCTGGGGCAGTATTTACAGCCAAGCCGTCACCACCTGCCGGTTCAACGCTATGTAAGCCCGGATGAGTTCGATGAGATGAAAGCCGAAGCTATGGCCATGGGCTTTACCCATGCAGCCTGCGGTCCATTCGTTCGCTCTTCATACCATGCAGACATGCAGGCCAAAGGGCTGGAAGTGAAGTAATCGTGTAATACTCACTTACATATCAGTAATAAAAAAACCGGCAAATTGCCGGTTTTTTTTCATGCAGAGTATGCAGTATGAGCATCATGCTCCTGACATTACTCTTTATGAGAAAGCTTCTCAGCCTGAACGCTACCATCAGCATCTTTCTTAGCATCGGCATTATCGTCGTTCATTGCTTTCTTGAAGCCCTTGATTGCCGTTCCCAGGTCTCCACCCAGTGTACGTAACTTCTTGGTACCAAACAGCAGAACAACCAGTGCGGCAACCACCAGCAGTTTGGTAATACTAATCTCACCCATAGATACCTTCTTCACTTAAACCAGGCTGCATAAAGCGCCATATTAACCTGAGAATATTAACGGCCTTTCGACGCGCGCACACAATAGCAATCTGTAACAAGGTGAATCAAGCCTTGTTTAAAAAAACGTCATAATAATTGCGGTGGCGCAAAACGTCGGTTACTTAACACCGGAAGTTGTGCTCTGACCTGCCTTACCCGCTCTGCAGAAACCTCGGCCATAATTAGTGCAGGCGTTTCCGCCGCAGCAGCAATGGTCACACCAAAAGGGTCGATGACCCGGCTTTGGCCGATATTCTTATTACCGCACTCTCCCGCCGCAATCAGGTAACACGTTGCATCTAACGCTCTTGCAGCCAAAAGCGTAGACCAGTGATGCTCTTTAAGCGATCCCCGTACCCAGGCTGCGGGTAATACGAGAATTTCCGCTCCCTGCAATGCGTGCGCCAGCGCCAGCTCAGGGAAGCGCAGATCATAACAGGTCATTAACCCTACTTTTAACCCGCCCACGTCCAGCAGCGGCGCTATGGCGTCCCCTGCATCCACATTTCGTGACTCCTGAATCGAAAAGGCGTCGTAGAGATGTAATTTAGCGTAATGGGCAACTACCTGACCTGCCCGTAGCGCCACCAGCATGTTAAACGCCCGTCCAGGCACAGAGGGAACATGAATCGTCAGGATTGTCGTCATCTCGTTTTGCGCGCTTTCTCGCAGCAAGCGCGTCAAAAACCCGCCTTCCAGCAATTGAGCTGATTTCACTGACAGATCAGGGTCCAGATCGTCACGGGCCAGAAGCGCTTCCGGTAATACCAGTAACGATGCCCCCTCTCCCGCAGCCTGAGACATCAGTAAAACGCAGGTTTCTGCATTTTTTTCCCATGAAGGTCCCACGGCAAATTGCCCTGCTGCAACGAACATATTCCCTCCAGAAAACGTTGTTAGGCTCGCCAACCACGATTATTCAGCGTTACACTCATCCTATATACAATCAAATAGCAGGATTACGCAGTGTTACAACTCCTTTTAGCGGTTTTTATCGGTGGTGGTACAGGTAGTGTAGCAAGATGGATGTTGAGCATGAGGTTTAACCCGCTACATCAGGCCATTCCATTCGGTACGCTGGCTGCAAACTTACTTGGCGCATTTATCATTGGTATGGGTCTGGCATGGTTTAATCGCATGACAAACATTGATCCAATGTGGAAGGTACTGATTACAACTGGCTTTTGCGGGGGACTAACAACATTTTCCACTTTCTCGGCTGAGGTGGTGTTTTTGCTACAGGAAGGACGCTTTGGTTGGGCTATGGTGAATGTGCTGGCGAATCTGCTGGGATCATTTGCGATGACCGCCCTGGCATTCTGGCTGGTTTCGGCCTCTCCCGCACACTGAGGCGAAAAAAAACCCGCAATTAAGCGGGTTTTGAATGCTTGCTGTCGTATGCTTACAGAGCGATTACGTTTGCAGCAGAAGGGCCTTTGGCACCGTTAGTGATTTCGAACTCTACACGCTGACCTTCAGCCAGAGTTTTAAAACCATTGGTCTGGATTGCAGAGAAGTGTACGAACACGTCTTTGCTGCCATCTTCCGGAGTAATGAAACCGAATCCTTTGGATTCATTAAACCACTTAACGTTACCTTTAATCTTAGACATCAAAATTACCTTTACATGAAAAATAGACACAAATGCTGTGTCGGGTATCAGTACAACAATTGTGGTGCACTTTGTCCAGTCGAACTTTATCAAAAAGTGATAAATGTCGCGTTATTTTTCAGTTAACGCTGTTATCACACTGTTTTAAAAAGACTTTTTAATAATCCATCTGACAATACAGGTAGTCCATCAAAACTGGAAACGCATCCACGCAAAGTAGACGTTACCGTTGTTGTACGTTCCCGGAATGTAGGTCATCTGGAACGTTGCCGGACCATACCCTATCGATGCCAGCGGTAACAGTACGGGTACCGGAATGTAGTTCCAGTTATCACGCGCGGTAAAACCGGCGGTAAAACCGAGACCTGTATGGAAATTTTCATCGGCCAGCGGTCGCCAGGTTTTTTCCCAGCCATAACCACCAATGGGCTCCCATTTATTGTAGGAATCCTTAAAGGCCATTATATAAAGTCCGTGCCAGTTACCTTTATCATCCCAACGGGATTGACCAAATCCTGCCCCCCACGGGCGTTCATTGTAGCGATCCGTTTTTTCTTTATCGTAGGCAAAGCGTGCATGCCAGGTAATAGCCGGTATATACAAATCATAATGTTCCGGCTGCTGCCAGGTTTCACTGACGTTGTCTTTAAAAGTAGCGAACCAGCCTTTATCTTCAGCTGCGCCCTGGGGAATGAAAGCTAACTGAATAAAAAGAAATGAAAAAATGAGAAAATATCGTTTAGCGACAATCACAACTTAATTACCGTCCTGGGATTTATTATTAATTGTAGCAAACCCAACCTTAATGTTAGCTTAACAAAAATGCGCAGCTAAAAAATCAGAATATTCCTCAGCATGTAATTTTTAAGATAATTAGCCCTTAATTTATTGAGCCATCTCATAGGAACTATTTTCTCTTTATTGCCAATAAATTGTTCTTTCCTCCGGGAAAAGTTAAATAACATTACAATAAATTAACAATTAAGAATCAATATCACCACAAAACACACACACCGTCGCTGCACTTCACAGTTTTTTATTGTGAGATTCTTTTTTTAACCACGATGCTGAAAAAACGGCTAAGCCATCGCTTGAATCCGTATTTTTATTGATTTTAATCAGCAAGAGTAATCGGTTTATTAGGCACATTCTGTCACCACTTTTTACTTTTTTTAGTTTTTTTACTTTCTGGGCAGCAATGCGACAGGGGAAACGATGTTGACATTTATTGAACTCCTTATTGGAGTTGTGGTTATTGTGGGTGTAGCGCGCTACATCATTAAAGGTTATTCCGCGACAGGCGTACTGTTTGTTGGCGGTCTGGTTTTGCTGATTATCAGTGCGCTGATGGGGCATAAAGTGTTGCCATCCAGCGCGGCATCGACGGGCTATACGGCAACAGACATTGTTGAATATATTAAAATTTTGCTGATGAGCCGTGGTGGCGATCTCGGCATGATGATCATGATGCTGTGTGGTTTTGCCGCCTATATGACCCATATTGGCGCGAACGATATGGTCGTTAAGCTGGCCTCCAAGCCCCTGCAATACATCAACTCTCCTTACCTGCTAATGATTGCCGCCTATTTTGTCGCCTGCCTGATGTCACTGGCGGTTTCTTCAGCAACCGGTCTGGGCGTATTGCTGATGGCAACACTGTTCCCGGTCATGGTTAACGTTGGAATCAGCCGTGGCGCTGCAGCGGCTATTTGTGCCTCCCCTGCTGCAATTATTCTTTCACCAACATCCGGTGATGTGGTGCTGGCGGCAAAAGCTGCGGAAATGCCGCTGATCGATTTCGCCTTTAAAACCACGCTGCCAATTTCCATTGCCGCCATCATTGCTATGGCGATTGCCCACTTTTTCTGGCAGCGTTTTCTGGATAAAAAAGAGAACATTTCTCATGAAATGTTAGATGTGGCTGAAATCACCACGACTGCCCCGTCATTTTACGCCATTCTGCCGTTTACCCCGATCGTTGGCGTCCTGATTTTTGATGGTAAATGGGGCCCGCAGCTGCACATCATTACGATTCTGGTTCTGTGCATGCTCATCGCGGCTATTCTGGAGTTCGTACGTGGGTTCAACACCCAAAAGGTTTTCTCTGGTCTGGAAGTCGCTTACCGTGGCATGGCGGATGCCTTTGCTAACGTGGTGATGTTGTTAGTCGCTGCGGGTGTTTTTGCCCAGGGTCTGAGCACAATCGGCTTTATTCAGAGTCTGATTTCTATCGCCACCTCGTTTGGTTCAGCGAGCATTATCTTGATGATGGTGCTGGTGATCCTGACTATGTTGGCGGCAATGACTACGGGTTCCGGTAACGCCCCGTTCTACGCCTTCGTTGAGATGATCCCTAAGCTGGCGCATTCTTCCGGCATTAACCCGGCTTACCTTGTTATCCCGATGCTGCAGGCGTCAAACCTTGGGCGCACCATCTCCCCGGTCTCCGGCGTGGTTGTCGCTGTAGCAGGTATGGCAAAGATTTCTCCGTTCGAAGTGGTGAAACGTACTTCGGTTCCGGTTCTGGTTGGACTGCTGGTGGTGATTATCGCAACTGAAGTGATGGTACCAGGTTCTTCTTCAGCCGTCGTTGGCGGCTGATACTCAGTGAAATTTAGGCCGGATTAGGCATCTACGCCGCATCCGGCATTTAAACCGCACCATTGCCGGATGTCGATGCTAAAGCATCTTATCCGGCCTACGTCAGAAATCAGCATTTAGCCGCCATGATAAATACGCTGCGGCCTACCCACCTTACCGTGAATAATCTCCGCAATAATCAAATGACGGCTGGCACAGTACTCCAGGTAGCGTCTGGAAGTCGTTCGGCTGATGGTAAGCGCCTGGGCGATCGTTTCCGCAGTATGGTGTACCGTCGGGTCGGCGAATAATTTCAACACTGCATTCAGTGTTAACGCATCAATCCCGGTCGGTAAATCCCCTTTCGGTTCGCCCCGCGCGTAGGCATTAAACATTTCATCAATCTGCTTTTGGCTGGCGCTGTCATTCCCCGCCAACATGCGTCGACGTTGCTGATAACGCGTCAGGGTCTGCCCCAGCCGCTCGTAGGCAATGGGTTTGACCAGGTAATCAAACGCACCGCTGCGCACGGCCTCGGAGACCGTTTCCATATCGCTGGCCGCCGTGGTAAACACTACGCCGCCCGGATAGCGCGCCTGGGTCAGCTCATGCAGCAACGTAATTCCCTTGCCGTCCGGCAAGTAGTTATCGAGCAGTATCAGACCGGGCTTAAAACGCTCAATCATCATCCTCGCCTGCTCAAGATTACCCGCCAGCCATATCTGGCTGAAACCGGGTATATGGCGGATATATTCAGCATGCATTTCCGCCAGTAGCGTTTCATCCTCAACGATCAACAGCGTTAATGGTTCCGTCATTATTTTTTTTCACTTTCGGAAGAAATAAAGAAAATAAGGTACCGCAAGGGGAGTTATCTTCGAGCGTAATCACCCCGTCACAGCGCCTCACATAACTTGCAATTAGATACAAACCGATGCCATGTTCACCTGGTTCATCGGTACGGGTGCTCACACCCTGTTCAAATATTTTCTCACGCAATGCTTCCGGCACACCGCATCCCTGATCGGCAACTTCGATGATCACGTCATCCCCTTCATCGCTCAAATAGAGCTCTACGACATTGTTGCCTTGCTGGGTGCGCAAGCTCGCTTCGAATGCATTATCAAGCAGATTGCCAACAATTGCTGCAAACTCTGTGCTATCCAGCCCCTCGGGGAGTTGATGCAGTTGGCTTCCCGGAACGATAGTCATGGTGAGGCCCAGTTCCCGCGCGCGCTGCACCTTGCCAAACAACAGACCGGCGACCTGACGATCGGCAAACGCGCCACGCAGGCTGTCAATCAGTTGCTGTTGCGCCTGGGATTCTCCCTGCACCATGGCCAGAACCTTGTCATACTCTTTCATTTGCAGCAGGCCATTGATGGTCGACATCCAGTTCAGGTGCTCATGACGCAGCGTTCTCAGGCTCTCTACATACTGTTTGATCTGCGTTAATTGCGCATTAAGGGTAGCAATTTCATCTTTACTACGAAAACTGATGATTGCCCCAAGCAGTTCGTCACCGGAGCGAATCGCTTCACGGTTGGCGATAACGCTTAGGCCATTAAAGTTTACCATCGCATCCTGTCGTTTTTCCGCAATCTGTTGGGTGAAAAAGTCCGCTGGCTGAACCACCTCACTCACCGGTTTTCCAAGCCACTTTCGCCCTGGTGAAGACAGCCCCAGCATTTTCCTCGCACTGCGGTTTATTGCGGTGATATATCCATCAGGATCCACGGCAATCAATCCTTCATATACCGAGCTGAACAACGCTTCCTGCTGACGTACCACCCGCGCAATTTGTTTCGGTTCCATACCCAACATCTGCCGACGAATATGGGCAGCGAAAAACCAGGAGAGCAGCATAAGTACCAACAACAGCAAGATAAACACACCGGCCATCGGGAGTAAGAAATCCGATCGCCAGCTATCGATTTTGCTGATCAGATAACCAATTGAGACTACGCCAATGATTTTGCCATCGTCATCAAAGATGGGCGTTTTAGCACGCATTGCCATCCCGATGGACCCTTTACCGGTAATAAAGTAGCTCTCCCCTTTTTCCAGCGCACCGGGTTTGGTGAACTGCATCGGGTAGCCAATTTTTTCCGGGTTCGGATGATATAGACGAATGGAGTTGGTATCCCCGATAACCACATAGTCGAAGTCAGTTCCGCTCTGCAGTTTGTCGGCAATCGTCGCCAAACGCTTGTAATCACGATGTTTAACCGCCGTAATGATACTCTCGTTAGAGGCGATGATTTTGGCCTGGTTCATTGCCATATCGCGGACATGCGCGGCCAGATAATCTTCGAAGCTGGCGGTAAAGTATTGTGCCAGGGCGGCGATGATAAAAACAGAAACGACCAAAATAAGCAGAAAGATGCGTAAAGGAAACGCCAGGCTGCGGAAAAAAGGAAACCGTGTTTTATTTTTCTGCTCAGCCATATATCTTCCTCATCCACGTTACCCGAAACTTATTTCTCATTGTAGTTGTAATAGAAATGTTTTATTTACACGTTACGGTATAAAACAAGATCGTTGCAGATTCCCCACTTTAAATCAATTAAACAAATTAAAACCACACGCTATTTCGAGGTTAAATTAATTAAAAAACTTAAAACCATAAAACACATTAAAACCTTCTAACTTATTGTGAAATAAATCAAAAATTACCTCCAAAATACCCCTTACGATGTATGCAGCAGGGAAAAAAAGAAATACTCCGTAATAAAAAACCATTCCCTTCAATTGCAAACAAAACGTTATCAGGTTGCTAAGCAGAGCAACAAAAACAGAAACCCAGTAACAAATATAGCATCGGGGCTCTATTCACTATGTTCGGTAATAATATATTCACGCAAGTTAAACGCTCAGAAAATAAAAAGATGGCGGCTATCACGCAATTTCTGAAAGAGAATGATTTGAGCGTTGACACCACCGTCGAAGTATTTATCACCGTCACCCGTGACGACCGCCTGATTGCCTGCGGCGGTATCGCTGGGAATATTATTAAATGTGTCGCCATCTGCGAATCCGTACGGGGCGAAGGCTTAGCGCTGACGCTGGCGACCGAGTTAATCAACCTCGCCTATGAGCGCCACTGTACGCACCTCTTCATCTATACCAAAACCGAGTACGAATCGCTGTTTAAACAGTGTGGCTTTTCTACGCTGACCAGCGTTCCCGGCATTATGGTGCTGATGGAAAACAGCACCACGCGTCTGAAACGTTACGCTGAATCTCTGGCAAAACAGCGTCGTGAAGGGAAAAAAATTGGTTGCATCGTCATGAACGCCAACCCCTTCACCAACGGACATCGTTTTCTGATCCAACAGGCGGCCGCACAATGTGACTGGCTGCATCTGTTTTTGGTCAAAGAGGATACCTCACGGTTTCCGTATGAAGACCGGTTGGATCTGGTGCTTAAAGGGACAAAAGATATTCCACGTTTAACCGTGCATCGCGGTTCGGAATACATCATTTCCCGCGCCACGTTCCCGTGCTACTTCATCAAAGAGCAGAGCGTTATTAACCACTGCTACACCGAAATAGACCTGAAAATCTTCCGCCAGTACCTGGCACCGGCTCTCGGCGTTACACATCGTTTCGTCGGTACCGAGCCGTATTGCACCGTCACCTCCCAGTACAACAACGATATGCGCTACTGGCTGGAGACCCCAACGCTTCCCGCCCCACCGATTGAACTGGTGGAAATTGAGCGGCTGTGCTTCCAGGAGATGCCGATTTCCGCCTCCTGGGTGCGCAAGCTGCTGGTTAAAAAAGATCTCACGGCTATCGCATCCCTGGTCCCTGACGCCACGCTGCACTATCTGCAAAGCATGGTTGAACGAGCCTCATCGGGTGCGGCAGTCCGCCAAAATACCCCCGCATTAGCAACAGGTGAAAAATGAAAATAAACCAGGCAGCCGTCGCAGGCACACTCGAGTCCGGTGATGTGATGATTCGCATCGCCCCACTCGATTCGCAGGATATTGACCTGCAGGTTAACAGTAGCGTCGAAAAACAGTTCGGTGATGCCATTCGGACCACCATCCTGGACGTTCTGTCCCGCTACAACGTACGCGGCGTGCAATTGAATGTTGATGATAAAGGCGCACTGGACTGCATTTTACGTGCGCGACTGGAAGCACTACTGGCCCGCGCTGGCGGTATTCCGGCACTGCCATGGGAGGATTGCCAGTGATTTCCGCATCTTTACAACAACGTAAAACCCGTACTCGCCGCAGCATGTTGTTCGTACCGGGTGCCAATGCCGCCATGGTCAGCAACTCGTTCATCTACCCGGCAGATGCACTGATGTTCGACCTGGAAGACTCCGTCGCGTTGCGTGAAAAAGATACCGCTCGCCGCATGGTGTACCACGCGCTGCAGCATCCGTTGTATCACGACGTTGAAACCATCGTGCGTGTAAACGCCCTCGACTCCGAATGGGGCATCAACGACCTTGAAGCCGTGGTACGCGGCGGTGCTGACATCGTACGTTTACCGAAGACCGATACCGCGCAGGATGTCATCGACATCGAAAGTGAAATTCTGCGCATCGAGAACGCCTGTGGCCGTGAACCCGGCAGCACCGGCCTGTTAGCCGCCATTGAGTCGCCGTTAGGCATTACCCGTGCGGTAGAAATTGCCCACGCTTCCGAGCGCCTGATCGGTATTGCTCTGGGTGCTGAAGATTATGTGCGTAACCTGCGCACTGAACGCTCGCCGGAGGGTACTGAACTGCTGTTTGCCCGCTGCTCTATTTTGCAGGCTGCACGTTCTGCCGGTATTCAGGCGTTCGACACCGTGTATTCCGATGCCAACAACGAAGCAGGTTTCCTGCACGAAGCCGCACACATCAAGCAGTTGGGTTTTGACGGCAAGTCGCTCATCAACCCGCGCCAGATCGAACTCCTGCATAACTTGTACGCCCCGACGCGCAAAGAGCTGGCTCACGCCCGTTTGGTCGTAGAAGCCGCTGAAGCCGCTGCCCGCGAAGGTCGTGGAGTGGTTTCCCTGAACGGCAAAATGGTCGACAGCCCGGTTATCGAGCGCGCCCTTCTGGTTATCTCCCGTGCAGAACTTTCCGGCATTCGCGAAGAATAAGGCAAAAAAATGACGCAGAAAATCGAACAGTCTCAACGCCAGGATCGCGTGGCGACCTGGAGCCGTCATGCAGAAAGTGAGCTTTCCGCTTATCAGAGCACCGCAAAAGTAGAACTACAGGCGCAAAAACCGCGCGACAAAAAGCTGTGCGCTAACCTGGAAGACGCCATTCGTCGTTCAGGTTTACAGGATGGCATGACCATCTCTTTCCACCACGCTTTTCGCGGTGGCGATCTGACCATTAATCTGGTGATGGATGCCATCGCCAGTATGGGCTTTAAAAATCTGACGCTGGCCTCCAGCTCTCTGAGCGATTGCCATGCTCCGCTGGTTGAGCACATCCGTCAGGGCGTGGTCAGCCGTATTTATACCTCCGGGTTGCGTGGCCCGCTGGCGGAAGAGATCTCCCGTGGCCTGCTGGCCGAACCGGTACAGATTCACTCCCACGGTGGACGTGTACACTTGGTACAAAGCGGCGAACTCAGCATTGATGTGGCGTTCCTCGGCGTACCGTCCTGCGACCAGTTTGGTAACGCCAACGGTTATACCGGTAAAGCATGCTGCGGCTCACTGGGCTATGCCCGCGTAGACGCGGAAAACGCGAAACAGGTTGTCCTGCTGACTGAACAACTGCTGACCTATCCACATAACCCGGCCAGCATTACACAGGATCAGGTAGATCTGATCGTGCAGATCGATCAGGTCGGCGATGCGGACAAAATCGGTGCTGATGCGACCCGCATGACCACTAACCCGCGTGAACTGTTAATCGCGCGTAGCGCGGCAGAGGTCATTGCTAACTCCGGCTACTTCAATGAAGGCTTCTCACTGCAGACAGGCACCGGCGGCGCTTCTCTGGCCGTGACGCGTTTCCTGGAAGACAAAATGCGCAGCCGCGATATCCGTGCTGACTTCGCGCTGGGCGGCATCACCGCCACCATCGTGGATCTGCATGAAAAAGGCCTGATTCGCAAACTGCTGGACGTGCAGAGCTTCGACCGTAACGCCGCGGAATCTCTGGCCCGCAACCCAAACCACATTGAAATCAGTGCAAACCAGTATGCCAACTGGGGTTCAAAAGGCGCATCCGTTGACCGTCTGGATGTGGTGGTACTGAGCGCATTAGAAGTAGACACCAACTTCAATGTGAACGTACTGACCGGTTCTGACGGCGTACTGCGAGGCGCATCCGGCGGACACTGCGATACGGCTGTGGCCGCAGCGCTTTCCATCATCGTCGCACCGCTGGTTCGCGGACGCATCCCGACGCTGGTTGATAACGTGCTGACCTGCGTAACCCCTGGCTCCAGCGTTGACATTCTGGTCACTGACCACGGTATCGCCGTCAACCCTGCACGTCCGGAACTGGCAGAACGACTGAAAGAAGCCGGTATGAAAGTGGTGTCCATTGAATGGCTGCGCGAACGTGCACAGCAACTCACCGGTCAGCCACGCGCTATCGAATTCACTGACCGCGTGATTGCCGTTGTGCGTTATCGCGACGGTTCAGTGATTGACGTTGTGCATCAGGTGAAGGAATAAGCCATGCACCTGCTCCCTGAACTCGCCACCCAACACGCGGTTTCGATTCCCGAGCTGCTCGCCAGCCGCGATAAGAGACAAGCAAGGCAACAGGACTGGCTGACACGCCACTCTGGGCCACTGGTCTCGTTCACCGTGGTTGCACCGGGTCCGATTAAAGACAGCGCATTAACCCGTCGCATCTTTAATCACGGCGTAACCGCCTTGCTCGCGCTGGCGGAACAATCTGCCTGGATTGTCAGGGAGCAAACAGCGCTGGTTTCTGCCAGCGGTCCAGAAGGTCTTTTGTCTATTGAGGCTCCGGCCCACGACCTCAAGCTCGCCACGATTGAACTTGAGCATTCACACCCGCTGGGACGGCTATGGGACATCGATGTCCTGACCCCTGAAGGGGAAATTCTGTCCCGGCGTCATTTCGCACTCCCTGCCCGCCGCTGTCTGCTGTGCGAGCAAAGTGCTGCCGACTGTGCGCGGGGTAAAACCCACGCACTTTCCGACTTACTCACTCAGATGGAGGCACTGCTGCATGATGCCGATTCCCGCAACATCAACCAATAATGCAGTCCTTCCTCTGGATCTGCCTGATGCTTACGCAACGCTCGCGTGGCGCGCCATGCTGACTGAAGTCAACCTGTCACCCAAACCCGGTCTGGTAGATCGTATTAACAACGGCGCGCATAAAGATATGGCGCTGGAAGATTTTCATCGCAGCGCCGAGGCTATTCAGGCCTGGCTGCCACGTTTTATTGAATATGGGGCGTTTAGCGCACAGCTGTCGCCTGAGGATGTATTGAAAGGACTGCGTCCGCTGGGCATGGCCTGCGAAGCTGATATGTTTCGCGCCACCGCTGGGGTGAATACCCACAAAGGCAGCATCTTTTCTCTGGGCCTGCTGTGCGCCGCCATTGGCCGCCTGCACCAGCTCCAACTAACTGTTACCGCTGAAACCATTTGCTCTACGGCAGCAACATTTTGCCGTGGTCTGACCGAGCGCGAACTGCGCCAGAACAATCAACAACTCACGGCAGGCCAACGTCTTTATCAGCAACTGGGACTAACCGGCGCACGGGGCGAAGCCGAAGCGGGATACCCGCTAGTCATCCAGCATGCCCTGCCGCACTACCGCGCACTGCTGACTCAGGGCCGCGACCCTGAACTGGCGTTACTCGACACTTTATTGCTGCTGATGTCTATCAACGGCGACACCAACGTGGCTTCACGTGGCGGCGCAGAAGGTCTGCGTTGGCTACAGCAGCAGGCCACCGCCCTGATGCAGCAAGGGGGGATTCGTACCCCTGCCGATCTCGAATACCTACACCAGTTCGACCAACAGTGCATTGAACGCAACCTCAGTCCCGGAGGCTGCGCCGATCTGCTGATCGTCACCTGGTTCTTAGCTCAGATTTCACAAGTTCATCATTATCACAATTAAAGATCCTTTCCGGAGAATCACACACATGTCTTTAGCAAAAGATAAAATATGGAAGTTACTGGCCCCATTGGTCGTAATGGGCGTCATGTTTCTTATCCCCGTCCCTGATGGAATGCCTCCACAGGCCTGGCACTACTTTGCCGTGTTTGTGGCGATGATCGTCGGTATGATCCTCGAGCCAATTCCGGCAACAGCGATCAGCTTTATCGCCGTAACGATCTGCGTTATCGGCAGCAACTATCTGCTGTTTGATGCTTCAGAACTGGCCGACCCGGCATTTAAAGCGGGTAAGCAAGCGTTGAAATGGGGTCTGGCGGGCTTCTCCAGCACCACCGTGTGGTTGGTGTTTGGTGCATTTATCTTCGCACTGGGTTATGAAGTCACCGGTCTGGGTCGTCGTATCGCGCTGTTCCTGGTGAAATTCATGGGTAAACGCACCCTGACGCTGGGCTATGCGATTGTTATCATCGACATTCTGCTGGCGCCGTTTACACCGTCTAACACCGCGCGTACCGGTGGTACCGTATTCCCGGTTATCAAAAACCTGCCGCCGCTGTTTAAATCATTCCCGAACGATCCTTCCGCGCGCCGTATCGGCGGATACCTGATGTGGATGATGGTAATCAGTACCAGCCTGAGCTCCTCTATGTTCGTGACCGGCGCAGCGCCAAACGTACTGGGTCTGGAATTCGTCAACAAAATTGCCGGTATTCAAATCAGCTGGCTGCAATGGTTCCTCAGCTTCCTGCCGGTCGGTATTATTTTGCTGATCGTTGCTCCGTGGTTGTCATACGTTCTGTACAAACCAGAGGTCACTCACAGTGCTGAAGTTGCCGCATGGGCCGGTGATGAACTGAAAGGCATGGGTAAACTGACCCGTAAAGAGATAACGCTGATCGGTCTGGTTCTGCTCAGCCTGGGCCTGTGGGTCTTCGGTGGTAAACTGATTGATGCAACCGCAGTGGGTTTGCTGGCTGTCTCCCTGATGCTGGCGCTGCACGTGGTACCGTGGAAAGACATTACCCGCTATAACAGCGCATGGAACACCCTGGTTAACCTCGCCACGCTGGTCGTTATGGCGAATGGTTTAACCCGTTCAGGCTTCATCGACTGGTTCGCCAACACCATGAGCACACACCTGGAAGGCTTCTCGCCTAACGCGACCGTAATCGTGCTGGTGCTGGTGTTCTACTTTGCTCACTACCTGTTTGCCAGCCTTTCTGCACACACTGCCACCATGCTGCCGGTTATTCTGGCTGTCGGTAAAGGTATCCCGGGCGTGCCGATGGAACACCTGTGTATCCTGCTGGTACTGTCCATCGGTATCATGGGCTGTCTGACTCCATATGCAACAGGCCCTGGCGTTATCATCTACGGCTGTGGTTATGTGAAGTCCAAAGACTACTGGCGTCTGGGTGCTATCTTCGGCGTTATCTACATCTCTATGCTTCTGCTGGTCGGCTGGCCGATTCTGGCGATGTGGAGCTAATCATTTCGGTTCACACCTGATGAAAATGATGCCAGTCAGCTAAACCTGACTGGCATTTTTTATGATTAAATAGATGATATTCAGAATTTATATAAGTATCCGAAATCATCATGACATCAACATGGCGTTATTCTTCATTACTGGCAGCGCTTCTGCTGCCAGTTTCTGCAGCTCAGGCCGATGAACTTCAGGCAAAACAATACACTGATTTTGACAGCTACGTGCTGGCCCTCTCCTGGCAAACCGGATTTTGTCAGAGCCAACACGAGCGTAATCGTCAGGAGCCTGACGAATGTCGTTTACAAAAAGAGAGCGCAGACAAAGCGGATTTCCTGACCGTTCACGGTTTATGGCCCAGCCTGCCTAAATCCATTGCCGCCCGTGGAGTCGACAACCGCCGCTGGATGCGTTTTGGCTGCGCGACTCGCCCTATTCCCAACCTGCCTGAAGCACGTGCCAGCCGTAAATGCGCGGCCCCCGAAACCGGGCTGTCGCTGGAAAGCGCAGCAAAACTCAGCGCCGTAATGCCCGGCGCTGGAGGGAGATCCTGTCTGGAACGTTACGAGTATGCCAAACATGGCGCGTGTTTCGGTTTTGATCCCGACGCGTACTTTGGCACGATGGTACGGCTGAATAATGAGGTTAAGAACAGCGAGGTGGGCAAATTCCTGGCGGAAAACTACGGCAAAACTGTCAGCCGTAACGCATTTGACGCCGCAGTTGCCAAAAGCTGGGGCAAAGAGAACGTCAAAGCTGTGAAGCTAAGCTGCCACGGCAATCCGGCGTATCTCACTGAGATCCAGTTATCCCTGAAAGCCGACAACATCAACCAGACGTTATCTGCACAGTCATTCTTACCGCAACCGCATCCGGGTAGCTGCGGTAAACAGTTTATTATCGACAAAGTGGGATATTGAAACTTGCGACCGACGCTGCAAGCTGGCGTCGGTCCGTAAGCTCAGCGTTTTGCTCGTGCATCCGGGCGAACTAAATCAAAACGGTGTGTTTCACTGATCGAATAATACGCCGTTGGCCCACCTGCACGCAGTACCGGCTTCGCTTTCGCCGTCTGATAGATGCCGTCTTCCAGGAGTGTTTCATCAATGTGGATGCCCACCACTTCCCCCAATACCAGCCAGGTATCAACCGGTGAGCCATCAGCGGTAGTCAGTTGCAGGCTTTGCGATAAGCGACACTCAAAATTGACCGGGCTTTGCGCCACGCGCGGCACGTTGACTATCCGGCTATCTGCTTTACTAAGCCCGGCGGCAAAAAACTCGTCCTCACCGTGCGGCAAGCTGGCTGACGTTTCGTTCATCGCAGTGGCCAGCTCAAGAGTCGTCAGGTTCCAGACAAATTCACCGGTTTCGATAATATTCTGCACGCTGTCTTTCCAGCCGCTGCTAGCGAAACCGATAATCGGCGGATGATAGTTAAAACAGTTAAAGAAACTGTATGGTGCCAGATTGTGCCGACCATTGCCGTCACACGACGCAATCCAGCCAATCGGGCGCGGTCCAATGATGGCATTTAGCGGGTCATGCGGTAAGCCGTGTCCCTGTGACGGTTGATAGAAATACATAGTGTTCCCTGTTGAAGTTAACGTCAGCGCAGCACAAATTATGCTTCGCTCATCCCCCTGGAAAAAGAAGATCAGCGTAGAACAATCTGCCAACGATTACGACTGAATAAAGTTGAGCAGGTCACCGTTGATCTGTTGTTTATGGGTGGTGCAAATGCCATGCGAGCCGCCGACATATACCTTCAACTGCGAATCAGGCAGTATTTCCGCCGCGATCTTTCCGCAGGTTTCAAACGGGACAATCTGATCGTCATCACCGTGGATCACCAGCGTCGGGATGGTCATCTTTTTGAGGTCCTCACGCAGATCTGTTTCCGAAAACGCGTGAATACAGTCGTACAACGCTTTGATGGAACCTTGTAAACCCTGTTCAACAAAACTTTCCCTGACGGCTTTCGACTCTTTTGCGCCAGGACGGTTGTAGCCATAGAATGCAGCGGTCAATTCATAGAAAAAGGCGGCGCGATCGTTCACAACCCCCTCACGGATGCCATCAAATACCTCTTTCGGCACGCCATTTGGATTAAAGTCAGTCTTGATCATGATGGGCGTCACCGCGCCAATTAACACCGCTTTTGCCACCCGCTGCGTCCCATGCCGGCCAATATAACGAGCCACTTCCCCACCGCCGGTAGAGTGTCCGACATGGACGGCATCTTTAAGATTGAGATGCGCGGTAAGTTCAGCCAGATCGTCAGCATACTGATCCATATTGTGACCATCCCAGGGTTGGGCCGAACGCCCATGGCCACGCCTGTCATGGGCGATCACACGAAATCCTTTCGACCCGAGGAACAACATCTGATCCTCAAACGCATCTGCCGTCAGCGGCCAACCATGACTGAAGACAATGGGCTGTCCACTTCCCCAGTCTTTAAAATGCAAATAGCTGCCGTCTTTCAAAGTAAGTTTGTCGTACTGGCTCATGAGATCTCCTGTCGCGGAACACTGAGTTGTTTGACGCGCCCGCAGCGAGCGCTTAAAAAGCATAATGCAAATTGGAGAACGATCACGTTTTTCGGCTAAAATCACACCATACGCGACAATATTGATGATTTGCCTGAATGTGAACTAAATCACTTCAAACATGGGGTAAGTCTCAGTATCATCATAAAAGCTAAACCCTTGCCGCCTGACGGTGAGGGTTTTCTTTTGGGATTATTTACCTGCGCACCCGCAGTATCGACGACATGGAGTAATAAATGTCCAGACCAACTATCATCATTAACGACCTCGATGCGGAACGCATTGACCGCCTGTTGGAGCAACCTGCGTTTGCTGGTTTACCGATTGCCGACGCCCTTAACGCCGAGCTGGATCGTGCCCAAATGTGTTCTCCAGAAACCATGCCGCACGATGTCGTGACCATGAACAGCCGCGTGAAATTCCGCAATCTGAGTGATGGCGAAGTCCGTGTGCGTACCCTGGTGTATCCGGCCACTATGACTGACAGCAGCACACAGCTTTCGGTAATGGCACCTGTCGGCGCTGCACTTTTGGGGCTGCGCGTTGGTGATACCATTCACTGGGAACTGCCAGGCGGGACCTCAACGCACCTCGAAGTTATTGAGCTTGAGTACCAGCCTGAAGCTGCAGGCGACTACCTGCGCTAACTCTGTCTTATCAAAGCCACTCGCTTTATCTTACAGGGGATGCATCCGCATCCTCTTTCCGGTTAGATCTCCCTGCTCCTCGCTTTCTTTCATGTTCGCAAAACATAAATCTGTGTCGTGACTGACAGAATCATTTTTAATACTATGCTGTTATGTGTTCATGTAATGACAAGGAGAATGTTTATGTACAACACAATCATAATGCCTGTTGATGTATTCGAAATGGAACTGAGCGACAAGGCTATTCGCCATGCAGAATTTCTGGCCCAGGATAAAGGGGTTATCCATCTGCTGCATGTGCTGCCAGGCTCAGCGAGCCTAAGTCTGCATCGCTTTGCCGCTGACGTTCGTCGTTTTGAAGAGCATCTGCAACACGAAGCGGAAACCCGTCTGCAAACGATGGTCGGTCACTTCAGCATCGATCCTTCCCGTATTAAGCAACACGTCCGCTTTGGCAGCGTCCGTGACGTGGTCAACGAGTTGGGTGAAGAGTTGAATGCAGATGTCGTTGTCATTGGGTCGCGTAACCCATCAATCAGCACCCATCTGCTCGGCTCAAACGCTTCCAGCGTTGTCCGCCACGCGACTTTGCCAGTGCTGGTTGTTCGTTAACAGCCACTGATTCGCTAAAGAAAACCCCTGCCAGGTTAACGCCTGACAGGGGTTTTTATTACCTCACGATCAATACAAATGACCGATATTCACGATGGTGCTGATCGTATCACCAAAGAACGTCAGACGACTCAGGAATATGCCAACAAACAGCAGGACAAAAATCGCTTTTGCGCGACGCTCTCCCTGACGGCTTAGCACAAAGGCCACCGCCAGACACAGCAGACTCGCCAGATAAAGCGGCGACGTCAGCCAGGCATGCGCCGTCATCTGCATGATAGTGCCGCCGCTTAGCCAGATAATGGGCGCGGCGATCATGACCGCCATACACACAACAATCCCCTGGCGCAATGCGGCAACGGCAGGTGCAAGGTTAAGCAGTGGAATCGCCGCACACCCCATCACCCACACCGTGATAAAGAACAACAGCATTGTCAGACCGTTGGCTATCGCCACCATTGCCGGGGCAGCATAGGTCATCCCCTGCACCGCCACCAGCGCGATACCGAGAACAGAGGCCAGAACAGCTGGCGCTTTGTGCCCTTTTGCCAAAAACGTCACCCCGACCGCCGCACCGTATAAGGTTGCGCCAAGAATTTCACGGCTCAGCCAGGCGTGCTGCAGGTTAATCAGGGCATCGTAGGCGCGATCCGGATGCGCAAGGTGCAGGATCGCTGCAACGGACGCCACCGCCAGAACCAGCCCACTTACCAGCCAGTACAGGCGTTTGCTTTCCAGTTTTCCTTGCAGCGTGCGTAGCGTCAGAATGAGCGTGATCCCAACCGACATCTGGCTCAATACGGTAAAAATAACCAGCGGAAGTTCATACTTTTCCATTACTTGCCCTCCGGCTGCTTCGGCTGACGCGCAAGGATAAAACGCGTGCCAGGATTAAGCTGCGGCATACGCGGGAATCCCGGCGGATACTGTACGGCATTGTCAGGTATAGGATCGGCATCCAGATCGATAAGCGTCAGCGCACCTACCGGACAGGCATTCACGCAAGCCGGTTGCATACCAACATCAAGGCGCTCGTAGCACATGCTGCATTTTTCCGCTTTCTTCGTCTCCTCATTAAAACGCGGCGCACCGTATGGGCAGTTGCGGATACAGTTTTTGCATCCAATACAGCGCTCCGGGTTATGCACCACGACACCATCTTCACGCTTGGTGTACGCCTCTACCGGACACGCCGCCAGACAGGCCGGGTTTTCGCAGTGGTTACAGGCCAGCGAATAGAACGCCCGCTCTTCATGCGGATAAATTTCTTTATCCAGCGGGTAGACATAGCGCCAGAAACGTTCAGGTTCCAACTGGTTAAAACTCTTACACGCCATTGCACAGCCACGGCAGCCGATGCATTTATCGCTATTAACTAAAAACGCGCGTCTCATGCCGCTGCTCCTTTACTGATCAAAATGATGTCCGCAAACTGACTGTGGATAGCCGCACCTGGCGCACCGGTTTTCATCAACCCCATATCGGCTGGGGTATCTGCCACCACGTTTTGAACGTTGTATTTCCGTTTCGGGAACCACGCCTCGTACATCACCAGGAAATCTTCCGGAACGTTAGCGGTCACCTTCGCACGCAGTTCTACTTCACCTACGGTGTTAAACACTTTCACCAGGTCGTTTTCGGCAATGCCTCTTTTTTCTGCGGAAATCGGATGCATATAGACAAACGGCTCCGGATAGAAGACCTGCATCCAGTCAAGGTTGATAAATTGGGAATGGATACCGAACTGCACATGCGGTGTAAACAAGTGGAATGGCAGCGTGCTTTTCGCCTCCGGTTTGTATTCCGGCAGCGCCGTATGACCATTTTTCTCACACAGCTCAGATCTGAACTCAAACTTTCCTGAGGGGGTTTTAAATTTGCGGTCATACCAGGCCGCAGAACTCGGCAAAATGGCTTTTTTCGGGCCATCCAGTAAGTCATCCCAGGAGGAGATGCCAAACATTTTGGCCATTCCGTCATTGAATTCCTGGTCCAGCCAACGCTTATGATTGAACTCCTGCGGGAATGTGCAAGAACCCGGCTCCAGCTTGTTGATTGTGTGGGAAAGTAAAACGGCGATTTCCAGATCGCATTTTGCCTCGTACATTGGCTTAATTGCAGGCTGGTTGATTGAGAGCCAGTAGTGCCAATATGAGGCGTCTACGTTCCACTCTTCAAAGGCCGTGGTGACAGGCAAAACGATATCGGCATGCTGGACGGTCTCGTTAAAGAACTGATCGGCACAGACCACCATTTCCAGTTTTTCGAATGCTTTTTCCATCTTGCTGCGATCAAAATCCTGAGCAAACGGGTTCTTACAGGCAACCCAAAGCATTCGGACAGGCGGCTCGTTGGCTTCCAGAATTCCCTTGGCGGTCTGGTTGATATTCAATGAGCGATCGGAATACTGTGCGACTTCCCCCGCAGAACCAAACTCGCTGGTAGTTCCCGCCGCACCTGGCATACCGATGGAGCCTACCGGTGGCTTCTGCAGCATGGCGTTGTAGTTAAAGCCCCAGGTATGCAGATGACCGTAGCGAGCGCCGCCGCCTTCAATGCCAATATTGCCGGTCATTGCCACAAAGGCATCGATCGCCCGTACGTTAGCGCCGCCGTTAACATGACGCTGCATGCCGTAGCCAATCCACACGGTAGCAGGGTTAACCGCGGTAAATTCTTCCGCCAACTGGCGAATAACATCCGCCGACAGCCCGCAAATCTCAGACGCCCACTCTACGGTAACGCTGTTGCGCAGATAGGCTTCGAATTCCGGGTAACCATGGGAATAGTTGTTGACGAAATCCTGGTCCACCAGACCTTTATCCACCAAATGACGTGCCATACCCAGCGCCAGCGCACCATCAGAACCTGGACGAACGCGTAAATAGAGATCGGCTTTCGCAGCGGTCTGGGTTAACAGCGGATCGATAACGACCACTTTCGCCCCTTTCTCCCGCGCCTGGTAGATATACTTCATGGTGTGCATAGAGCACCAGGCCGGGTTAGCGCCCCAGATAATGATGTATTTTGCTTTCACAAAATCTTCCGGGTCGTTACACCACATATCACCCATATCGTAGTTCTGGGCATCGATACCGGCTGGCCAGCAAGGTGTTCCGGCAAAACGCGTGGTGTAACCCAGCGAAGACATCATCCCTTCAACCGCATAGTTCAATACCCCAAATTTGCCGGAATATTTGGTCATCGCCAGACCCAGCATTGAACCGTCTTTCTTTTTAATCTCCAGCATCTTGGTCGCAATGCGCTGCATTGCTTCGTCCCAGGAAATACGACGCCAGTTCCCGCTGCCGCGAACATCCTGAACCATCGGATATTTAATGCGATCCGGGCTGTATACCCGACGCGGGTAGCTCAGTCCCTTCACACACGGAGTTCCATGCGTAAAAGTTGACTCAGGCGCACCCTCCACAAAGGTGATGACGTCATCCTTCACCCAGGTTTTCAGGCTACAAGTGTCATAGCAGTTACGCGGACAGGCGTTACGATAGATTTTGTAGGTTTTGGGGTTAAATGGAATGGGCGGTTGCGCCAATGCACAACGTGAAGTCAGCAATCCCCCTGGCAGGGCTGCGACCGTGCCAAGGGCAATCAACCCTTTCAAAAATGAACGTCTGTTCAGAACTCCCGGTTCATTACTCATATTGATACTCTCGTTTTTAATTCATCAAGCCAAGAAGACAATCTTCCAGCAACGTTTTTCAACGTGGCGGTTTGTGCATTTATATTTATTTTTTCTATATACTCGGGCACCCACACCGCGACATACTCAGAGGCATATCGAGTAAGGGTCACCTGGTATTCTGACGATGCTCTGGCATTAGCTGATAATAAAACCGCCAATTCCAATACACAGGAAATATGATCATCCGGAATATTATTCACGACACTTATAGATAACCCTATATTTGCCATGAATTCCCGAATGCTAAGGGTTGATTTACCCATTACAAGGGCATCTTCTTCAAGATAAACTGAGGCAAACGGAGCGGCCTTTAGCTTCTGCGGTCCGACAAACAGCGCATTGAAGTCGTACTCCGCTTCCAACCACTCCTGCTCTGTTAGCGCCGAGGCATTTGTATCTAAAGCTGAATAAGCCGCTTTCAGCGTGCAACTATCGTGAGAAATAAAAAAATCACGTAATAATAACCCTGTCGATTCAAAGATCGTCAGGGTTTCATATATTTCACCCATGAATTAACCAACCATTTATTCACACAACAAATGAAAAAATAATGCAGGTTAATATAATAAAGATAACGCCCTCTCTTTCTTTGATGAAAATAATGATCAGGCTAATTAAGTGAATGTTTTATACGGTTTATTGTTTCAAGAATTGACAATGTGAGTATATGGAAATAAAAAACCGCCAGCGGATGACTGGCGGTTTTGGCATTGCAGGTGAGTCTTACTCTTTTTATGCTACTGTCGTGCGAATCAGATAATCAAACGAACTCAACGAGGCCTTCGCGCCTTCACCGGTCGCGATGATAATCTGCTTATACGGTACGGTGGTGCAGTCACCGGCAGCGAAAACACCTTTCACGCTGGTTTCGCACTTGGCATCGATGATGATTTCACCCATGCGATTACGTTCAACGGCGCCTTCCAGCCAGTTGGTGTTCGGCAGCAGACCAATCTGTACAAAGATACCGGCCAGTTCCACATTGTGAACATCCCCGCTCACGCGGTCACGATACTCCAGGCCAGTGACCTTGCTGCCATCGCCTTTCACTTCTGTCGTTTGCGCGTTCAGAATGATGTCGATATTTTTCAGGCTGCGAAGCTTATTCTGCAGCACCTGGTCTGCCTTCATTTCAGGAGCAAACTCCAGCAGCGTCACATGTTCAACAATACCTGCCAGGTCGATAGCCGCTTCAACGCCGGAGTTACCGCCGCCAATTACCGCAACACGCTTACCTTTAAACAGCGGACCATCACAGTGCGGGCAATAGGTTACACCTTTGGTGCGATACTGATCTTCACCCGGAACGTTCATGTTGCGCCATTTCGCGCCGGTGGCGATGATAATGCTACGTGCTTTCAGCACCGCGCCGGAGGCTGTTTCAATCTGATGCAAACCGCCTTCCTGCGCTGCCGGGATCAGTTTGCTTGCGCTCTGGCTGTCGATCACATCGACATCATAATCATCAACGTGTGCTTTCAGCGCACCTGCCAGTTTCTGACCTTCAGTTTTCGGTACTGAGATGTAGTTTTCAATATCAACGGTATCAAGAACCTGACCGCCAAAACGTTCGCCCATCAGACCGGTGCGAATGCCTTTACGTGCAGAGTACACCGCTGCCGCCGCCCCCGCAGGACCAGAACCGACAATCAACACGTCATAAGCATCGCGCTTATTCAGTTCTTCAGCCGCACGTTTTTCTGCGCCGGTATCCACTTTCGCCACGATCTCAGTCAGCGTCATACGACCCTGGCCGAACTCTTTGCCGTTCATAAATACCGCCGGAACGCCCATCACGTTACGATCGGTGATTTCGTTCTGGAATGTACCGCCGTCAATCGCCGTATGTTTGATACGTGGGTTCAGTACCGACATCAGGTTCAACGCCTGCACTACGTCCGGGCAGTTGTGGCAGGAGAGCGAATAATAGGTTTCAAATTCAAAATCACCGTCGAGATCGCGGATCTGCTCCAGCAACGCCTGTGCCTCTTTTGACGGGTGACCGCCGGTCCACAGCAGAGCCAGCACCAGAGAGGTAAACTCATGACCCAGCGGAGAACCGGCAAAACGCGGTCCCTGGTGAGAACCGGGATTGGTAATCAGGAACGATGGCTTACGCACCGCCAGAGTATTGTCTTCTTTAAAGGTGACTTTTTCTGACAGTTCAGCAATTTCAGTCAGCAGTTCCTTGATTTCTGCCGATTTAGCGCTGTCATCCAGCGTAGCAATCAGCTCAACAGGTTTGGTCAGTTTCTCAAGATAAGCCCTGAGCTGGGTTTTCATATTTGTGTCGAGCATTATTCTTCCCTCTCTGAAAACATCATCATGCAAGCCGATTTTGCGGGACTGCATTAATGCAACTTGCGTCATGGTGCTGGAATAAAACAGGCGCAGATTTGCGCCTGTGGAATGCCGGATGCACTACGTTTATCCGGCCTACAAATTATGCGACTTAAATCTTACCAACCAGGTCCAGAGATGGAGCTAAGGTTGCTTCACCTTCTTTCCATTTCGCCGGGCAAACTTCACCTGGGTGAGAAGCGACATACTGTGCAGCTTTAATTTTACGCAGCAGGTCAGATGCATCACGGCCGATACCTTCAGCAGTAACTTCGATTGCCTGGATGATACCCTGCGGGTCAACAACGAAGGTTGCGCGGTCAGCCAGACCTTCATCTTCACGCATGTTGTCGAAGTTACGGGTCAGGGCGCCAGTCGGGTCACCGATCATCGCGTATTTGATTTTAGCGATGGTCTCAGAGCTGCTGTGCCACGCTTTGTGGGTGAAGTGGGTATCAGTAGATACGGAATACACATCTACGCCCAGTTTCTGCAGTTCTTCGTAATGGTCTGCAACGTCACCCAGTTCGGTCGGGCATACGAAAGTAAAGTCAGCCGGGTAGAAGAAGAAGACGCTCCAGCGACCTTCGGTATCTTTCTCGGTTACTTCGATGAACTCACCGTTTTTGAACGCCTGGTTTTTGAAAGGTTTAATTTTGGTATTAATCAAAGACATCTGTACTTCCTCCGTGTTTTCGTTGAGAGATAAGTTAACGAAAATCTCTTAGCAGGGCTAATGCGTTTCCTTTATCAAATCAATAAGCGTTAACTAACAACCTACTCAATCGAACCTAAAAGACAAAAGTAAAAAAGGCCCCCTATGCAGGGAGCCTCATTACCCGAGCTACCCGCAGGTAACGTCAGTGCCAGCAGGGCTGGCTATGTGTTGCGCTCTACATTACCTTAACAAAGGTCGTAACAGCGATTGGGATTACATCACCCAACTCAAGAAAGGGCAATCGACGGACCGTCGATCTTACCTATGGCTGCGATAGGTTTTGCAATTAAGCCCCCTTTCCTGCTGATTTTATAAGGAAAATCAATGTTTAAACGTACCTTACTTTTAACCCTGCTCCCTGCCGTGGTGCATGCCGAAGAACTGCCTGCTCCCGTTAAAGCTATTGAGAAACAGGGCATTACCATCCTGAAGCCTTTCGATGCTCCGGGTGGAATGAAAGGCTATCTGGGAAAATACCAGGACATGGGGGTCACTATCTATGTCACGCCTGACGGTAAACATGCCATCTCCGGCTACATGTATAATGAAAAAGGCGAAAACCTCAGTAATTCGCTCATAGAAAAAGAGATCTATGCCCCTGCCGGACGTGAAATGTGGCAGCGAATGGAAAAAGCGTCGTGGATTCTGGACGGGAAAAAAGAGGCACCGGTTATTGTGTACGTGTTTGCCGATCCCTTCTGTCCCTATTGTAAACAGTTCTGGCAGCAGGCGCGTCCGTGGGTAGAATCCGGTAAAGTTCAGTTGCGTACATTATTGGTTGGCGTAATTAAACCTGAAAGTCCGGCCACCGCCGCTGCAATTCTGGCAACCAAAGATCCGGCCAAAACCTGGCATGACTATGAGGCATCCGGTGGGAAAATGAAGCTGGAAATCCCGGCTTCGATCCCTGCGGAGCAAATGAAGTTACTGAATATCAACCAAAAGTTGATGGATGATTTGGGGGCCAATGTAACGCCGGCTATCTATTACATGAGTAAAGACGATACGTTACAACAGGAAGTAGGCTTACCGGATAAAGAAAAATTAAACATTATCATGGGAAATAAATAAAAGTAACAAGATGAGTGATTGTTATCGTTCTCATATCAATCACTCATTTAAATTAACTTTCCTGCTGAAAATTACGCAACTTGTGCTATTTTAGCTAAAGTTAATTATTCATTAAGCACACAAACATAAATTTCAAGAATAACTACCATTTAAACTATTCCACAATTGAATTTTTCACTACATTACCATCACAGGAAGGTACGCATGGCTAACCTCTATGACCTCAAAAAGTTCGATCTCAACCTGTTGATTATATTTGAATGCATATATCAACATTTGAGCATCAGCAAGGCTGCAGAAACGCTGTACATCACGCCATCAGCTGTAAGTCAGTCATTGCAACGACTGCGTACGCAGTTTAACGACCCTTTATTTATTCGCTCCGGCAAAGGTATTACGCCCACGGTGACGGGTATTAATCTTCATCATCATCTTGAGCAAAACCTGAATCACCTGGAGCAAACAATAAGCATCATGCATGGTGCCCAGCTGAAAAATAAATTCATTATTTACAGCCCACAACTTACAACCACCGTAAATGTGACGACATTAATTCATGCTCTGGTACAAGATTCAGATATTGAAGTGGAACATCACGATATCTTAATGTCGGCAGAAACTGCTGAAAACATACTGGCTTACCGCAAGGCCGACATGGTGGTTACGATGATGCCGGTCCATAACCGTTCCGTCGTTTGCATCCCTTTTAAGACTATCGAGAGTGTTTTGATTTGTAGAAAAGACCATCCCAGAATGAATGACTCAAGCACCCTGCAACAAATTATGCAAGAGCAATTCACCTTCTTACTCACCGAAGAGAAAGGTATTAAAGAATGTCAATCACAAGCCAATACTTTTTTTGTTAATCGTAAGATTGGATTTAGTAGTGATTCTCTGACATCAATCGTTAATATTATTTCCAGCACGGATATTATTGGCCTGATTCCTAAATTAATGTACGATCACTATGCGACTGCACTTAATCTCAAAGAGATTAGTGTTGACTTTAATCTACCCAGCGTCCAGCTATTTTTAATGTATAACAGGGCGTCGCTTAACAACAAAGCATTCGCTGCATATATAAATCAAATCTCCTCAGAAAGTCTGTAAATCGTATTGCAACTTCTCATCAGTACATTTAATTCATTTTCAGAATGTAACAAGGCAACACATATAAATTAAATATATATTTAAATATTGCATACTATATAAATTGGCATATCGTAATAATGTGCATCTCTTATTAATACAAACAATAAAAATCTCTGATATGGTCTTGATATGTCTGTTTATAAAATACCATTGAATCAAAACGTTCTCGAAGCCGCACAGGATCGTATCGCCTGGACGCTTGAGGCTCTGCCACGCATTTGCGTTTCTTTCTCTGGAGGTAAAGATTCGGGGCTGATGTTACATCTAACCGCCGCCATTGCCCGCCAGTTACAGAAAAAAATAAACGTCTTGTTTATCGACTGGGAGGCGCAGTTTTCCTGCACTATCGATTATATCCAGGCGCTGCGCGAGAGTTATTCCGATGTCATCGAAAATTTCTATTGGGTGGCATTACCGCTGACGACGCAGAATTCACTGTCACAATTTCAACCCGAATGGCAGTGTTGGGAGCCGGGTACGCAATGGGTTCGCCAGCCGCCCGCAGATGCCATAACCGATCCTGAATATTTCTCCTTCTATCAACCCGGCATGACCTTTGAACAATTTGTTCGTGAGTTCGCTGACTGGTTTTCGCAGAAACGACCGGCTGCCATGATGGTGGGCATCCGCGCCGATGAGTCATATAACCGCTTTGTTGCCATTGCCAACTCGCAAAAGCAGCGTTTTGCCGATGACAAGCCGTGGACGACTGCAGCACCTGGTGGACACACCTGGTATATTTACCCGCTGTATGACTGGAAAACAGCCGACATCTGGACGTGGTTTGCGAAGTCAAAATTGCCGTGTAACCCCCTGTATAATCTGATGTACCAGGCCGGGGTCCCGACACGATATATGCGCATTTGCGAACCCTTTGGCCCGGAACAGCGTCAGGGATTATGGCTATATCATGTCATTGAACCCGAGCGCTGGGCGGCTATGTGCGCCCGTGTCAGCGGTGTTAAAAGCGGGGGGATTTATGCCGGTCATGACAACCATTTTTACGGTCATCGGAAAATACTTAAACCAGAGCATTTAAGCTGGCAGGAATATGCCATGCTGCTATTGAACAGCATGCCGGAGACTACCGCAGAGCATTACCGCAATAAAATCGCCGTCTATTTGCAGTGGTATAAGAAAAAAGGCATGGATAATATCCCGCAAACTCAGGAAGGCGATATTGGTTCGAAAGATATTCCTTCATGGCGACGTATCTGCAAAGTCCTGTTGAATAATGATTACTGGTGTCGGGCACTTTCATTCAGTCCAACGAAACCCAAAAACTACCAACGCTATAACGAACGTATGAAAACAAAACGCCAGGAATGGGGAATCTTATGCAACACCGACTAACTCACGAACTCCTCGGCTTTCTTTCTGGCCTGTCAGAAGAAGAACGAATTGAAGCCATCAATGAATTCAGGCGGGCGATACACAGCGTCAGTCCCTTTCGCAAGGAACCCGTAGATTGCGTACTTTGGGTTAAAAATGATCACATTTCACCCAATGACTACAACCCCAATAACGTTGCGCCACCGGAGAAAAAGCTGCTGCTGAAGTCCCTTGAAGCAGACGGGTTTACACAGCCCATTGTGGTGGTTCACTCAACGGCAGAGGAATACGAAATTGTCGACGGTTTCCACCGCCACGAGTTAGGTAAAGCCAAAGCCTCACTGAGGCCCAGGCTTAAAGGATACCTGCCGGTTGCCTGTTTAGAACGAGAACGCCAAGAGCGTATGGCGGCGACCATTCGCCACAACCGCGCCCGTGGGCGTCATCAAATCCACGCCATGTCCGAGATTGTCCGCGAGCTATCGCAACTGGGATGGAGTGAAGAAAGAATTAGCAAGGATCTCGGCATGGACAACGACGAGGTGTTACGCCTGAAGCAAATCAACGGTCTGCAAGAGTTGTTCGCCGACCGTCGATTCTCCAAAGCCTGGACGGTGAAATAGCTACAGCGACACCAGACGTTCAGCTGCTGCTAACAGCGTCGATTCTTGCTTGGCAAAACAGAGACGAATCAGTTTATGCGGGAAAGGATCGGCGCAAAACACCGACAGCGGTATCGCCGCAACGCCCACTTCAGTGGTCAGCCACTGGCAAAATTCCACGTCGTTAAGCGTGGAAACGGCGCTGTAATCGACCAGCAGAAAATACGTGCCTTCACACGGCAGAATTTCCAGTCGGCTGTCACGCAGCGCGTTCACCAACACGTCGCGTTTTTTCTGATAAAACGCAGGCAACTCGCGATAGTGTGCAGGATCTTCTCGTAGCATATCCGCCAGTGCCAACTGAGCCGGCGTGTTGACAGAAAACGTCAGATACTGGTGTACCTTGCGTAACTCAGAGCTAATGGCTGCTGGCGCAACGCAGTAGCCAATCTTCCAGCCGGTCATATGGTAGGTCTTACCAAACGATGAAACAGCAACAGCGCGTTCCCGCAGCTCTGAATGTGCCAGCACACTGGCATGCCCTTGCCTGGCGAAACAGATATGCTCATAAACTTCGTCGCTGATGACAAAGATCTCGCGTTCTTTAATTGCTTGCCACAGCGCGTCAAAATCGGCCTGATGCCACACGGTGGCAGAAGGATTATGTGGCGTGTTCAGGATAACCAATCGGGTACGGTCGCTGAGTAAGGCACTAAAAGCCTGCCAGTCGACGCGAAAAGACGGTGGTTGCAGCGCGATACGTTTAACCACCCCGCCGGATAATTCAACCGCAGGCGCATAGCTGTCGTAGCTCGGGTCAAAACAAATCACCTCATCACCTGGGCGCACCAGCGCAGTGATCGCGGCATACAGCGCTTCTGTGGCCCCCGCCGTGATGGTCACTTCACTATTCGCGTCGGGTTTGTAGCCGTACAGGTCTGCCGTTTTATCCGCGATGGCTTCGCGCAGCGGCTGCACGCCCGTCATCGGTGCATACTGGTTTGCACCGTGCGCGACGTGATACGCCAGACGCTCCTGCAAAAAGAGCGGACCGTCAAAATCAGGAAATCCCTGCGAGAGATTAATGGCCTGATGCTGCTGCGCCAGCGCACTCATTTGCGTGAAGATAGTAGTGCCCAGGTTAGGCAGTTTGCTTTGCGGAATCAGCGGGTTATTACTCATTATTGTTATCCCAGCGTGTGATGTTGTGGTTGAAGCCACTATAACACGATGCTAGTATTTGGCAATCAAGACGTTCAGACGTCTATATAAAAATAACCTGCCTGGACAGGACAGCCAAAGGACAACACAACATGAGTAATACAGAGATTCGCGTCGTCACCGGCCCGGCCAACTATTTTTCCCATCCCGGCAGCCTGTCGAGACTCAACGATTTTTTCACTACCGACCAACTTTCACGCGCCGTGTGGGTTTATGGTGAGCGCGCTATCGATGCGGCCCGCCCTTATCTGCCAGAGACATTTCATCTCGCCGAGGCTAAGCGCCTGCTGTTTACGGGACATTGCAGCGAAACCGATGTTGCTCAACTGGCAAAAGAGTCGGGAGATAATCGCAGCGTGGTGATTGGCGTGGGCGGAGGAACATTGCTCGACACCGCTAAAGCGTTGGCCCGTCGTCTGGATCTGCCGTTTGTCGGTATTCCTACGATTGCGGCGACCTGCGCCGCCTGGACGCCGCTCTCCGTCTGGTATAACGATGCAGGCCAGGCGCTGCATTTTGAAATTTTCCCTGATGCCAATTTCCTCGTTCTGGTCGAACCCGAGATCGTTCTCAATGCGCCAGAGGAATATCTACTGGCGGGGATCGGCGACACGCTGGCGAAGTGGTACGAGGCCGTCGTGCTTGCGCCTCAGCCAGAAAACCTGCCATTAACTGTTCGTCTGGGTATAGATGCCGCGCAGACGATCCGCGACGTCCTGCTGGAAAGCAGCGAGCAGGCGCTGACAGATAAACAACAAGGCTCGTTAAGCCGCACGTTTTGCGATGTAGTGGATGCGATTATTGCCGGAGGCGGCATGGTTGGTGGTCTGGGCGAGCGCTACACCCGCGTGGCGGCGGCGCATTCTGTTCACAATGGCCTGACCGTCCTCCCACAAACAGAGAAGTTTTTACATGGCACTAAAGTGGCGTACGGCATCCTGGTGCAGAGTGCGTTGTTGGGTCAAGATGCCGTGCTGGCGCAGTTAATTACCGCCTATCAGCGCTTCAACCTGCCCACCCGATTAGCTCAACTGGACGTGGACATCAATAATCGCGCAGAAATCGACAAAGTGATTACGCACACCCTGCGCCCGGTGGAGTCCATTCACGCCCTGCCGGTAACGTTAACGCCGGAGACACTGCGCGCAGCATTCGAAAAGGTAGAGTCGTTTACGGTATGATTAGGGTATGGGATGCCTGATAGCGGCTTCGCCTTATCAGGCCTACGACGACTAATTATAACGGCAAATGCGATGTTGTAGGCCGGATAAGCGTCAGCGCCATCCGGCAAAAAATCAACAGCACTTCGCGCCGCCTTTCCCCCCATATCGCGCATCCTGGCGCTCGCGGAAAAATTCTTCGTAGGTCATTGGCGTTTGGTCCGGATGCGTGACGCGCATATGTTCAACATAGTTGTCGTAATCCGGCACACCTATCATTAATCGGGCGGTTTGACCTAAATACTTCCCGGCTTTGGCGAGTGTTTCAAACATAGTGATTCCCTGTCGTACAAACGCCCTCCCCGTTCAGGAGAGGGCTCATTGGTTAAGAGAATATTAGTGCGCGCCTTTCGCCTGCGCCACGATCTCTTCGATATTCTCAGGCATCGGCTCGTACGGCGTCTCTTTCGAAGTTGGTTTGTCCTCTTTCAATGCTGCCAGCGCAGTTTTGATGGAGAACAGACCCAGCACCACAACGACTACCATGAAGAAGATGGTGAGACCCGCATCCAGGCGGTTGTTAAACACCAGCTGCGTCAGCTGCGACTGGGTGTACTGCGCCGGAATGTTACCGCTGTCGATCATCGCCTGGAATTTGTTGGCGATAGCCAGGAAGCCGATTTTTGCATCCGGGCTAAACGCTTTCTGCCAGCCAGCGGTCAGGGTACAAATCAGCAGCCAGGCGGTTGGGACCAGTGCCACCCACGCGTAGCGCTGGCGTTTCATCTTGAACAGCACCACAGCACAGAGCATCAACGCCATACCGGCCAGCATCTGGTTGGCGATACCAAACAGCGGCCACAGGGTATTAATACCACCCAGAGGATCCACCACGCCCTGGTGTAAAAAGTACCCCCAGGCCAGTACGCACAGCGCCGTCGCCAGCAGGTTCGCAGGCAACGAATCGGTTCGTTTCAGGCCCGGTGACACCACGCCCAGCAAGTCCTGCAGCATAAAGCGCGCAGCGCGTGTACCGGCATCAACCGCCGTCAAAATAAACAAAGCTTCAAACAGAATGGCGAAGTGATACCAGAACGCCACATCCATCATGCCACCCAGTGCGCCATGCAGAATGTACGCCATCCCGACGGCCAGCGTCGGCGCACCACCTGCGCGGGAGATAATGGATTGCTCACCCACTTCATTGGCAATTTGGTGCAGAGTATCTGGCGTAATAGCAAAGCCCCAACTACTGACTACCTGTGCCGCAGAAGCCACTACATCAACCGTGCCCGCAGGAGCCAGCACCGCCATCGGGCTGTTCATCGCAAAGTACACGCCCGGATCGATGATGCACGCGGAAACCAGCGCCATAATGGCGACAAAGGATTCCATCAGCATTCCGCCGTAGCCGATAAAGCAAGCCTGCCCTTCATTCGCCAGCATCTTCGGCGTGGTTCCGGAGGAGATCAGCGCATGGAAGCCAGATACCGCACCGCATGCAATGGTGATAAACAGGAACGGGAACAGGTTACCGGTCCAGACCGGGCCAGTACCGTCAACAAACTTGGTCAGAGCTGGCATGGTCAGCGTCGGACGCATGATCAGAATCCCTACCGCCAGACCAACAATGGTGCCGATTTTCAGGAAGGTAGAGAGGTAATCACGCGGGGCCAGCAGCAGCCACACCGGCAGCACGGCGGCGACAAAACCGTAGCCCACCAGCATCCAGGTCAGTTGTACGCCGGTAAAGTCAAAGTACGGTGCCCAGGTCGGGCTTTCCGCTACCCAGCCGCCGGAAATAATGGCAAACACCAGGAATACCAGACCAATAACCGACACTTCACCAATGCGGCCCGGGCGCAGATAGCGCAGGTAAATCCCCATAAAAATCGCCAGCGGGATAGTGAACGCTACGGTGTAAGTTCCCCACGGGCTGTGGGTCAGCGCTTTCACGACAATCATCGCCAGTACCGCGAGGATAATCACCATGATCATAAAACAGGCCACCAGCGCAATAACACCCGCCGTAGGGCCCATCTCTTCTTTCACCAGTTCGCCAAGGGAACGACCATCGCGACGGGTAGAAACAAACAGCACCATGAAGTCCTGTACCGCCCCTGCCAGTACCACCCCGGCGAGCAGCCAGATCATACCCGGCAGGTAGCCCATTTGCGCCGCCAGCACCGGTCCAACTAACGGACCCGCTCCGGCAATCGCCGCAAAATGGTGACCAAACAGTACTTTTTTATCGGTGGGTACATAATCCAGACCATCGTTATGACGCACGGCTGGCGTCATACGCGTCGGGTCCAGCGCCAGTACATTTTTCGCGATGTACAGGCCGTAGAAACGGTAAGCGATAAGGTAGACACAGACTGACGCCACGACTATCCACAACGCGTTGATCTGTTCACCACGATTTAACGCAATATATCCCAGGGCAAATGCTCCGATAACGGAGAGCAATGTCCAGAGGAGGTATTTCCCTGATTTATTCATAGTTGTTGTCCGTTTGCGTGATCCAGAAAGATGTTACATTTTGTTTCTATAACATCTTTCCTGATTTTAACAACCTGACAACCACATAAACCTGAGACATCACTGACTATTTACATTGCATTGTTAACTGGATCACTTCATTTACCTGTTAACTCTGCAATTTCATTTTACTTTGCCGGGTAACCTCACCCCATCACCGCCGTGCCTAAACGGCAGGTGCAGCATCGTCGTCCCTGCTCATCAAAGATGACGATTTCCCAGCTTTGATTTTGACGCCCAAGATGCAACGGCTGACAAACGCCGCGTACTTTCCCCTGCGATACCGCCCGATGATGCGTGGCGTTTAGTTCCGTCCCCACCACACACTGCCCGTCGCGCGTCATCAGATAACCCGCCATCGAACCCAACGTTTCCGCCAGGGCCGCCGACGCGCCGCCATGCAGCAGGCCAAACGGCTGATGCGTTCGGCTATCCACCGGCATTTCGGCTTCCAGCACATCATCACCCAGTCGTGTATAGACCATTCCCAGATGCGCCACCATCGTGTTCTGACTGGTGGCATTGAGTTCATCCAGCGTCAAATGACGTTTCCAGATCATCGTCATGCCCCCAGCGTGGAACCGCCGTCCACCACGATATCCTGTAATGTAATGTGGCTGGCCAGATCGGAAGCGAGGAATAAAATAGTGTTGGTGATCTCTTGCGGCCGGGCGATTTTCCCCAGCGGAATCCCAAGCTTAAACTGCTCGCCAAATCCACGAATGCGCTGTTGCTCCGCGTCATCGCTGACCCACAGCGTACGCTGCATGTCGGTATCGGTCGACCCCGGAGAAACCACGTTACAACGCACACCGCTGCCTGCCAGTTCAAGTCCGACGGTCAGAGCCAGGCTTTTCAACGCGGCCTTTGACGCACCGTAAGCACTCATGCCGATACGCGGCGTGTGCGCCGCATCCGACGCGACGGTCACGATCGCCCCGCCCTGCTGGCGACGAAACTGCGCCATCGTCTGCTGAAACAGATTGAACGCTCCGCCAACGTTAACCGCAAACGTCTGCTGCCACTCCTCAGCGCTTAGCGCATCGGTGGCACCCATACGCAAAATACCTGCGGCATTGACCAACACATCCAAACGCTCGCGCGCTTTGAGGACGCGCTGGCACACCTCAGCTACCTGTCCGGCATTCGCCACATCCAGCACTTCGGTCGTAAACGGGTAGTTATCCTGAGGAAATTCGCGATCGAATCCAGTCACCTCAGCACCTGCATTCGCAAACGCCAGCGCCGTGGTGTAGCCAATCCCTTTTCCCGCCCCGGTTACCCAGACGGTTTTCCCGGCAAAATCAAATCCGGCCATTACTTCACCTCGCGGGAGAGCAGAGCCCACCATGCGTCAATGGTCGGTTTTTTCGCCAGCATCACGAAATCAATATCACCATGAACCTTACGCCAGCGCGCCGCCAGCGCCATCATGCGCACGGAATCCAGCCCATAGTCGATCAGGTTTTCGTCATCCATCGGCTCTTCGGACTCATCCAGCAGCGGTAGAATAATGCTGCGCAACGCATCTTTACTGACCGGAACCGGCGTCGGTAATAATTCCTGGGTCATAACCACACGCCCGGAACGTCCCGCCACGTATTTCAGCGACATCAAGTGTTCGTCACGGCTAAAATCCGCCAGCGCATCGGCAACCATAAACGGCTTGATGTCACGCATGAAAGCGTCCGTTGCGGTGGTCATACAGCCAATATGCGCATACACCCCGGTGATGATCAGTTGATTACGCCCGGTTTCCTTGAGCATCTGTTCCAGCGGGGAGCGATGGAATGCGCTATAACGCCATTTCACAAGAATGGTATCCGCTTCATCCGGCGCCAGCGCCTCAACAATCTTTTGTTGTTCCGGCGAACGCGTCAGGCCCGGTCCCCACATATCATTGAGCAGAGCGCGGTCTTCATCGCTCTGCTCTTTCGGTTGAGCGGTGTAATACACCGGAATATTATGCTCTTTGCAGTACTGGCGCAGCGCGGCGATGTTCGCGACGACCTGCTCCATCATCGGACAGTTATCGCCCCAAAAGCCGATAAAATAATCCTGCATGTCGTGGATCAGCAGCGCGGCGCGTTCAGGGTCAAATGCCCAGTCGACTTTGTTCACCGGAACATCAAGCGCCGTTGGTAGCGCATAAGCCTGCAGTTTAGGAATTGCCATTTCTATTTCTCCTTCAGGCCAGTGAACGTGATGCCAGCCACTGACGTAATTGTTTTTTATCTACCTTCCCCACTGGAGTCAGCGGTAATGACTCAACGCACTCAACACGATCGGGTAATTTGAATTCCGCCACACCCTGTTCGCGCAGAAAACGGCGCACCTGAACCGCGCGCAGCGGCTCTTTTACCACTAGCCAGGCACAGCTTTTCTCGCCCATCAGTTCGTCATCCATACTGACCAGCGCGGCATGGATAACCATTGGATGGCGCAGCAGCAGGTTTTCAATCTCTTCAGCAGCGATCTTCTCCCCGCCGCGGTTGATCTGATCCTTTTCGCGTCCCTGAACGGTGATGTAGCCATCCGGGTCGATAGCGATCAGATCGCCGGAACAGTAAAAGCCGTTGGCGTCAAAGGCGCTGGCATTATGCTCAGGGCTTTTGAAATAACCACGGAAGGTGTACGGACCACGTGTCATCAAGCGTCCGGTCTCTCCCTGGGCTAAGGGGTTGCCGTCAGCGTCTGCTACCCAGACTTCATCATCAGGACACATCGGGCGCCCCTGGGTATTGATGATGCGCTCAGGACTGTCGTCCAGACGGGTGTAGTTCACCAGCCCTTCCGCCATGCCGAAGACCTGCTGCAACTGGCAGCCAATCTCAGCCGGAATACGCGCCGCAAGCGTGGCGGAAAGTCTCGCTCCACCGACCTGTAGCAGTTTCAGCGAAGCCAGTTGCGCATTGCTGCCCCACTCCGCAATCGCCTGCAACCACAGGCTCACCGCAGGTGGCACCAGCGCCGTGACGTTAACCTGATGCTGTTCAATCAGCGGGAAACACAGGGTAGCGCTAGGGTCGGCCGCCAGCACGACGGTGCCGCCGGCCAGGAACACACCCAGCGCGCCTGGCGAACTCATGGCGTAGTTATGCGCCGCCGGGATTGCGCATAAATAACGCGTTTCCCCGGTGAAGCGGCAAATCTCATTGCTGCGACGCACGCTGTAGTAGTAATCGTTATGAGTGCGAGGAATCAGCTTTGGCGTCCCGGTCGTCCCGCCGGAAAGCTGGAAGTACGCCACCTCATCAGCGGGCGACGGTGTAGCCGTAAAATCACTCGCAGGTTGGCTTATCGCCGTTTGCAGATTGTGTTCACCTTCGTCGTTGTGCAGTTGCACCACGCGCACTGAATTGTGTTCGGCCACAAAAGCGTTTAGAAAATCGTCCCCGCTAAACAGCGTATGCTGGCGATCGGCAATCAGCAGCGCCGGTTCAATCTGTTTGGCATAGGCGTTGAGTTCGTTACGCTGATGGCTGAACAGGGCCAGCACCGGAGCTACGCCCAGCTTGAGTAACGCAAAGAAGGTGATATATAGCTCAGCCACATTGCCCAGTTGTACCAGCGCGGTTTCACCGGGTTTAATCCCTTGGCGACGCAAACTGCAGGCTAGATTGTCAGCGGCCTGATTCAGCTGGCGATAGCTCAGATGGCGTTCACCATCAATAACCGCCGTATGGTCGCTGTCGGCGTGACGGGTCAGAATGTCGGTCAGCGGCAAATCCTGCCAGTAACCTTTTTCACGATACCTGCGGGCAAACTCTTCCGGCCAGCGGGTGAATGGAATACTCATTATTGCTCCTTAAAACCAGTCCACAAGGCTCTTAATGCAGTCCAAAAACATTCAACATCGTGGAGAGCTTGGCCCCCGTTTCACGCCATTCCGCAACCGGGGAAGAGGCTGGAACAATTCCTGCTCCGGCAAAGAAACGCACCTGATTGCGCAACAGCTTCGCACAGCGGATCGTCACCACCCACTCACCGTTACCTTCGGCATCACACCAGCCGACAATACCGCCGAACAGTTCGCGATCGAACGGCTCCAGCTCGGCGATAAGCTTGCGCGCAACCTGATGTGGGAAGCCACTCAGCGCAGGCGTCGGGTGCAACAGGCACGCCAGCGTCAGGGCGTTTTCCTGCGCGTTGGCTTTACCTTCAAACGGCGTGCCGAGGTGCCAGAGCGTCGGCGTAGTAACCAGCTGCGGAGAAGAAGGCAGTTGCAGTTCACGGCTGCGATCGCGCAATACCGTTTTCATCGCTTGCGTCACCAGTTCGTGCTCATGGCGGTCCTTCTCAGATGCCAGCAGGCGGATCCCTGCTTCGCGATCCAGCACATCATCAGGCTGACGACGTGCAGAGCCCGCCAGCGGCAGAGAACTGAAACGCTCGCCTTCTTTGCGCAGAAGCAATTCCGGGCTGGCACCAATCAATACGCCGCCGTCTTCAATCGGCACATGGAAGTTGTAGCTCGCTGGATTTTGCGCCACCAGACGCTCCAGCAGCGCACCACTGTCAATGTTGGCATCGGTGGTGATATCGATCAGGCGTGACAACACCACTTTGTCGACTTCCGGAGTAGACGTCAGCGCAGCCGCCCGGGCGACCATATCTTCAAAAAAGTCCTGTTCCGGGATCGATTTACGTTCCACGACGTTCAGCGACTGATGCGCGGTAAAGTAACGTGATGATTGCTGCTTCGCCGTACGAGAAAAGCTCTGCCACGATTGGGGAATAAACAGCGATGATGGCTGGCGGGTATCAAAGGGAATCGCCCCGACCATGACAGGATTCGCGATACCCTGTGATTTGGCATCAGCAAACAGTGTGTTCATTTTTTGTTGGAAAGGGCTGTCTGGCGAATCGCCATCAATTGCCGGTTCCGCATAGCGGGCGAAGCATCCTGACGTCGTAAAACTACGGTACGGCGACATAAAGAAAAAACTGTCGGGAGCGAGCGTCGGCATAGTCTGCGTTTTTTCCTCGGCCAGTGACGTATCCATATCATCCTCCAAAAATGATAAAGGCCCTAATAATGATTATCATTTATATTTTCGGTCGCTAACCTAAAAGTAAAGCGGCGGTATGTCAACTCTTGTGGTAGCACAATGTGCGACTTTGGCTTGCATCCTTGCTCGCTAACAATGAAAATGAGAAGCATTACTTATACTGATAACAGGAAGCTGATTCGTGAGTCTCCCCTCTTTTTGCCGCACCGTGCTCTTACTGGCAGGTTTATCTCTTTCAGGAATTTCTTCAGGTCACGCCGCCGACTGGCCGCGTCAGGTTACTGACAGCCGCGGCACGCATACGCTGGAGCATAAACCGCAGCGAATTGTCTCCACCAGCGTGACCCTCACCGGTTCGCTGCTGGCGATTGATGCCCCGGTCATCGCCAGCGGTGCCACTACGCCGAACAATCGCATCGGCGATGCGCAGGGCTTTTTACGCCAGTGGAGCGAAGTGGCAAAAGAACGCAAACTGAGCCGCCTGTATATCGGCGAACCGAGCGCCGAGGCCGTCGCAGCTCAAATGCCGGATTTGATTCTGGTAAGCGCCACCGGGGGCGATTCTGCCCTCGCGCTGTACGATCAGCTGTCCACCATTGCGCCAACGCTCATCATTAATTACGACGATAAAAGCTGGCAGTCGCTGCTGACCCAGTTAGGTGAAATTACCGGTCAGGAGCAACAGGCTGCTGCGCGTATTGCCGAGTTTGATAAGCAACTACAGGCAATTAAGCAACGTATTACTCTGCCACCACAGCCGGTCAGCGCGCTGGTATATACCGCCGCGGCGCACAGCGCCAACCTGTGGACGCCTGAGTCAGCGCAAGGCAAGCTGATGGAGCAGTTAGGGTTCACGCTGGCAACGCTGCCTGCCAACTTGCATACCAGCCAGAGTCAGGGCAAACGCCACGATATCATCCAGCTTGGCGGTGAGAACCTGGCGGCAGGCCTGAACGGCGAAGCGCTGTTCCTGTTTGCTGGCGACAGCAAAGATGCCGATGCTATTTACGCTAATCCGCTTCTGGCGCATCTGCCAGCCGTGCAAAATAAACGTGTTTATGCCCTGGGTACGGAAACCTTCCGTCTCGACTACTACAGCGCAATGCTGCTGCTGCAACGTCTGTCGGCTCTGTTTTAATTGCCAGCGCCGGATGCGGCTAACGCCTTATCCGGCCTACAATCCGTAGAGCACAACGCGATCAGACATTCACGGGGACTTGCCGGAATCGGCGCACTTCTCCCAACAACAGCAGCAGTAAAAGACCGACAATCACCAGCCCAAACCCACTCACGCTTGCCGAAGCAACTGGCGTCATCATCGCGCCCAGACCACCTAACAACGCCGCGCCAATCGCATCGCCGGTGACGTTCTGTGCGGTCCACAAACCATTAATTCGCCCGAGCATCGCTTCCGGCGTCTGCGTCTGTAACAGGGTGTACTGCAACAACGAACTGACCGCACTTAGCCAGCCAAACAGCGCCAGGCAAATAACCCCAAGCTGCCAAATGGGCATCAAGCCAAACAGACCGATAGCCAGAAATGAAGCCACGGTCGATGCCAGCATGATCAGTCCCGGACGAAGACTGTGCGCCAGTTGTCCGCTGGTCAATGCACCCACGGCAGCCCCCAGCGGAATAGCCGCATACAGCAGGCCAATTTGCGCACTCGACATGTGCCAGTTAATCGCCAACGCCGGATACAGCACGCGCACGGCGCTCGCCATGGTTAACAGACCACCGAGCAGTGCAATGCCGCCAATCAGTGGGCTGGCAAGCAGAAAGCGGAATGCTGCCAGCAGCGATTTCAGCGGATGCTCACGCGGCTGCGGCGGAGGCGGCAACGCGGGAAGACTCAGCAACGGTAGTAAGGTAATGAAGGTCCCCGCCGCCGCCAGTCCGTAGTTCCAGGCCACACCGCCGGTCGCGAGCAACACCCCGCCAAGCATCGGCGAAATTACCGATCCCAGACGTACCGTCAGCATGGTAATCGCCCCGGCCTGCATCAGATTCTCCCGCCCGACCAGCGCTGGCGTCGCTGCCAGTAAAGCAGTCACGCCCAGCGAAGCAAAGAAACCGTCCCATAAGCCAAGCAGATAAATTGCCAGTAACGACGGTTCGGGAAGTAACGCATTCAAACACAGGCCAATAAAGCCAATGCCACAGGTACCACGCGCCAGCAGGATCACTTTTTTACGCTCATAGCGGTCGGCCAGCACACCGCCCACCATCAGGCCAATAAACATTGCACTGCCGGTCAGCGTCACCGACAAACCGACCTGCCAGGTCGACTGGGTCATCATCTGGATTTGTACCGGAACCGCTACGCCGAGTAGCCCCAGAGAGACAATGGAAATAAAACGGGCGAGGAAGACTGCACGAAATGCAGGGTGGGTCTTTAACAGGCTGAGATTGAGCAGCCATGATTGTCGATTCATTACAGAGCCTTACCAGGTACTTTTTCAATATCCATTCGATGGCTGCACATGCTAACATATCCAAATAAGATCGATAACGATAATTACTATCATTATCAGGGAAGTTGATATGTCATGCTCTGTTTCCGCGACACGCGCCTTCGCCGTGCCCGGACTATTGTTATTACTTGTTCTGACCACGGTATTAAGTCTGGTTATTGGCGCCAAGTCGCTACCTGCCTCCGTGGTGCTGGATGCGCTCACCGGCAGTTGTCAAAGCGCTGATTGCACCATCGTGCTTGACGCGCGACTCCCACGCACGCTGGCGGGGCTGCTCGCCGGTGGTGCGCTGGGCCTGGCTGGCGCATTAATGCAAACGCTCACGCGTAATCCTCTCGCCGATCCCGGCATTCTGGGCGTCAACTCCGGTGCCAGCTTCGCTATTGTGCTGGGCGCCGCGCTGTTCGGCTTTTCCTCTGCGCAAGAGCAACTGCTGATGGCCTTTTGCGGTGCGCTGGCTGCGTCGCTTATCGTAGCTTTTACCGGTAGTCAGGGCGGTGGGCAGTTAAGCCCGGTACGTTTGACGCTGGCGGGCGTTGCCCTGGGCGCGGTGCTGGAAGGATTATCCACCGGCATCGCCCTGCTCAACCCGGACGTTTACGATCAGTTGCGTTTCTGGCAAGCTGGCTCACTGGATATCCGCAGCCTGCAAACGCTGAAGGTTGTATTGGTACCAGTACTGATTGCCGCGGCTGTCGCACTGTTCCTCAGTCGCGCCCTGAATAGCCTGAGCCTCGGGAGCGACACAGCTACCGCGCTTGGTAGTAAAGTCGCTCGCACACAGTTTATTGGCCTGCTGGTGATTACCGTACTGTGTGGCAGCGCGACCGCGATTGTCGGTCCTATCGCCTTTATCGGCCTGATGATACCTCACATGGCGCGCTGGCTGGTGGGGGCGGATCACCGCTGGTCACTGCCCGTCACCCTGCTGGCAACCCCTTCTCTGTTACTGATTGCCGATATCATCGGTCGCCTGATTGTTCCCGGCGAGCTGCGCGTGTCGGTGGTCAGCGCTTTCATCGGCGCGCCGGTGCTTATCTTTCTGGTACGCCGTAAATCGCGCGGGGGTGGCGCATGATGCACCTCTCCCGCCGCCTGATAATCAGCAGCCTACTGCTGGTTGCAGGTTGTCTCGTCATTGGTTTATGGAGCCTGCGTAGCGGCGTTGTTACGCTGGAAACCCAGCAAATTATTGCCGCCCTGCTCGGCGATGCGCCGCGCAGTATTACCCTGGTGGTGACCGAATGGCGTTTGCCACGCGTGCTCATGGCGCTATTGATTGGCGCAGCGCTCGGCGTGAGCGGCGCAATATTTCAGTCGCTGATGCGTAACCCTTTGGGCAGTCCGGATGTGATGGGCTTTAATACCGGTGCCTGGAGCGGTGTGCTGGTGGCAATGGTGCTGTTCGGACAGCATCTTACCGCGATCGCGCTGGCTGCCATGCTCGGTGGGATCCTGACTTCTCTGGTGGTCTGGGCGCTCGCCTGGCGCAATGGGATCGACACCTTCCGGCTAATTATTATTGGTATCGGCATACGCGCCATGCTGGTGGCGTTCAACACCTGGCTACTGCTGAAAGCATCATTAGAAACCGCGCTAACGGCCGGACTGTGGAACGCTGGATCGCTCAATGGCCTGACCTGGGCCAAAACCTGGCCGTCTGCCCCGCTGATTATCATCATGCTGGTATGCGCCACATTGCTGGTACGCCGGATGCGCTTACTGGAAATGGGTGATGACAGTGCCTGTGCGCTTGGTGTCAGCGTTGAGCGCTCGCGTCTGATGATGATGCTGGTTGCGGTTGTACTGACCGCTGCCGCCACCGCGCTGGCGGGTCCTATCTCGTTTATTGCCCTTGTCGCGCCGCATATCGCGCGACGTATAAGCGGCACATCGCGCTGGGGATTAACCCTGTCAGCGCTGTGCGGCGCGTTGCTGCTGCTGATGGCGGATTTATGCGCCCAACAGCTGTTTATGCCTTATCAGCTTCCGGTGGGCGTTGTCACCGTAAGCCTCGGCGGTATTTATCTTATCGTCTTGTTAATTCAGGAGTCCCGCAAAAAATGACCGAATCAGTAGCCCGTTTGCGTGGCGACCAGTTAACGCTGGGTTATGGCAAGTTTACCGTGGCGGAAAACCTCAATGTGTCGATTCCCGACGGTCACTTCACCGCGATTATCGGGCCAAATGGCTGCGGGAAATCGACATTGCTGCGCACGCTTAGTCGCCTGATGACGCCCGCGAACGGCAAGGTCTGGCTCGACGGCGAACATATTCAACACTATGCCAGCAAGGAAGTCGCCCGACGAATAGGTTTGCTGGCGCAAAATGCAACCACGCCGGGAGATATTACGGTACAGGAGCTGGTTGCCCGCGGGCGCTATCCGCACCAGCCGCTGTTTACCCGCTGGCGGCAAGAGGATGAAATTGCGGTCTCAAACGCCATGCAGGCGACGGGTATCACCCACCTGGCATCACAAAGTGTGGATACCCTTTCCGGCGGACAACGTCAACGTGCATGGATTGCGATGGTGCTGGCGCAGGAAACGTCGATTATGCTGCTTGATGAACCCACCACCTGGCTGGATATCAGTCATCAGATCGATCTGCTGGAACTGCTGAGTGACTTAAACCGGGAAAAAGGCTACACGCTGGCCGCCGTTTTGCACGACCTGAATCAGGCCTGTCGCTATGCGACGCATCTGATTGCGCTGCGAGATGGAAAAATTATTGCCGAGGGTGCACCGAAAGAGATCGTCACCGCGCAGCTTATTGAAAAAATCTATGGACTGCGCTGTATGATTATCGACGATCCAGTTGCCGGAACGCCGTTAGTAGTGCCGCTTGGACGCAGCAAATAACACGCGTTATCGTAAGGCGGCTGGCTTGCCGCCATACGATAATTCATCACACCAGTTGCTGATCAATAAACGTCATTTTTTGCTTACGCGACACCATGGCATAGTTCAGCAGAACGCCACCACACGCCACCATTCCACCCAGTAATGCGGCCAGAATAACGATCATTGATTTAGCCGGGCCATCTTTTTTCACCGGCAGAGAAGGCGTAAGTTGATATTTAAACGGTGTGAATTTTACGTCGCTCACATTCATCGCTAACAGTTGCTCAACGTGATACTGCCGATTACGTAATTCACCGTTAATTTCAGCAACATCCGTTACTGATTTTTCTATTTCTAATTTACGTTCGATGCCGTCAGCACCCAGTGAAATAGAGAAATCGGGATCATCCTTCACCGCCTGGCCATTACTGTAGACCGGCTTTTTAATCCCGGCGGCATTGGCAATCTCCAGCGAGTAGTTCAGTCGCTGGATATTTGCTTCCAGTTGGTTCTTGAGCCTGACGCGATCCATCTCCAGCCTTTCTTTCTCGAAGCTGGTTTTGATGGATAGTTTATTGCGAATATCTTCCAGCGTTTCTTTCACTACAACATCAGAAATATACTGGATATAGCCCTTCAGCACAGACTGGGCTTCTTCGGCTAGCGGCGCGGTAAAACTCAGCGTCCATGCGGTATACAGCGAGGTTTCATTCTTTTTTGCTGCATTGCTGTCGGTCGCTTTCATATTTTCACTGAGCCTCACGATTGCCCGGTGCAGGTCCATTTCGTCGATATCAGCGCCTTTCAATTGATCCATCACGTAAGGTGAAGAGCGTAGATATTCTTCTAACAATGAAGGCGACTGGAATTTTTTGATAAACAGGTTAAACACATCACCACGGCTAACGCTAATATCCATATCCAGCACGCGCAATTTGGTCAACGTATTCTCGAGACTCTGCCACTGGACCGGTTCTGCGGGGGTCACGATTGCCTGACTGGTCCATTTTTGCGGAAGCAGGAAAGATACCAGAATACCCACACAAGCAAAGGCGAAAACGGTCGCGATAATTTTCGTTCTTGCTCGCCATAAGATTTCGATTAGGTTCACTAAATCGATTTCATTTGCGTTTGCCGCTGGCTGAGGATAGCCAGTAAATTCCGAAACGTTATCTTGCTTAATATTTAATGATGACATGTTGCGTGACCTGAAAACTTTCCCAAAAGAAAAACATTTCTGTGGGGGGAGTCTACCAGCTAGTCAGAATAATCCGAAACACTCTTTGTGCTGGAAGCCCTACCAAAAATTATATTAGGAATTTATTCACCCCTTTAATCGCCCTCTGTCCCCAAGAAAGATTAACTCCATAACATATCATTTACATTATGGAGTTATTCGATCGTTCCGATAACGAAATAAGTCTGGTTATACCGATTTATTGATCAGGGTGTTTATGATTGGCCCTATCACCTCAAACGAGGCGGGGGAAATAATATCAACATGCGCGCAGTCGTGGCGGTAAACATCCAGACTGGATATCCACGGGGCCCAGCTACGTTCAGGGCTGACACCCGGCACTAAGGTACGCTCAGCAACGAACAACGTGGCGTGACCTGCAAACGGCACGCTGTGCGCCGTGGTGAGCAGGCGAACCGCATCGGCGTAGTTGCCTTCAATAGCGTTAAATAAGGCCTCTGACGCATTCCCCTGCTGCGCCGCCAGAAACGCTTCGCGTTCACGCTCGATCTCCGCCAGCACCGCTGGATCCAGCCCATTGGCCTCTTTTTCTTGCCAGTTTTGCGTCTCTGGCGGCCAGGTATCCAACAGACCGAGGAATGCAACCGACTCTCCTCTGGCATGTAAGCGCGCGGCGATCCCCTGTGCCAGCGTGCCGCCCAGCGAATAACCTAATAAATAGTAAGGTCCGTGAGGTTGTTGACTGAGCAGCGTTGCCAGGTGATGTTCGCATACCGAGTCGAGATTTTCCGCCGTCTGCATCGGGCCATCCGGTCGTGGCGACTGAATACCCATAATCGACCACTGAGGGCTGAGATAACGCGACAGCACGCTAAACTGCCAGGCAAAACCCGACGCCGGATGGAAGCAGAACAACGTTGGGCCGTGACTTTCACGCAGTGGCAATAGCGTCTCGAATCCCAGACGATGCGACTGTTCATCATCATTGCTCTCCAGCAATGCGCTCAGTTGTTCCACGGTGGAAGCCACCATAATCTGCCCGGGCGTCACCTGACGCTCAAAAATGCGGCTCAACTGCGCTGCCAGCTTCATCGCCAGCAGCGAATGCCCACCAAGCGCAAAGAAATCAGCCTCTACATCATTCACCTCACAATCCAGCAAGGCCGCAAAAGACTGCGCGATGGTGGTCTCAGTCCCTGTTCGCGGTGCGCGCCCGGAAACACGCGACGTCAACTGCGGCATCGGTAGCGCTTTACGATCCAGTTTGCCGTTCGCGCTAAGCGGCAGTTCCGCCAGTTGTAACAATACCGTCGGTACCATGTGCGCAGGCAGTTTTTCGCGCAGACGTTCCCGCAACACAGCCGTATCCAGTGGCAAACCCGATTGCGACACCAGATACCCCACCAGTTGGCGCGCATCGCCGCCTGTCGCCGCAGCCTGGTTGAATACGCAGGCATGGGCAACGGCATGCTCGACATCAGGCAACTGCTGCATCACCCGGTCAATCTCGCCGAGCTCAATGCGCTGTCCACGAATTTTAAGCTGGTCATCGCTGCGCCCGAGGTATTCCACCGCGCCATTTTCCAGCCAGCGCGCCACATCTCCGGTGCGGTACATACGTTCACCGACGCTAAACGGATCGGCGATAAAGCGGCTCGCCGTCAGATCCGGACGCCCCAGATAGCCTTGCGCCAGTTGGATCCCCGTCAGATACAGGTCACCCGCTACGCCGAAAGGCACCGGGCGCATCATGGCATCCAGAATGCGTAAACCGGTATTCCAAACCGGATAGCCAATCGGTACGCTGTTGCCGGTTACGGCAGCGAGATCTTCTCCCCAAGCCGGATACCAGCTCACATCGACCGCAGCTTCCGTTGGTCCGTACAAATTGTGCAGTGGCGCATGAGTCAACTGCTCCCACTCACGGCATAAATCGGCTGGCAAGGCTTCGCCGCTGCAAAATACCCGTTTCAGAGAGGCACAACTCTCCCGCGCGGTTTCCGGCGTCAGTGAAGCGACAAAAGCGGCCAACATAGAGGGGACAAAGTGCGTGGTCGTCACCCCATAACGGGCAAAGAACTGCTGCATCTCCAGCGGATCGCGGTGCGCTTCAGGTTCTGCCATGACCAGTTTTGCCCCGGCAATAAACGGCCAGAAAAACTCCCATACCGAGACGTCAAAACTGCATGGCGTTTTTTGCGCCACCACATCATCTGCGGTCAGCGGATAGTGATTTTGCATCCACAGCAGACGGTTAACGATGGCGGTTTGCCCAACCATCACCCCTTTTGGTCTACCGGTAGAACCGGAAGTAAAAATGATATAGGCGGTATGATTGGGTTGAGATAGCGCCAACGGAGCAGCATCTTCTGCTGGCAGCGGCGAGTCATAGCAGAGACTTTCCAGCCCTGGGATATCGCTAAAACGCGCCAGTTGCTCTTCAGTCGCTATCAACAATTTTGGCTTCGCGTCTTCGAGCATCATCCGCAGGCGATCCTCCGGGTATCCGGTATCCAACGGCAGCCAGGCAGCTCCGGCTTCCACAATACCGTGCAGCGCCAGCGTCAGGAACACAGAACGCGGTAATGCCACTGCTACGCTGTCGCCAGGACGGACGCCGCGTTCGCGCAGAAGGCTCGCCAGCGCCACGACCTGCTGGCGCATTTCGCGATAGCTAAACTGATAACGGGCATCGGCCAGCGCCGGGGCATCCGGCGTTTTATCGGCCTGCTGTGTCACCAGTGCGCTAAGCGTAGTGAACGGGCTCTCCACGGTCGTGTCGTTAATCTTCGCCAGCCGCTCATGTTCTGTAGGCAACAGCATCCCGGCGTCGCCGCAGCATAGCGACGGATTGTCAGCAAACTGCTCGATAAGCCCGATTAAACGCGAGGCATGCTGCGCCAGCGTTTCTGCATCGTAGCGCTGTTTATTGGCCAGGATTTCAATACTCAGCCCGCCGTTTTCATCCGGGAACAACGCCAGTTCAAGATCGTTCACCGGTCCTGTCGCCAGCGTATGAGTTTGCGCCTGAACGCCGGGAATATTCAGATGATAGTCGAATATTTTCACATTCAGCACCGGGCCAAACAGCGGCTCTGCACCGGCTGCACGCCCAATATCGCGAACGATTTGTTCGGCATCATAACGTTGATGCCGACGCATTTTCTTCAACTGCCCGGCCAGTCGTTGTGCAAGCGCAGGCAAGCTTTCTGCCGCATCCAGCCTCACACCAAATGGCAGAACGTTTAAAACCGGTCCAGTGGACGTCAACGCCGCCGAGCCCATGCGCCGCATAAAGATAAACCCGGCGGCATAATCCATTCGGCTGCATAAACGTCCCAGCCACAATGCCACCAGCGCGAGGGCCAGATCCGCACGCTGAACGTCAGGCATGCGTGCCGCAAGCCGGCGAAACGCTCCTTCAGGCGCGGTTAACTTCATACGAATAATATCCGCGCTGGCCGAGCGTCCCGGCAACGGATTGTTCGACAGCGAAGCAGGAGGTGGGAGTTGCTTTCGCTGCTCGCGCCAGAAGGCGCCGTCGCGTTGCCAGGCATCACTTTGACGGTACTGTTGATACTCTTCCACCACCTCGGCGAACGGCGTAAAAGGCGAGTCTGGCGTAGACTCGCCATCTAGCCATGCGCGATAGATTGCGGCTATCTGGCGGGTAATGGCCGGGAAGCTGAAGCCATCGACCAGCAAATGATGGTAACGCTGATACCAATACCAACGTTTATCTCCCACCTGTATAAGCTGGTGAAAAACCAGCGGCTTATTGCCGTCAGCACGTATGTCCTGCTGCAGGTCTGCCTGCATCAACGCACGCGCCACCTCATGTGGGTTGGATTTTTCGCGCAGATCGATGATTTCGGGTTGCGCAAAAGTGAGCGCAGGATCCACCCATTGCCAGACCTCGCCGTTATCTTCGCTAAACTGCATTCGCAAGGTATCGGCCTGCTCCAGACCCGCCACAACCGCTTTCGCCAGCAACAACGCGTCCAGTTCGCCGGTTAATTCTACGTAGTGCGCCACGCTCCACGCCGAGGGCAATGTGGAGAGTTTTTCCGCCATCCAGATCCCCGGCTGGGCCGCCACTAACGGTAAACGCTGAGTCATGGAGCCTCCTGCACATCGACATAGTTCGCGGGCGTCAGCGTGGTCCAGTTTGCATCCAGCCATTGCTGGCAGGCTTCCTGGGATTGGGGTTCGCAAGCAATTTTCCAGCCAGCAGGAAGTGAACACTGCTGCGGCCAAAGGCTAAACTGACGTTGGGGATTTTGCAGAATGTAAAACTGGCCCTGCGGATTATCGAAGGGGTTACTGAATTCCATACTCAACTCCTGTCGTGGAACATCGTCCGGTTAAATCGTGTCGGTAAGCGGTTGCCAGAGCGTCATTAGCCCTTGCATCAGACCGCCGCGCCAGCAAAGCGCATCGTGTCCACCATCAACCTGACGCCAGAAAATAGACTGTGGTGCAGAAGGTAACTGGGCATATAACGCCTGATTAGCGCGATAAATAATGGGCTCGCGGATCCCCGCTTCCAGGACAATACGCAGTCCCTCAGCGCTGATGGTCCCGGTCTTCAGTTGCTCAACGATCGCTCCGTCCTGATGACCACCACGATGCGGCCACCAGTAAGAGCCCGACTGGCTAAGAACACAGCCAAAGCGCGCGGGCCAGTTCAGCCCGGCATACAGCGATGACAACCCGCCAAAACTTTGTCCGGCGACCACAGTACGCTGCGGATCGTCACTGAATGCGGTCGTCGTCTTCACCAGCGGCAACAGCTCCTCTTGTACCGCCAACCAAAAATCCGCGTTACACGGCAGTTCGCGGCTACGGTGAGCCGTGTCGATGGCATCAATCAGGAGATAAACGGCAGGAGGAAGGTGTCCACGATGCGTAAGTGAAGTTAGCGCAGGCCAGACCGGCATACTCTGTGCCCAAAACTGCCCATCCAGCAGGATAGCCAGCGGACGAGATTCCGCTTGGGCCTCTCCGGTGGTAAATACCCATACGCGACGCGTATTACCAAGCCTGGCGCTACGCCATTGCAGGCAAACTGCGGGTGAATCGGGGTCTTCAGGTCGATCCCATCCGGGCTGTACGGGCGCCTCCGGCATTTCCAGCGCAGACACCGCATGGCCGCGACCGCCCTGCCAGCTCTGCGGATTAAGGGGATCGGCAATGGCCTGCGGCAGCAATTGCCGCCAGCCTTCACGCAGTACGCTTCGGTCAGGCGCTGCGCCCACCGCCAGCGAGGAAAAGATATCGTTTCGTGTTGTCGGGATAAAACAGTAGCTGCCGCGCCAGTTGGCGCTGAGAGAAACACGCCAGCACCAAACATTTGTTCCATCAATGCGTTGCATCGACTGAGGGGTAGCGTTTTGATGATGATCGGTGACGCCAGTGATATAGACCCACACGCGATGAATGGCTGACTCTTTCTCCGTTCCCTGCGGGTCACGCCACCAGAAGGTTACCCGATAATTTCCGTTGTCTTCACGCTCCCACTCCGGGCCTTTTTTTGACTGCCACCACGCCTCGCTTCCCATCTTTAACGTCGTCACCGCCATAACCCCATGTTTATTGTGAAATTTTATGATCTAGCGTGAAATATATTGATAATATTATTGATAACTATTTGCATTTGCAATAGCGTATTGTCGCGCTGTGGGAAGCGCGCACAGTTTTTCACCACTTATAAACCGACCTGGCGCTGCGTACTTTTTCTGGAATGGATAGTTTACGCAGATGCGGGCGACATCAGACCAAATGCCGCACCGAGGCACATTGGTACTCGTGGCTAAAAGAACAGCAGGACATACAATGAACAACAAGATTCATTCACTGGCCTTATTGGTCAATTTAGGGATTTACGGGGTAGCCCTGCCAGCAATGGCAGAAGATCAAACCGATAGCGTAGCTGTCTCTCATGAAGACACCATCGTCGTTACCGCCGCCCAGCAGAACCTACAGGCGCCGGGCGTGTCAACCATTACCGCTGATGAAATTCGTAAGAACCCTCCCGCTCGCGATGTGTCGGAAATCATCCGTACCATGCCTGGCGTTAACCTGACCGGTAACTCAACCAGCGGTCAGCGCGGCAACAACCGCCAGATCGATATTCGCGGCATGGGGCCAGAAAACACCCTGATTTTGATCGACGGTAAACCGGTTACCAGCCGTAACTCCGTACGCCAGGGCTGGCGCGGCGAGCGTGATACCCGCGGCGATACCGCCTGGGTTCCACCGGAAATGATTGAGCGTATTGAAGTGCTGCGCGGTCCTGCCGCGGCACGCTATGGCAATGGCGCAGCTGGCGGCGTGGTGAATATCATCACCAAAAAAGGCAGCAATGAATGGCACGGTTCCTGGGATACCTATTTCAACGCCCCGGAACACAAAGACGAAGGATCGACCAAGCGCACCAACTTTAGCCTGAATGGTCCAATGGGTGGGGATTTCAGCTTCCGCCTGTACGGTAATCTCGATAAAACCCAGGCCGACGCATGGGACATCAACCAGGGTCATCAGTCAGAACGTACCGGCACATATTCAAATACCTTACCAGCCGGTCGTGAAGGGGTGATCAACAAAGACATTAACGGTGTGGTTCGCTGGGATTTCGCCCCACTCCAGTCACTGGAACTGGAAGCCGGTTATAGCCGTCAGGGCAACCTGTATGCGGGCGACACTCAAAACACTAACACCAACCAACTGGTGAAAGATAACTACGGGAAAGAGACCAACCGTCTTTACCGTCAGAACTATTCTCTGACCTGGAATGGCGGCTGGGATAACGGCGTCACCACCAGCAACTGGGTACAGTACGAACATACGCGTAACTCCCGTACGCCTGAAGGTCTGGCGGGCGGTACTGAGGGTATCTTCGACCCGAATGCGTCACAAAAATATCTCGACGCCGACCTGAGTGACGTCATGCTGCACAGTGAAGTCAGCATTCCGTTAGATCTGCTGGTCAACCAAAACCTGACGCTTGGTACCGAATGGAACCAGCAACGCATGAAGGACATGTTGTCCAATTCACAGACCTTTATGGGCGGTGATATTCCAGGTTCGAGCAGTACCAACCGTAGCCCATACTCAGACGCGGAGATTTTCTCTCTGTTTGCTGAAAACAACATGGAACTGACCGACAGCACCATGTTGACGCCGGGTCTGCGTTTCGACCACCACAGCATCGTTGGTGACAACTGGAGCCCATCTCTGAACCTGTCCCAGGGTCTGGGTGATGACTTCACGCTCAAGATGGGGATTGCGCGAGCCTATAAAGCACCAAGCCTGTACCAGCTCAACCCGAACTACATTCTGTACAGCAAAGGCCAGGGTTGCTACGCCACCGGTTCCGCGACGGGCATTGGTTGCTACATGATGGGCAACGATGACCTGAAGGCCGAAACCAGTATCAACAAAGAGATTGGTCTTGAGTTCAAACGTGACGGCTGGCTGGCCGGGGTAACCTGGTTCCGTAACGATTACCGCAACAAGATTGAAGCGGGTACGGTACCGTTCGACAGAACGTCTATCACCAGCAAAGGGAAGACGACTTACACTGATATCTATCAGTGGGAAAACATTCCTAAAGCAGTGGTTGAGGGTCTGGAAGGTACGTTGAACGTACCGGTTAGCGAAACCGTTAACTGGACCAACAACATTACCTACATGCTGCAAAGTAAGAATAAAGAGACCGGCGAGCGCTTGTCGATTATTCCTGAATACACGCTGAACTCAACGCTGAGCTGGCAGGCGCGTGAAGATTTATCGCTGCAGTCAACCTTCACCTGGTACGGTAAACAGCAGCCGAAGAAATACGATTACCAGGGTAAACCGGTAACCGGTAGTTCGGCGAGTGAAGTCAGCCCGTACAGCATCGTCGGCCTGAGCGCGACCTGGGATGTGACGAAAAATGTCAGCCTGACTGGCGGCGTGGATAACGTCTTCGACAAACGTCTGTGGCGTGAAGGCAATGCCCAGACCACGGGCGATATTGTAACCGGGAACTATATGGCGGGCGCTGGCGCGCACACCTATAACGAACCGGGCCGGACGTGGTTCATGAGCGTTAACACGCACTTCTGATAACGTTTCTCCCTCTCCTCGCTACGGGGAGAGGGAAACAATAACGTCGATGCACACAACGCACACAACGCTCACTTTCGCAGACCACACGCTGCACATTGTCGAGTTCGATCCCGACACCTTCCAAGAGCACGACCTGTTCTGGCTCCCCCACCATACTCAGCTTCAATCCTGTGGGCGTAAGCGTAAAGCTGAGCACTTAGCGGGGCGTATTGCCGCAGTACATGCATTACGTGAATACGGTATCAAAACTGTGCCTGGCATCGGCGGGCAGCGACAACCGCTGTGGCCACAAAAGTTGTTTGGCAGCATCAGCCACAGTACGTCAACTGCACTGGCGGTGGTATCGACGCATCCCGTCGGACTGGATATAGAAGCTATTTTTACACCACAAACCGCAGTTGATCTGACTGGCGGCATTATCGATAACTGTGAACAACGGCTTTTACAGTTCAGTTTGGTTCCCTTTCCGCTCGCCTTAACCCTGGCGTTTTCCGCCAAAGAGAGCGTGTATAAAACATTTTCCGCGCAGGCATCGGAGCTGCCGGGATTTGCCAGCGCCAAAATAGTTGCACTCACAGCGACACACTTAACGGTGCAACTCACCCCGTCATTTTCGCAAAACCTCGCCGGGCAGGAAGTTAATGTTCGCTGGTTTCAGCATGATGAAAACATCATTACTCTGTGTGAAGCGGCTTTGTAACAAAGTCCGCCATTGACCGGCGTTGCCGCCCGTGTTCATCAAAGTTCTCCGCCGCCAGCCAGCGCTGTAACACGGCGTCACACCGGGGCCATTCGCCGTCAATCATCGATAACCAGTCGCTGTCGCGATTGCGACCCTTGCGCACAATCTTCTGGCGAAAGCGTCCTTCGAAGATAAACCCAAGGCGCTCCGCTGCCCGTCGAGAAGCGGTGTTCAAAGAATCGCATTTCCACTCCACGCGACGATAACCCAACGCAAACGCCTGGCGCAGCAGCAGCCAGATGCTTTCGGTACCAAGTACCGTATTTTTCATGCGCGGTGACCAGGTCACATGACCAATTTCGACCGAACCGTGCTCGCGTTCGATCGCCATAAAACACACCAGTCCGACGGCACGTCCGAAACGCTGCTCAATGACGGCATAGGGAACCAGAGAGGCATCAGTGGATTTCCCCTCAACCCAACAAGCTGCAGCCTCAACGCTTGTGGGGCGAGAGCTTGCAAGCCAGGTCCAGTCGCGATCGTCCGGTGCCTGCGCGTAGGCATCAAACAGATCGGCGGCATGGCTGTCGGCATCCAGAGGAACCAGTCGACAATATTGACCGACAAGCGTTTCCCGTGGCAGTACGGCAGCGCCATTCCAGTCCGGCACAACATCGCCGACGGTCTGCCCATAAAGATTTATTTCCGGCACGATTCAACCCCAGTTGCGAAGTAAAAAATAGTTATAACACCGGCCATTTCACCTTCAAAGCGTCACCAGGGAATATCTGACAACGAACAGAAAATCAGCCGCCCTTCTATACTGATTAAAAATCAACGCTGAAGAGAGTCTTATGCCACTTCCCGATTTTCATGTTTCTGACCCTTTCACGTTAGGCATTGAACTGGAAATGCAGGTGGTCAATCCTCCGGGCTACGACCTGAGCCAGGATTCTTCCCGGCTGATTGACGCCGTAAAGCCGCTGCTTACCGCTGGAGAAGTCAAGCACGATATCACGGAAAGTATGCTGGAGATGGCGACTGGAGTTTGTCGCAATATCGACCAGGCGAGTGCTGAATTATCCGCCATGCAGCAGATAATCACGCGGGTTGCTGCAGAGCAGCACCTCGCCATTTGTGGCGGGGGTACGCATCCATTTCAAAAATGGCAACGTCAGGAAGTCTGCGATGACGAACGCTATCGGCGTAACCTGGAAAACTTCGGTTATCTCATTCAGCAGGCGACGGTATTTGGCCAGCATGTGCATATCGGCTGCGCAAACGGCGACGATGCCATATACCTTCTGCATGGCCTGTCGCGATTTGTTCCGCATTTTATTGCGCTCTCTGCCGCTTCACCTTATATGCAGACGTCCGACACGCGGTTTGCCTGCGCGCGACTGAATATATTCTCCGGATTTCCCGATAATGGCCCGATGCCATGGGTGAATAACTGGCAGGAATTCGAGGGGCTATTCCGTCGACTGGCTTACACCAGCATGATTGATAGTATTAAAGATTTACACTGGGATATCCGTCCCAGCCCACACTTTGGCACGGTAGAGGTTCGGGTAATGGATACGCCACTGACCCTTGATCATGCGGTCAATATGGCAGGGCTTATTCAGGCTACCGCCCACTGGTTACTCACCAAACGTCCGTTCAAGCACCAGGAGCGTGATTACCTGTTGTATAAATTCAATCGTTTTCAGGCCTGTCGCTTTGGTATGGCGGGAATCATCACCGACGTCAATACCGGCGACGGTTGTCGCTTGTCAGATGATACATTGCGACTACTGGAGAATGTTGCTGTCTCTGCGGATAAAGTGGGCGCGGCCAGCGCGATTGAAGCCTTGCATCTGCAGGTTAAGCATGGTCATGACGAGGCGCAAAACATGCGTGACTTCGTCGCCGAAGGCGGGTCGCTGAGTGGTCTGGTGAAAAAACATTGTGAGATTTGGGCCGGGCTGTAAACGTGGCGTTTGCGTTGCCCACAGAGATCCCGGACAATGGCTTTTTAACTCAAGTTTAACAATACCATGAAACACCCGCTTGAATCACTGATGACCGCCGCCGGGATCCTGTTGCTGGCATTTTTGTCCTGTCTGCTGCTGCCCGCCCCCTCAGTTGGCCTGGTACTGGCGCAAAAATTCGTGGCCACCTTTCATTTGATGGATCTCAACCAGTTTTATACTTTGCTGTTTTGTCTGTGGTTTTTACTGCTGGGGGTGATTGAGTATTTCGTTTTGCGCTTCATATGGCGGCGCTGGTTCTCGCTGGCGGATTAGGCCCGCGAGAACCCTTAGCTGTTAATGCGTTCGGCTATGATTTTCTTTGCGATAAGCGCCCGGCGGCTGGCTGAACGTACGGGTGAAAATACGCGTAAAGGTCTGCTGCGAATCGAATCCGTATTTCAAACAGATGTCGTACACTTTCTGGTCGGTATCGCGTAGATCGCGCGCGGCCAGTAGCAGCTTGCGTTCCCGAATGTAACGCCCGAGGCTTTCGCCTTTATACTGCATAAAAAGACGCTGCAGGTGCCATTTTGAATATCCCGCATGGCGTGCAATATCATCAATGCGCAATGGTTGATTCAAATTATCATCAATCCATTCAACAATCGTATCAATTACCTGAGCAGAAATCGTCATCATGCTCTCCCCTGTATTCATTGAGTCACCTGTTGCCACCAGGCCGTAAACAGTTGGTCCGGTGCGGACAGTATTACCGGTTCACCCAGCATTGGCGTCAGCAATCGGTAATCGTAACGACGGCTGGCAAGCGCCAGTCGTTTGTAAGGATCATCCCAGGTATGTTTCGCCAGAACGAAACGACCTGCATGCCCTGGTAGAACGGCTTTCGCATGCAGATCGACCGCAGCCTGTGCCGTCTCTTCCGGCATCATGTGAATAAACTTCCAGTCATGGTCATACTGGCCGTTCTCCATAATCGCCAAATCAACCGAGCCAAACTGCTCGCCGATGGCTTTAAAATGCGGTCCATAGCCGGAATCGCCGCTGTAATAAACGTTCTGCTCCGGCGTTTCAAACATGAAACTCGCCCATAGCGTCTGATTGCGCTTGATGCCTCTCCCCGAAAAATGACGGGCTGGCAACGCATGAACGATCAGCGAATCCGTTACTCTGATGGATTGATTCCAGTCCATCTCGTCGATTATCTCGCCGCGCATTCCCCAATAACGTAGATGTGACCCTACGCCAAGCGGCGTAATCACCCGCTTAATTTTCGGCATTAACGCCTTGATCGTAGCGAGATCCAGATGGTCATAGTGATCGTGCGAGATAATGAGCAGATCGATCTCCGGCATCGTCTGTGCGGACCACGGATAATCACCGGCAAAGGCTTTGTTCAGGAATGAAAGCGGTGCGGCATAGTTGCTAAACACGGGATCGATCAGGATACGTTGACCCGCCAGCTGCAAATACCACGAAGAGTGACCCAGCCAGACAAGCGTGTCCTGCTCTGGAGATAACCCGACGAGATCGGTCGCCACCAATGGCAACGGATGTGCTGGCCGCGCATTTTCGCGCTTAGCGACCAAAAACTCCCACCAGGCAGCCAGCATACTTTTGTTGCCGGTATAGCCCGGTGTTGGTACCTGGTTATGAAACTGTCCATCACGATAGTGCGGTGACTGTTCAACCTGACTCAGCTGTGCCCCTTTCGGTGCCTGACCAAACCCGGCATTGAGTAAAAACGGTAAACTTGCAGCTGCGCCAATGAGCATAATAACAACCACACAAACTGTGAGACGCTTCATATCCTGACCTTAAACACGCCCCCTTTCCGCTGGTTTGCGTGACTGACTCTTGATTATGAGTGAGTAAGCACTCATTATAGAAATCGAAAGTTCGCCGTCAAGATGATTTTCAATCTTTGACATTCACCGTTGCGGTGCTGCAAAGGCCGTGATTCAATCATGCTTTTTACAACTTAAGGGTAAAGTGTAGTGGCTCGTCCGAAGAGTGAAGACAAAAAATTGGCATTACTGGAAGCTGCAACCACAGCATTTGCACAATCAGGTATTGCGGCGTCTACCGCCGTAATTGCCCGCAATGCAGGTGTTGCGGAGGGAACGTTGTTTCGCTATTTCGCGACCAAAGATGATTTAATCAACGAGCTTTACCTCTTTTTAAAGCACGATCTCTGTCAGTCGATGATGGCAAATCTGGATCGCTCAGTGACCGATGCCAAAACCATGACTCACTATATCTGGAACAGCTACATTAGCTGGGGCCTGAACCATACCTGTGGGCATCGCACGATTCGCCAGTTAGCCGTTAGCGAGAAAATCAGCAAAGAAACAGAACAGCAGGCCGACGATATGTTCCCGGAACTGCGCGATCTTTGTCATCGCTCCGTGCGACCTGAGTTTATGTCTGACGAATATCGAGCTTTCGGCGATGGCCTTTTTGTCTGGCGCGTTTCAGCGTTAATCTGCAGAATAGATAAATCACCGATCTCATCACCAGGATGAGATCGGTAGAAACTTAGCGGGACTTACGACGCAGCAGTTTGAAGGCCACAAACAAGAAAATGATCCACACTGGCAGCAGGATAGCTGACAGGCGCATCTCATCTATCGTACACATCAGCACCAGGATCATGCCAAGGAAAGCAATACACAGGTAGTTCCCTGCTGGATACAGCAGCGCTTTAAACTGCGTGTCACGGCCCTTGCGACGCATCGCCGCCCGGAACCGCAGGTGTGCCAGGCAGATCATAATCCAGTTCAGCAGCAGCGTCGCCACCACCAGCGCCATCAGCAGGCTAAAGGCCTTTTGCGGCAGCACATAGTTGATCAGTACCACCAGTGACGTAATAGCACCGGAAAGGATCAGTGAATTCACCGGTACGCCGCGACGGCTGACGCGGGTTAAGAACTTCGGCGCGTTCCCCTGAACCGAGAGACCAAATAGCATACGACTGTTAGAGTAGACGCCACTGTTATACACCGACAGCGAAGCCACCAGGATGACAAAGTTCAGCGCAGAAGCCACCACGTTGCTATCAAGATTATGGAAAATCATCACAAACGGGCTGCTGTTGGATTTCACTTCCACCCACGGGTATAGCGCCAACAGCACCACCAGAGAACCGATGTAAAACAGCAGAATACGGTACACCACCTGGTTTACCGCCTTTGGAATGCTTTTCTGCGGATCCTGCGCTTCCGCGGCGGTAATCCCGATAAGCTCCAGCCCGCCAAAGGAGAACATAATCACTGCCAGCGACAGAATTAATCCGTTCCAGCCGGTAGCAAAAAAGCCGTTGTAACGCCACAGGTTATCGATGCTTGCATGTTCCCCGCCGTTACCGGAAAACAGCATCCACACGCCAAAACCTATCATGCCGATAATGGCCAGCACTTTAATCAGTGCGAACCAGAATTCCGTTTCGCCATACAGACGTACGTTGACCAGATTGACGGCGTTGATGATCACGAAGAATGCCGCGGCCCAAATCCAGGTCGGGACATCGGGCAGCCAGTACTGCATATAGATCCCGGCCGCTGTCAGTTCCGCCATACCGACCAGCACAAACATCACCCAGTAGTTCCAACCGGACAGAAAACCCGCGAACGGTCCCCAGTATTTATAGGCAAAGTGGGCAAAGGATCCGGAAACGGGTTCTTCCACTACCATTTCGCCCAGTTGACGCATGATCAAAAAAGCGATGATCCCGGCCACACCGTAACCCAGTAACACCGCAGGTCCCGCCATCTGAATAGCCGGGCCAATGCCCAAAAACAGGCCCGTACCAATTGCACCGCCCAGTGCAATTAACTGAATATGGCGGTTTTGCAACCCTCGTTGAAGCGTCGGCTCATTTGTTGACGCGGCATCAGACACGCTGGTGTCAGATGCAGTTGACGCGTTTTTCACGCCCTTCCCCTGTGTCGTTTTTATTGAAGGGGCTTCTTTTAACATTTCAACCTGGTTGTCGCAAGGCGCAATAAGGACCTGCCGTGCCTGTAGCATTGCGTTTGTTCATAATTACGGTGAATTATTCTGGACGAAAAGGCATGACAGGCCACAGAATGCGCTTTACTGTTTTTCTAACATTTTCAAACGGGTGAACCTGTTGTACTTCAGCCACTCGTTTTTTAGCCAGGCCAGGCAACGACTGTCATGAATAAGATCATCAAACGACTGGAAATCGTCAAAAGCGCTATTGAACTGGAAGATGAGGAGATTATTTTCCAGCAGGTGGCGCATCTTAAAAATGAGCCGTTATCCGTCGTGCCAGGCACCATTGTGCAGGCGATCGAAGAACGACGTTTTAGTGATGCCCTGCGTGAAATCTCGGCCTGGCTACAATCTCAACGGGCAGTCTCTACGTGGCAGGATCCAGCCATTGCCGCCAGTAAGCTGGAACTCAAAGCGCTCGAAACACAGCTGCGTGATCTGATCGATAAGCGCAACACGCGCATTCAAATCCTCGATGATTTCAACGATCTATATCACCTCCGTCTTGGACCGCTGATGAGCCGCATTCTCGAACTGCGTAAACAGCTCGCCGCCAGCGCCCAGCGCAAACAGGAAGCGGAGCGAAAACGCCGGGAAAAAGACTATCAATCCTGCCAGCACTATATTTCCCAGGCTGTTGATCAACTGGCAAGGCTCAAGCAGCACTGGATGAACCAGAATTCAGATTCGCGCGAATCGGTGGAAACACGCCAACGTATTCAGCAACAAACGGAACTGATTACCGCCCTTCTGGCGGAGATTCGTGAGTTGGAAAACGACTTTTCTCGCCAGGACGACAGCGCAACCCGTCAGGCACAGGAAGAGGCCAGCCATGAATATGATGAATATCAGGAGCAGCAGCAGGATGCGCAGCATCGTTTTAGTCGTGACCAGCGGCTTTCCTCTGATGAACGTAATGAGCTAAAACGCCTGTGGCGTCAGGCCAGCCGTCTTTGCCACCCGGACGTGGTAGCCGATGATCTGAAAGAGAAAGCGCATCAGATGATGGTGCAGCTTAACCAGGCACGCCAAAATGCCGATCTTGCCGCCGTCCGGGCGCTACTGACTCAATTGCAAAGCGGCCTCGAACCGATGATGGCGAGTGACCGATTGAACGATTTGCAGCATTTACGCAGCAAAATACAACAGCTCAGAGAACACATTAACGCGCTGCTGAAAGAGATTACCGAACTGGAAGCGGAGAACGCCTGGCGGCTTGCCACCTCCGTGACAGATAAAGAGGCCTACTTCTCCGATCAACAACGGGCGCTTACGGAAATCCGCAATACGCTGGAACAACAGGTGCAACAGGTTGAGCAGGAGCTGTTGGCGGGCTAAGCGCTATCGCTAGCGCATTAAGACAAAATGACACCTGCAAGCCAGATTTCAACATTAGGCACAAAAAGACCAAAAAAGGATAAAGCACTAATAAATTGCTTTAACGTAGAAATATAATCTGGAATAATCCTATTTTTAGCCGATAGGTGTAAATTCGGCAATATTTCCCTCTTCTCCTGACCTTCCACCTCCTACGTCCTGGCCAGGATTAAGAATTCTCCTACCCTCAATTAATCCCATGAAGAAAAATGAGTATCTTATTGAAATTAAAGCCATTACATATAAATACCTTTCTTTAACCCTAGGAATACCCTGCCTTTATACAAACCTCCTTCTTATTATTATCCCGATCCATAAGCGAAATCTATCAATCATTTACTCAGAGCTGAAATAAACGATTTATCTTAAATTTTAACAAAGTGTAATATCCACTTTAAGGATAGTTAATGATTCTAATTAATACAGAGAATTTCTGTTTGATCTGGAATTAATAAGGATACGTTCACAGCACAGAACGTTATACGAGATTTAATTAACATTTCACGCGTCGCAAGAAACTCTTTTTTAACCTAAAAAAGAGGCGACTGCTTGCACCAAAATTTCAAGGAGATCGTTATGTCAAAAGCTATTTTTTTGGGTGACTCAATTTACCCTTGGCTAGGCATGCGAGAAATCCTACGTGGCTCATCATTATTTATTGATATCACGTACTACTCCTCCCAGACACTTTCTGCTGTCAAAATGCTCCCTTATGAAACGGATTGCATCATCATTAATCCTGACAAATCAGATTTTTTAAAATATGCCAGAATTATCCGCAACATGGCTTTACGACCTGTCACCAAAATTATTGTTTTGGCAGATGAAGCTACCTTTGCCATTTTTCAAACCGTTTGCGGGAAGAACATGCAATTTCTCGATCAAGACACCAGCCTTGATCAGCTATTACAGACCGTCACACGTATCACGCAAAACAAAAAACAACAAAGTATCAAAGAACTACACACAAAAATTACAGCTAACGAATTTAACGTAATGATGATGCTTGCACGAGGATGGTCACTGACACAAATCGCCGGGGCATCACAAAAAAGTGAAAAAACCATCGGGGCGTACAAAAGCAATATTGCCAGAAAACTCGGCAAAAATAACACCCGGCTCAAGTACACCATTTCCCACTATAGCCAGCCGTAACTGACTTATTTAAGGACAATTATCACGGTTATTATTTAAAGAGGTTTTCTTTCGACTCGCTTTTTTAATTCCGCATCGCACGGAAGGGAACCCTATTTCCAAAATCCATTACCGGGTAGCACATCCGCGTGCCAACCATAGCCAACAACTCAACGTATTAACACATACATAACAGGAATGTAGACAAGGGTTATATATGAACAAAGTTTACAGCATTATTTGGAACGCGGCGCTCGGTATCTGGGTGGTCGTTTCTGAATTAACGAAAGGAAAGAAAAAAAGCAGTTCGCGTAAAACTGTCGCCGTACTGGCAGCTGGCGCATTAAGCGGTGCTTCATTGCTGGCTTCTGCAGCCCAGATTACCGCAACGGGTGAACACGATATTCATGAAGACTTCAAGACAGGTATTTCCGCTGGGGTTTATGAGGGTATCCACGACTACGGCTTCTTATATGAAGATAACACAACTGGTCAGGCACTGAATATCAGTGGTGCAATCCCAACATTTAGCCCGGGTCAAAGCGGCGTTGTTGAATCAACCACTATCCGGGAACTGCTGGAAAGCGGCAAAATCACCCTGCTGGCGACCAGCCCTGACCAGAGCGTAAAAACCATTACCAACTCTGAAGAACTGGCGGAATACCTGACTTACAACCAGTCGTCAACGCCTTCGCAGAGCACAGAATTTGATATCAACGATCCGGCGTTTCCCGGTGAAAAAACGACCATCAAAGTCTTTGATACCAATGAGTTAAATGGTTTTCTTACCGAAGCGCAAGTCGGCGATGCGGTATTAAACACCTTTGATGCTCAGAAATCAGAAATCTATAAGCAATTTGGTATCGCACTGGCGACAAATGGCTCCATTGCCAATCTGAATATTGGCAACGACACCCTCAATGTGCGTGACAAAGCCAATACCATTGAAATGCTGGCAAAAGATTCCTCGCTGCTGGAAGCACAAGGTACTGCAAGCCAGGTGAACTGGCAGTCAGATAACTATATAAAATTTAACGCAGCCCCGGTGATCCCTGAAAAAACGTTCACCGGTTCAGCGCAAACCTCCGTGTTTGGCGATGATGTGACGCTGATGACCTATGGCTATGACGAGGATGGTCAGGTCGTCAAAACCGGGGAGCGCACATTTACCATTACCAACACACAAGAACTGGCCGAATTCAATGACTGGCTGTTGGGCAAAAGCGACGACGCGGCACTCAACCCTGATGGTGAAAAAGTCAGCCAAATCCAGCTGTGGATAGATGCGGAGGAAGTCACAACCGTCACCGCAGCACAAACAAAGTACGCCGGGCTGATTGAAAATCTGCTCACCTCCGGTAAGCCAACTGACATACTCAGCTGGGATTACGACGTCTGGACCGACGGTTTGTCACATACCAACAACGCGACCGCTGGCCGTGGTGAGTTACATGCCATCTATGCCAACGGCGCAGGCACCTCCGGCACCTTGAACAAAGACGCGATTATTGCCGTTGACGGCAGTATTAATGGCGTGATGAAAGCCATTAATGGTGGGGTTATCACTAACCTTGGTGAGCTGAACGCATTACGCACGTCTACCGGGCAAAGCCTGGCGATTGGCATGCTGGCAAAAGACGCGACGGCAACCAACAACGGGATCATCAACTCCGGGCTGTTTATTGATAAAGACGGCAACCAAAACGTCAACAGCTATGGCGCATTTGGTATGCAGGGGCAAGGCGCCAGTCAAATCACCAACGAAGGTACCATCAACCAGGCGATCACCACCGATAACTTCGGTACCGCTTCTGCCGCCGATCCCTGGAGCAAGGACAAACCCACTGACTCGCTGACGCTGGCCATTGGTATGCAACTGTCTGACAATGCGCAAGGGGTCAACAACGGCGATATCAACGTCGTGGACGGGCGCAAAAACGGTGCATCCTACGGCAGCGGCATCGCCTATGGCGTAGAAGTCGCCGACAACGCCACCTTTACCAACAGCGCAGGTGCCTCTATTTATCTTGGCCGTAACGCAAGTGATCCGTCTAAAGATGTCACCATGTCAGGCGGTTCAAGTCTGAGCGCCGGGATCATGACCAAGAGCGCCAAAGAGGTGATTAACAACGGCCTTATCACGCTGGGAACCGGCGTACGTAACGCCGCGGGTATGCTGATTGGTAACGCGACCGGCAACGTCATCAATACCGGTAATATCGTGATCAATGGCGATTCCAGCGCGGGGAGTAGCAGGAACTACGGTATCACCGTGCGTGACAGCGGCGCGGAAAATAATCAGGAAATCCGCAACGACGGCAAGATTAACGTCAACGGCACCAACAACGTCGGCATCCACGTCAGCGCAACTAACAAAAATGCCGAAGCCACTACCAGCGCTTCAGGCTCTATCGTAGTTGATGGTGAAGGTAGTGTCGGTAACCGTAACTATGCCGTCTGGGCTGAAGGTGAAAAAGGACAAGCGGTTGTCAACGTCTATTCCAACATCACGCTAAACAAAGCCGGGAACATCGGAGTACACGTGCGTGATAACGCCGTCGCTAACGTCGACAGCCTGAGTAGCCCGGCATTCAACAGCACCGATCAGATTGGCTATTACCTGTATGGTAAAGGCGCAACTGCGAATATTGGTCAGGCGGTAATGAATGACAACGGGCAGGATCGCACCACCATTTTCCGTATTGCCAACGGCGCAATGCTGGCCGGTAACACCACTACTCCTGACGGTCAGGCCAGCTCTAACCTTGACCTGACCTTAAGCGGCGAACAGTCCGTTGGCGTATTAGCGACGGGCACAGGCAGTAGTGTGGATACCGGCGAAGCCACGTTCACCGTGCAGGGCACCGACTCCGCAGCGCTGCTGATTGAAGGCGGCGCCACAGGTAACATCAGCGATAAAACCACCATCAATTTAACCGGTGAAAGAACCATTGCCGGGGTAGTGGACGGTCAGGCTCACCAGCTGAATGGCAACGCAGAAGGTAGCGCCACTCCGACCATCCTCACTTCAAACGCAAAAATCACTTCAGAAGCCAGCGGCAACAAGGTTATTGCCTATGTGGCAAGGAACCAGGGCAGCCTGATCCTCGATACCCAGGCAATTATCGATCTTGCCAGCACCGACAGCATTGGTGTTAACGTGCAACAAGGCGGGAGTTTAACCAATAACGCGACCGCTGCCTTGCATGTGAGTAACGGCATTGGCGTACAAGCTTCGGGTTCGAACGCACAGATTAAAAAACTGGGTCAGATTCAAGTTGATGATGGAACCGCAGGAGTTCTGCTGACCAACGGCGCCAGCCTGAATATTACTGGTAATACTGGCGATGCCATCACCACCAATGGCACTGCTGACGGTATTCGCCTGGACACAGGGGCCGGTAAGCTGGCTGCCAAAGGGGTGATTATTAGCGCCAAAGGTACTGGCGCGGGCATTCAAAACGATGCCAACAATACCGATATCACACTCAACGATGTCACCATCAATGCCAACGACGGTCCGGGGATCCGTACCAGCGTCGCGTTAAACATGAAAGATGGCCTGAATAACATTCTGAATGTTAACGGTAAAGGTACCGGCTTCGCCTTTGAGCAGCGCAATGGTGACGCAGTGACAGGCAATCTGACCATCGGCAAAGGCTATACCGTTGAGGTGCATAACAGCGAAGGCAGCGGTATCCGCGCCAATACGGACGGTAAGGTCACCACCAATGCCGATATCAACGTCTACGACAGCGCAGGTGGTTCTGCAATCATCGCTAAAAATGTTAGCGCAATAGCCAATAGCGGAAAAATTATCTCTGTCAGCACCACCGCACCCGTTATTGATGCCAGCGGTGACAGCAATAAAAAAATCACCAATACCGGTACCCTTCAGGCTATCAACGATACAGCAGTGGCGATTCAATCTGGCAAGGGCAATGACACCATTGATATCAGCCAGGGTATCACCAGTGGCGTGATCAACACCGGAGAAGGCAAGGACACCTTTAACTGGCAAAGCGGAACCTTTGCGGGCGAGGTGAATTTCGCCGGAACCGACGGCAACAATAAAGCCAACATCGGCAATGTGACGCTGGATAAAACGCGCCATATCACTACCGAAGCCGGCAGTGGCAACGCCCTCACCTTCACCAATACACACGGTAACAGTGCGAAAATTGGCAGTCTGAGCAGCGATAACCTGACCACCGGTACCAACATCGGCACGGGTTGGGACTCACTGACCATTAGCGGTTCAAGTGCAGATATGCGCATCGTCGATCGTCTGCAACTGGCAAGTAAAACCATTGCGGTTACCAATGGCGCAACGCTGCGTACCGGCGATCACGGCGAGTCCACCAGCACTGCCGCGACCATCGCTGACTACAATGTGACGACTCAGGGTGCTGGCAGCCGGGTCATCTTTGACACGCAGGGCGACACGACGGCTGCGCAGATCTATAACGGCGTCATCAGCGGTGATGGGAAGTTTGAACGCGCGGCAGGCGGCACCACTGTCTTTACCGCCAACAACACCTATACCGGCTCCAGCACTATTGATCAAACCGGTACGCTGCAGTTGGGTGACGGCGGAAATACAGGCGGAGTCAACGCCGTGTCTGACATCATCGACAATGGCGTGCTGGCGATTAATCGGGCCGATGATGTGCTGCTTGGCGGCGTAATCTCCGGGATCGGTGCTTTACAGCAGATTGGTAACGGTATTACTCGCCTGACGGGCAATAACACCTATACCGGCGACACGACCGTCACCAGCGGTACGCTACTGGTGAAAGGTAATCAGAGTGCCGCGACGGGTGTGACCAAAGTAAGCGGTACGGCGACGCTGGGGGGTAACGGGGTGATCGGCGGCGACGTGCTGATGAACGATGCCTCTACCCTCAGCGCCGGTGACGGCGGTGCGGGTACGTTATCCATTAACGGTAATCTGCAGCTTGGCAGCAAAACGACCTCCGCTTTCGAACTGGGTCAAGCCTATACGCCAGGCGGCGCGCTAAACGATCTGATTAACGTCGCAGGCGATCTGCAACTGGACGGGACTCTGGACGTCACCACTTCACAGGGTGGTAACTTCGGACCGGGCGTGTACCGTATCTATAACTACGGTGGCACGCTGGATAACCAGACGCTGGAATTAGGCGCGATACCGAATAGCCAGGATAAGAGCAATATTTTTGTTCAAACCTCCATCGACAAACAGGTCAACCTGGTGAATGCCAACGGCGTTACCCTGCAGTTCTGGGACGGCGCAACCGTTAATCAGAGCCACGGCGCGTCCGGCATTGAAGGCGACAGCAAAATTGACGGTGGCGATGGCAAATGGATGGCAATCGGCAGTCAGGGTGATAACAACTGGACCACCGCAACCGGTGAGGGTAACGCCCCTTGGGCACAGAAGTCCTTCGCCGTCTTCACCACCAAAGGCGGTACCGTTACCGTGGATAACGCCGCGGGAGAAATTAACTTCTCCGGAGCACAGTTTGATGCCGATGGCTATGTCGTTAAAGGCGATGCGCTTAACGCGTATGCCACCACGGAAAACGCGACCCACGCAGGCCAGACGCCGGGGACTGGCGAACTGCTGGTGCGCGTTGGCGCTGGTGGCGCGGGGCAAAACTATACCGCGACCATTGAGTCCGTTATCCGCGAGGCCAGTACTGCTGACAAGCTGACGCTGGTGAAAACCGACCTTGGCCGTCTGATCCTCAGCGGTGACAACGAATATCGCGGCGGCACGCGCATTGATGGCGGCACGTTGCAGATCTCCTCCGACAGCAATCTCGGCCAGAGCGGAACTGACCTGACCATCAATAACGGTTCAACGCTGCAACTGGGCGCGGACCTGACCAGCAATCGCACCATTGAGCTGGGAGCGAATGAGAATGCTGCGGTGTTTGACCTTAATTCGCACCACTTCACGCCAACCGGTGAGATTACCGGCGAGGGTAAACTGAAAGTTACCAGCAGCTCTAGTGATGCGGGCAGCACCTTGTCGCTCGACCGCGCAAACAGCTACAAAGGCGACACCGAAATTGCCGGTACCGGAAACGCCAACAATGTGACGGTCAACGTCAGCAAAACCGGAGCCTTTGGCAGTAATGAAAGCAGCACCGTGAACGTCAATAAGGGTGCGACGCTCAATATCAGCGGGACAGATACCAGCCTGAAATCCCTGACTATGAACATCGCCGACAGCCTGTTAACGCTGGCGGATAACGTCACCGCCGCAAGCGCAATGCTGAACCTGACGGGCACGGCGAAAGCGGTGTTAACCAATAACGCCAGTGCGGGCAACGCGACGGTTAACGTGTCAAAAGACAGTACCCTGGCGCTGGAAGAAAATGCCAGCGGGGGCAATGCCACCGTGAATAACAGCGGACTGATGACCTTTGCTGACTATGCGATGGCAGAGAACACCGTCGTTAAAAACCTGGTGGGCGGTAAGGTCGATATCAGCGCAGTCGACAGCGCAACGTCTATCGGCTCGTTGTCCGGCGCGGGTAATGTCGAACTGGGCAATAAAGAACTGTCGCTGGGTAATCTGCATCTTGATGACACCATCAGCGGTATTATCAGCGGCAACGACGGCAGCCTGGTGAAAATCGGTGACGGTACGTTGACGCTGACCGGCGATAACACTTACACCGGCACCACGGACGTCAATGAAGGCGTGCTGCTGGTCAACGGTAATCAGTCTGCGGCTACCGGCCAGGTGACGGTGAAATCCGGGGCAACGCTCGGCGGTAACGGTATTATCGGCGGCGCGGTTGATGTGCTGGACGACGCGCATATTACCGCGGGTGCAGCTATCAACAGTGTGGGTAAACTGACTACCGGTTCTCTGACGCTCAGTGATAACGCCCAACTGGATTATCAGTTTGGTCAGGCTTATACCCCGGGCGGTGCCTTCAACGACTTGATTGACGTAAATGGCGATCTGACGCTCGATGGTAAGCTCAACATTGAAACCTCACCAGGCGGTAGCTTTGATGTGGGCGTTTACCGCGTCATCAACTACACCGGCACATTGACCAACAATGTGATGGATATTGCTAACGCACCGGAAGCAGCTGACAGCCTGTACGTGCAGACATCGGTGAAAAATCAGGTCAACCTGGTCAACCACGCCGGACTGACGCTGCGCTTCTGGGACGGCACCGGCGGTGAGAATGGCGAGCTGAAAAATAACGGCGTCATTAACGGCGGCGACGGTATCTGGCAATCCAGCCAGGGTAACGACAACTGGACCACCGATGAATCGACGCCAGAAGGCGCGTTGAACGCACCGTTTACCGATGCCGCATTCGCCGTCTTCCAGGGTGAAGCGGGCAACGTAACCGTCGATAACAGCAAAGGCGATGTCATCATCAGCGGCGCGCAGTTTGCCACCGATGGTTATCGTGTGGGCGGCGAAGCCATTACCACCGACACGGCAAACACCCTGATTCGTGTCGGCGATGGCACAGTAGACGGCGCCAGTTACACCGCCACTATCGACAGCGTTATCCGCGGTACCGGCGGCCTGAATAAAGGCGATCTCGGTACGCTGATTCTCACCGGCGACAATACTTACAGCGGCGGCACCACCATCACCTCAGGGACGCTGCAGGTGGCGGGTGATACCAACCTGGGTGCGGCAGATACGGGAATTACCTTTAATGGCGGTACGCTGAAGTATGGCGAAGCGTTTGATACTGCCCGTCAGGTGACGCTGGAATCCGGCGGCGGGACATTCGACACCAACGGGCATGACGTTTCTCTGCTGACGGAAGTCGAAGGTAACGGTCAACTGACCAAAACCGGTAAAGGCTCCCTCACCCTGACGCTGGATAACACCTACACCGGTGGCACCACCATCGAACAAGGCGTTTTACAACTGGGTAACGGCGGTGATATTGGCAGCATTCAGGGGGATGTCGTTGATAACGGCGTACTCAACGTCAATCGTGGCGATACCCTGGCGCTGACCGGCAATATCAGTGGTAAAGGCCAGTTGCATCAGACCGGTAGCGGCATTACCGAGCTGCAAGGTGAAAACAGCTACAGCGGCGCTACGTTGATCGCCAACGGCGTGCTGCAAGCGGGTAATACCAACACCCTGAGTAGCGCATCACACCACTATGTGGTCGCAGACACCACGTTGAACACGCAGGGCTATAACCAGACGGTAGCGGGCCTGAGCAACGGTGGCGATGTCTCGCTCATCGGTCAGCAGACTGGCACAACCTTAACCGTCAAAGGGGATTACACCGGCGAAAAAGGGACTATCAACATGGCAGCTATCCAGAATGGTAGCGGAGCAGGCATTGCCGACCGTCTGATTATCGATGGCGGTAAAGCCAGCGGTAGCACACTGCTGGATGTCGATGGTTCTGGTCTTGGCGCGCCGACCATTGGGGATGGTATCGAAGTGGTGACTGCGCTCAATGGCGCAACCACAACCGCGCAAACCTCACGGGATGCCTTCCATCTTGCCGCCGATCGTATGGCTGCAGGTGCATTTGAGTACCAACTACATGCGGGTAATGCTCAGGGCCAGGGTGAAAACTGGTATCTGAGAAGTGAATACCGTCCAGAAACCATGCTGTATTCTGGCCTCGCCAGCGTAGTACGTCAGGGTGATATTAGCCTGTTAGGTAACATGCACCAACGTATGGGGGACGAGGTTAAACCGGGCATTGATGAAGACAATCGCGCCTGGGCAAGAATGATTGGCTACTCCGGTAAAACCAAACTGGATGATGCTGCCGGTACGCAAACCAGCTCCCATACCATGGGTATCCAGGTCGGCGTTGATATGTATGCTAACGAAAGCTGGAAAGCCGGGATGTATACCAGCATCCTTGATATCGACAGCAACGTGAAAGGCACGAAGACAGGCAGCGATGGCAAAGGCGGTAACATCGACGACAACGCATTTTACGTCGGTGGCTATGCGACCTGGTTCTCGGGTGACGGTATGTATGTTGATAACGTCCTGCAGTACGGTAACCATAAATCCCGCCTGGCGGCGACCGGTAACAATGGCTCGTATACCGTCAGAGGCAACACGCTGACGGCGTCGACAGAGGTGGGTAAATCGTTCCGTTTAGGCGCCAGCGCATGGAGTCTGGAGCCTCAGGCTCAGTTGATCTACCAATACAGCGACTTTGATAACAGCACGCTGGATGGTGTGACCCCAACGAAAGTGAAAATGGATACCGCAGACTCCTTTACCGCGCGTCTGGGCGTGCGTCTGGTCGCTGACTATGACACCAACCATGGCAAATTCCAGCCGTACGGCAGGGTTAACGTCTGGCAGGGTCTGGGTTCAAAAGACAAAACGCACTTTAGCAATGCGGTAGCCACCACTACGCTGGAATCTTCACAGCAGTACTCCAGCACTGAAGTTGCAGCCGGCCTGTCATGGTCTATCGACAGAAACCTGCAGGTCTACGGTGAGCTGGGTACGCAATTCAGCAACGGTGGCAGTAAGTCGCAGATCGAAGCGCCGGTCAATGCCTCTATCGGCTTTAAGAAATCGTTCTAAGCTGACATAAACTCGCCAGCCTCCTGTTCAGCAGGGGGCTTTTTTTTGCTTATAGTATTACAGGGGTGGTTGATGCGCGACGCGTATCAGGCCTACAGACTTACCAGCAATGTGGAACAATCAAGGGATTGGGAAACGTAAATACGGAAGGATTAACGATTATATTGTGCTAAGAGTGAAGGGATCTCTTGTGCCTGCACCGGGGGAGAAATGAAAAAGCCTTGAATTTTGTCACAACCAATCTGCATCAACCGGTCCAGTTGGGACTGGGTTTCCACCCCTTCGGCAAGAACTTCGATACCAAAATTATGCGCCAGTGAAATAATACCCTCAACAATCTTTGTCGATCGGGTGTCGGGCTCAATAGCGGTGACAAATTCCTTATCAATTTTTAAGGTATCAAAAGGATATTTCAACAGGTAATTAAGATTAGCATGACCGGTTCCAAAATCATCAAGCGCAAGCTTGACCCCTATCGCCTTTAATTCCGTCATATTTTTAGCCGCAATCTGACTGTCGTACAGCGGTGACGTTTCGGTGACCTCTATTTGGCATCGATGGACCGGCAATCCGGAGGTGGCAAGATTTTGTCTGACGCGTTGGGGTAACAGAGGATCGCAGAATTCAAGCGCGGAAATATTGACGGATAATACAATGGGGTCAGGCCAGGAAGTTGCAACATCCCACGGAGAGTGAGTAACCATATCTTCAATTGAAATAATATTGCCGCTATCTTCCAGTAACGTAATAAAAACATCGGGAGAGATCATACCCATCTGAGGACTATTCCAACGCATTAATGCTTCAAATCCGCTTATACACTGGGCATGTAAATTGAAAATAGGCTGATAAACCATATAAAGTTGACTGGTATTCAAAGCCTTTTCAAGCGCGGTTAGCACCTCACTGGAATTAAACATTCCCCTCTCCCTCTACAAATCATAACATTAAAAACCAGTCAAAATCACTCCCGAATTGTATCTACTATTAGGTGTATTACATCAGAAAAGAATGGTCAGGTTAGGGTAAAAAAGACATACGATGGGTAAATCTGACAATTAACTTATTTAAATCAGAGGTATTGGTCAGGCCAAGCTTGGCGACGACCCTCATCTTATGTGCCTGAATCGTTTTATAGTTCAGGCTAACTAACTCAGAAATTTCTTTGGCTGTATAACCACTTACCAGTAAGTTCAGGATCTGCTGCTCTCTTTCGGTTAATCTTTTCTGCGAACGATACAGTCGGGGGTTCCATTTCCCGACTGATAATGTCGCCAATTGACCAAAATCACGCAATGAAGATTTTTCAGTCAAAACTATTATTTTTTCGACATATAATAACTCTACGCATAATTTCGCCACCAAACTATCAGCAACAATCACCACGACGTTATTATAAAATTTGAATCGGTTTTTATTCAAAAACTGAACAATGTCCGAACACGCATGTTCATTATCGATGATATTAAAAACCATGGTTTGATGCTGGCATAATGATGACTGATGCAACATATCCTCAAACTGGAATGTTTGTATCGGTACATGTTTGCTGGTGAGGTAGGCAAACATACCATTGCCCACAAAATTATCACTGCCACACATCAACATCCTGTTCACCGTTCCTTATAAGCTTCTAATCTTGTTACTCATTAAAAATTTAATAATAATTTTCTCGACTTCAGTCTCTTCACGACGATTTTTAAAATCAAACTCACACGAGATCTGATGACAGGAATACAACTGGTTATCCTCATCAAACTCATTGATCAGGACGACATCGATCACTTTTAAGTCCAGTTGTAAACAGCCAAATGTATCGAAATCCAGAGATGCATTTTTAATCACCGCATCTTTATAAAGAAAACGGGCGTTTACATCTTGAACGATTAACGCACAACCACCCTGCGAGATATTTTTAATCTTGAAAGAGTAGTTTTCTCCATTTTTGTAACGACCAAAACAGAAAAAGTCATACCCCTTCATGAAGGAAAAACGCTGATTTTGTCTCTGCTGGGCAAAGAAAATCAAATCCGGTATGAGGTAGGATAATCCTACTTCTGCACCTGCTGATGGGGTTTGCTCGAATCTGGCACTAAATTTCACAATCCCGCTTTCGCTGTGCAGGATAAAGTATTGGACCTTTTCAGGAACAATGTCTTCGTGCCAGGAGATAACAAACCGCTCGAAATCAACCTTCTCTAACTGCGTGATAACGCTACTGTTTTCACATAACACTTCCAGTTTCGTTTTCTTGTGCAGCTCTTCACGAAGGGTAGTTATGATTTCAAACTTATCTTCCTTTGCTAATCCAAAGCTCATTCTAAAACCCTTATTTCCATATTTAAGATATGTCCCGCGTTTGGTTACTCACAAAACGCGAGATCAGCATCCACCCCTGGTGCTTAATTACCATAGTGGATTCCATGTCGAACAGTTGATTAAAAATTAAGTTTTTAACTATCTTTAGCCATTTATTGATACGTAAAAACATTTAATCAAAGTTAATTCTAGCTGAAGTCATGCCTAAAACCATGCGAACGTGTTGTTTAATTATAACAAAAGTGAATAACAATCTTTTTTAAAGTGTCATTTTGAGATAACAAATAGCAAGAATTGCACAGAAAAAAACAGAGAAAAATGAATGGGTTTTGATGGAGGAACTACGCAATATGCGAACTGGTGCGCTATCGAAAGAAGAAAGAAGATGCTTACTTCACTATATTATTAATCAGTAATATAAGTCCGACTGGTTATTGTGGCAAAGCGAATCATTGTATTTCATGTATAACATAAATTTCCCTTAGGGCAGAAAAAAGGCCAGCATCCTGCTGGCCCGGTAATTACCGAATCGAACTATAGTGGCTTACTGTCTTGCAGAGGGTACAACGTTAAAAATTCAATACTTTTGCTTAATAATTGATCGGGAAGAATCCGCGATGATCATCACAGCTCCCGCCAACATTAACGTATCTTTTAACACCAACCGTCCAGCGCCTGACAAGTACGGAAATCCGTGGTGTAAATCACCCAGCGGCATCACCCATGCTTCTGGTGTGGTTATTAAAAATGATAAAGTTACAATTGGTGTGGCAAATGCCAGAACGCCGCCAATTAATCCCAGCCAACGGCTAACAGGATTAGCCAGCACCAGCAAAGCGATAAGAACTTCGACTACGCCCAGGCCATTTGAGAACGTATACGTGTTATTCGCCGTCTGCCATTCACGCTCCTGCGGTTTGAATTCACCTTCGTGGGTTAAATGTTGTTTGTATTCTTCTGGATGCTCATAAAAAAATGACATTACCGGACTATTGGCGACAAACGGCGTAATGCTGTCGGCTTCGTAAGGTACAAATTTTAATAACCCAATCCAGATAAAAACAATCGCGATACTCAGGCGAATCAAGGTTAATCCAACCCTATCACCTTTGCCCAATATACGAAGATATTTTTCCATTCCAGCTCTCCTCACTTGTACAAAATTGCCGTTGCGTGAGTGCTGCTATCAATACGCATTGAGGTAATTTTCCAGGAAGTCGCTTTCTTTTCCTGTGCCAGTTTCGCAATGGCATCTTCCACCACGGAAGGAGTGCCAGACACAGCTGATACGCTAACGTGGGCAACCTCGGTTTGCGCTAACACGGAAAATGTCACCGGAGCAGTCAGTAATGCAGTCATTAGTAACGTAGTTTTAAACATGTTCATTTCTATTCCCATTAACAAGTTATTTCAGTGGAAATATAATAAAACATGTCACTTTATTTTATTTCATCCGTAACGCCAAAATAACTGTCAATTAGTATCAGGAAGTATAAAAACAAATAAAAAAGCCCCACACGGGTGGGGCAAATATGTAGACTACGCTATTATTATTTAATGAGAGAAAAGAGATCGTTTAGTGATTCGCTCATGCTTGGATGGGTAAATATTTGGTCACGCAATGTGGTATAAGGTAACCCCGCATCCATAACCGTCTTGATGATATTAATCATTTCATGAGAATCCACGCACAGCAGCGACACACCTAATATTTGTTTCGTTTCGCTATCCACCACCGCTTTAAGTACGCCACGGGTATCATTCATCACCCGCGCACGCGGGATAGCCGCTACCGGCAACGTCACGACCTGCACCGCCGCACCACTGGCACGAGCCTGTTCTTCAGTCATTCCGACGCGGGAAAGCGGCGGCGTCATAAAGACGGAATATGGTACATTTTGACGATCACCCGTGTTACGTACCCCCTCGCCTAGCAGGTTGTCGCGCACAATACGGAAGTCATCCAGCGAGATATAGGTAAATTGTAATCCACCAGTGACATCGCCCATTGCCCATATGTTATCTGCCGAGGTACGTAGATATTTATTTACAATAATGGCACCACGGTCGTTTACATCTACACCCGCATTCTGCAGCTGCAGATTTTCAGTCGCCGGTTTGCGACCCGATGCCACCAGCAGCACATCCACCGTCTGGGTACCTTCCGGCATGTGCAGCTGTACTGCACCATCGTGAGAGGAGACAGACTGCACGTTGGCATTGAGGATCAGCTCAACGCCTTGGTCGCGTAAAATGTTGGCGATAGTGTCAGCAATATCCCGGTCTTCACGAGGCAAAAACTGCGGAGCTGCTTCATAAATAGTGACTTTGCTACCAAAGTTGGCAAACATCGATGCGAATTCAACGCCGATATACCCACCGCCCAAAATGCCCAGACGCTCGGGACGTTGCGTCAAATTCAACAACCCGGTGCTGTCAAATACGCCAGGCGTCGTGGTTAATCCCTCAACGTTCGGAATCGTTGACTGGGCACCAGTATTAATAAAGATTTTCTCGCCGCTCAGTTCAACCTCACCTGTTGGCTGTACGACCCGCACTGTATGGTTATCAATGAATTCAGCACGACCTTCAATCACATCCACGTTTTCCAGATCGGCAAGATTGTGGAAGTTTTTATCGCGCAGAAAACTGATAACGGAGGTCTTGCGCTGCATCGCTGCGGCAAAGTCATGCTGAAGTTCAGCATCGTGTACCAGGGTTTTGGTGGGAATGCAGCCGATATTGATGCATGTCCCACCATACATGGTGTTTGACTGTTCAATAATCGCTACCCGCCAACCCGTTTTGGCCAGTGTTGCCGCCAGCGTTTTACCCGCTTTACCAAATCCGATAACAATCGCCTGATACTGATTCATGCTGTCTCTCCGCCATGTCACTGTTCGTTTGTTGAACTGAATTATAGGTTTAGCGATGCACGAACAATGTATCCATAACGCGCCAATTACTGTCAAATCGTCTAAAAAACCGCTCTTTCCCTTCCACTCAACTTATTGAGAAATTAAACTAATACCATAAAATTATTAATAAAATTATGTGTGATAGCGTTGCTGTCATCTCAATTAGCATTAGCAAAAACTGCCCAGGAGTCTTCATGGACGCACTTAGCCGATTACTTATGCTTAACGACCCGCAGGGCTCGATTGATCAAAACTGCCTGTTGAGCAGGGACTGGCAACTGCCGCATGCGGCGGGTGAACTGTCCGTTATTCGCTGGCATACGGTAACCCAGGGATTCGCTCAACTGGATATGCCTGACGGAACATCTTCCACATTACGCCCTGGAACAATAGTCATTCTGCCGCAAAACTCCGCGCATCGTCTGTGCCAGACAGGGGAAGAACAAACGCATATTGTCTGCGGGAGCCTGCGATTACAGGCATCTTCACGCTATTTTTTAACCGCGCTTCCGGAAGTATTATTACTGGCGCCTGGGGAGAACAGCCCCGTCAGCCATTGGCTGAAGGCCATGATTGCGCTAATGCAGGAGGAATACATCAACGACCTGCCTGGCTCCAGCATCGTTTGCAGCCAGCAATGCGCTACGCTGTTCGCGTTAACCGTTCGCGAGTGGCTCGCCCAGTCGACACCCGCTAAAAATGTGCTGAATTTACTGCTGCACCCCAGGCTTGGATCCGTTGTATTCATGATGCTGGAGTCACCGGCTTTTGCCTGGACCGTCGAAGAACTGGCAAAACGAGCACATATGTCGCGGGCCAGCTTCGCACAGCTATTCCGTGAAGTATCAAACTCCACGCTGCTGGCGGTGTTAACCGCGCTGCGCCTGCAGTTCGCAGCCCAGATGCTATCGCGCGGTACACAGCCGTTAATCGTTATTGCCGAGTCGGTGGGTTACGCCAGCGAATCGTCGTTTCATAAAGTCTTTTTACGGGAATTTGGCTGCACGCCGGGCGAGTACCGCAAACGCGTGAAAGCGTTGACGGTATAACGCAACGCCTGCTTCGGCAGTAAAACCGAGGCAGACGAGCGCTTCAGGGCATTACTTTTGGTGGCGATGCCTGTGCAGCCACATCAGCTTATAAGCGGCCGGAATAATGAACAGAGAGAGCAATGGTGCGGTGATCATGCCGCCAATCATCGGCGCGGCTATGCGGCTCATGACTTCTGAGCCAGCTCCCGTCCCCCACAATATAGGTAACAGACCTGCAATAATCACCGCCACGGTCATCGCTTTCGGGCGCACGCGCAGCACAGCACCGTGATATAACGCTTCATCCAGCTTATCCGCCGTAAAGGTTTGCGGATTTTCCAACGCAGGTTCGGCTTCAATAGCGTGGCGCAAGTACATCAGCATCACCACGCCAAACTCCGCAGCAACACCTGCCAGGGCGATAAATCCGGTTCCGGTTGCAACCGACATATGGAACCCCATCCAGTAAAGGAACCAGATGCCGCCCACCAGCGCAAAAGGCACACTGGTGATAATCAGCAGCGCTTCACCAAAGCGACGGAAGGCCAGATAAAGCAGAACGAAGATTATCATCAGCGTCATCGGCACCATCAGTTTGAGCTTATGACTGGCGCGCTCAAGCAGCTCGAACTGCCCGGAAAACGCCACGCTGGTCCCCGGTTTTAACTGTACGTTTTCAGCGATCGCTTTTTTCAGATCGTTCACCACTGAGACCATGTCACGATCGCGGGCGTCGATGTAAATCCAGCTGGTTGGTCGCGCATCTTCGGTTTTCAGCATCGAAGGGCCCGAAACCACCGTCACATCTGCAACATCTGCCAGCGTGATTTGCTGTTTCATGGGCGTCAGAATGGGCAGATTACGCAGCGCTTCCGGGCTATCACGATAGCTCTGCGCATAGCGAAGGTTAATCGGATAACGTGCAATCCCTTCCACAGTTTCGCCGACCATTGCGCCTCCGACCGCTGAGGTGACAAACAGTTGCACCGCGCCGACGGTCATTCCGTACCGGGCCGCTTTCTCCCGATTAATATCCACATTGATATAGCGCCCCCCGACCAGGCGCTCAGCCAGTGCTGAAGAGACGCCCGGCACGGTTCTGGCCACCTCTTCAATTTGCTCCGCCGTGGCGTCGATATCTGCCAGAACGTTACCTGACACCTTAATGCCAATTGGGCTTTTGATCCCCGTAGAGAGCATGTCGATACGGTTACGAATCGGCGGAACCCACAGATTCGCCAGTCCCGGCAAGCGTACGGTTTTATCCAGCTCGGCAATGATTTTGTCCATCGTCATCCCCGGACGCCACTGGTCCTGCGGCTTCAGTTGGATCGTCGTTTCAACCATTTCCAGCGGTGCGGAGTCTGTTGCGGTTTCTGCCTTACCGGTTTTACCAAACACGCGCGCCACTTCCGGAACGGTCATGATCAGCTTGTCGGTTTTTTGCAGCATGTCCGCTGCCTGCGCCGCTGAGATCCCCGGCAATGTCGAAGGCATATACAGCAGGTCACCTTCGTTAATCTGCGGCAGGAATTCGCCACCGACTTTATTCAGCGGGTAGATAACCGTCAGTATTGAAAGCACCGCCACCAGAATGGTGGTCTTGGGCCAGTGCAATACCTTCAGCAATAGCGGATGGTAAATACGGATCAGGAAACGGTTAAGCGGGTTGCTGCTTTCTGCAGGTATTTTTCCGCGGATCCAGAATCCCATCAGGATCGGAATAACCACGATGGCCAGAAACGCCGCACCTGCCATGGCATACGTTTTGGTGAACGCCAGCGGCCCGAACAGTCGCCCCTCTTGCCCCTCAAGCGTGAAAATAGGGATAAACGACAATGTGATAATCAGCAGGCTGATGAACAATGCCGGGCCGACTTCTACCGAGGCGTCAGTAATGACCTTCCAGCGCGTTGCGTTATCCAGCTTTTCATGCGGATGCTGATGCCCCCACTCTTCCAGCCGCTTATGGGCGTTTTCAATCATCACGATGGCGGCGTCGACCATCGCCCCGACGGCAATGGCAATGCCCCCCAGCGACATGATATTGGCGTTCAGCCCCTGGAAATGCATCACGATGAACGCGATACACAGCCCCAGCGGCAGGGAAATAATCGCCACCAGCGCAGAACGCAGATGCCACAGGAACAATGCACACACCAGCGCAACAACGATAAACTCTTCCAGCAGCTTGTAGCTCAGGTTATCAATGGCGCGGTCAATGAGCTGACTGCGATCGTATGTTGTAACTATTTCTACGCCTTCCGGCAGGCTACTTTTCAGCGTATCGAGCTTGGCTTTAACCGCGGAGATCACCTCACGCGCATTTTTACCGGACCGCAGAATAACCACCCCGCCCGCCACTTCGCCTTCGCCATTCAGTTCGGCGATCCCACGGCGCATTTCCGGCCCAATCTGTACGCGCGCCACATCGCGCAGGTAAACAGGTACACCGTCGGCCCCTGTTTTCAGGACTATATTATTGAAATCATCGAGCGTTTGCAGATATCCACTGGCGCGGACCATATATTCCGCTTCAGCCATCTCAACAGATGAGCCGCCCGCTTCCTGATTCGACGTATCCAGCGCCGATTTCACGTCCGCCAGACTGATGCCATATTGCGTCAGCTTCATCGGATCGATAACGACCTGATACTGTTTAACCACGCCGCCTACCGAGGCGACTTCCGCCACATTGGGAATCGTTTTTAACTCATACTTTAAAAACCAGTCCTGAAGAGAACGTAATTCCGCCAGATCGTGTTTCCCGCTGCGATCCACCAGCGCGTACTCAAATATCCAGCCGACACCCGTAGCGTCCGGTCCCATTTCCGCGCTAACGCCAGCCGGCAATTTTCCCTGAACCTGGTTGAGGTACTCCAGTACGCGCGAGCGCGCCCAGTAAGGATCGGTACCATCTTCGAAAATGACGTACACGTAGGAATCGCCAAACTGCGAGAAACCACGCACAGTTTTCGCGCCCGGTACCGACAGCATGGTGGTGGTCAGCGGGTAGGTCACCTGATTTTCAACAATTTGCGGCGCCTGACCCGGATAGCTGGTTTTGACGATCACCTGAACATCAGAGAGATCGGGCAGCGCATCAACCGGGGTATTGATGATGGTCCAGGTTCCCCAAATACTGAGAAACAGCGCCCCCATCATCACCAGAAAACGGTTTGCCACCGAGCGGCGGATAATCCATTCAATCATTTATCATATCCTCAGTGTGAATGGGTCGCCTGGGCTGGCATGGAGGCTGCGTCTTGCGTCTTACTGTTCTGGGCGCGCATACGGTCCAGTGCGCCAGAGATATTCGCTTCGGAATCAATCAGGAACAGACCGCTGGAAACCACTTTTTCACCTTCGGTCAGGCCGGAGCGGATAGCCGTCAGTCCTTGAGATTCATGGAATACCGCAACCTGTTTCGGCACAAATCGACCTTCGTTATCAACGGTGATTACCCGCTGCTCGGTACCCGTATCAATTAGCGCTTTAGACGGGATCAGCAGCATTGGCTCGCTTTGTGTTTTCAGTTGCAGGTAAGCATTCATCCCGGGCTTGAGCGCCTCGTCAGGATTATCGACCTGTAAACGGAGCTGGAGCGTACGCGTGGTAGCATCAACGCTGGGTAAGATACTCCACTTGCTGATGGTGAAAGGCTTATCCGGCCAGGCGGGCACGGTGATGGTAAATTGCGAGGCGTCTTTAATCAGCCAGGCGATAGATTCCGGGACCGACGCGCTGACCCATACCGGGTCCATACCCTGAATTTTCGCGACCACATTGTCTTTGGAAATGTTCATACCAATACGCAAATCGAATGCGGTGATCACCCCATCAATAGGCGCTTTCAGGGTAAAGCGGGTCTGAATTTTACGCGTCGATTTTAAACGCTGAATATCCGCTTCAGGCATTCCAGCCAGACGTAATCTCTCCAGAATTCCTTCCACCTGCGTCGCGCTGCCGCCAGTTTCTCGCAGCAATAAATATTCGCTCTGCGCCTCAACCCAATCGGGGATAGTCAGGTCGATCAGCGGCGCGCCTTGCTTAATTCTGTCCCCCACGGTCAGTGGGTAAACCTTCTCGATAAAGCCCGCTGAGCGTGCCTGGACAATAACAAACTGGTATTCGTTATAACTAACGTTGGCCGGGAAAGTTTGCGCGTAGTGCAGTGGTCCACGACGCACTGGCTCTGTTTTCAGCCCCAAGTTCTGGGTTTGTGTAGGATCGATGCGCACGCCTGGTGATGACGCGTTCGCGGTCTCTTCATCGGCATATTTCGGGATCAGATCCATATCCATAAATGGCGATTTACCCGGTTTATCAAAACGCGTGTTTGGGTACATGGGGTCGTACCAGAACAACACTTTTCTGGCTTCTTTTGGCGAAGCCTGCCCGGTTTCGGCCGTTGCTTTTGCGGATGAATAATAAGTATAAATACCGACAGAAATAACCCCACCGGCAATCATGCCAGCGAGAATAAGCGCGGTATTTTTAATATTTAAAGACGCCATAGTGATTTCCATTGCGCGATAGTCTCACCCGCGTTCGCAAAAAACCGGGCAAGAATAAAAGAGACCAACGAGAACGTTATTTACTGATGTGAATATCGCGTAATACAGAGAGATTTCCCTGCTGAACAAACGTAAACGCGACCTTATCGCCTGGCTTAATATCATCAGCCTTCGTATCGGCAACCAGTGTAAAACGCATCGTCATGGCTGGCCAGTTCACCGCAGGAATAGGATCATGCTTGATCGTAATCTTTTTACTTTCCATATCAACAGCTTCAATCACCCCGGTAGCGCTAATGAGTTGTTCCTGTTGAGCCGCTGGCTGCATATTCATCATCTCACCATGCTGATGCTCATTGGCCTGAGCGTTAAACATGATCATAGAGAAAAGACTAAACAGCACAGCTTTGGCGGTCGTATTCATAATTGATGCTCCTGAAAGGTTAATATTAAGGATTACTCCACCCAACCGCCGCCTAAGGCAGCAAACAGCTTAATTTCATTAACCTGTTGGGCGTAATTAAGATCGAGCAGCGATTGCCGCGTAGCGAATAAAGAACGTTCTGCGTCTAATACTTCGATATAGCTAACTGCACCATTCTGATAAAGCGCTCTGGCGCGTTGTAGTGTGATTTGCAATGAATCCAGATAACGCTGCTGCCCGCTAATTTGATCGGCAATGCTTTGGCGCAACACCAGTGCATCCGCCACTTCTTTAAACGCGTTCTGAATTTTTTGTTCGTAATTCACTACCGACTGTTGCTGGCGAATTTCTGCCAGGTCGAGATTGGACTGATTACGTCCAGCGTTGAATATTGGAATATCTATTTTGGGGACAAAATTCCACATGCCGCTGGCGGCATTAAATAAACTGGAAAGATCGCTGCTGCTACTGGACACGGAACTGGTCAACGTTATAGACGGAAAAAATGCCGCTCGCGCAGCACCGATATTGGCATTTGCCGCCAATAATCCGTGCTCAGCTTCCATAATATCCGGGCGCTGCAACAGTATTTGCGACGAGAGCGATGGCGGCAGCGTTACCGGTTTAATATCCCCACGGCTGCGCGCGTGGTCATCAGGTAATTTCCCGTATGTACCCAGCAACAACTGCAGCGCGTTATTGGCCTGCGCCAGATCACCTTTACGCTTGGCAATTTCGCTACGCGTACTTTCGATCACACCGCGCGCTTGTTCCAACGCCAGTACGTTGGTGCTACCGGTTACCAGTTGCTTCTCTACAAAAGCGTAAGAGCGCTGGTAGTTTTGCAGCGTTTCTTCAGCAACTTGCAACTGCGCGTAAGCCAGACGCTGATTAAAATAACTTTGCGACACGTTGGAGATTAATGAGATATGCACCGCCCGACGCGCTTCTTCGCTGGCAAAGAAATTCTGTCGCTCAGCTTCACTCATATTTTTTAGCCGCCCAAAGAAATCCAGGTCGAAACTAAGATTGAGTCCAGCTTCGAATTCACGATCGGTGCTGCTATCACCTTTTAATTTACCGCTGTAAGTACCACTGGAGCCAGCCGTGAGTTGCGGGTAGCGGTCAGCGTCCGTGACGCCATATTGCGCTCTCGCTTCCTGAACTTTTAGCACAGCCATACGTAAATCGCGGTTATTAACCAATGCCTCGCCAATCAGCGCCTTTACCTGGGAGTCAACGAAGAAGCTCCGCCAGCCCGTGTCCTGATATTCACCTGGAGCCGGTACCAGGGCATTCTGTTTTAAAGAAAATTGCTGCGGCACCGGCAAAGCCGGGCGCTGATAGTCCGGCGCCAATGAACAACCGGCGAGCACGAATATAGCGCTGAGAGTAAGAAGCTTAAATTTGCTCATAGTTCTTCTCGTCCTGACCGGACTGATGTCCCTAAAATGTGTAGGAATTTATAGTGCTGTACTTTAACTAAGTGACTCTGTTTAACCGGTGACAGGAAAATGACAAAACTGTCATTTTCCCAATAACCGATTGCTATCCGATCCCGCTTCCCTAGAATTGAAAGTCCGCACAACCCGTGCGTGAAGGAGAATGCGATGAAGGTTTTGATAGTCGAAGATGAGAAAAAAACCGGTGAATATCTGACAAAAGGCCTGACGGAAGCGGGTTTTGTCGTGGATTTAGCGGATAACGGCCTGAACGGGTATCACCTGGCGATGACCGGCGATTACGACCTGCTCATACTCGACATCATGCTGCCGGATGTAAACGGCTGGGATATCGTGCGGATGCTGCGTTCCGCCAACAAAGGAATGCCCATTCTTCTCCTCACCGCGCTGGGTACCATTGAACATCGGGTTAAAGGTCTGGAATTGGGTGCTGATGATTACCTGGTTAAACCGTTTGCCTTCGCCGAACTGCTGGCACGGGTCAGAACGCTGTTGCGTCGAGGCGCGGCGGTGATTGTCGAAAGCCAGTTTCAGGTCGCGGATTTAATGGTCGATCTGGTCAGCAGAAAAGTTACCCGCAGCGGTACGCGCATCACTCTGACCAGCAAAGAGTTTACGCTGCTTGAGTTTTTCCTGCGCCATCAGGGGGAAGTTTTACCCCGCTCGCTGATCGCCTCCCAGGTCTGGGATATGAATTTTGACAGCGATACTAATGCCATCGATGTCGCCGTTAAGCGTCTGCGCGCCAAAATTGATAACGATTATGAGCCGAAACTGATTCAGACCGTGCGCGGCGTGGGATATATGCTTGAGGTTCCTGATGGCCAGTAAACGATGGCGGCGCCCTTTTTCACTGGCGACACGACTAACCTTTTTTATCAGTCTGGCGACAATTGCGTCATTTTTCGCCTTTGCATGGATAATGATCCACTCCGTGAAAGTCCACTTCGCCGAGCAGGACATCAATGATTTACAAGAGATTAGCACCACGTTGGAGCGGATTATTAACCAACCTAACGAGCCAGAATCACGCCGACTGGAAACGCTAAAAAATGTGGTGGCGGGTTACTCGAACGTCATTATTTCTCTGGTAGATAGCAACCAGAAGGCCATTTTTCATTCGCCCAATGCGCCGGATCTTCGGCAATTTATCGCCAGCGCAAGGCCGGATAAAAATGCTCATGCCAGCGACGTTTTTATTATCTCAGGCCCTACACTGCAAACCTCCAGACATATCCACGGACAGAAAACATCGTCTAACTGGCGAATGATTCGTCTGCCAGTAGGAAAACTTGCCGATGGAAAACCAGCATATACGCTGTATCTGGCGTTATCGATCGATTTTCACCTGCACTATATTAACGATCTGAAAAACAAGTTAATTATGACGGCTTCGTTGATTAGCATCATGATTGTTTTTATCGTGCTGTTCGCCGTATACAAAGGCCATGAACCGATCCGTAATGTTAGTCGTCGCATCCAAAATATCACCTCGAAAGATCTCGATGTCCGTCTCGATCCGCAGGCTGTGCCTATTGAACTGGAACAACTGGTTAGTTCGTTTAATCACATGCTCGAACGCATCGAGGACGTATTTAAACGTCAGTCGAACTTCTCGGCGGATATTGCCCATGAGATCCGCACGCCAATAACTAACCTCGTCACCCAAACGGAAATTGCGCTCAGCCAGACCCGCACCCAAAAAGAACTGGAAGATGTGCTGTATTCCAATCTCGAAGAGTTTGGCCGTATGTCGAAAATGGTGAGTGATATGCTGTTTCTGGCGCAGGCAGATAACAATCAGCTGATCCCAGAAAAAAAAGCGCTCAATCTGGCTGATGAGGTCGGTAAAGTGTTCGACTTTTTCGAAGCCTGGGCAGAGGAGCGTGAGGTTGGTTTACGGTTTGAAGGACGCGCATGCTGGGTTTCAGGCGACCCATTAATGTTACGCCGGGCAATGAGTAACCTGCTGTCAAATGCCATGCGCTATACGCCAAAAGGTGAGTCGGTAACCGTGCGGGTGAAAGAGGCGGATGGTCTGGTCCAGATAGTCGTTGAGAATCCCGGCCCCCCCATTCCCCCGCAACATCTTCCGCGACTCTTTGACCGCTTTTATCGAGTGGACCCTTCACGGCAGCGTAAAGGCGAAGGCAGCGGTATTGGTCTGGCGATTGTGAAATCGATTGTGATTGCCCATCACGGAAAAGTCTCGGTAACTTCCGATCCTTATGTCACTCGCTTTATTCTGACGCTTCCCAAGCACGCGATGTAATTTATGGTGATGACGTTTATACCTGTCATCACCTATTCTCTGACACAACCGTCATAATCCTGTCACGCCACTGACAGTCCCCATTAATTATACTTTCTTCCGTAAACCCAAACAGGAGAAATATGATGAATAAGATGTCCTCTTTTTTAGCTATCGCGTTTTTTATTTCAGTTGGCGTTAATGCGGCAGAAACACCTAAAGTGCATCAACAGGCCGTAATGGCTCATGAAATGATGAATAACAGTGATGCCTCTGCACATCAACAAATGGCGCAGGCACACGCCTCGCAGGCAAATAATTCATCGTCAACACCAACCAATGCGCAATCATTTTCACAAATGAATAAACATGAAAAAGCAATGGTTGTTCACCAATCAGTAAATAACGGCCATTCATTTGCTCATGAGATACAGGCCGAGCAGCACCGCGCACAGATCTCCACTCAAGGGTAAAGACGAGCTGTATTGACGACAATATCCATAAATACGCTAAGTTTGAATATTGTGGACTACTCTCCCCGTGCAGGCCTGTTTATATACAAGCCTGCATCCTTGTTCATCGTTAATGTCAACATTAATAATTCATTAAATCTTCCATTAAAAAGTAAAAACCTTTTAACTCTTTATTCAGATTGTATAAAAATCGTAAATCAACTACTTATTATGTTGCGTATCACAACATTTATCACCTCACCCTAATTATAAATTAGGATTCCCCCTGGTATGCGTCGTTAATATTTAATGGGAGACTGCCATCGTCGTAAAAATGACAGCCAAAAAGTTCGTGTTCCTATAAATAAACTTAATGATGATAGTGAGTGAAAAATGAATAAACGTCTGCTGACCCTCCTGGTCCTTGGTCTGACAACGGCCACAACGGCATATGCAATTACCCCGGCAATGCAGAAAAAATATGAACGTTCAGGTTGTACGCAAATGAGCGAACTCAATGGTTGTGATGTGAACAAATCCTATCAGTGGAACCACGATCATGGCTTTATCGAGAGCGATAACAGCCAGCAAAATCGTCATCATCGCCATGGTGAAGAGCAGCAAAATACCACAGGCCGGGATAACCACGATAATGCGGGTATTGATGGCAAATTCAGCGGAAATTACGTGGCCAAATTTGCCAATGGTCAACGCAGCGTTGATATTCACGTCGAAGATTCCGGCGTTTACGTCAATGGTAAGGAAGTGCGTGACGTAAATACCTATAAGGATACGATGACCTTCCGCGTCGGTTATGCCACTTACACCATTAAAACAAATGGTCGCGGTAGCTGGAATGACAGCGATGCAGGAAACGCTGGCAAAATTGTGCGTGAATAACAGATACCGCTAAAGAGCGCTGCGATCACAGCACCCTCAAAAGCCATGCATTACAGTATGCTGTTTTAATACTGGAGTCAGACATGGCTTTGACCCTCACGGTGCTGCTTGAAAACCGACGTGCTGCTGGCGCTGGAAAAACATTACTGGCAAAGCCTGGATTAAGTCTGTTAGTTCAGGATGAAACGACCACAATATTGTTTGATACCGGGCCGGATGGCAGCTTCATGCATAACGCTGCACAAATGGGCGTGGACCTGACGCACTTAACCGCCGTGGTGCTGTCGCACGGCCATTACGATCACTGCGGCGGCGTGCCGTGGCTTGCGGATAACAGCCGTATCATTTGTCATCCCCAAATAGCCTGTGAACGATACGCCTCAGTTACGGTTGCGGGAACACCACGAAAAATTAAAAAACTCTCGCGTGATAACAACTACTCTCGATTCATCATGGAATACACCCGCGAGCCGCTGGCTATCAGCGATCGCTTTTTGTGGTCCGGGGAAATTAGCGTTCCCACGCCACAATCCTATGGTGTAATTAGCGAGAAAACACTCCAACCAGATTACATCAGTGACGAAGGCGTGTTGATTTATAAATCTGAACGCGGGTTAGTCATCATTACTGGTTGCGGGCATCGGGGAATAGAGAACATCGTACGCCATTGCCAGAAAATCACAGGGGTTAACCAAATTTATGCCCTGGTCGGTGGGTTTCATTTACGTGCTGCCTCCCCCGCTAAGCTATGGCGGACCCGACAATTTATTAAGCAACAACAACCCGAAAAACTACTCGGCTGTCATTGCACTGGTTCATGGGGTCGATTGTGGCTACCGGGAACTGACGCCCCGGCAACGGGAGATGTGATTGAACTGGCTGAGTAACAACAGTAAAACGTTGCCCAAACAGTAATAAAAAACGGGAGCCTTACGGCCCCCGTTTATCAGCCATCATCATTACATGGTGACAATTGCTGGCTCATCAAAGACGGTGAGTTTTGGCGCTTCACCGGTGAATTTTTCTGCATATACAAGGCTGGTATTCCCCGCACAGCCATTCGCCAGCCGTGAGGTTGGGATATCCGCCGTCAGCACGTTCGCACCGCCATTTTTACAGATACCGTTTTCAATATCCGGCCATGCGCCTTCATGGATACAGATGATTCCCGGTTTGATACCGTCGCTGACGTGCGCCCCCACCAGAACCTGTCCACGAGCATTCCATACACGAACCAGATCGCCCTCGACAATCCCTCTGGCTTTCGCGTCATCCGGATGAATCGTCACCGGTTCACGATTGGCAATCGCGTATTCTTTACGCAGCGACGCGTAGTTCAGTTGGCTATGCAGACGATGTGCCGGGTGCGCCGTCAGTAGCTGCAGCTGATCTTTATCCGCAGTTCCTTTCCATTCATCCGGTTCAATCCAGGACGCATGCGGCGGACAGTCTTTATACTGATAGCCTTCAATCGTTTTCGAGTAGATTTCTATCTTGCCGCTCGGCGTTCCCAGCGCATTCATCACCGGATCGCTGCGGAAATCCGCGTAGCGCACATATTTGTTATTCTTTTCATTCTCACGCATTTCGATCAGTTTATTCTGCTGCCAGAACGCGTTGAACTGAGGCATGGCGACACGCTGGGCGCGGGCGGCTTTTTGCGCGACGTCATAGAACTGCTTCAGCCACGCCATTTCGTCTTTGCCTTCGGTGTAGACCGCCTTACCACCCGGCTTGAGCATCTCAGCCAGATCGGCAAATACGTCAAAATCACTACGCGCTTCAAACTGCGGCGCGATGACCTGCTTCATAGGCACCAGATGCTGGTTACTGTAATCACCGGTCATGGTCAGATCGTTACGTTCAAACGAGGTGGTGATTGGCAGAACGATATCGGCGTGTTTGGCCGCTGCGGTCCAGTAACACTCAGAGATGACAACCAGTTCAGGCTTCTGCCAGGCTTTGATTAAGCGGTTGGTATCCTGATGATGGGTAAAGTTAGCGCCACCCGCCCACCAGATCATTTTGATATCCGGGAAGGTTTGCTCTTTACCGTTATGCTGATATTTGCCGCCTGGGTTTTCCAGCGCCTCGACAATTCGCGCTACCGGCAGGCTGGTCACCGCATCGGAAACCGCCCAGTCGTTGCCCGCAGATGATCCCCCCTCAATTTTGGCGGAAATTGCTGGCAATACCCCACCGGTGCGTGTTGGGTTACCGCCGTTAGAATAGTGATAAGAGAACCCGAAACCACCGCCTTCGGTACCAATTTGCCCCAGCATCGCCGCCAGAGTCACCAGCATCCAGTGTTTTTGCTCACCGTATTGCTGACGCTGAATCCCCCAGCCTGCCATGAGCATGGTTTTGTTGCTGGAGAAAATTTCCGCCAGCTTTTCCAGTTGCTCAGCAGGCACGCCACACACGCCAGATGCCCACTCGGCGGTTTTCTCAATTTTGTCGCTCTTGCCGAGCAGGTACTCTTCAAACTGCGGATATCCAGTGGTGTATTTTTCCAGGAAGGCTTTGTCGTGAAGATTTTTCTTCACCAGCGTGTGGGCGATCCCTAACATCATCGCCACATCGGTCCCCATATGTGGCGCAATCCAGGTCGCATTATCACCAAAGAACTCGATGGTTTCAGAACGCATCGGATCAATGGCGATGACGCTTTTCCCTGATTTTTTCAGCAGATTAAAGTATTCAATCCCCTGTTCATCCGTGCTGCTCCAGGCAATTTTGAGGGTATTGAGCGGGTTCATCCCCCACAGCACCACGACCTGACTGTGCTCTAGCACCATCGGCCAGGTGGTTTGCTGCTCATAGACTTCAACCGATCCCACAACGTAAGGCATGATCACCTGCGCGGCCCCGGTTGAATAATCTCCGGTATGACCGGCGTAGCCACCGGCCATGCTCATATAGCGTTGCAGTAGGGTTTGCGCCTTATGCAGAACGCCGCTGGAGCGCCAGCCATAGGAACCGGCAAATATTGAGGACGGGCCATAGCTGCTACGGATCCGGCTATGCTGCTCGTGAATGAGCTTCAGCGCTTGTTCCCAACTCACACGCACGAAAGGATCGTTACCACGTTTACCATCCGCTTTACCCGGGTTTTCCAGATAGCTTTTGCGCACCATCGGATACTTAACGCGGATATTGGTATGAACCTGATCCGGCGCGGTTTGCTGTAATGAGTTCGGCACCGTTTTCGGCAACGCACCTTTTGAGGAAACCACTTTGCCGTCTTTTACTTCCACGTATACCGCACCCCAACGTGCTGCCGTCAGGATTGCCCCGCCATTCTGGCCTTCGGCCCAGGCCGGCATTGGGATCACCGAAGAAATCGCCATTGTCCCGGTTGCCGCGCCAGCCGTCTTGATAAAGTCACGTCTTGTGAGTTTCATGATTTCTCCTGATTTATCGCTTATTTGTTCATGTCTTTCGCGTTGTACTGGAAGTAACGGCTCAGGATATCCAGTTCGTTTTCACTGATATTGGTACGAGCACCCATCCCTTTTGCCACAGAAGGCCAGGCGTTGAGCGTGAAATGATTCGCCGGAATTGGCGCATGACAACCCGCGCAGTACACATTGTCGAGTTTGCGTGCGTAATCCCACATGGGTTCGCGGCTGGCGAGAGCGGAACCGCTCCATTCGCCCTGCAGCACGACATCTCGCCACGCATTGCCGTAGTCATCTTTTTTCCAGTCGGAGAGGATCTTCAGCGACTGCTGACCTTTTTCACTCAGGCTGGCAAGAATCAAACGCTGCCCTGCTGCGTAGTAAATAACCTGTTCACTTCCTTGCATCTGGCTACCGCGAATCTCGACCAGTCGTGCGTTGTCCGTTGTTTTCAGAACCTGCATTTTTGTTGCCGGGTAAACGGTTCCCAGATCGCCAAGCGCGGTATTGCTTACGGCATAAAGCTCAGTTGCCGAGGCTGGAGTAGAGGCTGACTGCGCTTCAAGCCCTTTAAGCGCACTGTCATCCATTTTTATTTCAGGTGGGAAATGGGCGACGCCTTTATGGCAATCAATACAGGTTTGCTTTTCCGCGATGCCCATTTTGTGCATCTTCTGGGCATCCGCGCTTTGTGCAGCAAGATCCATGGCGTCCATACTGTGGCAGCTACGGCAGGTCGCAGAATCACTCGCCTTGAGCTGTGCCCAGACGGTTTGCGCCATCTCCAGACGATGTTCTTCAAATTTTTCCGGGGTATCGATTTTTTTGGTTATGAACTGGTGATAAACATCTTTTGAGGCCCGCAGCTTAGCCACCAGATAATCCAGCCCGCCCTCCGGGATATGACAGTCCGCGCACTCTGCACGAATGCCTTTCTGATTCTGGAAGTGAACCGAGCCGGTATATTCCTCGTAAGGTGCCTGCATCGTATGGCACGACAAACAAAATTCCGTGCTCGAGGTTTTGTGCAATGTCCATTGCCCTGCCAAAACAATAACTGCACCAAGAACAATGCACAGCAGCATCGTCCATATGATAGTTTTATTTATTTTTCTCATCTTATATTTCCATCAGACGAATACCCTTTTAGAGGTAGACAATAAATATACTAAAGCAGCTACTTATTGATATTCATCAAGCGAAGAGAGAAATAAGAATCAGCCAATAGGTAAGTTTGAAGGGGCTCGCATAATTAATGAGAACGAAATGTAAATATCAAATTTCGTTTAAAATTAGAACTTTAAACCAAACATAAAGTTTGATTAACTATTAATCACACAAACATCAGAATAAAAGTTTGATAACGATTAAAAGCTGCTGAAATTAATCCTTTGGTGACAATCGTTATATAATTAAATATATAATGAAAACACATAAAAAAGAACCCTTTTCTGTTTTTCGATTACACGTATTAATGAAGATATCTGTCTTACAATTTTGCTCACATATACATATACGGCCAGACATGCGACACACACATTTCATTGACGCACATTTATGCACGCAACCTTGATCTGGTCACTTATTATACAAAGACAACTTTCGCTACACTCAGAGTAGAGGTAAACAAACAGGAGGTAGTGAATATGTATCGCTCAATTCTGGTGCCCATTGATATCTCTGAAACCGATTTGACTCGCCATGTTGTTCCACAGGTTCAGGCGCATGCCAAAACCGCGAAGGTTCACTTTTTAGCCGTTATTCCTACCGTTCCGTTCTATGCCTCGCTGGGGCTGGCCTACTCTACCGAATTCCCGGACAGAAGTGGTCTGCAGGCCAAGGCCAGCGAAAAACTCGAAGAGATTATTAAGCAGTTCAATATTCCTGCAGGCAGGAGTCAAACTCATGTCGTTTACGGCCCGCCAAAGGATCAGATCCTCAAACTGGCGGAATCAGTAGACGCCGAGCTTATTGTCATCGCCTCACATAAACCCGGTTTTAGCACTTATCTGCTGGGTTCAACGGCAGCAGCCGTGGTACGCCACGCGAAATGTCCGGTGCTGGTTGTACGGTGATAGGGTTAAAACGGGAGCGAATGTGCTAATGCCATTCAGTTCACGAAGATGAAAGACCATGGAAATAACTGGGAGTGGAACAACCATAGCGAGGTCATCGCTTCAACGCCCTAATTTCCAGTTAAATCTGTTTTGCTGTTCAGCGATTTTCAAATAAAAGCGCAGGAGGTCAAGTGTGGACTGGTCCGGCTGAAAATTGCCGACGTGTTTCCGTAAGGCCGGGAGAACCCACAGGGATGCGGGTTCAGGGCGCGTTTTACAGGGATGTTGCCTCGCGCCCGGCCCGGTAGCCTGAAGGAATAAGCGGAGAGTATTGCGCAGCAACAATTTTCCCGCCGGGAGCCGGGATTGTTAAGGGTACGGCGATAGTACCCTTAACACGTTCACAGACAGTATCGTTTCAGAGAAGTGAAAAACATAAGGTGAACGTAGCAATACGACGGAGGCAACAGATTCATTACTGCCGGATGTGCTGCTCTCAGCGCTGATTATCCAGTCTGACCAAAGCCAGCAACAGCTGACTTAGCGCGCCGTAAAAACCAAAGTCATCATACCGACAGCATTTAGTGGTGAACTCCGGTAACCAGCGTAACAGCCCTGCCAGCGTTTCTCTGCGCAACGCATCCACCTGCTGATGACGCGGTCCTGCCTCTGCCAGGGAAAAATGCAGATGGCTCAGCAGTTCGATAAAAATCGCCAGATGATCGGCTGACTCGCTAAACGTATCGCTTACCTGCATGCCCGCATCAGATAATAGTTGTTTAATGACCCCATAGTTTGGCCCTCCTTCAAGATGAGCCGATGCATAGGGTAACGCCGCGTGTTTATCCGACATCAGGAACAGGCTGCAAAAATCAGCCGCCAGTTCCAGGGTAGCGTCTTCCCGCACCTTGAGCGCGGCAATTTTCGCCTCCAGCAAAAGGACCTGCGCCTCAAGCAGCGGCTCACCTTTGAGCACCGCGAACCACTCAGCCATTTCGCTGGACTGCAAAAGCCCCAGGCTTTCATCGTCACGCTCCCGGGAAAACAACTGCGCCAGCCAGGCGTACACGCAGGCCATTTGTTCTTTTGTCAGGGAGGTGTCTTTCATCATGACTTCACCTGCTCAGCCGGGACATATTCACACTGCGCCACCATTTTTATCGGGCCACTGAACGCCGTCACGTTATCCACCTTGCCGGTATACTTCTCAATTTCCACCAGCGTAGTATGGGCGCTGGTTGCCTGCGCCAGCTGAGACGTGCCGATATCTATCGTTAACACGTTCGGATTGCCGTATTTACACAGCGCTCCGGTTTCTCCACCGTTATCAGGGTCGTACCAGGCACCTTCATGGATGCGCGCCACGCCCGGCGAGTAGAGATCGGAGACAACCGCCCCGGCCAGCACTTGTCCACGCGCGTTAAATACACGAACTATATCGCCGTTGCGAATGCCCCTGGCGTTGGCATCCTGTGGGTTAATAAACACCGGCTCTTTGCCACCTACCGCGTAATGCTTACGCAACGCTTCGGACTCGCAGAGCTGTGAATGCAGACGGAAATCCGGGTGGACGGATTGCAGATGCAGCGGCCAACGTTGCGACCCTGGCCCACCGTGTGAACGTTCGATTTTCTCGAACCACATCGGATGCCCCTGGCAATCGTCATATTGCATATCGGCAATGGTTTTCGAATATATCTCGATCAAACCGCTTGGCGTCCCCAACGGTTCAAGGTCGGGATCTTCGCGGAAGGCCTGATGACGAACAAACATCTGCGGATGTTCGAATTCAACGTACTCTTGCTGATTCCAGAAAACGTCGAAGGCCGGAAGATGAACACCGCGTCCTTTCCCTTGCTGGCTTCCTTCCTGCCAGATGCGCTTCAACCAGCCCATCTCATCCAGCCCTTCAGTGAACGCTTCTTCACGGTTAAAGCGGCGGCAAAGATCGCGGAAAATATCGAAATCATTACGTGCTTCAAACTGCGGCTGCACCAACTGCTTCATGGCGATAATTCCGCGGTTGGAGTGGTTGCCATATTGGTCAAGATCGTTACGTTCAAACTGGGTCGTCGCCGGCAATACGATGTCGGCGAATCGACAGGTCGACGTCCACTGATTATCGATGGCGATGACGGTTTCCAGCTTACGCCATCCCTCAATAATGCGATTAATCTGCTGGTGACGATGGAAAGGGTTGGTCCCGGCAAAAACACACATCTTCAACGGCGGTAACTTAACTGTTTTGCCGTTCCAGTTAATGATTTTGCCCGGCTCCAGAATCGCATCGATAAAACGCGCGATCGGAATAGTACTGCTGTAGCCCTTATAATCGGTGCTGTCATGCACAGGAGGTACGGTGGTGGAGCCAGAAAAACCGCCCAGGATAATCCCTTTACGCCCCGGGGTGCCCGCACCGTTGTAATGCCAGCCAAAGCCAAAGCCGCCGCCGGGTAAACCGATTTGTCCGAGCATCGAGGCCAGCACCACGATCATCCACGCCCACTGTTCCCCATGCTGCATACGCTGCACGCACCAGCCGGCAATAATTTGCGTTCTGCCGCCCGCCATCTGCCGCGCCAGTTCACGAATCGTATCTGCATCAATTCCGCAGATTTTTTCCGCCCACTGGGCATCTTTAGGCTGTCCGTCACTTTCGCCCAGCAGATAAGGCAGAAATTGCTCAAACCCAACGCAGTAGTTATCGAGGAAATGCTTATCGTAGAGCTTCTCGGTATACAGCGTGTGTGCCAACGCCAGCTGTAGCGGCACATCAGCCTGCGGGTTCACGGCGATGTGCTTAACCTTGTCGCGGCCCAGATAGTCATGCGTTGAGGTGACGACCGGGTCAACGCTGATGACCGAAATCTCACCCCGCGCCACTTTATCCTTCAGTTGCTCGTAGTATTCGTAGACATCATGATCCGGACACCACCAGTTTGCCTGCTGGTTTTTGATGAGATCGGAACCCCACAGCACAATGGTTTTGCTGTTTTCTAGTACCAGCGGCCAGGAGGTCTGCTGTTCATATACTTCCATTGACCCTACCACGCGCGGCAGAATGACCTGAGCGGCGCCGGTGGAATAGTCTCCCCCGGTACTCACGCTGTTGCCATGCAGCGCAATGGCACGTGCCAGCATCCCGGAAGCATTGTGGAACATCCCAGTCGATTGCCAGCCGCTGGCAGTCAGCAGCGCGCTCGGACCATAGGTCTTCTGAATGCGTTCCAGCTCCTGGTAGAAGAAGTCCAGCGCTTCATCCCACGAAACGCGTACAAAGCGGTTATCTCCGCGCTGAGTGGTATCGCTCTGATGGCGCTTACGCAACCAGTCCACGCGGACCATAGGGTAGCGAATACGCGCTCCACCGTGTACGTGATCCGGGAGTCCAGCGATCATTTTTGACGGGTATTTATCATGCTCAAACGGTTTGGCCTCAATAAAACGACCATCAACCACGGTGGCACGGATAGCCCCCCAGTGAGAACCGGTCAGAATCCCCTCTTTGACGCCAGTGCCCTGGACTTCTGCGGCGTTGGCGCTACGCGGCGTGAGCAGCGAAGGCCCTAACATACCAGCTACGGTCAAGCCCCCCAACTGCATTAGAAAACGTCGGCGAGATGCCTGAAAGAGATCGTTATTTTTCATTGCTTTCTCCCTTATCGCCATGCGGCTTATCCGTAGTGTCAGAGGCATTCATCTGCAAATATTTCAGTAAGGTACGTTCTTCACGTTTATCCAGACTGGTAAAGCCAATCATGCCGTTCAACGTGCCAATCCAACCGTTAGCATCAAAGTGCTCTTTCTCTGGCGCGCCGTGGCATTGGTTACAGGTTCCGTTATAGAGCGAGTCGGCATAAGCCCAGATAGGTTTGATGTCGTTGACCATATCGCCCTTCTGCATCCAGGCGGTGGCCTGCAATTTACTCCATGGTGTATTCGTTTCCGCAACGGTGGTTTGCTCCAGCGTCTTCACGTGCTGCTGGATGTCGCCACGAATGGAAGCCACAAAAATGCGCTTGCCCGGCAGTTGCGCCAACACGCGCTGACGCCCATTACTCTCGGTCCAGCCCACAATTTCAATTTGCAGCCAGTCACCGTCACGCTTTAACACTTTCACTTCAGAAGCGGGCAGCAGTGAGCCTGCAGGTTCTTTATCACCTTTGGCGGCATAAATAGGTTTGATGTCCAGAGAGTAGAGCGTCTCGCCATCATCGTTTGCATTGGCGCGTAACTGGTCAAACTGCTTACGGAAACCGCTGCTCATATCGGGAAGCTGGTGCGCGATTCCTTTATGGCAGTCGATACAGGATTGGTTGTCCTTGGCCGCAATCTTCATCTGGCGCGCAGCTTCAGGATGCTGTTTAGCGTGGTCCATCGCATCATAGTCATGACAAGAACGACAGGTCGCGGAGTTGTTCTCCTTCATTCGCGTCCATTCGCGCTCCGCCAGCTCAGCGCGTTTGGCTTCGAATTTTTCTGGAGTATCAATAGAGTGGGCAACAAAGGTTTGGTAAATATCGTTGCTGGCCTCCAGCTTACGTTTCACCATGCCTGGAATATCGGATGGAATGTGGCAGTCATGACATTCTGCGCGTACCCCGGAGGCATTCTGAAAATGCGCAGACTGTTTATATTCTTCGTAAACCGGCTGCATACTGTGGCAGCTCACGCAAAACTCGGTAGAACTGGTTAATTTAATACCAACGTGCGGCAAGACGATCAGCGCAATACCGACCACAATCCCGATAACGACCAGCGCCAACACTGACCAACGTGCGCTCGGTCTGAGCAGCGCCCTCCATAGTTTCCGCATAATAGCCCCTGTAATTTTATGGTTTAGTTACAGAGGATCTTATTTCTCAAATGTGAACAGCAACACTGGTCAGGATGAATGACTTACGGCACAATGTGAACAGATATGAACAGAAAGAGCACGCCATCAGGATGTCGCATCACATTGTAATTGTTGAAGATGAACCCGTCACCCAGGCGAGGTTACAGGCATACTTTGAACAGGAGGGTTACCACGTCTCGGTCACCGCCAGCGCTACAGGCCTACGTGAAATCATGTCACAACATCCTGTCGATCTTATTCTGTTGGATATCAACCTCCCGGACGAAAATGGCTTAATGCTGACCCGTGCCCTGCGCGAACGCTCAACGGTAGGGATCATTCTGGTGACGGGTCGTAGCGATCAAATTGACCGGATCGTTGGCCTGGAAATGGGCGCTGATGATTATGTCACTAAGCCGCTGGAGCTACGTGAACTGGTGGTTCGGGTTAAAAATTTGCTCTGGCGTATCGATCTTGCCCGCCAGGCACAGCCGGAGACCAAAGATAACTGCTATCAGTTTGCCGGATACTGTCTGAATGTCTCCCGGCATACCCTGGAGCTGGGCGATGAGGCGATCAAACTCACCCGCGCCGAGTATGAAATGCTGGTCGCCTTTGTCACCAATCCGGGGGAAATTCTCAGCCGCGAACGTTTACTGCGTATGCTTTCGGCACGACGGGTAGACAATCCAGACTTACGCACCGTGGATGTATTGATCCGCCGTTTGCGCCATAAGCTACGGGCCGATTTACTGGTGACGCAGCACGGCGAAGGTTATTTTTTAGCAGCCGACGTGTACTGATACAGATAAACCGGACGGAACCCGCCAGGAGAAAGTGAGTGCTGAACATGCTGGCTGTCGGCATTTTTCGGGGTGAGCACCAGGATCGGCGGACTGATATTTTCCGCCACCGGTTGCCCTTGTAATACTCTGATAGCCTGTTGAATCGCCAGTTCACCTTGCCAGACCATTTGATCGCTGGCAGCCATAATGATTCTTTCGCGTTTAAGTCCGCGATAAACCTGATGCGACAGGTAAAAAGAGACAACGGTTAGCGGCGTCCCCTGATTCCGCTTCTCTCCCATCGCTGCCTCCGCAGCAATTGCTGTACCGGCAACCACATCGACATCCGGGTGACGTTCAAGCATCTCTTGTAAAAGGTTGCGCTGAACTTCAATATCATTATCCCCCAACGCCACATCCACGATGTGCACCTGACTACCGGCAATCGCCTGACGGAATCCTGCCACCATTTCGCGGCTGCCTCCGGCGTCATCAGGTCCGGGCAATAATAAGACCTTTAACGGTTTTCCCGCGCTCCACTTAACCAGATAGCGGCCTGGCTGGTAACCCATCTGGAACCATGGAACTCCGACCCGTGCTTTCACCGTCGGATCGTGTATCGCATTCACTACCTCAATGACCGGCAACGTACCAACCTGCGCCTGCAAATCCGGAAAAGTCGTTGTGCTGCTGCCCAATAAAATGGCATCCGCGCCCCACTGCTGGCACTGGGCGATTTGTGTTTTTTGCGTGGTGAACTGACGATACCCTCCCGCCTCAAACACCTTCAGGCTTACTCCATATTTTTTTGCCGCCTCAAGCATGCCGTAATTCACGGAGAGCCAATAGGAATCTTTCAGACTGGGATACAACGCGCACAGTTTCCAGACTTTGCTTGCAGTAACGTCCGTCTGCGGCACCGAGACTGACTGCCGGGTATCCTGCCAGCGCAGCAGTGCAGACCCGGCCGCGTGACTTAAGCCGGGAAAAAGTGTGATAAGCAGGAAAACCAATACGCGCATGATAGCCTCAACATTGATAAGGCTTTATCCTAGTTGCTTTCCTCTTTTGGACTCAACCTTTTTAATCTGTGGCGACCAGACAGTGAATTTATCTCTGACCAAACGACTGTGGATAGGCTTTGCGCTGATGGCGGCACTGACTCTTATCAGTACGCTGACAGGCTGGTATAACCTGCGTTTTGTCAGCCAAGTTGAGCAGGCCAATACCCAGGCGCTAATTCCAACCATGGATATGGCGCGCCAGCTCAGCGAGGCCAGTGCCTGGGAACTGTTTTCCGCACAAAATCTGACCACCGCAGACAATGAAAATATGTGGCTGGCTCAGGGGAGAATGCTAACCGCCCAGAGTCTGAAAATAACCACATTACTCAAAACTCTTCGTGAACAGGGCTTTGATACTTCGGCCATAGAACAACAGGAAAAAGAGATCGCCCAGTCGTTAAGCCATCAGGGGGAGATGGTTGGCGAACGCCTGAAATTACGCGCTCAACAGCAACAACTTAGCCAGCAAATTATTGAGGCCACCGCTGACGTTGCCGAAATGGCGCGCGGCCAGGCCAGCAATGCAGCTACCTCGGCGGGCGCCACGCAGGCAAGCATTTATGATTTAATTGAGAGTCATCAGGGGCAAGCGGCTGAACACGCGTTGGACAGGCTCATCGATATCGATCTGGAATATTATAACCAGATGAATGAGCTGCGCCTGAGCGCGCTACGCGTGCAGCAAATGGTGATGAATCTGGGGAATAACCAGGCGCAGAATAACCTGGCTGCGCTGGAAAGCCAGTTGAATGCCGCCGTCAGAGTGCTTCACCGCCGACAAATACGTATTGAAGATCCAGTGGTGCGCACTCAGGTGGCCGACACCGTCAATACGATTAGCCGTTATATTGAGCTGCTGTCCCTGTATCGCCAGGATAATGACATCACGACCCAATTGCAGATCTTATCGCAGAATAATATCGAACAATTTACCCGTTTCAGTAGCGAAGTCAGTCAGTTGGTGGAAATCATCGGCCAACGCAATCAAAGCGGACTGGCGCATCTCAAACAGGCCAGCCAGCGCGGGCAAAACTTGCTGCTGCTGTTAGGTGGCGTGTCATTATTTTTGCTGATTCTTATACTTTGGCGTGTGGTTTATCGCTCAGTCACACGCCCACTGGCACAGCAAACCCAGGCGTTGCAGCGTCTACTTGAGGGAGATATTGACTCCCCCTTTCCGGAAACCGCAGGCGTTCGCGAGCTGGATACCATCGGGCGGTTGATGGATGCCTTTCGCAGTAGCGTTCACGCCCTCAATAACCATCGCAAACATCTGGCCGCACAGGTTAAAGCTCGCACCGCCGAGCTGCATTCTATGGTATCTGAACACCGGCAAGCCCGTGCAGAAGCTGAAAAAGCTAACCAGGCAAAATCGGCGTTTCTTGCCGCCATGAGCCATGAAATACGCACCCCGTTGTATGGTATCCTCGGCACTGCGCAGTTGCTCTCAGACAATCCCGCTCTGGCACAGCATCGGGAAAATCTACGCGCAATCACCGACTCGGGCGAGTCTCTGCTGACTATCCTCAACGATATCCTCGACTATTCCGCCATCGAAGCCGGTGGAAAGAATGTGGCGATAGGCGATGAGCCTTTTGAACCCAAACCCTTGCTGGAAAGTACGCTTCAACTAATGAACAGCCGCGTTGCCGGTCGCCCGGTCGTGCTGGTTGCGGATTTTGCCGATGACGTTCCCGCTTCCCTGCGTGGCGATCCGCGCCGTATCCGGCAAATCATTACTAACTTATTAAACAACGCACTACGCTTTACCGATCGAGGACACATTATCCTGCGTAGTCGGCGTGAAGATCAGGACTGGTATGTTGAGGTTGAGGATACGGGATGCGGAATTGACCCTGCCCGTCAGCACGATATTTTTCAGCCGTTCGTTCAGGTAAGCGGTAAACGCGGAGGAACCGGGCTCGGACTCACCATCAGCGCCAGTCTCGCCAAGGCAATGCAGGGAGAGCTAAGCGTTACCAGCACACCCGGCGTCGGGAGTTGTTTCCAGCTACGTCTGCCATTGCGGGCAACCACGATGCCCGTCATTAAACCCGCACAACGCTCCATATCGTTACAGGGCTTACGCTTATTGCTTATCGAGGATAATCCTCTTACGCAGCGCATCAGCACAGAAATGCTCACTCTCAATGGCGCACAGGTCACCGCTGTCGACTGTGCCGAGGAGGCGTTAAGCCTGTTGCGGGAAGATGCCAGCTTTAATGCTGCTCTGGTTGATTTCGATCTTCCTGATATCGACGGGATCACGCTGGCGCAGCAGTTAGCCCACGACTATCCGGCACTTAACCTGATCGGCTTTAGCGCACACGTCATCGACGAAACGCTAAACCAAAGAACCAGTACCCTGTTTCTCGGCATTATTCAAAAACCGGTTCCACGGGATGAACTCAGTCGACTTATTACGCATTATCTGCACGCCAACGAGTCTCTCCCGCTTGCATCAGACAATGACAACAAACGGTTAGATTTTCAGCAATTGGCTGGGGATATCCAGGTCATGGGATGGCAAAAGGTGCACGAATGGTTAGCGCTCTTTAAGCAACACACCCTTCCTTTATTAGATGAAATTGACACGGCGCGAGATTTAAATGAGCGCGAGCAGATAAAACGTCTGGCGCATCAGCTCAAAAGCAGCTGCGCCAGCATGGGAATGCACTCAGCCAGTACGATGTGTGCAGCACTTGAACAGCAGCCGTTGGGTGATTTTTCACTCAGAGAGGAGATCCAACAAAGTCTTTATGAGGTAGAACGTTGGCTGGAAGCAGAAAAACCGTCCCACTCGTAACGGTGCGTTGAAGCTGAGCATAGGGACTAACTTTGAATGGTACGCCCTGTAGGATTCGAACCTACGACCTACGGCTTAGAAGGCCGTTGCTCTATCCAACTGAGCTAAGGGCGCATTGCGAAGTGATTACTTCATGCAGATGAAACGCGTGAATTATACGGTCAGCGCCTGCTGAGTCAATGCCTTTTATTTCAGTTGCTGGCGAAGTGTACGAATGTTGATTTTTTCTGCTTGTTCAAGGGTATCCAGGAAATCACCTGGTAACAACTCAGCCCACGAAACGCCAGATTTAAGGATACATGTATTTAGAATATTTATGATTTTGCTTAACATTCCCTTACCCCTCCAGTGGTTCAGGAACTCTTTAATGTTAAGTATCGCCATCAAGGAAGAAAACAGTCACTTCGAACATGGACTGAAAATCATCATCTCCCATCTGGCAAATCAGTGGCATCAGGAGATCTGCTTTTTACCTGTCGAGAATATCGATCGCGCTGACATCGCGTTTATCTCCCTGGATGAAGATTGGCTCAGCGCCGATTGCTATCAGATTCCGATCCATACCCGCCGCCAACACCGGGTTGTCATCTGCAACAGAAACGATAAAGATAAGCTGATGTTCCGGCCCTGCCTGTACATGTTGCCGCTGATCTATCGGGAAGATGACGTTGAGGAAATGACTAAAAAATTAGTCCCCATCCTGCAAAAACGTGCGCTGCGCAACAACGTGCCTGCAACTATCTGCCATTACTGCACTACCCGCAACTTTTCTGTCGACGAACGCAAGTTCTTAATGTTTCTCGCCAGCGGATATACCTTAGCCGAAACGGCTCACCTACTCTCAATAAGCGATCTTCAGGCCAAAGCGACCCGCCGCGGCATAATGAAAAAGCTGCATGTGAAAAACGATCAGCAATTCTTAAGATACATCCGCGCCCATCTGAATTTTCTACAAAATTAGACGGGGTATCTCTGCCTAATTTTTATTGAGAAATATCTCATCCTCGATTAAGTATCGACTCCTACTGTACCTATCCGCAGACTGCCAGAATAATCCAGCCATACTATTTCCGGGGTAACAGAAAGACACACCCGGTAATATTTTATCTAATATCAGAGAGAGGTTGAACTGGATAAAACGATCTTTTGGGCATTGAGTAAGACATCAGAAAACTTCCGGCAGATTATTCTGATGGGATACGCAATTGCCAGTCTGATGATTGTTGAAGTACTGAAACCCAACGGCACAAGGACATTGACCTTTACGCTGGCAAAAATTTGGGTCAGGGATGTTTATAGTCAGCAATTTATCCAGACCTGCCGCAACAGAAATGGAATGGAAAAGGATGCACAGCGCAAAACGCCGGGACCGCTATCGCCGCATACGAAACACTAACTGTACCTGGCAATATCCCCACTGTACCTCACAAGTATTTGACCGGCTCGAGTATCTGGCGCAAAAACTCGAATACACATTACCGGACGACACTATATCTCAGGCGATAATTACAACAGACTACTACCTGGCCTATGCGTTAAGTCGACATTTATTCTCAGGCACACGTACGGCGGTCTTCCAGAGCGTTGAGTCGGCCTTACCCAGCATGCAAGAACCAGTAATTAGCCAGTTAGTGATTGACATAGAAAGCTTAACACTCCCCTATTTCGATATACTTGAACGTTTGCGCCAGCTAATTAAGCAGCGTAATGACATCCAGATCTTCATAATGCTTTCCAGTCGTGATGAAGACCTGACTACCTTTATTTCACTATCCGGACCATTTTATATCTTATCACGTAATTTACGCCTTCCGGAGGTGCGTCACGCCTTATTATCGCCGGTTCCTGACTATATTCATTCCAGACGCATAAATCAGCTCGATTGGGAGATGATTGCCTTACTTTTACAAGGTAACTCCTTAAAAAAGATTGCATTGTTACAAACACAACCCTACCACCGTATCATCTATCGCCTGAACCAATTGATTACGCGCCTGGGGTTACCCAGCAGACAACGCTTTTTGCATCTGATACACCGCCTCAACGTTACCTCTCTTCATTTAATTTAACACCATAACCCTATGTGCGATAAGATTTTTTAGGAAACTACTTATTCTCGAATAAGAAAAAAGATCTAATTTTTACAAATATTTAATATTTACAACTATTCCTGGTCTTATGCCTGGTGCCACTGTCACACTTAACCTTACTGATTCTGTGCATTTCAATATAAAAAAGCCTAATTACAGTCTTAACAAAACCTAAACAATTGGTTTATTGTATCGTTTTTACTATTTAAAAAAAATTTTCAATCTGCCATAATTCGAACTGCAGATAAATAATACCAATAGTCATTAACACATCTGGATCTTTCAGAATATCCTAACTGACATTAACAACCGGGATGTTGTAAGTCTTTTCCGAAAGAACAGAGCAGGTATAATCCCCACAGTTTCCTGATTAATTGTTAGTTTTCCCGGTGTGAAATGGATTTTCCACAAATTCATTGTTCTGCAGAAGAACAACCGAATAAACAAGGATGAAATAATATTTATTCGGTTTTCCCGCAGAACAATTCTTGGCTATTTGACAATATTATAACGCCTGATGTTTTATCAAATTCGCAAGATACGCAAACAGTTTGAGGCATACAACAATGAAACCAGCATCCGTTATCATTATGGACGAACACCCTATTGTCAGAATGTCGATAGAAGTACTACTCGAGAAAAACAGTAATATTCAGGTAGTATTGAAAACCGACGACAGCCGTACGGCAATAGAACACCTGCGCACATACCCGGTCGATCTTGTCATCCTGGATATTGAACTACCTGGTTCGGATGGATTTACATTACTCAAGAGAATAAAGTCTCTGCAGGAGAAAACTCGGGTGCTGTTTCTCTCTTCCAAATCGGAGTCTTTTTATGCCGGGCGTGCTATCCGGGCCGGTGCAAATGGTTTTGTCAGTAAACGAAAGGATCTCAATGATATCTACAATGCAGTAAAAATGATTTTATCGGGATATTCTTTTTTCCCGTCGGACACCCTTAATTTCATTAACAATATAAACGCACAAAAAGGTGTGCTGAATGACATGCCGCTCTCTAACCGCGAGGTTACGGTTTTGCGTTATCTGGCAAACGGTCTGTCCAATAAGGAAATTGCTGAACAGTTGTTACTCAGCAATAAAACGATTAGCGCTCACAAGGCGAATATCTACTCCAAGCTCGGGTTGCACACCATCGTTGAGCTGATCGATTATGCAAAAATGCATGAGTTAATGTAATAACACTCCCGGCGAGATGTCGTTCGGGAGCGTTTTATCAGCTTATTGATTAGTTATAGTTAATCATAAACGTGGCATCAGCCCTGGCGACGCCAGGCTGAACTCCATCGGCTAACGCGATATAGTTGGCGAAAAAGGTCAGCGTGGCATTGCCGTTCTCATCAATCCCCACGGCCTGGCTCGCCTGTTCGAGCGGTAATCGCGTACGATCGCTGTCGTGCAGTTCAATCGCCACCTTTTGTGCCATGACCGCATCATCAAGCGCCAACAGCGTCGTGCCCGGAGCCGGAGTACCGGAAAACGTTATCGATGCGGATCCCGGCGGGCAACCTTCAAGCTTCAGCGTAAACGCGACCGGTTGAGTGGTATCTCCGCTGGTCTGAAGCTGCTTTGTCGGCCAGGTCCCCAACTCCACCGACTTATTGCTGTCGCTGGCAATCACCGCACAGGTAAAGTCCACCACGTTGCCACGCAGCTCAATATTGATTTCCCCCAGCGACGAGGAGGCATGGCCCAACGAACTGAATGTTAGCAGGGACACCATCGCCAGAAGCGCCCCTGCGAATGGCGTTTGCTTGTTAGTCATAATCCACTCGCAGATAACCACGAGCCGTAAAAGGCCCTTCGGTAGGTTTATTCCCCGTCACGCTGACCGGCCATGCCCGAATACCGACCCTGGCTGCGGCGTTATCATCCAATTGAAATGGGATATTGCTGGACAAATTGTTAGGCGTCAGCGGGTTACCACTGCTATCGGCGACGATAAAACCTAAATCCGGGTTGTCAGAAACCATCATTTGTCCGGTGGCTTTCTCAGCCTCTACACGCATGGTCAAGTAGGCCTGTGCGGCGACGTTGGTGCATTTTATCGCCACGGTTTTGGTCTGCGGATTAATGCCTTCGGGCCGGTTTCCTGCCCCCGCCTTGCTAAACAACGATGCGCCAATATCGCCAAAATCAAACTCAACAATCTGCCCGGCGTTCACCTCACAGTTTTGTGGAACCTCCACCTTACCGCTGTAGCTGATGGTGTACACCGGCGTGCTTAGCGCATCTCCGGTACTGGTCGTGACATAGACGCTGAACATCGTCTGACGCGGAATCGGAACCATGTTAATAAACGAGCGGATCACTTTGAGTTTAAACACCAGCTTTGAATCCATTACGCCAAAAGGCTGCTGTTTCGATACGTTGGGGTGAGTCCCCATGCGGATATAATTACGCGGAGGATAAAACAACCCGGCATAGCTGTCGGTGATGCTCATGGCTCCCAGCAGGTAGTCATTGAGCTTCAGATACTGAAAACCGCCCTCGGTACTTTGCACCGGAAGTTCAGTGACATAGCTTCGGTAGGTGTAATTCACCGACGTTCCGGCCGGACAGGTGGCATTCACGCCAATCCAGCCCGATTTTTCCGGTAACGTTACCACCTGTCCCGGCTGGTTGTTGCTGCTGTTAAAGACATTCGACAAATCGTAAAAAACATCCGTTGGCGTGCCATTCGAGTTATGGCAGACCGTCGCCCATGACGAATGTGCCATCAGCAGTAAAGCGCTTCCCAGTAACAAACCCGTTTGTCTTTTCATCGTATTATTCCTGTCGTGCCGTTGGAGATTCGCACGTCACGTTCGTGAGCGTCACCGCCTGTTTCAGACTCTCCTCAGGCAAGGCATAGCGCGCCACGCAGCGAGCGTTTGCGCCTTCCCCCCATTGGATCAGCAACTCGCCTTTTAGCGGCAGACCACTGAGATAAATTTGCCCGTCTTCGCCCACCATACTGGTCACGCCACTGGTGTTTTCCCGCACAATAGAGCCAAACGGCACGGGTTTACCGGCATGTTTGGCGGTAATCAGCGCCCGCACACCGATTCGTGTATCAAACGCAGCTCGCACCAGCGCCCCTTGCGTTGGTACTACGCTGCTGACGTTATTTTCCACATCGGTATTGTTGTTCATGGAGTTGGTGTCTAACGCGACACGGTTATAGCGATAGACGGTGGCATACGGCATCACCGCGTATCCACGCCAGTCGGTTTGAACGCCGGTCTGGTTTTCTATCCGCACACCCTGTGCGCCAGGCGCTTTAATCAGCACGTTGGTATCACCCAGAGGCTGACTGAGCGTAATGCCATCCGCATGCCCCACCACGCCACCAGAGAGTTGCCAGTTGTAATCATGCTGATCGCGATCGTAGTTGTATCCCACGCCCAGCGTGCCATAGGCCGCCTGCCAGTTGGCACTGGCGTTTCCGCTGTAGCCATTGGTGCTGCTGTGCCCCTGATTCACGCTGTAGCTCAGGTTGCGTCCATCCAGCAACGTACCGCCGATCCCGCTCTGCCAGCTGTTTTGTCCATTGCTATTACGGTTAGCATTAAAGGTGGCGTAGGTGCGATCGAAGGCGCTATCTCGCGAGTAGCGCCGTCCGCTTAGCAGGCTGAACGGTATTGACATATTGAACGCGACAATACGGTCGGTGTCGGAGATGCCAACCGATTCATTCCACGACCAGGAGAGTGAATAGCTAATACCTTGCCAGCCGCTGGCATAGCCCAGTTGATACCAGGTATTGGTGTCTGAGGTATTCCAGTACGTTTGCTGACTACCCGAGACATACAGCGATCCGTAATCCCCCAGATTCTGCGAAATGTTTATCTGGAAACGGCCCTTTTTGCTGTAGCTCAGGTTGTGGTAACTCTTCACATCGGGCACATCGTGGCGATTGCCCTCGCTGTCGTATTCGTACTCATAGCCTTCCATACTGCGATACGCCACATCGTCGAGGGTATAGAAACCACGCGTAGAGTAGCGATATCCCAACAACTGAAAGTTGGTGCCAAAATTGTTCAGCGATTTCGCATATAGAAAACGCAATGACTGCCCCTGGTGTGTACTGTCATCCGCCAGTTGGCTGCGGGCATGGGTCAGATCGACAGAAACCGCCCCCCAGTCCCCCAGGTTTCGGCCGGTGCCTAAAACCACCGCCGTGTAGCGTGAGGCCAACTGCGTACCGCCGTAAGCGGTGTAGCCTTCTGGTAACCCAGCAATTAATGTTCCCTGGAAAAAGAATGGAGAAGATTGTTGGCTATTGCCGCTGCGAAAATCCCCTGCGACCACGTCATATTTGAAACGCCCTTCTCGTTGTAACAAGGGAACCGTGGAGTACGGCACCGTATAGCGCTGTTGGCTGCCGTCCTTTTCGTCCACCGTCACCTCAAGGTCACCGCTGGATGACGTCGGGTTGAGATCGGTTATCGAGAAAGCGCCCGGTGAAACATAGCTTTGATAAATCACATAGCCATTCTGACGAATGGTTAGCTTTGCCGCTGTTCGCGCAATACCGCGAACGGTAGGCGCGTAACCCTGTAAGCTGTCGGGATACATACTGTCTGAGGAATAGAGCCGCGCCCCGCGAAATCCGACGCTGTCAAAAACGTCGTTGCCGGTGTTGCTGTCACCCATCACCAGCTCGCCCTTCAGCGGGATAATCGCGCGCTGAAGCCATGTGCCGATGTTTTTCCAGCTTTGTGAGTGATATCCGTCACCTTTGGAATAGCTCCATGCGCCGTTATTTCTCAAGCGCCAGGGGCCATAGTTCAGGCCACTGAGCATACTTAAGAAATAACTGTCTGTATCACTCCCGCGGCTGCCGGTAAAGCTGTAGTTGACCAGCGCGGCCGGGATGCCTTCATCCCACTCTTCCGGTGGAATATAGCCACGCGCGCTGTTTAACATCGACGCCTGCGGCAGGCTGACGTTTAGTCGCAGGGTAGAAAAATCAAACGCAATCTCGCTGCCTGGAATCGCCTCAGGTAGATTGATGCAGGTATCGTTCGCATCCTTACTGAGTGCCGGAAACGCGGCGATATTGACGCCAAGGCGCTTCACCCAGTCGAGCCCAAAGCACGGCATCAGCCCACCGGACTTCTCCCCGGATTTTCCCGCGCTGGTCGTAAAACGAATATCCTGAGTAGCCACAAACTCATCATTGCGCCAGATATCCACGCGATAAACACCTTCAGGCTGGTGATTACCTTTTTCAAAACGTGATAAATCCGCCACGGTTGCCGTATCCGCAGATAAAAAGGCCGGATTAAAATAGCTTTCACCATGGCTTAAAGAGGGAAAGAGCGCCGCCAGCGTGGACAACGCCACCCCCGCCAGCGGTGGCGTAACCCCCGGTAACAGGCCAGGAAAATACGTTGTCTTATTCATCGTTATCTCAACGCACGCTGACCGTTTGGGCCGGGGTCACAGCACCATAATCATTGACCGTCTGGAACGTAACGTTGCCCTGCACGCCTGTTGGCAACAGAACCTGCGCATCGCTTTTCGGTGCAACCATCACGTTATCGACCTTCGTTTTCCCCACGTTGAGATTGACCAACGTGACGTAATACGCTGACGGATTGTTAATTTTCAGGTGGTTGCCGGAACGGGAAAACGTCAGCATCCCCGGGGCATCTTCCGGGATTTGCGGCAAATTATTCGGACGGACGAAAAGCTTGATGCGGGACAGAATCGCCAGTTGCAGAACGTTTTTGCCCTCAAGGCTGTTTTTATTGACTGACGGAATGGCTTTTACGTTCATCCAGAACAGCGACTCACGATCTTTGGGCAACGGAACACCTGCATAGATAATACGCAACGTGTTTTCGCTTTTGGGCTCGCTGACAAACAACGGAGGCGTAACCACAAACGATTTTTCTTTAACACCTGCGCTATTCTCAATCCATGAATTGACCAGGTAACGTTCTTTGGTATCACTATTGCTAATAGACAGTGACGTTTGTTTGGCATCGGCTGGATAAATAACACGGGTAGCGCCTAATGCAATGCCTCCGGCAGCCTGAACACTGGCAACAGGAAATAAGAACAGTAAAAGGATAAAACCTGATTTTAGATAATTAAACATAGCTACAAATACCTTTGGTGTGATTATCGTTGGGAAATAAATCAGGGATAAACCAACGTAAACCACACGTCTGAACGAAGCGTTCCCGGCGTTATATTTTCCGAGACAGCCCGATAACGAGCAGTGAAATGAAACGTCATCTCTTGCGTTATAATCGGCGCATAATGAAGCGGCAGCGCGTTCGGAATAATTTGCCGTTGGCGCTGGTCAAATAACGCCAGGCCGATCCCCGAAGCCGCAGACGCATCTCCACTGGCAAGGAACACCTGCGGATCTTCCGCTGGCGTCACGCCTGCAAACGCAATCCCAACGTGGTCATAAACATCGGAGCTGCATGACGTTAAGCGCAGTGAAAACGGCACGCTGGTAGAGGCAAAGCTCCCCGTCCCGGAGAAAGCATTGGTGCGATACTGCCCCATTTGCACCCGCAAATTTTGGCTGTCAGTAGCGACCGTGCAGGCACCATTGACGAGCTGCCCCCGTAAGTGAAGGCGGCCACTTTCCAGTATTACCGTATGTGCAAACACAGGCAGTACGCACAGCATTCCCGCCAGCGCCACGCCTTTCCCTATCATCTGCCGCATCCTTCATCATCCCCGGAAATTGCCTCATCCAGTGAGGCGAACGTCATCCTTGCGCAAATCAAAACGGCTTATTCGTACTTCATGATGAACGTCGCGTCGGCATTTGCCTGACCCGGCGTAGCGCTGGTGGCAGTGGCTTTGTAACGCGCAGAGAAACGCAGGGTGTTGGTTCCTTCTACCAGCGCCTGAGCGGTAGAGAAGGTGGCTCCATCCGGCTTCAGCGCGGTGGACGTGTTGTCCAGAATTTCGATACCTACACCGCCAGCAGTAGTGGTGTTATTCCCTGAAGAAACAGCCAACAGAGCCGAGTTGGTGGCATCTGCCTGACCAGAGAAAGCAACGGCTGCGGTTGCAGCAACTTTCGGATCACAATCGTTCAGCACGATGGAGAACGGAATTTGTGCCGTTGTATCACCTACTGCGGCAAAACTGGCAGTACGATACTGGCCTAAGGTGACAACCTGATCGGATGACTGAGTACTGACTGCACAGGCTGCATTGACCAGTTCACCTTCAAAATGCACAGTACCGCCGCTCACACTTACCGGATCGGCTGCAACCGCAGCACCTGCGACTAACATCAGGCTGGCAATAACAGAAGAGGTCATTAATTTACGTTTCATGGATTTCCCTTGAATTACACACATCCGGCTCCAGCATCCTGCGGGATCCGTTTTCATTATCGACATTAAATGTCAGGCTAATTATCTCTGCATCCTGTAAAGATATATATCGCAAGAGAATTAGCTAACCTTTTACCCCGACTCTCCTGAGTATTTGATTTACTAATTATCCTTCGCGAATATGACTATTCGTCACAGCGATAAATTAAACATTTCAATTAATGAAAAATACCTGCAAATCCTTTTAATAGCCCTGGCTAATTCTTAATGGGATCTAAGAAAAGTCTTGGTTAATATTACCTAAATGCCGCCGTAATAGTACGTAACAGTCTGGTTTATGAAGCATTACCCATAAAGAACCCAGGGTGATGAGATGTTTCATTCACGTTAATTTTAATTAGCATGCTTACTATTTATTCGTAAGGCTTCAGCCTTTGTGCTGACACCATTTACAGCCCGTGACGGCCCTGGCGCACATAAAAACGCAAACGAAAACTGACAGCACGTCCCGCTTCTGACAAAATAGTGGCATCCCCTTCGATTTAACGTAACAGACGGAATCCTCTCTCTGATGGCAGCAAAGATTATTGACGGTAAAACGATTGCGCAGCAGGTGCGCTCTGAGGTTGCTCAAAAAGTTCAGGCGCGTTTAGCGGCTGGATTACGCGCCCCAGGCCTGGCTGTTGTGCTGGTAGGCAGCAATCCGGCTTCGCAAATTTACGTCGCGAGTAAACGCAAAGCCTGCGACGAAGTGGGGTTCGTCTCCCGCTCCTATGACCTGCCCGAAACCACCAGCGAGGCGGAGCTTCTTGAGCTGATCGATACGCTCAATGCAGATACCACCATCGACGGTATTCTGGTACAACTGCCGTTACCTGCCGGTATCGACAACGTTAAAGTGCTGGAGCGTATTGCACCGGATAAAGACGTTGACGGTTTTCATCCGTATAACGTCGGTCGCCTGTGCCAGCGTGCGCCGCGCCTGCGTCCTTGTACCCCGCGCGGTATTGTGACTCTGCTTGAGCGTTACAACATCGACACCTACGGCCTTAATGCGGTCGTCATTGGCGCTTCAAACATCGTCGGTCGCCCAATGAGCATGGAACTGCTGCTGGCTGGCTGCACCACCACCGTCACCCATCGCTTCACCAAAGATCTGCGTCGCCACGTTGAGCACGCTGACCTGCTAATTGTTGCCGTCGGTAAACCGGGCTTTATTCCTGGCGAGTGGATTAAAGAAGGTGCGATTGTGATTGATGTCGGCATCAACCGTCTGGAGAATGGTAAGGTTGTTGGCGATGTGGTCTTTGAAGATGCTGCCGCACGCGCGTCATATATCACGCCGGTCCCCGGCGGCGTAGGCCCAATGACGGTCGCCACACTTATCGAAAACACGCTGCAGGCGTGTGTTGAATATCATGATGTAAAGGACGTTTAAGATGGCCACATTTTCACTGGGTAAACACCCACATGTTGAACTCTGCGATCTGCTGAAGCTGGAAGGCTGGAGCGAAAGCGGCGCCCAGGCAAAAATTGCTATTGGCGAAGGGTTAGTGAAGGTCGATGGCGTTGTTGAAACGCGTAAACGCTGCAAAATCGTTGCCGGACAGACCGTGAGCTTTGAAGGTCACAGCATTACCGTCATCGCTTGATAACTTCACCGGCAGCGCAAGCTGCCGGGATCATTTTATCCCCTTGCCACTCTCTCAGCCCACAACCTGCCCATGCTCATTATTTTCACTAAAGTAGAGCACTTTTTGAAAGTTTTTATTCAGCATCCGTTTTAGGATTTCCTTATCAGTCCCGTTTTTCAACAAAAACCTTGATAAGGACATTATATGACTGTTTCCCGTCTTGCCCACAACGCCCTTCAGCGTATACAGCATCCCATTCATGCTGAACATCGTGCCCCTTTTGCTGGTTATAATCGCATGCCGCCAGCCGAACAACAGGGGCCTGTCATCGCTGATCCAAACATCTTACCCAACGCGGTTCAGCCAGAGGCCCTGGATACTCATCAGATAGCTAACAGGAAAAATGCCCCCAAAACCGTTGATTTCAACCTGCATGGCAAAAATGTTAAATTACCTGAACCCCCTAAAATCAGTAATGACGATATTATTTCAATATGTAAACAAGGTGATGACATATATAGAGAACTGATGGCCGGTAGATCTGTGGAGAATACCAAAGAAAACGCCGCTAAATTGATGTGGTACTTACAGGCACAGGCATCAAACAAAGTTTCTGTTTCTGCGGGATTAGCAGAAAGTGGCCCACAAAATTTCAAAATGGGCGCTTTCAGCATTGAAGATAAAGACCATAATATAGAGAACTTTTTGAATAACGCAGGTAGTTATTCAAGGAAATCAAGCCACCTCAAAGAATTTAAAAATGCCGGAGCAGACTATCATTCACGAGGTTTAGATATTGATAGCAAAAATATATTCTTACCTAACAATCGTAAAACCATTCTCTTTGCCAGGATGCCACAAAAAAGTGAGAATACTCCTACCGGAATCCCAGGTAAAAATATGTTATTCATTAAAATGGAAGAACATGGATGCCATAGATTAAAAGATAAGGTATCTCATGGTGTTAATTACATCCCTACTCTCTTAGAACAGAAATTTGGGGTGAATAAACGTGATGACGGTGTAGATAACAGGGAGCGAATCCCCGCCGATATCAAAAAAAGTTATTCAGAACTTGCTTCTGGCTTTAACTCATGGACAGGTATGAACATTAATACCAGTAACGCATTGAGTACTACCGGCGGAATAAAAACTATGATTGAAGACTTGGCATTAATGCGGGATTACATCAAGACAGCCATAAGCATCGATTCACAAAAAATAGAAGCAAACAAATACCTGGAGAAAACAACCACTCTTTATGATGATTTAAGATCACGCGATCACAGTGATATTAGAATTGGTAATGAAATTATTATCACAGGTCCTTACAGAATTCCAGTCTCATCTGCCAATGTTGATATCAGCAATCCTGACTTACAAGAAAAAACAAAAAAAACATTCATAGAAATTCTATCATTAGCAGGTCACTCGGAGAAGTCGGGCACATGGATAGAAGATCCTGTGGGCTATATTACCAACAGAACCTCACTTGGATCAGATATTAAAAGAGGCTTCAAACTCCTGTCAGACGGTGTGCCATTTACTGGCCTTGAAGAGACTGAAACAGAAGACGAAAACAAACAAATCGAACAAATCGAACAAATCAAACAAAATGCCCTTGACTGGATATCTGGTCTCATTCGCCCCACCACATCACCACCTGAAAAAAATTTAACTGATGCACAACTAAAAAAAATAACATCTGCTGTTGCTGCATGTTGTGAACAAAGCATTTTAATACAATTAGGAAATGCTATGGGTAAATTACTGGCAGCAGATGAAAATAGAGTAATAGGATTCACCAATGATCTCTCACCAAGGGCCCTTCCTCAATCTTTGGAGATTAAACGCCAATACACTGGTGGTAATAACCAAGTAATTGTTGACGTGACTGCGTCTACTTCCTATTGGGGCAATGCTTTATTTGAAAATGTAAAGAATGAAGCAGAGACAAAGATGTATCATGCCATAACTAATGATGATGAACACATGAGAGGTCAAGTTACAGTTCGAGTAACTATGGCTCTGGATTCCGACAACAGCGAGATTACATTGACAATCCCTGAAGATATACATGTCAATGGAAATATAAACTTCGGCTAGATCCAGGAAACGAGGCAATTAAATGATTAACCCAGTAGAATATAAAGAAAAATTCACTAACCTTGTGTCTGCATTAGGCAGACACACTGGAGGGACAACGCCGACTGTTAATGACAATGGCGTAAGTTTCTTTTGGTTATCAGACATGTTATTTTCATTCATCCTTAGCGATCCTGATGACAAAAATCATCAGGAGTTAATTTGTATCATCCATATTGCCCCATTATCAAATGAGAATATTGACAATTCGCGTTCACTGTATCTTCATATACTAAAAGACAATCATTCCTGGAGAAATACTGCAGGTGGTATTTTTGGCTTCGATGAGCAAACAGAATGCCTCTGCCTAAGCCTGAGGCTTGACCTTCTAACGGAATCAGAAGACAGTTTTCTTGCAAAAATAGCCTGCGCATATCAAATTTCACTTGAATGGAAAAATAGATTGACGGGAATGAATGAAATCTTGATTCAATTTACCGAGAAAATGTCATGAATCCGATAACACGCTCTATGGTTTTACTTGAACGCCTGTTCAGCGCCTACGGCTCCCCTGGATTTACCGAATCCGCAGAGAACCAGTATATTCTGGAAACTGATAATATCTTGTTTTATTTCTTTGACGAGCCGGAGCAATCAGAGCTTTATATCCAGGCTGATATAGCGGAATACACCGCCACGGAGACCACGGAGGCGCTTATCGCCCTGCTGAAAATGAATCATCTGTGGGATGCCACAGAAGGCGGGATCATCGGCCTGTCCGTAGAAAACAACGCTTTTACCTATACCTATAAAATACAGTATCCCCTTGTGGAATCTGATGACTACGATGAATATCTGATCGATCTGCTGCCAGAAATCATTCGCTGTATTCAGTATGCGAGAAGCAAGCTTTCTGACTTTTAAGTGATACGAGTACTGAATCTGGCAGCACTCGCTGCCAGTTTTCAGAATGTGTTCCCTGTGTGATCGCAATTCAGGCTGTTAGCATGTTGTTTTTCCACACGAAGCGATCATCATGCCCACTATTGTTACCCACGCAGCCGTTCCGCTCTGTTTAGGGTTAGGTCTCGGACTTAAAGTCATCCCCCCACGATTACTGTTTGCTGGCGTCGTTCTGGCTATGCTGCCAGATGCCGATGTGTTGTCATTTAAGTTCGGTGTCGCCTATGGCAATGTGTTTGGCCACCGGGGATTTACCCACTCACTGCTGTTCGCCTTCGTGGTACCGCTGCTCTGCGTGTTGATTGGCCGACGATGGTTTAAGGCGGGATTGATTCGCTGCTGGCTATTCCTGACGGTTTCACTGCTGTCACACAGTCTGCTGGATTCCGTTACGACAGGCGGCAAAGGCGTCGGCTGGCTGTGGCCGTGGTCGGATGAACGCTTCTTTGCACCGTGGCAGGTGATTAAAGTCGCCCCGTTTGCGCTATCACGCTACGCCACACCGTATGGGCATCAGGTAATAACTTCGGAGTTGATGTGGGTATGGCTGCCGGGCGTTATGATGATGGGTGTGCTGTGGTGGTACAAACGTCATTAATAGCGCCTGATGGCGCTACGCTTATCAGGCCTACCGATCATTCCATCGTAGGCCGGATAAGACGTAAGCCGCCATCCGGCAATATAGAGCGTTACTTACGACGCCAGGTGGTACCCTGCGGGCCGTCTTCCAGCACGATGCCCATCTCATTGAGACGGTCACGCGCGGCATCAGCCGCCGCCCAGTCTTTCGCTTTACGCGCATCTAAGCGCTGTTGGATTAACGCTTCAATTTCAGCAACTTCACCGTCATCCGCCTGCGCCCCGCTTTGCAGGAACGCTTCCGGATCCTGTTCCAGCAGTCCCAGCACGCTGGAGAGCTTGCGCAGATGCGCAGCCATACCGTTAGCCGCCGCCATATCTTCACCCTTCAGGCGGTTAACTTCACGCGCCATATCAAACAGCACGGAGTAAGCTTCCGGCGTGTTGAAGTCATCGTCCATCGCTTCAATGAAACGTGCTTCAAAGGCCTCGCCACCCGCAGGGGCAACGGATTTGTCGGTACCGCGCAGTGCAGTGTACAGACGCTCCAGCGCAGAACGCGCCTGTTTCAGGTTCTCTTCGCTGTAGTTGAGCTGGCTACGATAGTGACCCGACATCAGGAAGTAGCGAATGGTTTCGGCGTCGTAGTATTTCAGCACATCGCGCACGGTAAAGAAGTTGCCCAGCGATTTAGACATTTTCTCGCGGTCAACCATCACCATCCCGGAGTGCATCCAGTAATTAACGTACTCACCGTCATGCGCACAGGTGGACTGCGCGATTTCGTTTTCATGATGCGGGAACATCAGGTCCGAACCGCCGCCGTGAATATCGAAATGGTTACCCAGTTGTTTGCAGTTCATCGCCGAACATTCGATGTGCCAGCCCGGACGACCTGCGCCCCATGGAGACGGCCAGCTCGGCTCGCCTTCTTTGGACATTTTCCACAGCACGAAGTCCATCGGGTTACGCTTCACATCAACCACGTCAACGCGAGCACCCGCCTGCAGCTGATCCAGATCCTGGCGTGACAGCTGACCGTAGTTCGGGTCAGTCGGCACGTCGAACATCACGTCGCCGTTATCAGCAACGTAAGCGTGACCTTTGGCAATCAGCTGCTCAGTGATTTCGATAATTTCAGCGATATGGTGCGTAGCGCGCGGCTCCAGATCCGGGCGCAGAATATTCAGCGCATCGAAATCGCTATGCATTTCCGCGATCATTCTGTCGACCAACGCGACAAAGCTTTCACCGTTTTCATTCGCGCGCTTGATGATTTTGTCATCAATATCGGTAATGTTGCGTACATACTTCAGCTTATAGCCGAGGAAGCGCAGGTAGCGCGCGACGACGTCGAAAGAAACAAAGGTACGTCCGTGGCCAATATGACAGAGATCGTAAACGGTAATACCACACACGTACATGCCGACTTCCCCGGCATGAATAGGTTTGAATTCCTCTTTTTGGCGCGTCAGTGTATTAAAGATTTTTAACATCGAAGATTCCGTGTAGACGTGTGTGGATAGTAAAGTCTGTATAATACCCATAATTTAGACCGGAAGCAGCACACTTTGCGAGGTGATCACAGCTTGCGGTTATGCTATAACACACCCCTAACTCTGACCCTTGACGGGGTCGAAGCACCAATCTATCGGAACAGGATGCAAAAATGGTTACTTTCCACACTAATCACGGCGATATCGTAATCAAAACGTTTGATGATAAAGCGCCTGAAACAGTTAAAAACTTCCTGGACTACTGCCGCGAAGGTTTTTACAACAACACCATTTTCCACCGTGTTATTAACGGTTTCATGATCCAGGGCGGCGGTTTCGAGCCAGGCATGAAGCAAAAAGCCACGAAAGAAGCGATCAAAAACGAAGCGAACAACGGTCTGAAAAACACCCGTGGTACGCTGGCAATGGCGCGTACTCAGGCTCCGCACTCCGCAACCGCACAGTTCTTCATCAACGTTGCTGACAACGACTTCCTGAACTTCTCCGGTGAAAGCATGCAGGGTTGGGGTTACTGCGTGTTCGCTGAAGTTGTTGAAGGCATGGACGTGGTTGATAAAATCAAAGGCGTTTCCACCGGTCGCAGCGGTATGCACCAGGATGTGCCAAAAGAAGACGTCATCATTGAAAACGTGACCGTCAGCGAGTAATCGTGGCGACACTGTTTATTGCAGATCTTCACCTCTGCACAGAAGAACCGGCGATCACCGCCGGTTTTCTGCGTTTTTTAGCCGGCGATGCACGCAATGCCGATGCGCTATACATTCTCGGCGACCTGTTTGAAGCCTGGATTGGCGACGACGACCCGAATCCACTGCATCATGAAATGGCCGCAGCGATAAAATCACTGGCTGATTCCGGCGTTCCCTGCTTTTTTATTCACGGCAACCGTGATTTTCTGCTCGGTAAACGTTTTGCCCGTGCGAGCGGCATGACCTTGCTTCCCGAAGAAAAAGTGCTCGACTTGTATGGCCGCAAGGTTCTGATCATGCATGGCGACACCTTATGCACCGACGACGCAGGCTATCAGGCGTTTCGCGCCAAAGTACATCAACCCTGGCTACAGAAGCTGTTTCTCGCCCTGCCCCTGTTTGTTCGCCAGCGCATTGCCGCAAAAATGCGCGCCAACAGTAAAGCCGCCAACAGCAGTAAATCGCTGGAAATCATGGATGTGAATCCGCAGGCCGTGATTAACGAGATGGAAAAACATCAGGTCCAGTGGTTAATTCACGGACATACACACCGTCCGGCTGTCCACGAACTCACGGCCAATGAGCAACCCGCTTTCCGCGTGGTATTAGGCGCATGGCATACCGAAGGCTCAATGGTGAAAGTCACGCCCAGCGACGTTGAGCTAATCGCGTTTCCGTTTTAATTCTGCAGATATCCAGTTCCTCTTTACACAAAACTATTCGAGTTGCATCGAGGCGGCAAATCTGTGAGTCCCCGGGAGCTTACAAAAGTAAGTGACTGGGGTGAGCAGATGCAGCCAACAAAGAGGCAGCTTGAAGAGTGAAGTGTAAAGCGCGCAATCGTTTTCCTTGAAGGTTAATTATGCTATTCTCTGTGGCCTCAAAAGTCGAGTGTAGTGCACCACAGGAGTTTTCAGACGCATGTCTTCCCGCAATAATCCGGCGCGTGTCGCCATCGTGATGGGGTCCAAAAGCGACTGGGCTACCATGCAGTTCGCCGCCGAAATCTTCGAAATCCTGGACGTTCCGCATCATGTTGAAGTCGTCTCCGCCCACCGCACCCCAGACAAATTGTTCAGCTTCGCCGAAAGCGCTGAAGAGAACGGTTTTCAGGTGATTATTGCCGGAGCCGGTGGCGCAGCGCATTTGCCAGGCATGATTGCGGCGAAAACGCTGGTGCCAGTTCTCGGCGTTCCGGTGCAAAGCGCAGCGTTGAGCGGCGTAGATAGCCTCTACTCCATTGTTCAAATGCCTCGCGGTATTCCCGTTGGAACACTGGCGATCGGCAAAGCGGGTGCGGCCAATGCGGCCCTACTGGCAGCGCAAATTCTGGCTACACACGACAACGCATTACACCAGCGTCTGGACGACTGGCGCAAAGCACAAACCGATGAGGTACTGGAGAATCCGGACCCGCGAGGTGCGGCATGAAGCAGGTCTGCGTACTCGGTAACGGTCAGCTAGGACGCATGCTGCGTCAGGCCGGCGAGCCGCTGGGCATTGCGGTCTGGCCCGTCGGGCTGGACGCTGAACCGGCTGCTGTCCCTTTTCAGCAAAGCGTGATCACCGCTGAGATTGAGCGCTGGCCGGAAACGGCACTCACCCGCGAACTGGCGCGCCACCCGGCATTTGTTAACCGCGACGTCTTCCCGATTATTGCCGACCGTCTGACGCAAAAGCAGCTTTTTGACAAGCTCGGTCTGGCGACTGCGCCGTGGCAACTGCTGGCAGATAAAAGCGAATGGTCTGCGGTATTCGACAAACTCGGCGAGCTGGCGATCGTCAAACGTCGCGTCGGCGGCTACGACGGTCGTGGGCAGTGGCGTTTGCGCGCAAATGAAACCGCACAACTGCCGGATGATTGCTATGGCGAGTGCATCGTCGAGCGGGGAATCAACTTCTCTGGCGAAGTCTCACTGGTTGGCGCTCGGGCGCATGACGGCAGCACCGTTTTCTATCCGCTGACCCACAATCTGCATCAGGACGGCATTCTGCGCACCAGCGTGGTGTTCCCGCAGGCTAACGCCAGACAGCAGGCACAGGCTGAAGCGATGCTCTCCGCCATCATGCAGGAGCTGGGCTATGTCGGCGTGATGGCGATGGAGTGTTTCATCACCCCAGAAGGTCTGCTGATCAACGAACTGGCTCCGCGCGTGCACAACAGCGGACACTGGACGCAAAACGGCGCCAGCATTAGCCAGTTTGAGCTGCACCTGCGCGCCATTACCAACCTGCCGTTACCGACGCCGGTGGTGAATAATCCTTCGGTGATGGTAAACCTGATTGGTAGCGACCTGAACTACGACTGGCTGAAGCTACCGCTGGTACACCTGCACTGGTATGACAAAGAAGTGCGTGAAGGGCGTAAGGTGGGTCACCTGAACCTGAGCGACAGCGATACCGCGCGCCTTAGCGCGACACTGGAAGCGCTTATCCCCCTGCTGCCGCCGGAATATGCCAGCGGTATTATCTGGGCGCAGTCAAAGCTGAAATAAGCCATTAATGCCGGGGAATGGATTTTATCCTTCCCCGGCCCCTCCCCTGGCGCGTAAAATCCCCTCCATTGCTGTTTTGTATTTTCAGGATCAAACATGAACGATGGAACGGACTATCGCGCAATTCTGCTCGCTGGTACGCCTTTAATCGATGTACGCGCCCCCGTCGAATTTCAGCAGGGCGCCATGCCGGGCGCAATAAACCTTCCCTTAATGAACGATGACGAACGTGCTGCCGTGGGTACCTGTTACAAACGTCAGGGGCCTGAGGCCGCCCTCGCGCTCGGCCATCAACTGGTCTGTGGCGAGACTCGCCAGCAACGCATGAAGGCCTGGCTGAATGCCTGTCGTCAAAATCCTGCGGGCTACTTATGCTGCGCGCGCGGCGGCCAGCGTTCGCACATTGTGCAGCAATGGCTGCACGAGTCCGGTACTGACTACCCGCTAATACAAGGCGGTTATAAAGCATTGCGTCAGGCGGTGATTCAACTGACTGAAGAGTTGGTGCAAAAACCGATCGTCTTAATTGGCGGCTGTACCGGGAACGGTAAAACGCAGCTGGTGCAACAGCAGCCAAACGGTGTGGATCTCGAAGGTCTGGCGCACCATCGCGGTTCCTCATTTGGACGCACCGTCGAACCGCAGCTGAGCCAGGCAAGCTTTGAAAACCTGCTGGCGGTCGAAATGCTGAAAACCGACAGCCGTCAGGATCTGCGTCTGTGGGTACTTGAAGACGAAGGCCGCATGATCGGCGCTAATCATCTGCCCGAATGTTTGCGCGAACGCATGAGCCAGGCCGCTATTGCGGTGGTGGACGATCCTTTTGAGCTACGGCTGGAGCGACTGCGCGAAGAGTATTTTGTGCGCATGCACCACGATTTCACTCACGCTTATGGCGAGAGTCAGGGCTGGCAGGAGTACAGCGAGTATCTGCACCACGGTCTGTTTGCTATCCGCCGTCGTCTGGGTTTGCAACGTTTTGCCGAGCTGACCACCCTGCTCGACGTGGCTCTGCACGAACAGCAGGCAACGGGCAGCACCGACGCGCATATGGGCTGGCTGGTGCCGTTGCTCAACGAGTATTACGACCCGATGTATCGCTATCAGCTGGAAAAGAAAGCCGCGAAAATCGTCTTTCGCGGCTCATGGCAGGAGGTGGCTGACTGGCTTAGCGTACAGTAATCAATGTCTGTCGCGCTTGTCTGCGCGTTTCGCCAACCAGTCGCCCAGCACCTGAACGACCTGCACCAGAATAATCAGCGCCACCACGGTGACGATCATGACCTGGGTTTCGTAGCGGTAATAACCAAAGCGAATCGCCAGGTCGCCGACTCCACCGCCGCCAACGATACCGGCCATTGCGGAGTAACCGATCAGACTCACCAGCGTTATCGTCAGCCCACGCAGCAGACCCGCGCTCGCCTCCGGTAACAGAACGGTGCAGATGATGCGCATCGGGCTGGCGCCAAACGCTTCCGCCGCCTCGATAATGCCTTTATCGACTTCACGTAGCGCGCTATCAACCAGACGGGCATAGAAAGCAATTGCTGCTACCGAAAGTGGGACCGATGCCGCGATGGGTCCAATGGTATTGCCGAGCAAAAACTGGGTTAGCGGCAACAACAGAACCAGCAGGATCACAAACGGCACCGAGCGGATAATATTCACCAGCACGGAGCTGAGCAGATACACAAAACGGTTCTGCCAGAATAAATGCCGGTCGGTAACGAAAATAAGAAAACCGAGCGGCAGACCACCAATAATCGCCAACAGCGTAGAGATGCTCAGCATCTGGAAGGTTTCATTAAACGCCAGCGTCAAATCAGGCAATAAATCATCCACGAATCACCTCCACCTGTGCAGTACGTTGACGAATATGTTCCACGGCGACATCCACCGCAGAAGGGTTATGCGGCGCGGTCAGTTGCACCACCAGAATCCCCAGCGCACGTTCGCCGATATATTCAATTTTGCCGTGCAGAATGTTCACCGCCACGCCAAATTTAACCGCCACTTCTGACAACACCGGCTGTTCTGCCGAATCGCCGATAAAAAGAATTTTCAGCAACTGGCCGGGCAGATGCTGGCGCAGACGCTCAGGTAGCGTCAGATTGAGGGTATGCGACACCAGTTGCTGAGTGAAAGCGTGCTGCGGGTGAGCAAAAACATCAAACACCTCACCAGACTCCACCACCTTGCCACCGGACATCACCGCCACGCGATCGCAAATCGATTTGATTACGTTCATCTCATGGGTGATCAGCACGATCGTGATCCCCAACTGTTGGTTGATCTGCTTAAGCAACGCCAGAATCGTGGCCGAGGTTTCGAGATCTAACGCGGAAGTGGGTTCATCACACAGCAGCACATCCGGGTGATTGGCAATTGCGCGGGCAATACCCACACGCTGCTTTTGCCCACCGCTGAGCTGAACCGGAAAGCGGTTCGCCTTGTCTGACAGCCCCACCAGCGACAGGATTTCGCTCACGCGCGGGCCAATTTTACTGCGTTCCCATCCGGCAGCCTTCAGGCTAAAGGCGACGTTTTGTGCCACGGTACGGGTATGCATCAGATTAAAATGTTGAAAAATCATCCCGATACGCTGACGGGCTTTACGTAGATGCGCGCCTTCCAGTGCGGAAATTTCTACGCCGTTCACCTTAACGCTTCCCTGGCTCGGACGCGTTAAGGCGTTCAGGGTGCGCAGCAGCGTACTTTTCCCCGCACCACTGGTCCCAACAATACCAAATATCTCACCTGCGCCAATGCGCAAGCTAACGTCATCAACCGCCCGGGTTGATGCTCCACGGCCTGCGCTAAAATCCACGCAAACTTTCTCAATCTCAATCATAGCTACCTCAGAAATGCGAAAAGGGCAGTCGTCGCTGCCCCTGTTAACCCTTGTGCGCAGCGATTATTGGGCTACCGACATCCATTCCGGTTTCTGGAAGGCGCTGTAGATATTTTGCGGATCGTCGATCACCGCACGATACGCCGGAGATTTCACCGCCTCGACAATATCTTTCGCAAATGGTTTATCCGCATCTTCACTGCGTACCGCGATGATATTTTTCAGATTTTCGTCCAGGTGTTCCTGCTTGATGGCGCTGGCGAGATCCAGTTTTGCCGCTACGGCAAAGTTGCCGTTGACCAGCGCACCGGTCACACCGTCCAGCGTACGCGGCAGCTGTGCCGCTTCCAGCGGTTTAAACACCAGCCCTTTCGGGTTGCTGGCAATATCGCGCTCGGAGGCTTTAGTTGGATCGATGTTATCTTTGATGGTGATAAGGCCAATAGACTGCAGGAAACGCAGACCGCGAGCCAGGTTGGTGGGATCGTTGGAAAGCGTGATCACATCCCCTTTTTTCAATTCATCCAGGCTTTTGATTTTATGTGAGTAAAAACCCATCCCGGCCGTCGGGACCACAATCAGCTTGCTCAGTTTCAGGCCTTTATCGGCGGTGAATTTGTCAAAGTAGAGTGAATGCTGGAACAGGTTAGCATCGATGCTGCCATTGGAGAGCGCCATGTTAGGCTGCACGTAGTCGCTGAATTCGCGCACTACTACCTTATAGCCTTTCTCTTTCAGCGTAGGGGCAATGGCTTGTTTTACCATATCGCCGTACGGCCCAGGTGCGACGCCAAATACGATGGTGTGCGGATCACTGTTCGCATGAGCAAATTGTAATCCACAGGCCAGTAACAGCGCCCCGGTCGCGACGCGTAAACTCTGACGCAATCCCATAATCTCTCCATTTTAACGTTGTGGTGTCATGTCTCACGCCGTTCTTGCGGCGTTGTTCTTGTTGGCCTGTTAACAGGCTGATTGTTAACATGACACAGATCACAACCTGCTGTCCTTGAAATTATTTCATGATGTTGCAGAGTGTGTTTTTAAATGTGAGAAGGCATGAAAAAGCCGGATGTCGGCACAAGTGCCTTATCCGGCCTACAAATAACGCGATCCCCCTGCTCTCGTAGGCCCGATAAGCGCAAGCGCATCGGGCGGCAGGCGTTCGATTAGAAGTCGTAACGCAGACGCACCAGGTTCATGTCGCCCAGATTGTCGGTGCTGGAGGTGAAGACGTGTTCGTAATCCACACGGAAACCGTAATCCAGCTGGAAGCTGATACCCACACCGTTGTCGGTACGCAGGTAGTTACGGCCATTCACGTATTCAATACGATCGCCCATAAAGTATGGCTGCACGGATTTCAGCGCATACTGGCCAACCGGGAAGGTATATCCCGCAAAGTATTCCAGACCCCAGGCGTCACCGGCAAAATAGTCATTAACAGAGACTTTTTTGGTGGTCATGAAGTTTTGATACCAACCGCCGCCCAGCGAGAAGGTCCAGTTGTCCGGTTTCCAGCTCAGCGCAGTACCGACGATGTTTTGATCGTAGGTTTTGCTGGTGTTGCCACGCATTTCCGCGCGGGTGTAGTTCCACGCCGTACCCCAGGTCAGGTCATCGGTGATGTGATAATCCACACCCAGGGAGCCGCCGCCTTTACGTTTGTAGCGCAAACCGTTGTTCGGGTTGTAGTCATCGCTGAACAGATAAGACGCGTAAAGATCAACATCGCCTACCGTATTTTTATACTTCAGTGACTTACGTGTACGATAGGAACCGTCGTAGTCGCCATTGATACCGTTACCTGGCGCCTGGCCAATCATGTCGTAGTCCCAGATATCCGTTTTCGCACCCACCACATCATAGTAAATGCTGTTCTGTTGACCGAAGGTCAGCGTACCCCAGGTCGCGCTCTTCAGACCGGTGTACAGCATACGACGCGTAGTATCGTTGGCGCCGTTAGCATAGTGATTGTCCCAGTTGAACATCGCCGGGAAGTTAACGCCCAGCTCGTAATAGCTCACCCAACTGATGTCATCAAACAGATAGTAGTCAGCAGCGAAGCGGAAACGCGTTCCACCGTCGAAGCCATTACGTTTGTAGCCATTCTTACCATCGTCACCGGCCATATTCTGGAACTGCGGACGAATACTCCCGCCGACGGTGAAGTTAAGACGGCTCAGCGGGTTGCCCGCCTGCGGATCTTGTTTCAGGACCGTGATTTCCGCCTGGGAGGCGAAAGTCGTTAATGCCACTGCTGCGCCGATCGATACCGCCAGCGCCGTTTTTTTTATAGTCATTATTTGTACCTTGATAGATAGCCTGCCAATTATTCAGCATACAAATATTAACGTTTATTAATACACTCGTGTTGTCGGGTTTTTATTGTTCTGTGCTGTTAAATATCAATGAGTTATCATTTTGTGCTACATAGATAAAAAAACGCACCGATTTAAAAAAACCGGTGCGTAATCATCACGAATATGAATTAACTGCTGAACTGACGGAACAGCGCTTTGCCTTTAAGAAGACGTGAACCGAGCCATCCGCCGCAGAGAGAGAGCAGCAATGCCCCACAAAGCGGCAACACAACCCACAGCCGCCAGTCTGGCTCCCAGGGGAAATCAAACACGCGGGTTTGCAGCACCGCCAGCGCAGTTTCCGCCCCGATGGCCGCCACCAGTCCGGCGACCATCCCGAGCATCGCGAACTCGCACCACAGCGTGGTACGCAGCAACTTCTTACCCGCTCCCAGCGTGCGCCAGACCACCAGTTCCTGATGACGCTGACGCATCCCGACCTGCACCTGCGCCAATAGCAGCAACATACCGCAAGCGGTGACCAGCACTACCATCACCTCCAGCGCGCGGCTCACCTGCTCCAGCACCTGACTCACCTGTTTGAGAATGGCACCAATATCCAGCAGGCTGATAGTCGGGAATTCGCGGTTAAGCTGCGTCAGCATGCCGTTGCCGTTCTCCCAGCGAAAGCTGGTTAACCAGCTTTGTGGCTGAGCATCCAGCGCGCCGGAAGGGAAGATAAAGAAAAAGTTTGGTCGCAGGCTTTCCCAGTCCACTTTGCGCAGACTGCTGACCGTAGCGCTGAAATCCTGGGTATCCCCCATAAAGGTCACCCGATCGCCAAGCTTAACGCTCAGTCGTTTCGCCAGCCCCTCTTCCATCGACACTTCGCCCGCTTTTGGCGGCCAGCTCCCGGCAACGATCGGGTTATGATCCGGGCGGGTATCCTGCCAGGTCAGATTAAGCTCGCGGTTCAGCGCTTCATCCTGATTGCCTTCGGTCGATTTCTCATTGATCGCCGTCAGACGGGCCCGCACTATCGGGTAGAACGACTCCGGGATCACCTGATGCTCAGCAAGGAAAGCCTTCAGCGGAGCCACCTGCTCAGTGGCAATGTTGATCAGAAAATAGTTTGGACTTTCCGGCGGCATTTGCTGCTGCCAGCGGTCGAGGAGATCGCCGCGCAGCACCAGCAACAGCGCCAGCAGCATAAAGGACAGCGAAAATGCCGACAGTTGACTCAGCGTTGACCACGGCTGGCGCAACAGCCGGCTGACCGCCAAACGCAGCGGCAGCGAGGTCAGCGTCAGACCACGCAGCAGGTTAAGCAACATCCAGCCCAACACACCGCACAGCAGCGCCAGCACCACAGCCCCGGCCAGTACCGCCCACAGCAGCATACTTCCGCCCATCAATCCGGCCAGCAGCGCAACCACAACTATCGTTGCTACGGGCAGATAGACCTTAAGCGGCCAGACGTTTGCCACCACGTCGCGACGCAGTACCCGCAGCGGCTGCGTCGCCAGCAGCAAGCGATAAGGGCGTAGCCCCACCAGCAGAGAAATGACGGTCATCGTACCGAGTGCCCACAGCCACGGCCACAGGCTGGCGGGCGGCAGCTCACCGGGCAGAACTGGCTTCAGTAATACCACCAGCACCCGCTCAAATAACAGCCCGAACAGCCCGCCGGTCATGCCAGAAAGCGTCAGCACCATCAGCCACTGGCCGATAATCAGCTTGCGCAGCTGCGCCCTGCCCGCGCCGAGCGTTTTTAATATCGCCACCAAATCGTAACGACTGCGACAGTAATGATTCATCGCCACGGCAACGGCAGCAACCGCCAGCAGTAGCGTTAACAGTGCCGACAGCAGCAGGAACTGTTGCGAACGCTCCAGTGATTTCCCCAACGCCCCTTCATCCTGCTCCAGCCCATACCAACGCTGTTCTGGCTTTAACTGCGGAAGCAGCCATTTTTCATAGGCTTCCAGTTGCTGTGGCGTACCACCAAATTTATAGCGCCAGGTCACACGGCTTCCCGGCTGGACCGCCGCCGTTTTTTCGACATCCGCCATGTTCATCATCAGGCGCGGCGCTATCTGGAAGGGATTAAAACCGGAATCCGGTTCCTGCACCACTTCTCCGGCGATGCGCAGGGTGGCATCGCCAACGTCGATGGAATCACCGATTTTTAAGTTGAGTAGCGCCATCAGACGCGGGGCTAACAGCACTGAGCCCGGCTGCGGTTTCAGCCCCGGCGGATTGGTTTGCAGCGTGCCGTACATCGGATACACATCATCCACTGCTTTGACGTTCGCCAGTTGCGGCGTATCCCGGGCAAAGGTCATGGTGGCAAAGGTGAGCTGTTCACCCACCTTCAGACCACGCTGTCGCGCCTCGTCAATCCACGCTTTCGGTACGGCGCGCGAACTTTGCAGCGACCGATCGCCCGCCATAAACTCACGACTTTGCTGGCTCAACCCTTTTTCCATGCGATCGCTGATATTGCCAAGCGCCAGTACACAGGCCACCGCCAGGCTTAACGCCAGCCAGACAATCAGTAATGAAGGCGAGCGCCATTCGCGCCAGAACCAGCGTGCAATCATGCCTCCTCCTGCAACTGTCCGTTCACCAGGCGTAAACGCCTATCGCAACGCGCCGCCAACTGCGGGTCATGGGTCACCAGAATCAGGGTGGTACCGTGTTCCCGGTTCAGAGAAAACAGCAGGTCGGCGATTTTGTCTCCGGTCTGGCGGTCCAGATTGCCCGTTGGTTCATCGGCAAACAGCACATCAGGCCGTCCGTTAAACGCCCGTGCCAGCGCTACGCGTTGCTGCTCCCCGCCGGAAAGCTGGGCCGGAAGATGATCAAGGCGTTTTCCCAACCCCAGTTGCTCCAGCAGCGTTTTTGCCCCGTCACGACTTTTTCCGCTATTTTCGCCGCGTAGCAGCGCGGGCAGTTCGACGTTTTCCAGCGCGTTGAGGGTTGGAATTAACATGAATGACTGGAAGACAAAACCGACGTGTCGCGCCCGCAGCTGCGCCCGGGCTTCTTCGTCCATGGCGTGCAGCGCCTGCCCCACCAGGCTGACTTCACCGCTGGAGCCATCGTCCAGCCCGGCGAGGATCGCCAGCAGCGTGGATTTCCCCGATCCCGACTCGCCAATCAACGCAATGGTCTCGGCGCGTTTGACAACCAGTTCAACTCCGGTAAGGATGGATAGCTCTTGATCACCCTGACCGACGGATTTCTTAAGATGATGAACTTCAACAATGTTTTCCGCTGGCATTGGCCTTTCCTGTTCCTGGTCCTGTTAACTTTCCGCGCCGCCGCTGCGGACACGTTATTAATTCTGGGTGACAGCCTGAGCGCCGGATACCGTATGTCCGCCAGCGCCGCGTGGCCTGCGCTACTTAATGATAAATGGCAAACCAAAACGCCAGTCGTGAATGCCAGCATTAGCGGCGACACCTCGCAGCAAGGTCTGGCCCGTCTGCCTGCATTACTCAAGCAGCACCAGCCGCGCTGGGTGCTGGTCGAACTTGGCGGTAACGATGGCCTGCGCGGATTTGCGCCTGCGCAAACCGAACAAACCCTGCGCACGATTCTGCAGGATGTGAAAGCGGCAAATGCCGAACCGCTGCTGATGCAAATTCGTCTGCCAGCAAATTATGGTCGCCGTTATAATGAAACCTTTAGCGCGATTTATCCAAAACTCGCCAAAGAGTTTGATATTCCTCTGCTGCCATTTTTTATGGAAGAGGTTTATCTGAAACCCCAGTGGATGCAGGATGATGGTATTCATCCTAACCGTGACGCTCAGCCGTTTATTGCCGACTGGATGGCGCAACATCTCACTCCTCTAGTAAATCACGACTCATAAAACAACGGAGATCCTGACAGGTAAAGTTATGCAAAAATCGGTCTTAATAACAGGATGTTCCAGCGGAATCGGTCTGGAAAGCGCGCTTGAACTAAAGCGTCAGGGTTTTCAAATTCTGGCAGGCTGTCGCAAACCTGACGATGTCGCGCGTATGAACAGTATGGGATTCACTGGCGTATTGCTGGATCTGGATTCACCCGAAAGCGTGGATCGTGCCGCCGATGAAGTGATCGCCCTGACCGATAATCGTTTATATGGGATCTTTAACAACGCCGGATACGGTGTCTATGGTCCCCTGCCCACCATCAGCCGTGAACAGATGGAACAGCAATTTTCCGCCAACTTCTTTGGCGCACATCAGCTTACCATGCGCCTGTTGCCCGCTATGCTCCCTCACGGCGAAGGGCGTATCGTGATGACTTCATCGGTGATGGGATTGATCTCAACGCCGGGACGCGGCGCCTATGCCGCCAGTAAATATGCGCTGGAAGCCTGGTCCGACGCGCTGCGTATGGAACTGCGCCACAGCGGCATTAAGGTCAGCCTGATTGAGCCCGGCCCCATCCGTACCCGCTTTACCGAAAACGTCAACCAGACCCAGAGCGATAAGCCCGTCGAGAACCCCGGCATTGCCGCGCGTTTTACGCTGGGACCAGAAGCGGTTGTCGCCAAAGTACGTCATGCATTTGAGAGCGATAAACCAAAGCTACGTTATCCGGTTACGCTGGTGACCTGGGCAGTGATGCTACTTAAACGCCTCTTGCCAGGCCGCATAATGGACAAAATTTTACAGGGTTGAGTTGAAGCACGCGCGTCAGCCCCCATGTAACAAGAAATCGACAAAAGAGAGTAACTCCATGTCCACACAGAATATTGTTAACATTAACGAATCGAACCTGCAGAAGACCCTTGAACAGTCGATGACCACGCCGGTCCTGTTCTATTTTTGGTCTGAGCGCAGCCAGCACTGCCTGCAATTGACGCCGGTACTGGAGAGCCTTGCCGCCCAGTACAACGGTCAGTTTATTCTCGCCAAGCTCGACTGCGACGCCGAGCAGATGATCGCTTCTCAGTTTGGCCTGCGCGCCATCCCTACGGTTTATCTGTTCCAGAACGGTCAGCCAGTAGACGGATTCCAGGGCCCGCAGCCGGAAGAGGTTATCCGCGCGCTGCTGGAAAAAGTGTTGCCGAGCGAAGAAGAGCTGAAAGCGCGTCAGGCTATCGAATTCATCGAAGCCGGTAATCACGCGGATGCACTGCCGCTGCTGAAAGAAGCCTGGCAGATCTCCAACCAAAGCAGCGAAATTGGCCTGCTGCTGGCGGAAACGCAAATCGCCCTCAATCGTTCTGACGATGCCGAAGCGGTGCTGAAAACCATTCCGTTGCAGGATCAGGACACCCGCTATCAGGGACTGGTGGCGCAGATAGAACTGCTGAAGCAGGCGGCGGATACGCCGGAAATCCAACAACTGCAGCAGCAAGTCGCCAGCAATCCGCAGGATGCGGTGCTGGCAACTCAACTAGCCATCCAGTTACATCAGGTCGGACGTAACGAGGAATCACTGGAACTGCTGTTCAGCCACCTGAAGAAAGATCTCACTGCTGCCGACGGTCAGGCACGTAAGACCTTCCAGGAGATCCTTGCCGCACTCGGAACCGGCGATGCGCTGGCCTCAAAATACCGCCGCCAACTGTACGCACTGTTGTACTAATCCGTTTGATTTTGCCCGATGGCGCTTGCGCTTATCGGGCATACAAATTCTACCAATACCGATCCCTACGGCATCACATCACGTCTTCTTCAAATTCGTTACGACTAATTGGTGGCGCGAATTATAGAACTTCCGATAGGTCAGGTAGCAGGCAATAATGGTCGACAGGCTGGCGGTAGAAAGCAGCATAAACGTCACCATAATCTGATACTTAATCGCTTTTACTGGATCAATACCCGCGAAGATCAACCCGGACATCATCCCCGGTAAACTCACCAGCCCTACCGTTTTTGCAGAGTCGATCGTTGGGATCAGCGAGGCGCGAATGCTGTCGCGAATCAGCGGCGCAGAGGCCACTTTCGGCGTCGCGCCGAGGCTAAGTTTTTCCTGAATTTGCTGCTGTTCGCTGTTAAACCGCTGTCCCAGATTGTTGTAACACAGCCCCACTGCCACCATCGCATTGCCTGCAATCATGCCGGAGATCGGGATGACCTGCATCGGCGTGAACTCGATAGAGCCAGACAAAACCAGCACCGAAAGCGTTAGCCCCGCCCCCACCGTGATAGCGATAAACGACGAGAGGAAAGCTTTATCAATATATTTACTGCGCTTTTGTGCGTTATAAGCCGCGTTAAAGCAGATAAACAGCACCATCAGTAAGGTCAGAATACTGTGGTTAACGCCAAAAATATATTTCAGCACATAGCCGACGATAATCAGCTGAACCACTGCCCGGCAAACGCTCCAGAGAATATCTTTCTCCAGCGCCAGTTTTTCTTTGTGGCTAATCAGGATCGCCACCACCACCAGCATCATCGCTAATGCCAGGGACTCATTGGTAATATTATGCTCGTTCATTGCGTGCTTCCTGCATTTCTCCGGCGTGCGGTTGAAGGGTTATGACATTATCCGCATGCGTAATTTCATCTTTGTCGTGCGTCACCCACAGCACCGCAATATTCTTATCGCGAACATAGTGGTGAATTAATTCGTTCACATTACGTTTATTAGCCTCATCCAGCGCGCTGGTGATTTCATCAAGCAGCAGAATTTTGGGCAGAAACTGCAAATTACGAATTAGCGAGACGCGCTGCTTCTCGCCACCGGACAGCTCATTGATGCTTTTTTTGAGGATCGTCTCGGGGAGATCAAAATGGGCCAGATCGCTCAGAAACGCATCCGGCTCCGGACGTTTGTTACGGATTTGCCAGGGGAAAATGAGGTTGTCGTAAACGGTGTCACCAAATAAAGCAGGCGTTTGCGCACAATAGGAGACCTGCTGGCGATACGTTTCCGGCTTGAGGGTATTGATCTCCTTGCCTTCAAAGAGAATTTCACCGGCAGTCGGACTCATTAATGACGCCACAATCTTGAGTAACGTACTTTTCCCACAGCCGGACTGGCCGGTAATCAGCTTAAATTCTCCGGCGCGGAGATCAAAACTGATGTTATTGAGAACCTGCGTCTCCCCTGCCTGCCATGCGACATTTTTTAACTGAAGCAAAATACTGCTTTCTTCCATTACCCATTCCTTTTTTACATCTTTCGTGCAGACAGTCTATCCCTGTAATTTATTATAAGGGAGCCCACCTTGATAAATCGGGTATAATTTGATTAATGAGGCAGTAAAGGACAGCACAACAGGAGGTTTCATCAATGCTCATTTTTATTCCTATTCTTATTTTTGTCGCGCTGGTGATCGTCGGCGCTGGCGTCAAAATCGTCCCGCAGGGATATCAGTGGACGGTAGAGCGTTTTGGCCGTTACACCAAAACCCTGCAACCGGGTTTAAGCCTTGTTGTGCCGTTCATGGACCGCATTGGTCGTAAGATCAACATGATGGAACAGGTGCTTGATATCCCTTCTCAGGAAGTCATCTCCAAAGATAACGCCAACGTCGCAATTGATGCCGTGTGCTTTATTCAGGTGATCGACGCGCCGAAAGCGGCCTATGAAGTCAGCAACCTGGAACTGGCGATTATCAACCTGACCATGACCAACATTCGTACCGTTCTCGGTTCGATGGAACTCGATGAAATGCTTTCCCAACGCGACAACATCAACACGCGCCTGCTGCATATTGTTGATGAAGCCACGAATCCCTGGGGCATCAAAATCACCCGTATCGAGATCCGCGACGTGCGTCCTCCGGCAGAACTTATCGACGCGATGAACGCGCAGATGAAAGCCGAACGTACCAAGCGCGCCTACATTCTTGAGGCCGAAGGGATCCGTCAGGCAGAAATCGTCAAGGCCGAAGGTGAGAAACAGTCGAAGATCCTTAAAGCGGAAGGTGAACGCCAGTCCGCGTTTTTACAGGCTGAAGCGCGTGAACGTTCAGCAGAAGCCGAAGCTCGCGCAACGCAGATGGTGTCTGAGGCCATTGCTGCTGGGGATATTCAGGCAGTGAACTACTTCGTGGCACAGAAATACACCGAAGCGCTGCAGCATATCGGCTCCTCGAATAACAGCAAAGTGGTGATGATGCCGCTGGATGCCAGCAGCCTGATGGGCTCTATTGCCGGGATCGCCGAACTGGTTAAGGACAGCGCCAGCGAGCGGAAAAAATCATGATAGCGATGATTCTGGTGCACCCGCACATCTTCTGGCTCAGCCTCGGCGGTTTGCTACTCGCCGCCGAGATGCTGGGCGGCAACGGCTATCTGCTGTGGAGCGGCGTTGCAGCGGTGATTACCGGTCTGGTCGTCTGGCTCGTTCCGCTAGACTGGCCGTGGCAGGGGGCGATGTTCGCCGCCCTCACCCTGCTGGCGGCGTGGCTGTGGTGGAAATGGCTGGCAAGGCGCGTTCAGGAGCAGAAACCCGCCGACAGCCATCTTAACCAGCGCGGACAGCAGCTGGTTGGCCGACGATTTATTCTGGAAACCGCCCTGGTCAATGGTCGCGGACACATGCGCGTCGGCGACAGTTCCTGGCCCGTTAGCGCCAGCGACGATTTGAGCGCCGGTACGCAGGTTGAAGTCATTGCCGTTGAAGGGATAACCCTGATTATTAAAGCGGTATCACATTAAAAAGACAGGAAATAAGACTATGGTCAGGAAGACACCCCTTGCCTTTGCCCTTTGCACATTACTGACCGCCGCCCCGCAGGCATTCGCCTCTTTCGATATGGAAGACTGCAAATGGAGCGACGACAGCTGCCTGCTGAAAGGCACGCCAACCTTTAACCCTGAAAACGACAGCCGCGACAACCTGCTGCGGCTGCTGAGCCAGGAAAAATCATTTGCTCTGCCGGTGCAATCAATGCCAGCGGATATCACCCGCTCCCGGGATTTCTATTTTGCCTATCACCCGCAATGGGATGAGGCAACCTCACAGCCAGCCGCTGCTCCGGCATCCGCCGCAGACAGCCCACTCTCCCGACAGATGGCCGAACTGAACATTAGCGCAGACGAAATAAACGTCAACGACGCTGAGCTTGAGAACCGTCATGTTTCGAATAACACCGAGAGCGTCAGCGCATTTTTTGCCGCACTGCTGGCCGACTCGACGTTAACAGCGGAACAGCGCCAGGCCTTAGCCCAGGCGCGTACGGGGCTGCTATCCGGGGCAACCCGCGAGCAAATTGAGTCTTCACTTGCCACCCTCCCGGCTGATTCACCGGCTCAGTCCTATAAAAATTATCTGGCCGCAGCTGCCAGTTTCTATGCCGGTGATTATGCCAGCGCCGAACGGGATTTCACTCAGCTTGCCAAAAGTGAGCGCCCGTGGCTGGCAGAGACCGCGCAATACATGCTGATGCGTGCGGCGTTGAACAAGAGCAGCCAGAACAGCGTAGGCGAGTACGGCGATTTTGATATTGCAAAAATTAACCGCGAGGACGCGACTCAGGCTCAGACGCAGGCACAAGCCTACCTGCAACGCTTCCCGCAAGGCCTGTATGCCGACTCCGCGCGCGGTATGCTGCGTCGCATAAACTGGTATTTACAGGCGTGGCCGCAGCTGGCCGGGTTGTATGAGCAGACGCTCCAGCAGTCGGCTGACGCTCGGCAACTGCGTGAAATTGTCATCGAATACGATAATGTCTACGGTATGGCGTTCTACGAACAGTCCGTGGTGGAAGCATTCCCCGATGCGCCGCTTGTCAGCTATATCGAACTACTGCGCGCGCTGCGTCTGGATAACAACAGTAAACCCACGCTGACCCAGGCGCAGCTCGATGCCAGCAAACCGGTGTTTGAGCAGAGCCAAAAACTACCGCTATGGCGCGATCTGCAACTGAATCTGTGGCTGGCGACGGAGAGCTACGCGGCGATTATTCAGGCAGTTACGCCAGCGCAGAAACTCGCCATTCACGATACCCTCGCCTTCAGCGAACAAGTGCTGTACGGCGAAGCGCTGATGGGCCAGAAGAACTGGAGCGCGGCGCGTGATTTCTGGCTGCAGTTGCTAAAACTCAGCCAGGACAACGAACAGCAGCAGTATGTACAGGCTAAGCTCGCCGCAACGCTGGTTTATAGCGGCGACGTAGCGGCGGTATTTGCCCCAGAAAGCGCAGTAACCAACCTGCGTTTTCGCTCGCAGATACTGAAAACAAAGGCCTCGCCTGAACTGCTGCGCCAGCAGGCCGTCCATGGACCTAACAATGAAGAGCGTACCATCGCCCTGCATACGCTGCTGGTACGCGATCTTACCGAAAACCGCTTTGGCGACTGGTTGAATGACAGAAAACTGGCCAGCGCCATTACTCCGCCGGTTATTGGCGACGCGTTTGATGACGTTAATCTGAGTATTTTCGACTGGAACGGCGACGCTGCCGAGCGCGGTTACACCTGTCGCAGCCTCAATGAAACGGTAACGGTATTGAGCAAAAAAGCGGATGATGCCCACGCGCTGAACTGCTTAGGCGAATTCTTCCGCACCACGCAAACCCACGTCGATTTGTGGAAAAACAGTGCTGGCAACGACGTTCTTGAATCAGCAATATCGCGCAAGGAGCCGTTCGGTCAGTTCGACAGGCAACGCTACTATCAGCAGGTGATCACTTCGCCGAAAGCAGAGGTTGAAGACAAGAGCTTCGCGCTGTATCGCGCCATCATGTGCTATGCGCCGTCAGGCTCTAACGAGTGCGGCGGTGAGGAAGTGGATAAACTGCAGCGTAAAGGCTGGTTCACCCAACTGAAAACGCAGTATCCGGGAAGTCCGTGGGCGCAAAAACTCAAATACTACTGGTAACCGCGCTGCTGACAGGCCAGCCGCAGGCGGCGGATATCGTCGCCGCCCGTGAGCATCCGGCCTTCTGGCTGTGGTCCGGCGTGAAGGCCAGTGACGAACTGAAAGACGCGCAAACGGTCTATCTGCATCAGGGTGAGGTGCTGGTTCGTTCGGGTAACGTGGTTTTCCAGCGTCTCGGGCTGCCGGTCAGCCGCCTGTCTTTTCCCTCGATCTGGCTGACCGTGCGCTTTACCACGCTCGACGTACCGGAGGCGATCCCGGCTCGCATCATAAGATTGATGCAACGCTGGCAGACCGCCGGGAATCATGTGCTCGGCCTGCAGGTTGATTTTGACGCGGCGACCCATCAGCTTGCCGATTACGCCCGCTTTCTGCAGCAATTACGCCAACAGTTACCGGCCGAGTTTGCACTTGGCGTGACTGGACTGCTGGATTGGGCAAAAACGGGCGACGTCGCCACGCTGAATGCGCTGGCGGTCGATGAACTGGTGGTCCAGAGCTATCAGGGCCGTCATACGGTAACGAATTATCAGGCGTATCTGCCCGCACTCAGTCGTCTGCGCATTCCGTTTAAGCTGGGGCTGGTGCAAAACGGTAGCCGGGACCCGCAGGCTGAAGCGCAGCTTGAGAAATCCCCGTGGTACCGCGGCACGGTGGTATTTATGCTTAATCCCCCTCGCCGTTAAGCCTTCGCTTTATGGTGGCAGCAGCCGGAGAGGTTATCAATGATCGGGCATTCGGCGCTGTCATCGCCAGGGCAACTCTCCGCCAGTGCCAGCAAATGCAAGCGCATGGCCTGCAGCTCGCTGATATGCCGCTCAATGTCCGCGACCTTTTCTAAGGTACGCTTTTTCACATCTGCGCTATGACGCGCCGGATCGTTAAACAGATTCACCAGTTCGCCGCACTCTTCGAGATTAAAACCCACCTGGCGTGCCTGGCGCAGCAGCGTAAGTTCATTCAGATGCTGTTGGTTGTATGTGCGATAGCCATTTTCGCTACGCAGCGGCGGCGTCACTAAGCCTTTTTCTTCATAAAAGCGTATCGCTTTGCTGGTCAAACCGGTTCTTTTCGCAACATCGCTAATATTCACATTTCCCCCGCGGATCTTGTTGGTACTGAGCCCATTATAGCCCAGATTGTCCTAATGATTGACCCGAGAACCCTGCACATTTTCCACCCTCACCGCAATGCACAAATCCTTTTAATTCACATTGTTATATCCGATTCAGATCACATTTATGCATTTAATGACTGCACGAAATTGACTCAAATCAAAAGATATATTGGTTCTACATCTTTCATCTTGAACAAAGGGAAACAATTTTATATATAAACGCGAATGATAATGATGATCATTTACATTCAATAAAGGTTCTCTTATGTTGCCACGGAATAACCAAAGGCCATTTATTCTTTCAGCCCTGACATTATGCATGTCCGGCGCCGCTTTTGCAGCTACCTCTCCAACACACGCTTCTACGTCTGACGAAGACACGGTTATCGTCACGGCTAACCGCACAGAAAGTAGCCTTTGGGATAGCCCAGCAACCATCCAGGTTATCGATCGCCAGACGCTGCAAAACTCCACCAGCGTTTCTATTGCTGATGATTTACAAGATATTCCCGGCGTCGAAGTCACCGATAACGCCCTCGCAGGGCGGAAACAAATTCGTATCCGTGGCGAAGCGTCTTCGCGGGTGCTGATTTTGATCGACGGCCAGGTCGTCAGTTACCAACGTGCCGGACAAAACTACGGAGCCGGTTTGCTGATTGACGAATCCGCGCTGGAACGGATTGAAGTGGTCAAAGGCCCTTATTCTGTCCTCTACGGTTCGCAGGCGATTGGCGGTGTCGTAAACTTTATTACCAAAAAAGGCGGTGATAAGCCTCTCGGCGGCAGCGTTAAGGCTGTTTATAACTCCGCAACGGCAGGATGGGAAGAGTCGGCAGCGGCCTGGGGCAGCATCGGAAACTTTGACTACCGCATCAATGGCAGCTATTCCGACCAGGGGGACCGCGATACGCCTGACGGAAGATTGCCCAACACCAACTTCCGTAATAATGGCCAGGGCGTATGGCTGGGTTACAACTTCGATCGCCACAAAATTGGGCTCTCCCTCGATCGTTACAAACTGTCTACTCAAACCTGGTTTGACGATCCAGAGGGCCAGTTCGACGACTTTAGCGTCAAAATACCTAAGCTCGAACGCGAGAAAATCGGTCTTTTCTACGACTACGCGGCCGATGGGGATTACCTGAAGAACATCCATGTTGACGCATACAGCCAGACAATAGAGCGCAAATTTGAAAACCGGGTCAAAACGACCCAGGTTATCCCCAGCCCGATGATTAAAGCGCTGACGGTCAGCAATCAGACCAATACCAACGACAAACAGTATACCCAAGGGGTAACGCTACAGAGCAACTTCTCCCTGCCTGCTAACAACGAGCTGGTGATTGGCACTCAATATCAGCATGACAAAATAAAACAGGACACGGACGGCAGTACGCGCCAGACCGCAGCTACCGGCTTCTTCGATACGCAAACACGTACCCTGTCATACAACGAAGCGGAGCAAAGCAACACCTCATTGTTCGCGCAAAACGACTGGCGCTTTGCCGATGACTGGACGTGGACCGTAGGCGCACGCCAGTACTGGCTGTCTTCGAAGCTCAAGCGCAACGATACGCAAACCCTGCAAAGCAGCGGCAGCACCTGGCAATCCACCGGAGGAAATTCCGTTCACGATGATGAACTGGTGACCTCAACCAGCCTACGCTATTCCGGTTTTAAAGATCTTGAACTTCGGGCTGCATATGCCCAAGGCTATGTCTTCCCCACGCTGACTCAGCTGTTTATGCAGACGTCCGCAGGCGGCAGCGTAACCTACGGCAATCCAAACCTGAAGGCGGAACACTCGAATAACTATGAGCTGGGTGCACGGTATAAAGGGAATATGTGGCTGATTGACGGCGCCATTTATTACTCCGAAGCCAAAGACTATATCGCCAGCCTGGCCTGTTCAGGTCAACCCGTATGCAGCGGTAATACCACCTCTTCACGGGGCGGCTATTACTACTACGACAACATCGATCGGGCCAAAACCTGGGGCATGGAACTCACCGCAGAATACAACGGCTGGGCAGTTTCACCTTACCTGAGCGGTAATCTCATTCGCCGTCAGTACGAAGGCAATACCCTTAAAACCTGGGATACCGGCGAACCCACTCTGACCGGGCGCGTCGGCCTGAAACATACCTGGTTGATGAACGCCGCTAACCTGACGTCCGATGTCTTTATCCGCGCGGCGTCCAGCGCCAAAGATAATACCGGCACCAAGGAAATCAACTACCCAGGCTGGGCCACGCTTAACCTTGCATTCAACACCGAGTTCGGTCCGCAGGATCAGTATCAGGTCAACCTCGCGCTCAACAACCTGACCGACAAGCGTTACAGAACCGCGCATGAATCTATTCCAGACGCTGGTTTCAATGCCGCCGTTGGATTTGCGTGGAATTTCTGACGATGAAAAAACTCTTGATTGGCTTACTGAGCCTCGCCTGCGTTTTCAGTGCCCAGTCCGCCGACCGCCTGGTGGTGGCGGGCGGCTCTCTTAGCGAACTGATATACGCCATGGGCATCGGCAACCGGGTGGTCGGCGTTGATGAAACCACCTCGTATCCACCCGAAACTGCCGCACTCCCGCATATCGGCTACTGGAAGCAGTTAAGCAGCGAGGGCATTTTATCGCTGCATCCGGACAGCTTTATCACCTGGCAGGATGCTGGCCCTCAAATCGTGTTGGATCAGTTGCGGGCGCAAAAAGTTAACGTCGTGACGTTGCCACGCGTACCGGCCACCGTCGAACAGATGTACGCCAACATTCGGGAACTGGCTCAAACCCTGCGCATTCCCGAACAAGGTGAGACGTTGATCGATCGCATACGTCAACGTCTGGATCGCGTTCAGCACAGCGTGGCAGCGAAAAACGCGCCGGTCAAAGCCATGTTCATTCTCTCCGCTGGCGGCAGCGCGCCACAGGTCGCCGGAAAAGGCAGCGTTGCCGATGCCATTATGACCCTCGCAGGCGCACAAAATGTCGCCACCCATGCGCAGTATAAAAGCTACAGCGCGGAATCGCTGATCGCCGCCAACCCAGAGGTGATCGTGGTGACGTCGCAAATGGTGGATGGCGGTCTGGCTCGTCTGAGCGCGATTGCCGGGATTACCCACACTGCGGCCTGGAAAAACCAGCGCATTGTGGCGATTGACCAGGCGCTGATTCTGGGTATGGGGCCGCGCGTCGCCGATGCGGTTGAAGCCCTGCACCAGCAATTCTGGCCTCACTAACTGGATTTATAAAGAACAATGAAAACTGAACACTCGCTGGATCTCACCGCGCATTTTGCGCTCGAGGGAAGTCAGCCATTTAAGGATCGCCGCGCCACGATGCCCTGGCGTGGGGCGATCCCGGTTGCCAAAGAGCTATTGTCACAAACCTGGCAGGAGGTCATCAGCCAGCCAACCCCACCGCGGAAACGGTTGGTGTACTTGCATATCCCTTTCTGCGCAACACATTGTACTTTCTGCGGTTTTTATCAAAACCGCTTTGAAGAGGATCACTGCGCCCGCTACACCAACGCGCTATTACGCGAAATAGAGATGGAAGCCGATAGCGCATTGCATCAGTCGGCCCCGATTCACGCCGTCTATTTTGGCGGCGGTACACCGTCTGCGCTGTCGGCACGGGATCTGGCCAGAATCATCACCGCACTACGTGACAAGCTACCGCTGGCGCCGGACTGCGAAATCACCATTGAGGGGCGGGTACTCAATTTTGACGATGCGCGAATAGATGCCTGCCTTGACGCTGGCGCCAATCGATTTTCGATCGGCATTCAGTCATTTAACAGCCGGATCCGCAAGAAAATGGCGCGCACTTCGGACGGCCCGACCGCGATGGCCTTTATGCAGGGGTTGGTAAAACGGGATCGAGCCGCCGTGGTCTGCGATCTGCTGTTTGGTCTGCCAGGACAAGACGCAAAGGTGTGGAGCGAGGATCTGGCGATTGCCCGCGACATCGGCCTCGACGGCGTAGATCTTTATGCGCTGAACCTGCTCCCTAATACACCGCTTGGCAAAGCGGTTGAAACCGGGCGCACAACGGTTCCCTCTCCTGCCGAACGTCGCGACCTCTATCTTCAGGGCTGCGATTTTATGGACAGCGCGGGCTGGCGCTGCATCAGCAACAGCCACTGGGCGCGCACCACACGGGAACGCAATCTGTACAACCTGCTGATTAAACAGGGCGCAGACTGTCTGGCATTCGGCTCTGGCGCAGGAGGGTCAGTCAATGGCTATTCCTGGATGGTCGAGCGCAATCTGACCACATGGCATGAATCCATCGCCGCCGGAAAAAAACCGCTCATGATGATGATGCGCACCGCCGAGCGTGGTTTCCAGTGGCGACACACCCTCCAGGCCGGTATTGAAACGGCCCGCGTCCCGCTGGATGAACTGACACCTCATGCACAAAAACTGACCCCGCTACTGACCCAGTGGCATCACGCAGGACTGACGCGAGATGCCAGCACCTGTGTACGCCTGACCAATGAAGGGCGTTTTTGGGCGAGCAATATTTTGCAGTCTCTTGATGAACTGATTCAAACACTTAACACGCCGCGTATTGCGGTAGAGCAACCATAAAAGGAGTGAAGTATGAGCCATGTCTCTTTACAGGATTTTTTGAAAACTGAGCCGGACGGTACGCTGGAAGCTATCGCAGCCCAGTACAACACCACGCTGCTGGAGGTGGTGAAAAACCTCCCCTCCCCGACGCTGGTTTCCGGCGATCAATTTGATACCGTCTGGGAAACCGTCAGCGAATGGGGCAAAGTCACCACCCTGGTCCATACTGCTGATGTCATTCTGGAATTCACCGGTGAATTACCTTCCGGATTCCACCGCCACGGTTACTTCAACCTGCGCGGCAAAAAAGGCATGACCGGTCATATCAAGGCAGAAAACTGCACACATATCGCCCTGATTGAACGCAAATTTATGGGCATGGACACCGCGTCCATTCTCTTCTTTAACCAGGCGGGTAGCGCTATGTTCAAAATTTTCCTCGGTCGGGATGAGCATCGTCAGCTACTGGCCGACCAGGTCAGCGCCTTTCACGCGCTGTCTTCATCCTTAAAGGAACATGCCTGATGGCTCCATGGCTCATTTTTGGTGCAGGTGGTAGCGGCGTCGGCGCGAAAACACTGGCACTCGCACTGGCGGAACAACGTCCGGTGATTGCCGTCGTTCGCAACGCGCAGGTCGCTGCCGGGTTGCAGGAAAAAGGTGTGCAGGTCTTCATTGGCGACGCCTGCGACAGCCAGGTCACCGCCTGTGCCTGTCGCGCAGCGGGTCAACATGCCACGGTGATCTCCTCCATGGGCGGTGCCCAGGATTATCTGGCGCACAGAACCGTCATTGATGAAGCAGAAAAAGCGGAGATCAAACGCATGATTCTGGTGACTTCGCTTGGCTGTGGCGACAGTTGGCCCTTTTTGTCCCCACGCGCCAGGGCCGCATTTGGTCAGGCGGTACGCGAAAAATCGTTGGCTGAAAGCTGGCTACAAACCAGTCAACTGGACTACGCCATTCTCCGCCCCGGCGGTTTGCTGAACGGTGCAGCCACAGGTCAGGCGCAACGGATACAGGCCGAGGAGTGCCATGGTTTTGTGATGCGTGCAGATGTTGCAAGGCACATTCACGAACTGGCTACAGCCCCGTCACTCAATAACCAGATTTACAGTTTGGTTGAGCCAGGACTGAAACCCGCGTAAACCCCTCGCGGCGCGGGAACTTCGCGCCGCAAAGACGTTATGGAGCGTTGCGTGCTTAAGGACTCGCTTTCTTCCGTCAGCATTCTGACGGGTCTTTCTCTGTTGTTGGTCGCTCTGATGCTCTTCGGAGCCAGCCAGGGGGCGCTGAACATTAGCTTCAGCGCGCTGTTCAACGACGAATACCGTGACATCTGGTTGAACATCCGCTTGCCCCGTGTGTTGCTGGCCGTTCTGGTAGGCGCTGCGCTGGCAACGGCAGGGGTCATTATGCAGGGACTTTTTCGCAATCCGATGGCCGATCCTGGCCTGCTTGGTGTCAGTAGCGGCTCCGCGCTGATGGTCGGTATCGCGATAGTTATCCCCTTTTCGTTTCCCGTGGTGCTGGTGCTGTATGAGCAGATGATTTTTGCCGTCGCGGGCAGCATGGTGGTCTGCACGATTATTTTCCTGATAAGCCAGCGTCATAGCCACGGCGGAATGATGCAACTGCTGTTAGCCGGTATCGCTATCAATGCTTTGTGCGGTTCGGCTATTGGCGTACTGAGCTATGTGGGCGATGAGCAACAGCTACGTCAACTTACGCTGTGGATGATGGGCAATCTCGGCCAGGCCCAGTGGCCAACGCTGCTGGTTGCCAGTACCTTTGTTCTTCCAGCCATTGCTGTCACCGTCTGTATGGCGGGCACGCTTAATTTGCTGCAATTGGGTGATGAAGAGGCGCATTACCTCGGCGTGAACGTCAAACGTAAGCGCCAGCAGTTACTGTTGCTCAGCTCGCTACTGGTTGGTGCTGCCGTTTCCGTCAGCGGCGTAATTGGTTTTATTGGCCTGGTGATCCCACATCTGATCAGAATGACTACCGGCGCCGATCATCGCTGGTTGATTCCCTGCTCGACGCTGGCGGGCGCCTGTCTACTCCTGATTGCCGATACGCTGGCCCGCACTCTGGTGCAGCCTGCCGAAATGCCCGTTGGTCTGTTAACCAGCCTGATCGGAGGACCGTATTTTCTGTGGTTAATACTGCGTAGCCGGAGGGTGTCATGATCGTTGCTGAAAATCTGGTTTACCACATTCAGGGCAGACGATTGACCGACGATGTTTCCCTGACGCTACCTGAAGGAGAGATTATCGCGATTCTTGGCCCGAATGGCGCCGGGAAATCAACGCTGCTACGCCAGCTCACGGGTTATCAGCAACCTCACAGTGGGCGCTGTAGCTTATTCGGCAAGCCGCTGAACGAGTGGTCAATCACCGAGCTGGCAAAAACCCGTGCGGTGATGCGCCAGAATAGTCATATGGCCTTCCCGTTTAGCGTGCAGGAGGTTATCCGCATGGGCAGGCATCCGTATCGCACGCGCAATACGGGCGATGAAACGGAACACATCATGACGTTGTGCGACTGCCAGGCGCTGGCCGCGCGCGATTACCGGCATCTGTCGGGAGGAGAACAACAGCGGGTATAGCTGGCACGTCTGCTGGTTCAGCTTTGGGAGCCCGAGCCTCGGCCCAAATGGTTATTTCTCGATGAACCTACCTCCGCCCTGGATATTCACCACCAGCAGCACCTTTTTCGTCTGCTGCGTCGCCTGGTGCGTGAACGGCAGTTTAGCGTCTGCTGCGTCCTGCACGATCTCAACCTCGCAGCGCGTTATGCCGACCGCGTGGTATTGATGGAACGCGGCAGGATTGTTGATAACGGGTATCCGCAGGATGTCCTGAAGCAACGGGCGCTGAACGCGCTGTACGGTGCCGATCTCACGGTCATAAATGAACCGGAGCATCGAACGCCGCTTATCGTTCTCAATCAATAACAGACCGGGAACGCTCTGAGGTGACGTTCCCGTTTTTTTCCCCCTTCGCCCCTTTTTTCATCTTTTCTAAAAACACCCTTGACCTTCCCCTTGCTGGAAGGTTTAACCTTTATCACAGTCAGTTAAACCTGCAATGAAGGAGTTGGTTATGTCTCAAACAATCGATCTAACCCTGGACGGCCTGTCCTGTGGTCACTGCGTAAAACGCGTTAAAGAAAGTCTGGAACAACGTCCGGATGTTGAGCAAGCGGATGTCTCCGTGACAGAGGCGCATGTTACCGGGAGCGCCAGCGCAGAAGCGCTGATTGAAACCATCAAACAAGCCGGTTACGGCGCGGAGTTAAGCCACCCAAAGGCTAAACCGCTGACGGAGTCATCAATCCCGTCGGAAGCACTGGCAGCGGTCCCTTCCGAGCTTCCGGCAGCTACGGCTGATGATGACAGCCAACAGTTGCTGTTAAACGGCATGAGCTGCGCCAGTTGTGTGACCCGTGTACAAAATGCATTGCAAAGCGTACCGGGTGTCACCCAGGCACGGGTAAACCTGGCGGAACGCACTGCGCTGGTAATGGGCAGTGCCTCCGCCGCAGATTTAGTGCAGGCGGTGGAAAAAGCAGGCTACGGCGCAGAAGCCATTGAAGATGATGCTAAGCGCCGCGAGCGTCAGCAAGAAACCGCCGTGGCAACCATGAAACGTTTTCGCTGGCAGGCAGCCGTCGCGCTGCTGCTGGGTATCCCTGTCATGGTATGGGGAATGATTGGCGACAACATGATGGTGAGTGATGACAACCGCAGCCTGTGGCTGGCGATTGGTCTGGCAACGCTTGCGGTGATGGTTTTCGCGGGCGGTCACTTTTACCGCAATGCGTGGAAAAGCCTGATGAACGGCACCGCGACTATGGATACGTTGGTCGCGCTGGGTACAGGGGTGGCATGGCTCTATTCCATGAGCGTCAACCTCTGGCCGCAATGGTTCCCGATGGAAGCGCGACACCTCTATTATGAAGCCAGCGCCATGATTATTGGTCTGATTAACCTCGGACACATGCTGGAAGCGCGGGCTCGCCAGCGCTCGTCCAAAGCGCTGGAAAAACTGCTTGATCTGACGCCACCGACCGCACGCATCGTTACTGACGAAGGTGAAAAGAACGTGCCGCTGGCAGACGTTCAGGCGGGAATGTTGTTGCGCCTGACCACCGGCGACCGCGTGCCGGTCGATGGAGAAATTACGCAGGGCGAAGCCTGGCTGGATGAAGCGATGCTGACCGGTGAGCCTATTCCGCAGCAAAAAGGTGAAGGCGATAGCGTCCACGCCGGTACGGTCGTACAGGACGGCAGCGTGCTGTTCCGCGCCAGCGCCGTTGGCAGCCACACCACGCTGTCACGCATTATTCGTATGGTGCGTCAAGCGCAAAGCAGCAAACCGGAAATTGGCAAACTGGCCGACCGTATCTCCTCGGTGTTCGTTCCGGTCGTGGTCGCCATTGCGCTGGTCAGTGCGGCTATCTGGTATTTCTTTGGACCAGCACCGCAGATTGTCTATACGCTGGTCATTGCCACCACCGTTCTGATTATCGCCTGCCCTTGTGCGCTGGGTCTGGCAACGCCGATGTCGATTATTTCCGGCGTGGGGCGTGCCGCTGAGTTTGGGGTACTGGTACGCGATGCCGATGCGCTGCAGCGCGCCAGCACGCTCGATACTCTCGTCTTTGATAAGACCGGGACGCTGACTGAAGGCAAACCGCAGGTTGTCGCCATCAAAACGTTTGGCAACACCGATGAAGCGCGGGCAATTCGTCTGGCTGCCGCCCTTGAACAGGGTTCCAGCCACCCGCTGGCCAGGGCGATTCTGGACAAAGCAGGCGATGTCTCGCTGCCGCAGGTCAACGGTTTCCGTACGCTGCGCGGGTTAGGCGTCAGCGGAGAGACCGAAGGTCATACGTTGCTGCTGGGAAATCAGGCTCTGCTCAATGAACAGCAGGTTGATACCACTGAAATGGAAGCTGAAATCACCGCTCAGGCTTCCCAGGGTTCAACTCCGGTCCTGTTGGCGATTGATGGTAAAGCGGCGGCGCTGTTAGCGGTTCGTGATCCACTGCGTAGCGACAGCGTGGCAGCGCTCCAGCGCCTGCACCGCGCCGGGTATCGTCTGGTGATGCTGACCGGCGACAACCCAACGACCGCCAACGCCATCGCCAAAGAGGCGGGTATTGACGAGGTGATTGCGGGCGTTCTGCCGGACGGTAAGGCCGAGGCGATCAAGCGTCTGCAGAGCCAGGGGCGTCAGGTCGCCATGGTCGGTGACGGTATCAACGATGCACCTGCGCTGGCTCAGGCCGATGTAGGGATCGCCATGGGTGGCGGCAGCGATGTGGCGATTGAAACAGCCGCGATTACGCTGATGCGTCATAGCCTGATGGGCGTTGCGGATGCGCTGTCTATCTCCCGGGCAACGCTACGCAATATGAAACAGAACCTGCTCGGCGCGTTTATCTACAACAGCATCGGCATCCCGGTTGCCGCTGGGATTCTGTGGCCGTTCACCGGCACGCTGCTCAACCCGGTAGTCGCCGGGGCGGCGATGGCGCTTTCTTCCATCACCGTGGTAAGCAACGCGAACCGACTGCTGCGCTTCAAACCTAAAGAGTAACCCTTTACCGGATGGCGCTATCAACTGCGCCATCCGGCAATTCACACATTGCGACTTTTCCGGCCACGCGCTAGCATGGTTCTCCACTTAGGGAGGTCGTATGGATTTGTTATACCGGGTAAAAGCATTATGGTCTGCACTGCGCGGCAACCACTATACCTGGCCTGCCATCGACATCTCTTTGCCCGGCAACCGCCATTTTCATCTGATTGGCAGCATTCACATGGGCAGCCGCGATATGGCGCCTCTGCCTGCCAAATTACTCAAAAAGCTCAAGCATGCCGATGCGCTGATTGTCGAAGCGGATGTTTCCGGTGACGACGCGCCGTTTGCCAACCTTCCGACCTTTGCTGCACTCGAAGAACGTCTCAGCCCGGAGCAGTTAGAAAACCTGCGTAAAGTCACCAACGAACTGGGCATTTCCCCATCCCTGTTATCTACTCAGCCGTTGTGGCAAATTGCCATGGTATTACAGGCAACGCAGGCACAGCAGCTAGGGCTGCGAGCGGAATACGGGATTGATTATCAACTGTTGAATGCGGCTAAACAGGCGCATAAACCGATAATCGAACTGGAAGGCGCATCCAGTCAAATCGAGCTGTTATGTCAGTTGCCTGATAACGGACTGGCCCTGCTGGACGATACTCTGACGCATTGGCATACCAATGCCAGACTGCTCCAGCAGATGATGGGCTGGTGGCTTGAAACGCCACCGCACAATAGCGAACTGACGCTTCCCAATACCTTTAGCCAGTCGTTGTATGACGTATTGATGCATCAACGCAACACAGCCTGGCGCGATCGGCTCAGAGCGATGCCTGCTGGTCACTACGTCGTGGCCGTTGGCGCGCTGCATTTATACGGAGAAGGAAATTTGCCGGAGATGTTACGGTAAAAAAAATGGCCAATATCTCTATTGGCCCGTCAAAGAGGAATTTCATCATTATTATGATCCCGGCGCTTAAAGCGTCGGTGTAGTTCGATTGTCGCTCAAAGTCATCATCCTGCCAATACTATTGCGCAAGATGGTACTATTTTTTAGACAGACATCAGGCGTATGCTTGAGTCGTATTTTGTCTGGGCCAGGAAAATTGCTATGACACCCGCCGTTAAATTACTCGAAAAAAACAAAATTTCTTTCCAGATCCACACCTACGATCACGATCCGTCCGAGACGAACTTTGGTGATGAAGTGGTGCGAAAGTTAGGTCTGAACGCGGACCAGGTTTACAAAACGCTGCTGGTTGCCGTGAATGGCGACATGAAGCATCTGGCGGTCGCCGTCACACCGGTAGCAGGTCAACTGGATCTCAAAAAGGTTGCCAAAGCATTGGGTGCCAAAAAGGTCGATATGGCCGATCCCATGGTCGCGCAACGCACTACCGGCTATCTGGTAGGCGGTATTAGCCCGCTGGGGCAGAAAAAAAGATTGCCGACGCTTATCGATGCGCCTGCCCAAACGTTTGACACCATTTATGTTTCCGGCGGCAAACGCGGGCTGGATATCGAACTGGCAGCGAGCGATCTGGCGAAAATTCTGGATGCGAAATTCGCCGATATCGCCCGCCGGGATTAAGCGGTTATAGAATGAATGCCTGATGGCGCGCAGCTTTAAGGCCTACAAATCGCACTGACCTGTAGGCCGGATAAGGTGCCAGCACCGCCATCCGGCACTCCGCCCTGTTACTGCCAGCTCACCTCACCCTTCGGCTCATACGCACTGGCATCCAGCGGTGAGTTCTTCTGTACGTACTCTTTCAGCACTTCCGCATCAATAAACCCGGTATTCACATAGCCTGGTTTGTTATCAATGCGCGGATAGCCATCACCGCCGGTGGCGTTGAAGCTCAGCGTTGCCATACGATAGGTTTTGGCTGGGTCAACAGGTTCGCCTTTGATTTTCAAATCGTTAAGTTTGCCGTCTTTCGCTACAAAGCTGACGTTGGCAAACTGCGGGTAGGCTCCGGAGTCCGGCTTCATTTGCGCCACCGCGGTCAGATAATCAATCACTTCTTTCCCGCTCATATCGGCATACACCACGATGTTGCCAAACGGCTGTACCTTCAGCACGCTCTTATAGGTGATATCGCCACCTTCGATGGAGTCACGGATACCGCCGCCGCTCATCACGCCAAAATCAGCGCTGGTTCGCGCCATTTGCGCAGCCAGCAGCAAGTGCCCCATATTGGTTTGCACGAAACGGACTTTGCTACGGTCGCCTTCGAGGCGCGCATTGACGCTACCGATTTTCACGTCGAGCTGCGCTTTACCTTTATTCTGGAACGGCGTCAGCAGCGAAAGCATTTGCTGATTTTCAACAATCTCCGGGGTGTAGAGTACGCGCTCACTTTTACCGTTGTCCCAGGTCACTTTTTTCTTCAGATTAACGGGAATGAGCTGGTAGTTAACCATTTTCATTTCGCCGTTACGGAACTCAAAGTCCGCCCGGCCCACGTATTTGCCCCACTCGTGTGCCTGTACAATCCAGATCCCATTTTGCTTATCTGGCGCACACGGCGTACCCGGTACGTAATCAACCTGCTTCTTATTTTCCGCAGCCATACACACCGGATCCTGCGAGTGGCCACCGACAATCATCGCCAGCGAACCTGCTGGCAAGCTGCGCGCCATTTCGACATCGCCAGGGGCGTTCGAGCCGTGGTTGCCGTTGTCATAATGTCCCATATGGGTGGTCGCGATAATGATGTCTGGCTTTTCACCCATATTCAGTTCCTGAATAACCAGTTTGGCTTCATCAGCAGGTTTACGGAATTCGATATCGGTAAAGAACTCAGGGTTGCCAATTTTCGCCGTATCGTCAGTGGTTAAACCAAGTACGGCAATTTTTAAATCCTGGCGCTTAAAGATGGCCCACGGCTTAAATAAACGCTCGCCGGAGCTTTTCTGATAAATGTTGGCCGAGAGAAACGGAAATTTGGACCATTTTTCCTGCTGGCGCAATACGCTAAGCGGATTATCAAACTCGTGGTTTCCGACTGCCATCGCGTCATAGCCAATCAGGTTCATACCGCGAAAATCAGGTTCCGCATCCTGCAGATCGGACTCCGGTACGCCGGTATTAATATCACCACCAGAAAGCAACAGTACGCTGCCCCCTTCCTCAGCCACCTCTTTACGAATACCGTCCACCAGCGTTTTTTGCGCCGCCAGTCCGTATTCCCCATATTCGCTACGCCAGAAGTGACCGTGATGATCGTTGGTATGCAGAATGGTAATTTTGTAGGTTTTATCTTTTTCGTACGCCTGAGCTGGCTGACCTGCCAGCGTAAATGCGGCTAATAACGCCAGCGCCACGCCCCGTTTTAAAAACTTCATATTTCTCTCCCTGAGCCAAAATCAACGACTGAAATTACAATGATATGAAATAATAGTCGAAAATGTTTTCAGAAATGAGACTTCCTTCAAACACCTTCCGCAGGTATGTTAGTCAGGTAATAATAACAAATTAGATTACCCTCATAATCGCAACCCAAACAGAAGTGACTTTCTATGGCAATAAGTGAACCAACCCAGCCTGTGGCTGGCGCGTCAGCGTCGGTTGCTAAAGCACGCACCTCATTTGGCATTTTAGGAGCGATCAGCCTCTCCCATTTGCTAAACGATATGATTCAGTCGCTGATCCTGGCGATTTATCCGCTATTGCAGTCAGAGTTCTCGCTGACGTTTATGCAGATCGGGATGATCACCCTAACCTTCCAGTTAGCTTCTTCGCTGCTGCAACCGGTGGTGGGTTACTGGACGGACAAATACCCGATGCCGTGGTCGCTGCCCATAGGAATGTGCTTCACGCTGAGCGGGCTTGTTTTGCTGGCCATGGCCGGCAGCTTTCATATGGTGCTGCTCGCCGCGGCGCTGGTTGGCACCGGCTCTTCGGTATTTCACCCGGAATCGTCCCGTGTGGCGCGTATGGCCTCCGGTGGTCGCCACGGCCTTGCACAGTCGATTTTCCAGGTTGGCGGCAACTTCGGCAGCTCACTGGGACCGTTGCTGGCGGCTGTCATCATTGCGCCATATGGTAAGGGTAATGTGGCCTGGTTTGTGCTGGCCGCGCTATTAGCGATTGTCGTCCTGGCGCAAATCAGCCGTTGGTATGCCGCGCAGCATCGGATGAGTAAAGGAAAGCCGAAGGTCGCTATCGTTAATCCGTTGCCGCGTAATAAAGTGGTGCTGGCTGTAAGCATCCTGCTGGTACTGATTTTCTCCAAATACTTCTATATGGCAAGCATCAGCAGCTATTACACCTTTTATCTGATGCAAAAATTCGGATTATCGGTACAAAACGCCCAGTTTCACCTGTTTGCCTTCCTGTTTGCCGTCGCGGCCGGGACGGTGATTGGCGGACCATTAGGCGATAAAATTGGCAGAAAATATGTTATTTGGGGGTCTATCCTCGGCGTTGCGCCATTTACCCTCGTTTTACCCTACGCAACGCTGGAATGGACCGGGATTTTAACCGTGATCATTGGTTTTATCCTCGCATCGGCGTTTTCTGCCATTCTGGTTTACGCACAGGAGTTGCTTCCTGGGCGTATCGGCATGGTTTCTGGGTTATTTTTCGGTTTTGCCTTCGGCATGGGTGGCTTGGGAGCCGCGGTGTTAGGGCTGATTGCCGACCATACCAGTATCGATTTGGTCTACAAAATATGTGCTTTCCTGCCACTTCTGGGGATACTGACCATATTCTTACCTGATAACCGACATAAAGCCTGATTTTCTGACGGCCAAAGGTAAACTTTGGTCGTCATCACTTACAGTGACCATCAGCGTTTGCCTCAAACATCCCCTCGTAGTTTTCCGATCCGTGCTTTTTTTCCTTTAAAATCCTGTTTTCTTCAAAATTCAATAATTATTCATAAACATAAACATTAAAATTGTCATAAACTATTACTCGCAGTTTGGGTTTTTAGGATCATCACAGCAACCAAAGGAGACGGAATGCATCACGCCACCCCGCTTATCACCACCATTGTCGGCGGCCTTGTACTCGCTTTTATATTAGGCATGATTGCCAATAAACTACGTATTTCTCCTCTGGTGGGATATCTGTTAGCGGGCGTTCTGGCCGGTCCATTTACACCTGGTTTTGTTGCTGATACTAAGCTCGCGCCTGAACTGGCCGAGCTTGGCGTTATTCTGCTGATGTTCGGCGTCGGGCTGCACTTTTCCCTGAAGGATTTGATGGCGGTAAAGTCAATCGCCATTCCCGGCGCGATTGCCCAGATAGCAGTGGCAACGCTGCTGGGTATGGCGCTTTCAGCTGTATTAGGCTGGTCGCTGATGGTGGGGATCGTGTTTGGTCTGTGTCTTTCAACCGCCAGCACCGTGGTGCTACTGCGTGCGCTTGAAGAACGACAGCTCATTGACAGCCAGCGCGGGCAAATTGCCATTGGCTGGCTGATTGTCGAAGATCTGATGATGGTACTGACGCTGGTTCTCCTGCCAGCCGTCGCCGGAATGTTGGAAAAAGAAGATGTCGGCTTCGCTTCTCTGGCTGTCGATATGGGCATTACCATCGGTAAGGTGGTGGCGTTTATCGCGATTATGATGCTGGTGGGTCGTCGCCTGGTACCGTGGATTATGGCCCGCAGCGCCGCAACCGGTTCACGCGAACTGTTTACCCTCTCAGTCCTCGCCCTCGCCTTAGGTATCGCCTTCGGCGCAGTAGAGCTGTTCGATGTCTCCTTTGCACTGGGCGCGTTCTTCGCCGGTATGGTGCTGAATGAATCTGAGCTGAGCCACCGTGCGGCGCATGACACCCTGCCGCTGCGCGATGCGTTCGCCGTGCTGTTCTTCGTTTCCGTCGGAATGCTGTTCGATCCGTTAGTCCTGATCCAGCAGCCGTTGGCAGTACTGGGCACGCTGGCGATTATCATCTTTGGTAAATCCCTTGCCGCCTATTTCCTGGTGCGCATGTTTGGTCACTCTCAACGCACGGCGCTCACCATTGCCACCAGTCTGGCGCAAATTGGTGAATTTGCCTTTATCCTGGCGGGTCTGGGAATGGCGTTAAACCTGCTGCCGCAGGCCGGACAGAATCTGGTGCTGGCAGGGGCAATCCTGTCCATAATGCTCAACCCGGTGCTGTTCGCGGTGTTAGAAAAATATCTCGCCAAAACAGAAACGCTGGAAGAGCAGACTCTGGAAGAGGCTATCGAAGAAGAGAAGCAAATTCCGGTGGATATCTGCAATCACGCCCTGCTGGTTGGCTTTGGTCGCGTCGGCAGCCTGCTGGGTGAGAAATTGATGGCTGCCGGGATCCCGCTGGTGGTTATCGAAACCTCACGTACCCGGGTGGATGAACTGCGCGAGCGTGGGATCCGCGCGGTGCTGGGAAATGCCGCTAACGAAGAGATTATGAATCTGGCGCATCTGGATTGCGCACGCTGGCTGTTGCTAACCATTCCGAATGGCTATGAAGCGGGTGAAATTGTCGCTTCCGCTCGTGAGAAGTGCCCGTCGATTGAGATTATCGCCCGCGCACATTATGACGATGAGGTGGAATATATTACCGAGCGCGGAGCCAATCAGGTCGTCATGGGCGAGCGTGAAATCGCCCGTACCATGCTGGAGCTAATTGAAACGCCGCCTGCCGGTGAAGTTGCTACCGCCAGTTAATGTTACGTGCCGGATGGCGGCGTAAAACGCCTTATCCGGCCTGCTATTGCTACGCGTAGGCCCGATAAGCGTAGCGCCATCGGGCAAGAACTCAGCGATCCCAGTACGACTCTTCGAGACTGTCTTCACGTTCCGGCAAACCGCGCGTCAGGCGCGGTGAATGCTGGTTCAGCACCTGGTAACTCACGCGGTTAGCATATTTACACACCTGGGCTAGAGACGAATAGGTCAGCCAGGTGAACTTGTGCTTGCTGGAGTTAGGCACGTTACTGCGGTGATAGCTGTTGGCAGTAATATCATGCAGCAATGCCGCCAGCGCGCCGTCGCCAGCACCGTTGGTATTCATTATCTTTTCTGGCCCGCCCATATACGGTGCAATGTGCGAATACACACGCAGCGGATTGGTACAGTCTTTATGGCGCATGGCGCGGCTGAATTCGTACTGATTGAATTCGGCAATCGCTCCAGGCAGCAGCGGATGCTGGGTTTTACGTTTGACTTCTTCTTCCGTAAAGCCCGCCATATACAGACCCGCCGGACCCGCAGTGCACAGCACCAGATCCACCCAGTCCAGCGCCTTGTCAGACGCCAGCAGCGGATCGTTCTCGCCGGTCAGCGCTTCAGCCTCTTCTTCATTCATCGCCAGAATAGAGACATGCTCTTTGAGGAATGCCTGCCACCACTGCGGGTTATCGGCAATGACGAATTTGGTGCCCAGCGTCAGTACCACCGGCACATTGTGTTTTTTAGCGTATTCAATCGCCTTCATGGTCGCTTCCGGCATCGGCTCGCCCGGCTCGCAGCGCACCAGATAGGACGTCAGCACCAACGCGGACGCTCCGGCAATTACCGATTCAGGGATGCTATCCGCCCGTAGCTTATTCATATGCCCAGGGCTGATTGCGAAGGTACGCTCTCCGGATTCACCAATCAGCGTAAAGCAACGACCAATCGGTCCATTAACGCCTTGCAGGTAGTTCAGATCGGTACGGCTGGAGGTATTGCATAAATAGCGGTACGCATAGCTGCCAATCTCGATATTGCTGCACATCACGCCCAGCAGCACCGAGCGGTCATCCGCCAGCACGGAGTAGTTGTGCATCGTGTTACCGATCGTACCGCCCGCAAACTGATGGGTGATCAAATTTTCACGCACCAGTTCCTGATAGAGCGCTTCTGCGACATCATCGGCAATCACCAGAGAATGCCCGGCGCTTAATCCATAACGTTTTACAAAGTCATCATCCACTTTGGCTTCAATATCCACCAACGTCTGGTCGATACCCACCACCCAGGCTGCGCTGGTTTCATTTTCTGGCTGAATTTGTTGCAACAACGGATCGCGCGCGCTGACGGGAAAATAGTGTTTGGATTTACGTTTACCGGGAAATTTCATGGTCGATTTTACGGGTGGTTAACTGAGCGATGCATGGTAGCACATTCCCTGCTGCGCATGCGATGCGACGCTGAGTTTCAATATCGGACGGTGAGATCGCAGTTTATCCGGGATTAATTTCTACAATAACTCACCTTCACAAGGAGCGTTTTATGAAGCCGGAAAACAAAATCCCCGTACTCGACAAAATTTCGGATGAAATGAAAAGCGTGGTGAATTTTCATCGCGACGATTTGCCGCCGTGGCCCGCTGCCGATGACTTCGTGGCCCAGCGCCAACACTACATTCATGAGCGGCGACTGTGGAATGCCGATGCCCCGCAGATGCATACCCGAGAATGCGTGATTTCTACCGCGTGCGGCCCCGTTGCCACACGCATCTACGCTCCGCAGCCCCAAAGCCAGGCCACGCTGTATTACCTGCACGGCGGCGGTTTTATTCTCGGTAATCTGGATACCCATGACCGTATTATGCGTTTACTTGCGCATTACACCCAGTGCACGGTGATCGGCATCGACTATTCGCTGGCGCCGGAGGCCCGCTACCCACAAGCCATCGAAGAGATCGTCGCCGTCTGCCAGTACTATCATCAACATGCTGGCGACTATTCCCTCAATATCAATACGATTGGTTTTGCGGGCGATTCCGCCGGAGCCATGCTGGCGCTTGCCAGCGCGCTGTGGCTGCGGGATAAACGCATTGCCTGCGGCAAGGTGGCTGGCGTGCTGTTGTGGTATGGGCTTTACGGGCTACAGGATTCACTGAGCCGACGGCTGATGGGCGGAGCGTGGGATGGGTTAACCCGCGAGGACTTGCAGATGTATGAAAACGCGTACCTACGTAGCGCTGACGATCGCGAGTCACCGTACTATTGCCTGTTTAATAACGACCTGACGCGTGACGTGCCGCCGTGTTTTATCGCCGGCGCGGAGTTCGATCCACTGATTGACGATAGCCGCTTATTATTCCAGACGTTACAGGCGCATCAGCAGCCCTGCCAGTACAAAATGTATCCCGGTACGCTGCACGCCTTCCTGCACTATTCGCAGGTGATGAAAACCGCCGATGAAGCTCTGCAGGACGGCGCGCGTTTCTTTAAGCAACAGCTTTAGCGGTAGGCGGCGGTCAGTTTAACCATCATTTCGATATGTTCCGGTGTGGCATTCAACGCCGGAATATACTCATATTGCTTACCGCCAGCCTCAAGGAAAATCTCCCGGTTTTGCACCGCTATCTCTTCCAGCGTTTCGAGGCAATCAGCCGCGAAGCCCGGACACATAACCTGGATATGTCGGGTTCCTTTCTCCGCCAGCATTTTTAACGTTTCGTCGGTATACGGCGTCAGCCAGGGTTCGCGGCCAAAGCGAGACTGGAAGGTCATCATGACTTTTTCCGGCGGCAGACCAAGCGCTGAAACCAGCTCACGCGTCGTATCGCGACAGCGCTGCGGGTAGTCATCGCCTTCATCGGCGTAGCGCTGCGGAATGCCGTGGTAGGAGAGCAGCAGTAAATCAGGTTCGCCATGTTGAGCGAATGAATCCCGGGCACTCTTGGCCAGCGCATCAATGTAGCTGCTGTCATCGGCGTAATCACGAATAAAAGAGACGCCGGGAATACCGCGTTTACGCGCTAAGATGCGCGCCAGCTCGTCCCAGACTGCTGCAACCGTCGAACAGGAATATTGCGGGTACAGCGGTAACACCACCATGTGTTCCACTCCGCTTGCCAACAGTTCATCGACCGCGCTTTCGAGCGATGGCGAACCGTAGCTCATCCCCAGCGCGACAGGGGTATCAGGCAGACGTTGTGCCAGCGCCTGCTGTTGCGCCTTGCTGTAGACCATCAGCGGGGAACCGTCTTCCATCCAGATTGACTGGTACAGCTTTGCCACACGCGGCGCTCGCAGCGGCAAAATCACACCGCGCAGCAGCGGCCACCACAGTGCAGGGGACGTATCAACTACGCGTGGATCGCTTAAAAACTGGCGCAGGTAGCGCTTAACGGCTTCGGGAGTTGGGGCATCGGGAGTGCCGAGGTTTGCCAGCAGGATACCGGTTTTCGTCTGACGCATTACCGCCTCTTATCGATTCAAATTGTTGATAATTGTAGCGGAAAAGCGGTAAAGAAGAACTAATTGCTGTGAAAGGTAAGACGAGAATTTGCCTGATGGCGCTGCGCTTATCAGGCCTACGAGATATTGGCAGACCTGATAAGAGGTTTAATTACGCGAAAAAATTAGCCGAGGATTTTTTCCAGCGCTGCGCGCACGTCAGCCACGGCCTGAGTGCCGTCAACTTTCGCGTATTTGGTGTTACCCGCCTGCGCTTCTTTAGAGTAGTAGCCAATCAGCGGTGCGGTCATCTGATGGTATTCCACCAGGCGCTTACGTACGGTCTCTTCCTGATCGTCTTTACGGGTGGTCAGCTCTTCGCCGGTCACGTCGTCTTTGCCTTCAACCTTAGGCGGGTTGAATTTGATGTGGTAAACGCGGCCAGAAGCAGCGTGTACGCGGCGACCGACGATACGGTCAACGATCAGTTCGTCAGGTACGTCAAACTCCAGAACGTAGTCCACGTTGATGCCCGCTTCTTTCATGGCGTCTGCCTGCGGAATAGTACGCGGGAAGCCATCAAGCAGGAAACCATTACGGCAGTCTTCCTGAGCAATACGCTCTTTTACCAGCGCGATCACCAGCTCATCAGTCACCAGCTTACCGGCGTCCATGATGTCTTTCGCTTGTTTGCCCAGCTCGGAGCCAGATTTCACGGCGGCACGCAGCATATCACCGGTGGAGATTTGCGGAATACCATACTTCTCCATGATGAACTGAGCCTGAGTTCCTTTACCCGCGCCCGGAGCGCCAAGCAGAATGATACGCATTACGAAAATCCCCTTAAAGGTTGTCGATATTTTTTAAAAAGCGCTAAACGATACCACCATCACGCAATTGGCTCAAGGAAGGTAGTCTGCGCTGAAACGGTTAATGGCGGGAAAATTGAAAATAAGGAAAGAAATTGCCGGATGGCGGTGTAAACACCTTATCCGGCCTACGATCAAAAAGATGTTGTAGGCCGGATAAGCGTTAGCGCCATCCGGCATTACATTACAGGTATCAGGATACCAGCAACTGGTTCATACGACGGATGAACTGGTTCGGGTCTTCCAGCGTGCCGCGCTCGGCAAACAGCGCCTGATCCAGCAGCAGCTCAACCCACTCTTTGAACTGTGCTTCGTCCTGAGTATCCGCCGTGCGTTTTACCAGCACGTGGTCCGGGTTCAGTTCAAAGATATATTTCACTTCCGGTACGGCCTGGCCCGCAGCGGCAAAGAGTTTCGCCATCTGGGTGCTCATTTCATCCGCATCGGTGGTAACGATGGCTGGCGTGTCGGTCAGACGGTGAGTCAGACGCACTTCTTTCACGCGGTCACCCAGCAGGGTTTTCACACGCTCAACGAACGGCGTCAGCGCTTTTTCCGCTTCTTTTGCCGATTCGTCAACTTCATCCGCAAGCTTGTCGATGGACTCGTCAGCTTTAGCAACGGACTGGAATGCCTTACCGTCGAACTCGGTCAGGTAGTTCATCATCCACTCATCGATGCGGTCAGAAAGCAGCAGCACTTCGATGCCTTTCTTACGCAGCAGTTCCAGGTGCGGGCTGCTCTTCGCCGCCGCATAGCTGTCTGCAGTGATGTAGTAGATTTTCTCCTGCCCTTCTTTCATTCGCGACACGTAATCTTCCAGCGACACGGTTTGCGCGGAGGAGTCAGTGTGCGTAGACGCGAAGCGCATCAGTTTAGCGATCGTTTCCTGGTTGGCGTGGTCTTCCGCCGGGCCTTCTTTCAGCACCAGGCCGAACTGCTTCCAGAAGGTCTGGTATTTTTCCGCGTCGTCTTTCGCCAGTTTTTCCAGCATCTGCAGTACGCGTTTGGTCAGCGCGCTGCGCAGGTTACGGGTGACGGTGCTGTCCTGCAGGATCTCGCGAGAAACGTTCAGCGGTAGATCGTTAGAATCTATCAGACCACGGACAAAGCGCAGGTAGTTCGGCATGAACTGCTCGGCATCGTCCATGATGAAGACACGCTGGACGTACAGTTTCAGACCATGCTTGTGATCGCGGTTCCACATATCCCACGGCGCCTGCGACGGGATATACAGCAGGCTGGTGTACTCCTGCTTACCTTCCACACGGTTGTGGCTCCAGGTCAGCGGGTCAGTGAAGTCGTGGGCGATGTGCTTGTAGAATTCGTTGTACTCGTCGTCTTTGATTTCCGACTTGTTACGCGTCCACAGCGCCTGTGCCTTGTTGATTTTTTCCCAGGAAACCACGGTCTCGCCGTCTTTCTCTTCGGATTTTTCGATCTCTACCGGCAGCGCAATATGGTCGGAATATTTGCTGATGATGGAACGTACGCGCCAGTCATCGAGGAACTCGTCTTCGCCTTCACGCAGATGCAGAGTAATTTCGGTACCACGGTCTTCTTTGGTAATATCAGCAACGGTGTACTCACCCTCGCCCGCGGACTCCCAGAACACGCCGTTTTCCGGCTTATCACCCGCAGCACGGGTACGCACGGTGACTTTGTCCGCCACGATGAAGGCAGAGTAGAAACCAACCCCGAACTGACCAATCAACTGGCTGTCTTTCGCCTGATCGGAGCCCATGGATTCGAGGAAAGATTTGGTGCCGGATTTCGCAATGGTCCCCAGATGATCGATAACGTCATCACGATTCATCCCCACGCCGTTATCGGCAATGGTCAACGTACGCTTATCTTTATCGAAGGAAACACGCACACGCAGCTCACCGTCACCTTCATACAGGTCCGGGTTAGACAGTGCGCGGAAACGCAGCTTGTCTGCCGCATCCGAGGCGTTAGAGATAAGCTCACGCAGGAAGATTTCTTTATTGGAATACAGAGAATGGATCATCAGGTGCAGAAGCTGTTTTACTTCTGACTGAAAACCACGAGTTTCTTGTCCTTTCATGTAGATCTACCTCAACAATGCCATATTCAATGGTAAAAACACGTTGAGGGTGAAATGGGGACAAGCGGGAAGGATTTCAAGCGGAAGCCGCCGTCGCGGCCTCCGTTTGTTCAGAATTTAATCTTGTGTCGTCCTGCCAGAGAGTGCGACAGCGTGGTGCCATCGACCATTTCCAGCTCGCCGCCTACCGGAACGCCATGGGCGATACGGCTGGCTTCAACGCCATATTGCATGCAAAGCTCAGCAATATAGTTGGCGGTCGCCTCTCCTTCGACCGTGGGATTGGTCGCCAGGATCAGTTCGTTGATTTGCTCAGACGCCAGTCGCTGTTCAAGACGATCCAGCCCGATATCATCAGGCCCGATACCGTCCAGCGGCGACAGGTGTCCCATCAGCACGAAGTAACGTCCGGAAAATTGCCCGGTTTGCTCAATGGCGTAGATGTCCGCCGGACTCTCCACCACGCAAATCTGACCGTTTTCCTGGCGACGCGGGTTCGAACAGATGTTGCAGACGTCCTGCTCTGTGAAGGTGCGGCAATCGGCACAGTGGCCGATTTCCGACATCGCCTTCGTTAACGCCTGCGCCAGACGCATCCCGCCGCTGCGATCGCGCTGAAGCAGCGTGAACGCCATGCGCTGCGCCGACTTCGGGCCAACGCCCGGCAGACAGCGCAGTGCTTCCATAAGCTGAGTTAACAGCGGGCTGGTTTGCATCAGAACGGCATCTTAAAGCCAGGCGGCAGCTGCATTCCGGAAGAAACAGAGGCCATCTTCTCTTTCTGCGTCTCTTCAATGCGACGCGCCGCGTCGTTGAATGCCGCAGCAACCAGGTCTTCCAGCATCTCTTTGTCGTCTTCCAGCAGGCTTGGATCGATCTCCACGCGACGGCAGTTATGCGCGCCGTTGATGGTCACTTTTACCAGACCCGCGCCAGATTCGCCGGTCACTTCCAGCTTGGCGACTTCTTCCTGCATCTGCTGCATTTTTTCTTGCATCTGCTGGGCCTGTTTCATCAGGTTACCCAGACCGCCTTTACCAAACATAGGCTTCTCTCTCAATCACGTTAAGGGATGACGACCGTCAAACCATTAGGCTGACGATCAAATGGGGCGAATACTCTCTTCGTCCAGCTCCGCATCGAAAAAACGACGCAGCGTCTGGATGTTATTATCCGCAATAATCGACTCACGCGCCTGCGCGAGCTTCTCTTCATAAATGGCCTGACGCCACTCCAGCGGCGTACGCACCGCAGGATTATCATCTTCAACGATGGTCAATTCAACCGTTGACCCCGTTAAGGAACTCAGTGCTTCGGCCAGTTTTTGCTGCGCGCCACTGGAATTAAGGTGTCGCTGCGTGGAACGCAGGTGCAGGCAAACCACGTTGCCATTCTCTTCTTTCCAGGCATTAAGCGCCACCTGCTCAACCAGTTTAGGCAGCGAGAGCTGGCTCACCTGGGCGGCCCACGGGTCGCGTTCAATGGCTTCAGCCGCAAGCTTTGCCGCCAGTTCCGGCGTTTTTTCATGCTCGAGCGCTTTTTTCAGCGCTTTCGGCGTGGCGACGACTTCTTTGACTTCTGCAACAGGATTGGTCGCTTTCCAGCGATACGCTTCTTTCTTCGCCGGTGCTTTTTCCAGCGCAGAGACTGCCGGACGCGCCTGAACACGTTCCGACACCGAAGCCAGTCTTTCCAGCGCAGCATTATTCACCGGCCGCGCGCGGGAAGCGGCTGCCGGTTCACTCTTTTTTGCTTTGGTTGCTCCCTGAGCACGTTGCAGTTGACTGCGCGCCGCCAGCACCTGACTGGTGGCATCGGAAAGCGGCACATTCTGTTGCTGTTGCGCTGGCGCAGGTTGCTGCTGTGGCACCTGCGTCGGGGTCATCACCGCTGTGGGTGCGACCGGGGCAAACGACTGGCGCGGGACTTCAGGTTCCGGGAGCGGCATGCGCGGATGAAAAGCCAGCGCACGCAGCAGCGTCATTTCGACGCCCATTCGCCTGTCCGGCGCATACGGCAGTTCTTTGCGCCCGATTAACAGGGTCTGGTAGTAAAGCTGCACATCGGTAGGCGGTACAATTCGCGCCAGTTCACGCATACGCTGTTCAATGGCGGCCATATCGCTACCGAGCGCAGCAGGTGAAAGCTGAACCATGGCAATACGATGCAGCAAAGCCGACATCTCAACCAGCAGCGCTTCCCATTCGATACCACGCGCGGCGGCGTCGTTCACCAGCGTCATCACGCGTTCGCCGTCCGCAGCCACAACCGCTTCAACAAGCGAGAGCGCCTGGTCGTCGTCCAGCGTGCCGAGCATGGTGCTGACCGCGTCGGTCGAGACCTGACCATCGCCGCTGGCAATCGCCTGATCGGTCAGGCTTAGCGCATCGCGCAGGCTGCCGTCCGCGGCACGAGCCAGCAGTTGCAGCGCACGCGGTTCATGGGCGATATGCTCTTCTTTGAGAATATGCTCAAGCTGATGGCGAATCTGTTCGACATCCAGCGCTTTAAGATGGAATTGCAGACAGCGCGACAGGATGGTCACCGGCAGCTTCTGCGGATCGGTGGTCGCCAGCAGGAATTTGACGTGCGCGGGCGGCTCTTCGAGCGTTTTCAGCAAGGCGTTAAAACTGTGGCGCGACAGCATGTGCACTTCGTCGATCAAATAGACCTTAAAGCGACCGCGCGCGGGCGCATACTGAACGTTATCCAGCAGATCGCGAGTATCTTCAACTTTAGTGCGTGAGGCGGCATCGATTTCAATCAAATCGACAAAACGCCCCTGCTCAATTTCCCGGCAGTTATCGCACACGCCGCACGGCGTAGCGGTGATGCCAGTTTCACAGTTTAATCCCTTCGCCAGCAAGCGGGCGATAGAGGTTTTTCCGACGCCACGGGTCCCGGAAAACAAATAAGCATGATGAATACGCCCTAACGACAAGCCGTTCGCCAGTGCCGTCAGCACATGTTCCTGGCCGACGACGTCAGCAAAGGTTTGTGGGCGCCATTTTCGGGCTAAGACCTGATAACTCATTGGCAGGCTCTGAAAGGCTGGAGGGTGGATTCACAGGAGGGTAATGCTAACACAACCTCGCAGCAACGGCGAGGTTGACACGTTATATTCGGGCGTTATCGTTGCAGTCAGTTTGGTTTCGGGCAGCGCACAGAAACCGGAGCGTACACGCAGTACGTGAGGATTTCGAGCACTGACCGGGGCCAAAATGGCAAAAAAGATAGCCCTAAATTAGTGGCCCGGGAATGGAACCAGGCTATAACAGGTCAGCCCCTGCTTTTCCAGACGCTGCTCGCCGCCCAGATCAAACAAGTTAATGATAAAGGCAGCATCGGTCACTTCGCCACCCAGACGGCGGATCAGCTTCACGGTCGCTTCAATCGTGCCGCCAGTTGCCAGAAGATCGTCCACAACCAGGACTTTATCACCCGGTTTGATGGCATCAACGTGGATTTCCAGCTGATCGGTGCCGTACTCCAGCTCATAGGTCTCAGCAATAACTTCACGCGGAAGCTTACGCGGTTTGCGTACCGGAACAAAGCCGACGCCCAGCCCCAACGCTACCGGCGCGCCAAACAGGAAGCCACGCGCTTCGGTGCCAACCACTTTAGTGATCCCCGCATTTTTGTAGCGCTCAACCAGCAATTCAATGCTGAGGGCGTAGGCTTTCGGATCTTCCAGTAAACTGGTGACATCACGAAAAAGAATGCCCGGTTTTGGATAGTCGTGGATGCTTTTGATGCTATTTTTGAGAAACTCAAGCTGCTGTGCAGTCGCGGTCATAAGTTTGTGCCTGATTAATACAGTATTACTTCACGGCGCACTATACACTTCATCCTCGACGTATCTTGAATGATTTTGTGTCTATATTAGGGCCAAGGTTACACTTGGTTAACCTTTGACCATCTGCGCCTGTGCTCGAAAACGGTCGAATTTACTGGCTGTGAGAGACAATTGCAACAGCGATTATTGCGCTTTACTGCTTTTGTTGTTTTTCATCAATCACCGGGATCCGCCACATAAAAATCAGTAAACAGGCGAGAATAACCAGCAGCAGGCCGCGTACCCACATCATATTGACCAGCCAGAGGGAAATAGCAAACGTCACCAGGATCAACAAAATAGCGCGCGGTTTTGCTCCCGGCGGCATCGCGCGATGTTTTTGCCAGTGACGCAGATACCCGCCGAACCACGAACGGTAAAGCAACCAGTCGTGAAAACGCGGCGATGAGCGGGCAAAACACCAGGCGGCCAGCAGTATAAACGGCGTCGTCGGTAACAGAGGCAATACTACGCCCAGCGTACCTAGCACTACCGCTATCCAGCCAATGATGATTAGAATAATGCGTTGCATAATATCAGTACTTAACACAGAGAATCGCTACTTTAGCATAACAGTTCTCATTTTCATCGGAGTGTTGTTGTGAAAACCGCCATGCTGTTACAGACGCTCGAAAACCAGCTTAACCGCCTGCGACAGCGTTGTGCTCCGCTGGCGCACCACACAACGCTTAGCGCCCGCTTTGACAGGCATCTGTTTCACACGCGCAGCACATTGCTGCAGGCCTGCCTGGATGAAGCTGACGATAATCTTACTGCCCTACGTCGCGCCGTTGAGCAGCAACAACTACCACAAATCACCTGGCTTGCGGAACACCTTGCCTCACAGTTAGAGGCGATTTCACGTGAAACTGCCAGTTGGTCGCTACGCGAGTGGGACAGCGCATCTCCAGGTCTGGCGCGCTGGCAGCGCAAGCGGGTCCAACATCAGGAGTTTGAACGCCGTCTGGTTGAAATGACGCGTGAACGCAAAGAGCGTCTGGCTCAGGCTACCGGCTTTGCAGAACAGCAAAAACTGCATCGTGAAGTAGAAGCATTCGAGGCGCGACTGGCGCGCTGCCGTCATGCTCTGGCAAGAATAGAAAACGTGTTGGCGCGTTTAACCCGTTAATCCCCGGAGAATTTATGTCATTAGAGAACGCCCCGGACGAGGTCAAACTGGCCGTCGATTTGATTGTTTTACTTGAGGAAAATCAGGTTGCACCTGAAACCGTACTGAAGGCGCTGGAGATTGTTAAACGGGATTACGAAAAGAAACAGCTCTCTTCTTCAAAAAACGCGCTATAGCTGAAATGCCTGATAGCGTTGCACTTACCAGGCCTACGAATGAATCGAAGCTCGCAGGCCTGATGAGTTTTTCTATTAACCTACCGAAGGCGTCGGATCATCACCTTTAATGATGTCACGCTTAACCTCGGTCACGGTGTCGCCCTTCGCGTTGTGCAGGTGCACTTCAAGCTGGTTAAAGGCGATATCAATGTCGTTTTCACGGCACAAACGATCGACCGCACGGTTCAGTTCATCAACCGTGTGACTACGATCGCGCAGTTCACGCACGTATAAACGCAGTTCATGATCCAGCGTGCTGGCGCCGAAGGCGGTAAAGAACACAGCAGGCTCCGGATCGTGCATCACTTTCGGGTGTTCCATCGCCGCCTGCAGCAGCACTTTCTTCACTTTGTCCAGATCCGAACCGTAGGCCACGCCGATGCGGATCACCAGACGCGTGGTGGTATCGGAAAGCGACCAGTTGATCAAACGCTCCGTCACAAAGGCTTTGTTCGGGATGATCACCTCTTTGCGATCGAAGTCGGTAATGGTGGTGGCACGGATACGGATCTTGCTGACCGTTCCTGAGAACGTACCGATAGTCACGGTATCGCCGATGCGGACCGGGCGTTCAAACAGAATAATCAGACCCGAAACAAAGTTACCGAAGATTTCCTGCAAACCAAAACCAAGACCAACCGACAGGGCTGCTGCCAGCCACTGTAGCTTATCCCACGAAACACCGAGCGATCCGAAGACCGTCATCGCGCCGATGGCGATGATCGCGTAGTTAAGGATCGTGGTGATCGCATACGAAGCGCCCTGACGCATCTTCAGTCGCGAGAGCACCAGCACTTCCAACAGGCCGGGTAAGTTACGGATCAGCGCCCACGCGACCATTGAGGCAATAATCGCAAACAGCAGGCTACCCATGGTGACGTCTTTCACCACTGCCGCACCCGCTTCGGTACCGTTGTAATGCCAGAGCGTAATGCTGTCGAGATAGCTGAACACGGTGATCAAATCAGACCAAATGGCCCAGAACAAGACACCAAACAGGGCAACCATCACCAGCATAGTTATACGCAGCGTTTGCTGGTTAACCTGCTCAAGCGCGATGGTCGGTTCTTCCTGCGGTTCGGCACCTTCCGCTCCTTCTTTCACCAGGTTCTGACGACGTGCCAGCGCGCGACGCCAGGCGATACGGCGTGCCGCGACGCTCAACCCACGCAGCACGGTCTGGTACAGCAGGTTCCAGAGAATGACCAGATAAACCGTTTCAATCCAGCGTCCCGCCAGGCGCAGCGTGGTGTAGAAATAGCCGGTCGCCGTCAGCACCATTAATGCTATCGGGATAATAGACAGCACGGTAATCGTCACCAGACGCAGACCATGCGACTCTTTATCACGCCAGCTTTCGCGGCACATTGGCCATACCAGGAAGGCGATCAGCAGCAGGTTGAGGAAAATCACCACCTGACCCAGCACATCGTCCATCAGATTGAGCGGTGACAGTTCAGCAATGACCGACCAAAAATTAAGCGGCAACAGCGCCAGGCTAATACGCACGATTTGGCGGCGCCAATGGCTAGTTTGTTTTGCTGGCATACCAAAATGACGAATTGCCACGCCATCTTTTTCCAGCACCTTCCAGCACAGACCAAACACCAGCCAGAAGACGGTCATCTTCTTACTGAACGCCCACAGCAGGTCGCTGATATTCAACTGCATGGTAAGCAGAATCAGACCTACCGCGAGGATAATCAGGCACGCCGGCAAGGCTCTGATGAGATCGATCAGAATCGCTTTTGGCGTATTGAGCTGACTGTCATTACGCAGGTTACCCACCGCAGCGGCTAATTTCGCCTGATACTCTTTCAACCATTTCAGACGCCAGCGGATTAACCCGGCAATGAGCAGCAACGGCAATCCCGCCAGGAACGCAATAAATACTGCAGGCCACGCTTTTTCCCAGTTCACCGTGATTTTCATCGACTTAAACTGGTCTTTAAGTGTTTGCGGGAAAGCTTTGATCCAGTCCCAGTCCATCGGGCGGTTACTGTTAACCCAGAAAATCTGCTGCGTGAGGATCCCTTTCAGGTTTTTCGACACGCTCATTAACTGCTGCTGGTTAATTTGCAGATTAATCGCCATCATCAGCTGGTTGCCCAGTTGCTTATTGAGCTGATCCAACAGTTCACGACGCATATCCACAACCTGCAGTAAGGCATCATGGACTTCGCCGTTAACTTCGTTGCTGTGCCCTTCTTCCAGTTTGGCGACAAACGCATCATTCTGGAACAGCGCGTCGCGCTGCTGGTTGACCTCGAACTGCTCCAGACGCAAGTCGGCGATCCGGTTGGTCATATCGGCAAGTTCATCCGCCGACGGCAGCGTTTGTTGTTGCTGATACAGAATACGCGACAGCAGCAGACTGCCTTTCAGAACGGCGATCTGTTCTTTAATGTTGCGTTCGGATTGCAGCGCGCGGTCAAGCCAGTTTTTGACTTTGATATTTTGCTGCATCAGGCTGTTGCCGTTTTCGGTCGCGGCAATCAGACGCTGGCTGAGCTGATGGTTAACATCAAGCTCCTGCTTCACTAACGGATTGGACTGAATACGCTCGGCTTCATCCGGCGTGACTGCTTCCTGCGCCGTTTTTTCGGTTAACGTCAGTCGCTTGCTGTTCACCGCTTCCTGCAGGAGCTGGAGCTGATGCTCAAGGCGGTTACTGTTCGCCGTCACGTAATCACGTTGTTTTTGCAAGGTATCTTGCAAAATCGTATTACCTTCAAGGCTCTTACGCTGTTGGTCGATCTGCGCATTCAGCAGCGCCTGCTGCGCCTGTAACAGCACCTGCTGGCTGGGGCGTAAAGCACCTTCGCCTACATTAGTACCATCAAGTCGGTTGCGGATTTGCTGCATCTGCTGCGACGCGGTGTACATCGCATTTTGTACGCGCTCTGGCTGAGTCTGGAGCGACACCAGCTGGCTGTTATACGTGGCCAGATCGTTTTGCGAGCTTTGCAGGTCATCGAGCACCTGCGCGACGCGTGACTCAAGCTGTCGTAAGGAAAGCGTGCTCAGCGTTTTTCGCGTTTCGTCGTCATTGTCGACATCGCTGAGCGAATTTAGCGCATCCGTCGCCTGGCGCATTTTCTCCGGCGCCTGGGCCACTTTCTGGCGAAGCTGTACGGTCTCATCTTTCACGCGATCGATTTTATCCAGCGTGGCGATAGTATCGATGAGATCCTGTTGGACCAGCTTATCCTGCGCGGAGAGATCTTTTTGTTTACTCAGTGCGTCCAGTTGGCTCTGAATATCTGCTTTCGTCGGCAGTTCACCACTCTGTTGCGCCCGCGCAAATGCAGATGACTGGCAGGATAACAATAGAATGAAGAAAAGTATGCTAATAGCAATTACATGCTGTGAACGTTTATAGAGCTGCAACATAGTCATGAGAATGAATGTTTCTGAACCGGGAAAGTGACCGGAAATAGTCAAGCGGCAAGAATATCACGGCTGTGACCGGCAGAATAGCAGCAGGCAAAACGACCAGGAGAATTCCTGGTGCAGAATGGCAAACTAGCTTGTCTCTCCTGCCTGCAGGCGCAAGCTTGGGCAAAGCAGACACATTTCCAGCAGCACCGCCACGTACTGACGAGCCTCATTCTTCAGATCAAACGATTCGGGAGCAAATAACCAGTTCTCCATGATCCCGGAAATATAGCTACGCATTAACACCGCTACACGACGTGTGTTCAGGTTTTCCGGCAACATGTTGACATCCATACAGTGGCGTAACGTTTTTTCTATACGGTCATAGTTTTCCAGACACAGGCTACGTTCGACTAACTGAACTGATGCTATTTCCCCGACAAATTCGCATTTGTGGAATATAATCTCCATCAATAAACGTCGGCGTTCTTCTGTCACGGTAGTTTCAAGAACGTAAATTAAAATTTCTCTTAATACTGATAGTGGATCGTCAGGGAATTTTGCCTGATACTCAGTCTCTAACTCATCAATGTTAGGTTTTGCTAGCTCCCAGATTTCACTGAATAAATCCGATTTGTTTTTGAAATGCCAATAGATTGCACCGCGCGTCACACCAGCGGCTTTTGCGATCTCAGCCAGCGAGGTGGATGAGACCCCTTGTTGCGAAAACATACGCAGAGCGACATCAAGAATGTGTTGTCGTGTTTCCTGTGCTTGTTGTTTGGTTTTTCGTGCCATAGGTCAGTGAATTTACAGGCGTTAGATTTACATACATTTGTGAATGTATGTACCATAGCACGACGATAATATAAACGCAGCAATGGGTTTATGGGCTTTAAGCCATTGATCAATTTGAAATCGGACACTCGAGGTTTACATATGAACAAAAACAGAGGGTTAACGCCTCTGGCAGTCGTTCTGATGCTCTCAGGCAGCTTAGCGCTAACAGGATGTGACGACAAACAGGCCCAACAAGGGGGCCAGCAAATGCCAGAGGTTGGAGTTGTTACGCTCAAAACTGAACCTCTACAGATCACAACCGAACTTCCGGGTCGCACCAGTGCGTTTCGTATTGCTGAAGTTCGTCCTCAGGTTAGCGGGATTATCCTGAAACGTAATTTCACGGAAGGTGGTGACATCGAAGCGGGTGTATCTCTCTATCAGATTGATCCTGCTACTTACCAGGCCGCTTATGAAAGTGCAAAAGGCGATCTGGCTAAAGCACAAGCCGCAGCAAACATTGCTCAACTGACGGTGAAACGTTATCAGAAACTGTTGGGTACTAAGTACATCAGCCAACAGGACTACGATAGCGCGTTGGCTGACGCACAGCAGGCAAACGCCGCCGTTGTTGCCGCGAAAGCCGCGGTAGAAACTGCACGCATCAATCTGGCTTACACCAAAGTGACGTCACCGATCAGCGGTCGCATTGGTAAATCATCCGTTACGGAAGGCGCTCTGGTGCAAAACGGTCAGGCGACCGCACTGGCGACCGTTCAGCAGTTGGATCCCATCTATGTAGACGTGACGCAGTCAAGCAACGACTTCCTGCGCCTGAAACAGGAGCTGGCCAACGGCACGCTGAAGCAAGAAAACGGTAAAGCGAAAGTCGAACTGGTGACCAATGACGGCATTAAATACCCGCAGTCCGGTACGCTGGAATTTTCTGATGTGACGGTAGATCAAACCACTGGGTCGATTACGTTACGCGCAATTTTCCCGAACCCGGATCATACCTTACTGCCGGGTATGTTCGTCCGCGCACGTCTGGAAGAAGGGATTAACCCAACAGCATTACTGGTTCCACAGCAAGGCGTTACCCGCACACCGCGTGGCGATGCCAGTGCATTGGTTATCGGTGCAGACAACAAAGTTGAAACTCGTCAAATTGTCGCCGCACAAGCGATTGGCGACAAATGGTTAGTCACTGATGGACTTAAGCCGGGCGACCGCGTGATTGTTACTGGGCTGCAGAAAGTACGTCCTGGCGCGCAGGTAAAAGCGCAGGAAATCACCGCTGATAACAACCAGCAAGGCCAAAGCGGTAGCCAGCCTGAACAGTCCAAGTCTTAACTTAAACAGGAGCCGTTAAGACATGCCTAATTTCTTTATCGATCGCCCAATATTTGCGTGGGTGATCGCCATTATTATCATGTTGGCAGGGGGGCTCGCGATCCTCAAATTGCCGGTAGCGCAATATCCGACTATTGCACCGCCAGCAGTGACGATCTCCGCGACCTATCCTGGCGCTGATGCCAAAACAGTACAGGATACTGTTACGCAGGTTATCGAACAGAATATGAACGGTATCGATAACCTGATGTACATGTCCTCAAACAGTGACTCCACGGGTACCGTGCAGATCACCCTGACCTTCCAGTCTGGTACTGATGCGGATATCGCACAGGTACAGGTGCAGAACAAACTGCAGCTGGCCATGCCGTTGCTGCCTCAGGAAGTACAGCAGCAAGGGGTTAGCGTTGAGAAGTCATCCAGCAGCTTCCTGATGGTTGTCGGTGTTATCAACACCAACGGCACCATGACGCAGGAGGATATTTCCGACTACGTTGGCGCCAACATGAAGGATGCCATTAGCCGTACTTCAGGCGTGGGCGACGTTCAGCTGTTTGGTTCTCAGTACGCGATGCGTATCTGGATGGATCCGAACAAACTGAACAACTTCCAGCTGACACCGGTTGATGTAATCAGCGCCATCAAAGCGCAGAACGCCCAGGTTGCAGCCGGTCAGTTAGGTGGTACGCCGCCGGTGAAAGGTCAGCAGCTTAACGCATCGATCATTGCGCAAACCCGTCTGACCTCCGCTGATGAGTTCGGCAAAATCCTGCTGAAAGTGAATCAGGATGGTTCCCAGGTTCGTCTGCGTGACGTAGCGAAAGTGGAACTGGGCGGTGAGAACTACGACATCATTGCGAAGTTCAACGGTAAACCGGCATCCGGTCTGGGTATCAAGCTGGCAACAGGTGCTAACGCCCTGGACACCGCAAACGCTATCCGCGAAGAACTGAAGAAGATGGAGCCGTTCTTCCCGTCAGGTCTGAAGATCGTTTACCCGTATGACACCACGCCGTTCGTGAAAATTTCTATTCACGAAGTAGTGAAAACGCTGGCAGAAGCAATCATCCTCGTGTTCCTGGTAATGTATCTGTTCCTGCAGAACTTCCGCGCGACGCTGATTCCGACTATCGCCGTGCCGGTGGTACTCTTGGGTACGTTTGCCGTCCTGGCGATTTTCGGCTTCTCAATAAATACCCTGACGATGTTCGGGATGGTGCTCGCCATCGGCCTGCTGGTGGATGACGCCATCGTTGTGGTCGAGAACGTTGAACGTGTAATGGCTGAGGAAGGACTACCGCCGAAGGAAGCAACGCGAAAATCGATGGGCCAGATTCAGGGCGCATTGGTGGGTATCGCGATGGTGCTGTCAGCGGTATTTATCCCAATGGCGTTCTTCGGGGGGTCGACCGGTGCAATTTACCGTCAGTTCTCCATCACCATTGTTTCCGCGATGGCGCTGTCTGTACTGGTGGCATTGATTCTGACCCCTGCCCTGTGTGCGACCATGCTCAAACCGATTGCTAAAGGCGATCACGGAGAAGGCAAAAAAGGCTTCTTCGGCTGGTTTAACCGCATGTTCGATAAGAGCACGCATCATTATACCGATAGCGTGGGCGGTATTCTGCGCAGCACCGGTCGTTATCTGGCGCTGTATCTGATTATCGTTGTGGGCATGGCCTATCTGTTCGTTCGTCTGCCAAGTTCGTTCCTGCCAGATGAAGACCAGGGGGTATTCCTGTCTATGGCTCAGCTGCCAGCGGGTGCGACGCAAGAGCGTACCCAGAAGGTACTGGACGAAATGACGGATTACTACCTGACCAAGGAAAAAGCGAACGTTGAATCGGTGTTTGCCGTTAACGGTTTCGGTTTTGCTGGTCGTGGTCAGAACACCGGCATCGCGTTCGTTTCTCTGAAAGACTGGAGTGAACGTCCTGGCGAAGAGAACAAGGTTGAAGCGATTACTCAGCGTGCAATGGGCGCATTCTCGCAGATTAAAGACGCGATGGTCTTTGCCTTTAACCTGCCAGCGATTGTGGAGTTAGGGACCGCAACCGGTTTTGACTTCCAGTTGATTGACCAGGCGGGTCTGGGCCATGAGAAGCTGACTCAGGCGCGTAACCAACTGTTTGGTGAAGTCGCGAAGCATCCTGATCTGTTGGTCGGTGTTCGTCCTAACGGTCTGGAAGATACGCCGCAGTTCAAGATCGATATCGATCAGGAAAAAGCGCAGGCTCTGGGCGTTTCCATTAGTGATATTAATACAACGCTGGGTGCAGCATGGGGCGGAAGCTACGTGAATGACTTCATCGACCGTGGTCGTGTGAAGAAAGTTTACGTCATGTCTGAAGCGAAATACCGTATGTTGCCGGAAGATATTGGAAACTGGTATGTCCGCGGTAGCGATGGACAGATGGTACCGTTCTCCGCCTTCTCAACCTCACGTTGGGAATACGGTTCGCCGCGTCTGGAACGCTATAACGGTTTGCCTTCCATGGAAATCTTAGGCCAGGCCGCTCCGGGTAAAAGTACCGGTGAAGCCATGGCGATGATGGAGCAACTGGCCAGCAAACTGCCATCCGGTATCGGTTATGACTGGACCGGTATGTCCTACCAGGAACGACTGTCCGGCAACCAGGCTCCTGCCTTGTATGCCATTTCACTGATCGTCGTATTCTTGTGTCTGGCAGCGTTGTACGAGAGCTGGTCAATTCCGTTCTCCGTAATGCTGGTTGTACCGCTGGGTGTTATCGGTGCATTGCTGGCAGCAACGTTCCGCGGCCTGACCAACGACGTTTACTTCCAGGTAGGCCTGCTTACAACCATTGGGTTGTCGGCGAAGAACGCGATACTTATCGTCGAATTCGCCAAAGACTTGATGGATAAAGAGGGTAAAGGTCTGATAGAGGCGACGCTGGACGCAGTACGCATGCGTTTACGTCCAATCCTGATGACGTCACTGGCCTTTATTCTGGGCGTAATGCCGCTGGTCATCAGCTCCGGCGCAGGCTCCGGTGCGCAGAACGCCGTTGGTACTGGCGTAATGGGTGGGATGGTGACGGCAACCGTGTTGGCGATCTTCTTTGTTCCGGTGTTCTTTGTGGTGGTACGCCGCCGCTTTAGCCGCAAAAATGAAGATATTGAGCATAGCCACTCAGTAGAGCATCATTGATACATCTCTAAAGATAAGGCCGCGCAAGCGGCCTTTTTTCTGGAAAAATCATAAAAATCACTTATTGCCATTCCGTTTATTTTCTATCGAGTAAATAAGCGATATAATCCTTGCAGCCTTAAAGGCTATTCTTAAAAAAACAGCGAGAGTTCTTATTTACTTTAATAAATATTAAGATTAATCCTATCCACTGGTTTTCATTGTCGGTTGTTGCCTTTCGTTGCTAAACCTAAACAAGATAACCCGATGATTGCCCGAAGAATAAAGAAACTGTCCCATTTCGAATTGCGGCATTTATCTGTTAAAATGTAAAAATGACGTAGCATCATAATTTTACATAATTGTAATTTTTCGTGATATGACGATGAAATCTTTTTTAGAGTAGATTATAGTTAAATCATCAGGAGTCGCGGGCAAGTTCCAGGTAGTTGTTGTATCCATCCCGAAAGGTGTTCGGTTAGTTTAAGCCACTAAGAAGGGGATGCGTTATGGATGAATACTCACCCAAAAGACATGATATCGCGCAGCTTAAATTTCTCTGCGAAACTCTGTATCATGACTGTCTTGCAAACCTTGAACAAAGTAACCATGGCTGGGTTAATGACCCTACCTCTGCAACCAGCTTGCAGCTCAATGAACTGATAGAGCATATTGCAACCTTCGCACTTAATTATAAAATTAAGTACAATGAGGACAATAAGCTGATCGCGCAGATAGATGAATACCTGGATGACACTTTTATGTTGTTCAGCAGTTATGGTATTAATACGCAGGATCTGCAGAAATGGCGGAAGTCAGGTAATCGACTGTTTCGCTGTTTTGTCAATGCCACCAGGGCTAATCCTGTTAGTTTGTCTTGTTAAAAATTATTACAATCATAGGTAAGAGTTATGTCCGATAAACCATTAACTAAAACAGATTATTTGATGCGCCTGCGACGTTGCCAGACAATTGATACGCTAGAGCGCGTTATTGAAAAAAATAAATATGAATTGTCCGACAACGAACTGGCTGTATTTTACTCAGCAGCAGATCATCGCCTTGCTGAATTGACCATGAATAAGCTTTACGACAAGATTCCAACTTCTGTTTGGAAATTCATTCGCTAATTGCACTCAAGGTTAAGTCAGGTATAGCGGCACAGTTGTCTGGCTAACCATTTTCGTATTTACAATGGTTATTTAATTCAAATCACGTGACTATGATCACAGCAAAGAAGCGGGAACGTTCCCCTTGCTTGCATTACGTTTTACTGTGCTGAAATAACCTTCAGTACACAGGGAAATCGTAATGCGTAATGAAAAGCAAAAAATGATCGCCGGCGAATACTATCGCCCGGCAGATGAAACACTGCGCAGTGACCGACTACGCGCTCGTCAATTGATCTATCGTTACAATCTCACCGCTCCCGATGAAAAAAATGAGCGTCAGGCAATCCTGCATGATCTGTTAGGTCAGAGTGAGGGTGCCTATATTGAACCCTCTTTCCGGTGTGATTACGGTTATAACATCTATCTTGGTAAAGACTTTTACGCTAATTTCGACTGCGTTATGCTCGACGTCTGTCCAATTCATATTGGTGACAACTGCATGCTGGCACCTGGCGTTCATATCTATACCGCGACCCATCCGCTGGATGCTACCGAGCGCAACAGTGGCCTGGAGTTCGGAAAGCCCGTGACTATCGGCAATAATGTCTGGATAGGTGGCCGTGCAGTGATCAATCCTGGCGTCACGCTGGGCGATAACGTGGTTGTGGCATCAGGCGCAGTAGTCACTAAAAGCGTTCCAGCAAACACCGTGGTTGGGGGCAATCCCGCAAGGATCATCAAAACGCTGTGATCTTAAATGTAACTGTTATGCTAAATTGCGGTTAATCTGTTACTTTCTTAAAAGGGTATCCCCTTTTAAAATAGGGCGATCCCTCCTGAATTTTGCAGATATCATGAAGGCAAGAGATGACAGAAATACAGCGCCTGCTTACTGAAACAATCGACGACTTAAATATTCGCGAGAAGCGCGACAACAAACCGCGCTTTAGCATCAGCTTCATTCGCAAACACCCAGGGCTGTTTATCGGCATGTATGTTGCCTGGTTTGCCACGCTGGCGGTGATGCTACAGTCAGAAACGTTAGTCGATTCAGTATGGCTGCTGGTGGTACTGTTCGTTGTACTCAACGGCTTTTTCTTTTTCGACGTTGCGCCACGGTACCGCTTTGAAGATATCGACGTTCTGGATTTTAGAGTTTGCTATAACGGAGAATGGTACAACACGCGCTTTGTCCCCTCCTCGCTCATCGATACTATCCTGCACTCACCGTCCGTGGATAGCGAACATAAAGCACAGCTGCAAAAGATGATATCGCGCAAAGGCGAACTCTCGTTTTACGATGTCTTTACGCTTACCCGCGCCCAGACCACCCAGTAACGGCATCTCAGCGCAGATAAAAAAAGTGCGTTCCAGCCCAGGCAACGCACTTTAATCCCTGAAATGCTGGCAAAGAAACTAACGTCTCTTTTTACGCCCCTGTACTGCTTTAAAGCGCGGATTCGTTTTGCAGATAACGTACAAACGCCCTTTGCGTTTTACTATCTGGCAGTCAGGATGGCGCTGTTTTGCACTGCGAAGTGAATTGAGTACCTGCATTTTAACCCCGCTTAACGCCAATAAAATGACCAAAACGTTTTTGGAAACGTGCTGCACTACCTTCATTATCAAAGGTTTTTTGTTTCCCGGTATAATACGGATGCGATTTAGAAGAGATATCGAGGGTCACGTACGGGTACATTTCCCCCTCAAACTCAATTTCACGCTCAGTCTTAATGGTCGAACCGACCTTAAAGAATTCATTGGCACTGGTATCGTGAAACACCACGGTACGGTAAAAAGGATGGATATCCGGTTTCATGGTAACCTCGATTTGTTACGTTATAACATAACTGACAAAATACACCACTCTTGTACAAACCACAACCTGATTTACGCTACAGGGAGTTAAACGGGATGATAAGTGGCCGTAAATATATGATGTCAATCGAATAGCTTTTCGGGGTTTCAGATATACTTTCCCTACGCTGTGTAAATAAGGATATCACTGTGACAACACGACATCTGATAAGCCTGGTGACTGGGGTACTGTTCCTTTCCATCCTCGCGCCTGTAGGTTTAAGCCTGTGGCTGGCACATCGTCAGGTCGAAACGAAATTTATCGATGAACTCGACATGTTCTCAACACGAGTCGCATTACGTACGGAACGCGTAGGCGAGCAGGCGAAAAAAGCATTACGCCATATTGAAGCATTTCAGGGGGTGCCTTGTAGTGATGAGCATCTGCTGGAAATGCGTCGTTTGTCATATAGCTATCGCTATATTCAGGAAGTGCTGTACCTCAAAGATAACGTTCCGCAATGCTCATCCCTGGAAAAAAGAAGCCAGGCAGACGCATTTCCACCCGCAATGAAAGTCACTCCTGATGGATATCGCGCATGGCTTACCACGCAAAATGATTTGGGCATCAAGCGCTTTATGGCAGCATTAGGGAGCGAACATTATATTGTGATGGTCGATCCGGGTTCTTTCATTGACGTCATCCCGTTTGGCTCATGGCCGATTGAAGTGACTATCATTGGCACCATGCGCAACGTCGTGGTTGCCAGTAGCGCCGATCTGCCATCGGACGTTTTGCAGCATATACAGCAAGAACGATCGATTACTCATTTTAACAAAGATGGCAGCATTTATAACGCCCGCCCCTTTCCTGAGTTGGGCATCACGATCGTAACCTGGGCGTCTACCCTGCCATTGCAAAAAACCTGGCACCGGCAGGCACTGATCTGGCTCCCGGCAGGTATTCTTATCGGTTTGCTCACCGCCGCCTTTGTTTTGCGTATTTTGCGCCGCTTACAGTCGCCCCATCACCAGTTGCAGGACGCTATCCAGCATCGGGACATCAAAGTCCACTATCAACCAATTATCTCGCTCAAAACGGGGAAAGTGGTTGGGGCAGAGGCGCTGGCTCGCTGGCAGCAGGCCGATGGGAGTTATCTGTCACCTGAAATTTTCGTCGCGCTGGCGCATGAAACCGGGCTGACAGAGTCCCTCACCCGGTTGATTATTGAAAGCGTATTTGAAGATTTAGGCAAATGGCTGCGTCAGCATCCTGAGCAGCATATATCCATCAACCTTGAGTCAGCCGATCTGTCCTCCGAAACGCTTCCGGCCCTGTTAAGCCAGAAGGTGAATCACTGGCAACTTAAGCCTGCGCAAATCGCGCTGGAGCTAACTGAACGCGAATTTGCTGACCCAAAAAACAGCGCGCCGTTTATTGCCAAATACCGTCAGGCGGGTCATTCAATCTATATTGATGACTTTGGTACCGGCTATTCCAGCCTGAGTTATTTGCAGGATCTGGATGTAGACATTCTGAAGATAGACAAATCGTTCGTCGATGCACTGGAGTACAACAACGTCACACCACATATCATCGAGATAGCAAAAGCGTTGAAACTTGAGATGGTGGCGGAAGGTATCGAAACCAAGAATCAGGAAACCTGGCTACGCAAGCACGGAGTGCAGTACGGTCAAGGCTGGCTTTACAGCAAAGCGCTGCCGAAAACGGAATTTATACTGTGGGCAGAAAAACGACTTTAACATGGCTGTTGATGTTGAGATGGCTGGCGGCACGCCGCACAGCCAGTCACATCACTCTTCCATAATGGGCGCAAATCCACCGTAGATCATTCGCTTGCCATCAAATGGCATAGATTCACCGAATTCCTTCATACGGGGATCGGACATCATCTTCTGATTCGCCGCGTCGCGGACCTCTTTGGAAGGGTATTCAATCCAGCTGAATACCACTTCTTCATGATCCTGCGCTTTCACAGCCATGCGAAAATCGGTCAATTTGCCGTCGGGGACATCATCTGCCCAGCACTCCACCACGCGCAATGCACCGAACTCCTTGAAAAGCGGAGCTGCTTTTGCCGCCATCGCAATGTACGCCTCCTTGTTTTCAGCGGGTACGGCAACCACAAAGCCATCAACATACTTCATGAGAAAAACCTCCGAAGTGTACTGCGCGGCAAGCCGATTCCGGCCGCGTCAGTCGAGGTTAAGTTTAGTCGCCAGCAGGCGATCGTGCCCTAGGCGTATTCCTGATGCGAATACGTGCCTGCGGCTGATGGCGAAACCACGGCAGGCAAAGCTGAATGAGTGGTCCGATAGCCAAGGCATACAGCACCGTACCAACCCCCACGGTTCCTCCCAGCAACCAACCGATAAGCAGCACCGACACTTCAATTGCGGTTCGAATTCGTCGTACTGGCCAGCCGGTACGTGCGTGGATACCGGTCATCAGACCATCACGCGGACCGGCGCCAAAACCGGCACCAATGTACAGGCTGGTTGCTAACGCATTCAGGATCACCGCTGACACCAACAGCCCGCTGCGCGCCAGCAGGGATTCAAATCCCGGAATCACCAGCAGCGCGGCATCTGCCGCCAGCCCGATCATAATCACGTTGCTCAACGTGCCAAACCCTGGACGCTGGCGCAGCGGTATCCACGCCAGCAGTACCAACACACCCACGGCAATAATCACCACGCCAATATTCATCGACAATAAATTGGCCACGCCCAGGTGAAACACGTTCCACGGATCGGCTCCTAAATCGGCACGGACAAACATCGCCGTCGACACACCGTACAGCGTCAGCCCGATGAACAGCTGAAGTAAACGACGCAGCATGCTTTTCCCCTCTCACTCTCAGATAACTTTCATCATCACCGCAATTGGCACTATGATTAATGTCCAGTTTTCAAAAAGTGGACTGCTATGTCATCACGCCGTTACGGAAGCCAGTCTTTGCAGCGCCTGCTCGGACACTGGCAGGAAACCCCCTCACGAACGCCCATCTGGCGACAGCTGGCAGAAGCGTTACGTTTGCTGATCCTTGATGGTCGACTGGCGCTGGATAGTCGCTTACCCGGCGAACGCGAGCTCGCTGCCGTTCTGCAAGTGAGCCGAACCACCGTCGCCAGCGCCATGGCGCAACTGCGTGAAGAGGGATATCTGGAAAGCCGTCATGGGAGCGGCTCACGGGTGATCCTGCCGGAACACATTCGTCATGTGCCTACACGAACCAGTACCGGTACAGCGCTGGATTTGTCCACGGCGGCGCTGAGTGCCGGTCCCGAAATTCACCATGCTTACCAACAAGCGCTGTTTGCGATGCCGCAGCATTTGCTGAGCTCCGGGTATCTACCGCAGGGACTGGCGGTTTTGCGTGAATCCATCGCCCGACATTATTGCGAACGCGGACTCCCGACGCAGCCCGATGAGATTATGGTCGTGAACGGCGCGGTCAGTGGCCTGGCGCTGATCCTGCGTTTACTCACCGGCCCTGGCGATCGCGTGGTGGTCGATCATCCCACGTATCCGCTGGCGATTGCCGCGATTCAAGGTGCATCATGTCGTCCCGTCGGTGTGTCGCTGCCCGAACACGGTTGGGATACGGCAGGTCTGGTCGCCACCATCGCGCAAACCGCACCGAGAATGGCCTATCTGATGCCGGACTTTCACAATCCGACCGGGCGTTGCATGGACGCTGCAACTCGCCAGGTCGTGGCAGATATTGCTGAAAGGACCCGCACCACGTTGGTGATTGATGAGACCATGGTGAACCTGTGGTATGACACCCCGCCACCACCGCCGCTTGCCGCATTCAACCGCAATGCACCGATCATCCTGCTGGGATCTGCCGGGAAAAGCTTTTGGGGAGGATTGCGTCTGGGCTGGATTCGGGCGTCGGCGCGAACCATCGCGGCGCTGGTACAAACTCGCGACACCTTCGATTTAGGCTCCCCGGTGCTTGAACAACTCGCCACCAGTTGGCTGCTGGATAATGCCGCCGACTTTCTTCCTGACAGAAGACGGCTACTCACATCGCAGCGAGATCTGTGCTCGGACCTGATGAACGCACATTTCCCGGAGTGGCAGTTTACCCAGCCACAGGGAGGACTCTCTTTTTGGGTTGAACTGCCCGATACGCTGGCAACGCTATTCGCTACGCGCGCCGAAATCGCAGGCATTCAGTTGGGAACCGGTACGCGTTTCGGTCTTGATGGTGCATTTGACCGCTTTTTGCGTATGCCCTTCACATTACCGGATGACACAACGCGTGCCGCCTTCCGGGTGTTGCAACCCATTTGGGATAACCTGCGTTTGCAGGCCAGCAGCGGGAAAATACGTAAAATAATCTAAACGACGAGTCAAAGGACTCGTCCTTGAATGCCGTGATGGACGAGGATGTCCCGGCAATATTAACGCTGAGGAGGAACCGGAAACCCCTTCAGAGAAATCACGAAATTCTCACCGTCTTTCTTAATTTTTGCCCCGGCATCACACCAGTCGGAGGCAATACGGAAGAACTCATCGCTGCCGACATTCCAGCTCAGACGAACATGTTTCACATAACCGGAACGCAGCATTTCACAGGCTTCGCCATAATTACAGGCGGTTGAGAGCGGTTGTTGTTTCATTTTTTCTTCTTCAGTAGTCTTCGCAATGCTTTGATTTCTTTAGGAGTCAGTGCTTCAACCACGGATTCTTCCGTATGCTGGCTATCGATATCCTCAGCGGAGACTCCCGCCTCTTCAACGGCGGAAAACGCGATCAGCAGTAGTTTTTCCGTCGCGATACTTAAATTTTCACTATGCACTTCAGCGTAATGGCGAAGCTTTTCTTTTAGCGCCTCATCAATTTTGACATTCAATACAGCGGTCGACATCGTAGAAAATCCTTGTGGTCAGCCAAAACACACCGAATGTAAGACCCCTGTCGTTACAGTGCGATGGCGGCGGCAAAAGCATCAAATAACATCCCCGAAACACATTGACAGCATTTGATGACATTAAAATGACAATACGATGACAAAGAAAAGAAGATAAGCAGAAGGAAAATTGCCGGACGGCAGAATTGGGTGGGGGCCCTGCCAGCTACATCCCGGCACACACGTCATCTGCCTTGGCTGCTTCCTTCCGGACCTGACCTGGTAAACAGAGTAGTGTTGCGGGAGAACCAACAGAGCCCCCATTGAGAGCGTTGTTAACCAACGCGCAGGCGCATTATCACTGCTGCACCCTGTAATTGCAACCCATCCAGCATCGGATGCTGTTTTCTTGTGCAATGCGGCTTCACTCCTTCGCCGTTCAGCATTATGCTGGAGGATTAGCGCAGGAATAAATGATGGATATACAAGACACTTTCCCCCAACGCGTCTGGCAAATCGTCGCGTCAATCCCCGAAGGTTTCGTCACCACCTATGGCGATGTTGCCAGGCTTGCCGGTTCGCCGCGTGCTGCGCGCCAGGTAGGCGGCGTGCTTAAGCGTCTCCCCGAAGGCAGCACTTTGCCCTGGCATCGGGTGGTTAATCGTCATGGTGCCATTTCGCTGACAGGCCCCGACCTGCAACGGCAGCGCCAGGCGTTGCTGGCTGAAGGAGTAGTGGTTTCAGGAAGCGGACAGATCGATTTACAGCGCTATCGCTGGGTGTACTAACCCTCTCTGGGCGGAGAGGGTTACGACTGCCTTAGTACTGTGTGGGAGCAGGGACGGCAGAAGACGGATTCACCTGGGTTGGTGACGTTGACGGCACCGTGGTGGCAGCCCCACCGCTCGCCTGAACCGGTACTGCCGTTTGCTGTACAGGGACCAGCGTCAGGTCAGCTTTTGTCCCCCCCTGATTGATGACCGTCTGCACGGTATCAGTAATGAAGACCAGTTTGTCATTAACCGTAATTGCCGCACTTAGCAGAATACGGGCGTTAGGTTGAATATCAGCCGGGTTAAACGGTAATACAAAGCTGAATGGCGCTTGTTTACCTTCAGTACGGACCGCTTTTTGCGACAGCACTTTTGACGGCGCATCGGCCAGTGAAGCATCTGACAGCGTTACGGTCAGCACCGCATCAGGTGGCAAGGCCACTTTCTGGCGGATCCATACTGTACCGGAGACATTAGGCTGCTGAATTTTAGACTGTGTGTCAGCAATTGACGTATTAGGGCTTGGCGCAGGTGTCTGAATATCCGCGCTTTTATCGGCGCAAGCTGCCAGAGCGACCGCAACCGCTAAACCACTTACCATGTGCACGAGTTTCATTAAATTCTCCTTTTCATCTATGCACCAGCGAGAACTTTCCTCGCCAGAAGAGTGGTTAACAAAAACATAACGTGACTAAGTGTGGCACAAGATAGCTGTTTTTGCCTGTAATAGGCCTTTAATTCAGACAATTGCACCCATCGGACCACTTTCAAAATTGCGTTATACTCTGCCTACCTCGCTGCGAGAACGATATAACCTGGAGAGCACGTATGAGTCTGGCGCTGAAAAATTTGCTGACATTGTTAAATCTGGAAAAAATTGAAGAAGGACTCTTTCGGGGCCAAAGTGAAGACTTAGGGTTACGTCAGGTTTTTGGGGGACAGGTTGTCGGTCAGGCGCTGTATGCCGCAAAGGAAACCGTACCAGAAGAGCGTCTGGTCCACTCCTTTCACAGCTACTTTTTACGCCCCGGCGATAGCCAAAAGCCCATCATCTATGATGTAGAAGTCCTGCGTGATGGTAACAGCTTCAGCGCACGCCGCGTTGCCGCAATCCAGAATGGTAAACCTATTTTTTACATGACAGCCTCTTTCCAGGCGCCGGAAGACGGATTTGAACATCAGAAAACCATGCCGGATGCGCCGAGTCCCGATGAGCTTAAATCAGAAACAGAAATTGCCCGCTCAGTGGCGCATTTGCTGCCGCCGCTGTTGAAAGAAAAATTTATCAACGATCGTCCATTGGAAGTGCGTCCGGTTGAATTTCATAACCCCTTAAAAGGTCACGTCGCACCTCCGGCGCGCCAGGTTTGGATCCGCGCAAACGGCGAGCTGCAGGACGATCTGCGCGTCCATCAATATCTGCTGGGTTATGCTTCAGACCTGAACTTCCTGCCTGTTGCGCTGCAGCCGTACGGAATTGGTTTCCTGGAAAAAGGGATTCAGATCGCCACCATTGACCACTCCATGTGGTTCCATCGTCCGTTCAATATCAATGAGTGGTTGTTGTATAACGTCGAGAGTACTTCGGCCTCCGGTGCCCGGGGTTTTGTACGCGGGGAGTTTTATACGCAGGACGGCGTGCTGGTCGCCTCTACCGTGCAGGAAGGGGTAATGCGTAATCGTAATTGAGAATTACCGGATGGCGGCGCAAAAGCGTTGCCATCCGGCAGATTGAAACATCAAGCGTTGTAAGCGTTCTCGCCGTGGCTGTTCACATCCAGACCTTCGCGTTCCTGCTCTTCCGGTACACGCAGACCCACCGTCATATCCGCCAGCTTATAGCCAATGAAAGCCACCACACCGGACCAGACGATGGTAATCGCCACGCTTTCCAGTTGCACCAGCAGCTGATGCCCCATGGTCACGCCCTCGGCAAAGCCCACGCCGCCCAGAGAGCTGGCAGCGAACACCCCGGTCAGGATGCAGCCAACAATGCCGCACACGCCGTGCACGCCAAACACATCACACGGATCGTCCACGCGCAGAATACGCTTCAGGATGGTCACACCCCACAGGCCAGCCAGTCCCGCAACGACACCAATAATCAGCGCGCCGCCGACACCAATATAGCCACATGCCGGTGTTACTCCCACCAGACCCGCAATAGCACCAGAACACGCGCCCAGCAGGGACGGTTTGCCACGCAGCGCCCATTCACCGAAGATCCATCCGAGGATGGCTGCGGCGGTGGCGACCACGGTATTGACGAAGGCCAGTGCGGCAATCTCATTCGCCGTTCCCGCTGAACCGGCGTTAAAGCCAAACCAACCAATATAGAGAATAGCGGTACCGGTAAAGACCATCGGCAGGTTATGCGGTTTAAAGGCTTCTTTGCCAAAACCGACGCGTTTGCCAATCAGATACGCACCAACCAGACCGGCAATCGCCGCGTTGATATGCACGACTGTTCCGCCGGCAAAATCCAACGCACCGTGGGAAGCCAGCAAGCCGCCGCCCCAGACCATATGGGCAATGGGGATGTACGACAACGTTAACCATACCACTACAAAAATCAGCACCGCAGAGAAGCGAATACGTTCAGCCAGCGCCCCGACAATCAGCCCAACGGTGATGCAGGCGAAAGAACCCTGAAAAGCAACGTGAATGTACTGGTAGAAGCTCCCCGTGACCGCCGTCAGCGCGATGTTCTTCAGTAATACCCAGTTGAAGTTGCCGAAGAAATTATTCCCTTCGCCAAAGGCCAGTGAGTAGCCATAAACCACCCATAGAATACAAACCAGAGCGAATGTCACCGTCACCTGAGTCAGCATCGACAGCACGTTCTTACCGCGAATCAAACCGCCGTAGAACAACGCAATGCCAGGGATAGTCATAAACAGCACCAGCGCGGTACAGATCATCATAAAAGCGTTATCTGCTTTATCCGCAACCGCCGGTGCCGCCATTGCCAGTCCCGGCAGTAGCGCCAGTGAAGCAATACCTGTTTTCATCGTTGCTATCTTCATTTTTTGGTTTCCTATCACTGTGTGCCAGAAGTTACAGTGCGGCTTCGTCGGCTTCGCCGGTACGAATACGAATCACACGTTGCAGCTCGGCGACGAAGATTTTGCCGTCGCCAATTTTTCCGGTGTATGCCGCTTTACTGATGACATCAATCACGCCATCCAGTTGGTCGTCGGCAATCGCCACATCAATCTTCACCTTTGGCAGAAAATTGACGCTATATTCAGCCCCACGGTACAGCTCAGCATGACCTTTCTGTCGGCCAAAGCCCTTCACTTCGGTGACGGTCAGCCCCTGAATACCAATAGACGACAGTGCTTCACGGACGTCTTCCAGTTTGAACGGTTTGATTACCACGGTAACCAGCTTCATAGATCCCCTCCAGTCAGAATTCAGTAGTGGCTGCAGATACACGAGAGGAATATTGCAAGGGGTGTGCCAGGAATGAAAAACGCGGAATAATTCAGGCTTGCAGGGTATTGCCGGGGGAGAAAAAGAAAAAACGCACTATGACGGTGCATAGTGCGTTACATTTTTGCACCAGATTGTTGATTGCCGGATGGCGGCGTAAACGCCTTATCCGGTCTACAAAACCGCGTTGACCGTAGGCCTGATAAGCGCAGCGCCATCAGGCGATAACCGAATCCTCATGTGCGCTGGCCGCCAGCTCTTCACCCGCCAGTTGCAGCTGATACATCTGCCAGTAACGGCCTTGCGCCGCCAGTAGTTGCTGGTGCGTACCACGCTCAACCGCCTGCCCGCGATGCAGCACCAGAATGGTATCCGCATCGACAATCGTCGATAACCGATGTGCAATCACTACCAACGTGGTGTGTTCACGTACCGCCGCCAGCGCGTGCTGAATGGCCTGTTCAGTACCGGAATCAATACTGGCCGTGGCTTCATCGAGGATCAGTACCTGCGGCGTTTCCACCAATACCCGCGCCAGCGCCAGCAGCTGTTTCTGCCCAACGGAGAGATTATTGCCCTGCTCGCCCAGCCGGGTATGGATCCCCTCGCTCAGCCCCCGCGCCAGTGCTGCCAGTTGCACAGTCTCCAGAGCCTGCCAGACCCGCTCTTCTGAGATATCACGACCCAGCGTGACGTTGGCCAGGAAGGTATCCGCCATCACCACCGGATCCTGCTGCACCATCGCGATGCCCTGACGTAACGCACTGTGGCTCAGAGAAGACAGCGGACGTCCGTCAAGGCGGATTTCGCCCTGCGTCAACGGGTAGTAACCCATCAGCAGACTGGCCAGCGTACTTTTGCCGCTACCGGTGTGTCCGACCAAGGCTACAAAGCTGCGCGAAGGCACGGACAGACTGATGTTTTGCAGCACCAGATTGTCGTCACGATAGGCAAATGAAACGTTATCCACCTCAATGTCCCCGCTTTTGAGCGGGCGATCGTCTTCACCATAGCGCTGACGAGGCCCGTCCATCAGTTCGAACACTCGCTCACCGGCGACAACCGCCTGCTGCAGCATGGATTGCTGGGTGGTCAGCTCGATCAGCGGTTCGTTCAAACGGCCGAGGTAGCTGATAAACGCGTACAGCACGCCAACCTCAATGGAGCTGCCAGAGGTAAAGCTGAACAACATCAGCAAACCGCAGAGGATCAGCGCCGAGAAAAGGCTCAGCAGCGGGCGCAGCAAAAAGCCATCCAGTCGCAGGGTTTGCATACGCGCCATATAGTGCGAGCGGCTGGCCTCCCCCATTCTCTCGCCAAATCGCGCCTGCTGGCGGAACTGCTGGATAACGCTCATGCCGTTGATGACTTCGTTAAAGCCATCGTTAATATCCGCCAGATAAGCGCGCACCCGACGCACAATCGGGGTGCTGTAGCGTTGATAAATCACCATCACCACCATCACCGCCGGGAAAATGGCCATCGCCACCAGCGCCATACGCCACTCGAGGCTGAACATCGCCACCAGCATGGCACCGATTAAGGCCGCGCTGCGCAGAACCGTTGCGACCACCGTCACGTACAGGTCGCGAATAACTTCGGTGTCATTGGTCACACGTGAGATAAGCTGCCCGACGGGCTGAGTATCAAAGGCGCTGAGCGGCTGGCGCAGCGCAGCGTCCATTACGTCAGTGCGTAACTGTTGTACGACGCCAACCGCCGCCTGGTTAAACAACAACGACTGCGCGTAATGCAGGCCTGCCGCCAGCAGTTGCAGACCGACATAGGCCGCAACCAGCCCGACAACCATCGCCAACGGCAGATTGTTCTTCGCCACCATGTTATCGATAAAATAGCTAATCAACAGCGGACCGCTGACTTCCGCCGCAGCCGCCACCCACAGCATAACTACCGCAATCACCAACTGTTTTCGCCATGGTGAACCATACGCCAGCAATCTTTTCAGGGTCGGCCATAGTTGCCCAAAACTACGCATTAGCCGCCTCCTCGTTTATTTCTGGCGCATCAGACAGTGCCGCTTCCAGTTGCTGATAGCGGTACATATCGCGATACCAGCCGGGCTGTTGCACTAAAGATTCATGCTCACCGCGCTGGGCAATATGCCCATGCTGCATCACGATAATCTCGTTGGCTTCCGTCAGAGCCGATAAACGGTGGGCGCTGATAATCACGGTTCTGCCTTCGCCCCACTGACGCAGGTTATGCAGGATCTGATGCTCGGTACGACCATCTACCGCCGATAACGCATCATCCAGAATCAGGATTTCAGCATTCAGCAGTAGCGCTCGGGCGATAGAAATACGCTGTTTTTGTCCACCAGACAGCATCACCCCACGTTCGCCCACTTCGGTGTCATAGCCCTGAGGAAGACGTAGAATATCTTCATGAACGCTGGCAAGGCGCGCCACATGCTCGATCTCTGCCTGGGTGGCCTGCGGGCGTCCTAAGGCGATGTTATTGCCGACCGTATCCGAGAACAAGAAAGGTGTCTGGCTGACCACTGCCAGACGGCTACGCCAGCTATCCAGCTGCAAGCGCGTTAACGGGATATCATGAAAGCGCACATCGCCCTCGGTGATATCAAAATGACGTTGGATCAGCGACAGCACCGTACTTTTCCCCGCGCCGGTTGGGCCACAGATGCCCAGCATCTGCCCTGGTTTAAGCTGAAAATTCACATTTTCCAGCGCCGGGTGGGTGGTTTGCGGGTAACAAAATTCGCGAATCGCTACCGCCAGCTCGCCGCGTCCTTCCGGCACCAGTTCAGTACCGTCATCCACTACCGGCGCTTCTGCCAGCATGGCGCGAATTCGGCTATACGCGGCGCTGCCGCGCTCGACGATGTTAAACATCCATGCCAGCGCCAGCATCGGCCAAATCATCAGACCGAGATACATCATAAAGCTGGTGAGCTGGCCGAGCGTCAGCGAACCGTGAACCACCATCCAGCTTCCCCCGGCAATCGCCAGCAGGTTAGCCATCCCAATGGCGATATAAATCGTGGGATCAAAGCGGGCGTCAATGCGCGCCACGCGCAGGTTTTTCTTACCTGTATCTTCAGCATCAGCGGCAAATAATGCCGACTGCCGATCCTCCAGACCAAAGGCCTTGATCATACGAATACTGGTCAGGCTTTCCTGAGTACGATCGTTGAGGCTGGAAAACGCCGCCTGCGCCAGCTTAAAGCGGTTATGGAGTCGATCACCGTAACGTTTGATCATTATCGCCATCACCGGCATCGGCAGCAGCGCAATCAACGTAAGTTGCCAGCTTATCTGCGTTGACATCACGATCAGCACCGCACATCCCATGACCAGCGAATCTACCAGCGTCAGTACGCCTTCCCCGGCGGCGAATACCACGCGGTCAACATCGTTAGTTGCACGCGCCATCAGATCGCCCGTGCGGTGACGCAGATAAAACTCTGGATGCTGACGACTCAACTGACGGTAATAATCTTCCCGCAGCTCAACCGCCAGTTGGTAGGATGCGCCAAACAGCAGCACGCGCCAGACATAGCGCAGTAAATAAACCACCACGGCGATCAGAGCAATGGTTCCCACCCACATCAGCAACCGCTCGGTGGTGAAGCGTTGTGTCGTTACGCCATCCACAATGATCCCTACCACTTTCGGCGGAATAAGCTGAAGGATAGCGATGATGATAAGCAGGGCCACCGCTCCGAGGTAGCGACGCCACTCCCGGCGGAAGTACCAGCTTAATTGAGCAAATAATCGCACGCGTTATGTCCTGACAAAATTTCCGGCAATAAGCGCCGGGAGAATTATTCAATAGGGAGAGCAGTTGTGTATTTAATCTGTTCCATGGCAAAGCTGGAGGTGACGTCAGACAGGCCCGGTACGCTGTTCACCAGGCGCTTATAAAATTCATCGTAGCTTTTCATATCAGCGACCTGCACTCGCATCAGGTAATCATACTCCCCTGCCATACGCCAGAACCCCAGAACCTCGGGCATTCCGGTCACTTCAGTGACAAAGCGGCAATACCATTCGCTGCTGTGATGCTGAGTTTTGATCAGCACAAACGCTGTTAAGCCCAGCCCCAGTTTTTCCGGATCCAGCAAGGCGACTCTACCCAGCAGAACACCGTCATCCTCGAGCCGTTTGAGGCGTTTCCAACAGGGAGTGGTAGTCAGATTAACGGCATCTGCTAACGCCTGCAAAGAAAGGGTGCAGTCCTGTTGCAGTAAGCCAAGCAGCTTACGGTCAATTTTGTCTAGCATATCCACTCCACAGAGAAGAATTTTCTACTTACATTCTATTTTAAAGGCTAAATGGCAACAATTTTTTCCGTGCTTTTCGCTATTCTGGGCACAAAATGACAAACGGATATCTATTAATGATGAATAGCTCCTGGGTTAAAAACGCCATCAATGAAATCAACGCAGATTATCAGCGTTCTGCAGATACGCATCTCATTCGTCTGTCGCTACCGGCGTTTCCGGGCATTCAGATCTATTTAAAAGATGAGAGCACGCATCCGACCGGGAGCCTGAAGCATCGTCTGGCGCGCTCACTGTTTCTGTACGGATTGTGCAATGGCTGGATCAAAGAAGGTACTACCATCATTGAATCATCGTCCGGTTCAACGGCGGTATCTGAGGCTTATTTCGCTCGACTGTTAGGGCTGCCGTTTATTGCCGTCATGCCTTCCTGTACAGCGAAACGTAAAGTTGAACAGATTGAATTTTACGGCGGTCGCTGTCATTTCGTGCAAAGCGCCTGCGAAATCTACGCGGCCTCTGAACAATTGGCGCGTGAACTGAACGGTCATTACATGGACCAGTTCACTTATGCTGAGCGCGCCACCGACTGGCGTGGCAATAATAATATTGCCGACAGCATTTTTCGTCAGATGCAGTGCGAGCCCAATCCCGTTCCCCGCCATATCGTGATGAGCGCCGGCACCGGCGGCACCTCAGCAACCATTGGCCGCTATATCCGCTGTCAGGGCTACGATACTCGCCTGATGGTAGTAGATCCGGAGAATTCGGTATTTCTGCCCTTCTGGCAGGATCGCGATGCGACATTGCGCAGCCCGGTAGGAAGCAAAATTGAAGGTATCGGGCGTCCACGCGTAGAACCCTCTTTCATTCCTGATGTGGTCGATGAAATGCTGCGCGTGCCGGATGCCGCCAGCGTGGCTACCGCGCACTGGCTGGAAACGCAGTTGGGTCGTAAAGTCGGTGCCTCAACCGGCACCAACATGTGGGGAACGCTGCAACTTGCCGCGCGCATGCGCAACGCCGGAGAAACCGGTTCACTGGTGACGCTGCTCTGCGACAGCGGTGAACGCTATCTGGAAACCTACTACAACCCGCAATGGGTTGACGCGCACATCGGTGATTTAACGCCGTGGAAAGCGGAACTTGCCCAGTTGCTGAATACACACTAAGCAGACAAAAAAAAGCCAGACGCGAAGTCTGGCTTGCTGGAAGGGATCTCTCATTCGGGGGAATAAGGTAGATGCGGATTGTCCAGCCAATGCGTCAAAAAGTGTGACACCGCCTGATTACGGCAATGTCCAATCACCGATAAATGAGGCAGTTCAGCCATCAGTTGCGGCATTGCGTTACCCATAATCAGGCCGCGCCCAACGCTGCCTAACATTTCGCGATCGTTCATAGCATCGCCAAACGCCATACACTCGGACATTGAATATCCTAAGTAGTCACTCAACACCGCCAGCGCGGATCCTTTGTTACAGCCCAGTGGTAGTACCTCAAGGCAATCAACTGCGGAGAAACAGAGATTCGCCTGTTCTCCCAGCGCTTCATTCAGTTGAATGCGCAACTGGATCAGAGACTCATGATCGCCGCAGAAACAGACCTTCGTTACCTGATGAGCCGGAATACGTTTCACATCGACGATCTGGTAGCGAAATCCGCTATACACATGCGCCTGTAGCAGCGAGGGGATCTCTTGTCCGGTAAACCAACCGTTGTCATTAAAGACATGCATGCTGGCGGTGGTATCCCATTTCTGATGTAACACGATATCCGCAACATTCGGATCCAGATCCTGACGGTGCAACACATCGCCCTCAAGAGAGTGAATGCGCGTGCCGTTACCGGTGATCAAAAAGGCGTCCAGTGAGATAGAACCCAAAATGTGGCGCATTTCCAGCACATGGCGGCCAGTGGCAAATGTCAGAGTGATATCGCGTTCACGCAAGCGCGCCAGCGTTGAAAGCGTTTCGTCACCTAAATGGTGATTCGGCATCAAAAGGGTGCCATCCATATCAAATGCAGCCAGACGAGCCATTTCTTTCTCCACACTGTGACGCGGTTAACTTGTGATTCAGTATCACCTGAGATATACGGAAGTAATAGTGAATATATAAAATGAATTGTTCCGGGTTTATTACAGAAAATCATTCAAGTTGCATCAAGGCGGCAAGTGAATGAACGCCCAGGAGCATACATTTCAGTATGTGACTGGGGTGAATAAACGCAGCCAACAAAGAGGCAGCTTGAAGGATGAAGTGTATATGAGATTGTTGAATCGCCTGAACCAATACCAACGCCTGTGGCAGCCTTCGAACGGCGAACCGCAGTCGGTGACCGTCGGGGAACTGGCCGAACGCTGTTTTTGCAGTGAGCGCCACGTGCGTACCCTGCTGAAGCAAGCGCAGTATGCTGGCTGGCTGGAGTGGCACGCCCAGTCTGGGCGTGGGAAACGCGGGCAATTACGCTTTTTGGTGACGCCGGATTCCCTACGCAACACCATGATGGAACAGGCGCTGCAAAAGGGAGAACAGCTTAGCGTGCTGGAACTCGCTCAGTTAGCACCGGGAGAATTAAGAACGTTGCTACAACCGTTTATGGGCGGCCAATGGCAAAATGACACGCCAACCCTGCGTATCCCCTATTACCGCCCGCTTGACCCTTTGCACCCTGGATTTCTCCCCGGTCGCGCGGAGCAACACCTCGCTGGACAAGTTTTCTCTGGCCTGACCCGATTTGACAGCACTACGCAACGTCCCTGTGGAGACTTAGCCCACCACTGGAATATCTCCGCTGACGGCCTGCGCTGGGATTTCTATATTCGTTCCACCCTGCATTGGCATAACGGCGATACGGTAAGCAGCACGCAGCTACATCAACAGTTGCTGAAGCTGTTAGAGTTACCTGCGCTGAATAAGCTATTTATCAGCGTAAAGCGCATTGAGGTTACGCATCCCCAGTGTCTGACCTTTATTCTGCATCGTCCCGACTTCTGGCTGGCGCACCGTCTGGCGAGCTACAGCAGTCACCTGGCGCATCCTGAGCACCCGTTTGTGGGGACCGGCCCGTTCCGGTTGACACTGTTTACTCCTGAGCTGGTGCGTATCGAGAGTCACGATCACTACCATCTGAGTCATCCGCTGCTAAAAGCCATTGAATACTGGATAACCCCGCAGCTCTTCTCCCAGGATTTGGGCACCAGCTGCCGCCATCCGGTGCAAATTGCGATTGGTAAACCCGAAGAGTTACCTATGCTAAGCCAGGTAAGCAGCGGCATCAGCCTTGGTTTTTGCTATCTCACACTCAGAAAAAGCGCGCGCCTGAATACGCAGCAGGCTCGTCGACTGGTCGATATTATCCACCGTTCTTCCCTGCTACAAACGCTTGAAGTGGATGAAAATCTGATCACGCCAAGCAATGCACTGCTGCCCGGATGGAGTATCCCGCACTGGGATGAACTCGACGAGGTAGCATTACCGGAAAAGCTGACGCTGGCTTATCATCTGCCGGTAGAACTTCACGCTATGGCTGAACAGCTTTGCCATGCGTTGGCTCTGCTCGGCTGTGAATTAACGCTTATTTTTCATAATGCTAAAAACTGGGATGGCAATCATCCCCTAGCCCAGGCCGACCTGATGATGGGCGACAGGCTGATTGGTGAAGCACCTGAATATACTCTCGAACAGTGGTTGCGCTGCGATCAGCTCTGGTCACATGTATTGAGTGCGCCAGCATACACACATCTGCAAACGACCCTGGATGCCCTACAAATCCAGGCCGATGAGGACGATCGCCACGCGGCTTTACAACAAGTTTTCGCCACGCTAATGCATGACGCTACCCTGACGCCACTCTTCAATTATCACTATCGCATCAGCGCGCCACCAGGGGTGAACGGCGTACGCCTGAATCCTCGTGGCTGGTTCGAATTTACCGAAGCCTGGTTGCCACCTCCTTCAGCGTGAAGAAGCTGGTCGGCGACACGCCCAGGCGCTACCATAAGGGCTTCGTTATTTTGTCAGGAAAAGCCATGAAACGTGCCGTTGTTGTATTCAGTGGAGGTCAGGACTCCACGACTTGTCTGGCGCAAGCGCTGCATCAGTATGATGAAGTGCACTGCGTGACCTTTGATTATGGTCAGCGCCATCGCGCTGAGATTGATGTCGCACGTGACCTGGCCTTAAAACTTGGCGCACGCGCGCACAAAGTGCTTGATGTCACGCTGCTCAGTGAACTGGCTGTCAGCAGCCTGACCCGCGATAATATTCCGGTACCCGATTACGAACCGGATGCGAACGGCATTCCCAATACCTTTGTGCCAGGACGCAATATTCTGTTCTTAACGCTAGCAGCAATTTACGCGTACCAGGTACAGGCAGAGGCTGTCATTACCGGCGTTTGTGAAACGGATTTCTCTGGATACCCGGACTGTCGCGATGAGTTCGTCAAAGCCCTGAACCATGCCGTAAGCCTGGGGATGGCGAAAGATATTCGCTTTGAAACCCCACTGATGTGGATCGATAAAGCCGAAACCTGGGCGTTGGCTGATTACTGGGGCAAGCTGGACCTGGTACGCGAAGAAACACTAACTTGCTATAACGGCATCAAAGGTGACGGTTGCGGTCACTGTGCGGCGTGTAATCTGCGTGCCAACGGCCTGAACCATTATCTGGCGGATAAACCGGGAGTGATGGCGGCAATGAAGCAGAAAACCGGCCTGAAATAATTGAGCGAATAGTGCCGGATGGCGGCGTAAACGCCTTATCCGGCCTACCGACAGCATTCATCGTACACAATATCGCCCGTAGGCCTGATAAGCGAAGCGCCATCAGGCAACGTTGAGCTACTGCACCATCTGCTCCAGTTTTTCGCGTAACTCCCCTTCCAGCGGCAGCGCTTTTTGCGTTTTCAAATCAATACAGACGAAGGTAATCAACGCGTCGGCCACTACCTGCCCTTCCGGCTCCAGGGTAATTGTCTGGTTTAACACCCCGCTTTTGCCATTTAGCTGTTGCACCTGACTAGTGATGGTCAGCAGGTCGCTTAGCACCGCTGGACGACGGTAGTTAATATTTATATTCACGACCACAAAAGCGATGTTGTGTGCAGTCATCCATTGAAAGCTGTCGCTGTTTTCCAGACCATCCCAGCGGGCTTCTTCCAAAAACTCGAGATAGCGGGCGTTGTTGACGTGCTGATAGACATCAAGATGAAAACCACGGACTTTGATTTGTGTTTGCATAGCGCAGGAACCTTACGTTTTTATAAGAATATATTCAGGGTAGTGAGGTCATAACTGGTATGACCTCTCTAGTCTGGCAAATTTTCAGCGCTGTGCAAGTTATTAAAGTGTTAAAAATGCCAAATTACGCTCCACCAGCGAACTGCCCATACCCGGCACCTGCTTTAAGTCCTCCACCGTTTTAAACGGTCCGTACTCCTCACGATAGCTCACAATCGCCTGCGCTTTCTTCAGACCTACGCCATTCATGACTCGCGCTAAATCCTCCGCAGAAGCGCTGTTGATGCTTACCCTGGTGCCTTCATCGTCGCTTGCTTTAGCGGGCAGTGTGGCTTTGCTTTGTGCCGCCCCTGAGTTTTCCGCTTTGGTTTGAGTCGCCTGGCTTTTGGCGACAGGCTCAGCCGCCAATGCAGTTTGGGCCATACCAGCGCAGGTCAATGAAAGAGTGATAAGCAGGGCTTTGATTCCATGTTTCATACTGTTTTCTCCTTGTTTGTTAACAGTGGAATCACGATAGCGAGGTGCAGAACGGCAGACAAATGGCAAATATCAGAAATGGAAAAGGCCGCGAAAGCGGCCTTTGGTAGATACAACTTTTTGCAATTTTTTGCGAACTGCCTCGGTTATTGCTGCTGTTCCAGCGCATCACCGATTTTAATTTTTGCGGCTTTACGCAGGTTGCTCATCAGCGCTTCGAAGACAATCTGCGCGTTGTTCTGAGTGATCCCCTGAACCATCGCTTTCTTCTGCGCTTCAGGCATAGAACCGGCTTTCACCTCGTCCAGCGCCAACAGAACAACGTTACCCTGCATGTCGTTCGCTACGCCGTAACTCGGCTTGTCTTTCGCCGGCAGGCTCAGACCAAAGGCAGCCTGGCTCAACGGATCCTGACCCGTACGGCTCAGCGTTTTTGCCTCGCCAAAGCTCAGACCCGCAGCTTTCATCGCTTCATCGCCTTTACCGGCTTTCAGATCCGCCAGCAGTTTATCGGCATCAAGCTTCGCCTGCTGCTCTGCTTTATTGTGCTTAACGAGCGCAGTTACCTGCTCTTTCACTTCAGCCAGTGGCTTCACGGCTTCAGCTTTGTGCTCTGCAATACGCAGCACGAACGCGCGATCGCCATCCACGGTGATGATATCGGAGTTACTGCCAGGTGTACCGTTCTCGCCAACCAGACCACCATTGAAAATGATGTCAGCGACTGGTTTGAAATTCAGTTCTTCCGGCAGGCTGTCACGGCTAAACCAGCCCGTTTCAACCGCTTTCATACCTGCTGCCTGCTCTGCACCCGCCAGAGATTCGTTATCGTTGCTTGCCGCATCGCTGACTTTCTGTTGCAGCGCATAGTAGGCATCCAGCGCTTTTTCCTGCTTCACTTTTGCCGCAATGTCGTCACGGGCTTCGCTCAGCGGTTTAACCTGTGCAGGCTGTACGTCGTCAAGACGCGCAACGAGGAAACCAACGGAAGACTTAATTACGCCAGACAGTTGGCCTTTTTCTTTCAGACCGGCATTTTTCAGCTCATCCGGGGTGGTTGAATCTTCCAGCCATCCCATATCGCCGCCTTTACGGGCAGAGATGATATCGGCAGATTTTTCTTTCGCCAGCGCAGCAAAGTCACCGCCTTTATTCAGCTCGTCCAGTACCGCTTTGGCTTCATCTTCAGTTTTGGTCTGAATGATGCTATAGCGGTTACGCTGCGGCTGAGTGAACTGATCCTGATGCTGGTCATAGTAAGACTGAATATCAGCATCGCTGGCCGTCTCCTGCATAGCAGCAGCATCCAGCTTGATGTAGCTCACGCGGAACTGTTCCGGCGTCATAAAGTTGTTTTTATTCTGCTCGTAGTAGCTGGCAACTTCCTGCTCGGTAACAGTCTGCTTCGCGGCCAGTGCGTTAACGTCAATCGTCGCCTCGCGCACGATCCGCTGCTGTGCGACCAGCGCCGCCAGTTCGTCCGTTTCGCCTTTCAGCATAAAGTCCGTACCGGCAACACCGTTAATCAGCTGCTGGGTAGTAAGCTGATTACGTAATGCCTGAGCGTACTGGTCTGCGGTCATGCCCATCTGATTAACAATTGCGTTATAGCGGTTGTTATCAAATTTACCGTCGACCTGGAAAGCAGGCGTGGCAAAAATAGCCTGTTTAATCTGATCGTCGCTGATGTTGAGCTTAAGCTCGCGGGAATACTGATCCAGCAGCGCTTCGTCAACAAGACGATTCAGCACCTGCTGACGCAGCGTTTTCATGTAACCTTCGTTCGCGGCCAGCTCGGAGTATTGATCGCCCAGCTGTTGCTGCATACGGTTACGTTCGCTGTTGAACGCATTCTCGAACTGCCCGCGGCTGATCTCCTGGCCATTCACTTTGGCGGCGAAGTTATTGCCCCCGCCAATCAGGTAACCACTCACGCCGGTCAAAATGAACGACACGATAATGATACCGAAAATAATCTTGAGCACGAGACTGTTAGCAGCCGTGCGTAAGCTGTCCATCATGGTGTAACCACACTCCGCTGTAGATGACTATACGCGTTATCTCTAAAGCCGCCTGCGCGTTGACACAACAACGGCGGCAAGGATTTTGAGTATATATGCTTCACGCAGCATAGCGTTTCCTGAACGCTGCGCACAAAAGCCTATTGTGACAAGAAACAGGGGTAATTGTCAGCCCACAACACGTAGAAAGTACCGGAATTACAAATAAAAAAGGCACATCAGTCGATGCGCCCTTGTACTTCGTCACATCCCCAAAGGGGAAATCACTTAGTTTACCGCGTCTTTCAGTGCTTTACCTGCACGGAAGCCCGGTACTTTAGCCGCGGCAATGGTGATCTCTTTACCTGTTTGCGGGTTGCGACCAGTACGGGCAGCACGCTCTTTAACGGCAAAAGTACCAAAACCTACCAGCGCTACGTCATCACCTTCTTTCAGAGATTCGGTAACAGAAGCAATAATTGCATCTAACGCACGTCCAGCCGCAGCTTTAGAGATATCAGCCCCTGCAGCAATTTTGTCGATCAGTTGAGATTTATTCACTCTTCTCTTCCTCTTTATAATTTATATCGCACCTGAATCCTTCAAAGTGCGACCGCGCAGCAGTTATATCAGGCCTGCCATGCCCTTACAACACCCGTTAATGATGGCAAGCCTAATCCGTCATCTAAATTAGCTATACAAAAAAAGGCTGGCAAGCCCGAAATGGCCTGCCAGCCCTGTTTTTATTAATGCTCTTTGCGCGAGGTCACTATTTTGCCGTCACAACCTGCATTCCAGAGGGTTCATTTTGCAACGCAAGAGCCAGAACTTCCTCAATGCGTTTCACCGGATGGATGTCCAGATCGGCAATTACGTTATCCGGAATCTCTTCCAGGTCACGTTTGTTCTCATCAGGAATTAAGACCGTTTTAATACCGCCACGGTGTGCCGCCAGCAGTTTTTCTTTCAAACCACCGATTGGCAGAACCTGACCACGCAGGGTGATCTCGCCGGTCATCGCCACGTCGGCGCGAACCGGGTTACCGGTAAGACAAGAAACCAGCGCGGTACACATGGCAATACCCGCACTTGGGCCATCTTTCGGCGTCGCTCCTTCAGGTACGTGAACGTGAATGTCGCGTTTTTCGTAAAAGTCCGGATTAATACCCAGTTTTTCCGCACGCGCACGCACAACGGTCAGTGCAGCCTGAATGGATTCCTGCATGACTTCACCCAGAGAACCGGTGTAGGTCAGCTTACCTTTACCCGGTACGCAGGCGGTTTCGATGGTCAGCAGATCGCCGCCCACTTCCGTCCACGCCAGGCCGGTCACCTGACCAACGCGGTTTTCGTTGTCCGCACGGCCATAATCAAAGCGCTGTACGCCCAGATAGTCGTGCAGGTTATCACCGTTGATCTCAATATGTTTCAGTGACTTATCAAGCAGCAGCTGTTTCACCGCTTTGCGGCACAGTTTGGAGATTTCGCGCTCCAGACTACGCACGCCCGCTTCACGGGTGTAGTAACGAATAATGCCTACAATGGCGCTATCGTCGACCGTCAGCTCACCTTTTTTCAGCGCGTTACGCTCAATCTGTTTCGGCAACAGGTGACGTTTTGCAATATTCAGCTTCTCGTCTTCGGTATAACCGGACAGACGGATCACTTCCATACGATCCAGCAACGGCGCCGGAATATTCATGGAGTTAGAGGTCGCAACGAACATCACGTCGCTGAGATCGTAGTCCACTTCCAGGTAGTGATCGCTGAACGCCACGTTCTGCTCTGGATCCAGCACCTCAAGCAGTGCGGAAGCCGGATCGCCACGCATGTCGGAAGACATTTTGTCGATCTCATCAAGCAGGAACAGCGGGTTTTTAACGCCCACTTTAGCCATTTTCTGGATCAGTTTACCCGGCATAGAACCGATATAGGTCCGGCGGTGACCGCGAATTTCAGCCTCATCACGCACGCCGCCCAGCGCCATACGGATGTATTTACGCCCGGTCGCCTTGGCGATGGACTGCCCCAGAGAAGTTTTACCTACCCCCGGCGGCCCAACCAGACACAGGATCGGCCCCTTGATTTTGTTCACACGGCTTTGGACCGCGAGATACTCAAGGATACGATCTTTGACGCGTTCCAGACCGTAATGGTCGGTATCGAGGATTTCCTGCGCCTGACGCAGGTCTTTTTTGACCTTGCTACGCGCATTCCACGGTACCTGAACCATCCAGTCGATGTAGCCACGCACTACGGTCGCTTCCGCCGACATCGGAGACATCATTTTCAGCTTCTGCAGTTCCGCTTCCGCTTTCTCTTTTGCCTCTTTCGGCATTTTCGCCGCGTCGATCTTACGCTTCAGCGCTTCGTTTTCGTCCGGCGCATCGTCCATCTCGCCGAGCTCTTTCTGAATAGCTTTCATCTGCTCGTTCAGATAGTACTCACGCTGGGATTTTTCCATCTGCTTTTTCACGCGGTTGCGAATGCGTTTCTCAACCTGCAGCAGATCGATTTCAGACTCCATCATCGCCATCAGATATTCCAGACGTTCGTTAACGTCGGACATCTCCAGCACGGACTGTTTGTCAGCCAGCTTCAGCGGCATGTGCGCTGCGATGGTGTCCGCCAGACGTGCAGGATCGTCGATGCTGTTCAGCGACGTCAGCACTTCTGGTGGGATTTTCTTGTTCAGCTTGATGTAGCCTTCAAACTGGCTGATAGCAGTACGCACCAGCACTTCCTGTTCGCGCTCATCAATAGCAGGCGAGTCAAGGTACTCTGCTTTCGCAGAGAAGTGCTCGCCGTTGTCAGACAGCGCTGAAATACGCGCGCGCTGTAACCCCTCGACCAGCACTTTTACGGTGCCGTCAGGCAGTTTCAGCATCTGCAAAATAGAGGCCACGGTCCCGACGGTGAAAAGATCGTTTACACCCGGCTCATCCGTTGACGCTTCTTTCTGTGCGACCAGCATGATTTTTTTATCATGGTCCATAGCCGCTTCCAGACAACGGATAGATTTTTCCCGCCCTACAAATAAGGGTATGACCATGTGCGGATAAACCACCACATCGCGCAACGGCAATACGGGGATTTCAATGCGTTCAGAACGCTCAGGATTCATAGAGCTCTCTCTTAGTTTAGTTTCCGCCAGGTAATCAGGTGGTACGACTGTGCTTCACACCACCTTTAACATGTATGTCAGTATATGGGGATGTTTCCCACACATTCAACGCCATGTTTACGGAAAAATAAAAGGGGAGATAAAATCCCCCCTTTTTAATTAAATGTCTGTATGAATTGATGAATTATTCGCCAGATGCCTGCTGTGCTTCCGGCTTACCGTAAATCAGCAATGGCTTGCTCTGGCCGCCAATCACCGACTCGTCGATCACCACTTTTTCGACGTCTTCCATCGAAGGCAGATCGTACATGGTGTCGAGCAGCGCGGCTTCGACGATAGAACGCAGACCACGGGCACCGGTTTTACGCGCCATCGCTTTCTTGGCGATCGCATCCAGCGCTTCCTCACGGAACTCCAGATCAACACCTTCAAGATTGAACAACGCCTGATACTGCTTGGTCAGGGCATTTTTCGGCTCTTTGAGGATCTGAATCAGCGCTTCTTCACTCAGTTCGCTCAGGGTTGCCACAACCGGCAGACGACCGATGAACTCAGGGATCAGACCAAATTTGATCAGATCTTCCGGTTCGACCTGCGACAGCAGTTCACCTTCGCTGGCTTTATCAGACTGTGCTTTTACCGTTGCGCCAAAACCAATGCCGGAGCCAGTTTCAACACGGTTAGCAATCACTTTATCCAGACCGGCAAAGGCACCACCGCAGATAAACAGGATCTTGGAGGTATCAACCTGCAGGAATTCCTGCTGAGGATGTTTACGACCACCCTGCGGCGGAACGGCAGCAACCGTACCTTCGATCAGTTTCAACAGCGCCTGCTGTACGCCTTCGCCAGAAACGTCACGGGTAATGGACGGGTTATCAGACTTACGAGAAATCTTGTCGATTTCATCGATATAGACGATCCCACGCTGTGCTTTCTGCACGTCGTAATCGCACTTCTGCAACAGTTTCTGAATAATATTTTCAACATCTTCACCCACATAACCGGCTTCGGTCAGCGTGGTGGCGTCGGCCATAGTGAACGGAACGTCCAGCAGGCGCGCCAGCGTTTCAGCCAGAAGCGTTTTACCGGAACCCGTCGGGCCAATCAGCAGGATGTTACTTTTGCCCAACTCAACCCCATTGCTGGTGTCGCCGTTGCGCAGACGTTTGTAATGGTTGTATACCGCGACCGCCAGCACTTTCTTCGCCTGCTCCTGACCGATAACGTAATCGTCCAGGTGGTTGCGAATTTCATGTGGCGTCGGCAGCGCACTGCGTTCACGGTGCGGTGCTACTTCCTTAATCTCTTCGCGAATGATGTCGTTGCATAAATCAACACATTCGTCGCAGATATACACGGATGGACCGGCAATCAGCTTACGCACTTCATGCTGGCTTTTGCCGCAAAAAGAGCAGTACAACAATTTGCCCGAGCCATCTTTGCGTTTATCTGTCATGGGTCAAAACCTCTTCTTTGTTCTTTGTGCCGCACACGACGACGCAAATGCCATTCTCAGGCGCAAGACGCTAGTCAGCGTTGTGCCGCTCCAGGTAATTATAGCGGCACACCTGCGCACTGGGCATTAATTACGATGGGTCAAAATCGAGTCGACCAGACCGTACTCTACCGCTTCAGAAGCGGAGAGGAAGCGATCGCGCTCGGTATCACGTTCAATCTGCTCAAGAGATTGACCCGTATGATGCGCCATAAGTTCGTTCATGCGCCCTTTTACCTTCAGGATTTCACGGGCATGAATTTCAATATCCGTTGCCTGGCCCTGGTAACCGCCCAGAGGCTGGTGGATCATGACGCGAGAGTTAGGCAGGCAAAAACGTTTGCCTTTCGCCCCGGCGGTCAGCAGGAACGCCCCCATTGAGGCCGCCTGGCCCATACAAATGGTGCTGACGTCCGGCTTAATAAACTGCATGGTGTCATAGATAGACATCCCGGCAGTGATCACTCCACCAGGGGAGTTGATGTACAGGTAGATATCTTTTTCTGGGTTTTCTGCTTCCAGGAACAGCATCTGCGCCACGATCAGGTTAGCCATATGGTCTTCGACCTGGCCGGTCAGAAAAATGACGCGTTCCTTAAGTAGACGAGAATAGATATCAAAAGAGCGCTCACCACGTGAGGTCTGTTCAATGACCATCGGCACCAGCGCCATATGGGGTGCAAAGTTATCTCGTTCGCCGCTGTATGACATTTCCGTCTCCTGGATAAAATTTGAAAAAACCTGCTGTGCTGATTGTAACCTTATGGACGGATTATCAGCTAGTCCCTCAGTAATGGGTACGACATCGCCATAATTCAAGCATAACAATCTTTTGTTGTAACGCTAACACTGAAACGCTGTTTTCGCACTCTTCCCATGCAAAATGCGTGACAAAAAAAAACCCGCCACCAAAAGGTGACGGGCTTGCGTACGAAATTCGTGCTAAAAAAGCGACGAATTACGCCTGCTGGTTCATCAGCTCGTTGAAGGAAGTGGCTTTTTCAGTCACTTTCGCTTTCGCCAGAACGGCTTCAACAGCCTGCTCTTCCAGAGCGACGTTACGCATGTTGTCCATCAGCTCTTTATTTTTGCTGTAGAACTCAACCACTTCTTTCGGATCTTCGTAAGCAGAAGCCATCTCTTCGATCAGGCCTTTAACGCGATCTTCGTCAGCTTTCAGTTCGTTGGTGCGAATCACTTCGCCCAGCAGCAGACCAACAACTACGCGACGCTTAGCCTGTTCTTCGAACAGTTCACGCGGCAGTTCCAGAGCTTGTTTCTCGTTGCCGCCGAAACGCTGTGCAGCCTGACGACGCAGAACGTCGATTTCGCTGTCGATCAGCGCAGCCGGAACGTCGATGTCGTTAGCTTTTACCAGACCTTCGATCGCCTGAGACTTAACGCGGTTACGCACAGCGCCTTTCAGCTCGCGTTCCATGTTTTTGCGTACTTCAGCGCGCAGACCTGCTACGGAACCATCTTCAACGCCGAAACGTTTGATGAATTCTTCAGTCAGTTCCGGCAGTTCGCGTTCTTCAACTTTCTTCAGGTTGATAACGAACTTAGCTGCTTTACCTTTCAGGTTTTCAGCGTGGTACTCTTCCGGGAAAGTCACGTCGATAGTGAACTCTTCGCCAGCTTTGTGGCCTTTAACGCCTTCTTCAAAGCCTGGGATCATACGACCCTGGCCCATCGCCAGTACGAAGTCAGACGCTTTGCCGCCTTCGAACTCTTCGCCGTCTACAGAACCGGTGAAGTCGATGGTTACACGGTCTTCTGCATCAGCAGCGCCGTCTTTGTCTTTCCAGGTAGCCTGCTGCTTACGCAGGGTATCCAGCATCACGTCAACGTCAGCGTCGGTGACTTCAACAACCGGTTTTTCAACTTCGATTGCTTCCAGACCAGTCAGCTCAACTTCCGGGTAAACTTCGAACTCTACCGCGTAAGTAAAATCTTCACCCAGTTTGTATTCGCCCGGAACGTAGTTCGGTGCGCCAGCCGGATTGATTTTTTCTTTGATGATCGCGTCAACGAAGTTGCGGCTCATCAGGTCGCCCAGAACGTCCTGGCGAACAGATGCGCCATAACGCTGAGCAACAACATTCATCGGTACTTTTCCTTTGCGGAAACCGTCAATACGCACTTTCTTCGCTACGTTGACCAGCTCGCTTTTCACAGCGGTCTCGATGCTGTCAGCAGCGATAGTAATCGTTACACGGCGGCCAAGGCCTTGAGTGGTTTCAACTGAAACTTGCATCTTGTTACCTCAAAAAATCACAGTGCTCGGTCAACTCTTCTCCGCAAGCACAGGTTGTTGGCTTCGCGGAACTGGGATGTTCTCATAAGCAATCACATTCCCTGTCGTCAGAATCATCCCGAAGACATTCCGAAAAATAAGACGCGCATTATAGCGGCATCACTTTTATGAGTCGAGAACGGTTATCGCGCGTTGCTGCGGCTTTTTTCACAATTCCCGGCTAATTTTTGTCTGAATACTGTACGACTGCCCCAGAATTCAGACAAAACAAAACGGCCCGCAGGCCGTTTTCACATAATCTGTAGCAACATACTGGAAAAGCGTCGGTTGTTGCAAATCCGTTTTACGCGATGCTTCCCGCCCCACGACACGGAGGCGATGCAAAAATCGTATCCTGCAACGCTTCCCACTCCTTAATGGTGTAGGTATGCAGGGCAAGAGCATGAACGGTTGTGGAAAGCTCCGCCGTTAACGTGCTGTAAATCATCCGATGACGATTAAGAAAACGTTCACCTGTAAAGCGATCGCTAACCAGCACAACCTTAAAGTGGCTTTCAGAACCAGCCGGGACATTGTGACGATAGCTTTCATCCACAACTTCGAGGAACACGGGTTCGAACGCTGCCCTTAATTTTTCTTCTATTTGCTCACGAATCATCATGAAATTTTCCTCCGACAACGCTGAGATGTCACCCATCCCTTTAAATACTAGCCGCTTTTACCGTTTTCATTACACCTTAGCAACAAAAAATTAGCGCTTGTCTGATTTTCTCAGCCAAACGGATGAAGTTCACTGAATCCTCACTTCGATTTATTGCAAAAAGTCCGTTTATGGTCTCCACAAAGTCATAAAACGGACAACACAATGAATTTACATGCGTTACCCACTTCCCCTCATCGTTGGCGATGTTATGATGGCGGGAATTTTCTCCAACCATACAATTTAGATTCGCTGAGAGCCCTGGCATGTTTAAAAAAATCCTCTTCCCGTTAGTCGCGATGTTCATGTTAGCTGGATGCGCAACGCCGCCGACCACTATTGAAGTCTCCCCGAAAATTACCCTGCCACAGCAGGACCCAAGCCTGATGGGCGTGACCGTTAGCATCAACGGTGCCGACCAGCGTCAGGATCAAGCGCTGGCAAAAGTCACCCGCGACAACCAGTTGGTTACGCTGACTGCGTCCCGCGATCTGCGCTTCCTGCTGCAAGAAGTACTGGAAAAACAGATGACCGCACGCGGTTATATGATTGGACCAAACGGCGCTGTAAACCTGCAAATCATTGTTAGCCAGCTGTACGCTGACGTGTCTCAGGGTAGCGTGCGCTATAACATTGCCACCAAAGCAGATATCGCCATCATTGCGACCGCTGCTAACGGCAACAAGATGACCAAAAACTACCGCGCAAGCTATTCTGTTGAAGGCGCACTGCAAGCCTCTAACAAAAATATCGCTGACGCCGTTAACAGCGTGCTGACCGACACCATCGCTGATATGTCTCAGGACACCAGCGTTCACGATTTCATCAAGCAGAACGCTCGTTAATTTCTGCCCATATGGCCCGGCGTTCGTCGGGCCTATAGAAGCCCATGTCCAGTCATTACTTACGTATTTTTCAGCAACCACGCTCAGCTATCCTGCTTATTCTGGGGTTCGCCTCCGGTTTACCGCTCGCACTCACCTCCGGTACGCTTCAGGCGTGGATGACGGTCGAGAATATCGATCTTAAAACCATCGGTTTCTTTTCCCTGGTAGGTCAGGCCTACGTATTTAAGTTTCTCTGGTCCCCGTTGATGGACCGTTACACGCCACCGTTTTTAGGTCGACGTCGCGGCTGGCTGCTGGCGACCCAGGTGCTGTTGTTAATTTCTATCGCCGCGATGGGCTTTCTGGAGCCTGGCACACAGTTACGCTGGATGGCCGCACTCGCAGTGGTGATCGCTTTTTGCTCGGCCTCGCAGGATATCGTCTTTGATGCCTGGAAAACCGACGTGTTGCCCGCAGAAGAGCGCGGCACCGGCGCGGCTATCAGCGTGCTGGGCTATCGATTAGGGATGCTGGTTTCAGGCGGACTGGCCCTGTGGATGGCCGATCGCTGGCTGGGCTGGCAAGGGATGTACTGGCTGATGGCAGCGCTGTTGATTCCTTGTATCATCGCCACCCTGTTAGCACCTGAACCGACTGATACCATTCCGGTACCTAAAACGCTGGAACAGGCGGTTGCGGCTCCGCTGCGCGACTTCTTTGGTCGTAACAACGCCTGGCTTATCCTGCTGCTTATTGTGCTGTATAAGCTCGGGGATGCCTTCGCCATGAGCCTGACCACCACCTTTTTGATCCGCGGCGTTGGATTTGATGCGGGTGAGGTTGGTGTGGTGAATAAAACGCTCGGGCTTCTGGCAACCATCGTTGGTGCATTGTACGGCGGGATCCTGATGCAGCGCCTTTCGCTGTTCCGCGCATTGCTGATATTTGGCATTCTGCAAGGGGCGTCAAATGCAGGCTACTGGCTATTGTCCATCACTGACAAACACATGTTCAGTATGGCGGCCGCCGTCTTCTTTGAAAACCTGTGTGGCGGAATGGGCACTGCGGCGTTTGTCGCTTTATTAATGACGCTGTGCAATAAGTCCTTCTCAGCGACCCAGTTCGCCCTGCTCTCCGCGCTTTCAGCCGTTGGTCGCGTTTATGTTGGCCCGGTAGCAGGTTGGTTTGTCGAAGCACACGGCTGGCCGACGTTTTATCTGTTCTCCGTGTTTGCCGCGATCCCCGGCCTCATACTGCTGCTGGTATGTCGCCAGACCCTGGAACATAGCTGGCAAAATGAAAGCTTTATTCCGCGTACGGAATTTCGTGGAGCGTACAGTCTGGCATTAATGACGTTGGTAGTAGGCTGCTGCCTGCTGCTGGCTTGGCTGCTGCTGTTAACCATGAATGCGCTGGATTACACCAACTTCTCCTTCCTGCCGGAACTGCTTGAAGTCTCGGTGGCGGTCGCGGTCTGCGGGGTGATTTTTGGCGGATTGCTGGATTATCTGGCTCTGCGCAAAAACCGTCTGGCGTAAAAAACCGTATTAATAAGCCGTTGTAATCACCTTGCGTAATTATAACGGCTAAATAAACAACAATTGATAAAAATAATATTTGTTATTTTGTGCGCCAAAGAATTTGGAAATTATTGACGCCTTTTATATATTTTATTTTCCTTACTCGATTCAGCCACTACAGATTTATTTTTTGTTCCTAATTTGTCTTTTTATTGATAATCAATTGTTAAACAATTGTTTTATTTTCGTATTGGTTATACCAATTGCCCTCAGCCTGTCCCCCACCTGCCTGCTTTCGTTATAACGTGATGTTGCAACAGGTTCTTAAAGTCAAAGCGACATATATTGCAACATATGTGACATGCACGGCAGAACCCAGTAACACAGATCCAAGGATGTTTACAGTAATGTAACCTTCCCGTAAAATGCCCTCACACTTTAAACGCCACCCGGTCCCGTGGAATTGAGGTCGTTAAATGAGACTCAGGAAATACAATAAAAGTTTGGGATGGTTGTCATTAATTGCAGGCACTGCGTTACTCAGTGGCTGTAATTCTGCGCTGCTTGACCCTAAAGGACAGATTGGACTGGAACAACGTTCACTGATACTGACGGCATTTGGCCTGATGTTGATTGTCGTTATTCCTGCCATCTTGATGGCTGTTGGTTTTGCCTGGAAGTATCGTGCAAGCAATAAAGATGCGAAGTACAGCCCGAACTGGTCACACTCCAATAAAGTGGAAGCTGTGGTCTGGACGGTGCCGATCTTAATCATCATTTTCCTTGCCGTTCTGACCTGGAAAACCACTCACGCTCTTGAGCCAAGCAAACCGCTGGCGCATGACGAGAAGCCCATTACCATCGAAGTGGTTTCCATGGACTGGAAATGGTTCTTCATCTATCCGGAACAGGGTATCGCTACCGTGAATGAAATCGCCTTCCCGGCGAATACTCCGGTTGAGTTCAAAGTGACATCCAACTCCGTGATGAACTCCTTCTTTATCCCGCGTCTGGGTAGCCAGATTTATGCCATGGCCGGTATGCAGACTCGACTGCATCTGATCGCCAACGAAGTCGGTACTTATGATGGTATCTCCGCAAGCTATAGCGGACCAGGCTTCTCCGGTATGAAGTTCAAGGCTATCGCAACAAAGGACCGCGCCGAATTCGACCAATGGGTTGCTAAAGCTAAACAGTCCACGAACACCATGAGCGACATGGCTGCGTTCGAGAAAGTGGCTGTGCCAAGCGAATACAACCAGGTGGAATACTTCTCCAACGTGAAACCCGATTTGTTTAAAGATGTTATTAACAAATTTATGGCTCACGGTAAGAGCATGGACATGACCCAACCCGAAGGTGAGCACAACGCACACGAAGGCATGGAAGGCATGGACATGAGCCACGCGGAATCCGCTCACTAAGGGGCCGAGGAAGAATACGATGTTCGGAAAATTGACGCTGGATGCAGTGCCGTTCCATGAACCCATTGTCATGGTTACGATCGCTGCCATTATCATCGGTGGTGCGGCCTTACTGGGCCTAATCACTTACTTCGGTAAGTGGACCTACCTGTGGAAAGAGTGGCTGACTTCGGTTGACCACAAACGCCTTGGCATCATGTATGTCATTGTTGCAATCGTCATGTTGATTCGTGGCTTTGCCGACGCCATCATGATGCGTAGTCAGCAAGCGCTGGCTTCTGCAGGTGAAGCAGGCTTCTTGCCACCTCACCACTACGACCAGATCTTCACGGCTCACGGCGTGATTATGATCTTCTTCGTGGCAATGCCATTTGTTATCGGTCTGATGAACCTGGTGGTTCCACTGCAGATCGGTGCACGTGACGTTGCATTCCCGTTCCTGAACAACCTGAGCTTCTGGTTCACCGTTGTCGGCGTAATCCTGGTTAACCTGTCTCTGGGCGTAGGTGAATTCGCACAGACCGGTTGGCTGGCGTATCCGCCGCTCTCGGGAATAGAGTACAGTCCAAGCGTCGGGGTCGATTATTGGATATGGGCAGTCCAGTTGTCCGGTATTGGTACAACCCTGACCGGTATCAACTTCTTTGTGACCATCATTAAGATGCGTGCACCAGGAATGACCATGTTCAAGATGCCGGTATTTAGCTGGGCGTCTCTGTGCGCGAACATCCTGATTATCGCCTCTTTCCCAATCCTGACGGTTACCGTCGCGTTGCTGACCCTGGATCGCTATCTGGGCACCCATTTCTTTACCAACGATATGGGCGGCAACATGATGATGTACATCAACCTGATTTGGGCCTGGGGCCATCCGGAAGTGTACATCCTGGTTCTGCCGGTCTTCGGGGTGTTCTCCGAAATCGCGGCAACCTTCTCACGTAAACGTCTGTTTGGTTACACCTCGCTGGTGTGGGCAACCGTGTGTATCACCGTTCTGTCGTTCGTTGTTTGGCTGCACCACTTCTTCACCATGGGTGCAGGCGCTAACGTAAACGCCTTCTTCGGTATTACCACCATGATTATCGCCATCCCGACCGGGGTGAAGATCTTCAACTGGCTGTTCACCATGTATCAGGGCCGTATCGTATTCCACTCAGCGATGCTGTGGACGATTGGCTTTATCGTGACCTTCTCAGTCGGCGGCATGACCGGCGTACTGCTGGCGGTTCCGGGTGCAGACTTCGTACTGCACAACAGTCTGTTCCTGATTGCGCACTTCCATAACGTTATCATCGGCGGCGTCGTATTTGGCTGCTTCGCAGGTATGACCTACTGGTGGCCAAAAGCGTTTGGCTTCACGCTGAACGAAACCTGGGGTAAACGCGCATTCTGGTTCTGGATCATCGGCTTCTTCGTGGCATTTATGCCGCTGTACGTGCTGGGCTTCATGGGTATGACCCGTCGCCTCAGCCAGCAGATTGACCCGCAGTTCCATCCGATGCTGGTCGTTGCCGCCTGCGGTGCCGCGCTGATTGCACTGGGTATCCTGTGCCAGCTGATTCAGATCTACGTTTCTATTCGCGACCGCGAGCAGAATCGTGACCTGACCGGTGACCCATGGGGTGGTCGTACGCTGGAGTGGGCAACCTCTTCCCCGCCTCCGTTCTATAACTTTGCCGTTGTGCCGCACGTTCACGAGCGTGATGCCTTCTGGGAAATGAAAGAAAAAGGTGAAGCGTACAAGCAGCCTGCGCACTATGAAGAAATTCATATGCCGAAGAACAGCGGTGCCGGTATCGTCATTACCGCCTTCGCAACACTGTTTGGTTTCGCCATGATCTGGCATATCTGGTGGCTGGCGATTGCAAGCTTCGCAGGCATGATCATCAGCTGGATTGTGAAAAGCTTTGATGAAGACGTGGATTACTACGTGCCGGTCCCGGAAGTCGAAAAACTGGAAAACCAGCATTTCGATGAGATTACTAAGGCAGGGCTGAAAAATGGCAACTGATACTTTAACGCACGCGACTGCCCACGCGCACGAACACGGGCACCACGATGCAGGCCAGACCAAGATCTTCGGATTCTGGGTCTACCTGATGAGCGACTGCATTCTGTTCTCTATTCTGTTTGCAACCTATGCCGTTCTGGTGAACGGCACCGCAGGTGGCCCAACAGGTAAAGACATTTTTGAACTGCCGTTCGTTCTGGTTGAAACATTCCTGCTGTTATTCAGCTCCATTACTTACGGTATGGCAGCGATTGCCATGTACAAGAACAACAAGAGCCAGGTTATCTCCTGGCTGGCGTTGACCTTCTTGTTCGGTGCCGGATTCATCGGGATGGAACTCTATGAATTCCATCACCTGATTGTTAACGGCATGGGCCCGGATCGTAGCGGTTTCCTGTCTGCGTTCTTCGCGCTGGTCGGCACGCACGGTCTGCACGTCACCTCCGGTCTTATCTGGATGGCGGTTCTGATGGTGCAAGTCGCTCGTCGCGGCCTGACCAGTACTAACCGTACCCGCATCATGTGCCTGAGCCTGTTCTGGCACTTCCTGGATGTGGTATGGATCTGTGTGTTCACTGTTGTTTATCTGATGGGGGCGATGTAATGAGTCATGCTAACGAGAGCGGCGGCGCATCCCATGGCAGCGTAAAAACCTACATGACAGGTTTTATCCTGTCGATCATCCTGACGGTTATTCCGTTCTGGATGGTGATGACAGGTTCTGCCTCTCCGGCCGTCATTCTGGGAACTATTCTGGCAATGGCAGTGGTACAGATTCTGGTGCACCTGGTGTGCTTCCTGCACATGAATAGCAAATCTGATGAAGGTTGGAACATGACTGCCTTTGTCTTTACTGTGCTAATCATCGCCATCCTGGTTGTGGGCTCCATCTGGATTATGTGGAACCTTAACTACAACATGATGATGCACTAAGAGCGGCGATTATGATGTTTAAGCAATACCTGCAAGTAACGAAACCAGGCATCATCTTTGGCAACCTGATCTCGGTGATTGGGGGGTTCCTGCTGGCCTCGAAAGGCAGCATTGATTATCCCCTGTTTATCTACACGCTGGTTGGGGTGTCACTGGTTGTGGCGTCGGGTTGTGTATTTAACAACTACATCGACAGGGATATCGACAGGAAGATGGAGAGGACCAAAAACCGCGTGCTGGTTAAAGGTCTGATTTCCCCTGCGGTCTCACTGGTATACGCCACCCTGCTGGGTATTGCTGGCTTTATGCTGCTGTGGTTTGGCGCGAACCCTCTGGCCTGCTGGCTGGGGGTAATGGGCTTCGTGGTCTATGTGGGCGTCTATAGCCTGTACATGAAGCGCCATTCCGTTTATGGCACGCTGATTGGCTCACTCTCCGGCGCTGCGCCGCCGGTGATTGGCTACTGCGCCGTAACCGGTGAGTTCGATAGCGGTGCGCTGATTCTGCTGGCTATTTTCAGCCTGTGGCAGATGCCGCACTCTTACGCGATTGCGATTTTCCGCTTTAAGGATTATCAGGCTGCCAACATCCCAGTACTGCCGGTGGTGAAAGGCATTTCAGTCGCGAAAAACCATATCACGCTGTATATCATCGCATTTGCTATCGCCACGCTGATGCTAACCCTGGGCGGCTATGCAGGTTATAAATACCTGATTGTTGCTGCGGCGGTGAGCGTCTGGTGGTTGGGCATGGCGCTGCGCGGTTATAAAGTGGAAGATGACAAAGTCTGGGCGCGCAAGCTGTTCGGTTTCTCCATCATCGCCATTACCGCGCTTTCCGTGATGATGTCCGTCGACTTTATGGTGCCAAACTCGCAGAACCTGCTGACTTACGTCTGGTAAGTTAATCGTCACATCTTCTATGCCGGATGGCGGCTGACGCCTTATCCGGCCTACAAAAAAGCACATTGCTTGTAGGCCGGATAAGATACGTGAGTATCGTCATCCGGCATTTTCGTTTCCAGTCGACTCCCCTCACAACCCCAACATTTGTTAATAAAGCGCATATTTACCCAGCCTGCTTAGCGCTTTACACTAGGCGCGAAATTAATACAGAGGTGGGAATGAACGATTACAAAATGACGCCCGGTGAGTTGCGCGCCACCTGGGGTTTAGGGACCGTATTCTCGTTGCGCATGCTTGGCATGTTTATGGTTCTACCGGTTCTGACCACGTACGGTATGGCGCTACAGGGCGCCAGCGAAGCGTTGATTGGCCTTGCCATCGGCATTTACGGCCTGGCGCAAGCCGTCTTCCAGATCCCCTTTGGTCTGCTCTCTGACCGCATTGGTCGTAAGCCGCTTATTGTCGGCGGACTGGCGGTATTCGTTCTCGGCAGCGTGATTGCTGCCCTCTCCGATTCAATCTGGGGCATTATTCTTGGTCGCGCATTGCAAGGTTCCGGAGCAATTGCCGCGGCCGTGATGGCGCTGCTTTCCGACTTAACCCGCGAGCAAAACCGCACCAAAGCGATGGCGTTTATCGGCGTCAGCTTTGGTATCACCTTTGCCATTGCGATGGTGCTGGGGCCAATCGTTACCCATGCGCTGGGGCTCCACGCGCTGTTCTGGATGATTGCCGCCCTTGCTACCACGGGTATCGTGCTGACCATTTGGGTCGTTCCCAATAGCACCAGCCACGTACTAAACCGTGAATCGGGCATGGTAAAAGATAGCTTCAGCAAAGTGCTGGCGGAGCCCAAACTGCTGAAGCTCAATTTCGGCATTATGTGCCTGCACATTTTGCTGATGTCCACTTTCGTCGCGTTACCAGGACAACTGGCGAAAGCCGGTTTCCCCGCCGCAGAACACTGGAAAATTTATCTGGTGACGATGCTGCTATCCTTTGTTTCCGTGGTGCCGTTCATCATTTACGCCGAAGTGAAGCGCAAGATGAAACGCGTGTTCCTCGCCTGCGTGTTACTAATCCTTATTGCAGAGATTGTATTGTGGAGCGCTAACATTCGTTTCTGGGGTCTGATTGCGGGCGTGCAGATTTTCTTCCTCGCCTTCAACCTGATGGAAGCCCTCCTCCCCTCGCTTATCAGCAAAGAATCGCCTGCGGGTTACAAAGGCACGGCAATGGGTGTTTACTCCACCAGCCAGTTTCTTGGCGTGGCGATTGGCGGTTCGCTCGGCGGTTGGGTGGTTGAAATGTTTGATGGTCAGGCCGTATTTCTGGCCGGTGCGCTGCTGGCGGCAGTTTGGTTGATTGTGGCAAGCACAATGAAAGAGCCGCCGTATGTCAGCAGCCTGCGTGTGGAAATTCCACCAGAAATTGCCGCAGATGACACGTTAAAGCAGCGCCTGCTGGCAAAAGAAGGAATAAGCGAAGTGTTAATTGTGGCGAAAGAGCATTCGGCCTACGTGAAAATCGACAGCAAAGTCACCAATCGATTTGAGGTTGAGCAGGCCATCAGCCAGACGTGATGATTACCGGATGGTAACTAACGTCTCGTCCGGCCTACAAATAGCGTGTGCGACCTGTAGGCCGGATCAGGCATTACGACTTAATCGCGGAAGTTTTTAAACTGGAATGGCTGGCCGAGATCGCCACCGCGAACCAGCGCCATGACGGATTGCAGATCGTCACGCGCCTTACCGGTCACACGAATTTCTTCGCCCTGAATCTGCGCCTGCACCTTCAGCTTGCTGTCTTTGATCAGCTTAACGATTTTCTTTTGCACCGCGCTTTCAATGCCCTGCTTCAGCTTAGCTTCAACAAACCAGGTTTTACCGCTGTGCACGAAAGTTTCTGGTACGTCCAGCGAGGTGCCTTCAATACCGCGTTTCAGCAGCTTGGCACGCAAAATATCCAGCAGCTGATTAACCTGAAAATCAGACTCGCTCAGCACCTTAATCGTCTTATTTGACTCATTCAGCTCAAAAGTGGCTTCAACGCCACGAAAATCAAAGCGTGACTCGACTTCACGGCTGGCGTTATCCACCGCGTTACGGGCTTCCTGAAGATCAACTTCAGAGACAATATCGAAAGATGGCATCTTTTCCTCTCCCTTCATTTTTGATGCGAAGCATAATACCTGCAAAGTTACTCAACAGACAGCGCTATACTAGGCTGTATCCTTTCATTGTACGTGGTAGCGACATCTGCGAACAATAATAGGGTGCGGTCGATATGGATTAACACCTGGTGCTGTTGCAGGTGAGGAGGAAGAATGAAAATTACCGTACTGGGATGTGGAGCGTTAGGACAGCTATGGCTTACAGCGCTGTGCAAACATGGACATGAGGTGCAAGGGTGGCTGCGCGTACCGCAACCCTACTGCAGCGTAAACCTGATCGACACGGATGGCTCAGTTTTTAATGAATCCCTGACGGCAAACGACCCCGACTTTTTGGCAAAAAGCGACCTGCTGCTGGTCACTCTGAAGGCCTGGCAAGTTTCTGATGCGGTAAAAGGCCTGTCTGCAATTCTGCCTGAAACCACGCCCATTCTGCTTATTCACAACGGCATGGGGACGATTGAAGAGTTACATAACATTAAGCAACCCTTGCTGATGGGAACCACCACCCACGCAGCACGCCGTGACGGGAACGTCATCATTCATGTCGCTCAGGGAACAACGCGTATTGGGCCGGCGCGTGAGCAAGACGGCGATTTCAGCTATCTGGCTGAAACCCTGCAAGAGGTGCTGCCGGACGTCGCCTGGCACAACACCATTCGCGCCGAGCTGTGGCGCAAGCTGGCCGTCAACTGCGTCATTAACCCGCTGACCGCATTATGGGATTGCCCAAACGGTGAGCTACGCCATCATCCCGAAAAAATAGCGCTCATCTGTGAGGAAGTGGCAGCGGTGATCGAACGCGAAGGCCACCACACATCAGCGGATGATTTACGCTATTATGTCGAGCAAGTGATTGACAGTACGGCGGAAAATATCTCATCTATGCTGCAGGACATTCGCGCCATGCGTCATACCGAGATCGACTACATTACCGGTTATTTGTTAAAACGTGCACGCGCGCACGGCATCGCCGTTCCGGAAAATGCCCGCCTGTTTGAAATGGTTAAAAGAAAGGAAAGTGAGTATGAGCGCTCAAGCACTGGTATGTCTCGCCCCTGGTAGTGAAGAAACCGAAGCGGTTACTACTATCGATCTACTGGTTCGCGGCGGAATTAAGGTCACAACCGCCAGCGTCGCCAGCGATGGCAACCTGACGATCGTGTGCTCGCGCGGTGTGAAACTGCTGGCGGATGCGCCATTAGTCGAAGTAGCTGACGGCGATTTCGACATTATCGTACTGCCGGGCGGTATTAAAGGCGCCGAGTGTTTTCGCGACAGCCCTCTGCTGGTCGAAACCGTGAAGCAGTTTCATCGCTCCGGACGCATTGTCGCGGCAATCTGTGCCGCGGCTGCCACCGTCCTCGTCCCGCACGATATTTTCCCCATCGGTAACATGACCGGTTTTCCGGCGCTGAAAGACCAAATCCCCGCTGATCAATGGCAGGACAAGCGCGTCGTATGGGATCCGCGCGTCAACCTGTTAACCAGCCAGGGACCGGGAACCTCAATCGATTTCGGTTTGAAAATCATTGATCTTCTGGTCAGTCGTGAAAAGGCTTACGAAGTTGCATCACAACTGGTGATGGCAGCGGGAATCTATAACTACTACGAGTAAATCTTCAGGCCACTCCCTTATAAGGAATCATAATGAAAGGATATCTGAGTGGAGTGGCTTTATTGCTCCTTTCCGGTTATGCCACAGCGACGCAACTCGACATAAAGAGTATTGAGTATCGCTATCCCGGAAGCACTGAAATGCAATATCGCGTGCCATGGTTTTCCTCGACGGATAACCCCAAGGTTGCGAAACGTATTAACGATTATATTTTCGCAACCTTTATCAATCAGCTACCGGGTAATACTCCGCAGGCCACAGTAAACCAGTTTGCGAAATCAGCCATGAATCCCACCGCAAACCTTAACTACACGGTTGAATTTCGCGACGAAAAAATCCTGACCATGAATATGTTTGTCGAAGGCTGCGGAGCGTATTGCGAATCGTACAATGTACCGCTCAGCTTCGATTTAGCCAACGGCGCGGCAATTACCCTCAACGACCTCTTTTCCCGTTCTACGATGGCCGAATTAAATACTCGCATCAGAAAAGATATCCGTGGCCAAATCGACACATTTGTTGATGCGCATAAATCGCAAACACCAGAACAAATAAAAGAAGAGAAAGGTGAAGTTTTTAACTACGCCGAATTCTACGCATCGTGCGCAACCTACACCGACGGTTTGTACTACATCGACAAATTCTCCCTGCAAAAAGACCATCTGGCCTTCCTGAACGGACGCTGTAGCAACCACGCCAGCCGCGCACTCGACGAGTTGGGTGATTTCACCACGAAAATCCCAACCGCGGAACTGCAAAATCGGCTCACGCCGTACGGCCAGTATCTGACTGGCGCAAAGAGTACAACACAGGTTTCCCCAGCGCCCGGCATTGACGGCAAAGTCATGTACGGCACGCTGGGAAAAAGCATGCGTATTGTGTTGAAGGTGGACTGCAAATACGGTGATTTTTTTGAAGGGGCTTACTTTTACCAGAAATTTGGCGCACCGATTGAATTAACCGGCAAATGCGATACAGCCGACAATCAACATTATGAACTGAAGACATCTGCTGCTGAACAAGCGCAAGAGAAGATAACGCTGGAGTTAAAAGACGGTGTCTATCAAGGCGTCTGGGAGTCGAACGGGAAGACGCTTCCTGTGCGTTTTGAATAATATCGTTGCATTGCCGGATGGCGGCGTAACCGCCTTATCCGGCCTACAACACGGTGTTTACTCAATTACGGGCGATACACCTTCACGTTCTCAAAGCCCTGCTCGCGCAGATAAAGCGCCTGCAGGCGGCTCATCACCCCGCGTTCACACCACAGCAGCCAGGTTTTGCTCTGGTCCAGATCGCCGAATTTGGTGCTCAGCTTGTAGAACGGCAGAGAAACGACGTCCACGCCGTCAACCTTCAGCGGTTTATCATCCTGTTCATCCACAGAACGGATATCCAGGATCACATCGTTCGGGCCGAAACCGCTCACGGTTTCCACTTCTACCACGGTTTGCTGCGTCTGCTGGGCGATATCGCGAATATCAATATTATTCGCTTCTTCAACCACTTTATCGAGGATAGAGAAATCGAAGTTTTCTTCTTCGGCCTCAATCTTCGATTTGATCGCTTTCACCGTCGGGCTTTTTGAAATTACACCGCAGTATTCCGGCATGGTACGAGCAAAATCCTCGGTGCCAATTTCACGCGCCAGATTGATGATGTGCTCTTTATCATGGGAGATAAGTGGGCGCAGGATCAGGGTGTCTGATACGTTATCGATCAAACGCAGGTTGGTCAGCGTCTGACTGGACACCTGGCCCAGTGCTTCACCGGTTACCAGCGCCTGTACGCCGTAGCGCTCAGCGACTTTCGACGCCGCGCGAACCATCATACGCTTGAGAACCACGCCCATCTGGCCGTCATCAACTTTCTCCAGGATCTCACCGACCACCGGTTCAAAGTTGATAGCAACAAAACGCACGCGATGCGAACTACCGAAGCGATTCCACAGGTAATGCGCCACCTGGCGAACACCGATTTCATGCGCTGCCCCGCCAAGGTTGAAGAAGCAGTAGTGCACGCGGCAGCCGCGACGCATCAGCATGTAGCTGGACACGCCGGAGTCGAAACCACCGGAGATCAGCGACAGTACGTCTTCCTGCGTACCAATTGGGAAACCGCCAATACCTTCATAGCGGCCTTTAACCAGCAACAGACGGTCGTTTTCGATTTCAAGATTAACCGTCACGTCCGGCTTCGTCAGCTTCACGCGCGCGGATTCAATATGCTGGTTCAGTCCACCGCCAACATAACGTTCCACCTCAATGGAGCTAAACTCATGCTTACCACGACGCTTAACGCGTACGCAGAAGGTTTTACCTTCCAGTTGGTCGCGATACTGCACCAGTGCTTTCTCGAAAATATCGTGCATATCGGTAAACGGCACGTCTTCTACTTCGAGAATGTGGTGGATCCCCGGAATACGGGTCAGCGCGTCGCGAATGTCCAGGCGCTGGCTTTCATCTTTAGCGCGAACCTCAACGTGATCCCAGTGACGGACAACGGCAAGGTCTTCATCATAGTGCTTTAAAACGTTACGAATGTTCCCTGTCAGAATTTTTATAAAGCGCAAACGCACAGATTGGCTTTTGATGGTGATTTCTGGGAACAATTTAATGATAAACTTCATGGCGGCAATGGTTCTTAGGCAAGTCTGAATGACTTGTAATGGAAAAAAATACAGCAGCCCATACCCGCGACTGCATCCAGGCGCGCAAGTATACCACCATCACGCGGCTACTGTGCACATTGCGCGTTATTTGCTTATCAGTGCGAGTCCGTTACCATAGTCTTGTGCTGCCAATACAGAGAGTCAGACATTCATTATGCCGAAGAAAAATGAAGCGCCCGCCAGTTTTGAAACCGCGCTGAGCGAGCTGGAACAAATTGTTACCCGTCTGGAAGGCGGCGACCTGCCGTTAGAAGAAGCGTTGAACGAATTCGAACGTGGCGTACAGTTGGCGCGTCAGGGACAGGTCAAATTGCAACAGGCTGAACAGCGCGTACAAATCCTGCTGTCAGATACTGAAGACGCGGCCCTTACGCCTTTTACACCGGATAATGAGTAAATGGATTTTACGCAGCAGTTACAGGCTTGCGTTGAGCAGGCCAACCAGGCACTGAGCCGTTTTATCGCGCCACTGCCCTTTCAGAACACTCCCGTGGTCGAAACCATGCAATATGGCGCATTATTAGGCGGTAAACGCCTGCGCCCGTTTCTGGTGTATGCGACCGGTCAGATGTTTGGTGTCAGCCTGAGTACGCTTGATGCTCCCGCTGCCGCCGTCGAATGCATTCACGCCTATTCGCTGATGCACGATGATTTACCCGCGATGGACGACGACGACCTGCGCCGCGGTCTGCCGACTTGCCACGTAAAATTTGGTGAGGCAAACGCGATCCTGGCCGGAGATGCGCTGCAAACGCTGGCATTCTCCATTATCAGCGACGCTCCAATGCCGGAAGTATCTGACCGTGACCGCATCGCGATGATCTCTGAACTGGCTCAGGCCAGCGGTATCGCCGGTATGTGCGGCGGTCAGGCGCTGGATCTGGAAGCTGAAGGTCATCAGGTTGAGCTGGATGCGCTGGAGCGTATTCACCGCCATAAAACCGGGGCATTGATTCGCGCCGCCGTACGTCTGGGAGCATTAAGCGCAGGCGATAAAGGGCGAGAATGCCTGGCAATACTCGACAAATACGCAGAAAGCATCGGTCTGGCCTTCCAGGTTCAGGATGACATCCTGGATGTGGTAGGCGATACTGCAACATTGGGTAAACGTCAGGGTGCTGACCAGCAGCTTGGCAAAAGTACCTATCCTGCACTTCTGGGTCTTGAGCAAGCCCAGAATAAAGCCCGGGATTTAATCGAGGATGCCCGCCAGTCGCTAAGTTTGCTGGCCGCACAGTCACTCGATACCTCGGCACTGGAAGCGCTAGCGGACTACATAATCCAGCGTGATAAATAAACCAACATATCCCATGAGCTTGCGATGAGTTTTGATATAGCCAAATACCCGACCCTGGCGCTGGTCGACTCCACCCAGGAGTTACGTCTGCTGCCAAAAGAGAGCCTGCCAAAGCTTTGCGACGAACTGCGCCGCTATTTGCTCGACAGCGTAAGCCGTTCCAGCGGGCACTTCGCCTCTGGTCTGGGCACGGTGGAACTCACCGTCGCGCTGCACTATGTCTACAATACCCCGTTTGACCAGTTAATCTGGGATGTAGGACATCAGGCTTACCCGCACAAAATACTGACCGGCCGCCGTGATAAAATCGGCACCATTCGTCAGAAAGGCGGTTTGCATCCGTTCCCGTGGCGCGGTGAGAGCGAGTATGACGTACTGAGCGTTGGGCACTCTTCAACCTCCATCAGCGCAGGTATCGGTATTGCGGTTGCCGCTGAGAAAGAAGGCAAAGAACGTCGTACCGTATGTGTGATTGGCGACGGCGCTATCACCGCCGGGATGGCGTTTGAAGCGATGAACCACGCAGGCGATATTAAGCCCGACATGCTGGTTATACTCAACGACAATGAAATGTCGATTTCAGAGAACGTTGGCGCGCTGAACAATCATCTGGCGCAACTACTCTCTGGCAAACTCTACTCCTCGCTACGCGAAGGAGGGAAAAAAGTCTTCTCCGGCGTACCGCCGATTAAAGAGCTGCTCAAACGTACCGAAGAACACATCAAAGGCATGGTTGTGCCGGGTACGCTGTTTGAAGAACTGGGATTTAACTATATCGGTCCGGTGGACGGTCACGACGTGCTGGGGCTTATTACCACACTGAAGAACATGCGCGATCTGAAAGGCCCGCAGTTCCTGCACATCATGACCAAAAAAGGTCGTGGTTACGAGCCGGCAGAAAAAGATCCAATCACCTTCCACGCGGTACCAAAATTCGATCCATCCAGCGGATGCCTGCCGAAAAGCAGCGGCGGCCTGCCGAGCTATTCAAAAATCTTCGGTGACTGGCTGTGCGAAACCGCGGCGAAAGACAATAAGCTGATGGCAATCACCCCGGCGATGCGCGAAGGCTCCGGTATGGTGGAATTTTCACGTAAGTTTCCGGACCGCTACTTCGATGTGGCGATCGCCGAACAGCACGCGGTGACGTTTGCTGCCGGTCTGGCGATTGGCGGCTATAAGCCGGTCGTGGCTATTTACTCGACCTTCCTGCAGCGCGCCTACGATCAGGTGCTGCATGATGTCGCCATCCAGAAACTGCCAGTTCTGTTCGCCGTTGACCGGGCAGGAATTGTTGGCGCAGATGGCCAAACCCATCAAGGGGCGTTCGATCTTTCCTTCCTGCGCTGCATCCCGGAAATGGTCATTATGACCCCGAGTGATGAAAACGAATGCCGCCAGATGCTGTTCACCGGCTATCACTACAACGACGGTCCAACGGTCGTGCGCTACCCGCGCGGTAACGCGGTGGGCGTAGAGTTGACGCCGCTGGAACAACTGCCTATCGGGAAAGGTATAGTGAAACGTCACGGGGAGAAAGTGGCAATTCTCAACTTCGGTACCCTGATGCCGGAAGCCGCTCAGGTCGCAGAGTCGATGAACGCCACACTGGTCGATATGCGTTTTGTGAAACCCCTGGATGAAACGTTGATCCTTGAAATGGCTGCCCAACACGAGGTGCTGGTTACCATTGAAGAGAACGCCATTATGGGTGGTGCTGGTAGCGGTGTAAACGAAGTGCTGATGGCCCATCGTAAGCCCGTCCCGGTGCTGAACATTGGCCTGCCAGACTTCTTCATCCCGCAGGGAACTCAGGATGAAGCTCGCGCCGATCTGGGTCTGAATGCCGTCGGAATTGAGGCCAAAATCAAGGCCTGGCTGGCATAAACCCCTCCCCGCTCCTGCTATGCTTAATTCATCACGAGCTAAGCAGGAGTGGATTGATGAAATACAACATCTTAGGAAAAACCGACCTACGGGTCTCCCGCCTTTGCCTGGGCTGCATGACGTTTGGCGAGCCTAATCGCGGCAATCACGCCTGGACGCTACCTGAAGAAAGCAGCCGCCCGATAATCAAACACGCCCTTGAGGGCGGCATTAACTTTTTCGATACCGCCAACAGCTACTCCGCTGGCAGTAGCGAAGAGATTGTCGGTCGCGCGCTGCGTGATTTCGCCCGCCGCGAAGATGTCGTGGTCGCTACCAAGGTTTTTCACCAGGTTGATGATTTAGCAGAAGGATTATCTCGCGCACAAATCCTGCGCTCAATCGACGATAGCCTCCGACGTCTGGGTATGGACTATGTCGACATCCTGCAAATTCACCGCTGGGATTACAACACACCTATTGAAGAAACCCTTGAGGCTCTAAACGACGTCGTGAAAGCCGGTAAAGCGCGCTATATCGGCGCCTCCTCCATGCACGCTTCGCAATTTGCTCAGGCGCTGGCCTTACAGAAGCAACACGGCTGGGCGCAGTTCGTTAGCATGCAGGATCACTACAATCTGATCTACCGCGAAGAAGAACGCGAAATGCTGCCACTGTGCTACGAGGAAGGCGTGGCAGTGATCCCCTGGAGTCCACTGGCACGTGGACGCCTGACGCGCCCATGGGGAGAAACGACAGCACGTCTGGTTTCCGATGAAGTCGGTAAAAATTTGTACAACGAGAGCGATGAAAACGACGCGCAAATTGCCGCACGGCTGACCGGCGTCAGTGAGGAACTGGGCGTAACGCGCGCGCAGGTTGCGCTGGCCTGGCTGCTGAGCAAACCGGGTGTGGCAGCGCCGATTATCGGCACATCGCGCGAGGAACAGCTGGATGAGTTGCTCAATGCGGTGGATTTAACGCTGAAGCCGGAGCAGATTGCCGAGCTGGAAACGCCGTACAAACAGCATCCGGTGGTGGGATTTAAATAAGTATTAGCGATGACTAATTGTAGGCCCGATAAGCATAGCGCATCCGGCACTGATTGCCCGATGGCGCGACGCTTATCGGGCCTACAACAGCCCCCCCCAAAAGGGTTAAATGATACCTACCGGCCAGTGATGACCGATAAAATACAAAATTCCGGCAGAGAGTATTCCGGCCACAATATCGTCGATCATGATCCCCGTCCCGCCATGCACGTTGCGATCGAACCAACGAATCGGCCACGGCTTCCACATATCCAGAATACGGAAAATCACAAATCCGGCGGCAACCCACTGCCAGTCATTGGTCGGCAGCGCCATCAGGGTAATCCACATCCCGACAAACTCGTCCCAGACAATACTACCGTGATCGTGCACACCCATATCTTTCGCCGTTTGATGGCACAGATAAACGCCGATACAGATAGATAACATCACCACCAGTGAATACAGCTGCCACGGTAGAAAGGTCATTAAATACCAAAAAGGGATCGCCGCCAGCGATCCCATCGTGCCAGGAACAATTGGGCTCAACCCGCTGCCAAAACCGGTGGCTAGCAGGTGCCACGGATTGCGCATACTCAGGCGGCTTTTGGCGACATCTTTTTTAAGGCGCGGCAAAATGGTCATATCCTTTCCAGTCAAACGTGACGGATTTTCCATCGCGCGTAAAGTGAATGCCTTCCACGTCTGCGCTCATCTGCCCAATGCAGGTAAACGCTGCGCCGAGATTTCCCAGCGCTACGTCCAGCGCACCACGGTTAATTTCCGGTACGGTAAAGCATAACTCATAATCTTCACCGCCCGAGAGCGCCCAGCGTAGGGCCTGTTCCGGCTCAACGTGCCGGGCGAATGCCGTGGAGTAAGGCAGCGCATCGACGTTAACCCGCGCGCCACAGCCGCTGGCATTAACGATATGCCCCAGATCGGAAATCAGGCCATCGGAAATATCGATAGCCGCACTGGCCAGATCGCGCAGGGCTTGTCCCTGCAAAATACGCGGCGTGGGACGCAGATGGCGTTTAAGCAGATAGTCTGCGTCTTTTGCATCTCCAACCTGCAACCGATTCTGTAAAATCGCCAGCCCCGCCGCGCTGTCTCCCGGCGTACCGGTAACATAAATCCAGTCCCCCGGCTTCGCACCAGAGCGTTTTAAGGCCCGTCCTACAGGAACGTAGCCATGGATACCCAACGTCATCGACAGTGGCCCACGCGTGGTGTCACCGCCAATCAGCTGCATATCATAGTAATTAAGCAGTTCAAACAGGCCATCGCTGAAGGCTTCAAGCCAGGCTTCATCAACGTCAGGTAACGTGAGTGCCAGCGTCAACCACGCAGGATCGGCCCCCATCGCCGCCAGATCGCTCAAATTCACCGCCAGTGCTTTCCAGGCGAGATCGGTGGGATCAATGTCGGGGAGGAAGTGATTGCCTGCCACCAGCGTATCGGTACTGATCGCCAGCGTCTGTTTTTCAGGGATATTCAGGAGTGCGCAGTCGTCACCAATACCGGTTTCGACATCAAGACGAGACGTTCTTACGCGGTCAAAATAACGGGCAATCAGGGAAAACTCGCCGCATGCCATACGTTATGCCTCAGCAGAAAAAAAAGAAAAAGCCGGGGACAGCGGAAACAGGTTCCACCATCCAGCCGGCCTCGGGATTACTTTTTGTTGGGGCGAATCACAGGTGCTGCTTTATCCAGTACGCCGTTCACGAATTTATGGCTATCTTCAGCGCCGAAGGTTTTCGCCAGTTCAATCGCTTCGTTGATGGCCACTTTGTACGGCACATCACTACGTTTAGACAGTTCAAACAGCGCAATACGCAGTACGGCTTTTTCTACCTGACCCAGCTCTTCTAACAGACGAGACAGGTAAGGCTTCATTAATCCATCCAGGTACGCGCTGTTAGTCGCCACCCCGGACAGCAGTTCACGGAAATACAGAACGTCGACATCTTTAACGTCCTGTTCCGCCAGGAACTGGTATTCAACATCAGCGATGTCGTTCTGGGACAACTGCCAGGAGTAGAGCGCCTGGACGGCACACTCACGGGCGCGGCGACGAGCAGCAGGTTTCACGGATTTCCCCTTACAAAAATCAGGCCTTAATGGCTTTCAATACATTAATCATTTCAAGCGCAGTCAGTGCAGCTTCTGCGCCTTTGTTGCCGGCTTTAGTGCCAGCACGTTCGATGGCTTGTTCAATACTTTCGGTGGTCAGAACACCGAAGGCTACCGGAATGCCACTGTCCTGAGCGACATGCGCCAGGCCATTGCTTGCACCGCCAGCCACATATTCGAAGTGCGCGGTACCGCCACGGATCACCGTACCAAGCGCAATTACAGCGTCGTATTTACCGGTTTTTGCCAGTGCGTCAGCGGCCAGCGGCAGCTCATATGCACCTGGAACCCAAACAACGGTAATGTTTTCATCTTTAACCTGGCCAATACGTTTCAGGGCGTCGATAGCCCCTTCCAGCAGGCTGTCATTGATAAAGTTGTTGAAACGCGCAATGGTGATGGCGACGCGAGCGTCCGGGGTAGCAACGTTAGCTTCAATAATGTTCATATTCTTCCTTCGGGTTCGATTTATGGCCCCGTAAGGGGGGCGGATTTTATCATAATATTCTGTGCGCTGCTTCCTCTAAATCAGAAAGCCTCACGCAGTCGTTAAATGCAGGCAAACGTCCGGGCCCACCTGGCGTATCTCATTGAATTTAAAATGGGGTGCGTCAGCCAGTTTCTCAAGGCCTGGAAGCACACATAATCCTCGCGCATCGCTGCCTAACAGTTTAGGCGCAACATACACGATTAGCTCATCGACCAAACCGGCCTGTAATAATGCCCCCGCGAGCGTTGGGCCTGCTTCAACCCAAATACTGTTAATTTGCTGTTTGCCCAGTTGCATCATCAGCACCACCAGATCCAGATGCCCGTTATGTTCCGGCACCTTCAGGCTACGAACCGTCTCCGGCCAGCTACGAGGGTCGTCTTCAGTCCGGACAATCCAGGTTTCTCCAGGCTGTTGCACAATACGATGCTCCGGCGTGACCTGATTCTGGCTATCCAGAACAATGCGGATTGGCTGGCGCAGCTCTTCCTGCGGGTAACTCGCCTGAGTTGACTCCCCAAGCTCCGACCAACGCACGGTAAGCTGAGGGTCGTCTGCCAGCACCGTAGCACTGCTGGTTAAAATGGCATGGCTTTGCGCGCGCAAGCGTTGCACATCGCGGCGCGCCTGTGGTGAGGTAATCCACTGGCTTTCACCGCTGGCCATCGCCGTACGGCCATCAAGCGACGAGCCAAGCTTAAGCTGCAGATACGGGAATCCCGTACGCATGCGCTTGAGAAAGCCTTTATTCAGTTGCTCAACTTCGCTCATCATCAGCCCGTGGCTGACGTCGATGCCCGCCTGCTGCAAACGGTAGAGCCCACGTCCTGCGACCTGCGGATTGGGATCCTGCATCGCCGCAACCACTCGCGATACCCCCGCCGCAATCAGCGCATCGCAACACGGCGGCGTGCGACCATGATGACTACAGGGTTCAAGCGTCACATAGGCCGTTGCCCCTTGCGCTTTTTCTCCAGCCATCCGCAGAGCATGAACTTCGGCATGCGGTTCGCCCGCACGGTGATGATATCCTTCACCGACGATCTCCCCATCCTTCACAATCACGCAGCCTACGTTGGGGTTGGGGTGAGTGGTAAAACGTCCGCGCGCAGCAAGCTTCAGCGCACGCGCCATGTACAATTCATCCTGCATGGCTTAGTCCTGTAGGCGAGCAATCTCTTCGCCAAATTCTTTGATATCTTCGAAACTCCGGTAGACAGAGGCAAAGCGGATGTAGGCGACTTTATCGAGCTTTTTCAACTGCTCCATCACCAGGTTGCCAATCATCTTGCTCGGCACCTCACGCTCACCAGTCGCACGCAGCTGTGATTTGATATGGTTTAACGCCATTTCGACGTCATCCGCGCTCACAGGCCGTTTCTCAAGCGCTCTGAGCATGCCGCTACGCAGCTTTTCTTCATTAAAGGGTTCACGCACGTCGTTGCTTTTCACAACGCGCGGCATGACAAGTTCAGCCACTTCAAAAGTGGTGAAACGTTCGTTACAGACCAGACACTGCCGACGGCGGCGTACCGAGGAGCCCTCGCCTACAAGACGAGAGTCAATTACCTTAGTGTCTACGGCGAAACAGAATGGGCAATGCATACGGCGTCCTGTACCTCAGTGGTTAACAGAATCTATTTTACCCTGAACTGCCGTGACAACAAAGGCACTGCGCTTTTGAGACAAAGGATCGATGCCTTCGTGCTCAGTCCACACTACCATTATGCTATCGCGACAATGAAGGAAGTAATCACAATGACAAGACGTTACCTAAGAATTCTCCTGGTGGGAAGTCTCTTTAGTCTTAGTGCCTGCGCACAGCAAAGCGAAGTACGCCAGATGCATCAAAGCGTTAGCACATTGAATAAAGAGATGGCGCAGCTTAATCAGGAAACAGTAAAAATTACGCAACAAAATATGTTGAATGCAAAATCAACCAGCGGCGTCTATCTGCTACCGGGTTCCAAAACCCCGGCACGACTGGACAGCCAGATTGGCACTTTACGCATGTCGCTGGTAAACATTGCACCGAACGCGGATGGTATGCGCCTGACGCTACGGATTCAGGGTGAATCCAACACGCCTTTACCCGCCTTTAGCGCCACCGTCGAGTACGGGCAAATTCAGGGCACCACGGACAACTATCAGGAAGTGAACGTTCACAACCAGTTGGTCAACGCTCCGGCGAGTATTCTTGCTCCCAGCGACGTAGACATTCCGTTGCAGATAAATGGCCTCACTCCAGATCAGTTAGGATTTGTTCGCATCCACGACATCCAGCCTGTTAGCCAATAAACTTTTTTGCGGAACGTTTTGTGCGTTCCGCAACATCACTCCGCTCCATTTTGTTACTCCCCTGACATAACCGATATTTCTGGTAAAACTTGGCAACATTCATGAGAGCCAGTACAATTCGCCGCCTAAAGTACGCAAACGTGAACGCAATCGATTACGTAAATGATAGAACTGTGAAACAAGACATATTTTTGTGAACAATGATTTTTATAATAGGCTCCGAAGAATTACGAAATATTTAGAAACGCAAATTGCGCATTTTTCACTCCCGAAAGGGATTTCAAACAGTGGCATACATATGAAAAAAACATTACTTGCAGCCGGTGCAGTGCTGGCGCTCTCCTCGTCTTTTACTGCCAACGCAGCAGAAAATGACAAACCGCAATATCTGTCCGACTGGTGGCACCAGAGCGTTAACGTGGTGGGTAGCTATCACACCCGTTTCTCTCCGAAACTGAACAACGACGTGTATCTGGAATACGAAGCATTTGCCAAAAAAGACTGGTTTGATTTCTATGGCTACATCGATATTCCGAAAACCTTCGACTGGGGTAACGGCAACGATAAAGGTATCTGGTCTGACGGTTCCCCGTTGTTTATGGAAATCGAACCGCGTTTCTCCATCGACAAACTGACCGGCGCTGACCTGAGCTTTGGTCCGTTCAAAGAATGGTATTTCGCCAACAACTACATCTACGACATGGGTGATAACAAAGCCAGCCGCCAGAGCACCTGGTATATGGGTCTGGGTACCGATATCGATACCGGTCTGCCGATGGGTCTGTCCCTGAACGTCTATGCTAAATACCAGTGGCAGAACTATGGCGCATCCAACGAAAACGAGTGGGATGGCTACCGTTTCAAAGTGAAATACTTTGTGCCGATCACCCAGGTTTGGGGCGGCCAACTGACCTACATCGGCTTCACCAACTTCGACTGGGGCTCAGATTTGGGTGATGACCCGAACCGCACCAGCAACTCTATCGCTTCCAGCCACGTCCTGGCGCTGAACTACGATCACTGGCACTACTCTGTCGTAGCGCGTTACTTCCATAACGGCGGTCAGTGGAAAGGTGGGGATACTCTGAACTGGGGCGAAGGCGATTTCAGCGCGAAATCTACCGGTTGGGGTGGTTACCTGGTCGTAGGTTACAACTTCTAATCCAGACAATTTATCGCAAACAAGCCAGCTTAACCGCTGGCTTTTTTATGGCTGGTCTTCACAGCGTACTTTACGTAAAAAGTCACTTAGCGAACGCTCCGCAGATTCGCGAAAGTGCCTGTCGAGTGGCGTGATCTTCAGACATCGATCAACGCGAAAGCAACGATAATCATCACGCTTCTCGCACCAGCCAACCAGCAGCCAGTGCTCGCCCCAGAAAAATAATCCCAGCGGCTGAACGTCGCGCCACGAGAGGTTCCCGGACTCATCGCGATAATGCAGCGCCAGCACCTGCTGAGCAGAAACCGCGCGATGTATGAGATCGAACGCACTGCGTGAATGCGGCTGATTACCAAAATCTGGCGCGAAAATCCGCGTTTGCTCGGCTCTGCGCCGACTCTCTGGCGGCAATATCGCCAACACTTTTTCCTGTGCTGATTCCAGCGCCTGTGAGAGTGAATCCCCGCCCCATGTTTTCAGCAACCGAATCGCTACCATCAACGCTTCTGATTCGTGCTGAGTTAACATCAACGGCGGCAGATCAAACCCCGCCATTAAGCGGTATCCACTGCCCACTTCGCCTTCAATGGGCACGCCGGATAAAGAGAGATCGCGGATATCGCGATAAATCGTCCGTTCAGAAACTTCAAGACGTTCTGCCAGCAGCGCCGCCGTTGTCACTCGCCTGCCACGCAGGATTTGTACAATCTGAAACAAGCGGTCGGCGCGTCTGCTCATTTTAATCCTCAGTGCTGAAAATATTACGCGGGTTGATGTAAACCAACACGATTGCCTTCGCTGTCAGTAAATAGCGCAATCGTACCAATGTCCTGCCCCAGTTCGAGTGGGCCAAACACACACTGACCGCCAGCAGTGGCGACGCGTTCAAGCGTTGCAGTCAAATCGTCCGTATGCAGATAAATAATAGCGCCCTGCGCTGAAGGAGTAATACCTTCAAATTTAGCCAGCGCCCCGCCGGGAGCGGGATCCTGATGCGGAAATACGGCCAGCTCAGCGCAGTCCATATTTTCCCGACGCAAAGAAACCTGCATCACTGGTTCATAAAAAGCGATGGCGCGATCCATTTGTGCTACAGGGATTTCAAACCAATTAATTACGTTGCTCATACTTCCTCCTGCCTGTGTGGGTAATCTCAGAAGGACTATAAGACAGGACTACTGACAGCATACTGTCAGTAGTATGGCGACAGGAAAAGATAATTGCCTGTCGCTAATTCACAGGCAAAAAAAATCCCGACCTTACGATCGGGATTCCAGTATCTTCACTCTTAATGGTTAAGGAAGAATCGACGGTTGATCCGCCCCTTCTTTCTCGACCTTCTGCTGCAGCATGTGCTCACGCTTCATACCCAGCTTCAGCGCCAGCGCCGATGCCACGTAGATAGAGGATGCGGTACCGATGGAAACACCGATCAGCATCGTCAGCGAGAAGCCTTCCAGTACCGGACCACCGAACAGGAACAGCATCAGAATAACCATCAACGTTGTACCGGACGTAATCAACGTACGGTGCAGCGTTTGAGTCAGTGACACGTTAAAGATTTCGTAAGGCGTACCGCGACGAATTTTGCGGAAGTTTTCACGAATACGGTCAGATACAACGATACTATCGTTCAGCGAGTAACCGATTACCGACATCAGTGATGCGACGATAGTCAGGTCAATCTCGATATGGAACAACGACAGGATCCCAAGTGTGATAATCACGTCGTGCGCCAGAGCGATAACCACCCCCGCCGCCAGTCGCCACTCAAAGCGGAAACCGACGTACACCAGGATGGAGATCAGCGCCGCCATCAGCGCCATCGCACCGGTTTGCGCCAGATCAGCCCCCACGCTCGGACCCACGAATTCAATTCGCTTCACCGCGGCGTTTTGGTTGGTGGATTCGTTAATCACACTCAACACTTTGCTGCCCAGCACCTGACCGCCGTCTGCACCTTCAGTTGGCGGCATACGTACCATAATGTCGTGGCTGCTGCCGAAGTTCTGCAGAAGCGGATCAACGAAGCCCGCTTTCTCCAGTGCATCGCGCATCACGTCCATATCGGCCGGTTTTTCCAGCGTGATTTCAATAACCGTACCACCGGTGAAATCGAGACCCCAGTTAAACCCGCGTACGCCCATCACCACGATGGCCGCAATCAGCAGGAAACCTGAAATGCCGAAAGCCCAGTAGTCCCAGCGCATAAAGTCCCAGACTTTACGACCGTGGTTTAATTGTTCAACAGTATATTCCTGTGCCACTTCGCACTCCTCAGATTGACAGCTTTTTGACGCGCTTGCCGCCATACAACAGGTTTACGATGGCACGTGTACCGACAATCGCGGTAAACATCGACGTCGCCACACCAATACCGGTAGTAATCGCGAACCCTTTAATTGCCCCGGTGCCAACTGCGTACAGGATGATGACCTTGATCAGCGTCGTAATGTTCGCATCAAAGATGGAGCTAAATGCGCCCGCATAACCTTCGTTGATGGCCTGCTGCACCGAACGCCCGTTACTCAACTCTTCTTTGATACGTTCGTTGATCAGTACGTTCGCATCGACCGCGACGGCAAGGGTTAAGACAATCCCCGCAATCCCCGGCATACTTAGCGTAGCGCCCGGCAGCAACGACATAATACCGACAATCAATACCAGGTTAGCAATCAGCGCACTGGTCGCAATCAGACCGAACTTCTTATAGAAGAAGATCATGAACAGGATAGACACCACCAGACCGGCCAGACACGCTTCCAGACCCTGTTTAATGTTCTGCATACCCAGGGTTGGGCCGATGGTACGTTCTTCCACAATCTGAATCGGCGCAATCAACGCACCGGCACGTAACAGCAGAGAAAGCTGACGCGCTTCGTTCGGGTTGTTGATACCGGTGATACGGAAGCTGTTACCCAGGCGAGACTGGATATTGGCAATGTTAATCACCTCTTCCTGTTTCACCAGTACTGCACGACCGTTAGCATCTTTCTTACCGCTGTCTTTGTACTCCACGAACAGGGTCGCCATCGGCTTACCGATGTTGTCCTTGGTGAAGTTGGACATGATGTTACCACCCGCGCTATCCAGCGAGATGTTAACCTGCGGCTGATTGTATTCGTCCTGGCTGGAAGTGGAGTCGGTGATATGGTCACCGGTCAGGATCACGCGCTTGTACAGCACAACAGGCTGACCTTCACGAGACTGTTTCACTTCCGAATCACCCGGAACACGACCCGATGCTGCAGCGGACTGGTCAACGTTGGTGTTTACCAGACGGAACTCCAGCGTCGCGGTTGCGCCCAGAATTTCTTTCGCACGCGCGGTATCCTGAATACCCGGCAGTTCGACCACGATGCGGTCAGCACCTTGACGTTGTACCACCGGCTCAGCAACACCCAGTTGGTTAACTCGATTACGCAGAATGTTGATGTTCTGCTGTACCGCGTACTCACGGGCTTCACTCAGGCGCGCATCGGTCATTACAGCGCGCAGTGCATTGCTGCCCTGGCTGGAAATAACCAGATCCTGGTGACGTTTGCTCAAGTAAGAGATAGCTTCATCACGGGCGCTGCTATCACGGAAAGTGATGCTCAGACCGTAGTTATCTTCTTTGCGAACGGTAGTATAAGGAATGCCTTTTTCACGCAGATCGCTGCGCAGGCTATCGATATTTTGTTCCTGCAACTTACTCAGCGCGGTATCCATATCCACTTCCATCAGGAAGTGAACGCCGCCACGCAGGTCAAGACCGAGTTTCATCGGTTCTGCATGAATGGCAGCCAGCCAGCGCGGGGTTGCCGGAGCAAGGTTAAGCGCCACGACGTACTGATCGCCCAGTACGCCCATTAATACTTCACGCGCACGCAGTTGGGTATCAGTGGAGTCGAAGCGCGCGAGAATAGCACCCTCTTCCAGAGCCACAGACTTAGGTGTGATTTTATCTTCTTGTAACGTTTTCTGGACCTGGATCAGCGTTTGCTCACTGGCGGCGGCACCGCGCACGCCAGTGATTTGAACAGCCGGATCCTCACCATACAGGTTGGGAAGCGCATAGAGCAGACCGACGACAATAACGACGATCAGCATGACATACTTCCACAAAGGATAACGGTTTAACACGGCAGTTCCCTTTGGGAAAACAATAAATTACAGCGCCTTCATGGTGCCTTTCGGCAGAACGGCAGCTACGAAATCACGTTTAATAACCACTTCAGTGGTGTCGTTCAGCGCGATAGCGATGTAGCCAGATTCTGCTACTTTGGTCACGCGACCCACCAGACCACCGTTAGTCAGCACTTCATCGCCTTTCGCAATGGAGTTCATCAGATTTTTGTGTTCTTTGGTACGCTTTTGCTGCGGGCGCAGGATCATGAAGTAGAAAATCAGACCAAACACCACCAGCATCAGAATCAGAGACATCGGGCTGCCCTGCGCCGGAGCACCTGTTGCCGCTACCGCATCAGAAATAAAAAAGCTCATTCAAATTCCCTCATTATTAAAATTAATCAACGTTCACAGGTGGAACTGGTCTACCCTGACGTTGGTAAAAATCGGTCACGAAGCTCTCTAATTTACCCTCTTCAATAGCCTTGCGTAAACCCGCCATCAAACGCTGGTAGTAGCGAAGGTTATGAATCGTGTTGAGACGCGCGCCCAATATTTCGTTGCAACGGTCGAGATGATGCAAGTAAGCGCGCGAATAATTGCGACAGGTGTAGCAATCACACTCAGCATCGAGCGGACTGGTGTCGCTTTTATGTTTCGCGTTACGAATTTTTACCACGCCGTCAGTCACAAACAAATGACCATTACGGGCATTTCGCGTTGGCATCACACAGTCAAACATATCGATACCGCGACGCACGCCTTCAACCAGATCTTCTGGTTTACCGACGCCCATCAGGTAACGCGGTTTATCTGCCGGAATCTGCGGGCAAACATGTTCCAGAATGCGGTGCATATCTTCCTTCGGCTCACCGACAGCCAAACCGCCGACAGCGTAGCCATCAAAGCCGATATCTACCAGACCTTTGACGGAGATATCACGTAAATCTTCGTAAACACTGCCCTGAATGATGCCAAAAAGCGCATTTTTGTTGCCGAGGCTATCAAAACGGTCACGGCTGCGCTTCGCCCAACGCAGAGACATCTCCATCGAGCGTTTAGCATAGTCCCAGTCGGCCGGATACGGTGTACATTCGTCGAAGATCATCACGATATCGGAACCGAGATCGTATTGAATCTCCATCGACTTCTCGGGATCGAGGAAAATCGGATCGCCGTTGATCGGGTTACGGAAATGCACGCCTTGTTCGGTTATCTTCCGGATATCGCCCAGGCTGAACACCTGGAAGCCGCCAGAATCGGTGAGGATCGGCCCTTTCCACTGCATAAAATCGTGCAGATCGCCGTGCAGTTTCATGATTTCCTGCCCCGGGCGCAGCCACAGGTGGAAAGTGTTGCCGAGGATGATCTGTGCGCCGGTCGCTTCAACTTCTTCCGGCGTCATGCCTTTTACTGTGCCGTAAGTACCGACCGGCATAAAAGCAGGCGTTTCTACTACGCCACGATCAAAAACCAGGCGGCCGCGGCGAGCGCGACCGTCTGTGGTATCCAGTTCAAATTTCATCTTCACTCCTGCGTCAGAAAAACAGTCCGACGTTTTAAACACTCATGCCGGAAACTTATTCCCCGACACGCTCAGAAATAGCCTGCGGATTGTACGTGATAAACATCGCATCCCCGTAACTAAAAAAGCGATATTCCGCTTTTACCGCTTCATGATAGGCGTGCATGGTGTTTTTATAACCAGCAAATGCGGAAACCAGCATAATCAGTGTCGATTCCGGCAGGTGGAAGTTGGTGACCAGAGCATCAATCACCTGATATTTATAGCCTGGATAAATAAAGATTTGTGTATCGCCGAAGAACGGCTCGATTAGATCGTTTTTGGCCGCCTGCGCCGCACTTTCCAGTGAACGCACGGAGGTGGTGCCCACCGCAATCACACGGTTACCGCGCGCTTTCGCCGCCAGCACCGCGTCCACCACATCCTGCGGCACTTCCGCATATTCGGAGTGCATAATGTGGTCTTCAATAGTGTCTACGCGCACCGGCTGGAAAGTACCCGCTCCAACGTGCAGGGTGACGAACGCCATTTCAATGCCTTTATCGCGCAGTTTAGCCAGCAGCGGATCGTCAAAATGCAGACCCGCGGTCGGCGCAGCGACGGCACCCGGTTTTTCGCTGTACACGGTCTGGTACAGCTCGCGGTCGGCGTCTTCATCCGGACGGTCGATATACGGCGGCAACGGCATATGGCCAATCGCGTTGAGGATATCCAGCACGCTGCGTTCGTCGTTAAACTCAACTTCAAACAGCGCGTCATGGCGCGCCACCATCGTTGCTTTAATGCTTTCGTCATCGCCCAGCAGCAGCTCGGCGCCCGGTTTCGGCGCTTTCGAGGCACGAATATGCGCCAGAATACGTTTGTCATCCAGCATACGCTCGACCAGCACTTCAATTTTACCGCCGCTGGCTTTACGACCAAACAGACGCGCAGGAATGACGCGGGTGTTGTTAAAGACCAGCAAATCGCCAGGGTTGAGCTTATCGAGCAAATCGGTGAAAGTACCGTGCGTCAGCGCGCCCGTCGGCCCGTCCAAAGACAGCAAGCGACAGCTACTGCGCTCAGCTTGCGGATAGTGGGCAATCAGGGATTCGGGTAGTTCAAAGGTGAAATCGGTAACGCGCATGACACTGACTCAGACTAAAATAAGAGGCGGGTAGTCTAGTGCCGGGGCGTTCTCCCTGCAACCTTTACCCCTCTGGATAAACATTTAACTATGAATTTTCTTGCACATTTGCATCTCGCTCACCTTGCCGACAGTTCGCTTTCCGGCAATCTGCTGGCCGATTTTGTCCGGGGTAATCCGGAAACGCACTACTCGCCTGATGTGGTAGAAGGCATCTTCATGCATCGTCGTATCGACGTGATGACAGATAACCTGCCGCAGGTGCGTGAAGCCAAAGAATGGTTTCGTAGCGAAACGCGCCGCGTCGCGCCGATTACGCTGGATGTCATGTGGGATCATTTTCTGTCGCGCCACTGGTCGGAGATCTCCCCTGACTTCCCGCTGACGGACTTTGTGCGCTATGCCCGTGCCCAGGTAACCACTATTTTGCCGGAATCGCCGCCACGCTTTATCAATCTGAATAACTATATATGGTCAGAGAAATGGCTTGAGCGCTACCGGGACATGGATTTTATCCAGAACGTCCTGAACGGCATGGCCAGCCGCCGTCCACGGCTCGATGCCCTACGCGACTCATGGTATGACCTCAATACGCATTACGATGCGTTAGAAGAACGATTCTGGCAGTTTTATCCGCAAATGATGGACCAGGCGCGGCGTAAAACCCTTTGATTGCAACCCGCATTCCCCGCCGGATAAGCCGTAGCCGTCATCCGGCAAAAGATTGATAGACAAAACCTGTCTCATTGATTGCCAGCGCCTCTTTGTCTTATTCACGAACACTCTCTATACTGGCCCGCGTTGCGTTCCAAAAACCCCTTAACATTGCAGGAGAATTATATGGTACTGGTAACTCGTCAGGCTCCGGATTTCACAGCAGCTGCGGTACTGGGTAGCGGTGAGATCGTTGAAAACTTCAACTTCAAACAGCATACCAACGGTAAAACTACCGTTCTGTTCTTCTGGCCGATGGACTTCACCTTCGTTTGCCCGTCTGAACTGATCGCATTCGACAAACGTTACGAAGAATTCCAGAAGCGCGGCGTTGAAGTTGTTGGCGTTTCCTTCGACTCTGAATTTGTCCACAACGCATGGCGTAACACCCCTGTCGACAAAGGCGGCATCGGTGCAGTGAAATACGCAATGGTTGCTGACATCAAACGCGAAATCCAGAAAGCCTACGGCATCGAGCACCCGGAAGCTGGCGTTGCTCTGCGCGGTTCTTTCCTGATCGACGCTAACGGCGTTGTTCGCCACCAGGTGGTTAACGATCTGCCGCTGGGCCGCAACATCGACGAAATGCTGCGCATGGTTGACGCGCTGCAGTTCCACGAAGAGCACGGCGACGTATGCCCGGCACAGTGGGAAAAAGGTAAAGAAGGTATGAACGCGTCTCCGGACGGCGTAGCAAAATACCTGACCGAGAACGTTTCCAGCCTGTAATTGGCATGAATCGACAAAAGGCCCGCTAGTGCGGGCCTTTTTCTGATGTCAGAACTCGGAATGCCCGATGGCGCTGCGCGTATTGGCCCTACGCGAGCAGACACTTGTTGTCTCATTATACGGCCGATGAATAATCGCATACAGGTACAAACCAAACGTTGAACATCAAGGCGCCGGCGGAACCGCATCCATTTGAACCTCCCAGGAATAGTAGTCATCCTCAACCAACGTTTCTTTGATTTTTGACGCCAGCGCGACACTTCTCTCTATCTCTATTTTCGTCATTTGTAGCGGAATCAGATTTTTTAAGTTAACGTTGTTATATTCATTCAGAATATTTTCTTTATATCTTTCCGAAGCATGTCTTTTGTAACCTTCTTTATTAAAATAGATAAAGGAATCGTTAGCAATCATAGACCATGCATATGCCATTTCAATATCTCGTTTAACGCTAACACCATAAAAATAAAACTCACTCAATCTTATTTGTGCATACTGAGAACCGTGAATTCCACTCACCTTATAAGCAGAAAAACTATCTTCAAGCTCTTCTCTTGTTAAATTATCTATTCTGTTTTCCAGAGAATTTAGCTGCTTATTATTACTATCTTTATACGAAAAACCGGAAGGAAATAAAATGCAATCAGCCAGATAAGAATGGATATGATAGCCTCCCTTTATGGCGTAACGAGTATAACGAATCAACCTTTTTCGTACATCTTGTGCTAACGGGTTGAAGGTCGAATTTGTCTCACCCGCACTCCATAAAAGGCCATTAGCAGCAAGCCTGCTCGCCAAGGGATACTGTAAATCAGCTAGTCGGGTGATAAATTCACTATAATTCATATTAAATACATCAGGCCGTCGAAGAGACAAACCATCATAACTCACTAATCTGTGAGCATTGCTCCTGATGAAATCATCTAAAACATCATCGTCACCAACTTCTTTCTGAATTCTGGCATACTGAATCATAGCATTTTTATCCCACAACCAGGCATGACGAATCAATTCAATAAGTTCTGTTTCATCCTCAATTTGTGGTATTTCTGGTGTTATAGCCTCTACCATTTTCCATGAATACTCAACTGTCCATAACTTATCTTGCGGAAGTAATGCGGCCGCGATGACATAATCCATATAAATTTCCTTTAGTCGCTATGAATGATATAATTTATCAACATCCAGAACATTCAAACAAAATTCAAATCATCATAGTTAAACACATCACTGGTAACGGTCCTATCTAACTTCTCACCATTTCGATATTTTCTGCATGGCCAGATCTGACCATCAACTAAGCTTTCATACTCTCTATCATTTGAAAATCGTTTCTTCACTTTACTTCCGGATTTATAGCCCCATAATAATAGCTCTTGCTTTCCAAACAAATCTATTGCTACATAATCATTCACTGTTTTTCTATATTTGCAGTCTTCCAATCCGGGGCCATAGTTAAATGACGCATAAACCATTTGGCCAATAACATATGCTGATGATTCATGTCTGGAAAATGCGCGAGCAATACACTCCCCACCACTACGCTGATCTAAATCATCACTTTCATATCGACCAGATCGGCAACTATGTAATACCAAATAACCCTTTTCAGGATTCCAGATTAAATTTTCAAGAGATTCAACCACCTCAGCCGTAATATGCTCCCCCTTCTTAATTGATATCCTATCTGGATTGCTGTGAGCAAAAATATGAATTTCACACAAATCATATTTAGGTTGACCTGATTTATTTAGCTTGCAAATATCATAGAATATCGCGGTCCAAATTTTTTCGAAGTCGGCCAAACTCTTGAAGATCATCGGTCCTTTTACTTCACCTTTGGGATACTTAGATTCAAGCCGCTTTTTCTTGAATTCCGCCGCTTTCAACATCTCGGCACCACCGTGTCCACCATAGGCTATCATCACGTCATATCGAATAGGTCGTGAAATTGCAACATGAACAACATTGGGTTCACCATTGTCATTTGATCTTCTGGTTTTTCCTAAAGATATATCATTTACTGGCATTTCAGCTCCTACAATTACAATTACAATTACAATTACAATTACAATTACAAATGCTTTACTACCCAACTAAACGCGTCACCAATAATATTCATTTAATTAATAACAACTCATTATTGTAATTAATCACGCATTATTTTAACTTATGGTTAGTAATATTGTGTGAGCTACCTTCATATTTTGATTGATTTAATTATGCAATCAAGCTTTGATAGCCAATAATAAAAAATAAAATTTACACTTTACAAACAATACAAATAATCATAAGAACTACATTCTTACATTGAAAATATAACTATGTTGGTGCGGATAGAGAAGATTACACGGCCCCGGCTTTACGCCGTAGTAAGAATGGCATAGCGACCTTTAGGAAGATGGTTTTGTGGCAACCGTAGACAATTGGCTGTAGCAAAGCGAAATGCAGATGTATGAACCCCATTGCCTGATGGCACTCAGCATAGCAGGCTTACAAGGATTATCTAACTTATCGAAGTTGCGATTCTTTGTTGGCCGGATAAGACGCAAAGCGTCACCATCCGGCATTAAAAACGTTACAGTCAGAACGCGAAACAGGAACAGCCAAGCGCCCCCCAGAAAGCCCGGTCATCTGACACCGGAATGCCTGATTGACGCGCAATATCATGCTGATGACCGTGTACGCCACAGCTACCACAGCACTGATGCATCTGCACCATTGCGCCAATTTTAGCCGCAGCAGGCGGCGCTGAGCGATAGTGCCCCGGCACCTTCACCACCGGCGACCAGTCCGGCACAACCGGGATGGCTGGTGGTGCCAGCGGGGTGAAATGCCCTGCCGCATACACGACTTTGCCATCGACAATGGTCATCACTGACTCAATGCCTTTGATCTCTTCTTCCGCCACGTTGAAGTAATCTTTAGACAGCACCACCAGGTCGGCCAGTTGATCTTTCTCGATTCGCCCTTTCTTACCCTGCTCACTGGAGAACCAGGCGCTGCCAGCGGTCCACAGTTCCAGCGCCACGTCGCGCGGCAAGCGGTTGTTATCATCGTACATCGCCATACCGCCAACGGTGCGGCCCGAAACCAGCCAGTAGAGCGCGGTCCACGGGTTGTAGCTAGCCACACGGGTGGCGTCAGTCCCCAGCCCTACCGGAACTTCAGCCGCCAGCATTTTCGCCACCGGCGGCGTGTGTTTGACCGCATCTTTGCCATAACGATCGACAAAATATTCGCCCTGGAACGCCATTCGGTGCTGAACAGCAATCCCGCCGCCCAGCGCTTTAACGCGCTCGATATTCCGTTCAGTAATGGTTTCGGCATGATCGAAGAACCAGTGCAGGCCATTGAACGGGATATCACGATTCACCTTCTCAAACACGTCCAACATGCGGCTGATAGATTCATCGTAGGTGGCGTGCAGGCGGAACGGCCAGCGGTGCTCCACCAGGTGTCGCACCACGCGCTCCAGCTCATCTTCCATACCCTCCGGCAAGTCCGGGCGCGGCTGGAGAAAATCTTCAAAATCCGCTGCCGAAAAAACCAGCATTTCCCCGGCCCCATTGGCGCGGTAGAAGTCGGTCCCCTGCCCCGGTTTGAGCATATCGGTCCAACGTTCAAAGTCTTCCAGTTCCTGTTTTGGACGCTGGGTAAACAGGTTGTAGGCAATACGCACCGTCATCTGCTTGTTGGCGTGTAACTGCTCAATGATCTCGTAATCTTCCGGATAGTTCTGGAAGCCGCCGCCCGCATCGATGGCGCTGGTCAGCCCCAGGCGGTTCAGTTCACGCATAAACTGGCGGGTCGAGTTAACCTGCATTTCCAGCGGCAGTTTGGGTCCTTTTGCCAGCGTCGAATAAAGGATCATGGCGTTTGGTTTAGCGATCAACATCCCGGTCGGGTTGCCGTTGCTATCACGCACAATCTCACCGCCCGCCGGATCCGGCGTCGCTTTGGTGTAGCCAACGGCTTTCAGCGCAGCGCGGTTCAGCAAAGCCCGGTCGTAGAGATGCAGAACAAAAACCGGGGTATCCGGAGCAGCTTCATTCAGTTCTTCCAGGGTTGGCATGCGACGTTCGGCAAACTGGAATTCGCTCCAGCCGCCCACCACGCGTACCCATTGCGGCGACGGCGTTCTGTCCGCCTGGTCTTTGAGCATACGTAGGGCGTCCGCCAGCGACGGCACGCCTTCCCAACGTAATTCCAGGTTGTAATTCAGTCCACCACGAATAAGGTGCAGGTGCGAATCGTTCAGGCCCGGGATCACCGTATGTCCTTGCAGATCGACAACCTGCGTCCCTTCGGCAGCAAAGCTCATTACCTGCTCGTGGCTACCAGTCGCCAGGATCTTTCCGTTGGCAATCGCCACCGCCTCGACCTGCGGGCGTTGCCTATCGAGAGTATGAATTTTTCCGTGAGTCAGAATCAGTGTGGCAGTTTGCGACATAACAATCTCCTGAGATACCGGTCAGGCTTTTTTCAGCCATCCGGCAAACAGACGGGTTACGATGGGCATCCAGAACCAGACCACCAGCGCAACCACACAGGCATCATTGATGAGATGCAGGAGTAACGAGCCCTTCATTGCAGGCAGCACAATGCCGGTCAACCACGGCACCAGATTGGTGCTAGGAAATATCACCAGCAGGGTTATCAGAAACTGTTTCCAGCGTTTGGGCTGGCGTACATGGGGCGCTGGTGGCGTAAACCAGAATGCCGCTTCGGTACGAATTTCGGTTTTATCACCTTCCGCCAGCAGTGGGGCAATCTCTTCCACCAGCACACGGCGCGTATCGGACTGGGTCCAGTTATACAGATGCTCAAGCGTGTCGAAGCGAATAATGATATTCCACAGGTTGTCGCCATCCGCAGGGCGAATCACGTTCGCCCCGAGATGACCGGGAAACTCGGCCGCCACCGGCATAATTTTCCCCAGCCATTGCTCATACCGCTGCGCCTGCTCAGGCAGCAGGGTGTGGGTAATCACCAACGTCACATGTTTGTTCTGCGCCATGAAGGATTCCTTGTTGAGAGGAAACAGGCCGCTTAGGCCAGGAAAGCAATACACAAAATCATTCATGGTGCATCGAGGCGGCAAGGTTGTGGATCCCCGGGAGCTTACATAAGTCAGTGACTGGGGTACGCAAGCGAAGCCAACAAAGATGCAACATGAAGAATGACGTGTATTTAGGCTTTACGTTCTGGCGCGCCATGCACCATGGTATAGGCATAATCCACGCCCATACCGTAGGCACCGCTGTGCTCGCGTACCAGATCCATGACGGCGTCGTAGGTTTCTTTGCGAGACCAGTCGCGCTGGTACTCAAGAAGAACCTGTTGCCAGGTTACGGGTACGGCACCAGCCTGTACCATGCGATCGATAGAACGCTCATGGGCATCCACGGACGTGCCGCCGGAAGTGTCGGTCACCACATATACTTCATAACCCGCTTCCAGCGCCATCAGTGCCGGGAAAGTCAGGCAGACTTCGGTCCACAGCGCGGAGATAATCAGTTTTTTGCGCCCAGTCGCTTCCACGGCCTTCACAAACGCCGCATCTTCCCAGGAGTTCATTGAGGTGCGTTCAATGAGTTTTACATCAGGATGAACCGCTAACAGTTCTGGCCAGATATATCCGCTAAAACTTTTCGTTTCTACAGAAGTATAAATCACCGGAACATTGAATATTTTCCCGGCTTTCGCTAATGCCACGGTATTATTTTTTAAAGTCTGGCGATCGATATTCGCTACACCAAATGACATTTGCGGCTGATGATCAATAAAAATAAGCGTAGAGTTTTGAGGGTCAATCAGTTCCCGAATAGACATATCACACCTTCTTAATCAATAAGTTAAAAGGCAACGGTCTGTATCTGCCGTCAGCAGCAGGATCCTGAATCAGAAAGCTTGTTGAGTATAGCGGGAAATTTCTAACGAGTTATTAAAGAAAACTTACCATCCTGTGAAACTATTAATTCTGTGTTGCGATATATCCTAAACAACATCAAAAAAATGCGCATGATTCATCTAATTTATTCACTGGCATTGTTTTTCTTCATTCGGTACAACAGAAGGGTTTAATTTTCAGGATCTTTTCTGCCTATGCGCATTAATCTGGATGTTTTGCTTATTCTCGACGCACTCGACAAACAGGGTTCATTTGCCGCGGCGGCCGAATCGCTGTTTAAAACGCCTGCGGCACTCAGCTATATGATTCAAAAGCTGGAAAGCGACCTGAATATCGAGTTGCTTGACCGTTCCGGACACCGGGCTAAATTTACCGACACCGGACAGATGATGCTGGAAAAGGGACGTTTATTGCTAAGTGCGGCAAAAGATCTCGAAAAACAGGCGGTACAGCTGAGTTCAGGCTGGGAAAAAGAGCTGGCGATTGCGCTGGACGACTCCTTTCCTTTCGCCTCGCTGTTACCCATTATCGATGAATTTCACGCGCTGAATAAGCAAACCCGCCTCAGTTTTACCCATCATACGCTGGCGGGTTCCTGGGAGGAGCTGACCCATAATGGAGCAGATATTATTCTGGGGGCGATTAATGAACCACCAACGTCAGCGGCCTGGTCCTACAAAATGCTCGGTACATTGGACAATGTATTTGTCGTGGCACCTGAGCATCCGCTGGCCGCAGCACCTGATGGCCTGACCAACGAGCAGTTGTGCCTGCATCGGGCGATTGTTATCAGCGACAGCGCCCGCTTCTGCCATCCGTTACAAACCAATCTGCTGGAGGAGCAGGCGCAGATCCGTGTCGATGACTTCCACAGTAAAGTGATGCTACTGCGAGCCGGCATGGGCTGCGGATTTCTCCCCCGCCATATTGCCAGCCCGTGGCTTGCTACGGGCGAGCTGGTGGAAAAAACAGTTATCTCATTTCGCCAAAAAGACGTGGCCTATATGGCATGGCGTAATAACCGTGATGGGCTGGCGCAGCGCTGGTGGCGAGACGCGCTGCTGGCAAGCCCGGCGATTGCGCACTTATATCAATGACCTGACCATACAGAGGCGGAAATCGCCGGCAACGTCAGGATATCGTCGGCAAGCACACCTGTGCCCTCTTTGTGCTGCCAATGACTCACGCTCAGTAATGGCGAGGCTGGCAGGACCACTTCACAAGCCTGGCCACGGTTAATCGCCACTAACACGCGCTGGCGGTTTAGCACCCGTACAAACACCACCACGTTATCCTCGGCGTAAATCACCTGACAACCACCGTGGCGTAGCGCCTGGCTCTGGTGGCGTAATTTTGCCAGCCGCTGGTACAACGCCAGCAGGTTAGCGTCCTGTTTTTCAGGCTGCCATGGGAAAGGTTTGCGGCAAAACGGATCGTTGTTGCCATCCAGCCCCACTTCGTCGCCGTAGTAAATACAGGGCACGCCAGGCCAGGTAAATAGCCACACCACCGCCAGCGGTAAACGTGCGACGTCTTTACCGAGCAGAGACTTAAAGCGAGCGGTATCGTGGCTGTCGAGCTGGTTAAACATGCGCAATTGCTGTTGATGCGACAACCCCGCGCGGTAGTTATCCATCCACGCCATACAGGTCTGAGCGTCAATAGATTGTGGGTCGTATGAAATATCGGTATTGGCGAGGAATCCCCAGAGAGGGAAAGTAAAGCCGCGATAGTTCATGGCGGCATCTTCCGCGTCGGCCTGCAACCACTGGCGAGCATCGCCAAAATGTTCACCCACCACATACGCCTCTGGCTGGGTTTCTTTTGCCGCCTGCGTAATGCCGGCCACGTGTTGTAGGTTGTTACGTGCGCCTCCTGCTTCTCCCAGCATGTGCACCACATCAAGACGCCAGCCGTCCATACTCCACGGCGCTTTCAGCCAGTGACGGACGATACTGTCTTCGCCGCGATAAATTTCATTTACTAGGCTTTCCGAAGAAAAGTCCAGCTTGGGCAAGCTGGAATACCCCAGCCAGTCGAGCGCAACGCCGTCGGCTGAGAAATGATACCAGTCGCGCCAGGGGGATTCTGGGTTATGGCACGCCCCATCCGTTCCCCTACTATGCCGGTCAAACCAGGCGTGCGAATCGCCGCTATGGTTAAAAACACCGTCCAGAATCAAGCGCATGCCCTGCTGTTGGGTGTTGTGCCGCAGGCGTAGCAGCGCCGTGTCGCCGCCAAATTGCGGATCAACATGACGGTAATCTTCGGTATCGTATTTATGCACGCTCGGCGCGGTAAACACAGGATTCAGGTACAGCGCCGTGACCCCTAACGTTTTCAGGTACGGTAGCTTTTCGCTGATGCCGTCCATATCGCCGCCATAGAACGTGGAGCCACCGGCCTGAGCCGTAAGCGGTTCGTCCCATTCGCGCCGCACGATGTCGTGCCCGGCCGCGTGGTGATAATAGACGTTATCCTGGCCCGCTTCACGCGACTGGCTGCGGGCAAAACGGTCCGGGAAAATTTGGTAAAAGACCTGGTCAGCGACCCACTGCGGACCGTTATCCGGCACATCGACGGCAAACTGCTCCAGACGCGCAGGCGGAAAACGGCTGAATCCCTGTGGGGTGAACCACAACTGACGATCGAGCCAAAGTAATTTAAAGCTATAGCGTCGACGAGGCTGCCCGCTGGAGAGATCAATCGCCGCTCGCCACGCGGTCACACCCGGCTGCGGCTGGCTGCGCTGCTTGTGCATAGCCAGCGAAATCTCTTCGTTATCGTTTTCTGCGCGTAGCGTCACCCGCTGGGGTGGATTTTCCCCCGCCAGCCATAATGTAATCGTCAGTTGATCTTTGTTTTGCTTAACAAATGGGGCAACCGGAAGGTGCCAGGCGTTCAACATCACGTATCCCCTTTGATGATAATGACGTCACCTTGCCATAGCGAAGTGCAGGATCACTCATCATCTTAACGTTTATTGGGGGAGGAGTTCGGGGGAGGAGAAAATTGCCGGGTAACGCAAAGCTACCCGGCAAAAATATTACTGTGCTTCAGCCAGTTGGCGCTCGCGACGGCGCTTGAATCCCCAGCCGAGCAGCAGCAGGACAATCCACGCAAAGCCGACATACAGCGAAATGCGGGTATCCGGATGATAGCCGATAAGCGCGATGATAAAGACCAGGAAAATCAGGCCAACAATGGTCGTCGTTACCCCACCCGGTACTTTAAATTTCAGCGCTTTGACCTCTTCTGGCGGCAGACGACGACGGAAAGCAATCTGCGACAGCAGGATCATAATCCACACCCAAACCGTGGCGAACGTTGCCAAAGAGGCGATCACCAGGAAGACGTTTTCCGGCATGATGTAGTTAAGATAAACCGCAAACAGCAGCGCGATGGTCATCACCATCACCGTAACCCACGGCACGCCACGACGCGACGTCTTGGCAAACATTTTTGGGGCACTGCCCTGCTCCGCCATGCCGTGTAGCATACGTCCCACACCGAAGACGTCAGAGTTAATTGCCGACAGCGACGCAGTCAGAACCACAAAGTTGAGGATCCCGGCAGCAAAGGTAATGCCCATATGCTGGAACGTCATAACGAACGGGCTACCGTCGGTACCCACCTGGTTCCACGGGTAGATAGACATAATGACGAACAACGTCCCCACATAAAACACCAGGATACGCATTGGTACGGAATTGATAGCGCGCGGAATAGATTTTTCCGGGTCTTTGGCTTCGCCTGCGGTAATCCCGATAATCTCAATCCCGCCGTAAGCGAACATCACCATTTGCAGCGACATCACCATGCCGAGCCAGCCGTTGCTGAAGAAGCCACCGTTGCTCCATAAGTTATGGATACCGGTCGGTTGCCCGCCGTTGCCAATCCCCCAAATGATGATACCGAAACCAGCGACAATCATGATGATAATGGTGGCGACTTTGAAGAACGAGAACCAGAACTCCAGCTCGCCAAACACCTTCACGCTCATCAGGTTGATGGCGCAGATAATCAGCACTACGCTGAGTACCCAAATCCAGTGCGGTACGGCCGGGAACCAGACGCCCATGTAAATACCAAAGGCAGTCACATCGGCAATGGCGACAATCAGGATTTCAAAACAATAGGTCCAGCCGGTGATATAGCCTGCCAGCGGTCCGAGGTTTTCCTGCGCATAGCGCGAGAAGGAGCTGGCTGCAGGGTTATGAACAGACATTTCGCCCAGCGCGCGCATAATAATATACGCCGCTACGCCGCCGATAATATAGGCCAGCAACACGCTTGGCCCCGCCATTTTGATGGCATCGGCCGAGCCATAGAACAGCCCGGTACCAATTGCTGAACCTAATGCCATAAAGCGGATGTGCCGGGTGCTCAGCCCACGCTTTAGCTTGTTATTACTTTCCATCGATTCCTAACCTGTTAACACAATAAAAAAACCACGGGGCCATGTTAATAGCCCCGTGGTTAAAACTTATTGTCAGTGATATTAGTGTGCGCTGGAGGTCACTTGTCGACCCGCGGCGCGATCCCAGATAACTGCCAGGACCACCATCACGACTGTTGGCATCAACCACGCCAGCCCCTGCTCCGCCAGCGGTAAACGCTGGGTCCAGGCCGGTAACACGTCGCCAATTGCAGAAGCTTTAATGCCATCAAGGATACCAAAAATCAGGCTGATAAACATCGCAGGTGCAATGACGCGGGAAGAATTATGCCACCATGAGCGGGTAAAGCTTAATACAACCAGTGCGATACATGGCGGATAGATAGCCGTCAGCACCGGAATAGAGATCTGAATCAGATGGCTCAGACCCAGGTTAGAAACCACCATCGAGAAGCCGCCGAGGATAAATACCAGCGTACGATAAGACAGTGGAACGTACTGGGCAAAGAACTCTGCGCACGCACAGGTCAAGCCAACCGCGGTGACCAGACAGGCGATGAAAATCAGCGCCGCCAGCAGGAAGCTTCCTGCACCGCCAAAGGTGTGCTGAACATACGCATGCAGAATCGCCGCGCCGTTAGCAGACTGATCGACCAGAATCGCGCTATCTGAACCCAGACGGAACAGCGCGAGATACAGCAGCGTTAAGCCCACACCCGCCATTAAACCCGCCCAAACGGTGTAACGGGTCAGCAGACGTGCTTCAGTAACACCACGCGAGCGAGCGGCGTTAACGATAACAATACCAAACACCATCGCGCCCAGCGTATCCATGGTCAGATACCCGTTCACGAAGCCATTAGAAAATGCCGCAGTTTGGTAGGCTTCCATCGCATTACTGATCGGGCCTGCTGGCCAGACGATTGCGGCGACAGACAGAACAACCAGCGCCAGGATTTTCAGCGGCGCCAGGAAATTACCCACCGTATCCAGCAGTTTGCCCGGATACAGCGAAACCAGAATCACAATCGCGAAATAGATAACGCTATAGATAAACAGCGGCAGCGCAGAGTCTCCGGTCAGCGGTGCAATCCCGACTTCGAAAGAGACCGTCGCGGTACGCGGGGTAGCAAATAACGGCCCAACGGCCAGATAGCAAACAGTCGCCAGTAGCAGACCAGCAACTTTACCGATAGGTGTGCTCAGTCGGTCCACACCACCACCGACTTTCGCCAGCGCGACAACGGTAAGTACCGGCAGGCCAACGGCGGTAATCAAAAAGCCAAAAGCCGCAGTCCAGACGTGTTCACCTGCCTGCAAACCAACCATTGGGGGGAAGATGATGTTTCCTGCACCAACGAACAGTGCAAATGTCATAAATCCCAAAGCGATAATATCGCGCGATTTTAACTGATGGGTCATAAAGTCTTACTGCCTGTGGATGTGGTGTTGAAAATAGTAAATTTTTGCCTTTCCCTGGGGGACAATACAGCGGCATTTTTGCTCAATTCCAGCGGGAAACACTCCCGACCTGGCGCGGCGAAGAATAGTTTTTCGATTTACCGCGTAAATGCAGTCGGTATGACAGCATCTGGAGCGCAATTTAAACGCTTATAACGTTTTAAAGCAAGGTGGGATCCAAAAACCAGAACAATATAGCGATATGAAAAATGGGGTTAGCACAAAACACCATTTCATGGAAAAAGGTATGGGTAATAGTTCGAACAAAAAACAATCAAACGTCGTAAAATTCAGGAGTCATATATTGACCGCATAGAAAAAGCCAGCTTGTGCTGGCTTTTGGAAAGATAATCTTACGAATGTGCTTTAACCGTTACTTTTGGCAATCAAACGTTCCGGGATCACGAAACTAAATCGCGTCCCTTTGCCTGGTTCGCTTTCGATATTCAAACGGCTGTCGTGATGATGCAGCGCATGTTTCACGATGGCAAGGCCCAACCCGCTACCGCCCGTTTGCCGCGATCGCGCCTTATCTACCCGATAAAAACGCTCGGTCAAACGTGGAATATGCTCGGCGGCAATGCCTGGACCGTTGTCTTCCACACAAAATTCCGCCCCCGAGACCACATGCTGCCAGCGTACGGTAATGTGCGTTCCCGCTGGTGTGTGGTTCACCGCGTTGTACACGAGATTCGAGATAGCGCTACGCAACTGCTCCTCGTTGCCCCGCACGTTCAGGCTGTTATCGACATCAAAGGTAAACGTATGTTTATGCTGGCTCAGGGTTTGCGCTTCGTGCTCGATCACGCGCAGCATCATGGGCACATCGACTTTCTCATTCAGTTGCAACGTCGGAGCAGCTTCAATTTTTGACAGCGTCAGCAGCTGCTTCACCAGGCCTTCCATACGGTACGTTTGTTCGCGCATGGTATGCAGCGCTTTTTCGCGCGTTGTCCCTTCCAGCGGATGCTCCTGCATCATTTCCAGATAACCTTGCAGCACCGTCAGCGGTGTGCGCAGCTCATGGCTGGCGTTGGCGAAAAAGTTTCGCCGTGAACCTTCCAGTTGGTGCATCTGGGTAACGTCGCGCGCCACCATCAGCAGTTGCTTATCCGTGTAGGGCATCACGCGAATTTCCAGATGCCGTCCGGTATTGAGCACCAGATTGATAGGCCGGCTAAAGTCGCGCGTTTTCAGATATTGTGTGAATTCCGGGTATCGCAGCAGGTTAAGAATATTTTGCCCGCTATCGTCCGGCCAGCGCAGTCCCAGAACCTGCTGAGCCAGTCCGTTACACCAGAAGATACCGCCTTCTTCGGTGGTCAATACCACCGCGTCGGGTAGTGATTCCGCCCCGCTGCGAAAACGTTTGATCAGGTTACCCAGTTCTCGACGGCGTTTTTTGTTGCGCAGCTGCATTTGATGCAGCCCATATAACAACGGCTCCCAACTGCCTCGCCCCGGCGGCGGCGTCATGCTTCTGTCGACCCATAGCCACCAGGACAAACGTAATAGATTCCAGAAATGCCAGATAAGCAGGCCCGTTACCGACGCCAGTAAAAACCAGGGCAGGTAACCGAAAAAAGCGCTAAGGATAAATGCCGGTATGCAGCACAGGATCAGCTCCAGTACCAACCTTTTCCATGACAATCGTTCTAGCAAACGTCTTACTCCATAAACGGCCTAATCCATCAGGCCCTGATTCTTGTCAGTCAGAAGCGGGTCGAAAAACGATATCCCGTCCCGCGAACTGTCTGCACCATTCGATCGTGTCCGCTGTGCTCCAGCGCTTTACGTAAGCGGCGGATATGCACATCCACTGTCCGGTCTTCCACGTAGACATTGGTTCCCCAGACATGATTGAGGAGTTGTTCACGGCTGTAGACGCGCTCAGGGTGGGTCATAAAGAAGTGCAACAGTTTGAATTCGGTCGGCCCCATATCCAGCGGATCCTCGCCGGTCATCACGCGATGCGAGGTCGGATCAAGGCTTAGCCCCTGCATCTCAATAACCTCTTCCACCGCCATCGGTGAAATACGACGCAGAACCGCTTTAATACGCGCCACCAGCTCCTTGGGAGAAAACGGCTTGGTAATATAATCATCCGCACCGGTTTCCAGCCCCCGGACGCGGTCTTCCTCTTCACCTCTCGCCGTCAGCATCATCACGGGGATATCCCGCGTCATGGCTTCGCGCTTGAGATGTTTAATAAATTGCAGACCCGAGCCGCCGGGAAGCATCCAGTCAAGCAGGACGAGATCCGGCCAGGGTTCATTGAGTTGGTTCACAGCACTGTCATAGTCTTCGGCTTCTACGGGTTGAAAACCGTTTTGCTCGAGCACGAAGCAGACCATTTCACGAATTGGAGCTTCATCTTCTACGACCAGAATACGTCTCGCCATGATTTGCCCTGTTTATAATTAAATCGTTTGCCATCAATACGGTGCCATTATGCGTCAGTTTTATGACAGATTTATGAAAAGATAGCCCAGGTTTAACGCAGCCCGGCGAATTATGACAGCCCGGAGACAAGATATTACCGTCCTTGAAAGGTTATAATCCCCACCACTGTTTTATCGTCATGGAACTCTTATGCGCATCCTTCACACGTCTGACTGGCATCTGGGCCAAAATTTCTACAGCAAGAGCCGCGCCGCTGAACATCAGGCCTTTCTCGACTGGCTGCTGGAAACGGCACAATCCCATCAGGTGGATGCCATTATTGTGGCGGGTGATATTTTCGATACCGGCTCACCGCCAAGCTACGCCCGTGAGCTGTATAACCGTTTTGTCGTTAATTTACAGCAAACCGGGTGTCATCTGGTGGTGCTGGCAGGCAACCACGACTCCGTCGCCACACTCAATGAATCCCGCGATATACTGGCGTTTCTCAACACCACGGTCGTTGCCAGCGCCGGCCATGCGCCGCAGGTACTGTCGCAACGTGACGGCACGCCGGGGGCAATTCTGTGCCCGGTTCCTTTTTTACGTCCACGCGACATTATTACCAGCCAGGCCGGGCTAACCGGGCAAGAAAAACAGCAACATTTGCTGTCAGCCATCACCGACTATTACCAGCAGCAGTATCAGGATGCCTGCACGCTGCGTGGTGATCAGAATCTGCCCATCATCGCGACCGGGCATTTGACCACCGTCGGCGCCAGTAAAAGTGACGCCGTCCGTGACATTTATATCGGTACGCTGGACGCCTTCCCAGCACAAAACTTCCCTCCGGCGGACTACATCGCGCTGGGCCATATTCACCGGGCGCAGGTTATCGGTGGCACGGAGCATATTCGCTACTGCGGCTCGCCGATCGCTCTCAGTTTTGACGAGTGCGGCAAAAACAAATGCGTGCATCTGGTGAGCTTTGAAGCAGGGAAACTCAACGCCGTCGAGAATCTCACCGTACCGGTCACCCAGCCGCTTGCGGTACTGAAAGGCGATCTCGCCGCCATTACCGCCCAGCTTGAGCAGTGGCGCAACGTACAGCAAGAGCCGCCTGTGTGGCTGGATATTGAAATTACCACCGATGACTATCTGCATGATATGCAGCGTAAAATCCAGGCCTTGACCGAAGATTTACCGGTAGAGGTGTTATTGGTGCGCCGCAGTCGCGAACAGCGCGAACGCATTATGGCCAATGAACGTCGTGAAACATTAAGCGAGCTGAGCGTGGCGGAGGTTTTTGACCGCCGCCTGGCGCTGGAAGAACTCGAAGAACCGCAGCGCGAGCGGCTTAATCAGCTGTTTAGCGCAACCGTACAGACGCTTGCCGGGGAGGCTGAAGCATGAAAATTCTCAGCCTGCGCCTGAAAAATCTCAACTCCCTGAAGGGAGAATGGAAAGTCGATTTCACGGCAGAACCTTTTGCCAGCAACGGGCTGTTCGCTATCACCGGGCCCACAGGCGCGGGGAAAACCACCCTGCTGGACGCAATTTGCCTTGCGCTGTACCACGAAACGCCGCGCCTGAATACTGTGTCACAGTCGCAAAACGACCTGATGACCCGCGACACAGCGGAGTGTCTGGCCGAGGTGGAATTTGAAGTGCGGGGCGAAGCCTACCGCGCATTCTGGAGCCAGAACCGGGCGCGTAATCAGCCAGAGGGCAACCTGCAGGTTCCGCGCGTTGAGCTGGCCCGCTGCGCCGACGGTAAAATCCTCGCTGATAAAGTCAAAGACAAGCTGGAGATGACCGCCGAGCTTACCGGGCTGGATTACGGCCGTTTTACCCGTTCCATGCTGCTCTCTCAGGGCCAGTTTGCCGCATTTCTCAATGCCAAACCAAAAGAGCGCGCCGAGCTGCTCGAAGAGTTAACCGGTACTGAGATCTACGGTCAAATCTCCGCCATGGTGTTTGAAAAGCACAAATCAGCGCGTACGGAGCTGGAAAAACTGCAGGCCCAGGCCAGCGGCGTGGCGCTGTTAGCGCCAGAGCAGGTGCAATCTCTGACAGAAAGTTTGCAGGTACTTACTGACGAAGAAAAACAATACCTTACCAGCCAACAAACCCAGCAACAGCACCTCAACTGGCTCATTCGGCAAAATGAGCTACAAACGGATATAAACCGCCACCAGCAGGCATTACAGGCAGCGCTTCAGGCGCAAGAAGACGCGCAGCCGCAGTTGGCGGCACTGAGTCTGGCACTGCCGGCCAGGGCGTTACGCCCGCACTGGGAGCGAATTCAGGAACAAACGGCTACCATCGAGCGTACGCGCCAGAAGATTCAGGAAGTGAATGCTCGCTTACAAAGCAGCTTAACGCTGCGCGGGCGTATTCGTCAGCAGGCGAAAATGCAGTCGACCTTGATGCTAGCCGAACAACAGACGTTAACCGACTGGCTTAATGAGCATGATCGCTTCCGCTTATGGAGTAGCGAACTGGCAGGATGGAAAGCGCTGCTGGCCCAACAGTCCGACGCCAGCACCCAGCTACGCCAATGGCAGCAGCTGCGAGAAAACGACACGCGTAAGCTCAATGCACTAACGCTTCCCGCGCTGACCCTTTCGCCGCAGGAGGTAACGGATGCGCTGGCGCAACATGTGCAGCTTCGTCCGTTACGCCAGCGGCTGAGCAATTTACACGGGCAAATCACCCCGAAGCAAAAACAACTGGCACAGTTACGCGCCACGCTTGTACAGCATCAACAAGAGTTGACCCAGCGCAACGCGGTGCTTGCCGAAAAACGTCAGCGCTATAAAGATAAAAATCAGCAACTTACTGATGTGAGAGTCATTTGCGAGCAAGAAGCCCGCATCAAAGATCTGGAAAGCCAACGGGCATTGTTGCAATCCGGCATGCCTTGCCCGCTATGCGGCTCCACCGCACATCCGGCGATTGAACGCTATCAAACGCTCGAACTGAGCGTGAATCAGACGCGGCGTGAGGCACTGGAAAAAGAGGTCAAAACGCTGGCCGATGAGGGTTCAACGCTACGCGGCCAGCTTGAGGCGATAACCCAGCAACTTCAGCGGGATGAACGCGAAGCACAGACGCTTTCTCAGGAGGAGCAAGCACTTACTCAAGAGTGGCTGACCGTCACCGCCAGCCTCAACGTCACGCTACAACCGCAGGATGACATTGCCCCGTGGCTGGCCGCTCAGGAAGAGCACGAACAACAGCTTCACCAGTTGAGCCTGCGTCATACCCTGCAGGCGCAAATCACCGCGCATACCGAGCAGATTACCCAGCTCCAGCTGCATATTGACCAGCGCCAGGCGACGCTAACCGCCGAGCTTTCCCGCTATGGTCTGGCCCTTCCACCCGAGGATGACGTCGCCTCATGGCTAAGCGAACGGGCGAACGAAGCACAAATGTGGCAACAGCGTCAGAATGAACTGACCGAGTTACAGGCACGGATTGCCCAGCTTGCGCCGCTGCTGGAAACGTTGCCTGAAACCGAGGCGCTTTCTGAAAACATTGAGGATTTGTCGCTGGAAAACTGGCGGCAGGTGCACGACGATTGCCTCTCTTTACAGGGACAGTGGCAAACCTTGCAACAGCAGGAGGCGCAGGACGTTCAGCGCGCCGCGGAAATCCAGGCGCAGTTTGATGCCGCATTGCAGGCCAGCATCTTTGCCGATCGCGACGCCTTTATTGCCGCCCTGCTGGACGAAGAGACCTTTAATCGCCTGGAGCAGTTGAAGCAATCACTGGAAGGCCAGCGACAGCAGGCGCAAACGCTGGTTAATCAGGCCCAGCAGGCACTGGCGGCTCATCAACAGCAGCAACCAACAGAAGTGGATCTCACGCTGACGGCGCAGCATCTGCACGACGCGCTGGCGCAGCTCACCCAACTGCTACGCGATAACACTACTCGTCAGGGCGAAATTCGCCAGCAGCTCAAACAAGATGCTGAAAACCGCCAGCAGCAGCAGGCGCTGATGCAGGAGATTGAAAAAGTCGCGCAGCAGGTCGAAGACTGGGGGTATTTGAATGCACTGATCGGCTCGAAAGAGGGAGATAAGTTCCGCAAATTTGCCCAGGGGCTGACGCTGGATAACCTCGTCTGGCTTGCCAACAACCAGTTAACCCGTCTGCACGGTCGCTATTTGTTGCAGCGCAAGGCCAGCGAAGCGTTAGAGCTGGAAGTGGTTGATACCTGGCAGGCCGATGCCGTACGTGATACGCGTACGCTTTCCGGCGGCGAGAGCTTCCTCGTGAGTCTGGCGCTGGCGCTGGCGTTGTCCGATCTGGTCAGCCACAAAACCCGAATTGACTCCCTGTTCCTCGACGAAGGTTTCGGCACGCTGGACAGTGAAACGCTGGATACCGCCCTGGACGCGCTTGATGCGCTCAACGCTACCGGTAAAACCATTGGCGTGATCAGCCACGTCGAAGCAATGAAAGAACGCATTCCGGTGCAGATCAAGGTGAAAAAAATCAACGGTCTGGGCTACAGCAAACTCGACAAAATGTTTGCGGTGGAGTAATCGGCCAGCGAATGTGGTGTCACAGGCCGGATAAGCGCTAACGCTATCCGGCACGCTATGTAGCACAATATTGCATACTCAGGGACGGATATGAAATGGCATTCCACTTCGCTTATCCGCAAGCTATCGCTATTGGCGGCGAACGTTCGTCGCTATGACGCATATCCTGCGTCTTTCTTGTTGGCAGGTGGTATGAAAAAAGTCATTTTCTCTTTAGCGCTCGGAACATTTGGGCTGGGCATGGCCGAGTTTGGCATCATGGGTGTCCTCACTGAGCTGGCGCGGGACGTGGGAATTTCCATTCCTGCCGCTGGCCATATGATTTCGTTTTACGCCTTTGGCGTAGTGCTTGGCGCGCCCATTATTGCGCTCTTTTCCAATCGCTTTTCGCTCAAACATATTTTGCTGTTTCTGGTCACCCTGTGCGTGATTGGCAACGCCATCTTCACCCTCTCTTCCTCGTATTTTATGCTGGCGGTGGGCAGGCTGGTTTCCGGCTTCCCTCATGGCGCATTTTTCGGCGTGGGCGCGATTATCCTGTCGAAGCTAGCCCGTCCAGGAAAAGTCACCGCCGCCGTCGCGGGCATGATTTCGGGGATGACCGTTGCCAATCTGGTTGGCATTCCCGTCGGCACCTGGCTGAGCCAGGAATTTAGCTGGCGCTACACGTTTCTGCTGATAGCCGTCTTTAATATCGCCGTAATGGTCTCGGTCGCTTTTTGGGTCCCCAACATTAGCGATGAGGTAAAAGGGAAACTGCGCGAACAATTTCACTTTTTGAAAAGCCCCGCCCCATGGTTCATTTTTTCCGCCACCATGTTTGGGAACGCCGGGGTTTTCGCCTGGTTCAGCTACGTCAAACCGTACATGATGTATATCTCCGGCTTCTCCGAGGCGCTAATGACCTTCATCATGATGCTGGTGGGATTGGGAATGGTGTTAGGAAATCTGCTAAGCGGTAGGCTGTCAGGCCGTTATACGCCGCTGCGAATTGCGGTAATAACCGACTTCGTGATTGTGCTGGCTCTGCTGCTGCTCTTTGCCTTTGGCGGCATCAAAGCCGCGTCGCTGACCTTCGCTTTCATTTGCTGCGCGGGTCTGTTTGCTCTGTCGGCGCCGTTGCAAATTTTGCTGCTGCAAAATGCTAAAGGGGGAGAACTACTGGGCGCGGCTGGCGGGCAAATTGCCTTCAATCTCGGCAGCGCGATTGGCGCGTACTGCGGTGGCATGATGCTGACGCTGGGATTTGCCTACAACTACGTGACGCTGCCGGCTGCGCTGCTGTCGTTTTCTGCGATGTCCTCGCTGCTGCTCTATGGTCGCCTGAAGCGCGGCGTGCAACAACAGGTTGCACCCGCGACATAACAACCGTTTATACGTGCGGCCACAGCCAGGCCGCGCCGCGCACGCCGCTGGAGTCACCGTGCAACGCCTGGCGTAGAGGCGTTTCACACTCGCCGCCAAAAACAAATTGCTTCATCAACGTCGGAACGTTTTGATACAGTCGATCGACATTGCTCATTCCGCCACCCAGCACAATGACGTCCGGATCGAGAATATTCACCACATGTGCCAGTGATTTCGCCAGACGAAGCTCATAGCGGCTCAACGCTTGCTCCGCAAGAGTATCCTGCGCATTAACAAGGCTGATAATTTCACTGCCTTTGAGCGGCTTACCGCTCAGGCGCTGGTAGTCGGTGGCAAAACCGGTCCCGGAAATGAAGGTTTCAATGCAGCCTTGTTTGCCGCAATAACAGGGGACTTCCTGCCGATAACGCAGCTCATCTTCGTCCATCCACGGCAGCGGATTATGCCCCCACTCCCCTGCGGTACCGTTACCGCCCGTGTGTGCCCGACCATTCAGCGCCACGCCTGCGCCACATCCGGTGCCGATAATCACCGCAAACACGGTTTGCGCCCCCGCCGCTGCCCCATCCACCGCTTCAGAAACCGCCAGACAGTTGGCATCATTTGCCAACCGCACTTCGCGATTCAGACGCGAACTCAGGTCTTTGTCAAAAGGTTGCCCGTTAAGCCAGGTCGAGTTGGCATTCTTTACCACCCCGGTGTAGGGCGAGATTGAACCGGGAATGCCCATTCCCACGGTTCCCGTCTGCCCGGTGGCGTTTTCCGCCATCTCCACCAGCATGGCGATGGTTTCTATCGTTTGCCGATAATCATCACGCGGCGTGGGCAGGCGATGGCGAAAAAGCTGTTCGCCCGCATCGCCAAGCGCAATAACTTCCGTTTTCGTACCGCCCAAATCGATACCTATACGCACTGTTTGCTCCTCTTCCCGATTAACAATGCAAGCATAGCGACAATTCGCTATCATGCCCGCTGGATTTAACGACAAGGCCGTGGAAATTATCATGCTGTGGTTCAAAAATTTAATGGTTTACCGTCTTAGCCGCGATGTTTCTTTGCGTGCCGAAGAGATGGAAAAACAGCTGGCATCAATGACGTTCACCCCTTGCGGTAGCCAGGATATGGCAAAAATGGGCTGGGTTCCGCCGATGGGATCGCACAGCGATGCATTAACGCATACCGCCAATGGCCAAATTATTATCTGCGCCCGCAAAGAAGAAAAAATTCTGCCGTCGCCGGTTATCAAACAGGCGCTGGAAGCCAAAATATTCAAACTGGAAGCTGAGCAAGGTCGCAAACTCAAGAAGACCGAAAAAGACTCACTGAAAGATGAAGTTCTGCACTCATTGCTGCCGCGCGCCTTTAGCCGCTTCAGCCAGACAATGATGTGGATCGACACCGTCAACGATCTGATCATGGTCGACTGTGCAAGCGCGAAAAAAGCGGAAGATACGCTGGCGCTGCTGCGTAAAAGCCTCGGTTCGCTGCCGGTCGTTCCGCTGACGATGGAAAACCCTATTGAGCTGACGCTGACCGAATGGGTTCGCTCCGGCACAACAGCACAAGGATTCCAGTTACTGGATGAAGCTGAACTGAAAGCGATCCTTGAAGACGGCGGTGTGATCCGCGCGAAAAAACAGGATCTGGTCTGCGACGAAATCGCCGTGCATATCGAGGCGGGCAAACTGGTCACCAAGTTGGCCCTCGACTGGCAGCAGCGTATTCAGTTCGTTATGTGTGACGACGGCTCCATTAAGCGTCTGAAGTTCAGCGATGAGCTGCGCGATCAGAACGAAGATATCGACCGTGAAGATTATGCTCAGCGTTTTGATGCCGATTTCATCCTGATGACAGGTGAACTGGCGGCGCTGATTAAAAGTCTGGTGGAAGGATTAGGCGGCGAAGCGCAACGTTAGCCCTGTTTAGCGAATGGCGACACAATATCGCCATTCGTCATTTTTACGCTTACAAATAGCGGCAAAGATAGGATGTTGGCTCTGCTACTTGCAGATGAAACTCACTGTTGCCCGGTACGTTAAACACGTCTCCTGCGGCATAGACTTTCCACTCGGTTTCCCCTGGCAGCAGCACGTTCAGTGCGCCACTAACCACCGTCATCTCTTCAGGCGCCGCAGTACCAAAGGTATATTCACCTTCAGCCATCACGCCTACACTGGCGCGGCCAGTACTGCTGCTGGTAAAACCGATCGATTTTACTTTGCCGGAAAAGTATTCATTACTTTGAAGCATACAACTGGCCCTATCTCGTGATTAAGTTAGGAACCAATATAGGGGGCTGACGTTCCACCTGTCACGCAAAATTACGCCAGCAATTCCGAAGCTAGCCGGGCAATCAACACATTGGACAGCAGAACCGGGACATCCAGCGACTTTTGCAGTAAATCACGATGGCGTTGATGAAAACCCAGGCAGTCCAGCATGAGAACATCAGCGCCTTGCTCAAGGAGATATTTCCCGGCATCAATCAGCTGTTGTTCAGAACCTTCTACTGGATTAGCTACGGCATACACTGGTGGCGTTTGTAACACCTGCCACTTTTGTGTCTGGGCTTTGAGCAATTCAGCAACAGGTACTATGACCCCAACCTGATGCCCTTCGACAATCGAAGCCACTAACGGGGGAATAATGCGTATGGGTTCCAACAAGATGCTATTGCGGGCGGTCAGACGGGTGATTGAGGCGGTACTCATCAGCAGGATCACATCAAATCCCTGATTATCGAGAACCTCCACAATGCTTTGCAGCGAGCGTTCCACTTTCTGACGTGAGACATGAGCAAGTTGGTGGTCGCTAAGCAGTGTTAATAACAGCTCGTCACCGGGTGAAGCCCCGTACTCGGCCATCACATCTTCTCGCTGCATCTGCCCCAGCAGACTGTGGTGAGTAATGTGCTGTTCATCAATATATTCCGTCAGGAGCGGTAACATCTCACACATCGGCACAACGCCAATCGTGAGGATAGCCAACGACGTACTCATTTGTTGCTCCACCGTCTTCTTACTTTGCTGTGAAATCCCGGATAAGTGCCGGGCGCTGACCTGTGCTACAAATGCTCAAAAGCGTAGCAGTAGATCGGCGGTGTATTGTGTAAAGATTCCAGATCATTCCAGTACTGGATTGTTATTGTTTAATTTTCAATTTTTACTGTATACAGCGAAATTTAAAAAAATGTGATGCACGCCCGGACTGGCACTTTTAAGACTCGTGCCAGGGCGGTCTTCGTATCAGGTTTTATCGGGGTCTTCGTAGCGTTTTTTAGCATCCATCGCTTCCTGAGCCGAAGGATGCTCACTGATCAACGAATTCGGTTTAGGGTGATCGGCTCGAAGTTGATACCAGGTTACCGTCTGGCCTGGCGTCCCTTTTTCAACCGTAACAATGGTCGCTTGACGTGGGTAAGGTGGTTGTGTCGGCATAGTTCTTCCTTTTCACTGGATGAACATTAAGTATAGACACCGCCCTGCAACCGTGGCGCTGCCTGCGCCAGTATCCCAAGAATGTCTTCCACCACCTGCGCAGGCGCATTAGTGGCATCAACGATATAGTGCGCGGCTTCGCGATACAAAACATCTCGCTGGGCGAGCACTTCCTGCACTTCTTCAGTCAACGGCTTGCCGGTTAAGGTCGGTCGTAATCCTTCTTCAGGCGTCGCCTCCAGACGATCAACCAGTACCGATACCGGTGCGCTTAAATAGATAACCACGCCGTGGCTGCGCATGTAGTGACGGTTAAATTCGGTAAGAATAATACCGCCGCCGGTCGCAACAACCGTTGCTGGTGCTGTGACAGCCTGCAGAGCGGTCGTTTCCTGGGCACGAAACCCTTCCCACCCTTCTCTTTCGACGATTTCCGCCACGGTCATTTGCACGTGCGATTGCAACCAGCGATCGGTATCAACGAACTGGAAATCAATAGCCTTTGCCAGCGCCATACCGGTTGTCGTCTTACCACACCCCCGGGGGCCAACAAGAAAAAGAGGTTGCGTCATCACAGAATTTCCCCAGAGAGCCGCCAACAAGCGGGATCTGATGCGGTTAAAAATATAATCATATCATCAAACTAGTACACAGCCAAAACCGTAAAGAAAAAATTACATAAAGAATGGCGAGATGAGTTAACCCCTACTATAACAAGAATTCACAACGAATAAAGTGTAAATAATAAATTACACACACTATTTTCTACGCTGAACTTCCAGCCACCACTTATCCAGTTCAGCTGCAAAATGCTGTCTGTCGCGGGACGAAAGGCTGTCCGGCCCCCCGGTCTGAATACCGCTAGCGCGTAGCGTATCCATAAAATCACGCATCATCAGACGCTCGCGGATCGTGGCTTCGGTATAACGTTCGCCACGCGGGTTAAGCGCCGCCGCACCTTTTTCAATCACTTCAGCCGCCAGCGGAATATCTGCCGTTATCACTAAATCACCAGCACTGCACTGACGCACAATCTCGTTATCAGCCACGTCAAAGCCCGCAGGCACACGTAATGTGCTGATGAAACGCGAAGGCGGGACGCGCAGGCTTTGGTTGGCCACCAAAACAAGCGGCATTTGCATGCGCTCAGAAGCGCGGTACAAAATGTCTTTAATCACATTCGGACACGCATCGGCATCCACCCATATTGTCATAACTTCTCCCCACTGTTGTGCTGCCGCACATTGTCGCGTGCTTTTACTTTCAGGCAAAGTGCTGTTTCTCCTTCTGAACATATTCATTCCGCGCTAAGCTTAGCTTTCCCAGATTTACCCCAAATACTTCAAGTTACTTGAAGTAATTAGGGTATAAAACAATGAATATCATCCATAGGGAGTGACAAGATGGACAAGAAAATTGGTTTTATCGGCTGCGGTAATATGGGCAAAGCCATTCTTGGCGGCATGATCGCCAGCGGTCAGGTTCTCCCCGGACAAATCTGGGTCTATACCCCTTCCCCCGATAAGGTCGCCGCGCTACACGACCAGTACGGCATTAATGCGGCGCAGTCTGCACAAGAAGTCGCGCAGATCGCTGATATTGTTTTTGGGGCTGTAAAGCCAGGCATTATGATTAAGGTGCTGAGCGAAATTACCTCCAGCCTGAACAAAGACTCCCTGGTCGTCTCAATTGCCGCAGGCGTCACCCTCGATCAGCTTGCCCGCGCGCTGGGTCACGACCGTAAAATCATTCGCGCGATGCCAAACACGCCGTCGCTGGTGAACGCCGGAATGACCTCCGTCACGCCAAACGCCTTAGTCACGCCGGAAGATACGGCTGACGTGCTGAATATCTTCCGCTGCTTTGGCGAAGCTGAAGTCATTGCGGAGGCAATGATTCATCCGGTCGTTGGTGTCAGCGGTTCAGCACCGGCCTATGTATTTATGTTTATCGAAGCAATGGCAGATGCCGCCGTTCAGGGGGGAATGCCCCGCGCGCAGGCTTATAAATTTGCGGCACAAGCGGTAATGGGTTCGGCGAAGATGGTGCTGGAAACGGGTAAACATCCTGGCGAATTAAAGGATATGGTGTGCTCGCCAGGTGGAACCACCATTGAGGCGGTACGCGTCCTGGAAGAACGCGGTTTCCGTTCATCAGTAATTGAAGCGATGATTAAGTGCATGGAGCAATCGGAAAAACTCAGCCGCTCCTGAGTTAACACCGCCGGACGTCATGCCGCCGCTTCAGTGCGGTTACGTCCGGAATTCTTTGCTTTATAGAGCGCCATATCTGCTGATTTTAACCATTCTCTATAGTGTTCAGTTTCAGATGTCAGCGGCGCAACGCCCACGCTAATGCGCAGGTCAACCTGCGGCGCGCAAGATAAACGCAGTTGGGTAAGCCGTTCGTGAACACGAGACATCGCTGCAATCGCGCTGCTCGCCGACGTGCCACACATGATTACCGCAAACTCATCACCGCCAAAACGCCCAATCACATCGCTACCGCGTAAGGTCATCTGTAACTGGCGGGTCAGTGCAACAATGGCCTGATCCCCTACGTCATGGCCCCAGGTATCATTGATACTCTTAAAATGGTCGATATCGATGATAAGAAGCGTGGCATCACGCTGATGGCGGCGGCAATTATCAAATTCATTACGCAGCAACAGTTCCCAATGACGTCGGTTATACACCCCGGTCATCCCATCTCGCGTACTCATAACCTGTAAGCGACGTTTATGTTCTGCCAGCCGGATGAGCGTCTTATAACTCACCCAGGCAAACAGCAACGGGTAAACCACTAACACTGGCAGTGACAGCAGCACGCTCAGCTGCGTACTGCTAAAAGCCATGGGGATATCCGTTAACTGTAACGTCACCAGGCAGGAAACCACCATCAACACGGCGCCTGCGATGAAGACTCGCATACCTCCTGCGCCCATCAGGTTGATACAGATAATCATCAACAGCGCCGTGGATGGCAGCAAGTTTATCCCCATAATCCCCATCCACATCCCGGCGAGGATGGCATCGGCTTTTAAGTTGGTATATTCGCTATGCAGTGGATCGACAGCTTTACTTGCCAATTGCCATGCCAGATGTGGCCAGACAAATGCCCATCCCACCAGCAAAAGCCACCAGCCTCCGGTTATTGGCTGAGAAACTAATACCGACGCGATAGGGAAAAACATTCCCCCCAATCCCACTGCTCGCGGCAGCCTGATTCGTCGGGCAAATCGCAGACCGGAACGTTGGTGGTCATTTTGATGAAGCAATATAAATGCTTCATTTGAGACGACCTTCTTTTGATAAAAATTTTCATCATTCATCGTATTTGGGAATATTCTGAAACAAATTTCCCAAATTATAGGAAGGGGTCTGGCGGCGGAAGTATGATATTTCGGGTGAGCGATTTTATCTGCTCACCCGGAAGTGCTAAGCAGATTTTTTCAGGCAAGCACTCATAAACTTATTACGATCATCGCCTTTCAGAGACTGCTCCGTCGCCTTGACGTTGCATTCACGCATTTTCTGCTGCTGCGGCGTCAGACTCTTTTCCTCAGGCCCAGATTTACTGTTTTTCAGGCAATCACTCATATACGTCTTACGCGCATCCCCTTTTAAGGTTTGCGCCGTTGCCTGCTGATTGCAGGTGGTCATACGTTGTTGTTGCGGGGTTAATGCCTTCTCGGCAGCACCGACGGTAGTTAAAAAAATAAGACCAAAAAGCAACGTCATTAATAATGTAATTTTCATAGCACCATCCTTTTCTGAACGACGACACACAGGTAAGTTTGGCTGCTAACGATAAAAAAACCACCCGACGGCAAAAGTATTGCCGCCGGGCGTCGGGTTATTTCAGTCCTAACGCCGCTTTCATGGTGTAGAACAGGTCGGTTTGATCGGTCAGGCCAACCACATTCGCCGCATGAGGGCCATAGGCTGCAATACGCAGTTGGCTGCCGGTGTGCTCCTGGGACTCTTCTTCAGAGTTGCCATAGCTAATGACCATCACCGCACCATCTTTGGTGTTCAGCGCTTGCGTTAAACCGGGTGCTTTAGTATCCGGTGCGACTATCTGGCTGGCATGCGCGTGGTCAGCGGTTACCACGACCAGGGTGTTGCCATCTTTCTTCGCAAAAGCAAGCGCACGCTGCACCGCTTCATCCAGATCGACAGTTTCACCAATTTGTCCACACGGGTTAGCGGCGTGATCTTGTTTGTCGATTGACGCGCCTTCCACTTGCAGGAAGAAGCCTTTCTCATTTTTGCTTAACAGCTCAATCGCTTTATCCGTCATCTGTGCCAGAGTCGGCACGCTGTCGTTACGTTTTGGATTTGGCGTGCAGGTCACTACCGGCTTATCCAGATTTCCGTGATAAGACGCTTTCGGGCCTTCCCAACGCACTGGCATATTACCGTCAGAGAACAGACCCAACAGCGGTTTATCCTGATTCGCTTCGGTAATCGCCGCCAGCGTCGCGGTATCACTCACCATCTGGTAACCACGGGCCTGTGCTTGTTCACGCAGCGTTTTACCCTGCCACTCACCTGCCGTAGCTGTTTCAGTAAAAGTTTTTGCCCCGCCACCTAACGTAACATCCGCACGGGCATTCAATAATTGTTCGGTAATCGACCCTTTACCGCCTTTTTCCAGCGCGTTCGTCGGACATTTTTCAGCCGTCACGCTCGGGCCATAGCATTTACGCGAAGTGACATGGGCAACCAGTGCGGCAGGCGTGGCATCCTGCAATTCAGCCGTGGAAACGTTGCCTGTCGCCAGACCCGCCGCTTTGGCCATTTCCAGAATAGTAGCGTGATCTTTCTCATGAATATCAACGCCCAGAGCACCATTGTAAGTTTTAACACCGGTCGTCCACGCCGTCGCCGATGCTGCAGAATCTGTCACATAATCGGGCTTGCCGGTTTTCTTATCTAACGCATAATGTGTGTATTGTCCGGTCAACGGTAAAGCATCAATACCTTTAAAAAAGCCGCCCGCGCCTTCAGCATAATTTCGCGCTGCCGTTATTTCGGAATCACCCATCCCATCGCCAATCAGTAAAATAATATTTTTGGCCGGTTTGTCGTTCAGGGATTCGCGCAGAGCCGCGGTTTGGTCGGCAGACAATCGGCGAGCGCCACCCGGCGTGGAGATATCACCTTGAGCGGCACGATTATCCAAAACCGCTACAGTAGATGTTTCTGCATTAATACCCGGGGTAAACAGCAAAGGTAACAGGGCAATAGCGAGTGCGCTTTGTTTCACTTTATATTCTCCATGTATAAATACGGTAAAATTAAAACAAAGCGACTATAAGTATTTGATGTGACACTTTTATGATAATTTGTGGGTGCCCCGCCACAGATGGTTCAAAACGCTTTTGGTACGATCTCGCAAGCGTTATGTATGTTCGTGAGAAACGCGGGCATGCGGTTTACATCAGCCAGCGCCCCCTCAATTTGACGAATAAATATTTGCCGATCGTTCCACGCCATATTGCGCAGCATTTCGATGATTACCCGCTCTAACGTTTCGACCTGTACCGCCAGTTCTTGCGACTCTTCTTCTTTTTGCGCGAGTTTAAGTAACAACTCAGTGACGAGGTTTTTCATTTGCCTATTCCCTTAACAAAATATGGGTCACGTTATCATTAAGGCTCACGACTGCCTAGAGGATGAAAGTTGTATTTTTATAAGTAATAAAACGATTTGCGAAAACAATCACAACACAAAATAAGGGTAAATGCGTCTTGACGCAGAATGATTCAATATAAAAAGGTAAGAAAATTAATAATCACACAAATATATAATACACAATTATGGATTAACAACGCTGACAGGCAGCGTTGTTAATCAGGAGCTCAACGCCCCCCGCGCCGACGTCGCAACGCAATAGCCAATTGCCAGATATTGATAAGCACAATGCTTGCTGTAGCAATGAACACCCAACGGAACCCCGCCATTGCCGAAACCGTCGCCCCCATTAATGGCCCGGCGACGTTGCCGAGATACATAAATGACTGGTTATAACCAAAGATGCGCCCGGTTATCTGGTCGCTGGAGTATTTCACTAACAGCGTCTGCACCGCCGGCAACATCGCACCGTCGGCAAAGCCAAGCAGAAAACGGAGAACTCCCAACTGCAACGGCGTGGTGACCCACGACATAGCGAAAAACAGCACCACCGCGAAGATTAACGTCGCCATTAAAATCCGCTCAGTACCAATACGGTCGCCTAATTTACCAAGTCGAGGCGCGGAAATCAGAGCAGAAATGCCCGGTACTGAGGCTATCAGCCCGCTGAGAAAGGCAATATTCGAACTATCTGGGACCATTGATTTAATAAACAGCGCCAGAATTGGCCCAATTGAACCGTTACAAAGTTGAATCACCATGGTGGTAAAAAACAGGCTGATCACCAGCGCCGGATGTGAAAGCGAGGCAAATACGGCCTTCCCACTCAGACGTTCGCTTTTTTTAATCGTAGGACGAACGCCCTCTTTGATCAAAAACAGTGTGACCAGAAAACTCACCACCAGCAAAGCGGCGGTAATACAGAATACCGCCCGTAAGCCAACGTGATCGGCAATAAAGCCCCCCATTAACGGTCCACCAATGACACCGCTAATTTGCGCCGTCGACAGCGTACTCAGCGCCCAGCCGCTGCGTTCACGCGGAACCTGTGACGCGACCAGCGCCATCGCATTAGGAATATAACCGGAGGTTAACCCCATCACCCCGCGCAGCAGAAAAAGCTGCCAGACGTTAGTAGCAAATGCCTGTAGCAAAATCGCAATGGCCATACCCAGTGAGGCCCGCAGCAGCATTAGCTTGCGTCCTTTGCGGTCGGCTAAACTGCCCCACATTGGAGAGACAATAGCTGAAATCAGGAAGGTGACGCTGAACGTTAATCCGGACCACATTGAGAGCGCTTCATGCGAGGTCACGCCCAGTTGGGAGATATAGAGTGGTAAAAAAGGCAAGATTTGGCTAATCGCCAGTCCGGTAAAAAAGCACCCGAACCAAACGGAAATAAGGTTAACTCTCCAGGATTCCATAAGGACTCATAACGATAAGTAGCTGAAAACTGCGAGCAGCTTAACAAATTACTTAGCTGAATAAGGGTCCACAGGTGCGATAAATCACAGTTTAGTATTTTATCTTCCCGCTCATCATATTTGTGATACAGCTCACATCAAACCCATAATATAAGCAGGGGATTATGCTTCGCGTGCGAGCCGCTTCTTTGTTGTGTTCTATTCCCCTGTCGTCAGCCAAAACAATCTGCCAGAAGCCGAGGAAACCTGCGTTTTGTCGTGGTAATGTATGTGCTTTGCATTCATGGAATGGGTTTTTAAGATGGCAAAGTTGCGGGTAGGAATCGTATTTGGTGGTAAATCAGCGGAACATGAAGTGTCATTGCAATCGGCAAAAAATATTGTCGATGCCATCGACAAGACTCGCTTTGACGTTGTGCTGTTAGGTATTGATAAACAAGGGCAATGGCACGTCAGCGATGCCAGTAATTATCTGCTCAATTCAGACGACCCGGCGCATATTGCATTGCGACCTTCTGAGACCAGCCTGGCGCAGGTACCGGGTAAACAAGCGCACCAGTTGATCGATGCACAAAACGGTCAACCGCTGCCGACGGTCGATGTTATTTTCCCGATCGTACATGGCACTCTGGGTGAAGATGGCTCTCTGCAGGGTATGCTGCGCGTGGCAAACCTACCGTTCGTAGGTTCTGATGTGCTGGGTTCTGCGGCCTGTATGGATAAAGACGTGACCAAACGTCTGCTGCGTGATGCCGGATTAAACATCGCGCCATTTATCACGCTCACTCGCGCCAATCGCAACAGCATCAGCTTTAGCGAAGTGGAATCCCGCCTGGGTCTGCCGTTGTTTGTAAAACCGGCCAACCAGGGATCGTCCGTTGGCGTCAGCAAAGTAACCAGCGAAGCCCAATACGATCAGGCCGTCGCGCTGGCATTTGAATTCGATCATAAAGTCGTGGTGGAGCAAGGGATCAAAGGCCGCGAGATCGAATGTGCTGTACTGGGCAACGATCATCCGCAGGCCAGTACTTGTGGAGAGATTGTGCTGAACAGCGATTTTTACGCTTACGACACTAAATACATTGACGATAACGGTGCCACAGTTGTCGTTCCGGCAGCAATTGCACCAGAGATTAACGACAAGATCCGCGAAATCGCCATTCAGGCCTACCAGACACTGGGCTGTGCCGGCATGGCGCGCGTGGACGTTTTCTTAACTGCTGAAAACAACGTTGTGATCAATGAGATCAACACGCTGCCAGGCTTTACCAATATCAGTATGTATCCGAAGCTGTGGCAGGCGAGCGGTTTAGGCTATACCGATTTGATCACTCGCCTGATCGAACTGGCGCTGGAACGCCATGCTGCGGATAGCGCGCTGAAAACCAGTATGTAAACCCGCCAGGATGCCTGATATAGCTATTGGGCATCCTTTACTTCATCATCTTCAACGCGGCGACGGATGATTAATCCGGCCAGCCAAAAGCTAATCACCCAGGTCACCAGCCCCACCGCATAGGTTTGCCACCCCTGCGCTTCAAAACCGAGTAAGCCCACCACGCCGTTGAGAATAAAGATAAGCCCAATAGCGAAGGCATAATAGTGCCAGTCTCGGCGGATTTTAACAGGCAGGTTCATAACGGCTCCGGTGGATATACAACATGAAAACGCATCCTCGCACATTTCCTCATACACGTCTGTGGCCTGTGCGGAATTTCTGAAATGTAAATTAATTTCACTTAAAGTTGCGTAATTGTGACGCTAAGCAAAAAACCGAAATCCAGGAATAATCTCTACCTGAAATTACCATCATTCTGATATTGACATTGCCGATCACCTGTCAGACTCACTTTCAGTTACAGGCATTACGTCAAAAAAGCAGGTTATTTCCGGAGGTCTTTATGGCTGATTTTACGCTCTCAAAATCCCTGTTTAAGGGCAAGCATCGGGACCCCTCCTCCCTGCCCGGCAACATTGCGTATGCCGTATTTGTGCTGTTTTGCTTCTGGGCAGGCGCGCAGATTTTAAATCTGTTGGCCCACGCTCCCGGCATCTATGAGCAGTTGATGCAGTTGCAAATGCAAGAGACAGGGCGCCCGCGAGTTGAAATCGGCCTGGGCGTCGGAACCCTTTTTGGACTGGTCCCTTTTCTCGCCGGAAGCCTGATTCTTTGCGCCATCGCGGCATTCGCGCGCTGGCGCCGCCGTCATCATAACGATGACTGACCCATACATTTCGCCCGACGATCGTCCACGCGTTTAGCAAACCACGCGGTAGTCAGATTACGTGTGATCTTCGGGCTTTCCAGTTGAATGCCAGGCAGCATCTCACGGGGAAGCGTTTTCCCGGCCTTCGCTTCCGCCAGCTTATAGACTTTCTCGTACAGCGCGGTCTCTTCAAAGGCCAGACTGTCGCCTTTTTGCAGCTGACGGCGGATCTCACTCTCGCTCATGTCCAGCTTCCCGGCCAGTTTACGTACCGCCAGCTCCGTTTTGCCCGGCTCGCTGCTGCCATAGAGAATTAAATCACCGTCCATCGCCAGCTTCACGCCGCTGGCTTTACTGACCGCATTCTGGAAAGCTGCATTGCGGCTGGCATACCACCCGGCATTGAAATCGGCGAAGCGGAAAATTGGCGCACTGTAATTCGCCGGGTAGTTAAGCAGATGATACGTACCGAACCACAGCCCACCGCGGCGGCTAAATACTTCCTGGCGCACGGTTCCCGCCATTTTCCACGGGTAGCCGCTGGCATGCTGCTCAGCAAAGGCGATGCTAACCTGCATCGGCCCACCGGTATGCACCGGATTAAGCGAACCAAATAACGTCTGCCCCATCGGTACCATGTTGATAAAATCATCAAAGATCGCGCTAAGCTGTTTTTCGGTTTTCACCGTATCCAGGCGCTCGCTGTAGCTTTTCCCCGTTGGCGAGTTAATCTTCAGCGCGGTATGCACCACAAATAGCGGGATGTGCATACGCTCGGCACGACGATCGATCTCTTTCCAGGCGATTTTACTTAAGTTCGGCACGGCTGGATCCGCCTGGTAATTTGACTCCTGTTGCGCGACCGCCAGCACCGAACAGATATTTTCAACCGTCGGCGCCAGCTTCTGGCTTTCAAAAGTCTTTGCCAAATCCTGCGCCCATGCGTCCCGGTCTTTCACGCTGGCGGGCATTTTCTGGCGCACCACGCTCGCCACATCGACGGCTTTCTCCCCCTTTTTTAGCGGCTGCGCGGGTTGGCTACTACATCCCACCAGCACCAGTGCTGCCAGACCAGACAAGGGGTAAAGACGGGAAACCGTCGACATAACATCTCCTTATTATTTAACTCAGTGTATGGGTAACTTCCTGAATATCCTGACCATCAAGCTCTCGTTCAAAGCTGCGCAGACGCTTATAAATAGACATCAGTTCCACTAACGTTGTCCAGGAGTTAATCAGATACTGGAACGAGCCGCGCACCTGGCCAAACACGTTGGTGATTTGCGTCATCAGGCCGAGCGTAATCGTACCGGCAACAATCGATGGAAACAGCAGGAACAAGCCGAAAACGTTATCAACCTGCAGATAAAGAATTCGGGCGATATTGAAGTACATATAGTGAAAATAGAGACGGAAGTAATTTTGGCGTACCGCATGAAACAGTTCACGCACCGTCGGTGGCGTCGCACGGTTGCCATCATCTTCGCCATAGACCAGTTCTTTACGATAGGCCGCTTCCACGCGCTGGTTTTTAAACTCCAGCCCTGGAAGTTTTATCCCGACCACGGCCAGCAAACCGGTTCCCATCAGCGACCAGACAATCGCGGCAATCACCAGGCCATAAGGCACATGTCCAACAATCGGCAGGTCAGGAACATGGGCAGAGAGCGTAACCAGTACAGGCAGGAAGGCAATCAGCGTCATAATCGCGTTGATAAAGCTGACGCCCATATCTTCCAGCGTAGAAGCAAAACGCATGGTGTCTTCCTGCACACGCTGCGCTGCGCCTTCGATGTGACGCAAATGCTGCCAGTGCGCCATATAGTGTTCGTTCATCGCGGTACGCCAGCGGAACACGTAGTGGCTGACGAAGAAGTTGTTCATCACGCCAATGACCACGGCTATCAGCGCAATGCCGAGAAAAATGCCAACTTCATGATAGAACTGCTCAATCTTCACCTTGTGTGGTGTGCTGAGCGCAGTTTGAATTAGGTCATAAAATGGCGCGTACCAGGCGTTGACAGCGACGCCGACTTCAACCAGAAACCAGGTCACAAAAATAATCAGCGATGTGCCCAGAATAGACCAGTACTGCCAGCGGTGTGGGCTGTAGAGAAACCAGAACAGCGCGAACACTCCGACACAAAGAATGTAGTACGCATAAAAAATCAGATAATCCAACGACCAGAAACGCGCTGCGCTAATAGGTACGTCTCCCGACGCGCCGGTAATATGTGCAACCCAGGCTCCCCCACCTGCTTGCCAGAATACAACAGCGACAAATGCCCAAATAAATGCCGAAATAAAGAACGGCCCCGGCTTTGGGAAAAAAGACTTAAACATAGTGCTCTCCTGCTAACTTCTTATCGTTATGACGACTGCTGTGCATTTGCCACCGTGGAGTGCGGAGGCCAGACGGCTTACGCCCAAAAACACAAGCTGAAACCGACAATTGTGACCAAAACCGAGGCACTTAGTTCGCACCTCGGTTATGAAGAATTGTTTCTGTGGTTTTCACACTCGACAACGTTCCAGTATGTGCAGATTATCACAGCGTGAGATCACAAAAGCGAACATCCGCAATCCAGGAAACTCCTACGTTTACTCATCGTTACGTTTTTCCCACTATCATTGGTTGATAAGCGCTTTGCAATACGCCGATGAGTAGTATAAATACGCATACGCACGACATCCTTTTTCACTTTCTCTAACTCATGGACACCACCGTTGAAACGTAGTCTGCTTTTTTCTGCCGCGCTGTGTGCGGCGTCATTGACATCAGTCCAGGCGGCACAGCCTATAACCGATCCGGTTTTCGCCTCCGATATCGTCGATCGTTATGCCGACCATATATTTTACGGCAGTGGTGCTACGGGGATGGCGCTCGTGGTGATTGATGGTAATCAGCGCGTATTTCGCAGCTTTGGCGAAACGCGTCCCGGTAACAACGTCCATCCACAGCTTGATTCCGTGATTCGAATTGCCTCAATCACTAAATTAATGACCAGCGAAATGCTGGTGAAATTGCTCGATCAGGGCACGGTCAAACTCAACGATCCATTGAGTAAATATGCACCTCCAGGTGCACGCGTGCCGACTTATCAGGGCACGCCGATTACGCTTGTGAATCTGGCGACGCATACCAGCGCGCTGCCGCGCGAGCAGCCTGGCGGCGCGGCAAAGCGCCCGGTGTTTGTCTGGCCAACCCGCGAGCAGCGCTGGAGCTATCTCTCTACTGCCACGTTGAAAGCCGCACCGGGTTCACAGGCATCTTATTCCAACCTGGCGTTTGACCTGCTGGCCGATGCGCTGGGAGCGGCCTCTGGTAAGCCTTATCCGCAGCTGTTTGAAGAAAAAATCACCCGTCCGCTGGGGATGAAAGACACCACCTTTACCCCGTCCCCCGATCAATGCCGACGCCTGATGGTCGCGGAAAAAGGCGCCAGCCCCTGTAACAATACGCTGGCGGCAATGGGCAGCGGCGGTGTCTATTCTACGCCCGGCGATATGATGCGCTGGATGCAGCAGTATCTCTCTTCTGACTTTTATCATCGTAGCCAGCAGGCCGACCGGATGCAGACGCTGATTTATCAGCGTACGCAGTTAACTAAAGTGGTGGGAATGGATGTTCCAGGCAGAGCCGATGCGCTTGGTTTGGGCTGGGTCTACATGGCGCCGAAGAATGGCCGACCGGGAATTATTCAAAAAACCGGCGGCGGTGGTGGTTTCATCACCTATATGGCGATGATCCCACAACAAAACGTCGGGGCGTTTATCGTGGTGACCCGTTCTCCGCTAACCCGTTTTACCAATATGAGTGACGGTATCAACGATCTGGTTGCAGAGTTGAGCGGGAACAAACCGCAGGTTATTCCCGCATCCTGAGTTAATACTCAAAAGGCAAACGGTTAATGCTCACCAGTTTGCCTTTATTCATTTCAATGTAACCACCTTTACGCAAAGCCGCGAGAACCTCAGCGACAACCGAGCGGGAAATTCGCGTGCGTTGGTGAATATAGTTCATGACGCCGATACGCGAACGCAGTACGTCGTCCCATTTCATCATGGATATCAGCGTCGCGCGAATCTGATCGTAGGAGTTATTGCCGATCAACTGCAGATCTCGCAATTCAAGCATGGAATTTTGCCATGCCAACCAACAAAAAGCTTCACGCCAAAGCTGGCACTCTTCAATTATATTAATTGTTTGTGAGGCAGGTAGATGGTATCCCGTACAATCGCTTTCCGTGATTAATCTGTATTGTATATCTGTTTTCATCACGCCATCTGAAAGCCCCATAATAAATGGCGCCTGCGCAATACCGACCAGCACATTCTCCCCTCGCCTCAGGGAAATTACACCATTTAAAATGATAAAGGTATCGTCACTGTTTATATCACTGGAATAAATTATTTCTTTATCGTTATCACACTCAAAGTGTTTGCCATATTTCGACAAACATTTATCAAGCTTACCAAATTCCACAAGCGGTTTATTTGCAGACAACATCTGAGCATTCCTTGCAATAAATGCCCGTCAAATCCGTGACGGGCATTTTTCTGAGTTAGATTATCTTTTCTTTAACAACGAGAGATGTCTTACCAGGTATATTTAACGCCAACATTTGCAGACCAGTCTTGATCTACATCACCACCACCGAGGTAGTTAGCATCGGTGTAGGCGCTGAAGTTTTTGGTAAAGCTGAACTGAGTACCCAGTCCAACACGTACCGCAGAACCTTCTACACCGTTGTCGATAGAATCGCCGTTTACGTCAGAATCGTTGTTAGAGTCGTCGTAAACGTAGGCCAATTTGAAGTACGGAGTCAGCGCCTGATCTTCGCTATAGGCGAAGGTATAACCTGCATCTACACCGAGTTCATAGCGCATGCTGTCATAAGACTGACCGTCAACTTTCATGTCGTTGCTCAGCTTATAATCATCACCAGACTGGAACAGACCGGATACGCTGCCGTATGGCGTTACGTAGCCTGCGTCACCCAGCTTCAGGTCATAACCCAGTTTCAAGCCAAAGCCCCAGGCATCAGAAGAGGTGCTGCCATCAACATACTGACCGTTGCTCATGTTAGCAGACAGATCGTTGTTGAAGTGGGAGTAGCTTAAGTTACCGTCAACAAAGATGTTGTTGTCAAAGCGAGCAGAAGAGTAGATGTAGGCAGTCTGGCTATCCTGATCCACCTGACCGGTACGGTCGCTCATATCACCTTTCGCGAAGCCTGCTGCAGCACCGACAATCCACTTAGCGTTGTTACCATCAATTTTGGAATCAACACCAACCATGATGCCGTTAACATCCTGATCGTAGTTAATGGTGCCGTTATCTGCATCGAAGCTACCACCGAAGTAGCTTACCCATGCACCACCGTTATCAACCAGACCATGACGTGCGTTAGTCAGACGAGTACCAACGGTGTCTTGTTCCAGGTTCCAGATATTGGTGTTAGCAGACGGGATGCTCAGCGCCATGTTCGCGTAGTCTGTCAGTTCCATCTGCTGCAGAACAACGGTGTTACCCTGCTGCTGTGCCTGATAGGTGTAAGCACCGAGGTCAGCTTTGTTGGCTGCAGAGAAGGTCGCGTTGCTGTTCGTGTCGTTAACGTAGATCAGCTCGTTACCTTTGTAATCAGCAACAGAGCCTGCGCCGGTCGCGTTGTCGATACGCACTTTATAGTTACCGGTTGCTGCCGCGACATGGTCACCGTAGTTATCAACTTCAGACTGATCGCCTGAGGTGTCGGAATCGCCGTTACCGTTGATAGTCAGATGACCATCAGAGTTCATCGCGATCACGCCATAACCGTAGTTAGCCTGGGTCGTATCGTTGGTACGATCGTTGGTCAGGTCAGCATTCAGTACATAGTTAGTGCTGTTGATGTCGAAAACACCCGCATTAACATGGTTGTAAGCGTCGGTGTAGCTGGTCAGATTCAGCGTATCAACCTGCAGTGCATCACCTGTGCTGTTACCCACATCCAGAACACCGTTGTTGGTAACGTTGATGGTGTTGGCATACAGTGCAGCACTTCCTACACTCCAGCCAGCAGCAACATCATCAGCAATTGTCACGGTACTGTTGTCAATAGACAGGGTATCGGTCGCAACATGACCATCTTCGTTGATGTTCAGTGCAGAACCACCGGTCAGGCCAATAGTGTCGGAGATCAGGGTAGAATCACCCACGTTGACGACGGAACCGCTGTTGATGCTCAGGGTATCAATCAGAGACGTTTTGGTGGTATCCCACTGTGAAGCGCCGTTCAGCGTGACGTTGAACAGACCGCTCTGGTAAACAGCGTTGCCAACCACATGACCATTTTCGTCATAAGAGGTCGTGTCGCTATCAATACCGTAGGTTGAATCTGGCCACAGGCTGTTAGCGGTGATGTCGATCAGCGTAGCGGTGGCTTCAGTACCCGCAGCGTAGCTGTCATAAACACCGTCACCATCAACATCAACCTGATGTACGGACATGGCCGCGCCAACCCACTTGCTGCCGTTGTTCAGAGTCAGATCCAGACGGTCAGTACCATCCCATCCGTTGGTATCCAGATCGGCATCGGTATCACGATAAGTATCAGCACCGTTCGGGAAGAAGTTCTCGTCAAAGTTGCTGGAGAACAGCACATCGCCCATCAGCGTGGAATTATTAAACGTGGCGCTGGTCTGCATCGCGTTATCAGCATTCGGATGAGCAATAACCGCTAATGCTACATCATTAGCGTTCCAGCCGTTACCGTTGTAGTCGCTCGCATTGCTGGTGTTGCCAAACCAACCGGAGGTACCTTCATCAGACCATGAGCCAGAGGTCAAGGTAGAATCGGTAACAACAATGGTGTTGTTAAACACTTCGCCGCTATTTACGCCAGTGCTGACGGTATTATCGTCAATATCTTCCCACTCATAACCCTGAGTCAGCGTAATACCCGCAACGTGAGAGTTGTTGGAGATAGACAGATCAACTTCTTGATCCAGCGTGATAGCCGTCCCCAGGTTATAAACGTCGACAACGTGCGTGTCAGCCGCGTCATTATACGTACCGTTGTAGGTATAATGTTCGTAGTTGTCATCAATCGTTGAGTTGATAACGTTCATCGCCAGGCGATCGTAGTAGTAGTCGGTACCTGTACGGTTAGTACAATCCGTGGTCATACATTCGGATGTCACCATACCATGAATGGTACTGTTTTTAATCGTCAGGCTGTTGTTATTGGTGTTAGTAGACAGCCCATCATCCAGATAATAAGTAGAAATAACGCCGTTGACAGTAGCGTTATTGATTACCGGATAAATATCACCGTTATAAATACTATCGGTGTCGTAATTGTTCCACCCGACATATCCATCGTAATAGACGCCATCAGCATAAGATGCATCATTATAATGGGTAAACGTTGTGTAGGCGGTCCCAGAGATATCAGTAGAAGCATTCGCCTGAGAAGTGATTGCCAAAGTGCAGGCTAATGCTAATTGTGAGACTACGAGTTTCTTTTTCCAAGTGTGCATTTGTCATCCCTCCTCAGGGACGTAATATAGTTGATCCATCAATTATCAATGCAAAGAAAACATTTTATGTTTCGCAGGGACGATTATGCGGTTTCATTAAGGAAAGGTTCAATTATTCTTTGCCCGTTGTCCGAAAACGGACAACGTAATAAATCCAAGTTACGCCATTTAAGAAATATAAAAACCAACACTTTCAATCAATTAAAAGCTAACCAACATTCAAATCATACAATTCACTAATGAATCAGAACGCAAACAAATATATAGCTAATAAATAAACAAAATCTATACACCACGCTATAAAAGCAAACACATAGATATTTAAAATAATAAAAAAATAATAAACAAAATAATGAATATAAATAAATTGCTATGCTTGTGAATAAATTGTGCTAATGATTCATCCCTTCGTTACAGGAAATCCAGATATAACGCCAACTTTCGTAAACCACACGCCCTCAGGTTCGGGTATACTACGGCCTTCGATTCCACAAACATCAGGCATACCATGACAGACCTAATCCAACGCCCTCGCCGCCTGCGCAAATCTCCCGCGCTGCGCGCTATGTTTGAAGAGACAACACTCAGCTTAAATGACCTGGTGTTGCCGATCTTTGTTGAAGAAGAACTCGACGATTACAAAGCTATCGACGCCATGCCAGGCGTGATGCGTATTCCAGAGAAGCACCTGGCGCGCGAAATTGAACACATTGCTAATGCTGGCATCCGCTCGGTGATGACTTTCGGCATTTCCCACCATACGGATGACACCGGTAGCGATGCCTGGAAAGAAGACGGCCTGGTGGCGCGCATGTCGCGTATCTGCAAACAGACCGTGCCGGAAATGATCGTCATGTCCGACACCTGCTTCTGCGAATACACCTCACACGGCCACTGCGGCGTGTTATGCGATCACGGCGTGGATAACGATTTAACCCTTACCAACCTCGGCAAGCAGGCGGTGGTTGCCGCCGCAGCGGGTGCGGACTTCATCGCACCTTCCGCCGCAATGGATGGTCAGGTACAGGCGATTCGCCAGGCGCTGGACGCCGCGGGCTTCACCGATACCGCTATCATGTCCTACTCCACTAAGTTTGCCTCATCTTTTTACGGCCCATTCCGTGAAGCCGCGGGCACCGCGCTGAAAGGCGATCGTAAAACCTATCAGATGAACCCGATGAACCGTCGGGAAGCGATTCGCGAATCGCTGCTGGATGAAGCCCAGGGCGCAGACTGCCTGATGGTCAAACCGGCTGGCGCATACCTCGATATTCTGCGTGATATCCGCGAGCGCACCGAGCTGCCGATTGGCGCTTATCAGGTCAGCGGTGAATACGCGATGATCAAATTCGCGGCGCTGGCGGGGGCTATAGATGAAGAGAAAGTGGTGCTGGAAAGCTTAGGGTCGATCAAACGCGCTGGCGCGGATCTGATCTTCAGCTACTTCGCACTGGATCTGGCTGAGAAAAAAATTCTGCGTTAATAACGCCTAACCGGGCCTACAGGTCGTAGGCCCGGCAAGTGAAGCGTCTCCGGTAATCATCACGCCCGATAAAACGGCTTATCTCCCAGAATCGTTGCCCGATGCATAATGCGCCGCTGCGGCAGATAATCCGCATTCGCATAATGCTGCGTCACGCGATTATCCCAAATCGCCACATCGTTGGGCTGCCAGCGCCAGCGCACCTGAAACTCCGGTTTGGTGATATGCGCGAACAAAAAGCTCAGTAACGCCTCGCTCTCTTTTTCCGTGACATCAACAATTCGCGTGGTAAATCCTTCATTCACGAACAGCGCCTGCTTCCCGCTCACCGGATGCGTGCGCACCACCGGATGCAGCAACGGTGGATGTTTAGCGACGGCCTCCAGCCAGCGCAGGTGCTCCTCTGGGGTCTTGCGATATTTATATTCCTGAAATGATTTACGGAAATCATGCTCTGCCCGCAGGCCACTCAGCAACTGACGGAACGGCTCAGACAAGGCTTCATAAGCGGCAATCCCACTGGTCCACAGGGTGTCGCCCCCGGTTGATGGCAGCTCTTTCGCCGCTAAAATCGCCCCGGCAGGCGGCGTGTCGATAAAGGTGACATCGGTGTGCCAGTTGTCGTTATCCGGCGGATTATCGTTATGGGTATCCAGCACGATAATTTCTTCTACTCCTTCGGCATGCGGATAGACCGGGTGAATATGCAGATCGCCAAAACGCAGCGCCAGCGCCCGCTGTTGTTGCGGCGTAATCACCTGCTCGCGCAGAAACACCACCTGGTGGCGCAATACCGCGTGATAAAGCTGTTCAAACTGATTATCGCTCAGCGGACGCGCCAAATCCGCACCAGAAATTTGTGCGCCAATATACGGCCCCAGCGGGGTTATGTTCAGACGTTCACTCATTGTACTTCTCCATGCCAGGGCGTCAGACGGCGCTGAAGCGCACGCAGACCCAGTTCTAAAATAAACGCGATAACGGCAATCACCGCGATCCCCGCCAGCACCACATCCGTTGCCAGAAACTCACCGGCAGACTGGACCATAAATCCTAAGCCTCGCGTGGCGGCAATCAGCTCTGCGGCCACCAGCGTCGACCAGCCCACCCCAAGTCCGATACGTAATCCGGTGAGGATCTCAGGTAATGCCCCCGGCAAAATAACAAACCACAGCACCTGCGCACGGCTGGCTCCCAGCGACTGCGCGGCGCGCACTCTCACCTGCTGCGCACTTTTCACTCCCGCCAGCGCCGACATCGCTACAGGGGCAAAAATCGCCAGATAGATAAGCAAGATCTTGGAGGTTTCACCGATGCCAAACCAAATGACCATCAGCGGTAGATAGGCCAGGGGCGGAACCGGACGATACAGCTCAATGATCGGATCGAGAATGCCGCGCATCGTCGGACTCAGCCCCATAGCGATTCCAACCGGAACGCCCAGCAGCACCGCCGCCAGCAGCGCGATAACAATACGTGTCAGACTCGCCGCCAGATGCTGCCACAGCGTGGCGTCCATAAATCCCTGCGGACCGGCAATAACGATCAGCTTTTGTAAAACCTGTCCCGGTGGCGGTAAAAACAGCGGACTGACTAACTGCAGCGCCGCCACCGTCCACCACAACGCCAAAATGACGGCCAACGTACCAAGGCTTAAGGTAATCTGCCGCGAGAACGGCCAGCGCCAGTTGAGCGCGCGCTGGCGACGGGGTTTATCATTAATCACCACGCTCATGAAAATGCCTCCCGTTGTTCAAAGACTCGACCTAACACGTACTCGCGCATGGCGATAAACTGCGGATCGGACTTAATGCTGCGACTCGACTCTCCAGCCACAAAGCGACGGGCGAAATTCAGCGGCAGACGCTCCAGTACCCGGCCAGGGCCTGGCGACAGCAATACCAGCTCTGTCGCCATAAACACCGCTTCTTCAATATCGTGCGTAATCAACAGCACCTGTTTGCCAGTCTCATGCCACAGCTTCAGCAGCAGGGTTTGCATCTGCTCACGAGTAAAGGCGTCGAGCGCGCCAAAAGGTTCATCCAGCAACAACAACTGTGGATTGGCCGCCAGCGCCCGCGCAATGCCGACGCGCTGCCGCTGTCCACCGGAAAGCTGCCAGATAAAGCGTTTGCCCGCGTCCTCCAGCCCGACTTTCTGCAACATCTCCAGGGCAATACGCTGACGCTGTGGTTTATCCACCCCCGCCAGCTGCAGACCAAAAGCCACGTTGTCCTGCACGTTACGCCAGGGCAGCAGACCTTCATTCTGGAATACGACCCCGCGATCTGCCCCCGGACCGTCAACCCTGTTACCCGCCAGCGTGATGCTGCCATGCTGATACGGCACAAATCCGGCAATCAGATTTAACAATGTGGTTTTCCCGCAACCGGAAGGTCCGAGTACCACCAGCAGCTCACCGCTATCGAGCGTCAGGTTGATATCCTCCAGCGCCGGTTTTCCACCGTAGCTGGCGGCAAGATGAGAGATTTGCAGCATCAGCGCCTCCTTATTTATTGCACGAAGCGATCGGTCACGTACTGGCTGTAATCCGTCGCGACAGCGGGGACTTTGCCCTGCTCTTTGAGGAACTGCGCGGTGTCGATAATGGCTTTGTTCACCGGTCCGGTCAGTTCGGCAGTCTGCTGTTGCGGCGTCAGGTAAGTGTTACCTTTCACCAGTCCCGGCACATCCGCTTCCGGCACGCCGCTTAAACGCGACAATTTGCTGATATTCTCAGGCTGCTTCAGCCACTCATCGGGATTAGCGATATAAGGTTGCTGCGCATCGATAGCGCTTTTGGCAAAGGCTTTCACCACCTCAGGATGCTTCTCGGCAAAATCTTTGCGTACCACCCACACGTCCAGCGTCGGTGCGCCCCACTCACCAACCTGCGATGAGTCGGTTAACACCTTGCCGTCTTTTTCCAGCGCATTGACCGCAGGAGCCCAGACGTACGCGCCGTCAATATCCCCGCGCTGCCATGCGGCAATAATCGCAGGTGGTTGCAAGTTCACAATCTCCACCTGACCGGGTTTAATCCCCCAGTGTTTCAACGCCGCCAGCAGGCTGTAATGGGTGGTGGAGATAAACGGCACCGCAATGCGTTTGCCAATCAAATCTTCCGGTTTACTGATGTTTTTCTTCACCACTAGTGCCTCGGAGTTACCAAGCTTTGACGCCAGCAGAAAAACTTCAATGGGTACTTGCTGACTGGCGGCGACCGCCAGCGGGCTGGAGCCAAGATTACCGATCTGCACGTCGCCGGAGGCTAGCGCCCGGACGATGCTCGCGCCGCTGTCGAATTTGCGCCAGTCAACGGTAGCGCCGCTCTCTTTGGCAAAAGTATTATCCGCCTGCGCCACTTTGGCGGGTTCGGCGGAGGTCTGATAAGCGACGGTGACGTTCACCGCCTGCGCCTGAAATGCGATGAATGCCAGTACACCGAGAAGTGCGTTACGCGATGAAATAGCCATGATTGTCTGCTCCCCTGTCTTGTTATGGAGGCAGTATTTCGTTGCGGCACAATTTGATAAAGGAATTAAAAATTCTGGCTAAGAACAAAGCGTTTTTAGAAAAAAAGCGGCAATAGTTAGCGATTTTGCTCATTACAGATGGAATTCGTAGGCCTGATAAGGCGCTTGCGCCGCCATCAGGCCTACAACACCCGGCAAATTATTGCGATTTTGTTACATTCGTTACATAACTACACTTGGATGATTGCCAGCGCGGCGCTGACCGGCATCATAGACGCCATTATCAGGCAAGAGAATAAAATCATGATTCATGTTGTGCTGGTGGATGACCATGTGGTGGTGCGTTCCGGCTTTGCGCAATTACTCAGTCTCGAAGACGATCTCAACGTTACCGGTCAGTACAGCAGCGCAGCGGAGGCCTGGCCTGCACTTCTGCATGATGACGTCAACGTTGCGGTGATGGATATCGCCATGCCGGATGAAAATGGTCTGAGCCTGTTAAAACGACTGCGGGCACAGAAGCCCGGTTTTCGCGCCATCATTCTCAGCATCTATGACTCACCCACGTTTGTGCAAAGTGCGCTGGATGCCGGCGCCAGTGGCTACCTGACCAAACGCTGCGGACCAGAGGAGCTGGTGCAGGCGGTACGATCGGTCGGTATGGGCGGGCATTACCTGTGCGCCGATGCGCTGCGGGCGCTACGCGGCGGCGAACAGCCCGCGCAGGTACTGGAAGTACTGACCCCACGCGAGCGCGAAGTGTTTGAGCTGTTGGTCAAAGGCGACAGCGTAAAAGAGATCGCCTTCAAGCTCGACCTCAGCCACAAGACGGTACACGTTCATCGGGCGAACGTGCTGGGCAAACTGCAATGCCACAGCACCATCGATCTGGTGCATTTTGCCCTCGACCACCAGCTATTAACGGGGCATTAATGTCGCGTAGCCTTCGGCATTGGGTTATTTCTCTGTTTATTCTGCTGGCCTGGGGATCAGGCTGGTTGATGCTGTGGACGCTGGGGTTTTACCTGACCCACAACGGCCAGCAGGCGGCGCTGTTCCTGCCGCACGGCGTCTATCTCGCGCTGCTCATCCTGCTTTCTCGCCGTTACTGGCCCGCGCTGGTACTGCCGCCGGTGCTGATGTTGTTCTGGCTGCACAGTGAGCAATTATTGAATAGCTATATCCTGCTGGCTGCGCCGTTAATTAGCCTGATTCCGGCGAGCATCGGCCAGTCATACTGGCACCGTTTCCCCCTTTACTGGCAGCGCTTAACGCTGCTGCTGGCCGCGGTGACGCTCACCTCATTGCTCAATACCGCCCTGCTTTCACCGTTTATCCAAAGTCCGGCAACGTTAATTGGCCTGGCGTCGTTTACCGGCGGCGTGCTGCTGACGCCGTTTGTCTATCTGATCTATGAATTTTTGCGCCAGCAGCACCGCTATCATTTGCTCGGGCTGGATACCACCAATCCCCAGCTGCGCACCTCGCTTATCATCTGGTGCAGCCTGTTTTTTATTATTGGTATCGGCACCCAGATGGTGTTGTCGCCGGAGATCGAGCGCCTGTTGCTGATCGTGGTGTTTTTACCGAACGTGGTGATGGCGTGGAAATTTGGCTGGCAGGGCGGCGTGTTGTCCGGATTGCTCGGCAGTATGATGATCACCATCGCCCGGCAAATCGGCGTCGGGTTCAGTAATTTACTGGAGCTGGAGATTTTCCTCGCCACCCAGGCGCTGCTCGGCATAGGGCTGGGGATCGCCATCAGCCGCCAGCAGCATCTGGCGCAAAACCTGCACCATTATCGCCAGCGTCTGGAAACTGAACTGGCGGCGCGTCGCGCGCTGACCGAACAGCTGATCCGCACCGAAGAAAACACGCGCAAAAGCCTGGCGCGGGAACTGCACGACGAAATTGGTCAGAACATCACCGCCATTCAAATTCAATCACAACTGGTCAAACGCGCACCGGGTCGCGAGCAAACGCTTGAAGCGGCAAATCAGATCAACGACCTGGCCCGGCGTATTCACCACTCCACCCGCCAGCTGCTGCGCCAGCTGCGTCCACCCGCGCTCGATGAACTGTCTTTTAAAGATGCACTACATCATCTGGTGAATGAATTTGCTTTTGCTGAACGGGGCATTCGCTGTCGCTTTGATTATCAGCTAGAGAATACGCCAGAAAACGAAACGGTGCGCTTCACGCTGTATCGCCTGTTGCAGGAGTTACTCAATAACGTCTGTAAACATGCCGATGCCAGCGATGTGTCGATTACGCTGCGCCAGCAGGAACATAGCTTGTTTCTGGACGTCGCTGACAATGGCGTGGGTATTCTGCCAGAAAAAATTCCCGGTTTCGGTATCCAGGGAATGCGTGAGCGGGTCAGCGCCCTTGGCGGTGAACTGACGCTCGAATCAAACAACGGCACACGGGTAATTGTTAACCTGCCCACAAATTTGCAACAAATCAGCCGCTAACCAGGAAAAAGTCTTAGCCACTCTGGACTTTCTCTCATCCTCTTTTGCTTTCACTTTCCTATAGTCAGCACAAACGGAGACTGCCATGCATACACGCTCAGCCAGCGAAATAGATCAACAATACCGGGCGCTACGCCCCCGACTGCTGATGTGTATGGTCATTGGCTATGCCGCGTTTTATCTGACGCGCAAAAGCGTTAACTACGTCCTCCCGGCGCTACAAACGGACCTCGGTCTGGATAAAGGCGATATCGGCCTGCTGGGGTCGCTGTTTTACCTGACCTATGGCCTGTCGAAATTTACCGCCGGACTGTGGCACGACAGCCACGGACAACGCGCATTTATGGGCATTGGCCTTTTCGCCACCGGTGTTTTGAATGTGCTGTTCGCCTTTGGTGAATCGCTGACGCTGCTGCTGGTGGTCTGGACGCTGAACGGTTTTTTCCAGGGGTGGGGCTGGCCGCCCTGCGCCCGACTACTGACCCACTGGTACTCGCGCAACGAACGCGGATTCTGGTGGGGCTGCTGGAATATGTCGATCAACATTGGTGGGGCAGTTATCCCGCTGATTAGCGCCTTTGCCGCCCACTGGTGGGGCTGGCAGGCAGCGATGCTGGCACCGGGGATTATCAGCATGGCGTTAGGCATTTGGCTCACTCTGCAACTGAAAGGCACGCCCCGGGAAGAGGGATTACCGACGGTTGGGGAATGGCGGCATGACCCGCTGGAGCTGCGTCAGGAACAGCAAAGTCCGCCGATGGGGCTGTGGCAAATGTTACGTACCACCATGCTGAAAAACCCGATGATCTGGCTGCTCGGCGTGTCGTATGTATTGGTCTATTTGATCCGCATTGCGCTCAACGACTGGGGCAACATCTGGCTGACGGAAAGCCACGGCGTGAATCTGCTCAGCGCCAATGCCACGGTGATGCTGTTTGAAGTTGGCGGTTTGCTGGGGGCGCTGTTTGCCGGATGGGGATCGGATCTGCTGTTCAGCGGTCAGCGTGCGCCGATGATTTTGCTGTTCACGCTGGGGCTGATGGTCTCCGTCGCCGCGCTGTGGCTGGCGCCGGTGCACCACTACGCGCTACTGGCAATGTGTTTCTTTACGGTGGGCTTTTTTGTGTTTGGCCCACAGATGCTGATTGGCCTCGCGGCAGTGGAGTGCGGACACAAAGCGGCAGCAGGTTCAATTACCGGTTTTCTCGGGCTGTTCGCCTATCTGGGGGCCGCGCTGGCGGGTTGGCCGCTGTCGCTGGTCATAGAACACTACGGCTGGTCGGGAATGTTCAGTTTGCTCTCGGTCGCCGCTGTCTTTATGGGTTTATTGCTGATGCCACTGCTCATTGCAGGCATTACCCCTTCTCTCAGTCAAAGGATAAAACAATGAAACTGACGCTTACCTCTACACTAATTGCCTCTGCTCTGACGCTGGCAGCCTTCAGCAACGCAGCTCAGGCGCAGGGCCGTCTGGTGGTGTATTGCAGCGCCACTAACGAGATGTGCGAAACCGAAACCAAAGCCTTCGGTGAAAAATATGATGTGAAAACCTCATTCATTCGCAACGGCTCGGGTAGTACGCTGGCGAAAGTGGATGCCGAGAAGAAAAATCCGCAGGCGGATGTCTGGTACGGCGGTACGCTGGATCCGCAGTCCCAGGCCGGGGAAATGGGCCTGCTGCAGCCGTATAAATCACCCAATCTCGAACAGATCATGGAGAAATTCCGCGATCCCGCGAAGGTGAAAGGCAATCTCTCCTCGGCGGTTTACGTCGGTATTCTGGGCTTTGGCGTCAATACCCAGCGCCTGAAAGAGAAAAACCTGCCGGTGCCAAAATGCTGGAAGGATCTGACCAAACCGGAATACAAAGGTGAAATCCAGATTGCTGACCCGCAAAGCTCCGGTACCGCCTATACCGCGCTGGCGACTTTTGCCCAGCTGTGGGGTGAAGATCAGGCCTTTGACTACCTGAAACAGCTCAACGCCAACGTCTCTCAATACACTAAATCAGGCATTGCCCCAGCGCGTAACGCCGCCCGTGGCGAAACGGCGATTGGCATTGGCTTCCTGCACGACTACTCGCTGGAAAAAGAACAGGGCGCACCGCTGGAGCTAATTTCACCGTGCGAAGGTACTGGCTATGAGATCGGCGGCGTTAGCATTCTGAAAGGCGCGCGCAACCTCGATAACGCCAAACTGTTCGTTGACTGGGTACTGTCAAAAGATGCCCAGGAACTGGCGTGGAAGAAAGGTAAGTCCTATCAGATCCTGACCAACACCACCGCCGAGACGTCTCCTAACTCGCTGAAGCTCGACGACCTGAAACTTATCAATTACGACATGGATAAGTACGGCTCGACCGACGTGCGTAAAGCGTTGATCAATAAGTGGGTCAGCGAAGTGAAGATGGGTAAATAAGCCTACATCGGCGATCATTTGCCGGGTGCGGCGTTAATACCGCATCCGGCCTGGAATACCGGAACCGCTATGTCACACACACTTGCACTCCATCCCGTGAAAAAACGGGATGCGATATTTCTTTGGGTTTTGCTTGGCTGGCTGGCGTTTGCCCTGTTGCCAAGCTGGAGCCTGGACTACGGTCTGCTGGAATCGACAGGCGAGGAAATACTCGCCGCCTACGGCTGGTCACAGTTCAATATCAGTTGGTTATGGTATCTGCTGCCGAGCCTGCTACTGGTGCGTCCGTTCCATGAGGCCAGGCGCGAACAGCGCGGCCGCCATTATCTTGATGCGGGCTGGGCTTTTTTCTGTATGGCGTTTATCGTCGCCAGCGCGACTCTTGAGGGGCGTGGCTTAGGCTATGCCACCATTGTGTTGTTTGTGGCACTTGGCGCGATCATGACCCTGGCGCTCACCCGTCTGGAATGGCTGGGCGGCGACCGTTTCGTCATCGGTTCGCTCACCGCGATTGTCGCGCTAATCGGTATTTTTATCGTCTGGCCGAGTATCGCTATTTTTATTCCGATGATCACCAACGACGCCGGGGAATTTGCCCCGCTGGCGTTTATGAATGTGCTGTCGCAGGCACATATCATTCAGGTGATCCTCAACTCGATTATGCTGTCGATTGCCGTCGGCATCGGCTGTACCTTCTTTGGTCTGGTACTGGCTATCTATACCACCCGGATCGCCAGACGCAGCGCCATAATCGGACGTATCTTCTCGATTTTGCCGATCGTCACCCCGCCGTTTGTCGTGGGTTTAGGCGTCACGCTGATGATGGGACGCTCCGGCTACATCACCGAATTTATGGTCGAATGGTTTGGCTTAACCAACACCAACTGGCTGTACGGTTTTACCGGCATCTGGCTGGCGCAGGTGCTGGCCTTCACTCCGATGGCGTTTATGATCCTCGACGGAGCAATTAAAACCATTCATCCGTCGCTGGAAGAAGCGTCATATACCCTGCGTGCCAGCCGCTGGCAGACCTTTAACGGCGTGTTTGTCCCGCTACTGAAACCAGCACTGGCCAACGCCTTTTTGATTGTGGTTGTGCAGTCGCTGGCTGACTTTAGTAACCCGCTGGTGCTCGGCGGAAACTTCGACGTGCTGGCAACGCAAATCTACTTCTACATCACTGGTTCGCAGCTCGACTACCAGGCCGCCAGTACGCTGGGTGCCTTCCTGCTGCTGTTCTCGCTGCTGGTGTTCTGCGTGCAATATATGTGGATTGGTAAACGCTCATACGTCACCGTTTCCGGTAAATCCTACCGGGGCGACGTGCAGCCGTTACCTGTGACGCTGGTATGGAGCGTGGTCGCGCTGCTGGCGGTGTGGATTGCCTTTAACGCCCTGCTGTACGGCAGCATTTTCTACGGCAGTTTCACCGTTAACTGGGGCGTGGACTACACCCTGACGTTAGCGAACTTTACCAAACTGTTCGGTCAGGGGATGAGCGACGGCGCATGGCCTTCACTGCTCGACACCCTGCTCTACGCCGGTATTGCCGCGCCGATCACCGCCATCTTCGGCCTGCTGATCGCCTGGGTAGTCGTGCGCCAGCAGTTTAAGGGCAAAAAGACCATCGAGTTCACCACCATGCTGTGCTTTGCCGTTCCAGGCACCGTCGCGGGCGTATCGTACATTCTGGCCTTTAACAGCGCCCCGGTTTACCTCACTGGTACGGCGGCGATTGTCATTATCTCGATGGTAATGCGTAACGTCCCGGTCGGTATTCGGGCGGGTATCGCGGGCTTAGGCCAGATCGATAAATCACTGGATGAAGCCTCGCTCAGCCTGCGCGCCGGTTCGCTGCGTACCATTACGCATATCCTGCTGCCGCTGCTACGCCCGGCGATCCTTTCGGCGCTGATTTACAGCTTTGTGCGCGCCATTACCACCGTCAGCGCCATTGTGTTCCTCGTCACGCCGGATACCCGCGTAGCGACGGCCTACATCCTTAACCGCGTGGAAGACGGCGAATACGGTGTGGCGATTGCCTACGGTTCCATTCTGATCGTGGTGATGCTGGCGATTATTTTCATCTTTGACTGGCTGATCGGTGAATCACGTACCTCCCGTTCAAAAGCCAAAAACCAGGCGTAATGGAGCGCACTATGACTCAGAAAAATTTCGTTGAACTGCGCAACGTCACCAAACGATTTGGCAGTAATACGGTAATCGACAATATCAACCTCACCATCCCGCAGGGGCAAATGGTGACGCTGCTCGGCCCGTCCGGTTGTGGCAAAACCACCATTTTGCGCCTGGTCGCCGGGCTGGAAAAACCGAGCGAAGGGCAGATTTTCATTGATGGCGAAGACGTCACCCATCGCTCAATTCAGCAGCGTGATATCTGTATGGTGTTTCAGTCCTATGCCCTGTTCCCGCATATGTCGCTGGGAGAGAACGTTGGTTACGGCCTGAAGATGCTCGGCGTGTCCCGCGCTGAGGTGAAAACCCGTGTCAAAGAGGCACTGGCGATGGTCGATCTGGAAGGATTCGAAGAGCGCTATGTTGATCAGATCTCCGGCGGTCAGCAGCAGCGCGTAGCGCTGGCCCGCGCGTTGATCCTCAAGCCGAAAGTGCTGCTGTTTGATGAGCCGTTGAGTAACCTCGACGCCAACCTGCGTCGCAGCATGCGCGACAAGATCCGCGAACTGCAAAAGCAGTTTGATATCACCTCGCTATACGTCACCCACGATCAGAGCGAAGCCTTTGCGGTTTCCGATACCGTGCTGGTGATGAACAAGGGGCACATCATGCAGATCGGTTCACCGCAGAATCTTTACCGCCAGCCCGCCTCGCGCTTTATGGCAAGTTTTATGGGTGACGCCAACCTGTTCCCGGCCACCTTCGGTGACCAATACGTTGATATCTACGGCTACCACCTGCCGCGCCCGCTGCACTTTGATACGCAAGGCGAAGGCATGGTCGGCGTGCGCCCGGAAGCGATCACGCTTAGCGATCGCGGCGAAGAGAGTCAGCGCTGCGTGATCCGCCACGTGGCCTATATGGGCCCCCAGTATGAAGTCACGGTGGAATGGCACGGGCAGGAGATCTTATTGCAGGTCAACGCTACGCGTTTACAGCCGGACGTCGGCGAGCAGTATTATCTCGAAATCCATCCGTACGGCATGTTTGTTCTGGCGGATGCGGCATAACGTTTTGTGGCTTTGTAGGCCGGATAAGGCGCTTATGCCACCATCCGGCAATGCCTGATGCGCTGCGCTTATCAGGCCTACAGTGAACGATGTAGGCCCGATAAACTCTCAGCTTCGCGCTTTTAGCGCGGCAATATCTTTCGGCGTGGTGCGACAGCACCCGCCAATCAACCGTGCGCCAGCGGCCTGCCACTGCGGCAGATAATCCGCCAGATGCGCACAATGCTCACCGTGATGATGCCAGGTTTTGCTCACGGCATCATACTGCTCGCCCGAGTTCGGATACACCACCAGCGGCAGCGCCGTTAAACCGTGTAAATGCTGCAACGCAGCGGTGGTGTTTTCCAGCGCAATGCAGTTAATACCTAGCGCCACCACCTGCGGATAACCCGCCGCCAGCAACGCAACCACGTCACGCAGCGGCGTACCGTCGCTCAGGTGCTCGCTGTCGCGCAGGGTAAATGAGAACCACGCCCGCGCACGCGGATATGCAGTCAATAACTCAGCCAGCGCGCTAATTTCGGCAAAATTTGGCAGGGTTTCACAGGCCAGAAGATCGGCCCCGGCATCCAGCAGGGCTTCCACGCGCGGGCGGTGAAACGCCTGAAACTCTTCAGCGCTACGTTGGTAATCACCACGGTATTCAGAACCATCCGCCAGATACGCACCGTAAGGCCCGACCGATCCTGCTACCAGCAGCGTACCCGCCTGCGGGTTCTCGGCCAGATACGCTTCACGGGCTTTACGCGCCAGCTCCACGCTTTTGCCAATCAGCGCTTTCGACTGCGCTTCATCCAGATCTCGCGCGGCAAAGCCCGCCGGCGTCGCCTGATAGCTGGCGGTGATCGCGCACTGCGCCCCCGCCCGGTAGTAATCGAGATGGACTTCGCGGATAAGCTCCGGATTTTCGACCAGCACTTTGGCTGACCACAGACTATCGGCTAAGTTACAGCCACGCGCTTCCAGCTCCGTCGCCATCGCACCATCGAGCAGCAGGAAATCCTGTTTATCGAGGATGGCGCTTAACGGATTATTCTGCGACATGTTCGGGCTCCTGTTTGGTTTTACGCGGTTGAGTAAGGAAATAAGCACCATAACACACTGCCACAAACGGTAACCCGCACCACAGCGCAATTCTCTGCGCTGGATCGAATGCCAGCCCGACACAAGCCACCAGGCACAGCACAAATCCCAGTACCGGCACCAGCGGATACCACGGCGCGCGATAATGCAATTCACTCAATGCCTTACCCTGCTGCAGATGACGGCGGCGAAAGACGAAGTGTGAAGCGCAAATGCTCAGCCACACCGCCACCACCGCAAACCCGGAGATTGCCGACAGCGCGACAAATACCGTATCCGGGGCCACCACGCTGGAAAACAGCGCCAGTACACCACCGAGCATACTGACCGACAGCGCCGTCAGCGGCACGCCGTTTTTCGTTACTCGCGCAAAACAGGCCGGTAGCGTACGTTCATTCGACAGCGACCACAGCATGCGCCCGGAGGCATACAGCCCGGAGTTCGCCGCGGATAGAATAGCCGTCAGGATCACGAAGTTAAAAATATCGGCGGCGTAAGGAATACCCACCTTCTCAAACACCAGCACAAACGGGCTTTTCTCCACGCCCGCCTGCTGCATCGGGATCAGCGCCGCCAGCACAAACACGGTGCCGATAAAGAAAATAATCAGTCGCGCGATAGTGGTACGAATCGCTACCGGAATGACCTTGCGCGGGTTTTCTGTTTCTCCGGCGGCAATGCCGATAAGCTCGGTTCCCGAAAAAGCAAAATTCACCGCCACCATCGTCATCAGGATCGGTAAGCCACCGTGTGGGAACCAGCCTTCCGCCGTGATATTACTCAGTCCAGGCGCGGGTGAGCCATCCTGCATCGGGATAAAACCAAAAATCGCCGCCCCGCCGAGGATGATAAAGGCGATGATAGTGACCACTTTTACCAGCGAGAACCAGAACTCCCCTTCGGCAAAAAAGCGCGTGGAGATGACGTTCAGACCAAAAATAATCGCGCAGAACACCACACACCAGACCCAAACCGGCACCTGTGGAAACCAGTACTGCATACAGAATCCGGCGGCGGTAAAGCTCGACCCCAGCGCCACAGTCCAGGTCAGCCAGTAGAGCCAGGCTACGGTATATCCCGTTGCGGGGCCGAGATAACGCGCAGCATAGACGTGAAACGCCCCAGTCTCCGGCATCGCGACCGAAAGCTCGCCCAGACACTGCATAACCAACCAGACCACCAGCGCGCCAATCAGATAAGCCAGCAGCGTTCCCGCCGCCCCGGTAGTGGAGATGATGTACCCGGTATTGAAGAATAACCCTGTGCCAATCACGCCGCCTAAGGAGAGCATTATCAGGTGACGCGTTTTCATTGTGCGCTTCAGTGGCGCATTTTGTTGTGTTGTTTGCATATAACCTTCTAAACGTATGGACATCTAAACATCCAAAGAAGGTTTGTTATACCGTGTTTGTTAACAGAATGCAAAGTCAACCCTGCACCAGGCGCAAATGCCCGCGCCGGGCGCTTAATATCGGGTGGGGATTAATAATCAAATACAAAAAGGGCCGCCAGCTCATAACGCCTCCGTTGCCAGGCTTTATGTAAACTCTGGCAACGTCCTCATCGACTGGCGTTCACCCGGAAGTGGGAACCGTATCTCCCTGCTCATACTACCGAATGAGCGCTTAAGCACCGCTGGCAGGGATCGGCATCTGCGATTTGCGACTCATCAGAATAAATACCGCCAGCCCTGCCAGCAATATCCCCGGCGCAGAAGCCGCCATCACCCCTACCGTTCCGGTGCCGAGCGCTAACATTTTTCCTGCCAGCAACGGACCACTCATCGCGCCCAGACGACCGACGGCGACGGCGGTTCCCACGCCGGTGGCGCGGATCTGCGTGCTGTAAAACAACGGTGCCAGCGCATACAACACGCTTTGCCCACCGGTGGCAAACATCCCCGCCACAAATCCCGCCATCAGCATGCCGCTCAATGACGATACCGTGCCCAGCGCCAGCAGTGATGCCAGCATCCCGGTGTAGATCAAAAGTGACATCACCACCGGACGCAGTTTGTCCATCAACGCCCCGAGAATTAACGTCCCGCTGGCCGCGCCGATTTGCAGAGCAAACATCACTCCTGCTGCCTGCGAGGGCTGAAAGCCCTGCTCGACCAGCAGCATCGGCAGCCAGTTGATCAGCATATACACCACCAGCAGGGTGAAGAAATAGCACAGCCACAGCAGCAGCGTGGCTGTCGCGGTGGTTGGCGCAAACAGAGCGCGCAGCGGCGCGGCAGCCACCTGCGTTTGTTGGGTATAAACCTGTGATTCCGGCAGCCAGCGCATTAACAGCGGAACCAGCAGCAGCGGGATCACCCCGCCGACCCAGAACACGGTTTGCCAGGCAGAGGCCAGACCGCTAAACCCGAGCGCTGCCGCCAGCGCCGCGCCAATCGGCACACCGCAGTACATCAGGCTCACCGCCGTCCCACGAAAACGCGGGCCCGCCGCCTCAGAAGTCAGCGCGATCAGATTCGGCAACGCCGCACCCAACCCAACACCGGTCATCAGGCGGGCAAACACCAGCGATGAGAAATCCCAGGATATCGCTGTTGCCAGCGAGAACAGACCGAACAGCGCCACGGAGGCAATAAGAATGCGTTTGCGGCCATAGCGATCGGCCAGCATGCCGCCCACCAGCGCGCCGGGCAGCAGTCCGAGAATGCCCGCGCTGAAGATCCAGCCCATCTGCATTTTATCTAATGCAAACGCATGGGCGATACCGACGGCAGCGATCCCGGCGGCCTGTAAATCCAGCCCTTCCATCAGGGCGACTAAAAAACACAGCCCGACGGTCAGCGTCAGGCGGGATGAGGATGCGGGGGTACGGGTAGTCATAAGATGTACCTCTGAGGTCACGATGCAGGTGAATCGCGGCTGATACGTTGCCAGCCGCGTAATCATTTTTATTTTCTGTTGCGCAGATCCAGCGCCACGTCGACGATCATATCTTCCTGGCCGCCCACCATCCGGCGTTTGCCCAGTTCAACCAGAATATCTACCGCGCTCAGGCCATAACGCGCCGCGGCCACTTCGCAGTGGCGCAGGAAGCTGGAGTACACTCCGGCATAGCCCAGCGCCAGCGTTTCGCGGTCCACCCGCACCGGACGGTCCTGTAACGGACGGACTAGATCGTCGGCGGCGTCCATCAGCGCATACAGATCGGTGCCGTGCTGCCAGCCAAGCTTATCCGCCGCGGCGATAAACACCTCCAGCGGCGCGTTGCCTGCGCCTGCGCCCATACCGGCCAGGCTGGCATCGATACGATCACAACCCTCTTCTACCGCAGCAATCGAGTTCGCCACGCCAAGGCTCAGGTTGTGGTGGGCGTGCATCCCGGTTTCTGTTTCCGGCTTCAGCACCGCTTTCAGGGCGCGGAAGCGGTCACGGATATCAGACATGTTCATCGCCCCGCCTGAATCGACCACATAGATACAGGTCGCACCGTAGTTTTCCATCAGTTTCGCCTGCTGTGCGAGGTTTTCCGGCGTGGTCATATGACTCATCATCAGAAAGCCGACGGTGTCCATGCCCAGTTCACGCGCATACTGAATATGCTGGGCCGACACGTCCGCTTCGGTACAGTGGGTCGCCACACGCACAACGCGCGCCCCAGCCTGATACGCATTTTTCAGGTCATGAATCGTGCCGATGCCCGGCAACAGCAGCGTGGCGATCTTGGCGTGCTTGACCACGTCCGCCGCCGCTTCAATCCACTCCAGGTCGCTGTGCGCGCCAAAGCCATAGTTAAAACTGGAACCCTGCAGACCGTCGCCGTGCGCCACCTCAATGGAATCCACCCTCGCGTCGTCCAGCGCTTTGGCAATCTGGCGCACGTTTTCCAGCGAATATTGATGACGAATGGCGTGCATGCCGTCGCGCAGGGTCACGTCAGAGATATAGAGTTTTTTACCGTTCATGCTGCTTCTCCTGCCTGACGAGTGAGTGACTGCGCCATTTTCTCAGCGGTCGCCAGCGCGCTGGAGGTCATAATGTCGAGGTTGCCCGCATAGGCAGGTAAATAGTGCGCCGCGCCTTCCACTTCCAGATACACCGCGGTTTTCAGCCCGGAGAACTGGCCGATGCCCGGCAGATTGACCGGTTTATCCTGCGGGATGACTTCAAACTGGACACGCTGTTTCAGACGATAGCCCGGCACGTACGCCTGCACCGCCGCCGCCATCTCATTAATCGATGCTTCAACTTCAACCTCAGAGGCCGCTTCGCTCAGCACATACACCGTGTCGCGCATCATCAGCGGCGGCTCGGCTGGATTAAGGACGATAATCGCTTTACCTTTTGCCGCGCCGCCAACCACTTCAATCGCCTTCGAGGTGGTTTCGGTAAACTCATCGATATTAGCGCGCGTGCCTGGACCCGCAGATTTACTGGCTATCGAGGCGATAATTTCGGCGTAATGGACTTTTGCCACGCGAGAAACTGCCGCCACCATCGGGATAGTCGCCTGCCCGCCGCAGGTCACCATATTAACGTTCTGCTGATCAACGTTGGCCTCCAGATTCACCACAGGCACGCAGTACGGGCCGATTGCCGCGGGCGTCAGGTCGATCAGGCGGATCGCTGGTTTAACGGCGCGCAGCGCGGCGTCGTTCTTCACATGCGCGCCTGCGCTGGTGGCATCAAAAACAATGTCGATGTCGGCGAATTCCGGCATGGCGATAAGCCCTGTCACCCCTTCATGGGTGGTGGCAACGCCCATGCGTCGGGCACGCGCCAGACCATCAGAATCTGGATCGATACCGACCATCACCGCCATTTCCAGATGCTTCCCGTGACGCAGAATTTTTATCATCAAATCGGTACCGATGTTGCCGGAGCCGATAATGGCGACTTTACGCTTACTCATGACTGACTTCCTCTTGTAACCGCCGCTGAAAAAGTGGCGGCAACTGAACCAATACCGTCGATATGGGCCTCGAAACGATCGCCCGCATTCACCGCCACCATCGGGCCTAACGCACCGGTGAGAATGATATCTCCGGCACGTAGCGGCTCGCCGAGGCTGGCCATTTTGCGCGCCAGCCAGACGGCGGCGTTGATCGGATGTCCCAGGCATTCGCTGCCGCGTCCGCTGGAAACCTCTTCGTTGTTGCGCGTCATTTTCATCGCGCAGTTTTTCAGATCTAATCCTGCCGGACGCTGTGCCGGGCCGCCGACCACATACACCCCGCAGGAGGCGTTATCCGCCACGGTATCAACAAACTTGATTGACCAGTCACGGATACGGCTGCCGACCACTTCCAGCGCGGGCAGCACCCACTCGATGGCGTTATACAGCTCGTCAAAGGTAGTGTCGGCATTGGGCAGATCGCGGTTCAGCACCAGCGCGATTTCCGCTTCAATACGCGGTTGCAGCACGCGCTCAAACGCAATGGTGTCGTTATCGCCGTAGCACATGTCGGCAAACAGCGTACCGAAGTCCGGCTGATCGACGCCAAGCTGCTGCTGCACTTTCGGGTGTGTCAGCCCTACTTTGCGCCCGACCACGCGACGCCCGCGCGCCACTTCATACTGCACGTTGATGCGTTGAATGGCGTAGGCCGCTTCGCCGTTGTCCACACCAATCAATTCACGCAGTGGGGCGATAGCTTCCCCTTTTTCTTCAGCCTGACGTAAATCGGCAGCCAGCTGCTCAAGATTATGATTCGTCATGTCCGTTCCTTAAGGGCGTGCGAGGAAGTTCAGCACCAGCTGGTTAAAGGCATCCGCATGCTCCCACTGCGCCCAGTGTCCGCAGTCGCGGTAGATATGCAGCTCAGAACCGGCAATTCCGGAGAGCAGGCGCAGACCGGCATCCATCGGCACAAAGCGGTCATTGCGTCCCCAGACAATCAGGGTCTGGGCTTTGATTTCACCCAGACGCGGGCTGAAATCCGGGAACTGTTTCGGGTTGGCCTCCAGACTCTGGACAAAGTTTTCCAGGTGATCGCGACGCGACAGCATGTTATTCAGGCGTGCCTCAAACAACGCCTCGGTCAGGTCGCTGGTGTCGAAGACAAAGATCTCCATCATCAGCTTCAGGTTCTCGATGGTCGGCTCGCGGTATAGCTGATTCAGGCGCTTGATACCTTCGGTCGGCATCGGGGTAAACAGGCTCATGCCGCCCGTTCCGCCGCCCATTAGCACCAGTTTGCCCACGCGCTCCGGCCAGCTCAGGGTAAACGCCACAGCACTGTGACCGCCCATCGAGTTACCCAGCAAGTGGACTGTTTGAATATCCAATTGATCGACAACGCTTTTCAGGATGCGAGCGTTGAGATCAGATCGCGAACCGCGGTTAACGATCCCATCGCTTTTGCCCCAGCCTGGACAATCCAGCAGGATCACCCGGTATCCGGCCTGTACCAGCGGATCAATATTGCGGCTGAAGTTTGCCCAGCCCGTCGCGCCAGGACCGGAGCCGTGCAGCAGCACGACGGTCTCTTCGCCCTGTCCACAGTCATTGAAATGCACGCGTAGTGTTTCGCCTGCTTCCTGCACCTCCAGAAAACGACTGGTAGCGGCTTCGGTTTGCGGTTGGTAAGTCATGATGTTCTCCTGCATATTCAGTTCTGTTTCAGTTCTGTGTGGTAGCGCTCAGGGAGCCGAATCCGGCGATCCACTCCGGGATCGGGCGGTAATAACGGCCTTCGCTGCGCCAGCTACCAAAGGCAGAAATGGCGGCAAAGGCGGCAACCCAGGTTTTAACTTCGTGCGTTGATTTGCCCGCCATCACGGACAGCTCTTCGTTACTGACCGCGTCCAACTCCTGCAAACGCCCCTGCTCAAGCAGGCTCATAAAGCGGTTATCCCAGACAGGGTTCAGCGGATGCAGCGTGTTTTGATCGGCCACGAACTTCTCGGCGGCGCTGATCACCCGCTGCTGGCGCAGCTCGCGTTCGTTTTCAGGTAACTGTTTGCCGCTGCCGAGCAGGCGGTCACGCATATGGGCATCAGCCTTCGCCAGCTCCGGGACCGGCGGTTGATGCGATAGACCACCGGAGCCTAAAAAAAGCACGCGCTTATTCAGCGAGCTGGCGAAACGGCCAATCGCTTCCCCGAGCAAGCGGGTACGCTGAAAGCCCGGCAGCGGCGTGGCGACGCCGTTAATAAACACCGGCAGCACCGGCACCTTATCCAGACCGCCGAGCAAAAACTCCAGCGGCTGCGCGAAGCCGTGATCGACCTGCATGTTGTAGGACACGGCAAGATCGATGCCGCTTTTCATCACCGCGTGGGCGCAGGCTTCAGCGAGATCTGTCGGCACCGGCAGTTCCCCCGCCGCGCTGCCGAAATCGCCGATCGCCGTGGCTCCCACGCCTAAACAGAACGGCGGCATCACATCGTAAAAAAAACCGTTGTAGTGATCGGGGGCAAACAGAACTACAAGTTCCGGGTCGAACGCCGCAATACGCGCCCGGGCGCTGGCGATCACGCCGTTAACCTCGTCAAGCACAGCCTGAGCCGGGTCGACATAGCCCACCAGCGGCGAGTGGGAAAGACAGTGAAGATAAGCGTGCATATCAGGCAACCTTTTCAACAGGAATATCGGCAGTAGCGCGGGTAAGTGTCATCACCGACGCCAGTTTATTCAGGGTGCTGCCCAGGTTTTGCGGAATGGCGATGGCGGCCACGAAGCGGTCCGGGCGCATTACCACCAGCGCGGCGTTGTGCTGGGCAAACCACGCGCGCAGGCGGTTTTGCGTATCACCAATGCGGGTAACGCCGTCGTGGTTATCCTGATCGGTATGTATCTGCGTATCCGGCACGACCTGGATAAAACGCGTCCCCAGCGCCTGCCACTGTTGGATCTGCGACTCGCTCATGCCCCATAGCGGGTTACAGCCCCAGCCAATCACCGCGAAATTCGGTCCAATAACGTTGTCGAGCAGCGTCACTTCGCCCGATTCCAGCGTCACCTTCGGCTGGATAAACATCTTGCCGACCGGAGACGTTCTCGCGTCACCCTCACGCACCAGTGCTCCAACATGGTATTGCGGCATCGGCTTAAAGCGCATTTCGAGGAAGTAGCGTTTGACCGGCGGAATATAATTCAGCAGCCAGGAAACCCCGTCGCGCACCGCGCCGTGCCAGCGTTTTGGCGGCGCCAGCACGTTGCCAGCGGTCACGGAGAGATCGATCATCGCTTTGGCGTGGTCGCGGCGTTCCTGCTGGTAGGTATCCAGCAGCTCATCACCGGCTTTGCCCTTAATGACCAGCGCCAGTTTCCACGCCAGATTGAAAGCATCGCGCATGCCGCTGTTGTAACCCTGCCCCTGCCAGACCGGCATAATGTGCGCCGCATCGCCCGCCAGCAGCACGCGGTCAATGCGAAAACGTTCGGCCAGACGGGCGTTATGGGTATACACGCGCTGGCGGATCAGCTCGACGTTGTCCGGGTTCGGCAGCACTTTGCTCAAGAGCTGACGCATATTCTGCGGTTCACTGAGCTGCGCTTCGGTTTCCCCCGGCATCACCATAAATTCGAAACGGCGCACTGCATGCGGCAGCGCAGCGGAGACATACGGGCGCACCGGATCGCAGCACAGATACACATGCGGTGTGCTGAGCGGATCGTTGGCAATATCCACCACAATCCACTGATTCGGCGCGGTTTTGCCTTCAAACGGCACATTCAGCGAGCGTCTGACGTTGCTGCCGCCGCCGTCGCATGCCACCAGCCACTGGGCCTTCACCGTTTCGCGCTGGCCGTCCGGAGCTTTCAGATTCAGCGTTACTTCACCGTTCTGTTGGCTAAAGGCTTCCAGTTCGCGGGAGAACAGGCAGCGCACGTTGGGAAAACGCGACAGCCCTTCCAACATCACCGCATCCACCTGTGGTTGAATAAACGCATTGCGGCGCGACCAGCCAAATTCGTCGGTCATCGGCTGGATATCAGCAAAGCAGCGGCCTTTCGGCGTGAGAAAGCGCATCGCGTGCCACGGCGTGGTGTGCGGCAAAACGCGCTCGACCAGCCCCACAGACTGCATGGTGCGCAACGCTTCATCGTCAATGCCGATGGCTCGGGGATAGTCGATCAGCGTGTCGAGCTTCTCCACCACCAGCACGTCAATGCCCATCTGGCCAAGATAGTTGGCCATCATTAGCCCCACCGGGCCGGCACCAGCAATCGCGACCTGAACGGTGTGCTGCACAGCGGGTTGGATATCCGGGTTTTTTGTTGTCATTTCAGAACCTCACGACTCGGACAAAACGCAATTGCGGACCCTGGTGAGGCGCAATTTGTTTTGTTAAAAATATGTGAATAATTTTTTGTTGTGCGGTCAGTATAGGAGTGAGTTTTTGCGCTACAATCAAAACATGCCTGGATGTGCACTAAGTGCACAACGTTGTTTTACCTGTAGATTTGTCAATGAATATGAAAAATGACGAGAGCACTGAGTACAAAACCGTACGCGGATTAACGCGCGGATTAATGTTATTAAATATGTTAAACCGGCTCGATGGTGGGGCCAGTGTTGGCTTACTTGCTGAGTTAAGCGGCCTGCATCGCACCACGGTCAGACGGCTGCTGGAAACCCTGCAAGATGAGGGTTACGTTCGGCGCAGCCTGTCCGATGACAGCTTTCGCTTAACCATTAAAGTCCGCCAGCTCAGCGAGGGATTTCGTGACGAGCAGTGGATTTCCGCACTAGCCGCCCCGCTGCTGGGGGATTTGCTGCGCGAGGTCATCTGGCCGACCGACGTTTCCACGCTGGATGTGGACGAGATGGTGGTACGTGAAACAACCCACCGCTTCAGCCGCCTGTCGTTTCACCGGGCGATGGTCGGGCGTCGTTTGCCATTGCTGAAAACCGCATCCGGCCTGACCTGGCTGGCATTCTGTCCGGAGAATGAACGTCAGGAACTGATTGAAATGCTGGCCTCCCGACCAGGAGAAGAGTTCCAGCTTGCGCGCGAACCGCTGAAGCTCAATGCCATTTTAACCCGCGCGCGAAAAGACGGTTTTGGCCAGAACTTTCGCGGCTGGGATCAGGAGGAGAAAATCGCTTCTATCGCTGTCCCCATCCGTAGCGAACAGCGGGTGATCGGCTGCCTGAATCTGGTGTATATGGCCAGCGCCATGACCATCGAACAGGCCGCGGAAAAGCATCTTCCGGCCTTACAAAAGGTGGCGAAACAGATAGAGGACGGCATCGAGTCGCAGGAGATTTTGGTGGCCGGGAGGTGAAGTGGATCACAGTTGTTGGCGGTGAGAATCCGCGCAGGATATGGGTTGGTACGAAGATCAGCTTGAGGTCATTTCTGGTTCGTTTACGCTGCAATTGGTACATAAACGGCAATCATCGTTGAAACATTCGAGGATTGCCATTGGGATTAAAATCACAACGATACATTACACAGGCTGATTAAATTCGACATAAACCGTATAGTTTTCATCTTGCTCTCGATTGAGATCCACACTCGCGCCAGCTGAGCCTTTAAACCCATTCATGCCAAATCCTAAACGACTCTCTTTGTTTGAGGAAAATACACTCTTCTTTTTCAGTTCCAGTTCCGCACTTAAGCAGCCACCTATTTCTCTGGCAAATACAATGCTTTCCCATGATGGTTCATACGGTAACCAACTGAATTCTTTTCGTTCCAGAGTCATACCTTTTACCCATTCGCGCCCCGCTAAAGTAATTACTCGTTTATCACTACCGATATTCGTCGTAGCTGATTTTAAACTTATGTTAGCCTCAACTGAACTAACAGGAAGTTCCGCGTCTATTTCTGCTTTCGCAGCACTTAATAAATTCGACTTATTTTCCTTGCGAAACTCTATTTTCGTCGCCCCCAGATTTACAAAGACCCTGATCATCTCAGCTTCTCGTTCCTGAAGTAGGATATCATCTAAGCTATCGCTGAGAATATAGAGATCCTTTTTAGACTCATTATCCTCTGACAGAGGGTGTCTGATGTAAGCCTGGTTTATCTGCGGATGGCCAGGTTGAAAACGATAATTTGCCCCGATGGCCGTTTCTATGGACATACTTATACGTTTTAAATATTTATCAAATGAACTCGCAGACTGTCTCAAGCTGGCAACGGAAACATCTTCTTCATCTTTTTTCGAAAATAATTGATATAAAGAATAGGCGGCAGGGGCTGCATTAACAAGAACTGCCACAGGCAAAGGCAGTAATCTTGCAGCCATCTCAAGAGCAATATTTGCCACCAGGGGATTTATCATTTTACGGTCACTATTTTCTGGTTCACCTCCACTCTTAGAAGACGAAAATGACTTACCCTTCTTCACTGTATTTTCAAGCGGTATTTCTTCCCCTTCGGAAATTAACGTCGTTATTATTTCCTCAGTCGAAGGTTCATCCTGAAGATCTTCATCCACAATAAATATTAAGTTTCCCATAATATCCCTAAGTATATAATCAGCTCTGGTTATATAGATAATCAAGCCTATATTCATGTCAAGTTTTTACAATAAATTTAATTATTTATATAATTTCTGCATTCATCAGATCTTGCAAACAAATCATCATCTCGACAAGCTATTCTAATAGCATCGACAAGATTATCATTACTGATGGGAGTCCAGAAATTATTAACAATTAGATATTTTTGACGTTTAACTCCATCTCTAACATTTAACTTTATTAATACAGATTCAAGCTTTTCCATATATTTATTATTTGATTTGGTTTTATATTCTGCAAATACCACAGCATATTCAGGTTCTGCATAATCTCTCGCTACCAATGGAGGAACAAGAAAATTCACTTCAGACCTGGCATCCAATATGTAGCCATTCATTTCCTTATACTCATATGCAGGCATAGAGGATGTATTTCCGCCGGGTATTGAAACACCATTTTTAGTGAACACTCCCGTGACGTCTTTAGTAATCCGATATATTACTTTTTGTGTCAGATCAGGGACTATTCTGAACTGTTCTATAACCTGATCGGTCGAACTTTTATTCGTTAAGTTAAATTCATAATTCCTACCCGAGGATTTAACATATTTAACTTGTACATCCCCTGTCAAAAAATCGAAAATATAGTTGCCAAGGAATGCAAGCAAACCAGTAGCTGCAAGCCATAAAATAAAACCATTAATTTTTTTGTGAAATGGTATACGAACAGTCTTATCCTTAGAATTCTTTTTGGATGTGTTGGAACGAGGAGGTCTTTGTTTGTTATTCCTTGCCATTTGTAATTATCACCCTAATATTCTGAACTTGATAGATGAATAGTTGTAATATGAATTCTGTTTCAAGCTAAATATAACCATCCACGTAGATTGCTTCCTATGTTACTTTACTAGTATTTTTTTACAATAGCTTGTAGGGTCAAAGCGGCTATAAGTAACTACCAAATTTAGTTGATATTTGGAATTATTAAGAATTTTTAAGATGCTGAAGAAATTTTCTTACATATGTCGCAATGCATTCTTTCACTCTTGCCAGATTATCTAAATCCTTAGGTGCTGGATGTCTATAGAGGGTTAAGAGGGAAGTTAAAGTAGCCGGATTTCAATGCCTCTTTCAGGAGCGCTGATGTTTAGCAGTGGGTTGTCATAAGGCGCTATATTAGTTTATATAGATTATTTTATCATTAAAGGAGATGTCATGGGTGTTGAGTTTCATATAACAAGAGCTGAATTTTGGGCAGATAATGATGATGCGCAGATAACATCTGATGAATGGCTTCACTACATTAATAGCGATAATGAATTAAGCAGATATATTATAAATGGCGATTATCACGCCTTGTGGTCAGGCCCCTCGTTATACGCAGAGCCATGGCTTGACTGGAGCGCAGGTAATATTTATACAAAATGGCCAGACACATATCTTTACAGAAAGATGTTGGGGATTGCAAAAAGCCTCAACGCCCAGGTAATGGATGATGATGGTACAATTTACAATGACGAATCACAGTGGGAATACGATCCTTTATCCTCGGGCTAATGACAGTTTAACAAAGAAGCCCAGACCCGCCGCATATCTACTCCAGACTCACAGCAATCACATACTGAATATAAAAAAACCGAAACCCCGCTCCTGAAAAGAGCAGCGTTCCGGTTTTTATTCAGTCTGAAGGGCTTCAGACCTTAAGCAGTTTCACCGTCTCGTCGATGTCGATTTCATCTTCCGAGAAGATCAGCGTCGTACCCTGGAAGGTGGTGATGGCCAGCTTTTTCAGCGTGCGCATCTCGCCAGGCTTGACGTCTGATTTTGGTCGGATGCTGTTCATCAGCACGCCGACAGACAGCACTGCATTTTCTTTGTCGATACGGGTCTCGGCAGGGACTTCTTCGCTGTAGACCAGAAATGACTTGATCGAGGTGAGCTTCAGACGCTCGCCTGCGATATAGATGTACTTGCTGTCTGGTATGACTTTTACCGCGTAGGCAGACAAGCCTTTGTTATTGGTGGTGGGCTCAAAAGTCACCGCCGCGTCTTTCTTGATCAGCTCAGGATTAGCAACCTTAATCACATGAAAATAGCGATTGTCGCCGTTTTCATCTTTGATAAATCCAAAGCCTTTATCTTTAAACCACGTTGTGATTGTTCCGTTCATTGCTGTTTCCGCCTGATTAAACCTATTACTCGTAGAGTATACCTACTCAATTTGCGCGCAGTGTAAAACACAGGCCATACCTTTGGCTACTCGTTACCCCAACGATTGAGGAACTCCGCGATATCATCGATACGCTGAGCGTCGACACCGGCCACGGTTGCCATCTCCTGCTGCGCTTCTTCGCTGATCTCTTCGTTGTTCATCAAACGGGTAATCAACTGCTGGAAGTAGTGCGCCAGCGCGTCACGTTCTGTGTCGCTCACCGGCTTTGCGGCCTCGGTCGCGTACTCGTCGGCGATATCATAATATTTAAGCGGAATGTCGTTGTTCATCAGTTGCTCCGGGGGGATATGCGTGTGCCAGCAGTTGCCTGCCGCGTCTGATGTGAATGATAGCATTCTTATTTCATGGTTCGCGATCTGTTTTATTGGTCACTATGCATTACATATATCAATAATGTTTTCTGGCACCGCTTCGTATTTAATAAATTTTTCCGTATTTAAGTAACAGCACTCTTATTCATTTCGATATAATGGCAGCAAATTAAATAACGAGTCACAAAGGAAATATTAAATTACTTTAATTACATAATTGATATATGTAATCTGCTATTGGCCCAATCCCATCGCTAGTCGCCCATTTGCCCACATTCATCTTCTGGACAACACTCTACGATGACACCACTGATCCAACACGTGGAGCAAACATCATGAACATCACACAAATCCGTAACGCCACGCAGCACATCACCTTTGGCGGTAAAACTTTTCTGATTGATCCGATGCTGGCGGATAAAGGTACTTATCCGGGCTTTGCCGGAACGGCTCGCGCCGAGATCCGCAACCCGACCGTTGATCTGCCTGTCGATATCGACAGGCTGCTCAACGTTGATGCGCTGATCGTGACCCATCTGCATGAAGACCACTGGGATGAAGCAGCGGCTCGTGTCGTGCCGAAAGACAAACCGATTTATGTGCAAAACGATCGCGATGCGCAGGTACTGCGGGAACAAGGTTTCACGCAACTGACCGTACTGACGCAAAACACCGCGCTTGGTGATATCACCCTGCGTAAAACCGGCGGCCAGCACGGTTCGGATCGCGCTTACGCCATCCCGCAAATGGCTGAGCGTCTGGGTGATGCCTGCGGGGTTATCTTCCAGCATCCGGCGGAAAAAACGCTGTATCTGGTCGGGGACACCATCTGGCGCGACGAGGTGGAAACCAACATGCAGACTTTTCAACCAGGCGTGGTCATTCTGAACGCAGGCTTTGCCCACGTTATCGGGTTTGGCCCAATTATCATGGGCGCGGAAGATGTGCTAAAAACCCACTTCGTACTACCTGAGGCACAAATTGTGGCGACCCACATGGAGGCGATTAACCACTGTCTGCTGACCCGCGCGGCCTTGAAAGAGTACACCCGCGACAACCAGATTGCGCAATTCGTTAACGTGCCGGAAGATGGCGAAACCCTGACGTTTTAAACTCCACAGAGGAATCGTATGCAACCGCTTAACGTCGCCATTGTCGCCGTGGAAGATTTCAGCCCGTTTCACTTCTCAGTGCCGTGCATTATTTTCAGTGACAAAGTGGCGGCGAAAAAGCGCTTTGAGGTGCAACTGTGCGCCGAACAGCCGGGCATCGTTTCCTCGCAGGATGGCTTCGCCATTACCGCAGCCTACGGCTATGAAGCAGTTGAGGCCGCCGACATTGTAGTGATCCCCTGGTGGGGCACCACGGCACATCGACCACCACAAAGACTGCTTGATGCGCTCAACTGCGCACGACAAAACGGCGCGCAAATTGTTGGGTTATGTCTGGGCGCGTTTGTTCTCGGCTATGCCGGTCTGCTGGATGGCAAACGGGCAGCTACGCACTGGGAGTTCGAGCAGGATTTTCAGGCGCGCTTTCCGGCGGCCCGTCTGGATATCAACGCGCTATACGTGGATGACGACGGTATTATTACCTCGGCAGGGACCGCCGCCGCGCTGGATTGCTGCCTGTACGTCATCCGCCAGCGTTTTGGCAGCACGGTGGCGAATCAGATTGCCCGACGGATGATTGTGCCGCCACATCGCGAGGGCGGCCAGGCACAGTTTATCGAACAACCGGTAGCGAAAAATACCCAGGATCAGCGCATCAACGCCCTGCTCGACTATTTGCGCCAGCATCTCCACGAACCGCATAATCTCGACGAGCTGGCGCAGCGAGTGATGATGAGCCGTCGTACCCTCACTCGTCATTTTATGAAGGCCACCGGGTCAAGCGTAGCCGAATGGTTGATTGCCGAGCGCCTGCGCCGTAGCCAGACGTTGCTGGAGTCCAGCCAGTTACCCGTTGAACGCATTGCAGAACAGGTTGGTTTTCAGTCGCCTGTCACCTGGCGTCAGCATTTTAAATCCCACTTTGGTGTTAGCCCGGCTGAATGGCGTAAAACCTTTCGCGGCGATTAGCCTCTTTTTTGCGCCAGCCAGACAGTGTGCCCAGCGCAGTGCGGATCTTCCATCACCATCTCGACCACCGCAAAGCCATGCGCTGACAGCAATGCGCGGTATTCGTCCGGCGCGAGGCTGGCGTGAAACAGCGGCTCACCCTCAAATTGCCCCATCGCGATGCCATTGTCCGTACCGCTGGTAAACATCAGCGCGCTGCCGGGATGGCTGAGGCGGTCAAAAATCGGGAACATCTTTTGCTGGTCCTGCTGAGTTAAATGGAAAAAACTGTCCCAGGCGATCAGACCATCGAAAGTCTCATTGAGTGCCAGTTCGCGCATATCCTGCTCCAGCCAGCGCTGTACGGGAAAAGTGTTTCGGGCCCGCGCCAGCATCGCCGGGGAACCATCAACGCCGGTAAGCTGAAAACCTTGCTGGATAAAATAACCGGCAATCGGCTGACCGTTGCCGCAGCCAATATCCACAATGCTGCCCTGCCCGCCCATCACGGAAATGAATTTATCGAGCCAGCTTTTCTCGAACAAGGTGCGCGAGCGCTGGCTGGCAAAGGCATCCGCATGACGTCGGTAGATGGACAGAATATTATTTGCCGCAGAGTCGCTCACAATGTCCTCACTTTTTTCTTCTGTTAAGAAGAACGACGATAAATCCTCCAGCACACGATCCGCAACCCTGGAATGCGCCTCGCAGAACCTATGCGTAAATCCCCCAAAACCGTCCCGCTGTGGCATCATAGCGCGCAGATAACGTCATGACAGGGGTGATAAACGTGAAACCGGTAACGCTATACGATGTGGCAGACCATGCAGGTGTCTCTTACCAGACCGTCTCGCGCGTCGTTAATCAGGCCAGCCACGTTTCCGCAAAAACCCGACAAAAAGTTGAGGCCGCGATGGCGGAACTCAATTACATCCCTAACCGCGTCGCACAGCAGCTGGCTGGCAAACAGACGCCGCTGATTGGCGTTGTGACGGCGAACCTTGCCCTGCATGCCCCCTCACAAATCGTTGCCGCCATAAAATCCCGTGCCGACCAGTCCGGTGCCAGCGTGGTGATCGCCATGGTCGAGCGCAGCGGCGTTGAGGCATGTAAAGCCGCGGTCCACAACCTGCTTTCTCAGCGCGTAACCGGGCTTATCATCAACTATCCACTGGATGAAGAAGACGCCATTGCCGTGGCCACCGCCTGCGGTACGGTGCCGGTGCTGTTTCTCGATGTCTCTGACCTGACGCCAATTAACAGCGTGATTTTCTCGCATGACGACGGCGCGCGCCTCGGCGTTGAACATCTGGTGCAGTACGGACATCAGCGTATCGCCCTGCTGAGCGGGCCGCACACTTCCGTTTCGGCAAGGCTTCGCCGTGCGGGCTGGCACAAGTATTTGGAACATTACCAGCTACAACCCGTTGTGGAGCTGGAAGGCGACTGGAGTGCGATGTCTGGTTTTCAGCAAACGATGCATATGCTGAATAACGGTAACCTCCCTACCGCCATGCTGGTCGCTAACGATCAAATGGCGCTGGGCGCGATGCGCGCAATCAGCGAGTTCGGTCTGCGGGTGGCGGTAGATATCTCGGTGATTGGCTACGATGATACCGAAGACAGCGCCTGCTACATTCCACCGCTGACCACCATCAGGCAGGATTTTCCGTTATTGGGTGAAACCAGCGTCGACAGGCTGCTGCAACTTCCCCGTGGCGAATCAACCGTGGGCAACCAACTGCTGCCCGTCACCCTGGTTAAGCGCAAAACGGTTCTGCCACCCAATACGCAAACTATCTCTCCCCAGGCGCTGGCCGATTCATTGATCCAGCTCGCGCGGCAAGCTTCTCAGCTCGCCCCCAAATTGTGAACGCACAACAATTGTGTGAGTGAGTTCACTCATTGAACGCCCCAGCCTTTACAGTTGGGATCGCTTATCCGTATTTTGATTGAAATTGTGAGCGAATAACAAATTCAAACAGGATACCGTTATGAACCTGAACACAGATTCACTCTCCGCTGTTCTGGCCCGCCGTGACTGGGAAAATCCCGGCGTCACGCAGCTCAACCGCCTGGAGGCGCATCCACCGTTTTGTAGCTGGCGTTCAGCAGATGACGCACGTACTAATAAGCGTTCGAGTCAGTTACGCTCGCTGAATGGCCGGTGGCAATTTGCCTGGTTTGCCGCGCCGGAGGCTGTGCCGGAAAGCTGGCTGACAAGCGATCTGCCACAAGCTGATACTGTCAACGTCCCCTCGAACTGGCAGATGGACGGTTACGATGCGCCAATTTATACCAACGTCACCTACCCAATCCCGGTTAACCCTCCGTACGTTCCGGCACAGAACCCGACGGGATGTTACTCGCTCACATTTCATATTGACGATGCCTGGTTAGATGAGGGTCAGACGCGCATTATTTTTGACGGCGTGAACTCCGCATTTCATTTGTGGTGCAACGGCCGCTGGGTCGGCTACGGACAGGACAGCCGCCTGCCATCTGAATTCGATCTTAGCGATTATCTGCAGCACGGCGAAAACCGTCTGGCGGTGATGGTGCTGCGCTGGAGCGATGGCAGCTATCTGGAAGACCAGGATATGTGGCGCATGAGCGGTATTTTTCGCGACGTATCTTTGCTGCATAAGCCCACAACGCAAATTCGCGACCTGCGCATTAATACCCGGTTTAACGACGACTTCAGCCGCGCCATGCTGGCAGTGGAAGTCAGAGTAGCGGGCAACGAGAGCGAAGATTTACGCGTAGCCCTGCAATTGTGGGAGGGAGAAACGCTCACAGCCGAAACGAATTCCCCACTCGGCAGTGAGATTATTGATGAACGCGGTGCTTATCATGACCGGGTGACTCTGTGTCTGAACGTCGAAAAACCGGCTCTGTGGAGTGCCGAAACGCCCAATCTGTACCGCGCCGTTGTGCAGCTGCGCACCGCGGACGGAGCGCTGATAGAAGCGGAGGCCTGTGACGTCGGCTTTCGTCAGGTTTGCATTGAAAACGGACTGCTGTTACTCAATGGTAAGCCGCTGTTGATTCGCGGTACCAACCGCCATGAGCACCATCCGATCAACGGTCAGGTGATGGATGAGGCGACGATGGTGCAAGACATCATCCTGATGAAGCAGAATAATTTCAATGCCGTGCGCTGCTCCCATTACCCAAATCACTCGCTGTGGTACACCCTGTGCGATCGTTACGGCCTGTATGTCGTCGACGAAGCCAATATTGAAACCCACGGCATGGTGCCGATGAATCGCCTCACCGACGATCCCGCATGGTTGCCTGCCATGAGCCAGCGCGTCACGCGCATGGTGCAGCGCGATCGCAACCATCCGAGCATTATCATCTGGTCTCTGGGCAATGAATCCGGCCATGGCGTCAATCACGACGCGCTCTACCGCTGGATAAAATCAGAAGACCCGTCACGCCCGGTACAATATGAAGGCGGCGGCGCAAATACCGCAGCGACCGATATTATTTGCCCGATGTACGCCCGCGTCGATCAGGATCAGCCCTTCCCCGCCGTCCCCAAATGGTCGATTAAAAAGTGGCTGTCGATGCCCGGCGAGCAGCGTCCGCTGATCCTTTGCGAATACGCCCACGCCATGGGCAACAGTTTCGGTGGCTTTGCCAAATACTGGCAAGCGTTCCGTCAGTATCCGCGCCTGCAGGGCGGATTTGTCTGGGACTGGGTGGATCAGTCGCTGACCAAATATGATGAGAACGGCAAAGCATGGTCAGCCTACGGTGGCGATTTTGGCGACACACCTAACGATCGTCAGTTTTGCATGAACGGGCTGGTGTTCGCCGATCGCACCCCACACCCGGCGTTATACGAGGCCAAACATGAACAGCAGTTTTTCCAGTTCACGTTACTGCCGGGCGCTGAACGCCAGATTGAAGTGACCAGCGAATATCTGTTCCGCCGCAGCGATAACGAAGTTCTGCACTGGTCTATTGCCCAGGACGGCAACCCGCTGGCCGCCGGAGAAATCGTTCTGGATATCGCTCCACAGGGTCGCCAGGTGATTACCCTGCCAGATGTCCCGATGCCGGAAACCGCAGGTCAGCTGTGGCTGACGGTACGCGTAGAACAACCTCAGGCAACCGCGTGGTCAGACGCCGGGCACATCAGCGCCTGGCAGCAATGGAAGCTTCAAGAGAAGCTCAGCCTGACGCAACTGCCGTCTGCCCGCACCGCGCCACAGCTCAATGTGAGCGAAAACGTCTTTACCGTTGAGAACGACAACAAGCGCTGGCAATTCGACCGTCAGTCTGGCCTGCTGACACAGTACTGGATTGGCGATTCAGCCCAACTGTTAACTCCGCTTACTGACCAGTTCACCCGCGCCCCGCTGGACAACGACATCGGTGTGAGCGAGTCAACCCGCATCGACCCGAACGCCTGGGTCGAACGCTGGAAGGCCGCCGGTCACTATCAGGCTGAAGCAACGTTACTACACTGTGCTGCCGACACGCTGAACGATGCGGTACTGATCACCACTGAACATGCGTGGCAGTATCAGGGCGAAACGCTGTTCATCAGCCGAAAAAGCTACCGCATTGACGGCAAGGGTGAAATGCAGATAACGGTGGATGTCGACGTTGCCAGTGGTACGCCGCATCCGGCCCGCATCGGCCTGAGCTGCCAGTTAGTGCAGATCGCAGAGCGAGTGAACTGGTTAGGTCTCGGTCCACATGAGAACTACCCGGACCGTCTGGGCGCCGCCTGTTTTGATCGCTGGGATCTGTCGCTTGATGAGATGTACACCCCGTATGTTTTCCCAAGTGAAAACGGTCTGCGCTGCGGCACGCGCGAACTGCACTACGGCGCGCACCAGTGGCGTGGGGACTTCCTGTTCAACATCAGCCGCTTTAGCCAGCAGCAACTGATGGCAACCAGCCACCGCCATTTGCTGCAACCTGAGGCGGGCACCTGGCTCAATATTGATGGCTTCCATATGGGCGTTGGCGGCGATGATTCGTGGAGCCCTTCCGTGTCGCCGGAATTTCTGCTGAGCGCCGGACGCTACCACTTCCAGTTCGTCTGGGGCCAAAAATAATAATATAAGTTGGGCAGGCCCAAACCTGCCCGCATTTATAGGAAGTCTGTTATGTATTATTTAAAAAACACTAACTTTTGGATGTTCGGCTTTTTCTTCTTCTTTTACTTTTTTATTATGGGCGCGTATTTCCCCTTCTTCCCCATCTGGTTACACGAGGTAAACCATATAAGCAAAGGCGATACCGGCATCATCTTCGCCTGTATCTCACTGTTTTCTTTGTTATTCCAGCCAATTTTCGGACTACTATCCGACAAGCTTGGCCTGCGTAAACATCTACTGTGGGTAATTACCGGCATGCTGGTAATGTTTGCCCCGTTCTTTATTTACGTTTTTGGTCCGTTATTACAAGTTAATATTTTACTGGGTTCAATTGTCGGTGGGATTTACCTTGGCTTTATTTACAATGCCGGCGCTCCGGCGATTGAAGCCTATATTGAAAAAGCCAGCCGCCGAAGCAACTTTGAATTTGGTCGCGCGCGCATGTTTGGTTGCGTAGGCTGGGCGCTGTGCGCCTCGATTGCCGGCATTATGTTCACCATCAATAACCAATTTGTCTTTTGGTTAGGCTCCGGATGCGCGGTCATTTTGGCATTGCTGCTGTTATTTTCAAAAACAGATGCCCCCTCTTCTGCAAAAGTCGCGGATGCGGTAGGCGCCAATAACTCGGCATTCAGCCTGAAGCTGGCGCTGGAGTTATTTAAACAACCAAAACTTTGGTTCCTTTCCCTGTACGTAGTTGGCGTTTCCTGTACTTACGATGTGTTTGACCAGCAGTTCGCCAACTTCTTTACCTCGTTCTTTGCCACCGGCGAACAGGGTACCCGCGTGTTTGGCTACGTCACGACGATGGGAGAATTACTCAACGCCTCAATCATGTTCTTTGCGCCGCTGATTGTGAATCGCATCGGCGGCAAGAACGCCCTGCTGCTGGCAGGTACGATCATGTCGGTAAGGATTATTGGCTCCTCATTCGCCACCACTGCGCTGGAAGTCGTTATTCTCAAAACGTTGCATATGTTTGAGATACCGTTCCTGATCGTCGGTTGCTTCAAATACATCACAAGTCAGTTTGAAGTGCGTTTCTCGGCGACGATTTATCTGGTGTGTTTCTGCTTCTTCAAACAGTTAGCAATGATTTTCATGTCAGTTCTGGCCGGAAAAATGTATGAAAGTATTGGTTTCCAGGGAGCTTATCTGGTGCTGGGGATCATTGCGCTGAGCTTCACGCTGATTTCCGTATTTACCCTAAGTGGGCCGGGGCCGTTTTCCCTGCTGCGTCGTCGCGAAAGCGTCGTGCTGTAAAAGCATCTTTGCCGGATGCACCACTCACGTGGTTTATCCGGCCTACAACGCGTCATCTTCACACGACCATCCTGACCTGGAGGTTTAAGTTCTGCGGGCAACAAACCGCTTTTTTACCGTTATGGTAAAACGGGGCGAGAAGCCAGGTCATAGCATGAGCAGAAAGACAATTGCGGTAACGGCGCTCTTGATCAGCGCACTACTTTCAGGATGTGGCAGCATTGATGCACGCACGGCAGGCGAGAATTCAGATACCTATTACGTGGGTATGCATCATGATATTGATAAACTAAAAAACCCAGGCGCTTACGATTATAACTATTTCGATTTAGCGCTGTTGTTTGTTGATGTGCCGTTATCGTTCGTGGCCGATACGGTTTATGCGCCGTTTGATTACTATCACGGGCCGTATAAGAAAGTGGATTAGAACGTAGGCCCGGTAAGCATCGCGCCACCGGGCATCACACGATGTTACTCCTCGATCGCCTGACGGATTTGCTGCAGCGACGCGGGATCGTCAATGGTCGTCAGATCGCCGGGATCGCGGCCTTCGCAGATCGCCTGGATCGTCCGTCTGAGCATTTTACCGGAACGTGTTTTCGGCAACTGCGACACAAACCAGACGTGTGCCGGACGGCCAAAGTTGCCAATCTGGCTGTCCACCAGCGCCATAATCGCCTTCTCTTCCGAATGTGCGATGTCGCGATCTTCAAGGCTGTCGCTCTGTTTCGGAATAACAAACGCGACCGCTACCTGCCCCTTCAGCGCGTCCTTCACGCCGACTACCGCCACTTCCGCAACGTTCGGATAGCTGGAAATACTCTCCTCGATCTCGCGCGTCCCCAACCGGTGCCCTGCCACGTTTATCACGTCATCCGTACGCCCCAGAATGAAGTAATAGCCGTCAGCGTCACGAATGCCCCAGTCAAAGGTGGCGTACACCTGGCGAGAAAACAGCGACCAGTAGGTATTCACAAACCGCGCGTCATCCCCCCAGATAGTCTGGATACAGCCCGGCGGCAGCGGCCCTTCAATCACCAGCATGCCCTTCTCATTCGCCGCACAAGGTTCACCGGTCACCTCATTGAGCAGTTGTACGTTGTAGCCGTACATCGGCACGCCGGGACTGCCCAGACGCGACGGCCTGTCGTCCAGCCCGCGGGCAATTGCCATAATCGGCCAACCGGATTCGGTCTGCCAGTAGTTATCGATAACCGGGACGCCCAGCGTTTCCGTTACCCAACTGGCGGTTGGTTCGTCCAGCGGTTCCCCCGCCAGATACAACACCTCCAGCGAGGAGAGATCGTGATTACGGATTTGCGCGGTCGGGAATTTCTTCAGCACGCGGATGGCGGTCGGGGCGGAGAACATCCGGCAGACCTGATACTTCTCAACAATTTTCCACCATACACCACAGTCCGGATACGTTGGCAGACCTTCGTAAACCACCGTCGCCATCCCCGCCAGCAGCGGGGCATACACGATATACGAATGCCCAACTACCCAGCCGATATCCGACGCGCAGAAGAACACGCCGCCCGCTTTACCGCCGAAAATGGTGTCCATCGAGGTCGCCAGCGCGACCGCATAGCCGCCAACGTCGCGCTGGACGCCTTTCGGTTTACCGGTTGTCCCGGAGGTGTAGAGAATGCAGGACGTTTCGTTTGATTCCAGCCAGACAACTGGTACCCTCGTGCCGAGATGCTGTTGGCGCAGGGCGGCAAAGTCGAGGTCACGTCCCTCGACCCGCGCCATTTTCGCCAGACCGCGATCGACCAGCACCACATGACGCGGTCGGTGCTGCGCCTGTTCGATCGCATCATCGAGCAGCTTTTTATACGGCAGGATCTTGCCCCCGCGCGCCCCGGCATCCGCCGAGACGATAACCACCGGTCTGGCGTCGTCGATGCGCGCCGCCACGCTGTGCGAGGCGAAACCACCGAACACCACCGAATGAATTGCCCCAATGCGTGCGCAGGCCAGCAGCGTAATGTGCGCCTCGGCGATCATCGGCATATACACCAGCACCCGATCGCCACGCTGTACGCCCAGCGACAATAGCATCGCCGCCGCGACGTTCACTTCGTCATACAGCTGACGAAAGGTAAAAGTGCGTTCTTCTTCAGTTTCTGATGACACAGCAATCAGCGCCAGCGCGTCAGGCTGTTTCTCCAGCCAGCGGTCGATGGCGTTATGGCACAGATTGGTCGTGCCGCCGCAAAACCAGCGGGCAAACGGCGGGTTGCTGTGGTCCAGTGCCTTCGTATACGGCTGCTGCCAGTCAATACGCTGGGCCTGCTCGGCCCAGAACGACTCCGGTTGCGTTATGGAACGTTGATAAAACTCGCTATAAGACATAATGCTCTCCTGTTGAACTTACGCCTTGCTGCACGCTGGTTTAAATAATGAAGAGATCCATATACTCATTGACCGGCATCTGCTCCAGGCGAGTTCTGTCCAGGGAGACATCCAGGATGCGCTGCTGCTGACGGGTCGGGAACTGACGCGCCAGGTTGATTTTGAACTTCTCGACCAGCTTCGGCATGCCGTCAGTACGACGACGCGCATGGCCGATTGGGTATTCCACTACCACTTCTTCAAAGCGTGAGCCGTCGGTGAATTCCAGAGTGATGGCGTTGGCGATGGCGCGTTTTTCAGGGTCGTGGTAATCGGCGGTAAAGGCCGGATCTTCGAAGCAGTTGATCTTCTCGCGCAGTGCATCAATGCGTTTGTCCTGCGCCACGCCGTCTTCGTAATCTGCCGCCGTTAAGCGCCCGAACAGCAGCGGAATGGCCACCATATACTGGATACAGTGATCCCTGTCCGCCGGGTTATTCAGCGGGCCTTTTTTATCGATGATGCGGATACAGGCTTCGTGCGTACGAATGGTCACTTTTTCGATATCGGCAGCGGTCTTACCTGCGGCCTGTAGCTGCTCGTACAGCGTCATGGCCGCTTCTACCGCGGTCTGCGAGTGGAACTCGGCCGGGAAGGAGATTTTAAACAGCACGTTTTCCATCACATAAGAGCCGTACGGGCGCTGGAAGCGGAAAGATTCGCCTTTGAAAGAAACGTCATAGAAGCCCCAGGTTTTCGCCGTCAGCGCAGACGGATACCCCATCTCACCGGTTTTAGCCATCAATGCCAGACGTACCGCGCGCGAGGTCGCATCGCCTGCGGCCCAGGATTTACGCGTGCCGGTATTTGGCGCATGGCGATAAGTACGCAGCGACTGGCCGTCGACCCACGCCAGCGACACGGCGTTGAGAATTTCATCCCGGTTCAGGCCAAGCATCTCAGCGACCACCGCCGTGGAAGCCACTTTTACCAGCAGGACGTGATCGAGACCAACACGGTTAAACGAGTTTTCCAGTGCGATACAGCCCTGAATCTCATGAGCTTTGATCATCCCGGTCAGCACCGTTTTCATGGTCAACGGCGCTTTCCCCACCGCCACCGCATTACGCGACAGCCAGTCAGCCGTGGCCAAAATACCGCCGAGGTTATCAGAAGGATGACCCCACTCAGCGGCAAGCCAGGTATCGTTGAAGTCCAGCCAGCGGATCATCGCACCGATGTTAAACGCCGCCTGCACCGGGTCGAGCTGGAACTGGGTGCCAGGTACGCGCACGCCGTTCGGTACCACTGTACCTGGGACGACCGGCCCCAGCAGTTTTTTACAGGCCGGATATTCCAGCGCTTCCAGGCCGCAGCCTAAGGTATCAAGCAGGCAATAATGCGCAGTGTCATACGCCACCTTCGAGGTGATCTCGTAGTTCATGACGTAATCAACGATATCAACGATTTCACGGTCAAATTCGGGGCGGACGTTCGAAATATGTGCGGACATAGGGTACATTTCCTGTTTTTTATCTTTAGAGGTTTTTGAATTAGCAACGTTTTTCAATCGGGACAAATTCGCGATCTTCCGGGCCGGTATAGTTGGCGGAAGGACGGATAATTTTATTGTCCTGGCGCTGTTCGATGATGTGCGCCGCCCAGCCGGTGACGCGGGCGATAACAAACAGCGGGGTGAACATTTCGGTGGGAACGCCCATCATGTTGTAAGAGACCGCCGAGAACCAGTCGAGGTTGGGGAACATCTTTTTTGTTTCCCACATTACGTCTTCCAGACGGTCAGCGATGTTGTACATTTTCAGCGAACCACCTTCCTGAGAAAGCTGTTTCGCCACGCGCTTGATCACCTGATGGCGCGGGTCGGCGATGGTGTAAACCGGATGACCAAAGCCAATCACCACTTCTTTGTTTTCCACGCGTTTACGGATATCCGCTTCGGCTTCGTCCGGCGTTTCGTAGCGCTGTTGGATCTCCAGCGACACTTCATTCGCCCCGCCGTGTTTCGGTCCACGCAGTGCGCCAATCGCGCCGATAATCGCGGAATACATATCGGAGCCGGTCCCGGCAATCACGCGGCTGGTAAAGGTGGAGGCGTTAAATTCGTGCTCGGCGTACAGCACCAGCGAAATATGCATCGCTTTTTCCCAGCTTCGCGAAGGCTTTTCGCCATGCAGCAGGTGCAGGAAGTGACCGCCAATGGAATCATCGTCAGTTTCCGGCTGAATACGCTCGCCGTTATGGCTGTAGTGATACCAGTACAAAAGGATTGAACTGAGCGATGCCAGTAGCTTGTCGGCAATATCGCGCGCGCCGGAGACGGTATGACCTTCTTTTTCCGGCAGCGTACAGCCCAGCGCGGAGACGCCGGTGCGCATCACATCCATCGGATGCGAGGCAGCAGGCAGCGCTTCCAGCATGGTGCGTACGTTAGCAGGCAGTCCGCGCAGCGCTTTGAGTTTGCTTTTATAGGCGGTGAGTTCATCGCGGGTGGGTAATTTCCCGTGGATCAGCAGATGCGCGACTTCTTCAAATTCGCACTGCTGCGCCAGGTCGAGAATATCGTAGCCACGATAGTGCAGGTCGTTACCGCTTTTGCCTACGGTACACAGCGCGGTATTTCCGGCGGCAACGCCTGACAGCGCAACCGATTTTTTAGGTTTAATGACATGGGTACTATTTTGCAGGATCGTTGTGTCGCTCATGTTGTCCTCGTCATTTTTATAATATGTAGGGTACAAATTTATTGCCGGATGGCGGCTGTGCCTTATCCGGCCTACGACGGTTACTTTTTGCTATACAGCGCGTCGAGTTTCTCTTCGAACTGGTAATAATTGATGCTTTCGTACAGCTCGTTACGCGTCTGCATAATGTCGATCACGCTCTTTTGCGTTCCTTCCTGACGCAGCACGTTGTAAACCTTTTCCGCAGCGCGGTTCATAGCGCGGAAAGCCGACAGCGGATACAGCGCCATCGCGACGTTTGCGCTGCGCAGTTCATCGGTGGTGAACAGCGGCGTAGCGCCAAATTCGGTAATGTTGGCGAGGATCGGCACCTGCACCGCGTCGGCAAACTGGCGGTACATCGCAAGCTCGGTGATGGCTTCCGGAAACAGCATGTCCGCGCCTGCTTCGACGTACGCCTGGGCACGATCGATGGCTGCCTCTAACCCTTCCACCGCCAGCGCATCGGTCCGCGCCATGATGACAAAGTTGGGATCGGTACGTGCATCCACCGCGGCGCGGATCCTGTCGACCATCTCTTCTTTAGAGACGATCGCTTTGTTCGGGCGATGGCCGCAGCGCTTAGCGCCGATCTGATCTTCAATATGCAGCGCTGCAGCACCCGCTTTGGAAATCGACTTCACGGTACGCGCCACGTTGAAGGCTGACGATCCAAACCCGATATCCGCATCCACCAGCAAGGGCAGCGGGCAAACATCCGTAATGCGACGAATATCAGTCAGCACATCATCAAGGGTAGAAATACCGAGATCCGGCAGCCCCAGTGACCCCGCAGCGACGCCGCCGCCGGAGAGATAAATCGCCTGATACCCGGCACGTTGGGCCAGCAGAGCGTGATTGGCGTTGATGGTGCCCACGATTTGTAATGGATTTTCTTTGCTGAGCGCGGCGCGAAACGCCAGCCCTGGGGAGTGTAGAGACATATCCCGTCCTCTTGTTATCAACTTGTTAGCATTCGTTGATTTACTTAAAGCAAGGGGTATGCCAAAGACCTTAATTTTTAATTAATTTATAGATCTCCCTTAAAAAACAATACTTTAATATAAATTACTGTATCTTTGATGCACAAAAGCGTGTCAGCTATCGTTTCATGAAACGTTCCTTCACGTTTCATTGCAACATTTATGAAACACAACTAAACCCTAATACTCAGTTCCTTACTTTTTGGGTTGGTTATGGCTGATACGCATCTTCCACCGCGGGTGAACGACGACAAACCGGTTATCTGGACGGTTTCGGTCACGCGTCTGTTCGAACTGTTTCGCGACATCAGCCTGGAGTTCGACCACCTGGCGACCATCACCCCCATTCAGCTTGGTTTCGAAAAAGCGGTGGCGTATATCCGCAAAAAACTGGCTACCGAGCGTTGTGATGCCATTATTGCGGCGGGCTCCAACGGGGCGTATCTGAAAAGCCGTTTATCGATCCCGGTGATCCTGATTAAACCCAGCGGATTTGACGTGCTACAGGCGCTGGCAAAAGCAGGAAAGCTCACCTCGTCGATTGGCGTCATTACCTATCAGGAAACCATTCCTGCGCTTCTCGCCTTTCAAAAAACCTTTAATTTGCAGCTTGAACAGCGCAGCTATATCACCGAGGAAGATGCCCGCGGGCAAATCAACGAGCTGAAGGCTGGCGGCACGCAGGCGGTAGTTGGTGCGGGATTGATTACCGATCTGGCAGAAGAAGCAGGTATGACCGGCATCTTTATCTATTCGGCGGCCACCGTGCGCCAGGCCTTTGTCGATGCGCTTGATATGACCCGCCTGACGCTGCGTAGAAACGGTCAGTACGCTTCTGGCGATACGTTACGCACCCGCTACGCGCTCGGTGATATGCGCGGTCACTCTGCGCAGATGGAACAGGTGCGACACACCATTATGCTCTACGCCCGCTCGCGTGCACCGGTGCTAATTCAGGGTGAAACCGGTACGGGCAAAGAGCTGGCGGCACAGGCCATTCACCGTGAGTTTTTCACTCGTCAGGAGAATCGGCGCGGTAAACCCTCGCCGCCGTTTGTTGCCGTCAACTGCGGAGCAATCACCGAATCATTGCTGGAAGCGGAGCTGTTCGGCTATGAAGATGGCGCCTTTACCGGCTCTCGTCGGGGAGGACGCGCGGGCCTGTTTGAAATTGCTCATGGCGGAACCCTTTTTCTTGATGAGATAGGCGAGATGCCGCTGCCGTTACAAACCCGGCTGCTGCGCGTACTGGAAGAAAAAGAGGTCACCCGAGTCGGTGGGCATCAGCCTATTCCGGTCGATGTCCGGGTGATTAGCGCCACACACTGTAATCTGGAGCAGGAGATGAAACAGGGGGAGTTTCGTACCGATCTGTTTTATCGCCTGAGCATTTTACGCCTCAAGCTGCCGCCGCTACGCGAGCGGTTGCCCGATATCCTGCCGCTGGCGGAAGGTTTTTTAAAACAGTCGCTGGCAGAACTGGATGTGCCGTTTTCTGAGCCAGTACGCAAGGGGCTGAGTTTAAGTCAGCCGACGTTACTGAATTATGGCTGGCCGGGGAATATCCGCGAACTGCGTAATATGATGGAGCGCCTGGCGCTATTTTTAAGCGTCGAGCCGCAGCCGGAGCTGAATGTGGATTTTTTACAACAGCTATTACCAGAACTGGCCATTGTTGCAAACTCACCACAATCATCGTCATTGCTGACGCCGCAGCAGGTGTTGGCACAATTCAATGGTGATAAAACCGCGGCGGCACGCTATCTCGGAATTAGCAGAACCACGTTCTGGCGCAGATTAAAAGAAAACCCGCCGGTACAATGACCGACGGGAATCGTGATTTTTACAGCAGCGTATTATTTTTTCTTGTAGATATTGGCTGTGCCATGGATTTTATTATCCGTTTGACCGGAAGTTAATACCACAACATCGGCACCTTTCTCTTCGGCTTTCTTCAGCAGTTCTTCTTTGGCATCTGCGACAGAAACTTCATTGCTCGTTGAGATATCACCGATTTTTGTGTACTGCGACTCAACCTTTTCAAACTCAAGCTTTGTCATAAACTCCGCGGCATATGCGTTGGTCACGACAAAAGCTAACGCACCAATAAGTACTTTAATTCCAGTTTTCATAGACCAGCTCCAGGTTTTGTTATGACGCCATCATCGATCCCTGAACATGAGATAACGCGATTCAAGGATGATTAATAACTAGTCCAGCCTGGATAAAAAATCCACACTCAGCAGAAATATATAGGAATTTTGCAGCGCAGAAAAAACCGGCCGTCGAGTATCAGCACATCAACCAGATCAAAGTTTCAATAGCCAGTGTGAGTTGATCCTCAGAACAGCCAGCTCGCTGAAATTATAGTGTTAACTTTATGAATATTTGAGGAATGGTTGTCTATGGAACCGCTACACGCCGTCATGCTCACCGTCAGCCTGTTTGTTTTAACCTTTTTTAACCCCGGCGCAAATCTGTTCGTAGTGGTACAAACTAGCCTGGCATCCGGACGACGCGCAGGTGTGATGACCGGTCTGGGGGTCGCCTTAGGTGATGCGTTTTACTCCGGCCTTGGGCTTTTTGGTATGGCAACGCTAATCACCCAGTGTGAAGAGATATTTTCATTGATTAAGATTGTCGGCGGCGTCTATCTGCTGTGGTTTGCCTGGAACAGCATCCGCCATCAGGCCACACCGCAAATGCCCACGCTACAGCAGCCGATTTCCGCCCCCTGGTATGTATTTTTCCGCCGAGGATTACTAACGGATTTATCGAACCCGCAAACCGTACTGTTTTTTATTAGTATCTTCTCGGTCACCTTAAGCGCAGACACACCTACGTGGGCCAGACTGATGGCCTGGGCAGGTATTGTGTTGTCTTCCGTTATCTGGCGTATTTTTCTCAGCCAGGCATTTTCTTTGCCTGCAGTGCGACGGGCGTATGGTCGCATCCAATGCGTTGCCAGCCGAATCATTGGCGCAATAATAGGTGTCTTCGCGCTCAGGCTTATTTATGAGGGTATTAGCCATCGATAAAAGAGTTTAACTTGACCATCGTGAGGTAATTGTCCGTAATACTGCCTGAATTTTTAATCGCATGTTGAGTGGCAGCGAGATGGAACAGATTGAACCGGTAAACGACACATTACTCCTTACAGAATGGCAGGCGCTGATACGACAAACATCGCCTGACGTTCACACGCTCCTCACATCGTTAAGCGATGAAGAGATCCACCATTTAGTGACCGTTTTTTATGACTATATGCTCTCACATGCCCAGAGTGCATTGTTCCTCAATACAGAACAGGTCAGTACCCGCCTCAGCGGCAGTATGTTTGACTGGTTACGCAGCGTGCTCGGCAGCGCGCACGAAGATCTCTCACAGCTGCTGGCCAAACAACGCAAAATTGGCGTAGTGCATGCCCGTATCGGTCTGCCCATCGATCTGGTGAACCGCGGCGCGCGTAAGCTCAAAGATGAGCTGTATCGGGTGTTGAAAACCAAAGCTGACGACTCGTCTTCCCTGCTGAGCAATGCTATCTGTTTCAGCAGTCTGGCAATGGATACTGCGCTGGAGGCCATGACCGTCTCCTATTCCCCAAGCTACCAAAACTCCCTGCATACACAAGAGCAGTATCGTCTGCAGACTATTTACGATGACGTTAACGTCGAGCGCGAACGGCAAATCCGTTCGTTTACCGACTGGGAAAACCAGTTTATCTATAACATTGCCACCGGAATGCCTTTCGGTGAAATGGTGTTTCTGGCGAACTCTGATTTTGGTATGTGGTTCTCGCATAAGGGAAAACATATTCTTGGCAACAGCAATTTGCTCAAAGAAATGGAATCACTGATTGCAGAGATCGACACCCGTCTGACGACAACCCTGTCACCTCAGCATCAGCCCACAGAACCCGAGCGGATGAGCTTATTACAGGATGTTCGCCAGCTGTCGGCAAAAATCCATTTCCTGCTCGCTTCAATGTTTGAGGCGCTGGTTAAGCAGGAAAATGGTAAAGATTCGCTGACCCAGTTGCTTAATCGCCGCTTTATTCCGACCATCATGCGACGTGAAATCTCGCTGGCGTTACATGCGCGTAAGCCTTTTAGCCTGGCGATGCTGGATATCGACTACTTCAAGCAAATTAACGATAACTTCGGGCATAATATCGGCGATCTGACGCTCAAAAATGTCGCAGCGGTCATTTATGAACATATCCGTAGCAGCGATTACGTGTTCCGCTACGGTGGTGAAGAATTTATGATTCTGCTCGTCGAGTCAGATGAATCGCAGGCCAGTATTATTCTGGAAACGCTGCGCATGAAAATTGCTGAGATGCGCATGGCAGCCTCTGCGACAGAAACGTTTTCTATTACCGTCAGTATCGGTATTGCCGAATATGATTATCATCCCGACTACAAACAGCTGGTTGATAAAGCCGATCGCGCACTTTATCTGGCAAAAAGTAATGGTCGCGACCGCGTTGAGGTTTATCAGGAATAACCATTGCCCTGCAGAGAAATAAATACCCCGTTCAGGGTATTTATCTGGCTTGCGATAAATATCGAGCTGTTATTTTGATTCAGGCATATTTGCATGATGAAAATAACAGCCACGTAATAAGATGCAAATCAAATACACCAAATCTAAATAGCGCTAGCATATCCCGGTGATAACGCCTTCTGAATGCAGAAGGGGAAATATGAGGGATAGTATAAAATCATGAATGGGAAGAAGAGAACGCGCTGGCAGCGCCGTCCTGGCACGATCGGAGGCAAACTGCCGTGGAATGACTGGCGAAATGCCAGCAGTTGGCGAAAAGCCACCCAGTTTCTCCTGCTGGCTATTAATATTTATATTGGCGTAACGTTCTATTACTGGGTCCGCTATTTCGAAACCGCCGGCACCAGCGTCTATATTCCAAGGCCTGGTGGTATTGAGGGATGGCTACCGATCGCGGGCTTGATGAATATCCGCTATACGCTGGAGACTGGTTTTCTTCCTCCTATCCATGCCGCCTCCATGCTGCTGTTAGTTGCGTTTATCCTGATTAGTCTGTTGTTAAAAAAAGCCTTCTGTTCGTGGTTATGTCCAGTGGGCACACTGTCCGAACTGCTCGGCAATCTGGGGAAAAAAGTCTTTGGTCGCAACTTCACGCTGCCGCGCTGGCTGGATATCCCGCTGCTCAGTCTGAAGTATCTGTTGCTGAGTTTCTTTTTGTATATCGCCCTGTCGATGCCTGCACAGGGGATTCAGTATTTTCTAATGTCGGCCTATGGCATGATTATCGACGTGAAGATGCTCGATTTCTTTCGCCATATTGGCCCCGCTACGCTCATCTTTGTTGTCGTTATCAGCGTCCTGAGCCTGTTTATTCGCAATGCCTGGTGCCGTTATCTGTGCCCTTATGGCGCGCTGCTCGGCCTGTTCTCGCTATTCTCGCCGTTTAAAATCCGCCGTAACGCAGACAGTTGCATCGACTGCGGAAAATGCGCGAAAAACTGCCCGTCGAATATCCCTGTCGACAGACTGATTCAGGTGCGTACCGTGGAATGCACTGGCTGCATGACCTGCGTTGAATCCTGCCCGGTAGCCTCAACGCTGAGCTTTTCACTGCAGACTCCGCCTGGAGCACAATCAGGGCATAGCGCAGCGCCGACACCATGGTGGCGACAAGGTAGGTTATCAGGGTGGACAATGACGCTACTGCTGCTCGGTATTCTGTTTGCCGCCGTAGGTTATGCGGTGTACGCCAACGTCTGGCAGACGCCGGTGCCGGATCATATGTATTTCCAGCTGATCCCGAAGGCCAGAATGATCGGCCATTAATGGTTTGAACTGTCTGCATTTATGCCGGGTGGCGACGACACCCTACCCAGCCTACAAAGCGGATATCACCGGTTTATTTCTTCGCCCCGGATTTACCAATGCCCCGATACAGTTCGTTAATCCGCTTCACGGATTTAATTGATCGCTGCGGCGCAGTGGAAGCGACAGACAGCACAATCATTTCCAGACACACCAACACCGTACCGTGGAGCGGCATTTTCCCATTCTCGCCGCCGCGCGGCACGTTAATCACCACATCCGCTTCTTTACTAAAACGGGAGTCCAGCGCGTTCGTCAGTAAAATAACCGGGACACCCAACCGCCTGGCCTCGCGAATGGTCGTCAGCCCTTCACGATGCGGAGATTTCTGCGCCATCATGATCAGCACATCTCCACGCTGCAATGCGATCAGTTGCTCCGCGAGGTTAATCCCAGTGCGATTAAATGCTACCGCAGGCAGGCCAATACGGCTGAGCAGACGAACGGTATAATCCGCCAATACGCCGGATGCGCCGATACCAAAAATTCCCACCTGACGGGCTTCTACCAGTAATGCCACCGCCTGGGCAATTGCATAGCGGTTTTGCGGTGTAGAAAGCGCTTCGCAGGTACGCTGATGCCCCTGCAAGACAAAATCAATACTGGAATTAACATCGCAAGAGAGCGTATTCACCGTGGTGGTCATCTTCTCTTCTGAGGTCACGCCAGGGCCAAACCAGTGTTCAATGGTCTGCTTTAAATCGCGCAACCCGGCAAACCCCAGCGCCTGAATTGCCCTGACCACCGTCGCGTCAGATGTTTGCGTGGCGGCAGCGATTTCTATCGCTGTAAACTCCAGCACCACTTCGCGGTTTTCGTTGATATAACGCGCCACGGCCTGCATACGTGGCGAGAGTAAATGCGCCCGGGCGCGAAAACGGTCACCATAGACATCAATACGGTTTTTGGCTTTTTTCGCCGTCAGCATGGTTATTTAGCCTCCGGTAGCCATCGTCCGGCGATGTGCGTTTGCACCTGCGCCACCATCAGACTGAGCGAGGCATAGGAATTAGATATCGCCTCTTCACGGGAGAGTAAAACGTAATGTCCGCGCTGGCAGGCGGTCAGGAACTCACACCAGCCAGGCATCACCGCATCCATCGCCGCGATTTCATCCTGCGGTTTACCGCCGGTATCGCCACGCCAGGTCGCGAAGACAAAATCGGCATCCAGTTCAGGCAGACGTTCCGCACTGACATCAATGCGCCCACCCGGCGGAATACTGTCGATAATCTTCGGGAAAGTGAAACCAGCATCGCGTAAAACTCGCCCCAGGGAATGATAGGTGTGCAACGCATTGATTTTGCCCTGATTGGCCTGTATTACCGCCACAGAGATGTGCTGCGTATCGACCGTCCGCTTGAGCTGGGCTATTTCTTCACGGTAGCGCCGTTCCAGCAATGCCAGCCGGTTCTGCGTACCGGTAAGCTGCGCCAGCTTGCGGTAGATTTCCGGCGCACCGCCATCAAGATGATCGATGCTGACCGTCGGCGCTATTTTTTCCAGTTGCTCAATCGGCGTGTTACGGCTGGGTTCGGTGATAATTAAATCCGGTTTTGCCGCCACAATGGCTTCAATATCAATGTCTGCCGTACCGATATACGTCATGTTCGAATTATCAAAATCCACGCCGGTCAGCAGCACGCCGGAGCGTAAAAAATGGCTGCCATCCGGGCGCGTTCGGCCATGACTGGCCACCGGAGGCACGCCAAGTTCGATCAGCGGAATAGTGATGTCGAGATCGTGCAATGACACAATACGCTGCGGATGCAGCGGCACGTTCACCACTCGCCCGAGATCGTCAGTAAATGACTGAACAGGCACTGCCGCCTGGACGGTGCAGCCGACCAGCAGCAGCAATGAAAAGATTAAACGCATATACCCTCTTAACAATTACAAACGATCCCGGCGACGCCAGAGCAACAGCAAAAAGAACGGTCCACCGACCAGGGCAATGACGATCCCGGCGGGGATTTGCAGTGGTGCAAACGCCAGACGACCCACGGTATCGGTGACCAGCACCAGCAACGCACCGATCAACGCACTTCCCCACAGCAGCGCTGTTTGTCCGCCACGCAGCCAGAATCGTGCCATGTGTGGCGCCATCAACCCGACAAAACCGAGGCTGCCCACGCAGGCAACACTGGCGGCGGTGAGTACAACCGGCGCGAGAAAACGCAACAACGCCAGTCGGGGTAAATGGACTCCTAGCCCCGTTGCCGTCGCATTGCCAAGTAGCGCCACATCCGAAGCGCGCGCCGTGGCAAATAAGATGATGGCCGCAGGCAACGTCCAGACCAGTGCCACCAGCAGCAGTGGCCAGGTGGCGGCATGAAGGCTCCCCGCCAGCCAGACCAGTGCAGTCTGTACGTCACGGACATCGGCGGTGGTCATAAATACGCCCATTCCCGCGGCAAAGAACCACGACACGCCAATGCCTATCAACACAAAGCGAGGCCGGGAGAAATCACGGGCCAGCAGCATCACCAGTGTGGCGACCAGTGCGCCGCCGGCCATTCCCGTCAGGGGCCGCCAAACCAGACTTGCTGACGGGAAAAGCAGCACCAGGGCCAGTACCACCACGCAACTCCCTTCTTTGACACCGATGAGCCCAGGATCGGCCAACCCGTTGCGGGTGATAGATTGCATCGCCGCCCCTGCCAATCCGAGCATCGCCCCGCACAGAAGCGCCATCAGCAGTCGAGGCAGTCGTACATCCCAAACGACATACTGTTGCTGAGCCGTCAACGCCTGAGGGTCAAACACCGCCCGTCCGATAGCGGAAGCCGGAACCGGGAGCGACCCCTGCATCACGCCAAACAGCAGTAATGCGATTGCCAGCACCGTCAGGCTGAGGCTGTACAGCACGGTTTTGGGACGAATGACACGAGAAAATCCACCCACCCGCCATGCACGAAGCCCTGCACGTTGCAGCATATCGTTCATTTCAAAAACCTCGACGCAATGAAAATAAACGCCGGTGCGCCCACCAGGGCGGTCATGATCCCTGTAGCCAGCTCCTGCGGAGCCAGCACCGTGCGGGCGGCAATATCCGCCAGCAGCAGCAGCGCCGCGCCCAGCAATGCCGACGTCGGTAGCATCTGACGAATATCTTTTGTTACCAGACGGCGGGTAACGTTAGGCACTAACAGGCCGATAAATCCCAGCGGCCCCACGACAGAAACTGCCGCACCGCACAACAGCGCAATGGCGATCATCGCCAGCAAGCGTATGCGCAGAATGTTCACCCCTAACCCACAGGCCATACGGTCGCCGAGAGCCAGAATATTCAGGCCCGGCGCGATAGCGATCGCCAGCACCATACCGGCAAGCGACGGGGGAACGGCACTTTTGACACTTTCCCAACGCAGACCCGCGAGATCACCCACCAGCCAGGTGCGCATTGCCAACAGGGTTTGTTCATCCAGAATCAGGATGGCCGCAGTAAGCGATGACACCATGGCCGACAGCGCCACGCCGCACAGCGTGACCTTCAGCGGCGTTAAGCCACCGCGCCCGGCAGATGCAAGCGCCATCACCAACGAAAAGAGTGCCGCAGCACCGCCTGCCGCCAGCAATGGCTGGCTTACCCCCGTCACGCCAAGCGCGGTGCACAACACAACGACAAACGCCGCACCGGCATTCAGCCCCAGAATATGCGGTTCTCCCAGCGGATTACGAATCAACGCCTGCAACAGAACCCCCGCAACACCTAACGCCGCGCCGACCAGCATCGCCGCCGTCATACGCAGCAGACGTAAGGAGACAATAATCCGGTGGTCGAAATTTTTCGCGTCAAAGTGGAACAGCGCCTGCACGACGGTCTGCGGGCTGATAGTGCGTGCGCCCACACCCAGATGCACCACTGCCAGAACAAACAACAGCAGCGTTAACACGGGGAACGCCAGCATAATCCGGCCACGGCGACGAGCCAGTGTGCTTGCCATGACCGTCATTGCTCTTGCCCGCCCAGCGCGCGGAACGGCATAAAGAACGGTTTGCCGGTGAGAGGATTCACCGACATCTGCACGTCGACGTCAAACACGTGCTTAATCAACTCGGGCGTGCAGTTTTCGCCATCATGCACGACGCCCTGCAACGTCCCCTGTTTGAGGAACACCAGCATGTCCCCGTAATTCACGGCAAAATTCAGGTCATGCAGGACCACAACCACAGTACGGCCATGATGACGAGTCAGTGAATGCAACAGTTCGAGGATCTCCACCTGATAGCGCAGATCGAGAAACGTAGTCGGCTCATCCAACAAGATGACCGGCGTTTGCTGTGCCAGCGCCATCGCAATCCAGCAGCGCTGACGTTGCCCACCGGAAAGGCTCTCTACCGGAAAATGCGCAAAATCAGCAGTTCCGGTTAACTGGAGTGCCTGCTCCACGGCGCGTTCGTCATCGTCCGTCCATTGCGAAAGCATGTTCTGCCAGGGAAAACGCCCACGCGATACCAGTTCGAAAACGGTAAGTCCTTCGGGCACCAATGGGGATTGCGGCAGGATGCCGAGCTGGCGTGAAACCGCTTTGGTAGGCTGTTGATAAATGGCTTTTCCATCCAGCAATACGCTGCCGCCGTGCGGTTTCAACATACGGGCGATAGTGCTTAACAACGTTGATTTACCCGAGCCGTTCGCCCCCACCAGTACCGTCATTTTGCCTTGCGGAATAGTGAGACAGATATCGTGGACAATGGTGTTATGGCGATAACCCGCAGAAAGCTGTTGTAGTTCAATGCCCGTTCTGTGGGCGATATTTTCCACATGCTGTGGCATGTTCACTCCTGCGCCGCCGCATGGCAAAGCCTGCATGCGTAATTCTCTAAATAAAAATAAAACTCATTCTCTTTGTGATCTTGCTGGCTTGCACTGTAGTAGTCAAGCAATTACACCCTGTAGTTACATCACCTGTTGCCAACAACTAAAGCACAAATAAAAAACGCTGAAAAATCAATAAAAATCATTCTTTTTCAATATATTGAAAATTAAATACCCTTAAAAAAACGACGGTTAAATTGCGTCAAATCGCTTGTAGTTTCTTTTTCAATTTTACGTTTACTACTACAAACACTCATGATTGAATGATTCTCAATTACATATCTGACGCCAGTAACGCTGGCTTACAGATGGATAAATGCAGGGCTGGCAAGCCGGGCAATGAATTGAATCAACTTGTTTCCCTGCCCATTTTTGGCAGGGTCTTTTGCGGAATAAATAAAATAATGGCTGAGTTAACGACTTACTTTTCGGGGATGAAAGGACGGGCATTGTGCTCTGCTCTCTTTCTGGGCATGACAACAACACCTGCGGTATTTGCAGCGGAGAAAGAGACGACTCCGCCTAAAGGGGAAGATACCATCACCGTTCGGGCAGATGCATCGTCTGCCGATCAGGCCGTAACATCGGGTTATCAACCGCTGAGTTCGTCCACCGCGACGCTGACATCCATGCCATTGTTGGATATCCCACAAGTGGTGAACACTGTCAGCGATAAAGTTCTGGAAGATCAGCATGTCACGACGCTGGACGAAGCGCTGTATAACGTTAGTAACGTCGTGCAAACCAACACATTAGGTGGCACACAGGATGCGTTTGTCCGCCGTGGCTTCGGCGCAAACCGTGATGGCTCGGTGATGACCAATGGTCTGAAAACCGTGTTGCCGCGCAGCTTTAACGCCGCCACCTCACGCGTGGAAGTGCTGAAAGGCCCGGCCTCAACCCTGTATGGGATTCTCGATCCCGGCGGCCTGATTAATGTCGTCACCAAACGTCCGGAAACGCAGTTTGGCGGGTCGATTTCAGCAACCTCCAGCAGCTTTGGCGGCGGCACAGGGCAGTTTGACGTGACCGGGCCGATTGAAGGCACGCAGTTAGCCTATCGCCTGATTGGCGAATATCAGCATGAGGATTACTGGCGTAACTTCGGCACCAATCAGAGCAGCTTCATCTCCCCGTCCCTTACCTGGTTTGGCGACAAGGCCACCGTCAACGTGCTCTATTCACATCGCGACTATAAAGCCCCGTTCGATCGCGGCACCATTTTCGATCTCAACACCAAACACGCGGTGAATGTGGATCGCAAAACCCGTTTTGATGAGCCGTTTAATATCACCGATGGCGAATCGGATCTGGCGCAGCTGAATGCCGAATACCGTTTCAACAGCGAATGGACAGCGAAATTCGACTACAGCTTTAGTCAGGATAAATACAGCGATAATCAGACTCGCGTGATGGCTTATGATTCTGCAAGCGGAAATCTTACCCGCCGTGTTGATGCCACTCAAGGCTCCACCCAGCGCATGCACGCCACACGTGCCGATTTACAGGGCAACGTCGATATCGCTGGCTTTTATAACGAGATCCTCACCGGCATCTCTTATGAGAACTACGATCTGCTACGCACCGACATGATCCGCTGCAAGAACGTAAAAGGGTTCAATATTTATAATCCTGTCTACGGTACGTTGGATAAATGTACTAACGTTTCTGCCGCTGATAGCGATCAGACTATTCAACAAGAGAGCTATTCTGCGTATGTGCAGGACGCGCTGTACCTGACCGATAAATGGATCGCCGTCGCCGGGATGCGTTATCAGTACTACACCGAATACGCTGGCAAAGGCCGTCCGTTCAACGTCAACACCGACAGTACCGACCAACAGTGGGTGCCCAAATTCGGTATGGTGTACAAACTGACGCCGTCGGTATCGCTGTTCGGTAACGTGTCGCGATCCTTCATGCCGCAATATTCTATCGCCAGTTATATTGGCGAATTGCCACCTGAAACTTCAACGGCTTATGAAGTGGGGGCAAAATTCGATATCTTTGACGGTATCACCGCCAATATTGCCCTGTTTGATATTGATAAACGCAATGTGCTGTACAACGAAATGATCAATGGCGAAACTGTGGCGAAAACTGCGGGTCGCGTGCGTTCACAAGGTGTGGAAGTGGATGTCGCCGGTTCGTTGACCACCAACACCAATATCATCGCCAGCTACGGTTATACCGCCGCGAAAGTGACGGAAGATCCTGATTACAAAGGTAAGCCGCTGCCTAATGTACCGAAGCATACCGGCTCATTATTCCTCACCTACGATATTCAGAATGCCTTTATGGGCAATACCCTGACGATTGGCGGTGGGGGTCATGGGGTGAGCCGCCGTTCCGCAACCAATGGCGCAGACTATTATCTGCCGGGCTATTTTGTCGCCGATGCCTTTGCCGCTTATAAAATGAAGCTGCAGTATCCGGTCACATTGCAGCTCAATGTGAAAAACCTGTTTGATAAGACCTATTACACTTCATCCATTGCCACCAATAATCTGGGTAATCAGATTGGCGACCCACGAGAAGTGCAGTTCACGGTGAAAATGGAATTCTGATCCTCTTCATCCATTAACCCTGCCAATTCTGGCAGGGTTTCCCGTCTGTCCTGCCATTTTAAGACAATTGAACTTGTGCCATCGTGCTCTCGTTTATACAACCTTAAATATCATCCGTAATAATTTTTCTATTTTGTTATGGGCGACTGGGATCAAAATAATGAACGGGATAACATCATGACTAAAATAAAACTGGCACTGCTATTACCTCTGTTTCTGGCAGGTTGTACGATGAGTGACGGGGAATTAAGAAACGCTTACGCTCAGCATTATCAGCAACCTACCGCCTATGTAGATGCTTATAAACAGAAAATAGCCAGTATGGATATTCATGCGCTGGCCCAATATGCCGCCGCAGAAGATAAGAAAAAAATGCGTGGGCAGCCAAGACTGAAAATCGACGAATTTATTACCATTGAGAACGTACAGGCGAAAGGAAATCGGGTGGTCTACGATTACTCACTGTCCGAAAACTGGCTGGCGCTTTCCGCAGATAAACAGCGCGAGAAGCAGACCAATATGAATAAAGACCTGATCTACCGTACCTGCTCGCTGGAAACGGTACGTCTGGCGCAGGCAAAAGGGCTGGAAGAAGAGCATAACTATTACAGTCAGTACCCAGACAAAGTCGCCTTTACTCTGAGAACCAGCGCGCAGATTTGTATGCAAAACGGTTTTACACAATAACCGCAATCCACTATGCCTGATGCGCTACGCTCATCAGGCATACAATTTGCACGCTGCACCAGGCCGGATAAGGCACCAGCGCTGCATCCGACTAAAACATCAGAATTTCCAGGACACACTGCCGACAATGCTGCGCTCGGCGCCGAAGTAGCAGTATGAGAGCGAGTTACAGGCCGCAACGTAGCGCTTGTCGGTCAGGTTGTTAACGTTCAGCTGCGCGCTCAACCCATTAATACCGATATTCGTTAAGTCGTAACCAATCACCATATCCACCAGTGTGTATGACGGCAGGGTGTGAGTATTCAAGCGATCGCTGGTAATACCGTTAACGTAGCGCACGCCTGAACCCAACGTCAGACCGTCCAGCGGACCACTTTTTACATCGTAGCTCAGCCAGGCACTGGCCTGGTTACGCGGGGCGTACACTGCGCGCTTGCCCTGCTCTTCCGGGCTGCTTTTCTTATAGCGAATGTCGGTATAGGTATACGCCGCCTGCAAACGGAAGCTATCCGTCAGTTGGCTAATTGCCTCCAGCTCCACCCCTTCAGATTCAATTTCCCCAATCGAGCGGTATGGATCGGTCGGCTCTTCTTTAGTGGCTATATTCGTCTGATTGATACGGAACACCGACGCGCTGAACTGACTGTTAAATCCTTCCGGCTCATATTTCAGCCCGGCTTCCCACTGCTTGCCTTTCATCGGGTCCAGCAGATTACCGTTCTCATCGGCAAAACTGGTGGGCGTAAAGGCAGTGGAGTAACTCACGTACGGCGCAAAGCCGTTATCGAACAAATAGAGCAACGCGGCGCGGGTGCTGAAGTTGTTTTTATCCAGATCGCTGCGAGTATCCTTGATCTTATCAATGTTAGAAACGCTGACCTGATCGTAGCGACCACCGAGCGTAATACGCCAGCGATCCCATGACATCTGATCCTGCAAATAGTAACCCGTCTGTCGCAGCTTGTGTTTCTCACGCGCATACATGTCGATGTAATCAGGCTTCGCGCCGTACACCGGATTAAAGGCGTCAATCGGCGGGAAAGCGCCGTAGTAACCGGTAGTATTGTTGCTACGATCCTGATAGTCGATCCCCACCAGCAAACGGTGGTTTACCTGCCAGGTATCAAAGCTGCCGTCGAGCTGGTTATCCAGCGTAATCGCCGACATTTTTTCATCGGAGCCGGAGTAGCCGCGATTAAGCTCGGTTTCATTCAACCAGCCCGCCGCATACACCTGGTTCAGCTCAACGTCGGTATGCAGATAGCGCAGCTTTTGCCGCACCGACCAACCGCTATCAAACATATGCTCAATGTTGTAGCCCACCATGTTCTCACGGCGATCGTATTTGTCATAATCATCCTCGCCTTCGTAAAAGGTATTGGAGATCTTTTGCCCGTAATGCGGAACCACGGTGCCGTCATACGGCAGACCGGAGTGGCTTCCGCCTTCCGGGTCACGGTGCAGATAGGCCATCAGATCCAGACGCGTCTGGTCGGTGATACGCCAGGTCAGGCTGGGCATCAGCGCGTAACGTTCTTCCTTCAATGGACCAAACTGCGAGTCCGCGTAACGCGTCATCCCGCTCAATCGCGCCGCCACTCGATCGTTATCATCCAGCGCCCCGGTGACGTCAAACGCCGCGCCGCGCTGGTTATTGTTGCCGGCAAACAGCTTCACTTCACCGCCCGCATCAAACGACGGCTTACGTGAGGTCAGCGCCACAATACCGCCCGGGGAGGAACGGCCATACAGTACGGAAGCCGGGCCACGTACGACTTCGATATCTTCGAGGAACCACGGATCAACCACCAGCGAGCTGTGTGAGTTGGTGTCGCCCATCATCTTCAGACCATCGAGATAGACGTTATCCAGGCTACCGTCAGAAAAGCCACGCAGCACGATGTAGTCAAAGCGGTTGGAGGCGCCAATCTGATTGCTGTACACCCCCGGCGTATAGCTGACAGCCTGGCGCACGCTGGTTGCGCCTTGCTCTTCAAACTGTTCACGGGTAACGATCGATACCGACTGCGGCGTTTCAATATCCGGCGTGGCAAGCTTCGTGGCCCCGCTCTGCATCTGCGAGGTGACAACCACCGTATCGTTTTTTGTTGTTTCCTGCGCCAGCAGAGGAAAAGCCACGCTGCCGGTCACCCATCCCACCAGCAGCGCCAAGCGAGTCTTCGCGAACATGAATATCTCCAAAGGCATGTCTAATTGTAAGTGAGAATTATTACCTTTTTGCTGACGGAGATAGCTATGCCGGATGCCAGGTTGCCTATGCGCAGTGCCAAATTGTCAGGAAATCACGTGCGTAAAACGCAAATATGGATTAGCAAGGTTTGAGTAAATCGCCGGGCGAAAAGCCGTAACGGCGACGAAAAGCGGTAGAAAAGTTGGTGGCGTGCTGATAACCCGACATCCAGGCCGCCTGCTGTACGCTATATCCTTCCAGTAGATAGCCGCGCGCATGTTCCAGACGGCAATCGCGCAGGTAGTCGAATACCGAACAGCCATAGGCTGCACGGAACTTACTGCGCAGGCTGCTTGGGCTCATCGCCGCGCGTTGGGCCAGTTCATTAAGGGTGTAGTCATTTTCGGGACTCTCCTCCAGCAGTCGGCGAACGACCTCCAGCCGCTGCTGCTCACCGCTCGCCGCAAGACGTTTACCGCTCTCGACCTGACACATGCTGAGGCCATGACCGAACAGTTGTAATATCAGCCCTTCCAGCATCAGCTGACGAGAAACATGGCTAATCGTACTCTGCTGCGCGTACTGCAGTCCGCTGAGTAAAAACCCCGGTACCTGCCAGATAAGCGTCGGCGTCTGGCACCTTTCCCACTCGCGCATCAACGATTCGAGCAACCCCGTGCGATACGCGCCGTCGGGATATAAACCGAGCGATAATGTCCGGAGTTTACAATCAGCATGATGACGGGCACGCATCGTCTGGTGCTCACTCAGACGTGAGCTAAACGCCATGCCGGAGCGCACCACATGCTCCTGTCCGTTAAGCGTCAGGATCACGCAGCCTTCCAGAACCACCAGCATATACAGAGGACTGTCGTGGCGAGAGGTGGTTTCGTAGGGTTGCAATACCTGTACGTCGGAGTGCGTCACGCACATCCCGCAGGGGAGAGTCATCTCCTCAATTTCACCTTGCAGAACAGGGCTGCCAGACGGCAAATCCGGTCTTTGTGCCAACAGGGGAAAGCGGTAATCGATCCCGTAGCGCTCACCAAAATCCATAAACTCGCTTACGGAGAAAGTGCGAGCGACGCGTCCGGAGGCATTCAGGGCGGTGGTGTTGTTCATGCTGTCTTCTGCACAGGAAATGGGATTAACGGTTTATAACTGAAGCAACATTACCATTACCTGCACAATACGACAATAATAATGAGAACCATTATCAATATAGGTAATTAGCAAAATAAACAGCTTAATCCAGCCAGTTTAGATCTACCGAGGAAGCAGACGGCGCAGCCTCTTTTAACCAGCGATACAGCAGCTCAATATTTCTGAGCCGTGTTGAAGCCTTTGGCCAGACAAGGTAATACCCCTCGCCAGTCGCCACTGCATCTTTAAACGGTAACGCCAACATCCCTGCCTGAATGGCCGCCAGGCTTAACAGCAGGTCGGCAACAGACACGCCATGACCACTCATCGCGGCAAGACTACCCTGCTCCAGGGTGTCGAACACTTTGCCTCGCGCAAGATTCAACGCCGGAAACTTCCCAGTGCGTTGCAGCCACCGACGCCAGTCGCGGCGATCCGCTGAGGGATGAATCAGTTCACAGGCAGAAAGATCGCGCTGCGCCTGCACCAGCAGTGCGGGTGAACACACCGGGATAAGCCACTCCTGAAACAGCAACCGGCTGTCGGTATCGTCACCAAAATGGCCATTCCCTAACAGGATCGCACAGTCATACGGTTCACGACTGAAGGATACCGAATCGGTATCCATCCAGACGCTGGAAATTTCGATCACCGGGGTCGGATGCGCTTCACGGAAAAGACGCAGCACATCCAGAAGCCAGCGCATTGTCAACGTAGACGGCGCTTTCAGCCGCAGCTCATGACTGCTGCTGCGAAAGGCATGACACGCGTGTTCCAGACTCTGAAACCCAGCCGTCAACTGCTGCGCTAACCCTTGGCCAGAAGGTGTTATCTCGATACGCGGGCCGCTGCGGATAAATAGCTCACAGCCAAACCATGCCTCCAGCGTGCGAATATGACGGCTTACCGCGCCCGCCGTCACGTTAAGTTGAATAGCGGCTTTGCTGAACGTTCCCAGACGGGCTGCGGCTTCAAAAGCCCTCAGGGCATACAACGGAGGTAGCGTCATCGTGAGTTTCTATGTTGAGTTTTACTCACAGTAGAGCGCAGTTTTATTCGTTTTTCAATGCGCTACGTAAACGGAATACTGGTGGAAAATATCATCAGGATAATCAGGTATGAATTTCACTTTACTGGCTGCCTATAGCCTCAGCGTAGTAACCCTGCTGTTAACACCGGGTCCTGTCGTGGCGCTGATTACCACCACCGCGGCGCAGCACGGCTATCGCCGGGCTTTTCTCACGCTGATTGGCACTAACGGCGCTTCTTTAGTACTGATTGCTCTGGCTGCACTGATGCTAGCTGGCGTGGTTTCAATCTCTGCGATATGGCTTGGCGTACTGGGTCTTGTGGGATCGTTGTATATCGGAGTGATGGCGATTAACGGCCTGCAGACCAGGGCCTCAAACCCCGGACTGGGTGCGCGAAAGCGCGATAACAGCGGGCTTATCCACGGATTTCTGACCGGGGTCGCCAACCCAAAAGACATTTTGTTTTTCGTAGCGTTTTTCCCCCAGTTTATTGCCATTACGCAAGATTTCACCACCAGCATTCTGACGCTAACGCTGGTGTGGGTTATTTTTGATCTGACGGTGCTGTCTTTTTACATCGTGGTTTTCAAACGCTGGATACCAGCGCGCTTTGCCAGATGCAGCGGTTTTATCTCCTCTCTTTTTCTGCTCGCGGTGGCGGTGTTTGGCATTATTTATAATGTACACGCACTACAAATGCTCTCACCCGCGCTGTGATCCTCAACAAATTGTTCAGCCAGACATCTCATCTTGCACCGGGAAGGATAAAATAAGAACAAATCGACATTAATATTATTAATGGATTAATAAACCCGGATTCAGAAAATATAGACGATAACATTTTCATGGCGTTCAACTGGCACCCTCACCCATGATAACGCATCAACGGCGATAGGTGCCATGTCATTTTCTAAACGAAGTAGAGGTGTATTGTCATCTGGCACAACCGTGCTTTCACCGATCTCAAGAACGCCCCGAAAAGAAATGGACATATTGTCCGACGTATCCGACAACGTTATCCATTCGGTTGTAATCACTAACTTTCGAGTAAACATTCGCTATCCTTTGCGCGTGGTATATATCCGATACTTTCACAAGTAGATCACTACTCTTTGAACAAACAGAAATTTTTCCTCTATATCAGTTAAGCATTACTTAACAGAAAGGAAATTGAAATAATGAAACTCATTCGAAATGTGTTTCACAAATTCAACCGGCAGGTTATGTTTGATGAACGTTAACTTTGCAAACTCAACATCGCCGTACACTCGAATACAGAAAGGTTTGACAATCTCGCCCTGCACGCCAAAGCACTCCTGAAGCCGGGCATCATCCATAAAGATAAAGTCACCTTTTCTGACCTTAATACTTTCATGAAGTCCTTGCCACTTCTCTGGAGTGAGCAGAAAGCTCTCCCATCCATTATTTCTCAACACTTCAATCGTATGAGTAAATTTAAAATAGTCGTTTTGCATTGCCACGTCACCACTCGACGTGGCGTACAAATATTCTATTTTAAATTTAAGTTGTGCATTGATGCTTTTTTTCTTCCCCTCATCAATTAGCCACTGAAGCTCACTGACAATGCTCTTCGAAAATATTTTTCTTTTTTTTGCAATAGCCAGCCAATGCATAATGAATAGATGCTCTGACATTTTGGAGTAGATCTTATGATCCTTTATTGCGATACCAATTGCAACTAACGCACTCCAGGTAAATGTTTCCAGATCATCCTGATAATGATGTCGTAACGTACTGACTCTTCCAGAATCCCTTACCACTTAAACCTGCCCAAATAAATCGTCATTGTTATTCCACGTTATTCTTGTATTACTCTATTAAAAAATTACTACAACTAAAATCGCCAAAATATGATCCAGGTTAACTTATCCCTATGTAATAAACGTGCAAATACAATACATCATACTTATTAATCATTAATCCAGAATAACTCAACAATGTCCAATAAGAATAATGCGATAAAGATAAAAGTTAATAATAATCACCAGTAATCAATATCATCTGCGGTGATGAGAGCTGTAATCAGAAAAAGCAAACTACCGGACATTTAGCAAGCCGGAAGTTTGCTTGTTACAAACGAAGTTAATAGAAAATACCGATGATCAGGGTATGAGTTACAAAGCCCACAATCAGCGGTACGGCGGTACGTTTAACCACATCAAATGGCGTTATTTTCGCCCCACTGGAAACGGCAATCACCACGCCGGAAACCGGTGAAATTGCCCGCCCCATATGTGATGCCTGCTGCATCGGCAGGATCATGGCAACAGCGTTAGCGCCCATACTTGCCGCGATTTGCGGGATCAGCTCAACGAAAGCAAGGAATGGCGCATTACCCGATCCCATAATAATTGCTGCCGCCAGCGTCACCAGCGCAAACACCACCGCCATAGCAAATGGGGGTAATCCCACGTGCTCCGCCATCAGGATTAATTGATCAATGGCACCAATAACTTTAATCCCGTGAGCAAAAACACCTGCCGCAACCAGCAGCCCAACTACCCCGGTAAAGGCAGTGCCCATGCCTTTAAGGAAATGGCTGAATCCTTCGCATACTGACTTTAAATCACGCACCCGCAGCCATTCAATCAACATACAGACAGCCATCGAAATGAGCACAATGGTGATAATATTCAGGTTAATACCACTGACAAACATTTCCGATGATCCCACCGCCATCAGTATCGGAAGCATCGGGAGCAGCGCATAAAAAGCCGGGGCTTTTCCTGAGTCAGTCACCTCAGCGCTACCGATTTCTCGTGGAAGTGTCCCCGCTTTACGGTCGCAATGCCGCTGCCAGAAGAAATGGCAGACGCCGACGACCAGCACGGTTGCCAGCGCTGCGGGTCCCTGGTGGTAAACAACGTATTCCACCACATCCATATTGACCGCTTTAGATCCCCTGATAGCATCGATGGCCGTCGGGGTATATGCCACACCAAGCGAGGTGGCAATAACCCCAGCGGCTGAGGCCGCAGAAAGCCCTAACCCCAGCATAATGGGGAACATCGTCCCCATCAGCAACACGGCTAGCCCGGTGGCGGATGGAATGGCCAACTGCAGGAGGCTGGCGAGCAGATAGGAGAAAAATAGAAGCACATAGGGCGAACGCAGCGCACGCAAAGGTTTCGTCACAACCCGCACAACCGCTTCATTTGCCCCGATATGATCCATGTAATGCGCAAATCCCATGAGCGCCATGATCATCAGGCCGAGATCGGCGGCACGCGTACTAAAGAGATCGCGCATCACCTCGAAAGGATCGAGAAATGAAATCCCCGTACTGGCAACACCCTTCGGTAATACAGAACCCCATCCGGTTAACGCCGTACAAATCATCAACACCAGGCCAGCAATGAACAACACGGGTTCAGCGCGATAACCTTTCAGGATAAGACGCGCGACCACTACGATAACCAGTAGGGCAATTAACACCTGAATCATGACTGAGCTCTCCCCTGCGCGAACTCAGCAAAGGTTTCCTCAATGACCGCTACCACGACATCGCTGGCGGCCCGCAGTGAACGCACCGGCAGGTATTCATAAATCGAATGAAAGTTATGGGCACCGGTAAAAATATTCGGGCAAGGTAGTCCTTTCTGCGATAACACTGCGCCATCATATCCACCACGCATGGCGACAGGTTGCGGGGTAATGCCACACTTCTGATACGCGCGTAACGCAATATCAATCGGGTAGTGAGCATCGCCCTGCAAGCTATTGAACACATTGGCATAGCGATCGGTTAAATGGCAGACCACGCTGTTTTCTCCCCACAGCGCGCAGGTGCTGACGGCCAGCTGGCGGATATATGCCATACGCGCCTTATACCCCTCTTCGGTAAAATCCCGGATATCCAGCTTAAGTACCGTACGGGCGCTGTTACCCTGAAGTTGTTTTACCCAGTAATACCCTTCGCGTCCTTCCGTATACTCAGGCGCCTCTCCTCCGGGCAGCATCGCAATAAACTTATGCGCCATCAGCAGAGAGTTCTTCAGCTTACCTTTGGCCGACATAGGGTGTGCGGACTGGCCGGTAAAGATGATTTCCGCATCACCCGCGTTCCAGTTCTCATAGACAAATTCTCCAATGCCGCAGCAATCCAGGGTATAGCCAAAATCAGCCCCAAACGCCGCAACATCAAATGCTTTTGCACCTCGTAATCCCTGCTCTTCATCAGGAACAAAACCGACCTTCACCGGCCCATGCTTAATCTCCGGATGTGCGACAAGGTACTCCAGGGCATTCATAATCGCGGCGATGGCGGCTTTATCATCTGCCCCCAACAGACTGGTACCATCCGTCACCAGCAGGTCATCACCGATATAATTTTTCAGTTCTGGAAATTCACTTTCGCGCAGATAAATTTTTAGCTCCTGGTTCAGACACAAATCCCCACCGCTGTAGTGAAGACGTTGTGCTTTTGTGTCCGCAGTCTGTTCCGCACTGGTATCGAGATGACCAAAAAAGGAAACGACAGGGATCGCGTCGTCCGTATTTGCAGGTAATGTCGCTGTCACAATAGCGGTATCCCTGACCTCAATGTTTTCCATTCCTAATGCTTCAAGTTCTACTGCCAGCAGTTTTGCCAGTTCCATTTGACCAGGTGAAGAAGGCATTATCCCATTAGCACCATTTTCCCTTGAGGTCGTGGTATTGATTTTCGTGTAGTTAATAAAGCGTTCAACAATATCCATTCCAGGAGATCCTTTAATGTATCATTTACGAGGTACTGCAAGAGAAGACCTGCATACAGCGTGGGTTGAATAATCTGAGAACAAAATAAAATCAGCACTCATCCCAGAATGCTGACTTTATGGGCATTACGACAACGATTTATAAAAAGGAAGATAAAAAGCCAGTAATTATGCCAGTGATTAAAAGCTCCGTTCTGATTGATAAAATCATATTCCCTGTCTGTTTTTACTGCATTTTCCATGGTGTTAAGCTAACAGAAGTCATAAACGGTATTCGTATATCTAAGAGATAATAAAAATCATTTAGATTCTTGCACCCAATACCGACACAAGATATACCATCGCTATATTTTTTAATGAACGAATGCTGTAACAGCAAAATGCAACCGTTTGCACCTCTCTACAAATAGCCACTTAACGCACTAAAATCCGTGAACAAAATCACAATTATTTCAAAAGCGAGAATTAACATAACGCTGAAAAACAGGCAGTTATAAGAAAAACTATATAATACCATTATAAATAAATACAAAATTATACTATTCACTATAAAATAGATTCATAGCGATACTATTTCAATAGTACCGTATGGTTCACAGAAAAAAATCTGTCGTCATCACTAATGTAAAGCAACAAGAACAATAATATTAAATTATCTATTTATGACGACTACCAAAATAATATACAGAAAAAAAACCTCTCCCCTGAGAAGAGATACAGGGCAGAGGTAATACGGGTGTTAAGGACATTTTTATAGTTTTGATGATAACAGAAGAGCTTCTTGCAGGATTGAGTATACACACTTCATGACGTTAAGAAAATTCCTAAATAGAATTAAACACAAACACCATTAAAAATTCTTTTTATAATAAAGACCTGTTTATCAAATAAAACAAAATTAAGATAAGAAAAGATTAAATATCACTAATCTATAGTGTGACGCAAGTGAGACCAACTACACATCATTACGACCAATACCGCTACTGACAATGTCTGAAAATTCAATAAATTTAATACATTCATACACCGCTCAGCTAGCTGAGAGTTAAAAAATTATAAAATAAGCTAAACGCAATTTTTCGTCATAGATCACATTTTCCCGACAGGACGATTCCCCTACTCGTCCAGGCTGGTATGATTCAGCAGGTAAATATCTATCAACTCAACCCGAGGCTTTGATGCTGGAGAATGTAATCATCAGATAATCAGCTTACCGACCTTTTCAGGCCGGACTGGTTATCAATGCGCCGAAATCGAATGCGGACACCGCTGTGTGTTTGCACGTTTTGCACATGATGATTAAACAGGTTTTCCAGTATGAATTTATCCCGTCAGGAACAACGTACCTTACACGTACTCGCCAAAGGTGGCCGTATTGCTCACGTCCGTGATGCATCAGGCCGTGTCACTTCCGTCGAATGCTATAGCCGCGAAGGGTTACTGCTCTGCGACTGCACGCTCGATGTATTCAAAAAGCTCAGAACGAAAAAACTGATCAAATCCGTCAATGGTCAGCCCTACCGCATCAATACCACTGGGCTGAACAACGTTCGCGCCCAACTGGATAATCGCTAAGGAGAGAGAGATGGATATCCCGAAGATTTTTACAATCAGCGAAAGCGCACATCGCATTCATAATCCGTTCACCGCGCAGAAATATGCAACGTTAGGTCAGGTTTTACGGATGGCCCCAGGAACCCGCATCCTGGATCTCGGCAGTGGCTCTGGCGAGATGTTGTGCACCTGGGCACGCGATCATGGAATTTCCGGCGTTGGTATCGATATGAGCCAGTTATTCAGCGAGCAAGCCACCCTGCGGGCAAGTGAATTGGGCGTCACTGAGCACGTGCGTTTTATTCATGCCGATGCAACAGGTTATATCGCCGAAGAAAAATTCGATATTGCCGCCTGCATTGGTGCAACCTGGATTGCCGGCAGCGTTGCCGGAACGGTCAAACAGCTGGAACAAAGTCTCAAATCAGGCGGGATCCTGCTCATCGGCGAACCGTACTGGCGCCAGATACCCGCAACGGAGGAGATCGCTAAGTCTTGCGGCGCGACCTCAGTGACTGATTTTCTCTCTCTGCCAGAACGCGTTTCGTCTTTCGACCAGCTCGGTTATGACGTGGTTGAAATGGTACTGGCGGACCAGGAGGGTTGGGACAGATACGAGGCGGCAAAATGGTTGACGATGCGCCGGTGGCTGGAGGCAAATCCGGACGATGAGTTTGCCGTCGAAGTCAGAGAGCAACTGAGAAGTTCACCAGAACGCCACGTTACCTTCACCCGGGAATATATCGGGTGGGGCGTGTTCGCACTCATGCGGAGGTAATATCTCCTGTCGGTATAGCCAGGCTGGTTATACCGACTTTTCATCTCATCGTCGCTTACTTCATTAATACTTCGACAAATTTAGCTAACCATTGCGGATGCGCGGGCCATGCTGGTGCCGTCACCAGATTGCCATCAACGTGGGCCTGATCAATGCCAATATCGGCATAATGTCCACCGCTCAGACGAACCTCAGGCGCACAGGCCGGATAAGCGCTACAGGTCCGGTTTTCTAACACTCCCGCCGCCGCTAATAGTTGGGGCCCATGACAAACCGCAGCGATAGGCTTACCGGCAGTGTTGAAATCTTGCACCAGCTTAATGACATCTGGATTCAGTCGAAGATATTCCGGAGCACGCCCGCCGGGGATCAACAGTGCGTCGTAATCGGCGGCCCGCGCCTCGGCAAAATTCGCATTCAACGTAAAGCGATGTCCCGGCTTTTCACTGTATGTCTGCGCCCCATCAAAATCGTGAATGGCGGTTTGAACGTAGTCACCCTGGCTTTTATCCGGACAGACGGCATCCACACGATGCCCAAGCATTTGCAAAGCCTGAAAAGGCACCATCGTTTCATAATCTTCGACATAATCTCCGACCAGCATCAGTATCTTCTTCATTCACATCCCCCACTCACGGTTATTAATGATGAGAAATAACGGCCATCTTTACTATAGTCCACACAGTTCATGGCATTAATAAATACAACAGAACAATCGGCCAGATCACAATCCGCGGCAAGGCCCGTCAGACGAGGCTTCAGAGCCTACGACGTGACACATGTTCATGCTGATAAATATAAATTATATATAAATATATAGTTGATAATTTTTAATAGTAGTCAGCCTCACTCATAATATAAAAAGAAGAGATTGCAACGAATATCTCCTGTGCTATATTCCGCATGAAACTTACCCGCAATCAATTTATTTATTATTCAATATTTAAAATACGCAGAACATTAATTATCTATTATTATTTTATTCATCCAATATCAGATAAATATACGCAAAGGTTAATCCTATGATGACAAGACGTTCGTTCGTCTGGCAAGGTCTGGTGACTTCAACGAGTATGCTACTCGCCGGTATGACAGGCATCAGTTTTAGCCAATTTGCCCGCGCAACAGAGGACCGCCGCTGGCAAATGCCGGATGAAGGCGCACCGCATGCGGCAACCTGGATGGCGTTTGGTGCCAGTGCCGAGATCTGGGAGCCTCATCTGCTACCGGTGGTGCAGGAAAACCTGGCGCTAGTTGCTAAAACCATCGCCGCATTTGAACCCGTAAATATGTTGGTACGCGAAGAAGACAGCGAGCTCGCCGCGCGTCTGTGCGGACCGTCGGTCAATCTTCTGGTTCACCCGATAGACGATTTGTGGATCCGCGACACCGGGCCGGTGTTTGTGATAAGCGCCAGCGGTGCGCTCGGCGGTGTGGGATTTAATTTCAACGGCTGGGGCAATAAGCAAGAGCACGAACGTGATGCCGATGTGGCTGAATTCGTTACTGATTACGTTCATGCCGAGTTCATCCGCTCGGCGCTGATTCTGGAAGGTGGCGGTATTGAGGTAGACGGCGAAGGCACGGCGATTATTACCGAGAGCTGCGTGCTTAACTCCAACCGTAATCCCGGCGTCAGCAAAGCCGAATGCGAAGAAGAACTTAAGCGACTGCTAGGTCTGGAGAAAATCATCTGGTTGCCGGGTATTGCCGGCAAGGATATTACCGACGGCCATACAGATTTTTATGCCAGGTTCACGCATCCGGGTACGGTGGTGACAGGTCTTGAGCAGGATCCGTCGTCCTTTGATTACGCGATCACCCGACGTCATCTGGACATATTACGAGCCGCCACGGATGCCAAAGGCCGACGGTTGAAGGTAGTCACGCTGGAAGGACCTTCTACCATCCGCCAGACTTATGCGAGTGATGATTTTGCCGCAGGGTATATCAATTTTTATCTGTGTAATGATGCCGTCATTGCACCACAATTTGGCGATAAGCGCACCGATCGTAATACCCATGCTATTTTACAGGAGCAGTTTATCGATCGTGAAATTATACAACTGAATATTGATGGCATTGCAGCTGGCGGCGGCGGCATTCACTGCGCGACACAGCAGCAACCTCGTTAATGATTAACAATTGAGTGTATTGTGGGAAGGTGGGGAAACTCACTTTCCTGCCAATATCATAATAATTCCTTTAGAAGGATGCCTGCATAGGTTAATTTTTAATAAACAAAGTGCTCAATTAACATTTATGAAATAAATACCTTTAAAAAATAACATTTTAATAGCTTTTATCGATCTTTCGTGGTATTTATGATCTGCCAAACCTATCGATAAAATCTATCAAAAGATTTATATTGATCGCTTTTATCGATCGTCTATTCTGTCTTAAATAATGGCTACTGACGGAATTTTTATTATCAGTACAGTCACAAAGATTGTTCTTCCCTGCGTTGTGAAACACACGGAAATTATCGAGGTTACCTTTAAAAAATTTACATAACATATTTTAGAATAGTTTTCAATTAGCGAAAACATCCAAAAATACACATTTCAAACCTCCAGTCTAACCTGTTTTAAGTAGATGACTTAAATCGAGAACGGTGATAACTCACTGAGAATTGCGAATGATGATATTGCTAAGAAAAACTGAAAATATAAATTTCATTAATACATTTAGAGGCTATTTTTGTGTAGGCATCGCGTTTTTTGCATTACAGCTGGTCGCTGGTCATCTCAGTAAGCAAGAGGATGTTGCGGGTATAACACTGCATTTTTACAATCTCACTTTACCTCTTATTTCTGCACTGCTGGTTTTATACCGGCAAAAGGCGCTGCCAATTTTGGGTGCCTTTTTCTTGTATGCCCTTTATTCTTACTCTTTATCTTCGGTGTTCACGCTAACGGCTCAACTGCTGGCTGCTCTCATTAGCCAGACACTCTACTTTTTCTCGACAGGTAAACGAGGCGCGGTTAGCTTTGGTCGTAGCCAGCTTACAACCCTGCGTATTGTCTGGCTCGTGTGTTGCAACGCCTTACTATTCATCTCGATTGATTACTGGCTCCAGTCGAACACTGCCTCAGCACCGATCACAAACCTTTTTACACTACAAACACTAATTAACTTACAGTGGTTGATGAACTCTTGCCTGACTGGCATCCCTTTTTGTTATCTGTTGCTTAGAAGCGTTCAAAACCCTGCATGGTGCATTTTATACATCAGACAAGTGAAGACGCTGATAAAATCCGGCCCTCCTATTCTGTATCAAGTATTATGGCTGGTGCTGTTACTCTGCATTATGTCCGCTTTGATCGTCATCAGAGAAGATATTCTTATATTTACAGACTATTCATTACTGTGGTTACTTCCAGTAATGCTGTGGGGAGTGATCTGCATTGGCCATGCTTTTATATCCCCTGTATGGGTAACAATGCTCATCCTGTTGGGATATTATATAAACAGTTATATTTCGCCGGATAACTATAATAATTATTTACATAGTCTCGTGATTTCCTCCACGATAGTGTTTGTCTTTTCTCTTACGATTGTTGTTACCGGTGTACTTGTGGTCCGTAACCGAAAATATCTCCGCCGCCTCAAACAACTTTTTAGATCAGAGCCTAATACCGGACTGCCTAACTTTCAGGCCCTGCAAATGGACATCCGTAAACACGCAACAGAGTGCTTGTGTTACATCCGTTGTACAGAGTTGAATACGCTGGAGCAAACTCATGGAATAGAATTCCGTTTTGAATTTGTAAAAGCGCTAAGCGCATATGTACGTAAATTGATTAAGGATACAGGTAACATTTATTACGCACCAGGTCATGGAATAATTCTTCGCCTTAATACTGTCCCTGACATTCCTACTCTTTACAAAGACCTAAACTCTTTTCGTTTTATCTGGAAGGATTACCAATTGGGACTATCTTGTGGTGTGGCATATACCACCGAGAAAAACCTGATTAAAAATTTATCACAAGCAATTAAACATCTTAATACCCAAAGCTACATCTCGTTAATGCAGGGGCAACCGTTGTTACTCAGCCCGCAGGTGCCAGGCGATAAAATTGTCAGTCAGGCAGTCATTCGTCATATGTTGCAAAAAGCAATTGACAGAAAATCGTTTGAGCTTATGGCTCAACCCATCGTATCAACGATGCTGGTTGTTCAGCCTATCGTTTCAACTACGGGACTGACACGTTATCACGAGATACTTATTCGGATAAAAATGGTTGATGGTAAGTTAATCTTTCCAGATACCATCCTACCCGTTGCTCGTGAGGCAGGATTACTTCCTGCACTGGATATCACTGTTATAGAGCAAACATTTCGTTTTATACAGTCACGGCAGAAATCTGACCCGAACAGTCATTTCTCCATTAATCTGACACCTGACTCGCTTAATAAAATTGATTTTCTTGATAATGTTTTCACATTGTTTAGAAAATATTCCATCACACCTAAACGTATAATTTTTGAAATCATTGAATCAGATATCATTGACAACGCTAATGTCACTGATGTTCTGAGAGCATTACGTAAAGCCGGTTCTAAAATTGCTATTGATGATTTTGGCACAGGGGCGTCAAGCTATTCACGACTCAGAACATTAGACGCAGATATTCTGAAAATTGATGGCTCCTTCATCCGTAATATACTGACCGATGAATTTAGTCGATGCGCCGTCAGATCCTTCTGCGAAGTAGCAAAACTCAAAAACATGGAAGTAGTAGCTGAGTTTGTTGAAAATGAGGAAATTGAAAAGATGCTAATTACGATGGGTATTGGTTGGTTACAGGGATACCATATAGGGAAACCCGTTCCTATTGAGTTGGCTGAATTATAATAATAATTATATTCCTACATTGTTCCACTTACCGGCTCCCGTGCCGGTTTTTTATTCCCTTAACTAAAACTGCATATTAATTAAGCAAAACACCATACAACTTAACGTCATAACATCGTGTTGTTGCTACCTATCAGTCTACAGATATTGCCATACAGCCATGAGTTGTAGAGCCTCCCCCCTCCTAAAAATAAGGGTTTTTTTAGAGAATCTTGAAATTTATATGGAGATTAACGCTCCTCCATATGGAGGTTTTGTATTGTGCAAAAAAAACGGCGAGAAGGATTTTCCTGCATGATAGGCTGGTTTAGCCTTAAAAACATGGCATTTCCCCGAAATTAATCCCTAATGAGAAACTGACCAAGAAGCTTTAAATCGGGTGGCAACCTGAAGATTTTGGCTACCTCAGTCATAGAGTTCATAATCAATATTAGTGATCGCTGCGCTAGTCTGCATTTAGCATTACGGCTAATATCATTTGCGTCAATTATCATAGTCATTTGATGATATATCACACAGCAGATTTAACGGTAAAAATGATGACACAACAAAATAATAATCTCGCTCAGAATATTAACGATGATGAATTTTCCTCCATCACACAGGTAGAATTGCAAGTTGTAGAGGAGATTAATGCTCCCGAGCAGACCGCATCCATTATTAGCTCTTTCGTAACCTCCTGCCAGGCTCGCGGCGATCAGCCATTGGGGCAATGGTTGGATGATGAATTTCGTAAATATCCACAGATCTGGAAAAACGAAGAAGAGTTACTAAACACTCGTCGGCAGATAATACGGTCTACGGAAGCCTTTAATCAGTCTCGCGACTCATTACAGCAGCATATGGATAAAGGTCGTAGCCGTGCCTCCTGGTTGGCTGGCGAGATAGAAAAAAATGCAGCAGTTTCCGGTTCGGTACACGTAGGCCAATACGCCAGCCTTATCGATAGCGCCTTGGTAGACGCTAACGAAAATGCGCGCAAAACAATCACCACGCTGGCCGGGAATATCAACCAAAACCCCAATCTAGATGGTCTTGTTGCGGAACAGCATCACGTCGATACATTTAATATCGATGCAACCACCAAAGGCAGTCCGTATCGTGCACGGGTTGTTGGTTCACAGGAGCTAAACTCCGTTGATATTGAGATTGTTGACGGCAACGGCAATGTGGTCTGCAAATATCAGTCGAAATATGGTGCTGACTCAAACGCCACAAATACACAGCTCAATCGGGGCGACTATAACGATCAACAAGCGCTAGTTCCCGAGGGGCAAGGCGCAGATGTGGTCAACAGCACAGAGGTTATTGAAGCTGACGGAGTGTCTTCTCAGCCACTTTCTAAAGAGAAAGCAAAAGAATTACAGAAAAAAGCTCAACAAGATGCCGAAGCACGTCAGTACGACTGGAATGACACTAATCGTATTGATATTGCCAAGCAAATTGGTAAACAGGCTGTGCTCGGTGCCTGTATTGCGGTGGGTATGCAGGGAACCAGAATCCTTGCAAGGCGTGCCTGGAATCGCCTGAACGGTCGTGAAAATCCATCCACTAGTGAAGACCTCAACGATTTTTTCGAAAGCTCGCTGCGTACCGGTACGCAAACAGCTATACAGGTTGCTGTTTCCGGAGCGGTCGTAGTCGCTGTCAAGAACGGCTTTCTTGGCGCAGCCTTACGCAGTACACCTGCGGGCCTAATTACCAATATCGTCTGCGTGGGCATACAGAATGCAAAGGTACTTTATAAACTGGGCAAAGGTGAACTGACTGGAGAGGAAGCGCTCGATGCCATCGGTAACACCACTATAACCACGACAATGGCTATTGCTGGTGCAACGGAGGGGGCCACGTTGGGCGCAGCGATTGGTACCGTATTTGGTCCAGTCGGTACAGCCGTTGGAGGGTTTGTTGGCGGTGTCGCAGGTGGTATAGCGGGTGGGCAAATTGGTGAAATCGTCTATAACGCGGGCAAGGTTGTTGCCAAAACAGCTGCCAAAGTCATTGCCAGTGTTACTGAAAATACGAGTCATGTCATTAAGTCCTTTAGCCGGGGTATCAGTAACTTTGCCTCAAACCTTTTCTCATTCTGGTAAATACTGATGAATCTGCTCGAACTTAAGACCAAGATAAAATCCCATATCCTCGCTGGATATCCAGGGCTTTACATCCACTCCGGCGAAGAAAGCCGAGTCGATACGCTATTGCAGGAAATAAGTACAGAACTGACACTGTCTCCCAAAGAGTGGAACCTTGGATATGGCTGGGTTGATTTCCATAACAAGCAGCCTCGGAACACGCAGAGTCAGGCCACCGAACTAGCAGAAAGTTTACCTTCGCTGCTCGATGACGATTTGGACGGAAAACTCCTCATCATTAAAGATGCCCGCAGTGCACTGGAAAACCAGCCACTCGCCGTTGCACGGTTAAAGCAATTGCTCAACCGCATTCAGCGCCACCACCGGAGCAAAACGGCTGTAGTACTTGTTTCAGAAACTTTGCACATCCCAGTACAAATCGAGTCGCAAATCACCTTGCTCCCCCTGTCACTGCCCCAGGGTGAGGAAATTAACCAGCAGCTCAGCAGTTTTTGCCAGATGCTTGATCTGTTTGTCCCGGAAAATATGCATCAGCGTCTGCATACTGCGTGTTGCGGACTGAACCAGGAAGAGATCCGATCAGTATTAGCACTAGTTCGTCAACAGCATGAACAAATTAATGACGAGGCGTTGGCTCTTATCCAGCATGGGAAAGAGCAGATTATCGCAAAAAGTGGCGTGCTTGAGATGCTGCACGTAATCGAAAATGCAACTGACATCGGCGGTCTTGAGAACCTTAAAACCTGGCTCACTCGCCGCGCCCAGATTTTCCGCCGCCTGAGTGAAGCTCGCGATTCACGCGTACAGGCGCCTAAAGGTGTACTTATCGCCGGTATGCCCGGTTGTGGGAAGTCTCTTGCAGCCAAAGCAGCGTCCGGTTTATTCCAGTTGCCACTCCTACGTCTTGATATCGGCTCATTATTGGGTAAGTACGTCGGAGAAAGTGAACATAATATGCGTCGGGCGCTAACAATGGCAGAATCAATTAGCCCCTGTATTTTGTGGATCGACGAACTGGAAAAAGCCTTTGTCGGCATGAACAGTGGCAGTGGTTCGGAGGTTTCCTCACGACTTTTCGGCTATTTTTTGACCTGGATGCAAGAAAAAACCGGTGCGGTATTTGTCATTGCCACTGCTAACAATATTACCGTGCTCCCTCCAGAGTTGCTGCGTAAAGGACGGTTCGATGAGGTGTTTTACGTCGGATTCCCCAACGGCGTAGAGCGAGCAGCTATTCTGGACATCCATCTGAAAGGTGAGTCGCTTGAACTGACCCAGAATGAACGCAATAAGCTGGTAACACAGTGCCGTGATTATGCAGGTGCAGATATTCAGAATGCTATCAACGAAGCTCGAGAAATAGCATTCCTTGAAAACCGCCAGTTGGAGCTGAAAGATCTGGAAGCTGCTATCCAGCTTACAGTTCCGTTACGTGAGACCCTGCGTGAACAGGTTGCCCAATACGAAGAGTTGTTTGAGAAACTCAAGCTCAAACCAGCTTCCACCAGCGATGGTCTTAGCGTAGCGCAGATGATTCAGATGGCGGATAGTGCAAACTCGTTGCGCCGCGCAGAGGTCGCTAATAGCGAAGATTGTCCGGATGATTTACTGGAAAAACTGGCGGCAGATGCAGACCTGAACGTACGCAAAGCAGTATATCGTAACCCGAACTGTCCTGAGCAGGTACTCACCCAACGTATTAACATTGTTAATGACCAGCCTGAGTTTGACATCGATCTTTTACATCTGGCCTGTATACATGCAAATGCACCGCATGATCTGATGGCAACACAATTCGAACGGCTTCAGCTCACTATTCAACATCGACTCCAGCTCGCCAGCAACAGCACAGATAGTACATTGCTTCAACATTTAATGCGTGATCCAGAATTAGACGTTTGCGAGATGCTGATTACCAATAAAAATCTCAGTAAATTAATGCAATTACAACTTGCGAAGGATTCCAGGGTCTCTATTCGCCGACGTTTGGCGCGCAATAGCAATCTTCACCCTGAGGCGCAGGAAATACTGGCAAGGGACCACGATTTTACCGTGCGTGAAGATCTAGCAGATCTTGATGGGCTTAGCGAAAAGGTACAACAGATCCTGACGCTGGACAGCGATCAGGACGTGCGTGAAACACTGGCTAAACGCCGCCGTGAAGGATTACTCGCGGAAGCTGTACAACTAGAGTTAGCAAAAGATGAATGTACGGAAGTTAGGGAGTCATTAGCGTCTAACCCCAACCTGACTGCAACCGCACAGATACGGCTGACTCAGGATACGCGTGTCTCGGTTCGTCGCAAGCTTGCCGAACACCCTAATCTGTCCAATCCCGCATTAAACTCTTTGCTCAAGGACACAGATGAAGTTCTTAGAGAACTCGCCGGTAGCAAACACTTTGATAGCGCCCTGTTGCAAAACAATTTGAGCCAGCATCCGTCAGAAAAAATTCGTATTGCCCTTGCCAGCAATTACGCTCTTCACCCTGAGGTTCAGGAACAACTGACCAAAGACAGCTGCACAGAAGTACGTGAGACATTAGCTGGCAATGCTAACATTGCGGACGACACGATCTGTACCTTAATGGATGATAGCGATGATGATGTTCGTGCACGCCTGGTACACTGGCGCAATTCGCTGCCAGAGAAAGCTATACATCATCTCGCGATGGATCAAAACCATCAGGTTCGAAAATCGTTGGCTTACACTGAAAATCTACCGAGTGAAGTACAGCAGCGACTAGCCAATGATATCTACGATGTTCAAAAAGAGCTGGCAAGTAACGCCACTATAAGTGCATTAACTCAACAGCAATTACTGGATAACGGTAACCAGGAAGTGCATTACGCGTTAGCAGGTAATCGCAACCTGACGGGTCCAATCATGGCGCAGCTCGCTGAAATGCATGATAGCGAAATCCGTGTTCAACTGGCCAGGAACAATGCCCTTACCGCTCCAATCATTGGTAAATTAATAAAGGATGAAGAGGAAGTACAACTGGCGCTTGCACTAAATCAGCATCTCAATGAAGAGTACTATACGCAGCTTTACGACTCGGGCTCAGCTGCGATACGCGAGAATCTAGCGGGCAACCCACAAATCGGCGAACCGTTAATGGAACGCATCTATAAAACAGAATTGGCGGTAAACAATCTGGCCACGGCGATGGAAAGCGTACAGTCGATTTTAGCCAGCATGAGGGCAAACTCAGGTTTACCATCAACGAAGAGTGTGACAAAAATCGCGCTAGCGCTGGCTGGTAATTCCGCGCTATCGGAAGCCCTACAGAATAAAATCCTGAATCTGGAGAACTGCAGCGTAGAGATACTCGAAGCGTTAGCCAGTAACCCGGCGTTGAGTAGGGATGGGCAAGAAGAGTTGGTTACGCACAAAGAGGCCAATGTGCGTCAGAAACTGGCGGCCAACCAAAATACGAATACTAAGATTCTCCACGAGCTGCTCCTTGATGATGAAGACAAGGTTCGCATCGCCCTGTTACGTGATTGGTGGACAGATCGCGAGATCGAATGGCAACTGGCGAACGATAAATCGGTCAAAGTACGCTGCGCAGTTGCGGCCTCACAAAGCCCAGGAAAAGCAGTTCAGGTGAAATTGGCAAACGATAGAGACCAAAGAGTACGTGCCCACCTGATACCAGAGGAGGAAAACTATCTCTTTACACTGAATCCTCTAACACAAACCCTTCTTGCCAGAGATAGCGATCTGTCAATTCGCCAGAAAATGGCCTCTTATCCTAAACTGCATCCGTCGGCACAACTCATACTGGTAGAAGATGATGCCATCTGTGTTAGGGAAGCACTGGCTAGAGGTTCGGAAGGACTCTTCAATTCGCCACTGAGTGAAGAAGTGCAGCATCGGTTGATAAAAGATAACGATCTCAGAATAAGGCTCGCATTGGCGAAAAATAAAAGGTTAACGCCAGAGGTCCAGATATTGTTAGCAAAGGATATAGATAACAGCGTTAAAAGAAAGTTGATTGAAGAATCAGATCGCATGAATCCGCTCTCTCTTCTGGTGCAAGAGCAACTGGCAAATGATCCTGATGTCACGATTCGAAGCGATTTGGCTCGGTGCCTGTTTAGTGGGCTCCTTGCTCCACGAAGCAGCCAGAAAATCCGACTGAGACTTGCTAACGATCCAAATGAAGCGGTTCGCGATATTATCATTAAGATGGGGTTATTTGAATTAACCTATTCAAGTGAACAATATAACGATGCCGTTCTGGACGGTTTGTTGGTAAGGGCAACCCACGAGCAAATGGAATTGATCAATCGCATCAGGGAAAAAAATCGACTTGCGGTTCAGTAAACAACACCGCTAAGCAGGTATGCCACGACTTTCCACCGTGGCATACCGTTTTCATTTGACTAGCCGAAAGCTACGGCCGACTTTCACATCCGATGGTGTAAATCTGGCCACTGCTAAATATTAATCGTCATTACCAGATCTCTGCCGATTCCGTTTCCATCACTCCCATGCGCGCTCAGATTTCGCGGCGTCAAACTGCGGCGGCGGTTTACGAAAGCGTCCGGTCAGGTACGCGAGATACACCAGCCCAACGCCGGCCCATACCAGTCCCAGCGTCAGCGATGTCACTTCCAGATTCACCCATAGTACGGCTACCGTGGCGGCACCGACCATTGGCAATACCAGATAGTGCAACTTTTCCTGCCAGGTATGCTTACGTCCTTCACGACGCCAGAAGTGGTTAAACACGGACAGATTAACGAAGGTAAAGGCCACCAACGCGCCAAAGTTAATCAGCGCCGTAGCGGTCACCAGATCAAAAAACAGGGCCGACAGCGCCACAATCCCGACCATGATGACGTTCAACGCGGGAGTACGCCATTTGGGATGGACATAACCAAAGTACTTCTCCGGGAAGACGTTATCGCGGCCCATCACATACAGCAGGCGAGAAACGCTGGCATGCGACGCCAGACCTGACGCCAGCGTATTCACAAAGGTGGTGCACAGAAAAATAGACTGGAACAACTTGCCGCCGACGTACAGCGCAATCTCCGGCAGCGCCGCATCCGGGTCTTTGAATCGGCTAATGTCCGGGAAGAACAGTTGCATAAAGAACGAAGCGGCAATGAAGATCAGTCCACCGTACAGCGCGGTAAGAAAAATGGCTTTTGGAATGGTGCGCGCAGCATCTGGCGTCTCTTCAGAGAGAGTCGTTACCGCGTCAAACCCGAGAAACGAGAAGCAGACAATGGTCGCCCCGGTGATAATCGGAATCAAATGCGCATTCTGACTAATAAACGGTTGCAACGACCAGACGGTCCCGACCCCTTCGCCTTTGTGCAGCCCCTGCACCACGAGGAAAATAAACACCACGATGATCGCCACCTGCACCAGGACAAACAGGGCATTGAAGTTCGCCACCAGGTTAACGCTTTTCAAATTGGCCGCGGTAAGGATCGCCACGAACAGCACCACCCAAATCCATGGCGCAACCCCCGGGAATAACGCGGAAAGGTAAATTTTCGCCAATAGTACGTTAATCATCGGCAGGAAAAGGTAGTCAAGCAGTGACGACCAGCCGACCATAAACCCCACATGCGGATTAATCGCTTTTTGCGCATAGGTATAGGCCGAACCGGCCTGCGGAAACTGGCGCACCAGCTTTCCGTAACTGATGGCGGTAAACAGTACGCCCGCCAGGGCCAGCAGGTAGGAGGCTGGAACATGGCCATTGCTGATACCCGAAACAATGCCAAAGGTGTCAAACACTGTCATCGGCGTGAGATAGGCCAGCCCCATCACCACTACCTGCCACAGCTTGAGAGATTTACGCAGCTGTGCTTTGCCCGGCTGGGCTGCAAGATCCACAGAAGAATTAGTCGACATAGCTTTCCTCCCCGCGACGAGCCCAGATCTGCGTTCGAAATGTGGGAACAGCAGACCTGGGTCGTATCGGGGTAGAAAGCCATAAGAAAGGCGTCAATGTTGCACGGCACAGATGCGGTCCGTACTTACTGCGGGAGCCATGGATGCTCACGCGGGGCTGGTTTTTAAACATTGGCATCATCACATTTCCTCGTCACAAACTCTGTCGGTTATCTGAAGACCCGTTGTCGCCCGCGCTCCATTACGCGACATCCGGGAAATGGCAGGTATTCCTGCAATTTTGACGGGCTGGCTCCGCTCAGCCCGCATGATGCGACTTCTTTTTAAATGACCTGTACGACTGTCAGGCGTTTTTCAACATCCACTCAATTTCAGTGTCGGTGATAAGACGTTCAAACTGGATTAATTCATCGTTTTTACAGGCGTGATACACGTGGCTAAAACGCTCACCCAATAATTCACGCAGACTGTCGTTTTGCATAAACTCCCACAGCGCATCGCTCTGGCGGATAGGAAACGGTAGCCCTTCCTGCTCCAGTCCGTTGCCTTCCACCTCTTCCTGCAGCGGCAGATCGTTATCCAGACCGTGAAGGATCCCCGCCAGGATGGTCGACATCACCAGATACGGGTTGGCATCCGCCCCTGCCACGCGATATTCAACCCGATGGTTATCACGATCGCCGCAGGGAATACGCAGCGCCACCGTACGGTTGTTATGCCCCCAGGAAGCCTGAGTCGGCACATACATACCCGGCTGGAAGCGGCGATAGGAGTTCACATTCGGCGCCAGCAGCGCCATTGATGCGGGCATCAGATCAATCATCCCGGCAAGCGCACGCTTAAGTAACATGGAATCATCGCCATTCGCATCGGCCAGCACGTTCTCGCCTTTGTTATTCATGACGCTGATGTGGATATGCATCCCGCTACCGGCATGCTCCTCATAAGGCTTTGCCATAAACGTGGCATGCATCTTATGTTTCTCCGCCACCAGCCGTACCAGACGTTTCAACGCCAGCGCGTCATCGCAGGCGTCGAGCACGTTATCGGTATGGTAGAGGTTGATTTCAAACTGCCCAGGGGAGGCTTCAGCCACTGCGCCGTCAGCCGGGATCAGCTGTAAACGGGCCAGTTCATCGATATCGTTTAACACATCAGCAAAATGGTTCAGGTTATCAACCGAGTAAACCTGACTTTGGGTATTGCGATCGTCCGTACCCGGCGCGCACGGCGGCTGCAGATAACCTTCGGGATCGCGCTTACGATCGAGTAAATAGAACTCCAGCTCTACCGCTACGACGGGGAACAGACCGCGCTGGCGAAGTTTCTGCCAGAGTCGGTTCAGTACGTTCCGCGGCTCAACGTCAAAGGGAGCGCCATCTTCATCCAGCATCGTCAGCATCATCTGTGCAATAAATTCAGGATCGGCGGCCGAAGGGGTTAACGTGCCTGCCACCGGTACACAAGTCCGATCCGGTTCGCCAAGCTCCTGGCCTAATCCCGCCTCTTCGACCACATTGCCAAGAATATCCATCGCGAAAACAGATGCCGGGAAATAGCAGCCTTTCTCTAACTTATGCAATCCAGCAACCGGGAGGCGCTTACCGCGAAAACAACCATTAAGGTCGGTTAACAGCACATCCACATACTGCGTATTAGGATAGCGTTCCAGATACTGCTTAACTTCGCGCGCAAACGCGCTACTTCGTCTCTCTTCAGAATGCTGAACAAAATTCTCAACTTCTACGATATTGGTTTCCATGATTCACCGCCGTTGGCCTGGTAAGCTGCTCTGTGATTTGACTGTTAAATATAATGTCCACCATTCGACTCTGGATGCAAACAAATTGTTTGTCAAATGTTAAATTAAGTTTGCTAGAAGGTTATTCCGCTGCTAGATTGAGAAAATAATGAACGGAATTGCACAACAAGGAACCGTTTGGCAATAATTTATTCCAAAACGTGAGGTCGATCATGGGCAATATATTTGACAAGCCAGTTATTGGTGTAGTGATGTGTAGGAACAGGCTTAAGGGTCATGAGACCCAGACTCTGCAAGAAAAGTACCTGAATGCGGTATTAAATGCCGGTGGATTACCGATAGCGCTGCCCCATGCGCTCGCGGAACCCGAATTGCTGAACGCGCTGTTACCGAAACTGGATGGTATCTTCCTGCCAGGAAGCCCAAGCAATGTGCAGCCGCACCTCTATGGTGAAAATGGCGATGAGTCTGACGCCGATCCCGGGCGTGATCTTCTGAGCATGGCGCTAATTACCGCCGGGCTCGAAAGGCGCATTCCCATTTTCGCCATCTGCCGGGGCTTACAGGAAATAGTTGTCGCCACTGGCGGGACTCTGTATCGTCGCCTGTGCGATCACTCACAGTTCCTGGAACATCGTGAAGATGCGGAACTCCCGGTGGAGCAGCAATATGCGCCATCTCATGAAGTCCAGGTTCAACAGGGAGGATTGCTATCTCAGTTAATACCAGGTTGCAGCACGTTTTGGGTTAACTCCTTGCATGGTCAGGGCGCAAAAACTCTTGGCCCGCAGCTGCGCGTGGAAGCACGCTCGCAGGATGGATTAGTGGAAGCGGCCAGCGTCCATGACCATCCTTTCGCGCTCGGCGTGCAGTGGCACCCGGAATGGAACAGTAGCGAATACGCCCTGTCGCGTTTGTTACTTGAAGGTTTTATCACCGCTTGTCAGAACCACCTCGCTGAAAAACAGCGACTCTGACCACTACAGTTAAGGAAATGCAATTATGAGCGATGACGGCCTGGCGCCGGGTAAACGTTTGTCAGAGATCCGCCAGCAATTGGGTCTTTCGCAGCGTCGTGCCGCCGAACTGTCTGGGTTAACGCATAGCGCCATCAGCACCATAGAGCAGGATAAAGTCAGTCCTGCCATCAGTACGCTGCAAAAGCTATTGAAAGTATATGGGCTGTCGCTCTCCGAGTTCTTCGCGGAACCGGAAAAGCCTGACGAACCGCAGGTGGTTATCAATCAGGATGATTTGATTGAGATCGGGAGTCAGGGAGTATCCATGAAGCTGGTACACAACGGAAATCCGAATCGTACGCTGGCAATGATGTTTGAAACCTATCAGCCAGGCACGACAACCGGGGAGAGAATTAAACATCAGGGTGAAGAGATTGGCACAATACTGGAAGGTGAAGTGATACTGACCATCAACGGTCAAACGTATCCTCTTGTTGCAGGGCAAAGCTATGCCATTAACACCGGCATACCACACAGCTTCAGCAACACCTCGGCGGGGATCTGCCGCATCATCAGTGCCCACACTCCCACCACGTTCTAATCAGTAACGGCCTGAATTTCTCAGGCCTTCTTAAATAACGCGCATTAACAGGGTACATCCCTGGGGTATCGTGCAGCCTGATTTTGCCTGAAAAAGATCAGCAACGAACTTTATCTTATTGATATAAAAGGAGTAGCTATGAACTTTCAGAATCTTAAATATTGGCGTGAGAAAGCCAGCCATTATTCACCGGAAACCCGTTTATTTATTAACGGCGATTATTGTGCCGCCGCCGATAACGAAACCTTTATTACCCAGGATCCGGCAGGACAACGCCCGCTCGCCAAAGTCGCCCGCGGCAAAAAAGCTGATGTTGACCGCGCGGTCACCGCAGCCCGCACCGTGTTTGAACGCGGGGACTGGTCGCAGGCATCACCCGCAGAGCGCAAAGCGGTGCTGCACAAACTCGCCGATTTAATGGAGCAGCATCACGAGGAGCTGGCGCTACTGGAAACGCTCGACACCGGTAAACCGATTCGCCATAGCCTGCGTGATGATATTCCCGGCGCGGCACGCGCCATCCGTTGGTACGCCGAGGCGATAGATAAAGTCTATGGTGAAGTTGCCACTACCTCGGTGAACGATTTAGCGCTGATTGTCCGCGAACCGGTGGGCGTGATTGCGGCCATCGTGCCGTGGAATTTTCCCCTGCTGCTGGCCTGCTGGAAACTCGGCCCGGCTCTGGCTGCGGGTAACAGCGTGATCCTCAAGCCTTCCGAAAAATCACCGCTGACCGCGATTCGCCTGGCCGCACTGGCTAAAAAAGCAGGTTTGCCCGATGGCGTGCTCAGCGTTGTGAGCGGGTACGGTCACGAGGCGGGCCAGGCACTGTCGCTGCATCCGGATGTTGATGTGATCACCTTTACCGGCTCGACCCGCACCGGCAAGCAACTGCTCAAAGATGCTGGCGACAGCAACATGAAACGCGTCTGGCTGGAGGCCGGCGGTAAAAGTGCCAACATCGTATTTGCCGACTGCCCGGATCTGCCGAAAGCCGCCGCTAATGCAGCGGCAGGTATTTTCTATAACCAGGGCCAGGTTTGTATCGCCGGTACGCGTCTGCTGCTGGAAGAAAGTATTGCCGACGAGTTTATCGCGCTTTTAAAAGAGCAGGCGAAAAACTGGCAGCCGGGCAACCCGCTGGATCCGGAAACCACGATGGGCACGCTTATCGACAACACGCATGCCGACACCGTACACAGTTTTATTCGCGACGGTGAAGCGCAAGGCACGCTGGCGCTGGATGGCCGCAGCCACGTACACCCGGCGGCCATCGGCCCGACTATTTTTGTCGACACCGCGCCGCAAGCCCACGTCAGCCGCGATGAGATTTTCGGGCCGGTACTGGTCATCACCCGTTTTAGCAGTGAAGCCGAAGCTCTGGCGCTGGCCAACGACAGCGACTACGGTCTGGGCGCCGCGGTCTGGACCCGCGATTTGTCGCGCGCGCACCGCATGAGTCGCCGCCTGAAGGCCGGTTCGGTCTTCGTGAATAACTACAACGACGGTGATATGACCGTGCCATTCGGCGGCTATAAGCAAAGTGGTAACGGACGCGATAAATCCCTGCATGCGCTGGAAAAATTTAGCGAATTAAAAACCATCTGGATCTCCCTGGAGTCTTAATCATGACTGAACATACCAGCAGTTATTACGCCGCAAGCGCCAATCAATACGAACCGTTCCCGACCCTTAGCGAATCGGTAAGCTGTGATATTTGCGTCGTGGGCGGTGGTTATACCGGACTCTCCTCCGCCCTGCATTTATCAGAAATGGGTTACGACGTGGTGCTACTGGAATCCGCACGAATTGGCTTCGGAGCCAGCGGGCGCAACGGTGGCCAGTTGGTGAACTCCTACAGTCGCGATATCGACGTCATTGAACGCACCTACGGCCCGGACGCCGCTAAAATGCTTGGCAGTATGATGTTTGAAGGCGGCAATATCATTCGCGAACGTATCAAACGTTATCAGATCGACTGCGACTATCGTCCTGGCGGGCTGTTTGTGGCCCTGAACCACAAACAGATGGAAACGCTGGAGGAGCAGAAATCGAACTGGGAACGCTACGGCAATACGCAGCTTGAACTGTTGGATAGCAGCGAAATTCGCCGCGAAGTCAGCAGCGATCGTTATGTCGGCGCGCTACTCGACCACAGCGGTGGTCATATTCATCCGCTAAACCTGGCGATTGGCGAGGCTAACGCCATTCGTCTGAACGGCGGGCGCGTGTTCGAACAGTCACCAGTCACCCGTATTCAGCACACCAGCCCGGCAGTGGTCAGCACCGAAAAAGGTCAGGTTACGGCACGTTTTGTGATTGTCGCGGGCAACGCCTACCTCGGCGACAAACTGGAACCTGCGCTGGCAAAAAGCAGCATGCCGTGTGGCACGCAGGTGTTAACCACCGAACCGCTGTCGGCGGAGATGGCGCGCTCGCTGATCCCGAAAAACTACTGCGTTGAAGATTGTAACTACCTGCTGGATTACTACCGTCTGACCGGCGATAACCGCCTGCTGTACGGCGGCGGTGTAGTCTACGGCGCTCGCGATCCGGACGATATTGAGCGTCTGGTGATGCCGAAACTGCTGAAGACCTTCCCGCAATTGCAGGGGGTAAAAATTGATTACCGCTGGACCGGTAATTTCCTGTTAACGCTGTCACGCATGCCGCAATTCGGCCGTCTTGATACCAACATTTACTATATGCAGGGCTACAGCGGCCACGGCGTGACTTGTACCCACCTGGCAGGACGGCTGATTTCGGAACTGCTGCGCGGGGATGCCGAGCGTTTTGACGCGTTCGCCAAACTGCCGCATTACCCGTTCCCGGGAGGCCGCAGCCTGCGCATTCCGTTTACCGCCATGGGCGCGGCCTATTACAGCTTACGCGATCGCCTTGGGGTTTAAGTTCTTCCGCGATAAACCCGACGCACAGGGCGGTCCCCCCTGTGCGTTTTTTTATTCTATTTTGGTCTGTAAATACTCATATCGATGTTATCGTGGCAAACAGAAGCCAATTTGCAACTGACTGAAATCTCGCTAACAGATCACGCTTCCTTCAAACATTCTTTAAATATTGTCAGTTGGCTGCCGATAATCTTCTTTTTAAATTTTAGTAAAATTTAGCGCCGATCAGCGCATGCAATGACAAGGAAGAACGTAATGCCAAGTAAATCAATCAAAGCGATGGTTCAGGAAATTAATAACGAAGATGCTGATGGCGGTGGGTTGTGGCTACCCAATATTCAGCGGCAGTTTGTCTGGGACACTGAGCAAATTGCCCGATTGTTTGACTCAGTGATGCGACAGTATCCTCTTTCCTCCATGTTATTATGGAAAACACGTGAAGAGATAAAACACCGCAAATTTATTGAGAATTTTAATGACGGTAAAGTTGATTTAAAAGCCCACTATCAACACAGCAAGAAGAAGACAAAATGGCTGGTTTTAGACGGTCAACAGCGTTTGCAAAGCTTTTATTTGGCATTGAAAGGGAGTATCGACGGTAAGGTACTACATTTTGATCTGCTAAGTGGAACCCCCAAAAGCAACGAAGATATTCGCTACCGCTTTGAGTTTAAAAAAGAGTCTGAGACCAGTTGGCCGTGGATGGCAATGTCTGAAATTCTTTCTCCGAAGAAATTACCTGAAGAGATCCTCAGTCTGCGAGTACAGAAAGAAGCACTGGAATTAAGCCAAGAAGATCGCTCGCAGGCAACAATCAACCTTAGTCGCGCACACCATGAATTCTGTAATGAGGGAGCGCTACTTTATCATGTGATCGACAGCAGTGATGAGGACAGCAATCTCAATTTTGATGATGTTGTAGAGGTCTTTATTCGAGCCAACTCAGGAGGTACAAGGCTGAGCAAATCAGATCTTATGTTTACCTTACTCTCAACTGAGTGGTCTGACGCTGATGTGATCTTTGAAGATTTTCTGGAAAAAATTAACGATAATGGTCGCTTCAACTTCTCGCGCGATTTTCTAATCAAGTTAAGTACCACACTTCTGGGCTTCGGAGCCAAATATGACGTGGACAAATTGCGTGATGACAAAGTTCGCATGAAAATCAGCAAAAATTGGCCAGCAATCGCCAAAGCTTTACTCTTTGTAAAAGATGAAATCGTTAGTAAAACCTACATCCGCTCCGACAAAGCACTTACTTCTTATAATGCACTGATTCCGCTAGTTTATCTTGAATACCATTACCCTGATAAGCTGGCAAAATCTAAAGCGTTAAAACAATATCTATTGCCTGCCCTACTCAATGGTGTCTTTTCCGGCCAGCCCGATGGCATTATCGATAAACTAGTAAAAATCATTGAAGATCGACAAGGTTTTGATCTGAAAAAGATCCGCGATGCAATCATTACCTCAAACCGCAATATGTATTTGACCGAAGAGCGCTTATTTTATTGGTGTGGATACGGTAGCGGCCATATTCACCTGTTGTTCAACCTATGGTATGGCGGGGAATATAAAGCTTCAGGCTATCAACACGAGCCACAAGTTGATCATATTTTTGCTCGTAGCTTACTGAAAGATCAGAAAAAAATTAACGAAGAGACTGGTAGACAGGTGCGTATTTATGAAAACTGGGAAATAGACCAGTTAGCAAACTGTATGCTACTACCCGCACACCAAAACGGAACAGGTGATAAAGGGGCACAACCATTAGACAAATGGCTGCAAAACCAATCTGATGAATTTTTAGATCTGCACTGTATTCCCAGTACTCCTAGAACCTTATGGAAAGTGGAAAACTACCCGCGCTTTATTGAGAAGCGTAAAAAGTTGATCCAGCAGCGTATTGAGCAAATGGGATTATTGGAAAGCGAAGAGTAATCATCAGATGATGCGGTCGCGCTAGACCGCCACTGTAATGCCTAAAATACAGCTCAGGCAAATTCCTTGGGGTTTAAGTTCTTCCGCGATAAACCCGACGCACAGGGCGGTCCCCCCTGTGCGTTTTTTATTGCCGAAAAGCGAAAAACAGATAACAGGCACGAAAATATCGCAATAGGACATAACCACACACTTTTCATTGTTTCTCCCCGCTAATCGGATAGGCTTTTTTAGATTATCGCTGGCGGCGTGCGCCAGAACTCAACGGGGGAAGAAACGCGTGTTATGAATATGAATAACGAGGAGACCTTTTATCAGGCGATGCGCCGTAAGGGCGTGAGCAGACGCAGTTTTCTTAAATATTGTAGCCTCGCGGCAACATCGCTAGGGTTGGGAGCCGGAATGACGCCCAGAATCGCCTGGGCGCTGGAAAACAAACCCCGGATCCCGGTCGTCTGGATCCACGGTCTGGAATGCACCTGCTGTACCGAATCATTTATCCGCTCCTCTCACCCACTCGCCAAAGACGTCATCCTCTCTCTGATTTCCCTTGATTACGACGACACTCTGATGGCCGCCGCCGGAACACAGGCCGAAGAGGTCTTTGAAGACATTCTAAGCCGCTACCACGGCCGATACATTCTGGCCGTCGAAGGTAATCCTCCGCTGGGAGAACAAGGGATGTTTTGCATTAGCGGCGGGCGACCGTTTATTGAAAAGCTTAAAAGAGCCGCCGCCGGTGCCAGCGCGATTATCGCCTGGGGCACCTGCGCATCCTGGGGCTGCGTGCAGGCTGCCCGGCCTAACCCAACTCAGGCAACACCGATCGATAAAGTGATTACCGATAAGCCGATCGTGAAAGTGCCCGGTTGCCCGCCGATTCCAGACGTCATGAGCGCCATCATTACCTACATGGTGACTTTTGACAGGCTGCCGGAACTCGATCGTCTGGGGCGTCCGCTGATGTTTTATGGTCAGCGTATTCATGACAAATGCTACCGCCGCGCCCACTTTGACGCCGGGGAGTTCGTTGAAAGTTGGGACGATGACGCTGCCCGCAAAGGCTATTGCCTGTACAAAATGGGCTGCAAGGGGCCAACCACCTATAACGCCTGTTCCACCACCCGCTGGAATGGCGGCGTTTCCTTCCCCATCCAGTCCGGCCACGGTTGTCTGGGATGTTCGGAGAACGGCTTCTGGGATCGCGGTTCGTTCTACAGCCGTGTGGTCGATATTCCACAGATGGGAACGCATTCTACCGCTGACACCGTGGGCCTCACCGCGCTCGGCGTAGTGGCAGCTGGTGTCGGCGTCCACGCAGTCGCCAGCGCCGTCAATCAACATAACCGCCACAAACAGCAGTTAACAGAAGCCGAACAACCGCGGCCGGACAAAGAGGATAACCAGGCATGAGCAACTCGTATCAAACCCAGGGATATACGTTAAACAATGCGGGTCGCCGCCTGGTTGTGGACCCCATAACCCGCATTGAAGGCCATATGCGTTGTGAAGTGAACATTGATGAGCAGAACATCATCACCAACGCGGTTTCCTGCGGCACCATGTTCCGCGGGCTGGAGATCATTCTACAGGGGCGTGACCCGCGCGATGCCTGGGCGTTTGTTGAACGGATTTGCGGAGTATGCACCGGCGTACATGCCCTGGCATCGGTGTATGCCATTGAAGATGCCATTGGTATCAAGGTGCCCGACAACGCCAACATCATTCGCAATATTATGCTGGCCACACTCTGGTGCCACGACCACCTGGTGCACTTTTACCAGTTAGCCGGAATGGATTGGATTGACGTGCTGAATGCCCTGAAAGCAGACCCGCGCGCCACATCACAGCTGGCGCAAAGCCTTTCTGCCTGGCCGAAGTCCTCCCCTGGCTACTTTTTTGACGTCCAAAATCGCCTGAAGAAATTTGTCGACGGCGGTCAACTGGGGATTTTCCGCAACGGTTATTGGGGTCACCCGCAGTACAAACTGTCGCCTGAGGCTAACCTGATGGGCTTTGCCCATTATCTGGAAGCACTCGATTTTCAGCGCGAGATCATCAAAATCCATACGGTGTTTGGCGGTAAGAACCCGCATCCTAACTGGATTGTCGGCGGTATGCCGTGCGCGATTAATATCGATCAGCGCGGCGCGGTTGGGGCAGTCGATATGGAACGCCTGAACCTGGTGCAGTCGATCATCACCCGCACCGCTGATTTCATCAACAACGTCATGGTGCCTGACGCGCTGGCTATCGGTCAGTTCAATAAGTCCTGGAGCCAGATTGGCACCGGGCTTTCTGATAAGTGCGTCTTGAGCTACGGCGCGTTCCCGGATATCGCCAATGACTTCAGCGCGAAGAGCCTGTTGATGCCAGGCGGCGCGGTGATTAACGGTGATTTTAAAAACGTGCTGCCAGTGGATCTGGCCGATCAGCAACAAATTCAGGAGTTTGTCGATCATGCCTGGTACCGTTATCCGGACGATCAATTAGGTCGTCACCCGTTCGAAGGGATTACTGAACCCTGGTATAACCCGGGCGATGTCAAAGGCAGCGATATTGATATCAAACAGCTCAACGAACAGGAACGCTATTCGTGGATTAAAGCCCCGCGCTGGCGCGGACACGCCATGGAAGTTGGACCACTGGCGCGCACGCTGATTGCCTATCACAAAGGGGATGCCGCCACGATTGAATCCGTCGATCGCATGATGTCTGCCCTCAAGCTGCCGCTTTCGGGTATGCAGTCGACGCTGGGGCGTATTCTGTGCCGCGCGCACGAAGCCCAGTGGGCCGTGAGCAAACTGCAATATTTCTTCGACAAGCTAATGACCAACCTGAAAAACGGCAATCTGGCGACCGCAAACACAGAAAAATGGGAGCCTGAAAGCTGGCCGCAGCAGTGCCGCGGGATCGGTTTTACCGAAGCACCGCGCGGCGCGTTAGGTCACTGGGCATCGATTCGCGACGGGAAAATCGATCTCTATCAGTGTGTGGTGCCGACCACCTGGAATGCCAGCCCGCGCGATCCGAAGGGACAAATTGGCGCTTACGAGGCGGCGCTGATGGGCACCCAAATGGCGATACCGGATCAACCGCTGGAGATCCTGCGCACCTTGCACAGCTTCGATCCCTGCCTGGCATGTTCAACCCACGTACTCGGCGACGACGGCAGCGAACTTATCGCCGTCCAGGTTCGCTAAGCGTTAAGGAACGGAACGATGACTGGAAAAACATCCCCACGCGTCGGGGAGTCGCGTGATACCGCTATCAGCCACTATGTGTTTGAAGCGCCTGTACGCTTGTGGCACTGGCTGACGGTGGGCTGCATGTTGGTGTTGATGGTGACCGGATACTTCATTGGTCGACCGCTGCCGTCGGTCAGCGGTGAGGCCACTTATCTGTTCTATATGGGCGACATCCGGCTGATACATTTCTCCGCCGCCATGGTATTCACGGTGATCCTGCTGATGCGCATTTACTGGGCCTTTGTCGGTAACCGCTATTCACGCGAGTTGTTTATCGTGCCGGTCTGGCGGCGCAGCTGGTGGCGAGGCGCGTTTTCGGTGGTGCGCTGGTATCTGTTTCTGGAAAAAAAACCGGGAGATGATATCGGTCATAACCCCATCGCGCAGGCGGCGATGTGCGGTTATTTCCTGCTCTCCGTTTTTATGATCCTCACCGGTTTTGCCTTATACAGCGAACATAGCCAGTACGCCATTTTTACCCCTTTCCGCTATGTGACGGAGTTTTTCTACTGGACCGGTGGGAACTCTCTCGATATCCACAGCTGGCATCGGTTGGGGATGTGGTTCATCGCCGCCTTCATCGTAGGCCATGTGTATATGGCGATTCGTGAGGACATCATGTCTGACGATACCGTCATCTCCACCATGGTCAATGGCTACCGTAGCCACAAATTTACCCGACGTCAGCACGACAAGGAGGCGTCATGAGCGAACCACACGTCATCGTGATGGGTCTAGGCAACCTGCTGTGGGCAGACGAAGGCTTTGGCATTCGCGTCGCCGAACGCCTGTACGCCCATTATCACTGGCCGGAATACGTTGAGATCGTCGACGGCGGCACGCAGGGTCTGAATCTGCTGGGTTACGTTGAGCAGGCCAGTCATCTGCTGCTACTGGACGCCATCGACTACGGTCTCGCGCCGGGCACCCTGCAAACCTACGCCGGTGAAAAAGTCCCCAGTTACCTCAGCGCCAAAAAAATGAGTCTGCACCAGAACAGCTTCTCCGAAGTACTGGCGCTGGCGGATATTCGCGGCCATCTGCCCGCACACATCGCTCTGGTGGGACTACAGCCGGTACAGCTGGATGACTATGGCGGCAGCCTGACCGACATCGCGCGCGCTCAGCTTCCGGCGGCGGAGCAGGCCGCACTTACACAACTGGCTGCATGGGGGATTGTGCCACAGACCAACGATGAAACGCGTTGCCTGAACTATGAATGCCTGTCGATGGAAAACTATGAAGGTGTACGTATTCGCCAGTATCGCGTAACGCTGGAGAGATAAGCAACATGTTGAATAACAACCCTTTTCCTGCTCTATGGCAACGTATGCTGGCACGAGGCTGGCAGCCGCTAACCGCACCCGAACTGGATGACTGGGTAACCCAGGTTCGCGACGGTGTGGTGTTACTCAGTAGCGATCCCCGCCGGACACCGGAAGTCAGCGATAACCCGGTGATGATTGCCGAGTTGCTCCGCGAGTTTCCCCAGTTTGACTGGCACATCGCCATGGCGGATCTCGAGCATAGCGAGGCGATTGGCGATCGTTTTAGCGTATTCCGCTTCCCGGCCACACTGGTGTTTATCCACGGCGAACTGAGCGGCATTCTCAGCGGCATCCACCCGTGGGCCGATCTGCTCAACCTGATGCGCCCCTTAGTTGAACCACGCACGCCGCCGGAGTCTGAACGATGAGCGACACTTTTTTTCATCTGCTGGGGCCGGGAACGCAGCCGGACGATGACAGCTTCAGCATGAATCCCTTACCCCTCACCTGCCAGGTCAACAGCGACCCCAGCATGGCATCACTGGAAAACTGTCCGCACAGCCCGGCGGTGATGGCATTGTTAGCCGATGTGCGCCAGCAGCTCAGGAGGCGCATTCCAGCCAAACAGGACGTGCTGGGATGGGATTTATCCGCGCTCAACGCAGACGATCTCACGTTTTTGAATACACTGCTCGGCGAAGGCGAAGTTTCAGTGCGCATCCAGCATGCTGACGGCAGAGCGTGCGAGATCCAGGAGTCGATTTTCTGCGGTATCTGGCGGGTGCGTTGTCAGAATGACAACGGGCAGTGGGAGGAGCATCTGGAAGCAGGCAGCGCGCCGCGGGCGTTGTGGCTGGCGGCAACGTTCAATACACTGCCGGACGACAGCCTGTTGCCCCCGCCGGTGGACGGGCTAATGAATGGCCTGACGCTGGCTCAGGAACTGCTGGCGCACGTGCGCGATCCGGCCTTGCAACCCCATAGCATTAACCTCACACAACTGCCAATTAGCGATGCGGATCGCCTGTTTCTTGCTCAGTTATGTGGCGAAGGACACATCCAGATCCGCACTATCGGCTACGGCGAGAGCCAAATCGACGCCACGGCGCTGCGCCATGTCTGGCATGTGCGCTGTCTGGATACCCTGAAAGGGCTTCTGCTCGAAAGTTATGAGATCTGTCCATTACCGGAACTGGTGCAGGCTGCGCCGGAAGATCTTCGCGACTCGCTCCAGCGTCTGGATGAAGTCTGCGGCTGGCTGACATCTGGTCCACCGGCCTGACCCTCTCTCCCGGCCCGCATGCTTTTATGCTGCGGGTCTGGCGTTTTCTTCCTTATCTATTCACTCTCTAATGCCTGATGGAGTTCGCATGTGGGACGTCATTGACTTATCGCGTTGGCAGTTTGCGCTGACCGCGCTGTACCATTTTCTGTTTGTTCCCCTGACGCTGGGGCTAATTTTTATGCTGGCCATCATGGAAACCATTTATGTGGTGACCGGCAAAACAGTCTACCGCGACATGACGCGTTTCTGGGGCAAGTTATTCGGGATTAACTTTGCGCTCGGCGTGGCAACCGGCCTGACCATGGAGTTTCAGTTCGGTACTAACTGGTCGCTCTATTCTAACTATGTGGGCGATATTTTTGGCGCGCCTCTGGCAATGGAAGCCCTGCTGGCCTTCTTCCTCGAATCCACGTTCGTTGGTCTGTTCTTCTTCGGCTGGCAACGCTTAACCAAATACCAACACCTGATGGTCACCTGGCTGGTCGCGTTTGGTTCCAATATCTCGGCCCTGTGGATCCTCAACGCCAACGGCTGGATGCAATATCCAACCGGCGCTCACTTTAATATTGATACCTTGCGTATGGAGATGAGCAGCTTTAGCGAGCTGGTCTTTAACCCCATCAGCCAGGTGAAATTTGTGCATACCGTGATGTCCGGTTATGTCACCGGCGCCATGTTTGTGATGTCCATCAGCGCCTGGTATTTGCTGCGCGGTCGCAATCGCGAGTTCGCCCGGCGTTCCTTCGCGGTGGGTTCCGTTTTTGGCACGCTGGCTATCCTCGGCACTCTACAACTGGGTGACAGCTCAGCCTATGAGGTTGCCCAACGCCAGCCGGTAAAACTGGCGGCAATGGAAGGCGAATGGCAAACCGAACCGGCACCCGCGCCCTTTCATGTCATCGCCTGGCCGCAGCAGGAGCAAGAACGTAACGCCTTTGCTGTGAAGATACCGGCTCTGCTGGGCATCCTGGCCACGCACTCTTTAGACACGCCGGTTCCGGGGCTGAAAAATCTGATGGAGGATGCTCTCCCCCGCCTGCAACGAGGTCGGGAAGCGTGGCTGCTGATGCAGGAAATCGCCAAAGGTAACCGCACGCCTCAGGTACTGAACGCTTTTCACGCTGTGGAGAAAGATCTGGGTTACGGCATCCTGCTGGCGAACTACGCGCCTGATATGAACCATGTCACTCCGGAGCAATATCAGGCCGCACAACGCGGTGCGATCCCGCAAGTAGCACCGGTATTCTGGAGTTTTCGCATCATGATTGCATGCGGTTCACTTCTGCTGCTGGTGATGGCGATTGCCCTGATACAGACCTTACGCTGGCGTATCGACCAGCATCGCTGGGTACTGCACATGACGCTGTGGAGCCTGCCGCTACCGTGGATTGCCATTGAAGCCGGCTGGTTTATGACGGAGTTTGGCCGCCAGCCGTGGGCGATTCAGGATATTTTGCCGACCTGGTACGCCCACTCCGCGTTAAGCGCAGGCCAACTGGCCTTCTCCATGGGGCTAATTCTCACGCTTTACACCTTGTTTTTAATTGCCGAAGTCTACCTGATGCAGAAATACGCGCGCCTTGGCCCGGATGCAATGCATAACCAACAACCAGCGCAACAACAGGGATAAAGGAGATAATCATGTTGGATTATGAAACGTTGCGGCTCATCTGGTGGCTGCTGATTGGCATCATCCTGGTGGCATTTATGGTCACCGACGGGTTTGATATGGGGGTTGGCTGCCTGTTGCCGCTGATCGCGCGTAACGATGATGAGCGTCGGGTACTAATCAATAGCGTCGGAGCGCACTGGGAAGGTAACCAGGTGTGGCTCATTCTGGCGGGCGGTGCATTATTCGCGGCCTGGCCGCGGGTCTATGCCGCGGCATTTTCAGGGTTTTATGTGGCGATGATTCTGGTGCTGTGCGCCCTTTTCTTTCGCCCGTTGGCCTTTGATTATCGTGGAAAAATAGCCAATGCACGCTGGCGCGCCATGTGGGATACCGGGTTGGTGATTGGCAGTCTGGTCCCTCCAGTTATCTTCGGCGTTGCATTCGGTAACTTGTTTTTGGGCGTGCCTTTTATCTTCACACCACAGCTTCATGTGCAATACCTGGGCACCTTCTGGCAGTTACTCTCACCCTTTGCCCTGCTGTGCGGCGCATTAAGCCTGATGCTGGTTATTCTGCAAGGAGGCGTGTGGCTCCAGTTGAAGACCGACGGCATTCTTCACCAACGTGCGCTGTCTGCTACCCGCCGCAGCGCGATGCTGGTCGTGCTCTGCTTTCTGTTAGCCGGTTACTGGCTATGGACGGGGATCGATGGCTATGTGTTGCTAAGCCAGGATCCTAATGGTCCTTCCAACCCGCTATTAAAAGCAGTAACTACCTCGCCGGGCGCGTGGATGGCGCACTTTTATCAGTCACCACTGCTGTTAATTATTCCGCTGCTTGGCATGATTTTCCCGATGCTCGCGATCTATGCCTGCGGACAGCGTCGGGCCGTATGGGGATTTTTGTTTGCTTCACTGGGCCAGGCCTGCGTGATCTTCACCGCTGGAATCACCCTGTTTCCGTTTGTGATGCCTTCAAGCGCGTATCCGCTCTCCAGCCTGACGGTGTGGGACAGCACCTCCAGCCAGATGACTCTCAGTATCATGCTGGTTATTGTGCTGATTTTTCTACCGATCGTTCTGCTTTATACCGTATGGAGTTATTACAAAATGCTCGGGCGCATCAATGTAGAAACGATCCGCCGCCACAACCACGAACTTTATTAAGGAGGACTGTACGATGTGGTATCTGTTTTGGTTTGTCGGCATTCTGCTGATGTGCGGACTCTCCACGCTGGCGCTGGTCTGGCTTGAGTCGCGGCAGAGATAATTCTACACGGGCGCTACGCTTTCTGGCTCCCCGGTTTATTCGGGGAGCTTTTTTATCCCCTTTCCATCAGCTCGCCAAGACGCCTAATCTGCCGTCCCTGATTATCGAAATTACGCTCATCGAGCCACATATCGTAGGCCGGTCGAAGTGACGGATACTCACCGTCAATGATTGAGTACCATGCGGTATCTCGATTACGCCCCCGCGTGACGACAGCCTGACGAAATATGCCTTCAAAACTGAAGCCAAATCGCTCCGCCGCCCCACGGGAAGGAGCATTGAGAGCATCGCATTTCCATTCAAAACGGCGATAGCCCAGATCCTCAAAAACGTACTTTAAAAGCAATGAGATGACTTCTGTTGAGATTCGCGAACGTTTCATGCGTACGGAGTAGGAAACATGGCCAACCTCGATCACGCCATTTGAGGTATCAATCCGCATCAGTGCAAACGTACCAACAGGTTTCATACTGGTTAAATCGATCACCGCAAAATGCATCGGATCGGTCTGTTCTTCCATCTTTTTTACATAATCCAGGAAGGTATCGAAGGTCTCAAAAGGCCCGACCGCCAGATATGTCCAGTCACGACAATCGTTTGCTTCACAGTACGCTTCATACAACTCTTTTGCATGGCGTTCGGCGTTAATACGTTCAAGCTTACAATAGCGACCTGTAATTTGCTGAGCCTGTGGAAAGGGGGCGCCTTTCCAGTCAGACAAAGTCATACCAACGGGTTGATGAAATTGATTAAAGATGCCCGACATATCCATACCTCTTACAAAACAGGGCTAAACCAGCGCAGAGTATGATCAAACTGGGCAGTCCAAAAGAACCACAATGCGTGTTTTTAACAGATCCACACTATTTAATTGTACAAAAAACAGGCGCAACATTTTTACACGTAGCAAAAGAAACGTATTTACTGCATTAATGCTAAGAGCTGAATAAATTATAAGTTAAATAACCTGAGCCAGACGGCGAATCCCATCAACAATTGCCTCTACCGGATGATTTGCAAAACCAATCAAAATCCCCTGTCGTGAGACATCGCTCTGGTAATAACGACTTAGTGATAGTATTCCCATCCCTAGTAATCTGGCTTTCTCTTCAACTTCACTCCCAGTCATCCCATTTTGCAACCAACATACGATATGAACGCCTGAGTCTGAAGGTTGAATAATCATTTTATCAGCAAGATAGTATTGAATAGCATTGACCAACGCTGTTCTTCTTTCATAGCATGCTTTGCGAATTCGACGCACATGACTGGCATAGTGCCCCTCCTCAATAAAATTTGCCATCACTGCTTGTTCAAGATAGCTGGTGCCGAGATCGGAATAATATTTGGTCACCATAATCTGTTCTTGTAAACCCGGCGGAACAACTAAAAAACCTAAACGGAATTCCGGGTACATCATTTTAGAAAATGTTCTGGCATAGATTACGCGTTGATTCTGATCTAATCCTTGCAGAGCTTGTAAAGAACGGTCGGCATAACGGAACTCACTATTATAATCATCTTCAAATATCCATGCCTGATTCGACTTCGCCCATTCCAGCAACTCAAAACGCCGGGATAAACTCAACGTTCCACTTAATGGATATTGATCCGACGGGACGACATAGGCCAGCTTAGCGTCAGGAAAATGATCAATACCATAGCGGACGTTCATTCCTTCGCTATCTACCGGTACCGGCCTCACCATAGCACCAACAGACATGAAGGTTCCGCGGGCGCCTTTGTAACCCGGGTCGTCCAGCCAAACGTCATTTCCTGCCGACAGCAATGCTCGTGCAGTAATGTTCAATGCCTGCTGAATACCATTTACGATGATTATTTGATCTTCGTTACAGTTCACTCCACGCGTTGTTTTAATGTAGCGGCAAACCGCTTTTCTCAAAGGAAGGTACCCGCAAGGATGAGTGTGAGCTCCCAGTTGATGCCGGGATTGTCTCCAGACTCGTTGCAGTAGCTTTCCCCATAACGCATGCGGGAAGAGATCCGTACACCCGACACCAACCGCAAATAGACGGTTCATGCAGCGCCCTTCATACTCATTTGACCATAAATCGCGAGCAGGATTATTTCGGCTGTGAACCTGATCATCAGGTGATACGACGTCCCCCAACGCCATCTCTGGATAGCTATTGCTGATACTCCGATCCGGAATATTATGTGAGACATACGTTCCAGACCCTTTACGAGTCAGGATATACCCTTCATCTAATAGCCGGTCATAACCGGCGATCGCTGAGTTTCGTGAAATTGACATCATTTCGGACAACGCCCTGGTTGACGGCATTTTTGTTCCTGGCGGCAATCGCCCTTCGAGGATGTGATCGCGGAGGATTTGGTAAACCTGCTCCTTAACCGCACCTTTTCCTAAAACAAATCCTTGAAATAAAGGCGCATTGTTTTTCTTCATTGTATTAACCTTTATACTAAAGTGGATCCTATCAATATATCGAAAGTGTCTCTTTACGAGAGTTTATAAAATTCTTAGTATCATCATACTAACACATTACTCGTATAAAATATCAGGATATATATGATTAACATGAATGCCGTTACTATTGAAAGTGCAGAACAAAAAGACTACGCCAGCTGGCTTCCTTTATGGATAAACTATCAAACATTTTACCGCACTATAATTTCAGATGAAGTAACAAAATTAACGTGGGAGCGTTTCTTTACCCCGAGCGAACCTGTTTATTGTGCTGTTGCAAAATATGATGGAAAAATAGTGGGACTGGTTCATTATCTCTTTCACCGCTCAACCTGGGCAGAATCAAACTATTGCTATCTCGAAGATTTATTTGTTAGCGAAGATGTACGCGGCCAACACATCGGTAAACAACTTATCGAATATGTCCAACAACAAGCCAAAAAACATCACGCGTCAAGATTATACTGGCATACGCATGAAACCAACCTCCGTGGGCAACGTCTGTATGACTGGGTGGCCAAAAAGAGCGGAATGATCGAATATCGCATGTAAGTGTAATAATACTCAGGATAGTATTGAATAATTAAACACTAAAAATAAGCCTCTGAGTATATCTACTCAGAGGATGTATCGGTGACAAATCCCCCCAACCTGAATAAGATAAGGAAAAAAACCAGCGATAAGCAAATTCTTAAGAATTAAAAAGGTAAAGAGCCAGCATGGCAACGATAAAAGATGTTGCAGAGTTAGCGGGAGTGTCCACCGCAACAGTTTCACGTGTTATTAATCAAACCGCATGGGTTGAACCCGTGACGCGTGAGCGTGTTGAAAAAGCCATGCGCGAACTGAACTATCATCGCAATGCCGCCGCTATTGCATTAGCGAAACGCAGCGGTGACATGCTCGGGTTATTGACCGGCAATCTTGCCGATCCCTTTTTTGCCAGGCTTGCACGAGGCGTGGAAGAAGTATCACGCCAGCAGCAATTTCGGCTGATGGTATGCAGCGGCGGCCACGATGAAGGAATGGAGAAGAACACCCTCACAACGTTCTCATTCAGGAACTGGGTGAGAATGTACTGGCGCAAAGCAGATACTACACATTCAACATGGCGCAGGAGCCGGTAATTTCAAAAATTGGGCTTCACCGTCCGGAACTCACCGGCGTGGACATGAAGCTCTTTAAAAGCACTGTTCTCAGAATGGCGCGGGCTAAAGAGCTGGCACAGAAGAAAAAATCGCGGGGGGTTAAGCCATGATGCGCTGTCCGTACTGCAAACAGGCTGCCCATGTCCGTACCAGCCGTTACCTGTCGGATAACGTCAAACAGAGCTATCTCCAGTGCGTGAATGTCTTTTGCTCTGCAACCTTTCGCACCACCGAGTCTATCGACGAGGTGATACGGCCACCGGCAGAAGAAAAGCCCGAGCCACCACAAACAGTGCCAGAAACACCGCCCCGAATTCTGGAGTGCACCCGCTCATCGCTGCGCCACTGATTCAGGAGAAAAGACAATGGCACGAGCACTACTGGAACAGGCCTTTGAAACCTGTCAGAAGAATAAATCGGACTGGATGAGCAGCAAGTCAGCACTGGCGCGGCCTGAGTCCCTTCACGCACCTGCATTAAAAGCGCCCCAGGAAGCGGGCAGGCGTGGCGGGGAGAGCATTGCGCGCTGAGGCTGATAATTTAATTTCCTATAATTTTTTTGGTTTTCAGGCTTTATTCGTCAGAAGGAACGTTTAGAAAAAGACCACTACAATGAATTGCAGTGGTCTTGCGGGATATCTAGCGTTGCATTTCAGTTACTATGAAATTTTCCTCTGTAATAGAATTCATTATTTCAAAGTACAATTCTTCAGGTTGAATAAATGCTAGCTCTTTGCAAAGGCTGACAATGGAATCACTATAAGTGATACCCATTCGAGGATTGAAAAGTTCAAACCTCTTGATAGGTCTTTTATTCTTTGAGTAAAAGTTTAAGGTGAAATATATAAGCACCTGTCTAAGATCGTAAACACTAAACTTCCTGTCTCCTGATTTTATTTCAACAAGAACATTTGAATAGTAAATATCGCCATATGAGTTATTAATTACTCCGCATCCATCGAACTGTGGAGATACTTCAACTTGGTTTTCCATTCCATATCGAGAGAAAATATTTCTTGCAATTTCCCTGATGGTATTATATTCGATCATACTTAAAGGTAGTTTGAAGTTAGAACCATAAGAGAATCGCTGTAGATATTCTTTTGTTTTTTCAAAAATATCTTAAAAATCAGCGCGATGGAATATATCTTGCGCTAAAAGAATATCCCTGTCTAATAAATCATTCTGTATTGCTGTATATAAATTAAATGCACATTCATTGACAAAGACGTTATTTGACCTGTTAGCACTATCATCCAGAGGAGGATAAACGTCCTCTATGAGACTGCCGTTAATAATGCGTATGAAGTTATTAGCATTTGGAAGTAATTGATTCCAAAATGAAGTGAATTTTCTAGAAAATGTTAATTCAGAAATCATAGCGCATCCTCAAGATTTCTTGCGGTATGTCTTTGACTTGCCCAATCCCTATAAATCATCTCTATAAAGTTGAATGATTTTTTATTATGCTCTCTCCAGTGCCTTCCTTCATCACCCAAGATATAACTTGAAACAATCAATAGTCTTCTCTGTAACGGATGCATTGCAGAAAAGTTTTTTTTGATGTCAGAAAGCCATGCATAAGAATTAATCTTTGCCATTGACTGAGTAACTATGTTTTTGACTAAGATGCTTTCTGGATTCTTATTGTATATATCACTAAGAATTAGAGTGGATTTTTCTGAATTTTCTTTTGAGAGCATTCGGGCTACATAGGCTAAGTTAAGTTCAGTACTCAAAATATATGAATCTTCTTTAATTAGTGCAGTTATCTTATCAAGAATTAAATCTTTGGTTTCTGTGCTTAACTTTTGCCAGTTGGAATTAGCCACTTGAATTATTGTTGTAAATATTGGATACAACTCATGCAAGTTATTGAACATTACTTTGAAAGCACTGCTTATTATTTCATCTGATGTTGCTGAGAATGCCTTTATCAAATGCTTGCTAAAAGATTGATTGATTTTTGATTTTTGATTTTTGATTTTTGTAATTCGCTACTCAACATAGCTAACAAGTCAAAATCTTTTAAGGATTCCTTTATCTCTTCATATTCTTCTATCGCGTTCGCTGAATAAGGATCAAACCTTATAGGCAGACTCATAAATTTAGCCTTCATAGGAGATTCTTCATCTTCATCATTACCATGCAATTTAGCTTTAGTAACTGAAAGAAACTCTTCTTTAGTAACAATATTGGTTTTTTGTTTCTGTAAAGTCAGCCCTTCATTTTCCATCAATTTTTTACTAAGCAAAGTTAAAACCTTATGAGCATCCTCCCTAGAGTGACAAAAGATAACAAAATCGTCGACATAACGTTTGTAGTTAATTCCATTCATAGACAATAATTTATCAATAGAATCTAGCGCTAGTTCTGCTAATATTCTAGATGCAGGGCATCCAACTGGTACTCCATATGATTTTGTTTCACTAAATGTCTGCAATAATTTCTTAATTTTGCCAGCGTAATCTTTGTTGGGATCTATTCTGTCTAACGCATTTTCTAAACGGTGATGATAAATACGCGGATAGAAATCTGCTATATCGCATGTAAGCACATATTTTATTTCATCATTAGAACATTCAGTGATACTGTCTTCTTGATATTTTCTCCATGAAATATCCTTATCAAAAAGAGAACCATCTGCAAGGTTTGGTTTAAAGCGATATGAATAAACCTGAGTTCTGGTAGATCTATTCCTTTCTATATCATCAGCGATTTTTAAAACCAAACCAAGAAAGAAAGCATTCCAAAATGGGTCTATTTGACTTGCCCACCTGTAACCATAATAACCGATACTCGAAAAACTATTAATTATGTTTGGTGGAATCTCGATCCGTTTATTTTCAAAGTCATCAAATGTTTGCATTAATGCAGTTTTTACTTTCTCCTTATCATCTTCAAACAATCGACTTTCGAATGGATAAGGGAAAATATCTGTATCGCCGTGTTTAATGATATTTTCCAACGCAAGCTCAAAACAATTTTCTAATTTGTTACTATCAAACTCGTTACTCATTCACAATCTCCTTATTTAAAATATAACTTGAATACCACTGCATCATATCTCGGCGCTTATCAATATATTGAGCATGATTATACGTACCTCTAATATTATTCTTATCTATATGCGCAAGTTGTATTTCTATCCAAGCTGAATCATATCCTTTTTCATGGAGGATAGTAGATAAGGAATGTCGAAATCCATGACCAGTGACTTTACCGCCATAACCAATGCGTTTGATTACCTGATTTATGCTTGCTTCACTCATCGGCTTGTTCGGATCGTTCCGCCCCGGAAATGCATAACGATAATTCCCTGTCATCATTTTGAGTTCATTAAGTAAATCTAACGCTTGAGACGACAGTGGCACAAGGTGTGCTCTACGCATTTTCATCCTTTCTGCTGGAATTTCCCAAATAGCGTTATCCAGATCAAATTCCGACCATAATGCAGCCCGTAATTCGATGGTTCTTACTCCCGTAATCATCAGTAACTTCGTAGCAATCTGGACAAGCCGACTACCTGTGTAACTGTCTAAAGCACACAGAAAATCAGGTATCTCATCAGCCTTTAAGAACGGGAAATGATTGGATTGATGTACTTCGAGGGCGCTTGAAAGATCCGCTGCAGGATTAAATTCAGCCCTTCCTGTAGCAATAGCATAGCGGAAAACTTCTGAGCATCGCTGCCGAACTTTGCGCATTTTTTCTAATGCACCGCGCTTTTCGATTTTACGCAGCACATTAAGCAGTTCTAGCGGTTTAATTTCGCCGACAGGTCTCGTACCCACATAAGGAAAAATATCGTACTGAAACGCTTCCATGATGTCTGACGCATAACCTGCCGACCATTTGGCAGATTTCATCTGGTGCCACTCAGTGGCTATCTTTTCAAACGCGCTTTCGGATTCCGTTTGCAAAGCAATCTTCTGCTCTTTTCTAACCTCACTCGGATTCTTTCCTTCGGCTACCAGTTTTCGGGCATCGTCGCGACGAGAACGCGCATCGGCAAGTGTGATCGTCGGGTACACACCCAGCGAGATCATTTTTGGTTTACCGGCAAAACGATAGCGGAACCGCCAGCTCTTGCTTCCATTAGGTTCTATAAGCAAAGACAGCCCTTGCCCATCTCCAAGTGTATAGGCTTTAGCTTCAGGCTTAGCGCGGCGAATCTGCATATCGTTTAAAGGCATGTGTATAGGAATCCAGACCGAACAGGAACATATACACAATCCTATACACATTCAGTACCGGATTCTACTGGATGGTTACGGACTACTATGGACTCAAAATAAGAAAAAACGTTATAAATTAGACGATTTACGGACTAATACGGACGTTTGAGGAAGTTGAGATGGTGCCGATAATAGGAGTCGAACCTACGACCTTCGCATTACGAATGCGCTGCTCTACCAACTGAGCTATATCGGCCCTGAAAAGGACATGTCCACGAATGTGAGCACGGGGTAGAAGGTTAAAACTAACCGGGCGACGCGTCAATGGCCTTGCGAATCAAACGCCTATTTTTGCATCATCCGGATTCAATTACGCACGAATCGTGTCGTCACAGGCATCCTGTACGCGGCAAGGGAACGCTATAACCAGCGGCGAACACGCTGCTCATAGTGTTTCCATTCCAGCCCGAAATGTTTTCGCAGTTGTTCCTCTTCAAAATCAATGTGCAATCTGGCAACCGCCAGCATAAACAGTGGTGCAGCCAATATTCCAATCAGGCTACCGACGTAGAGAGCAAAAGCTAACTGGAGTCCACTCATTCCAAGATAGATTGGATTGCGGCTCCAGGCATAACATCCGCCAGTAACAAGCGTGGTCGATTTCTCTGCATGCAGTGGGTTTAGCGTCGTACGTTTCTTCCGCATCTGCCACGCGGTATGCAGTATCATCGCCAAACTGGCGCTAGCCAACAATGCACTTATTACGATAGTCGCCGCGCCAAATGTGAAACGCGGGATCGCCGTCAACGCATCCGCGATGAGGAATAATATTAAGATAAGTGGTGGTGGAAGCCAGACTCTTAATTTTGTCAGGAAATGACACATGGCTATAGACTAACCTCGGAAGCGGTTTGATTAACGCTGATACCGCTATAAATACCCTGTAAAAGACACATAAACAAACAATGTTTCACTCAGAACTGGCTATCGTCTTCACCAGACAGGCAGGATCTGTAGTACTAACCTCGGCAAAAAACCGGCATCAGAGGCATCCGCCCCTGATGTTCACGACAGGTTTACGCTGAAAAAGTTGAATCCGACGCTGATTCAAACAGCCCTACAGACTGCTTGTAAAAACGCATAAAATCATCAAACATCACTGGCGGTAAAAATTGATAACCCTGCAGGTAATCCACATTATTTTTCCGCAACCATTGCTGCTGATAGCCATATTCAACGCCTTCCGCCACCATGCGTAATCCCAGGAGCCCGGAAAGATGAATGATTGACTCGAGCATAGGGATATGTTGCTCAACTTCTTTAATAGCCTTGATGAACGTTTTATCAATTTTGATTACATCCAGGTCTAACTCATTGAGATAGCAGAGATTAGCGTATCCCGTGCCAAAATCATCTAAAGCAAACAGCACCCCTCTGTTTCGCAACGATCGTATCAGCTCTTTGAGAGCTGGAGTGATAGTTAGAGTCTGATTTTCGGTTATTTCAATCATTAATTTTATCGGTAGTCTTTGCGTTATCTCCATAAAGTTAAGGCATTCCCAATAAAAAACAGGATTACTTAAACCTGATGGACTGACATTAAAGGAGACGAATAGCGTTTTATTAATATCCTCGCTTCCGTCGACCAGATTACGCGCGACGGTGGTCATTAAATAGCTCGTTAACTCATTCATTAAGCCACTTTTTTCAGCCAGAGGTATAAACTCACGCTGAGAAATCGCATAATTATGGCCCTGTGGCCACCGAGCCAAAACCTCAACACCACAGACGTCCCCATTGATATTTACGATGGGCTGAAAATAAGGAATGATTTCTTCATTCCTTATTGCCATACTCAGTCGGCCAGAATCTGAAACATCATATGCATCGCCATAAATTACATTCTCACCAGAATGACTGTTTGTCGGGTAGCCTTCATGCAATAAATTATTCCTGGTTAAAAAAATGATAGTTTCATTAAAATGAGAAAATCCCAGACGAGCGGTTATCCGCTCCCGATATCGATAAACTGACTTAGTTGTTAGTGAGTTAGCAATACAAAAGTCGTGCAATTTTTCTTTTGTGAATGATGAATACAACATTTCCTCTTCAAATTCAGTCAAATGAAAATTAAAAATCGTCGAACCTTTAGTGACCTCCACAACCTCATTGGGTGCCATTAAATTGGCTCTTAGCTGAGAAATCAATTGATCAGATAATTCTCGTCCATTAATGAAAGCATACTCCTCGTATCCTCGATTAACAGAACGAGTTTCATTCATCCGAAGAACAATACAGTTGATGTTGATAAACTGCGTGCTATTTCTCTGAAACCATTTCCTGACCAGTAGCAATGGTAACCGGTTATCGATCACCAGCAAACAGGACGGGTATCGTGGAATAACTGACTGTGTACCAGAAATAAATGATCGCGCATCAACCAGTACCAGATTTGGCAGCCACGCTTTTATCCCTGAGAAAAGAAAAATATCATAACTGAGCAGAAAAACCTTTTTCGTATTCATAGTTACCACCAACTTAAATTTATGGCATAGCAGGTCCCTCGTTATATACACGAGAGAATATACAACACCTTCAGCCTCCAGCAATTATAAGGCGGTTCGTGAATTAACTTTATCCATAAGCCATATCACGTAATTTCAGAGTTTATAATCACAATTATCCATATGCGTATTCCCATTAAATAGTAAATCCATTTCAAATATCGAAAAAGGAAAATGCCTAATTTTCATCAGTACAAATCCTTTTACTCATTTTCACTACAAGGCAAAACAAAAAACCACAAATGCAAGCAACGACAAAATATACAACCACAAAAATCAAAATGCTAACACATTACCTTGATTTATGCTGCCCGACAAACCATGAGCGTACGTCGCAGATCTCTTATCGCATAGACATTTCCTGCGATACGGATGACCTTATAATAGAAAATATCCTGTTGAGACATAAGCAGTTCGGTAATTTCATCGGGAACATTGTCATTTTTATTTTTGACAATAGCCAAGCGACGAGTCTGCAGATATCCGTCGCGGTCTTTGCCAATAAAATTCAGGACAACATTACGATCTACAGCATAGTGCTTACCCTGAATATTAAGGCTCCCTATCTGGGATACCCGCCCTTCGGTAGCGGAAGAAATACGAAAAACCAACAGAACTTCACCTTCAATTTTTACGCCCTGAGTTTGCGCCTCCAGATGCAGGTAATTCTTGGCAGAGCAGGTCAGCGTCTCAGGTTCTTGATGGCGATAAAAAAAGTATGCTGTTATCACCGCAAGAAAGATCGCCCCGCTAATAAAGATAATTTTCGCATTCACGGGCAGCCCCTCCTTTATCCAGCGTACAGACCCCCAAAAAATTCTCTTTAAGATCATTACCTGCCGATAAATTATTATCATCATAAAAAACAATTGTTTTCTTGCCATCATGACAAGTCGCATTTATTTTTCGCCACATATCGGAAGATAAAAACGCTTTCGTTTTATCAGCATTATTGTCATCGGCAGTATAAAGTTCACAATCACCTATTGCCCTGATATAGATAAAATTCGTGGCACCAGAATTAAGAGCTGGCAATATCAAAACAGAGCACCCAAGAAAGGTAAACAATAAAATGAACAGAACAATATTTTTGCGTTTCGGTGTTGCGGGTGAGTTCACCGTTTCTGTTACCGAACGAACAGGTACATCTCCACTGAAAGATGACTGTTCATCATTGACCGAAGCATGGAACAAAAATCCCTGCCGGGGCAATGTTTCAATGGGATTATCGGCCCCCAACTCACTAAATGCTTTTCGCAATATACTGATACTTTTATTAAGGCTATGACCCGATGGGGCCATGCCATGCTTTTTCCATACTTCTTCAATGATAAACTCACGATGGAGTTGTTGATTTTTATGGGCAATGAATAGCTCAAGTAGTCTCGCTGTAGATGCCGAAAGGATTATTGTAGTATCGCGATGTTTCAGGCTTTTTCTGGTGGAATCGTACTCAACCTGATCATTAATTATACTTTTCATACTACCTGACTCTTGAATACCGTGACATGGAGTACAAATGACCAAAGTTTCATCTGTGCTGAGCTGAATACTGCATTGTATAAAGATAGTTACAGTATAGGTTCGATATCTAACCATGACATATCGGATCAGACTCAATGCTTACTATTGATTGAGTTTGAAGCACCCCTGACCTACTGGGATGTATTTCTGCAACGCTACGATAAACTTTCGGTTTTTTGTTTTGAGCTCACTACTACGCCAGGTTTCACCCGGCAACACATAACGCATGGTGGCTTCATCATCGGTTGAATTGCACCCTTGGTGTACGATGATTTTAAAAAAAGTATTCCCAGTGTTTTTCAGTGTTCCGTTAGCCTCATCAATGGTGTAGGCCAGATTTATGTTTCTCGGGCGAACAACCAATATGGTGTCCATAGCGATCACCGGGAGAGCCTGCCCGCCTTTCCCTTGATTACGTTCGGTAAACAGCGTGATCGGCATTTCACGAAACAGAATTCGGTAATAGCGTTCTTTATCATCCTGCGGCCCGCGGTAGAAAATCTTAAAAAACTCACTCGCCTGCGGAGCCAGTGAAAAATTCAGCGGAGTAAACAGAAGTTCGCCTTCAGCAATAGCACTTCTGTTTTCACCTCCCGGTCCCGGCTTATCAATTTTTACTGCGCCGATACTGTATAAATTCTGTTTCTGGCTATCGTTATAGATTCGTTTACTGATAAATGCTTTATCCGATGGCATCTCATAAATGGTCGACTCCAGGTAGACTGCCTGTGTAGAGAATGCTGTCAGACCGGAAAGTAGAATAAATACCCATCTAAGCGCCAGACGACGGCGGTTCATGGCGTCACTCCCACCCAATTCGCCGTGACTTTTATCTCTCCACTGGCGCTGACGACACCTTCCCAGTCAGCGCCGGAAACGGTTAACATCGAACGCGAATCATTCATTGGGAAAAGCAATTTCAAATCAGTAGCATAATAGCTTCCATCGTCATTGTTATTTGCGTCCCAGGGCGTCTGTTGCCACTGCGCATCTCTCATACTGACTGCCGCTTCACTGCAGCTATTTCGTTTTTGCACCACGCCCCCCGACTGACTGTTGTACTGCAGAAAAGCGGGAATGGGGACGGACAGCCCGCCATGCGCAGACGTAAACAGACAGTAAGGGACACTGTTTATCGTCGTACTTTCCCCAATAACTTGCGCGGTGATACTGTCTGCCTGACGGGGGCCTGAGACGGTTACGGTGTACTCCATTTCTATAGGAGCGGCATCGCCAATCGTGCCACTACCGCTCGCAGAAGCTGTGTTGTCCGAAGAGACGATACTGATCCCATACTCCTTCGGCACAATATTAAGCTGTAGCGAAGGAGTAAACTGGTAGTGTCCTGACTCTGGTGTTAAGCCATTATAAAAACCGAAGGTAAAGGGCTGACTGTTAGTAATGCTGATCCCTGAATCGACAAGATTCTTCAAAAATGCTTTTGACAGAAAAATATAAATGTATTCTCCAGAGGTCGTAAAAACGTTGTAATAAGCAGTTGAAGTACCATAGTTATACCAGTTTGAACCATTCCCGGAGTATCTCACGGTGGCCGCTCCGGGCGTAAAACCAAGCATCGCCGTATCGACAAAAGCGCGAAACGTCAAGGAGGCGGTCAGATTGGCCGTTTGTTGCAGGTTATAACTCACCATTTTGCAAATCACACCGTCAGTACCGCCTACCACGCCAAGTTCGCAATAACCAGAGTCTTTGGTGATGCTCGGCGTACCGTCGCTGGCAACCCAAAGCTCCTGAAATGCGTTAGTCGAGACAAGTGACAGATGACCGCGTTTAGTTAACGTGTAATTGACGTAATTCCATGATCCTGTCGATTGGTCTTTGCACCGTTGCCCGGAAGAATAATCATAATTTACAGAAGTATAACAGCGGTTGAACACGTAGGTTTCGCTGCTACCGGTAGGCACATTGCGAAAGTACTCATAAGCAGTATCGGTCAGGGAAGCGAATCCGTAGGCGCCACCAATAACGCCTGCGACAGAGCCGACCTGCGCATGATAAAAACCGTTTTTGTCAGTGCCCAATCCGGCAATAAACCCGGTTGATGGGCATTGGGTGCCACTATAACAACGGATTCCCCGGAAAGGCCCGTTAATCGGGGAGTTATCAATCCACATGTCCTGATAATAATTTCCAGGCGCAGTCCAGCCGACAAAACCTAAATACCCGAGACTCACCTGAGAGGTACCGTATTTTATCCACGTGTTTGACCCGCTGAAACGCGGATCAAGTGCCGATGGGGTAATAAAGTATTCACTATCAATGGCATTTTCGATAAACAAATAGTTATTGCTAACTGAGCCGGAAGAGATTGCATTCAACGCCAAAGCAGGCACAGGTGAAAAACTCCCTACGGCACAGATTACAGTAGCTAATTTAATTAATACTTTCATTTTATTACCTCTGCGCCATCGTGGTTTGCGTTGCACATTTCACATCGCCAACCCACGCTGCGCCGCGTGCTTTTTCCAAATCAAGATCGGCTTCGCATATGCTGCCATTGGCTGAAATTAACGTGATGACCGGATACTTTTTATCGATATCGATAGCAAACTCACCCTTTTCATCCGTACGCGTTTTACCGATGTGGTTATGGATATCGGTATTTGCAGCCAATTGTCCATCGGGATAACGAATGCGCCCGAATACAGTGACCATGCTTTTCACTTCAGGATTGATAACACCCACGTTACCCGGATATAGCGTCAGCTCCTGTTTGCGTCCTGAAACAATATCGAAGCTGTCCTCAGAGTTTTTATCATTGAGGATTTCCAGCTTGTACTGAGCATAGGGCGGCAGTGCAATGAAATTTGATTTACCGCTGAGAAGATAATTGCGGTTATTAATCTTCGCAGCCAGTTTCCCTTCACCGGTCAAATCTGTTTTCACAATGATGCCGGACCGCTGCCGCTCTTTACTCAGGCCGAAATCTTTACCTGCCCACGCCAGAGAACCCTGGGAAGAGAAGTTCATATTGGTGGAGTTGTCAGCAGAACGCGTTACCGATACGGTGCCGGCGTTATATTTCGTGTCATAACTCAAATTGCCGTTTACCGAATAATTATTGTCGTAATACTGTTCGCCACTCAGACGCGTTGATGCCGACAATCCGACCGATTTAATCGGGCCCTCAGCATACTGCTTACGCGCGCTGAGATTACCCTGAGTACTGCCATAACGATCCCGGGAGACGCCCATGCTCAACCAGGTCGCCAACGGCAATGATAAATCCAGACTGACATAACGTTCCTGTCGCCCATCGTCATTCCGATTGTTGTAGTAATAACGCTGAATACCTGCACGCAACCCAACCGTGGCATACCTGCCTGAATAAAGGGTCGTGCTGTAGTCCAGATTACGATATTTATTTCCCGAGTAGCGATTCTCCGTCTGACTCACGGTGAGCGAGCCGCCATGAGGAATAAACTTTCCGAGGTTAAGAGTCCCGCCAATGGAATAATTATCACGCTCCTGTATAGGCAGACGATCGCCAATTTTACTGTCTTCACGAGATGCCCATAGGGAACCGTATCCTTCAGGGACATTAAGGTTGATGTTACTGATATTTCGCCATGACGAATCGTTCGCCACTAGCGTCTGATTGCCAATGCTTACGTATTCATTCACATTGAGCGTGACATCCGTTTCATTAACCGCATTGTTGTCAAAACCGTAGAGCGTGGATTTCAGGCCCAGCCCCGATAATATCGCCAGCGTCACCGATGCGGCCCCCCCGGCAATCCAGGTCTGCTCGTTGCCCAAATCTTGATAATGATTTCGCTTGTAACTCACACGGTCATAATCCAGTGAGCCACCAAACAGTTGCCACGAAAGCTGATCAATCCCGGCGGCTTGTTGGCGGGCAAAGATTTTATTAACCCTGCTGATACGACTATTAATTGTCCGGCCATTGACCACGATATCTACCGTGACGTCATACACACCATACGGAAAGCGACTGGTATCAATTTCATAGCTGCCCATATTAAAGTTCTGCACGCTGAGCAAACGCCCATCACGGAAGACATGAACCTCGCCAGCGGCTGGCAAAAATACGGTAATCGGCGTGAGTGAAAGCGCGGTATTCTCAACAACCGTACTTCCTTTGTTTCCGTAGCTCACACCGTAAATTTTCCCACCATTCAACGCATTCAAACTAGCAATAGACTGCACGTTCCAGGTGTCGAGCATCCCGAGCGCCAGTCGATACCCGTCATAATCACGCTCATACATCGCACGATAGAGTTTACTGGTGCCGTTGCTGTCGCCGATGCCGTAAAACGAACCGTTAATATTGATATGGTGCTCACGCAGCGATGTTGTATTGTCCACCGTCAGATAGCTGCGGGTACTGCTGCCATTATGATAATCGTTGTAGTAGGTACCAAAGTTATAATTCAGGACGTTAGAGAGAGACTCCACGCTGGAAGGTCCAAGCAGGCTACTGCGTGCGACAATCGCTTCAGTTAACGCATCTTTGCTGACTATCATCTCCAGGTGAAATGAAGAGACGTTGAGTTGCAGGCGTGCATTGTCCGATAGCTCGATATTGGTGTTATCGTGAAATTTCACATCACGAATTTTTTCTACCAACGCACGAATTTTTCCAGATAACACGGCATTATTAGGCAATTCAGCAAGAGTCAGGGCTTTAACTGTAATATTGCCATCAACAAGCGAAATCATCGCATCGGCAATTTTTTGCTGACTTTTCTCGTCAGTCTCGTTGTAACGAATATATACCGGCACCGTCATTCCCTGCTCCAGTGAACGGGCGAAAGCGCTGGGAATAACGTAATTACCCACTTTTACTGGGGCTGCATGTGAAGTTCCTGGTGTCAGCGCAAGAAAAAGACAAATGCTACCGCCGACAATATATTTTGTTGTCATATGCATCCTTACAATCCGGTATTTTTATTTATCCCGTACAGATGGCTGCTATTGACCATCACTTCACTGTAATAAACTGCTTACCGTGCCAGATACCAATGCGTGAGCGGCTATTACTAATGTCGGTGAACTGCAGTTTTATTTTTGTACCTGGCATAATGTAATAGCGTTCGCGACAACCTCGTCCCTGATCGCGAGCCTTATCCTTACAGGCGCCATAGGCGATCACACGAAACGAAACATTGCCAGTATTGGTAATAACATCGCCATTTCGGCTATATTCAAAACGTTCTTTTCGCGGCGCGACCACCAGAATAGTGCCAATTTCTGCCGACGCTGTTGCTACCGCCATTTTATTCGCCCGGGTTTCCGCGCTCTCGGTGACCGGCTCATCTATCCATTGCAGACGATAATAACGTTCGAGATCATCTGCTGGTCCTTTATAAAAGAAGCGGAAAACATCCTTTGCTTGACCAGGAAGAATAAGATTGGCAGGTGTAGAAAGTAACTCTCCGGAATTGACAGGCTTTATTTCGACTCCCCCCGCCAAAGGTGATGACAATTGTTTTACCGAAACACTGACATAACGCGCCGCATCAGTTGTATTAGTAATTTCTTTCGATAATGAACTCTCAGCAGAAGTCATTATCGATGTGATTTCACCCACATTAATTGCCCATCCGGGAAAAGATGCTACTAACCCTACCAACATCACTGCCGGTAAATATTTTTTCATGACGCCATTCCTGATAAATTCGGGAGAAAAAATTCTCCCGAATTTTTATTACTTAGGCAGACGGAGTCGTCCAGGTTGCATTAAACTGTACTTTTACATCGCCAGTCCAATAGCCGTCTGGCAGAGCAGAGTAATCCGTTACTGCCTGGCTACCATCAGAAGTCGCTGACGCGATGGTGAATTTGAAGTTGGATTGATCGCTGACACGAGCAGCACCGTTATAAGCGCCATCAGCCATCAGGCTTTCAAGACCAGAAGTCGAGCTGGAGTTAACCAGGACAGTATCTGATGAGTTAGTCAGCGCGGTGCCATTCCATGCCACCCCTACGTTCAGGGTAGACGCATCGCCACTGGCGTTGGTCAGCGTGTTACTAATGATCTGAGCAGTCAGCTCAAAATCAGTTGCCGTTTCCTGACCCTGAATAGTCACATCAAAAGCACCGTCCTGAGAGTTGAAGGCTTTCAGTCCTTCAGCATACTGGAAAGTCAAAGAGTTCAGCGGGGTGACAACCAACATACTGGTGGTATCTTTTGTTGCCGTCGCGTCCCACGAGGCAGTTGCAGAAGCAGTAACGTCTGCCATTGCATTTGCTGCAACAAATACAGAAGCCAGAGAGGTTACTAATAATAATTTTTTCATTTTTATCTTCTCCTAAGAACAAACTCACCACCGAGTCTTATTTTTAAGTCACTCCAGCGGTTCCATTAATTGCGAGCCAGAATTGCCGCGCCAAAAAATTATCATTTGAATTAAGTAACATCTCAACAAACCCTGAAACGCAAAAATTACAAAAAACTAAGAATTTTCCCACAAAAAAATTTATCTAAGAAGTATCCTAAGACAGAATTACTTGAAATGTGCCTTGTTTCAGAATTATCACCCACACAAACAAGCAATACCAAACAATTCATCTTTTTTATGTTTTTGATAAATATCAAAAAGATCATACAAATACCACCTAAGCAAAACCCTTACAAAACATAAAGATAATTAACGCCTCCATATTTTCTCTATAATGCTTATTATTTGTTGCAATTATGCTAATTTTTTAACTTCACAAGAAAATTCTCATGAAATATTCATATGAGGGGGAATATTCTTATAAAATAATCGCCAAGCTGGAGGATTAGTATTCGAATTGATAATTATTTCATATAAATAAAACCAGGAATTTTCCATATAAAAAGAATATTCCTGGAATATCAAGAGTTATATAACGCTCAACAGGAGAGATTTAGCTGAAACCTTTTAATCCCAAATAACTATTAAGTGTTACCGTTCGCACCCGATGTAGGGTAATCAAATTTTGTTGTTCGAGGGATTTAAATGACCGGCTAACGGTTTCAATTTTAAGGTCGAGATAACTGGCAATTTCCTCCCGGGAGAATGGCAAGTGAAGCGTCGTTTCTGGCCTGCCAATACGTAAATGCATCTCGTAAAACTCCACCAGAAAAGCAGCGATCCTGGCCTCAGCATGTTTATTCGCATAGCGCCGCAGTTTTTCAACAATGAATCCATTGTCCCTGCAGAGAAACTTGATGACTGCGGCAGCAACCGACGGATCCTTTTCTGCTACTTTGAACAACCGCGCAATATCGATATGACATACCTCCGCAGCCGTTGCCGCCTTAATCGTTGTCAGGTACTTCCCCCCTTCGACAGCATCCAGCGCCATGATATCTCCCGGAACATAAAAGCGACTGATAAAATCGTTATCACCGCATTCCACGCTGGACTTGCAGTATCCCTCGTGAATAACAAAAAGCATGTTTGCGGCTTCATCCTGCCGGGCGAGTATCTCCCCTGCTTTAAACCTTCTTCTTTTGTCTATTAATCGGTGTTGATTATCACGATCAATTGCCGCTCCCTTTGGACACAGCGAACAATGGCGGGGGGGAAACGGGTTGCCGAGCGGCACTACAGGAATGCGATGTTTGTGAATATCCGATTTCACGCAACAACTCCTCATAAAAATGAGACTGATTCTAATAGATCGGGCCATGGGAACAATACGTGAACTGAAGACCAGGAAAATTCATGCTGGCAGGGAAAATTCTGTGATACATCGCCTTTCTGGCACAGGGACGCATGGGTCAAAACCAGACTGATGATGTTAAAACGCAGGATAGAAAAATGTGGCAGTGGAGTGAAGGTTAGAATTAACAGGGCGATGCCTTAATAGCCTTGAAAATCAGAGTGCTATTATGGAATCGCCCGTTTTCAATTACGCACGGATCGTGTCGTCGCCGAAGCCAACCCATTTGTATGTAGTCAGTGCTTCCAGCCCCATTGGGCCACGCGCGTGCAGTTTTTGCGTACTTACCGCCACTTCCGCGCCCAGTCCAAACTGGCCGCCATCGGTAAAACGAGTAGAGGCGTTAACGTACACAGCTGAAGAATCGACTTCATTCACAAAACGATCGGCGTTGCGTAGCGTACGCGTCAGGATCGCATCGGAATGCTGGGTGCCATGCTCGCGGATGTGGGCGATGGCATCATCCAGACTGGTGACGATTTTCACGTTCAAATCCAGCGACAGAAACTCGTCGTCATACTCTTCAGCTTTCACCGCAACCACATTAGCAGGTCCTGCCTTCAATGTAGCCAGCGCCATTTCGTCTCCGTGCAGAGTTACGCCGCTTTGTGCCATCTGCTGGCTCAATGCTGGCAGAAAACGCGCGGCGATATCCTGATGCACCAGCAGAGTTTCTACGGTGTTGCAGGTGCTCGGACGCTGGGTTTTGGCATTGACGATAATCTTCAGGGCCGGGGCGATCTCCGCGGTATCATCAACATAGATATGACATACGCCAATGCCGCCGGTGATGACCGGGATAGTCGACTGCTCACGACACAGCTTGTGCAGGCCCGCGCCACCACGAGGGATCAGCATATCGATGTACTTATCCATCCGTAGCATCTCAGCGACCAGTGCGCGGTCCGGGTTATCAATCGACTGTACGGCAGCCGCGGGTAAACCGCAGGCTTCCAGCGCCTTTTGGATAACCGCCACGGTGGCGGCGTTCGTCCGGTAGGTCTCTTTCCCACCGCGCAGGATCGCGGCATTGCCGGTTTTCAGGCACAGGGAGGCAACGTCAACGGTGACGTTTGGGCGCGCTTCATAAATTACGCCAATCACGCCCAGCGGGACGCGACGACGCTCCAGACGCAGACCGCTGTCCAGCAGCCCACCGTCAATCACCTGCCCGACCGGGTCGGCGAGATTACACACCTGGCGTACATCGTCAGCAATCGCTTTCAGACGCGCTGGCGTCAGGGCCAGGCGGTCGAGCATCGCATCGCTCAGGCCATTGGCTCGCGCCTGCTCAACATCTTGTACGTTCGCGCTGAGGATGCTTTCGGTTTGCGCTTCCAGCTCATCAGCAATGGTTTCCAGTACGCGATTTTTTTCGCGACTGGAGAGCAGCGCCAGCTTATATGACGCGGCTTTGGCAGCAATGCCCATTTTTTCCAGCATATGCCTGTTCCTTAACGGGTGATCATGTCGTCACGATGGACAGCGACCGGGCCGTATTCGTAGCCCAGAATGGTGTCGATCTGTTGTGAGTGATGTCCGGCAATACGGCGCAGCGCATCGCTGTTATAGCGGGTGACGCCGTGGGCAATATCGCGCCCTTCGAGATTGCAGATGCGGATCACTTCACCACGAGAGAAGTTGCCTGTCACGCTTTTAATGCCTTTTGGCAATAATGAGCTGCCGCGTTCCAGAATCGCTGCGGTAGCGCCCTCATCAACAGTAATTTCTCCGGCAGGCGGCGCGCCGAAGATCCAGCGTTTACGGTTCTCCAGTGGAGATGCCTGAGCATGAAAACGCGTCCCAACGGAAACGCCTTCCATCACGTCGCCAATGACGCCCGGTTTGCTGCCTGCGGCAATTATGGTGTCGATCCCGGCGCGGCACGCGACATCGGCGGCCTGCAGTTTTGTTCCCATCCCGCCGGTTCCCAGACCCGAGACGCTGTCTCCGGCAATGGCGCGCAGCGCATCATCAATACCGTGCACGTCTTTGATCAGCTCCGCCTGCGGATTGGTGCGCGGATCGGCGGTGAACAGGCCCTGCTGATCGGTCAACAGCAGCAGCTTATCGGCTCCAGCCAGAATTGCCGCCAGCGCTGAGAGGTTGTCGTTATCACCGACTTTAATCTCGGCGGTCGCTACGGCGTCATTCTCATTAATGACAGGAACGATGTTGTTATCCAGCAGCGCGCGCAGGGTATCACGGGCATTGAGGAAGCGCTCTCTGTCTTCCATATCCGCACGCGTCAGCAGCATCTGCCCGATATGAATACCGTAAATCGAGAAAAGCTGTTCCCATAGTTGAATCAGTCGGCTCTGCCCTACCGCTGCCAACAGCTGTTTCGAGGCTATCGTTGCCGGGAGTTCAGGGTAACCAAGATGCTCACGTCCGGCGGCAATCGCGCCTGAGGTAACAATAACAATACGATGCCCTGCGGCATGGAGCTGCGCGCACTGGCGAACCAGTTCTACGATGTGGGCGCGGTTCAGGCGGCGGGATCCGCCTGTTAACACACTGGTGCCAAGTTTTACCACCAGCGTCTGGCTGTCACTCATGATTCTCTGCCATTCAAAATTGGGGAAAATGATATCAAACGAACGTTTTAGCAGGACTGGCCCCGGTTGCCAACAACCAGCGCACAAAGCATGAAATTTTATTGCGCAGGATCAGCAAGCGTAGCGGCAGATTTTGACGCATTTATTACAGAAACAAAAAAACATCCTTTTTTAAAAATATTCTTACTTTGTCATAAAACGTTCATTGCCAGACGTTAAAAAACCTCCTGTCTTTTAACGGGGGATCACACCCAGTGAATATTAGCGCGTACTTTTAATCAGGAATGAAAATGAAAAAGAGCACTCTGGCATTAGTAGTGATGGGAATTGTTGCGTCGGCATCCGTACAGGCAGCGGAAGTGTATAACAAGAACGGTAATAAGCTGGACTTATACGGCAAAGTAAAAGCCATGCATTACATGACGGATTATGACAGCAAAGATGGTGACCAAAGCTATATCCGTTTAGGTTTTAAAGGCGAAACGCAAATTAACGATCAACTGACCGGTTATGGTCGTTGGGAGGCTGAATTCGCCGGCAATAAAGCTGAAAGCGATTCTAACCAACAAAAAACACGTCTGGCCTTCGCCGGTGTGAAATTAAAAGATTTTGGCTCGTTTGATTATGGTCGTAACCTGGGTGCGCTGTATGACGTGGAAGCATGGACCGATATGTTCCCGGAATTCGGCGGCGACTCCTCCGCACAAACCGATAACTTTATGACCAAACGTGCCAGCGGCCTGGCAACTTACCGTAACACTGACTTCTTCGGGGTCGTGGATGGCCTGGATCTGACCCTGCAATATCAGGGTAAAAACCAGGACCGCGATGTGAAAAAGCAGAATGGCGACGGTTTTGGTACTTCTGTTACCTATGACTTTGGCGGCAGCGATTTTGCGGTGAGCGGCGCTTATACCAACTCCGATCGTACTAACCAGCAGAATCTGCAAACTCGCGGTACAGGCGATAAAGCAGAAGCCTGGGCAACTGGCTTAAAATATGATGCTAACGATATTTATATTGCAACGTTCTATTCTGAAACGCGCAATATGACGCCAATTTCCGGTGGCTTTGCTAATAAAACACAGAACTTCGAAGCGGTCGTTCAGTACCAGTTTGACTTTGGTCTGCGTCCGTCACTGGGTTATGTGCTGTCTAAAGGGAAAGATATTGAAGGCGTCGGCAATGAAGATCTGGTGAATTATATTGATCTCGGCGCAACGTACTATTTCAACAAAAATATGTCCGCGTTTGTCGATTATAAAATCAACCAGCTCGATAGCGATAATAAGCTGGGCATCAACGATGATAATATCGTTGCCGTCGGTATGGTCTACCAGTTTTGATATAGCATAAAAAAAGCCGGATGGGGTTGCGCCGCCATCCGGCTTTTCACTGTTCATTATGCCGTTAACTTAACCGGTTCATCCTTAAAGTCGTCAGCAGGTTCCAGCGCCAGATTCAGCGTCGTTAACAAGCCAAGTAATTTTTCATGGAATTCACGTAAGGTGTATTCCAGTCGCTCTACCACTTCAGTCTCTTTCACCGGCACCGCAGTCCAGTTACCGTCTTTATCAAACAAACCAAACTGATAACTATACGTGAAGCGTTTTTCCTGCGCCTCCAGTTCCATCCACCAGCCCCAGAACTCGCGTTTCTCAGGGGCCGGTTTCACGTTGACGCAAACAGCCAGACAATCGAAAAAAAATCGATTATCTTCGCACTGCCCTTCCCGGATGTACGGGCCAAGCGCGGTGAATTTCTTGATCAATCTACTTTTCGGATGCCCACTCGGTAACGTCATTACGATCTCCTTAGGTGAAGCACCTGTTTTACCAAATCGATAAAATTTAGCAAACTTTTAACACAATCTCTGATTGATCCAACTGGTTATTTCCTGCAACCCTTTGTCAAAATTGCGATACACCGGATTGAAGGGGATCTCCAGTAGCTTACCGTCTGAAGATGAAGATGTGATTAAACGTGACTCTTCTTCCGGGCTAAATGGGTCGTTCTTCCAGAACCCCGAAAGCATTGGCGTCGGGCAGCGTCGCCCCAGCAGGCCCTGCACTTTTAATGAATAGCGATTAAGCTCAACGCGCAGCGCTTCATCGGAGGCGTCATGCATCCCCAGGCGGCTAGCCAGTACATCAAGATACATTTCCGGGACGCTCGCCTGACGCTGCGGGTCACTAAGCAGCGCATGAACCACTGGTCCCAGACAGGCCACCGCCTTCAGACGTGATGATTCCAGATATGCCAGACGTACCGCTACGTTAGCGCCAAAGCGGAAACCGAAGGCCGCCACGCGAGTGTGATCCACCCAGGGAACATTAGGCAGCGCTTTTAATACGTGCTGATGCAGCAGGCTGGAATCCTGAGTCAGTTTCCATTTTGATGAGAACCCAACCGACGGCATATCCAGCGTCAGCATAGCAATGCCACGTGGAGCAAAGTAGCGCTCATACAGACTGTAATAATCCGTTTGCATGGAATCGAGGCCACCGCACATCAGCACCGTCGGGAACGGACCGTCGCCTTTTGGCATATGCAAGAATCCAGTGATTGGCGCGCCGCCGGTAACGGCAAATTCCATCTCGCGCAATGTCCCCGGCAGTCGCTGCGCGGCCTCTTCATAGGCGCGATTGGCCAAAGCCTGTGCCTGTTCTGCCAGCTCATCGCCTTTCAGGTGTGGGTAAGCGGCAATGTTGTACAACGTAGACGCATGTAGCCAGTGGCGTCCGCTCACCTGCGGATCCTCTTCCATAGACGCTTTCTGTTGCCAGTCCATCGCCTGCTTCGCCCACTCATAGATCCAGTTCCCGCCGCGATAGCCGATAACCGTATCGTAGAGTTCTTTATCCGTACGTTCGGCTTCGCTCATCACGATACGTGCCTGCACCTCAAGGATTTCACGCGGGTCGACGCCACGCCAGATCCACATCAGACGATTCACCATGCGATACCAGTGGGGAATGGTTTTACCATCCAGGGCAGATTGTACGGACGGCTGCGCGCCGTGATTAAAACGACGAACCAGCGTTGACGTTTCAGGGTGTTTGAAGCGGGGTTTAAACAGGACTTCGCTGAGGTTAGCCTGTGACATGATTGCAGCCTCCATGAGTACTCACTAAGGCATAGTGTAACCTGACACTGCACAAAAAGAACAACGCCCGGCAGTTGCCAGGCGTTGAAAACTTTTTAGATTAGCGACCAGAGATCGGCGGGACGAACACCACGCCCATATCCCACGGCTGTTCAATCCAGGTATCCTGAGGGATATCAACAACATAATCATTCACCAGCGGGCGACCTGCCGGCTTAGCGAAGATAGTAACGAAATGCGCTTTAGGATACATTTCGCGGATCGCAACGGCGGTACCACCGGTGTCAACCAGGTCATCGATTACGATGAAACCTTCACCGTCGCCTTCGGCACGTTTCAGCACTTTCAGTTCGCGCTGGTTGTCGTGATCGTAGCTGGAGATGCATACGGTATCGACATGACGAATACCCAATTCACGCGCCAGCAATGCGCCCGGTACCAGACCACCACGGCTAACGGCAATAATGCCTTTCCATTGTTCAGAAGGCATCAGGCGGCTTGCCAGTTTACGTGCATGGATCTGCAACATGTCCCAGGTGACGACGTATTTTTCGCTCATGTGAAGTGTCCCAGCCTGTTTATCTACGGCTTAAAAAGTGTTCGAGGGGGAAATAGGTTGCGCGAGATTATAGAGATCTGACGCACTAAAAACCAGTGTTTCGCGGAATCCGCGCCTCTTTTTGCATGCTTTATGCTAGCCGTCAGCGGAGAAAGTGGTATTCTCAATCGCATCGCGCAAGCCTGACTTGTGGTGTTTTTAATTCTGCTAACCCCGTGGCCTGCAAGCAAGTTTTGTAGGACATCGCCAAGGAGACTCAACGTGTCTGAACTGTCTCAATTATCCCCGCAACCGCTATGGGATATTTTTGCCAAAATCTGTTCTATTCCTCATCCGTCCTATCATGAAGAGCAGCTCGCTGAACACATTCTGAGCTGGGCCCAGGAAAAAGGTTTCCACGTCGAGCGCGATCAAGTCGGTAATATCCTGATTCGCAAACCCGCTACCGCAGGCATGGAAAACCGCAAACCGGTCGTTCTGCAGGCGCACCTGGATATGGTCCCGCAGAAAAACAACGACACCGTGCACGACTTCACCAAAGATCCTATCCAACCTTATATTGATGGCGAATGGGTAAAAGCCCGTGGCACCACGCTGGGTGCAGATAACGGTATCGGTATGGCGTCCGCGCTGGCCGTTCTGGCTGATGACAGCGTGGTACATGGTCCTCTGGAAGTGCTGCTGACCATGACCGAAGAAGCAGGTATGGATGGCGCGTTTGGTCTGCAGGCTAACTGGCTGCAGGCAGATATCCTGATCAACACCGACTCAGAAGAAGAAGGTGAGATCTACATGGGTTGCGCAGGCGGTATCGACTTTACCTCTAACCTGCCGCTGTCCCGTGAAGCAATCCCTGCTGGCTTCCAGAGCTTTAAGCTGACGTTAAAAGGCCTGAAAGGCGGCCACTCCGGCGGCGAAATCCACGTGGGTCTCGGTAACGCGAACAAGCTGCTGGTCCGCTTCCTGGCGGGCCACGCTGAAGAGCTGGATCTGCGTCTGGTTGATTTCAACGGCGGTACGCTGCGTAACGCAATTCCGCGTGAAGCCTTTGCCACCCTGGCCGTGGCTGCAGATAAAGTTGATGCGTTAAAAGCGCTGGTCAACACCTATCAGGAAATCCTGAAAAACGAACTGGAAGCCAAAGAGAAGAACCTGGCTCTGCTGCTGGATGCCGTTACTCAAGACAAAGCCGCGCTGACCGCTGAGTCTCGCGACAGCTTTGTGCGTCTGCTGAACGCCACCCCGAACGGTGTTATCCGCAATTCCGACGTAGCAAAAGGCGTGGTAGAAACCTCCCTGAACGTCGGCGTTGTAACCATGACTGACGACAACGTTGAAATTCACTGCCTCATCCGTTCTCTGATCGACAGCGGTAAAGACTACGTGGTGAGCATGCTGGATTCACTGGGTAAACTGGCTGGCGCGAAAACCCAGGCAAAAGGCGGATATCCAGGCTGGCAGCCGGATGCCAACTCTCCGGTTATGCACCTGGTTCGTGAAACCTATCAGCGTCTGTTCAACAAAACGCCTAACATCCAAATCATCCACGCCGGTCTGGAATGTGGTCTGTTCAAGAAACCGTATCCAGATATGGACATGGTTTCCATCGGGCCAACCATCACCGGTCCACACTCCCCGGATGAACAGGTTCATATCGAAAGCGTCGGCCATTACTGGACGCTGCTGACTGAACTGCTGAAGTCTATTCCGGCGAAGTAAGTCTGCGCTAAACGCCGGATGGCGCTGTGCTTATCCGGCCTACATGCTGATTTGTAGGCCGGATATAGTTTTTACGCAGCCATCCGGCAATACATCAACATCACAGTCCCAACAGTAGTTGCCTTTCCAGCTGTGGATCCAGCAGCGTGACGTGTAATCCCACCAGCCTTACGCCCCGGCCTCCCCGGCGTTCATTCCAGGTTTTGCGCGCCGTCGCAATTAAGTCATCTTTACTTAAGCGCGGCCAGACGTGCTCCTGCGTGGTTTGCTGAAAATCATTAAACTTGAGTTTTACTCCCTGCCGGGCGATCAACAGATCCGGTTTTACCTTGGCCAGACGTCGTTCCAGTTCGGGATATAGCCGCTCAATAATCTCCTCACATTCAGCCCACTCATGAATATCTTCTGCCAAAGTACGCTCGACGCCGACTGATTTGCGCAGTCTATCATTGTTGACGTCGCGTTCATCAATGCCCTGGCTGCGTTCCCACAACACGCGACCAAACTTACCAAAACGTTTGAGCAACATGGCCAGGTCGTATTTCTGAACATCCTCGCAGGTTCGCAACCCCATCGCTTCCAGCTTAGCGGCAGAGACTTTGCCAACGCCGGGAATTTTGCCTAACGGTAATGTTCTGAGAAATTCAGGAACATCGGCAGGGGTAATCACATATTGCCCATTGGGTTTGTTGAGATCGGAAGCTATTTTTGCCAGAAATTTGACCGGCGCAATTCCGGCAGAGGCGGTTAACTGTAGCTCGGTAAAAATTGTCTGGCGGATCTCCTGAGCGATCAGCGTAGCTGAGCCATGGCAGTGAGTGCTGTCAGTCACATCCAGATAGGCTTCATCCAGCGAAAGCGGTTCTATCAGCGAGGTATAACGGGAGAAAATAGCCTGAATCTGGCGGGAGGCTTCTTTATAGGCCTCGTAACGACCAGGTAATAACGTGAGATGGGGGCACAGTTTTAACGCCATTCCTGTCGGCATTGCGCTACGCACACCAAATTTGCGCGCCGGGTAATTGGCCGTGCTGATGACTCCCCGACGTTCACGACTGCCGCCAATAGCAATGGGAATATCACGCAAGGCGGGGTTGTCGCGCATTTCCACCGCCGCGAAAAAGCAGTCCATATCGACATGTATGATTTTGCGCATCGCTCGCCTCCCACAACACTGTTTAAGTATACAGTATTTTTATGTTGTGAGAAGTCTGTTTATGCCTTACGCCGGACCATTCATGACGAAGCGTGCATCGCACAGGTAACGCACGATGTCCGTGATCTTATGTTCTGCTGGATTGCCCGCCGTACTGACAAAAAGTTTATTCACTTTGCGAATCTTTGCCCGCAGCAGTTTTTCGATCGTCATCAGGCGAAATGCATCATTTTCCACGCAGAAAAGCTCATAGTCGCCCAGACGTTCTCCACAAATTTCACAATGATTCATCCAGTAACGTAGCCCGGTAGTTTTACTTTTATCCAGATAGTAATTGCTGGCTTTGATGTTCTTTTGTATCTCTTCAGGCAGAGAATTAATGTGGAACAGAAAGGTATTCCGCCGAATAGATTGCCAGCCTTTGCCATCCTGATCTTTTCTGATAAAGCGGGTAAACATCACCCCGTGAATATGGGTGAGCTGGTGGCAGCTCCAGCAGTGCATCTTCGAGGTAATCACCAGATAGTACGGCGCAACGATGTTAAAACTGTCGGTGTTGTAGACATAGTCACGAAGCCCCTCATTTAACACATGAGGTTCGGTGTACCAGATACCTGAAACCGGGTCGAAATGCGCGCCCTGACAAGCCCCATCAGTGACATTATCAGTATGAATATCCAATGGAATAATATGGGTTACATCTATCACATTACCTTCCTGAGGGATAATTTGCCCCCACGTTGCGTGGGGGGCGGAAAACAGAATTAATGAGTGACGGGAACAGAGGGCTGACGTAAAGAAGTCACCTGCTTTTGTTTGTCCAGCTTATCAACCAGTGGCTGAACCACTTTCTCGCCGTGCTGACCAAAATATTGATACAGCGTATCGGAAGCACTTTGCGTTAACACCATGATCTCAATACGGCGGTTGCCTGCGCTTTCCGGGTTTTTCGCATCCAGCAGCATTTGGTCCGCCATGGCGCTAACCTGCATGACTTTATCCTGCGGCATGCCGGCATCTTCCAGCACGCGTCGTGCTGACAAAGCACGGTCGCCGGAGAGATTCCAGTTGTTGTAAATGTTGCTCTTATAGCTCATCGCATCCGTATGTCCGGTAATGATGAGCTTGTTGTCCAGCGAGTCAAACACGGGGGCCAGCTCAACCAGCAGCGATTTAAAGAACGGCATAATTTTGGCGCTGCCGCGCTCAAACATATTCCGGTTCTGGTCATCTTTAATCAGTACGCGCAACCCCTGAGGAACAATCTCCATCTCGAGGTTGGTTTCCATATGTGCGTTGCGGGCAATGACGTTAATATCGGTCGCCAGCTCACCCAATTCACGCGCTGATTTTTGCTTCAGCAACACCGCTTTTTCATTTACATCCAGCGCTTTTTTGGCGTTATCTTCTGTGATCTTCGCCGTCTCTTGCGGGGTAACCGTTTTATCCAGCTTGTTGCGCGTGACGTTTTTCTTCTGCGCACCCGGCGCTATCGGCTGCTTGCCCAGCTTGTTTAAAGGCGCCATACCGCCACCGTTAAAGATTGACTGGCCGTGCAGCGCCGCCACAATATTTTCTCGGTCAGCCTTGCTGACGCTGTTCACAATCCACAGCGTCATAAACAGCGCCATCATCGCCAGCGTAAAGTCAGCAAAGGCGACCTTCCACGCCCCGCCATGATGACCTGCATGATGCTTTTTAATTTGTCGGCGGATAATGGTGGTTTTCGCGCCGCGATCGCGACGATTTGGCCCCTTCCTCATGCTTATTCCTGCTCCAGCATCGCATTAACCCATGCATCCAGATTGGCGAAAGTGGGTTTAGAGGCCAGATGGAGAAGCTTACGGCCAGCATCGACCGCCAGTAACGTCGGTTTACCGCCCGCTTGCGCCACCAGCACGGTACGTACGCATTCGAGCAGCGAATGCTCTGCCCGCGCCTGCTGTTCCATGGCGTTTGCCAGCGGGTCCATCAGACAATAACAGATAAATACCCCTAAGAATGTCCCCACCAACGCCGCCGCCACTTTCAAACCGATAAGCGCAATGGAGCCATCGATGGACTGCATGGTGATGATAATGCCCAATACCGCAGCACAAATGCCGAATCCAGGCATCGCTTCTGCGGTACGCTGCAAGGAGCGCGAAGGGGTTAACAAAGATTCTTCCGCGGTATCCAGTTCCTGATCGAGGATCCCTTCCAGTTCATGGGCATCGATTTTACCCATCGCCATTAGGCGGAAGTTATCGGCGATAAATGTCACCAGTCGCTTCTGAGTCAGCACCAGCGGGTATTTCTGGAAAATGGTGCTTTCTTCCGGCTGCTCGATATGCTGATCCAGCATACGCAGACCGCCGTTTTGCACCATTTCCAGCAGCTCATACAGGCACATCAGTAGCTGACGCTGAAACTCCGGCCCCATTTTCTTTTTACTGATTACCCCTTTGATCTGGTGGACGATCTCTTTCAGTACATGTACCGGGTTACCAATAATCATCGCCCCCAGACCAGCACCGACAATAATAATAATTTCTGCTGGCTGCCAAATAGCAATTAACTGCCCACCAGCCTCAAAGTAGCCGCCAAATACGCAGCCCAAAACCACTAATAAACCAAAAATCTTTTGCATTACGTCCTCCGCATGTTGATTCGGAATTGTTAATCTGGATATAAACAATCACGAATCTTGTGCGTGATTTTTTTATTCATTTGACAAATTCGGGCTTCGGTCAGCCCTAATACCAGCGCGATCTCTTTTAAATTCATATCGTGTTGGTAATACATTGAGAGCACGAGGCTCTCTTTTTCGCTGAGTTGGCTCAGGGCGTAACTCAACATTTCCTGGGTGACGAATTGCTCCTCAAGCCCCCGCCCTTCGAGCGGTGCAATCGGCATATCGCCATTCAGCAATTCATCCAGACTGGCCAGCGTTTCGGCGCCTTCCAACTGTTGATATTCCTGATAATCCTCAGACGATAATCCCAGCCGGGACAACTCCTCCCATGAGGGTTCATGCCCAAGCTGTGTGCGCGCATCACGAATCAAATCTTTAATCTGATGGTATTTTTGCCGTAACTGGCGAGGCCGCCAGTCGAGACTGCGCAGCTCATCCAGAATTGCGCCACGTATGCGGTGAACAGCATAACCAGCAAAACCTTCGTCTGGCTGACCGTAGCGGCGAATCGCGTTCAGCAATCCCATCAGCGCCGTTTGTTCCATATCCTGCCTGTCCATAACGCAGGTACATTGCGGCGCAAGTTGACGCACCACTTTGCGCACCAAAGGTAGATAAGCCTGTAAATAATGGCTCTCTTGCTTTGGCGTGAGCACGGGCGTCGCATTAAAGTCTTCTGACTCGTAAGCATCCTGTATCATGTTATTTCCTGGCTTGTCGCTTATTGGAACACGACTTTTTTCACCAATATGTCCTTATAAGGTGTCGCCATTTTGCGTTTCGCTAATTCGACTTTCAGATTCTCAAATACTTTCTTTCTGATATCGGAGATCTTCAGCGCCCGAATATCTTCATATTTCATATTCGAAAGCTCATCTACGGTAATACTTTGATAGAGCGGTTCGTCCTTCTTAATTTTTTCAGCATCTTTCTCTGAATCAACGACCATTACCAGCTCAGCGACCATATAGCGATCGCTCCCTTCATCATCATGCAGCGTAACCACCGTTTCCGGCAGGGAGACAAAAATACTGCTGGATTCATCCTGGCTGTCTTCCGCTTCATGGGCAGGAACCTCTGCTGCAGCCGTAGTTCGCTTATTCATAGAATGATAAATGCCCCATCCTGCGCCCCCCGCAATACCCAGAGCCACAACGGAGCTGATCACACACGCGATAACAATTTTCTTCATTTTACTTTTACACTTTGATCAGAACGGATTCATTCCGTTGAAATTGAGGTTCATCATTGAGCACTAATGCCGACGTCACCTCATCCTGTTGATGACCTGACTGCTGTTTTTGCTGCTGCGATTGCCCCTCGGAAGAGACCTGAACATTGACTTCCATGAAGTTCTGCGCCGTCAGGTGCTGGCGTAGGTTCTCGCTAAATTGTTGCAATGAGCGGCAGACATCGCTCTGATTTGCGCCGATGTGAACCATCAGCTTGCCTGCATCCAGTTGCACAGCAATTTCAAGTTTGCCCAGCGAAGGGGGATCAAGACGAATGGTCGACACCTGCTGTTGCTGACCAATCTGGAACTGAATTCTGTCTTTAAGCAGCGCGGTGAGCTTCTCCCCGAGCTCCTCCGTTGACATCGTCACTGGCGAGGACGCTTGCGTCGACACGATGTTATGGTCAGTCAGCGGATTCACCGGCTGATTTCCCTGCGCCGCGGTATTGAGCAAACTTTGCGTAGAGAGCGCCGGGTTAACCGTCACTCCAGCGTTTTTTCTCTCCACCACCGGGCGAGGACTGGCGTTCTGGGTTGCTTTCACCCGAGCAGAAATTTGTTGGGTGGTCGAGAGTGACGCAGGCTCCGGCGCAATCGCACGCAGATCCTGGGCGGAAAACGTCGCCAGCTTAGCCTGTTGATCCGGAGTTGCTGGCGGCAAATCCTCGCTGAGTGACGCCAATAACGTTTGCAGCTTAGGCGGCAGTGACGATAAGTCAGTTGTATGCTGCTCAGCAGATGGCGTGGACGTTTTTTCCGGCTGGGCCATGGCGCTCGCCAGTTGGCGCAACAGTGATGACCCAGAATGGGTGGTTTGCACCTGCGCCAGCATTCTCAACATGTCGCCATCAGGCTGCTTTTGTAAATCGGCCGGGGCTGCCTGAGTCGGTTGCGCCAATAGCATCGCCAGCAATGCCTGCATGGCTGCCGGATCTGCGTCATCGTGGTTGTGCTCAGTCGTCGATGCCTGCTGTTGATTTACTTTTGCGCCGATCAGGCGTTCAGCCATTGCATTTAATCCAGCCTGCGGTAAAGCAAACGCGCCGCCTTTCGCAGGGGTCGTTGAGGTCGAAATAGCCACTCGTTCTGGCGTGGTCTCTGCCATCGCGCTGGTCGAGGCCAGTAATACAGGATTCATGCCTTCTCCGACATTAAATTAATCATTGAATACGCCAACATTCCTTCCTGGTTTTGCTGATGTTTATCCATTCGCGCTTTAAGTTCTTCCGCACGCTGAGTTCGTCGCGCAATCAGCGCTTCAAATGCCGAAAGCATGTTGTCTTTAACTTTGCGCAACGCGCTGACATCCGTTTCCCAGGCTTCATATTCATGAAAAACACGCATTACCTGCTGATGCAGGCTGGGTAGCCGCCGCCAACGCTTTTGATCGAGGGCGTCATTCATCTCTTTTACCAGGGCATAAAGCTGTTGTTGCTGACGCTCTCTTTCCATCGCCTTACCCCAGTTTTGCCGACAGACCTTCCCAACCTGTGCGCAGATTCGTCAGGATCAGGATCACTTCATCGATCTTTTCTAATGACATTTCACTGCTGGCCTCATACAGGCGATAAACGCAGTGGTCATAAAGTCGGGAGAGATTCACCACCAGCTCACCGCCGGTTTCAAACTCCAGCGAGCTGGTTAAGGCGTTGAGAATATCGATGCATTTATTAATGCTCTGCGCTTTACGCTCATAGCGTTTGTTCTCAATGTGGCTTTTGGCTCGTTCCAGTTCATCCATCAAACCGGAAAACAGCACCAGCACCAGCTCTAAAGGCGATGCAGCTGCCGTACGGGCAGCAAGATCCATCTCTTTGTATTGCGAATAACCATCCTGCGTGTCGTACATATTGACTCTCTATTCTTTTACTAAACCGGTCGCTTACATAAACGCGGCCATACTCACTTTCATGGTGTACGTTTCAATCAGCGTATTGGTGTACTCTTCCAGGTAGCGTTCGTAGTTGGTGTTATAGGTTTCAGTAAGCTGATCGCTTTCGTCCTGGATTTTGCTCTGCTGATCCTCAATGTTGTCTTCACGCATAGTGATGATGCCGGTACTGGAGTCCAGATAGCTGTCCATCAGGTCATCCATCTGCGCGACCATGCTGTCATCACCGACAAAGATAGACGTCAGGCCATCCGGGTTCGCTTCCATCGCTTCGTTAAACTTATCGGAGTCAATTTCTAAATGACCGTCGGAATCGAGCGAGATGCCATAATCAACAATCGATACGCCGTCGTAGTAAGAGTGGGCGATATCGTCAAGTTGGTTGGTTAATGAATTGAGCCCGGCGTCACCCGCAAAAACACCAGGATTAGAACCATCACCGCCATTACTGGTTAATGAGTCTACGGTGTCGACAAGGGTGTTATAGGCATCAACAAAGGTCTGTACTTTTGCCTGTGAGGCGCTGGAATCTTCTGCCACGGTAATCGTCGTGACATCGCTGGCATCGTCTGGATCGCTGACCTCCGTAAAAGTCATGGTCACACCGGGAATCACATCATCGAAGGTATTACTGCTGCTGGTGATGGCCGGCCCATCCTTACCTCCCAGATTAATTACAGCATCTGTTGGTCTAGTCTCCGCGGTATCCGGAGTGGTTATGACTGTGCTAGTGCCAGTGTTATTCACGGTCACCGTAAAACCACTTTGCGCGCCGGTAGTATCTGACGTCAGCATAATGGTTGTCTGACCATCTGTTTTCACCAGCGCAGCCGAAACGCCCGGGTTGTCGTCACTACTATTGATAGCATCTACCAGCCCGGTGGCATCGATATAGCCATCACCATCGCTATCGGCCGTAGAAAGCTCGATCTCCATGTTGCTGCCATCTGCCATGGTCAGATCAAGCGTACCGGTTGCATAGTAAGTATTGTCTGTCATCTGGAACGTAGACTGCTGTCCCTGTGCCAGCGAGCTGACATAAAACGAGTACGTTCCCGCCTGCGCTTCCGAGTTGGCAGAAACCGTCGTAGAGTCGTTATTCGATGTCGCCGAAAAGGTCAGTGGACCGTCTGTATCACTGTTCAAGGCATCAATAGCCGACTGGAAATCGGTTAATGCCGTGCTCAGCGAATCCAGCCCGCTACTCTCAGCATCTAACTCTGCCTGCTGTTGTTGCAGGTTGGCGCTCTGCGTGGCGATATCGGCATAAGCTGCGGCTTTCGCCATAGTTCTTGGGTTGATCATGAATAACTCCGTGCGACGTTATCGATGTGATAGCAAAATACATGCCAATATTTTTATATTTTAAATTCAGCAAGTTAAATTATGAGAGGAAATGAATTTTCCCTTATTCAGGAAGTTTTCCTGAAATAGTCTCGACCGCTGAAAGCACAACACCGCCAGTCGGCGGTGTTGTGAATGGCGCAATTTCACCACTGAACAGAATTACTGCAGCAGGCTGGACACCATGCTGGACATGCTGTTGGACTGTTTCAGCATGGTGATGCCGGTTTGCATCAGCACCTGCTGTTGCGTCATGTTGGAGGCTTCCGTCGCGTAGTCGGTATCCATAATGTTACCGATCGCTACGTTAGTGTTGTCCTGCATGCTGGTCAGGTTGTTTGCGGTGTCGTTCAGACGGTTGATAGACGCGCCCAGTTTGGACTGGATCTTGGACACATCGTCCATTGCGGTCTGGATAGTGCTGATCATACCGTTAGCAGAACCAGAAGCGGTCAGCTCAGTACCACCAGAAACACCAGTACCAGCCTGATCAGAAGAGAAAGCATCACTGACAGCTGTCAGATCTGTCACCAGATCACCCAGCTGGCTGGAGATGTCCACGGTCATGGTGTCAGAAGACTCAGCACCCACCTGGAAGGTGACTGCGCTCTGGAACAGACCAGAAACACCGGTATTACTGCCAGATGCCGTACCGAACAGGTTAGTACCACCGTAGGTGGTGTTCTGCAGCATGTCAGACATCTGCTGGCCCAGTTCGTCGTATTCATCCTGCATCGCCTGCAGGTCGTCGCTGTTGTAGGTTCCGTTCGCTGCCTGCGTGGACAGGTCTTTCATGCGACCCAGCACGTCGGTCATTTCGTCAAACATGCTATCTGCGGTCTGCAGCATTGCGGTTGCGTCCTGAATGTTGCTCAGTGCAACGCCCATACCGTCGGATTGTGCGCTCAGGCGGCTGGCAATCTGTTTGCCTGCAGCATCGTCAGCAGAAGAGTTAATGCGGTTACCTGTCGCCAGACGTTCCATCGAAGTAGACAGGGATGCGCTGCTTTTGTTGATAGCGTTTACAGCTGCCATTGAGGCGGTATTAGTATTAATCGATAACATGGTACTGCTCCTTGGGAATAATCGTTTTCGTTTCGATACCCTGTAAAAACGACCACCCGTTCGGAAAACTTAAAGCACGGAGAAAAAATTTTTTCACTCGTTTAAAAAATCAGTTCAGGGGATATAAACAAACGCTAAGCGCTGCCTTTATTAGCATCCCGTGCTATTTTTCACCACACCTCACAACATAAGAATTAGCTCAATCAATTTTTAATTAAAAGATTATTAGAAATATCTAATAATGAAATGATCGCCGTCAAACATCGAACGTTAACGCCATGAAATTAATAAGATTATACCTAATCAAAAATAGTTTAACCTACATCACTCACGTCTATATTTACATTTAGTTGCAAATACAACGTACTTTTATATTGTGAGTCCAGGACACTTTCGTTACATTTTCAGTCCTTTTTCGGACAGAACAAAAAACACTCAACACCGATCAGGCTGCCACGTCTCATCCTGGCAGCCAGAAAAAGATATCTCAATTCCTTCAGAATTTTAATGCACTGATTTTTAACGGTGTGACATCAAGGATTTAAAAAATCTTGCACGGGTAGACAAAATCATGAGTATTGTAGTCAATAACTGGCGAATGGATTCTTCGCTTAATGCGTTAATCCATTGTGAGACTGGCGAAACGCGTCGGCTCGGCGAATACCATTTTATTCTGTTAGAGACATTAGCTAAAAATGCCGATGTCGTCTTATCGCGTTCGTTTTTAATGACCGCAGTCTGGAAGAATCGCATCGTCGGTGGAAATAGCCTGCCCACAGCCGTTCATGCCTTGCGCGTCGCGATCGATGATGATGGAAAACAACAGGAAATTATAAAAACGATCCCTAAAAAAGGGTATTTGTTTAATAAAAACTACCTGTCCGAAGATATTGACCACAATATTAATGTGGTTGATGGCATCGCCAGTGATGAAACCAAAGAGAGTGCTGTTTTATCTGCAAACAGCGTGCCTGAAGAAAGCGCGAGCACAAATCAGGGAGTGCCGAAAAAACCACCCACACCTTTATTAAACAATGAATTAGAGAAACCCGCGGATGCTAAAAGTCATCCTTACAGAGCCGTTCTTATCACCCTGCCCGTCATTATTATCGCGCTTTTGTTGTTTGTTCTGATGTCTGATTTTAAAACATCATCCGTCACGAAAACGGAAGAAACCCCACAGTTAGTAAAAGAAAATCTTGAGAGTGCCAGTCATGTTACGGTTTACCATCTTTACGACCCAGATGAAAAAAAAACATCGCCGTCTCTTTTCTCGCAACATATTCTCCCTGGAGTGCAACAAATCAATCAACTGTTGGTGACGCACAATGTCTCAATGGATTTGTATTACAGAGTGTCGCTGAACAAATTCGCACTTGATATTGTACTGAGCAATCAATGCAATGACAGTTGGCAGTTAGCATTGAATTTTAGTAGCTGGCTCAATAAAGATAATGAAATGAATAGTGTTTTAATTAAAGAAGTGGAGAAAATGTTAAATGAAATGCCAAAGTGCAAATAGTTACTTCCTCTATCTTCTGGCTACTGTAACTTTATTTTTTACCTTCATGGCTCATGCACGCATTGAGAACACGGTCATTGCTAATTACGATCTTAATAGCGGCAAGAATGCGCATTACGCACTCATTATGAGCCCACAGGACAAAAACACTGCTCTGACGCTCGTCCCTCTGGACCAAAATAACAAAGCGCCGTCAACATTTAAGATCTCAGCATGTATTAATCGTTACGCGGGATTGTCTAAACAGGGTGAGTTTCATTTTAGCGATGCGAAAGCCGATAAAAATGACTTTCGCTTATCAGATTTCAGTACCTTTATTGTTGAACACAATCTGCATGCCTGGTGGATTCATTTAAACCCACAGCAAAATTTGCTTTTTACTCAGGATGTTGGAGGCCTGTTAGTCACAGACCCCTCTGCATTTATATTCTCAACAACAGCATGCCAGCCAAACTAGAGCTAGCGTAATAGACTACGGACGGTCTGACTGGAAAGCCGGGCCTGTCCATTAACCGCTTGTGCTAATACCTGATAATTGTGATTAGCATGATCTAATACCCCACCGAGTGACTCTGAGGCTTTTACCGCACTTTCTGCCTGCGGAAAACGCGCCATACCGTCAATCAGTTGCCGGGCCTTCTCCTGCTGCGCGGCCATCTGCGCGCGCTGATCGCCAATAGCATCCAGCGCCTGTTGTAACCCATCCTGAGTGCGGGAACTGCCCTGCAATACGCTCTGCAGTAATTCGTCCGTACGGCAAGGATCGGCAAAAGTCGTCAGCTGCGTATACGCAGAAGACTTTGCGTCCATATCACGTACGCTCAGGGTTTGTTCAATCTGCGGCCACTCCTTTTCCGTGGTGGAGAAGGTCAGTGCGCCCTGTTGGTCATGCACCTGCACACCGACACGACGCAGCGCGTTGCTCATCATCATTTTGTACTGACCGGGATCCAGATCTTCACCGACCACCACCGCAGAGTGCTGCGTTTGCCGTCCGTCAGAGACACTAAACATGCGCGAGCTTATGGCATTTTTTTGCAGCATCTGCGCCAGTTCAGGCGAGTGAAAGGTCACCCGCGCTTCGCCTTGCAATACCGGACGCAGCTGCCGGTCAACCGCGCCGCCGGATAATGCCGTTCGTTTATCCAGCCACTGGGTAAGCTCAGCTCCCTTTTGCTGCTGCGTCTGCCCGCCACGGCGCGAGGCATGGCGATAATCCAGCAAATGCTGTTCCAGTTGCCCCAGGTAGTGATCGGCCTGCTGCAGCGTGGTGAGCTGATCGTTGAGCTGCACACTGTAGCGCTGAGGCCGGGTGGTAATAAGCGGTGAGGCCGGGTAATCACTCGCCGTTGCGGGTAACTTTTGACGGACAGGGACATTCTGCGCAACGCTATGCTGTTGTACAGAAGGATTAAGCGCTCCGCTACCGGAGAGTGATGTTGTATTTAAACCGACCTGCATACTATTCCTGGGCTACTGCTCGCTGTTAAATAACACTGAAAAGGTTCAACTCACTCACTTTGGAGTAGGTTTTTAAAGTGGCTTCCATCGCCATTTCCAGACCGGTAAAGGTTATGGAAGCCGGGCCGTAATCCAGATCGCTCAGTTGACCAATCAGCTGATCGTTAGAGGTGGCGATATCCGTTTGCGCGCCGCTCAGCATACTCATCGTATTTTGCGTTTCACCGATGGTGGCAATAGAAGCATTGAGCGAGTCGGAAGCGTCATCCACCGTATTGATGGCATTTTCAATATCGCTTTGCACCTGCGGGTCGGCTGGGTCAACCGACGGATCCTGTAGCTCTTTCGACAGCGACGTCAGGGTGTTCAGCACGTCCAGGCTATCGCCGAAGAAATCACTGACCGCCACGTTGGTATCAACTTCCACGCCATTGGAAACCGTGGTCTGGCGATGATCGCCGTTACCCTGGTAGGTATAGCTATCAGTCACGCCATCACCGTCGTTGTCCACGGCGACAATCGGCGGCCGATCGTTGACCGTGCCGCCAAACACATAGTGCCCGTCTTCATCTTGGTAATTTAATGCCGAGACCATCGCTTCGGTCATCGACTGAATATCTTGCCCCAGGCTGGCTAACGAATCGGCGGTATTGGTGCCGTTCGCCGCTTCCAGCAGATCGTCGCGAATCGCCAACAGATCGTTATTCACGCCATCAAGGATCGACTCCTGCTGACTCATGCCCGCCGTCGCGGAGTCAATATTGCTCTGATACTGGTCGAGGGCCGATTGCTGGCGGTTAAGTTGCGTAATACGGGTCGCCGCGATCGGATCGTCAGACGGCAGCAGAATACTTTTCCCAGTCGCCATTTGCTCAACGACATGGGACAGATCGCTGGAGAGATCGTTAAAACTCTGCGTCATGGACACATAAGATTGCTGAGTAGATACACGCATATTCATTCCTCTCCAGGTTAGCTACACATTTCCAGCACAGAATCGAAAATATCTGCGCCCGTTGAGATAACTTTGAGGTTGGCCTCGTAAATTTGCTGGTAGGTAATGAGGTTCACCGCTTCTTCATCCATGCTGACGCCGCTGACGCTGCTCTGCTGGTTCTGCGCTTCGGAGTAGACGTTGGCCGCCGCTTCCGCTTCGGTCTGGTTCTGCTGGCTGTAGATACCAATATTACTGATGATCGACGAACAGGCTTCACCCACGGTTACGCTACCAAGCCCCTCTATATCCAACGGTTCGGTAGAAATATTGATCAGCGCCTGCAGGTTATCGCTGTTACCGCTTTCATCCGGCGAACTGGAAAACGCCAGCTCGTCGGCGGTGATATCGGGATTCACTTCCAGCGGGCCATCAGATGAATTTTCATCATAAATAAACAGCGGTTCGCCGGGATTTCCGTTCAGGTCATAGCCCTGCGCAAGCTGGGTGTTAACTGCATCGGCAAACTGCTCCGCCATGCTGTTAATCGTTCCCGTCAGCGGCGTCAGTACCTGATTTTGATAATCAAACAGCGCCCCCAGCGAGCCTCCGGTATCGGTATCCATGGACGATGTGGTCCCGGCAAAGGTCAGAGACATGCTCTGCGTACCGTCGGCGTTAGTCTCCAGTTCAATGGTGGAACTCTCCTGCCCGCTGACCAACGGCTGACCGTTTTGCAGCGTAACGTTGTAGTTACCTTCATCATCAATATTGACCTGCACGTCCATGATGCCGCTCAGTTGCTCCACCATCTGATCGCGAGCATCGTACAGCGCCGAGGCGTTATCGCCGTTGGCTTCAGCTTCCGCAATTTGCTGGTTATAACTGGCAATCCCGGTAGTCAGGGTGTTCACCTGCGCCACCATCGCCTGTTCCTGGCTGACGATCTCACTGCTTTGCGAGTCGATGTAGTCCAGCGTGTTATCCACACGCAGCGCCAGCGCACCGGACTCGCTGATCACCTGTTCACGCAGGGCGGAATCATCCGGGCTGGTGGTGGCTTCGTTTAGCGCGGCAAAAAAGTTGTCAAAACCGCCGCTCAGGCTACTGTTATCGTCGCTGAGAACGGTTTCCAGTTGCGTTAAATACTCCTGCTGGGTGTTGTAATAGCCGTAATCACTGGCGGCATACCACACCTGGTTCACCTGATACTGGTTAGAAACGCGGCGAATACTGTCCACCTGCACACCGTTACCCGCACTGTTGGCTGAACCGGAGCTGGCGCCAATGGTACTGGTGATGGCAACCTGCCGGGTATAACCGTCGGTCATGGCGTTAGCCGTGTTTTGCGCGGTTACATTAAGCTCCACCTGCGCCGTCGATGCGCCGCTGTAGCCAATATTAATCATGTCCATCAAAGAGTCCTCGCCGGTCAGTCACCCGGTCTGTCGTTAACAACCTTGCCGATTAAGAGCGGCGAAAAAACCACAGTTCTTAAGCCGCCGCGCAACCTTTATCCTTTGTGATGAGGGGAGAGTTGTTTGACGATCATCGCCGCAATGCCAATGCCGTGTTGTTGGGCAAGACTGTTGCACAGCTGATCGTCATAAAATCCCTGCATCATGCGTACCGAGTCGCTGTTAAACGGGTTGTCTTTTGAGTCGAAGATCTCATTGGTTTTACGCATCTCTTTCAGCATGTTGCGTAAGAAAATGGCTTCAAACTGCTGAGCGGCTTTCTGTAAATCGTTATCTTTAATTTTCGGGCCCATTAACGCATCGCTGCCGTCAATGCCCCCGCTATGATTCACTTTGATGTCGGCCATTAAATCACCTCCAGATCGGCGTCCAGCGCTCCGGCTTCATGCAGGGCCTGCAAAATCGACATAATGTCGTCCGGCGTGGCGCCTAGGCTGTTAAGGGCGTTAACCAACGTTTTCAGACTGCTGGACTCTGGCAGACTGATCATTCCCGGGCGGGCATGATTCACCGAAATATTACTCTGCGGCGTTACCGCCGTACGACCACCAGCAAACGCATTCGGCTGGCTGACGTTGCTGCTTTCATTGATGGACACCGTCAGGCTGCCATGCGACACCGCCGCCGCGTGCAGGGCAATGCCATCCCCCATCACCACTGTGCCGGTACGCGAGTTAAATACCACGCGGGCACGCACTTTTTCCGCCTGCACCTGGACGTCATCCAACTGAGACATAAAGGCGACGCGCGCCCCTGGACTGGTTGGCGCGCGGACGCTGACGTTGGTCGAGCTTTGCGCCGTCGCAATGCCGCCAAACGACGCGTTGATCGCCGCCGCAATATTGTTGGCATCTTTGAAAGAAGGACGTTTCAGATTAAGCGTGATGGTATCGCCCATCTGGAAATCACTGGGAATTTCCCGCTCCACGGATGCCCCATTCGGTATCAACCCGGCGGTGGGGGTATTCACAGTGACGCTGGAGCCGCTGGCCCCGGTGGCGTTCATCCCGCCGACCACCACGCTCCCTTGTGCAAGGGCGTAAACCTCTCCGTCAGCACCGTGTAATTGGGTGAGCAGTAATGTACCGCCGCGCAGGCTTTTGGCATCGCCGATCGACGAGACTGTGACGTCAATGGTTTGCCCACGCGAGTACATGGGCGGCAACGTCGCGCTGACCGCCACCGCCGCAACGTTCTTCACCTTCGGATCGATTTTACTCGGCAGCTGTACGCCGAACTGGCGCAGCATGTTAGTAATTGTCTGGTTGGTGAATTTGACCTGGTTTTTATCCCCGGTTCCATCCAGACCGACCACCAGACTGTAGCCGACAAGTTGGTTTTCCCTGACGCCCTGGACGTTGACCAGCGACTCCAGAGATCGCGCCTGCGCCGCGCCAGGCAGCGCCAGACTCAGGGCAATAACGATGCCGTTTAACGCCTTCATCCAGCGCCCGCTTAAGTGTTGCATAGTAAAATCCTGCATTAGATCGGGAAGAGAGGATGGTTAAACAGACGCGTCAGCCAGCCCGCCGCATTGGCATCGCTCAATGCGCCACGACCCGCATAGGAGATACGCGCATCGGCAATACGCTGCGATGAGACGGAGTTGTCGTTCTGAATGTCATCGGCGCGCACCAGGCCGCTCAGGCGAATGTACTCATCGCCCTGGTTGAGGGTGAGCCATTTTTCACCGCGAATTTCCAGGATACCGTTCGACTGTACCGAGTGTACCGACACCGTAATTTCGCCACGTAAACTGTTTTGCTGCTGCGAGGTCGCCGTCCCGTTGAAGTCACGATTGGCGTCCACGGACGCGGAAAGGTTATCTTTGGTATGCCCAAAGAGGGTCGGCGCGCCAATATCCACGGTATTGTTCTTACCGAAATTGGTTTTCGCCTGTTTGCTCGACTGGGTGGATTCTTCCAGCATCACGGTCAGGATATCCCCCACCCGATAGGCGCGGCGATCCGCTGTCAGCGACCACTTGTAACCCGTTTCGAACACCCCTCCCGCGCGGCCATCCGCCGTTGGCGGTGCCTCGGTTTTGGGCGGAGCAAAGAATTCGTCATTTTTTTTGACCAGGAGAGCCTGCGATTCGCACCCGCTTAACAGGGGAAGCAGTACCATCAGCCAGAGATAATTTTTCACGTTCTGCCTATTTCTGCCGGATGGAGCTGTACCATCCGGCATTTCACATTCTTGAGTTACAGCGTCTGACTAATAAACTGCAGCATATCGTCTGCCGCAGAGACCATTTTGGCGTTCATCTCATAGGCGCGCTGCACGTTGATCATCGCCACCATTTCGTTGACGATATCCACGTTTGAGCCTTCCAGAGCGCTGTCCTGCAAAGTCCCCAGACCATCTTCCCCGGGAATACCTTCCGTCGGTTGACCACTGGCTGCGGTTTCCAGATACAGGTTGTCGCCTTCCGCTGAAAGCCCGGCCGGGTTAGCGAAGTTCACCAGCGTTAGTTGCCCCAGTTCGGTAGGGTCACTGTCGCCGGGCAGGATTGCCGTCACGGTGCCGTCTTCGCCAAAAGCCACATTAGTCGCGCCGGACGGAACATCGATTTCCGGTTGCAGAGGTAAGCCTTCAGAGTTAGTTAACACGCCGTCAGCGTTAACCTGCATGTTGCCGTCACGGGTATACGCAATATCCCCGTTCGCCTTTTGCACCTGCCAAAATCCCTGCCCCATGATGGCCACGTTCATCGTATTGTCGGTGGTTTCCACATTCCCTTCGGTGAAGGTTTTCTGCGTACCGACAATGCGTACACCGCTACCGAACTGCATTCCGGTCGGCATGATGTTGTTTTGATCGAGCATGGCGCCCGGCGCTTCCTGAGTCTGATAAAACAGATCCTGGAACATCACGCGGTCGCGCTTAAAGCCCGTGGTATTGACGTTAGCGATGTTGTTGGCAATCGCACTCATCTCAGCATCCTGCGCCGACAGGCCGGTTTTACTGATCCATAACGCTGCGTTCATAACACTTTATCCCTGATTAAAGACTACGGCTCAGGAGCCGCGTAGCAGCCTGTTGCCTGAGTCGCTGAGATCTTCAGCCGTTTTCATCATCTTGATTTGCGCTTCGAACTGACGGTTCATCGCAATGGACGACATCATTTCGCTCACCGCAGACACGTTACTGCCTTCCAGAAAGCCGCCGCTCACTTTGATGTTCTCATCGCGTTGTGCCGGTACGCCGTCCGCCGTCACCAGCATCCCCTCGCTATTTTTCGCCAGATTGGCGACCGGAATATCCACCAGCTTCAGGCGATCGATATCCATCGTGGCAGTGACATCGCCATCGTCAGGTGTGACGGAGAGCGTGCCGTCGCTACCGAAAGAGGCAATCGCATTCGGCGGTAAAATAATCGGGCCGTTATCCCCGAGAACAATGTTGCCGTCGATGGTCAGTTGACCCTGATCGTCCTGCTGGATATTGCCGTTGCGGGTATAAACTTCGTTTCCTGCTTTATCCTGCACGGCGATATAGCCGGTTCCCTGAATGGCGACATCGAGCGGACGCTCGGTTTTTTCCGCCACGCCGGTGCTGTCATTGACGCCGCTGGGACTCTCTTTCGCCATAAAACGCGTGTCGAAGCCACCGCCTTTGACTTTGTCATTACTCGCCATCGCCATATCCGCACGAAAACCATTGGTGTTGACGTTGGCGAGGTTGTTGGCGCTAATTTGCTGCTCCAGCAGCGTCTGGGTGGCGCCGCTTAGTGCGGTATAAATCAACCGATCCATTTCTTAGCCTTACATCGCCTGGAAGAGTGCCTGGTCCAACTGCGTACTGGTCGAAATCACCTTGGTGTTCGCCTGATAGTTACGCTGGGCGGTCATCAGGTTGACCAGTTCGTTGGTGATATCCACGTTGGAGCTTTCGAGCATGCCGGAGGAGAGCGTGCCACAAGAGCCGGAGCCAGGCGTGCCAATCAGCGGCGTACCGGATTCACCGGTCTGCACCCACGCGGTACCGCTTACCGCTTCCAGCCCGTTTTCGTCCGGGAAGGTGGCGAGTACAACCTGGCCCTGCAGCATACGTTCACCGTTGCTGTAGGTGGCGTACACTTTGCCGTCGTCATCCACCTGCACGCCGTTTTGCGTTGCGGAGGCATAACCGGTCGCGGAGTTGGTGGTCACCGAGAAATCAGAGCCGTACTGAGTACAGTCGGAGTAGTCGACGGTCATCGAGATCGGCGCGGCTTCATCGGTGGTAAAGGTGATGGTTTGCGGCGTGGTCGGAGAGGTCAGCTTGCCGGTATTCGGATCGAAGGTTAGCGTGGTTGGCGGTACACCAGTCTGCGCTTCACCATCAAAGGTGTACTGCACTTCCCAGGTGTTATCCGCGGTTTTGGTAAAATACTGGCTGACCGAGTGCTCGTTACCCAGAGAGTCATACACGGTGGTGGTGTAGCTGTCGGTATAGGTATCGCTGTTGTTGGCATCAAACTGCACGCTTGAGCGATCGATCGTTTCATCACTGGCGTCAAAGTTGGCCGTAAAGGTCATGCTGTCCGTGGCCTGCGCCGGGATATTGCCGGTTTTAATCTGGATATCGGTCACGGTACCAGTTTGCAGCGTGCCGCTGTCATCAACCGGATAGCCTTGCAGATAATCACCGGACGCATTGACGATATAGCCGTTTTTGTCAGTCACAAAGGAGCCGGCCCGGGTATAGGAGATGTTCCCTGCGCTGTCGCACATGACAAAAAAACCATCGTCGTTGATCGCCAGATCCAGCGCATTGCCGGTAGAGACCATCGAGCCACCGGTGGAGATGCTTTGCGCGGAACCCGCCACGCTCACGCCCATCGCCTGCGTCCCAGCGTACATCGCGGAGAACTGGGTAGTCATTGATTTATAACCGACCGTCCCGGAGTTCGCGATGTTGTTACTGATTCCGTCCAGTTGTTCGTTGACGGCGTTTAGCCCCGTCGCTGCAATTTCATAACTCATTGTTTCTTCCTGTAATGTAAACTAAATCAGAGCACTGTATTGCTGTCGGCGTTATCGCTGCCGTCGTCAGTGTCAGGCGGCGTGGTGTCATCGGTGCTGTCCGGTACGCCAAACTGGGTGATCATGGTGAATGGCACTTCGCCAACGCCGTCAACGTTGAGCACCGGCGTGCTGCCATCGAGCGGAATACGCACATCTTCCACTTTGCCCGTCACCTCAATCGGCACTTCTTCTTCCCCGGTATTGGTCACCACGGACACGCTGTAGTCACCCGGCGGGATGCCGTAATCCGCAGGATTGATGTCGAAATCCACCTGGCCGGGTCCGACGGAGGTTTCACCTTCCGGAATCAGCGACACGGTGTAGTCATCACCCGCTTCATCGGTAAAGTGCAAATCCACATCGGTACAGCTGTCATCCAGCGTGACGCGTCCCTGGATCTCCTTGCTGTTATCTTCGATATCCAGCGAGGTGGTTTGCACCATAATGTCGTCGCCGACCATATTCCCCAGCGCCATCACCTGAATGTTGCTCATCAGCACGGCGTTGGTATTGGCCTGAACGCTCATCTCTTCCATCATCGCTACCTGCGCCATGGAAGAAAGCTGGTCGATATAGGCCGTTGGGTCGGTCGGATCGGTAGGATCCTGGTTTTCAATTTCGGCTACGAACAGCGTCAGAAACGTGTCGACCGCGGACGTTTCCGTGGACGTTGTCGTCGTCGGTGTGCCGCTGGTTCCACTGGTATCGGTGGTTGACGAGGTAGAGGAAGAGCTGCTATCCCCCAGGTTGTTGCTTTGCGCCGTGGCGCTCCCAGTATTTTCAGCCACCGTCGTCTTCTCCTGAGAAGAAGCCAGCGCCTGAGATTGGGCATACAGAGCCAGGGTATTCATTACACTTCTCCCAGTTTGAGTAAGCTTTGCTGCATACTTTTGACGTTATTCAGCACATCAACATCAGTTTCAAAATCACGTGATGCGGACATCATGTCGGCCATTTGCTCGACCACGTTGACGTCCGGGTACCAGACAAAACCGTTCTGATCCGCCATTGGGTGATGCGGCTCATAACGTTTCACCGCCCCGCCACTTTGCATCACGTCCTGCACTTGCACGCTGGCGCCATCAATGCCGTGACGGTTGTTTGCGCCAATCAGGCTATTGTTGTAAACCGCAGCAAAAACCGGGCTGCGCGCTTTATAGGCCTGCGCCTCGCTGCTGGCAGGAGATTCCGCATTCGCCATGTTGCTGGCGACGGTATTCAGACGGATGGTTTGCGCCGTCATCGCCGAGCCAGAAATCTGGTAAATATCAGTAAACGACATGGTTATTTTCCTTCGATGGCTTCTTTGATTCCGCTAAGTTGCAGATTCAAAAAAGTCAGACTGCTTTGATAATCCATACTATTTTGTGAAAACCGGGCCTGCTCGGTATTCAGTTCTACGGTATTGCCATCCTCTGAGGGCTGCATCGGCACCCGGTATTTCACGTCAGCCTCGGGCAGAACATTTGTGTGACTTGCCCGTTGCATCTCAGCGGCAAAATCAATATCTTTGGCTTTGAAATTTGGTGTATCGACGTTTGCCAGATTCGCAGTCAGTAGCTCGGTCCTCTCAAGACGTAACTTCACTGCCTGCGGATGTACACCCAATGCCTGCTGAAAACTGATTCCCATTTCTTGCATCACTCCTGCGTAGATATCGCCATTACTAGCAATAACTATGCCAACTTTTAAGTGATTGATGAGAAATGACTTTATGAAACTACCCTCCTACGTAAGGAAGCCTTCTTTCCCCTTTGCCGCGGAGATAATGCTGGCTTTATGCTGCGTCTTACCCGTACATGCCGCCGTCCATCCCATTCAGCACAGCGCCCGGGAACAGATCAACGCACTGGTTCTGACTGCCGCCGGTCATGAAATCGACACACTGGCGCACAAACAGCAGTGGCAGGACTATCGCTACACGTTCAATATCTATATCCCCTCAGCCGTGAGTACCAGCGCGCTATGCGCGTCGGCGCCACAGATCACCTCCAGTGCCTCCCCAGAAATGGCCTTGTCACGAATGAACTTTATGGTGACCTGCCCAGGCAATGCGGGCTGGAAATATAACGTTGCAGTGCGCCCCGACGTGTCGGTGCCGGTAGTGATGCCAAAGTCGTTGATTGCCCGAGATGCGGTGATTACAGCCGACGACCTGCAGCTTAAAAAATTCAATATCAGCAACCAGCGGGAAGGGTTGATAACAAATATGGATGAAGCAATTGGCCTCACCAGCAAGCGTGCCCTGCAACCGGGTAAACCAATTACCCGTAGCGAGCTGGTTCAGCCCGTATTGGTTAAACGCGACCAGCCAGTGATGATCGTCTCCCATATGGCTGGCATTACCGCCTCAATGCCGGGCGTGGCGTTGAAGAATGGTCGTAAAGGGGATGTGATAAAAATTCGTAATAGCAGCAGCCAGCGGATCATCAGCGGTGTGGTGGACGATACCGGCGTGGTCACCACGTTAACGGCTGAGCAGTGAAGGGATTTTTTGTGATGGGATTAAAGTTTTCCTCTATTGCCGCCGCTTTTAGTCAATAACAGATAACCAACCCAACGGAATATGTACGAGGTTGCTATGAAAATTACCCCGAGTCTGCCTGGCAATCGCCCTGCATCGACAACCGAACAGGCACGTGCAGACAAGAGCAGCGTGCAGACGAGCACGTCCAGTTCCGCATCGCTTTCCGCCGATGATATTACTCAGGCGGGATTGCAAACGGCGCAGCAAACGCTGAACAGTGATACGCAAAGTGACGTTGATTACGACAAAGTGGCGCAAATGCAGGCCATGCTGGCCTCAGGCGATTTGCAGGTTGATACCGATCAACTGGCTGGGGACATGCTCAGCTTTTTCCAGAAATAAGAGGCTACAACAGTGAGCACCAGGCTACAGCAGGTGAAAACTCTGCTTCAGGGCATTCGTGAAGACGGAACGCGGTATGACGTGCTCAGACACCAGTTGGAACAACAACGTCTGTGTATGATCCGTCGCGACAGCGACAAGCTGCTGGCCATCAATGAACTTATTCAACAGCATTATGAGCAGTTGCAAAACAGCAGCCAACAGCGCCGTTCGATCCTGCAACTGCTGGGCGTAAGCGTCAATCGTGCAGGAATAGAGCAGGTCTTTAGTTGGTTGCCGGGCGTGCAGAAAAGTGCCGCAGAGGGCTGGTGGCAAAGCCTTGAGCTAAAAGCGAAACGCTGCAAGGCGTACAACGAAAAAAACGGCGATCTGCTGATCCGCCAGTATGAATTTATTCAGGCTTTTTTAGGTACCGAGCCGGATTTTATTTACCAGCGCTAAACGCCCTTCCCTGACGCGGAAACCTGCTTTCCGCGCTTCACCTAACTAATTGATATAAATGAATTAAAATTCAGGCATGGATATTGCAACGTCATAAACAGATTTTGAATATTGGGATTGCTGAGAACAGATTATGAGTATGATTGATTGTTATGAACCTGACTTTGTCCGGTTGTTTTTATCCCGCCATCCGGATTCCGCTTTACGGGTTAACCTGTGCTGGAAAACGGAAGTGCGTCAGAGTCTGGTCTTAACCGATCCGGCCAGCTGTCAGGCTGCATTAGGCGATCCCAATACCTTTGTCTTGCATCATTCAAAATGTGCGGCCAACCCGGACAGCCCGGCGCTATCCCCACGCGATCAGGTATTGAATCAATCCGCTCTGCATACCATCACGCTTCCAGGTTTATCGCCGGAGCTGCGCCTGTATGCGCTGGGGATCATGCTCTCTTTTTCCGAAAAATGCCCAGGCGATAGTGAAGCGGTGCTGGAAAAGCTGGCATCGTTGCCACAGATCCTCGCAGGCCATGTACAGGAAGGAAAACTGCAGGAGCAATTTGCGCAACTGCCCAGCCTGCCACAGCTACAGCGTGAATTAATTACCCGTATGGGCAGTTGTGAATTCAATTGGGATCTGCTGCCGGAAAGTACGCGTAAACTCACATTACCTCTGCAGGTCAGCCTGCTGATGCTGCAGGATGCGAACAGTGAAGCCATGCTTCAGCAGCAGTTACAGGATCAGTGGCTGCAGACCTGGGAGCGCCATTTCGCTCAAGAAGCATGGATTTTCAGCAACTATCTGATTTATCGCTTGTACCACGACACCTTCCCGCAGCATGAGAGTGAAAGCACACTGCAGCGTTTCTTCTGGCTGGCGGCTGACGTCTTTATGATTCGCACTCTGTTTTGCCTGTGGACGATGGATGATTCTGCGCTAAACCATGACGAAATTTACGCCCTTTTCGCGTTGTTTGAAGCGTGGCGCAACAGCGAGAGCGCCCACTCGTTACGTCAGCATATTCTGGACATGCTGCCGGGAGATCCACTGCTCTCGGCGTTCTCCCTGATAACACGTTAGTGCCTGTTGGCCGGGCGAATGCCCGGTCCTTTTTCGAACCGCGAATACACATCACCATGTCTGAATCCTCTAAAGCACGTTCCGCCCTGACTGGCATCGTTAAAACGCTCGACACTGGCCGCGAAAAACCGTTTGTCAGCGTTATCACGCCAACATGGAACCGCGGCGTTTTCTTACCCTATTTGCTGTATATGTTCCGTTATCAGGACTACCCTGCTGACCGGCGGGAACTGGTGATCCTGGATGATTCTCCGCAAAGCCATCAGTCGATCATTGACCGGCTAACGCAGAACCACCCAGAGAAATATAATATTCGCTATATCTACCACCCGGAAAAGCTCGATCTGGGTAAAAAGCGCAATATGCTCAATGCGCTGGCGGTAGGTGAATATATTCTCTGTATGGATGATGATGACTATTATCCAGCGGATAAAATCTCTTACACCATCGACATGATGCAGCGCCACCGGGCGTTGATTTCAGGTTCCGATCAAATCCCCATCTGGTACAGCCACATCAACCGGATATTCAAAACACGCAGCTTTGGCCCACAAAATATTCTCAACGGCACTTTCTGTTACCATCGTAATTACCTGAAGAACCACCGCTATGATGATGAGTGTAATTTAGGTGAAGAAAAGGGATTCACTAACCAGTTCACCGCGAACCCGCTGCAATTGCCGGGTGAACGTACCATTATTTGTATCTCACACAGCCAAAATACGTTCGACAAAGACTTTGTGTTGGGAAGCAGCGAACCACTGGAAACCCCGCTGGCGCAGGCGATTACCGACCCGATGCTGAAAAACTGGTATCAAAGCCTGCATAACGCCACTCATCATCAACCGATCCAGTGGGATTATATCGATCAGGTGGTGATCGTAAACCTGGACTCACGCCCGGATCGTTTAGCGCACATCCAACAAGAGCTGGGGTTTCTCAATTTCCCAAAGGAAAAGATCACCCGCATTGCCGCGTCAGTTGCCACTAACGGCCAGATTGGTCGCCGCCAATCCCATCTTCGGGCACTCAAGTTGGCACAACAAATGGGATGGAAAAATTACCTGCTGCTTGAAGATGACGCCGTTATTCTGAAACAAGAAAAACATATTCGGGTACTTAGCTCGCTGCTTAATGCCCTGCCTAAATTTCCGTGGGAGGTCATTCTTCTCGGCGGCGAAATTAAACGCGGAAGCATATTAAAAAGCCTGACTGGGATGATTCATGCCCGCGATTGCAATAAGGTGTGCGCCTATCTGGTTAACAACAGCTATTACCCGGTTCTGGCTCAGCAAATGGAATATGACCTTTCAGAGACCCTCGAAGGACAGTGGCAGCCGCTGCTACGTGACGGAAAATGGCTTTCCTGCTATCCGAGTAGCTGCTATCAGCGCCCAGGTTATAGCGATATCGAGAAAAAAGAAACCGATAATATTGGCTACTACTTCAATAAAATCAATAAGAAAACCGATGCCGTCAACGCACTGACTGATGCCCCGCTCCCTTCTACTGCCCCCCGAACAGATGCTATTGGTTTCTATATGGAAACGTCGCTGCACTACGCGGTCTATCGCCCGATCATAACCGCGCTACAGGCGATGGGGCACACCTGCTCTCTATTGGTCAGCGACAAAATACACGCGTCGTTTCTGGATGAAATGACCGCAACAATTAAAACCATTAACGATCCCCTGTTGGGCGGAACGCGTCTTTCTGTGGTGATTGAGAAACGTCAACGCTTCAAATGTCTTGTCAGCCCTTATTACACCCCGTTACTGAACGGGCTGGCGGATACCCATGTACGGACGATGTATGGACTGGCGAAAGAAGCATGGAATCATGCCTGGTGGAATGCCTTTTATCATCGAATTCTCTGCTACAGCCACTATAGCCAGCACGCGGTTGATATTGGCGGCAGCGCCAAAGTGGTGGGTAATCCCCGTTTCGATGAATGGCATAACCATACTTACGATACCGCACTGCCAAAAAGCGTGAAGCTAAATGCGAAAAAGCAGACCATCCTGTATGCGCCAACCTATGGCGCGCTAAGCTCGCTCCCCCATTGGGCACAACAGCTAAGTCGATTAAGCCATGAATACAACGTCGTCACCAAACTGCACCATGGCACTCTGCACAGGCCGGAAGAAAGTGCCTCGCTGGTGCTGGCGCAGCGCTACTTAAAAAACCGAATTGACGATCCGCAGCACCTGCTGGCGCTTATGGCGCAGGCAGATTACGTCCTGACGGACAGCAGCGGCTTTATTTTTGATGCCATTCATATGAATAAACGCGTCATTTTACTGAGCTGGCCAGAGATGACCTCGCTGCTGGATGGCCAACAAAGTTTCTCGACCCCAGACAGCGCCGATCAACGTATCCGCGACGTTCTCCCGGTAGCCCAGGATATACAGGCGTTGCGCAGTGCGCTGTCTGATGCATTTGACTGGACTGCGCTTGAAGCACCGTTAGCCGAAATTCGCCACCATTATTGTGATGCGTTTATGGATGGTCAGGCGGGCAAACGGGCGGCTCAGGAGATTGATAGTCTGGTAAAAGCGCCGCAGCCGCTAATAACTAATACGTTGCTGCACAGTTTGCAGAAAAAGCTGTTTAGTTGATCATCAATTAAAAGGTATCAAAGGGTATATGAATAATTCTCCCGCTGTAGATCATCGTCTCTACCAGGTATTGGCACAGACTTCGCGAAAAAAGACCAAAAATAAAAAAAGAATTCTGTTCTTTGATCGCGATGCCTTTGCTGATAATACTAAATACTTATATCTGCATATGGTGAAAAATCCGCAGCTAGAATGCATATGGTGTACATGGAATGAAGCAGTTTATGACATGTTGCAAAAGCATCATCTACCAGTGCATCTGTTAGGTAAAAACAATGATGAAACCATTAATTTATTATTAGAAGCCCAGATAGCTATTTTCTGCGTTAATCCGCATCATAGTCTACATAAAAACTGGTCATACTTTGCATGTCTGGAGGGGGCAAAACATATTCAGTTATGGCATGGTATTTCGGTTAAAAACTTGTTATTACAATTAACGCCCCATTTTAGCATGACCATTCCTGATTTTGGTACATCTTTAGCCTGGGCCTCCCGTGCTGATTACGTATTAAGTACCGCAGAGATTTTAAATCCTTATTGGCGAGAAGTATTTGGTTGCGATAATATTATCAACGCATCCTACCCACGGAATGAGGTATTACTGCGCAAGATCACACCATTAGAGTTACTCGGCGCAAAACTTGATGCCAGAACAATGAAAGGTCTTGCCAGCAAAAGGAAGAAGATTTTTATTGCTCCAACCTGGCAACGATTCGACAGTACCGATCTCTTAAGTCGAGAGATGCTTACGCAAATCCTTCAATATACCAGTAAAAACAATATAGACGTTTTTATAAAGACGCACCCATACCGGGCAGTGAATTTTGACAGTAACGCACTAAAGATTAACAATTTTTATTTTATTGATGCCGAGACGGATGTCTACCCATTTCTTAATAAATTTGATGCGTTGATAACAGATTATTCATCTATCATGTTTGATTTCCTGTTAACTAAAAAACCAGTGTTAACACTGGATATTGCACCTGGTGAACACGCCAATTTCGAACCTAATTATACATTATTGCCAATAAGCAGTAATTTTCGTTATAAATTTACTCGGGATAACATTATCAGTATGTTGCATCAAGCCCTATTTAAGGATGAGCAAGCAGTAGACAGGGAGCAAGCCGTAGCCAGTTTATACCCGTCTGATAATGTTAATGCCTGCCAGAAACTGGAATCCTTAATTATAGACATACTTAAAGACATCGCAAATTAAAATGTCAAATAGACAATACAACCACTATCAACTATGATTGAAGATTAACAACATGGATATTTTAAAAATATATCTTTCATCTGGTTCCGTGCCCGTCATCCCGCAAATGTTGAACTTTGCGGAGTGCGCATATGATCCTAAAACGCTTAAAATCATATGCTGGTACCGCAATGAAGTGACGCCATTTCAGTTAAAAGGAACAAATGCTTATTACATAAAACAGGCGTATGCGATCACACCAGACTTTATATCTAAAATAATCAATGCCATTCAAAAAACTCAGCCTAAAATGGTTGAGATTCACTCAAACATTGTATTTACCAATGTTGAGCTATATCCCATTATTGCCTCCATATCTAAGTTACTAAAAAAAGAACAAATAAAGATACACCTATACGATGACGGCATACGCAGTATCGGTGAGAGGCTACAACTTAGTGAAATGAGCAGCAATGTTTTTCCAGAAGTGAGTGCCGTTCATATTAAATATTTACAGGCTATCCTGCAAAATGAAACCAATGCCTTCTCTGGCTATCTAAGAGAATCCTGGCCATTATTGATGAATTACCTATGGCATAATTTTTTTGATGTCACCTATCATCTAATGGATCAGTACCAACAAAGATGGAATTCACCTTCACCTTTCCAGAGATCGATACAAAAAAACACGACAGCATTAGCAACTGCAGATATCAAAACGCTCAACCCCAAACAGCTTGCATTTTGCCTCTCACTGTTGAATTTAACAAACACCACCATCAACGAAATAAAGAAAGAAATCAAACAAGAAAATAGCTTATTGTACATGGGGGCTGGATATTTTAACCGCCAGAAAGATGATGCGATTACAGAAAAACAAATCATCAAGATTCAAAAGATGAGAGCAGCAGGGATCATCAAACCTGATGATAATATTATTTTCAAAGCCCATCCAATTAACTCTCCTGAGAATAGAGCAAAAATAGTTTCCGCATTTGCCAGCGATAATATCTACACCTTGCCTAACCATATTCCGTTTGAAATTTTACCGGTGATTGGTTTAGCGCCATCTGCAATCATCTGTACTTTCAGCACGCTACTATTCACGATGACACCAGACACATTTCGGCATATTATAGGAGATGCTGACACGACGTCTGAATCATTAAAGAATCCGATTATTGACAAACTAATTAGAGCGAATATTATTAAGAGAAATCTTGTTAGTGGTTGGCTTGATTAGCAATCAAATTATAACAACAGATTGCTAATCATTTTATCTTAGCCATGCACTAAGGCATTTTCTGTCTAACGATTAATATTTCTTTACCACCTCAATAATCGAAGTTGTCGATATTGACGGTGTTCTGGGGAAATACACTACTTCGCAAAGATAAGAGAGACTATCAAAGCGCCCAGCCCAGTCATCTCCCATTACCAACGTATCTGCACTATACTGCCGAATGTAATCTGCTTTTTTTTCCAATGACTCTTCAAGAAATACACTATCGACACATTTCAGCCCGGCAACAATATCCATCCGTTCATTTTGATTATAAACAGGCTTACGCCCTTTTTTCTGTATATTTAAAGCATCAGAGGAAATACCCACGATCAATCGCTCACCTAACTGCCTGGCACGCTGAAGAATACGTAAATGCCCAATATGAAAAACATCAAATGTGCCGAAGGTTATAATTACGTTCATTGACTAACCTCTATCACACGTTAAACGCGATAATAAGTGACTAAATACTACCAAGTCTTTTCATTCGGTTATTATGAACTCTTTCTTTCTCTAACATTGCTACTTTCATTAATGTTTCATCCGGTTCAATTTTTATATTCTGTTCCTTAACGACAAACCAGGTCGGATACTGGCAATATTTTTGAGATTCAACACTTCTGGTAACCGTTAGTTGCAACCCTGTTTTTTTAACAAAATCATTTACGGCCCACACGACTAATGGCCAATCAGCATGGTAATCATCGCCAGCAAGAACCCCACCAATTTTCAATTTGCAAAACCAGTCGGCAATTGATTTCCCGCCTTCTTCACCAGTGTGAGCAAAACCATCTATATAAATGAAATCAAAAAACTCATCATCAAATATATCAAGAGCATCATCAAAGGACATGCGAAGCAATTTGTAATTATTGCTAAGCCCGACGTATTTTAACGTTTCTTTATATTCGTTGATGTCATGGATATCACCATATAAATCAACACCATAGTATGATGAGAATTTACCGCTATCTATCATTCTCTTAGAAAAGATACCTTTAGCAACCCCCAACTCAATACCAACGCATGAAAGATCATCAGCGCCATTGACAATTTCATGTCGATACATGTTTTCAATATAATTTACTTTTATTGTTGGAGTAAGTTTCTTGCTTAGCTCAACAATCCAGTTCTCATTAAGCATTAATTTTCCTGATATATGAATGGCAAAATAAATAAGATTAATTACATTTTTGTCTTAACCAGCACTGCGCGGCTATCTCATCCACGGCTTTTTGCTCTTTTACCAACGCCTCGTTGTTCAGTTCATCGCGTTTATCATCGAGCGTCATGGCGACAATTTTCTCTTCGCAGGCCGCGGCAACCAGATTTTTTTGAATACGCTGCTCTTTGATTTTAGCCAGCGTTTTCTCCTGCTCTTGCCAGGCAATAACCGTGCGTAACGTGCCTTTATATCCGGTCACGTTTTTGAGAGATTCAACGGAAGGGACCTCTACGCCAGTGCCGGTTTTTTGAATCAGGTAGCCCAGTGCTTTGATGTTATTGTCAAAGCCGGTACAGACCTGCTGCTGTTTAGCCAGCTGGACCGTCATGTCTTTGACTGATTTATCCCGCAGGCGCTGCAATTGCGCCAGGGTATCGATAATTTGTCGCATGATTATTTACCCTCCGTTTTCTTTGCCTGGGGGAAAAGGGCCTGTAAGCGACCTTGCACCAGCTCAAGTGAGGCGGGTTCACTCACCTCCTGACGCAGAAAACGCTCGATAGCGGGGAACGCTTTGACAGCTTTATCAACGCCGGGATCGGCTCCGGCAACATAGCCCCCCAACGGAATCAGCGGCTTAATTTCCATATAGGCGGCGTAGTTTTGTTTTAGCAGACGAGCCGACTGTTGGTGTTCGTTGGGCGTAACCTGCGTCATGCATCGACTGATCGACTGCCCAATATCGATAGCTGGATAATGCCCGGCTTCCGCCAGCTTACGGGTAAGAACGATATGTCCATCCAACACCGCGCGCGCGCAGTCAACGATCGGATCCTGCTGATCGTCTCCTTCCGCCAGCACCGTGTAAATGGCGGTCATTGAGCCTTCGCTTTCGCTGTTGCCGGCGCTTTCCACAAGCTTGGGGATCATGCCAAACGCCGACGGTGGATAGCCTTTCGTTGCCGGAGGTTCCCCCAGCGACAGCGCAATCTCGCGCTGCGCCATGGCATAACGGGTTAACGAATCCACCAGCAGTAAAACGTGATGTCCGCGATCGCGAAACCAGGCCGCGATAGAGTGGCACAGCTCGGTGGCTTTCAAACGCATCAACGGCGACTCATCCGCCGGAGCCGCGACGACGATAGATTTTGCCAACCCTTCCGCGCCCAGTGAATGATCGATAAACTCTTTCACCTCGCGGCCACGCTCACCAATTAACCCCACCACCACGATGTCGGCCTTGGTCTGGCGGGTGATCATCCCCAACAACACGCTTTTTCCCACGCCGCTGCCGGCCATCAAGCCCACGCGCTGGCCTTTGCCGATAGTTAACAACCCGTTGATTGCTTTTACACCTACATCCAGCGGTTGGTTCACCGACCGACGCGTGAGGGGATTGATAGACGGTGCCTGCGGCGGCAGCACATCATTGCCGGTCAGACGGCCTTTGGCATCCAGCGGTTCGCCCAGGCCATTGACCACCCGCCCCAACCAGCTTTCGCTAATCAGGATCTCCTGAGCTTTTTCTTCGGGGAATACGCGTGCGCCCGCCATCAGTCCGACGGGGTGTTTGAAGGGCATCAGGTAGGTGATATCACGATTAAATCCCACCGCCTGCGCGTCGATCAGCGTATGGTTGGCGCTTTCAACGCGGCACAACTGGCCTGTCACCAGCGGACAGCCCACGCTCTCCAGCAAAATGCCGTTCACGCGCACCAGTCGTCCGGCAACCCGGGCTAAAGGGATCGACTCAATGGAACGCAGCGCGTTGTCGAAGCTGGAAAGATCACTCACCCGTCGGCTCCGGCAGCAGCGACTCTTTGAGTGCCGACATACATTGCTCGAGTCGATGCTCGCAGCCAATATCCAGCTCGGATTTATCGGTAATCACCCGGCATTCGCCCGCCTGCAGATCGGGAGATGGCGTCAGTCCCCATGCAGCGACCTTCTCAGGAGCGGCATCTTTAATGCGGTTAAATTCTTCGTTACTCAGCAGCACCTGTAGCGACTCAGGCATCGCCGGAAAGGCCGAAATAGCCTCTTCGACCAGCGATAATAGCTGTGTCGGTTGCAGCGCCAGCTCACAACGAATCACCTGGCGGGTAACCTTTTCAACCAGCTGCAACAGGTCTTCCCGCTGTTTGCGCTGAACGTGCGCCAGATAGTCATTCACTTTGCCGGAGATAGCCTCCAGCGGCTGGGCGGCTCGTTCAAACTGCTTGCGCCCTTCCTGCTGCCCGGCCAGGCTGCCTTCAGTGTATCCCTGACGACGGCCTTCATCGTGTCCCTTCTGATGACCTTCCTGAAAGCCCTGCTCCTGGCCTTCTGTCATCCCTTGTTCAAAACCTTTTTGCAGCCCTTCCTGGAAGCCGTCCATCAGTTGGCGCTGATAATCCGCCGGTGTGATCCCCGGCGTAAGCTGTTCAGTCTGCAGATGGCGCTGGCGAGGAGGAAAGCGGTGCAGCCGGTAACGACCACGAATGGTTTCAATTGCCATGTGTTACTCCGCCGTCTGTTCAGCAAACAGCTGTAGCTGAATTTCACCCGCTTCCTCAAGCTCGCGGGCAATTCCCATGATTTCACGGCGTATCTGTTCAATACGACTCACCGGAACCGGCCCCAGACGCGACGTTATCGCCTCCAGCTGTTGTACCTGACGCTTAGGCATCACGGCATAAATCGAACGACGCAACAACGCTTCGGTACCTTTCAGCGCCACCGCCCAGTCTTCCATCGGCACTTCGTCGAGCAGACGACGGCGCACTTCGTCACTTTGGCGGCTCAGAATAAAGAAGTCGTACATTTCGTCCTGCAACTGTTCGAGAACATCTTCATCGCGTTCGCGCAGTTGATCGAGGATCACCTGTTGGTTCCCCTGGAAGCGGTTAACGATATCCGCGGCCTGCTTGATCCCTTTCACTTTCGAACCATGTTCGGAGAGCACCGACAGCCCACGCTCGATCAAACGATCCAACTCATCCACCACGTCGCGGTTTACATCGTTGAGTTTGGCAACCCGGTAGAGGATCTCGTTTTGTACTGACTCATTCATGTAAGACAGTACCGTAGCCGAGATCTCTGGCGTCAGGAAGGCAAGGAATACGGCCTGTAACTGCAAATGCTCTTCTGAGATCAGTATCGCCAGTTGGCGCGGTTCCACCCACTGTAAACGCGCCATCCGCGAACGGATCTCATCGCCATAAATGCCGTTGATCACGCTACTGGCGATTTCTGTGCCCAGCGCTTTATTAAGGATCCCTTGCAGCATGGAACGCGATGCGCCGTTGATACCACTCTGCTCACGGAATTCATCAAAAAAGTTATTGATCACTTTTTTGGCCATGCTGGTTTTTACCCCAGACAGACGCGCCATGTTTTCACTCAGGCGAACCACCTCTTCGCGGCTGAGTTTTTGCATCACCGTAGCTGCCGCCTCCTCGCCCAGACACAGCAATAAAATTGCGGCCTGTTCCAGGTAGCTGTTGTTGCTGCCGTTATTTATTGTCAATTCGCTCATTGCTGGTAATCCATTGTCTGAGAACTTCAGCTACGCGATCGGTGTCGCTCATCGCCAGTTTTTGCAGGAACTCCAGCTTCACTTCCAGACCGGAGCTCTGCGAAGGCAGGCTGTCGTCACCAGGGAAAGAAGGCAGTTCGATATTTTTGCGCTCATCTTCAGCGGCCGCAAAATGGGGTTTGTCCGCAGGAATCGCGATCGGTGCGGCGTCCAGCGCCAGCTCTGGCGTCGACGTCCGGCGACGTTCGGCGGTCAACCGTTTCATGACCGGACGAACAACAAACAGCAGCAACAGCAGAGCCAGCAGGCCGCAACCAATCAGACGCACCCAGGCCAGAATGTTGTCATCCTTCCATAAGGGGACCACCGGCTCGACGGGAATCGACTGCGGCACAAAATTAAGCAGCGATAAGGACAGATTGTCGCCACGCCTGGCATCAATCCCGGCGGCGTTATTTAACAGTGCCGTCAATTGCGTGGTTTGTTCCGGTTTCCAGTTCTTCAACGCAGGCGCGCTCTGGTTAAGTACCACGGCCACATTTAAACGTTTAATGTCGAAACCAGGATGCTGGATATGCTCAACGCTACGATCCCACGAGTAGTCGCGCTTGTTCTCACTGTGCTTTGACAGTGCGGCTGGCTGGTGAGACTCCTCTGGCGCGGTTCCATTGGTGCCATTCGCCACCTGATTTGCCGCCAACGGAGGACGGTTACTCAGCGAGCCAGGGATCCCCATAGCGATCTGGTTGGTATCGCTATCCAGCACCGTTTCTTCACGGTTCACCTTCGGTGTGTCACCGTAATGCTCCTGGGTTTCGTCGATATTGCTCAGATCGAGATCCGGCATCACGCTTACCCGGTAGTTACCGGTTCCGACCAGCGAGTCGAGAACATTTGCGAGACTGGCGCGGGTCTTATCCTGAATATCTTTGAGGATCTGGTCGCGCTTACGCGTCGCCGCAGAAACCGCTTCACCCGCGCCAATACCATCGGACAATAAATTCCCCGCCTGGTCGACAACGCTGACCTGCGCAGCTTTCAAATCAGGCACGCTGCCGGATACCAGGTGCACGATGGCATTCACCTGGTCGAGATCCAGCTTGCTGCCATAATGCAGACGCACCACCACCGAGGCGCTGTTTTGCGGCTCGTCGCTGACGACAAAGGAACTCTCTTCATTGAGCGCCAGATGCACACGGGCGCTCTCTACGGTATCCAGCGTCATAATGCTTTGCGCCAGTTCGCCTTCCAGGCTCCGCTTGTAGCGGACGTTTTGCACAAACTGGCTGGCGCCCAGCACTTCGTCTTTGTCCATCAGCTCATAGCCGCTGGGCAGCATGGCCTGCACGCCTTTCGCCGCCAGCGTCATTCGCGTTTTAGACAGAGTCTCTTCCGGAACCAGAATTTGTCCGCTTTGCGGATCGATGCGGTATTCCAGTTTTTCACCATCCAGCACGGTGACTATCTGCGAAACCGGGATATTCTCCTGGCTACCGTAAAGCGAAACATAGCCGTGGCTGCCATTCCACAACACGCTGACAATAATGGTGGTGGCCGCAATAGCCGCTGCCGCCAGTAATGCCAGGCGTTTATTACCATCCAGCCTGAAAGAGAACGAGGGTAAAAACTGAGTTACTTTTTTTATTAGTTCATTCATAGCGTTAGACTGACATGCTCATCAGGTCGTTGAATCCGGAAGCGACTTTATTACGTACCTGCACCAGCGCGGAAAACGATAACGATGCCTGCTGACTGGCGATCATCGCCCCCGCCAGGTCATCGCTTTTCCCCATCTCGATGGCCGTTTGTTTTTGCTCTGCACTCTGCTGAAATTGATCAACATGGTTGAGCGCGCCCTGCATAACACGGTCAAACGAAACCGGAGATGATGCAGACTGCGCACCCACGGCGTTAATCTGCATCGGCGAAAGGACAGGGGCTTGTGCGACCGCTTTCATCTGCTGCATGTCCTGCATCATTTGCGTCTGCATCGTACTGGCTGGGGCTATCGTATTTATGCTCATGACTTACTCTTAAAATTAGAAAAGCGTTCTCGGTACCACAGACTGATTCAGGAAAAGATTTCTATTCCCTGTTTTCGCATTGATGCCAGACGATAACGAAGCGCACGTGGGGTAATTCCTAATAAATCAGCGATTTTGGTTTTATTACCCTGATATTTGCGCATCAGGTCAGCGATATATTGATATTGCGCGCTGCGACCATGCTGGCCCAGATTGTCGCTGGTGGTGATTTGCGCAGTGGGTTTTGGCTGCCATTGCGGCTCGCTCCAGGAATCGGACTCAATGGATGGCAGGCCTAACGTATCGGGATAAATGACGCCATCACGATTAAGGATCATTCCTCGTTGAATGGCGTTCTCCAGTTGGCGCACATTACCCGGCCACGCATAGCTCAGTAACGCCCGGCGTGACGATTCAGAAAGCTTGATATTTTTTACCAGCACCGTGGAGTATTTTTTAATAAAGGATTCCGCCAGCGGAATAATGTCTTCCATACGCTCGCGCAAAGGCGGCATGGTCAACGGAATCACTGACATGCGATAATAGAGATCTTCTCTGAAGCGTCCTGCGGCCACCTCTTCTTCAAGATTCTTATTGGTGCAGGCGATTAAACGAAAATTTAATTTGATTAGACGGTTACTGCCTAAACGCTCAACCTGTTGTTCCTGTAATACACGCAGTATTTTGGCCTGTAGCGCCAAAGGCATGTCACCGATCTCATCCAGCAATAATGTACCATTATTGGCTAATTCCATCTTTCCCGGTACGGTGGCCACCGCCCCGGTAAACGCCCCTTTATCATAACCAAAGAGCGTTGCTTCAAGCATATTTTCAGGAATAGCGGCGCAGTTCACGCCGATATAAGGCGCTGAAGCCTCCTGCGCAAATGCAATCGAGTGGATAAATTTGGCGATACATTCTTTACCCGTACCGGTTTCGCCATGGATAAGTACAGGAACATTAAAAGCAGCAATACGCCTTGCCATTGAAAAAACATTAATGCTTGAGGCTGCTTCGGCAATAAGTTCAAACATGATCATTTACACTTAGAAGTAAAGTTAACATCCGTTACGAGAAATATACAAATCATTCCAAAGCACAATCATCGAATAATAGATATCGCCCGTGCCATGTCTTAATCCCATCCTTGCTCATGTTTTACCACCCCATCAAAGGGCAGCCCTATCGAAGACTATTTTCAAATAGGGTTTTTCCTAAAAAAATACTAACACCAGTACCATTAACAATCTCAAATTAAAAGATAATAAAAATATTATTCATTTAAAAACAATGACTTGATTTAAATATAGCATAAAAAATAGACATGAGGGGGAAGCCTAATCTGGGACAAGCAGTAAGCGAGAAACATCACGTATATGTAATTAATTATTTTTTAATTACAACCTAACGCCATTAATAACTTGCAGAGGAGAGGGGTAAAATATCTAATATCCAGCCCTACTCCATAGACGTGAGTGGGTACGGTATTTCGTATCTAATGGACTTCAACACTATGAGAATAGCGTCAAGGATGAACAATAAATTAAACGAATTTGTATTTCTTTTGATAACCGCGGGATTTGATATCAATTCAACCGCCCCAGAAATTACAGCTGAGAAAGCGTACCATGCTGAAATATAGTCAAACGCCCGGAATCTTTAAACTTGAAGGAAACCGGCTTGGACGTCCATATCATCGTCTGCCGACTATGTTTACGGGAAGTTTTGATACAATTGAATCACATCTTGGAAACTACTTCCTGAAAAAACATCGCACAAATATAACACTTAAAAAAATACACTGTGAGATGGATGTTATCAATAAAAGTGCGGAATTATTAGTTTCTCAGGTTGGACATCTGGCCTTTGATATCGACCGCGCATTATTATTAATGTTATTAGGTAACTTTTATGGATTGGCATCATCTCTCGCCGACGAGAAGTCACAGGATGATTTACCAACCAAAACAGAAATCCGGTTGCGAAGCAGACTGGCGCTGGATATTTGTAATACCATTTTTAATAAAAATATATCCGGTATTCCACTGACACTCAAACCCGACAGCAGCACCATACAAACCCACTGGGCTTATCAGCTTACATTTGTATTAGGTGATGATGAGAATTGCAGTTTCCGCATCTTACTGGACGACTCGCATACCGATTACATTCTGAATTTAATCCGCCATAGCGAGCACGGCGAGAAAAAAAAGCAGATTGATAAAGCCAGCGCTGAGACGCGTAAAAAAACGCTGATCAAAGAAATTATCCATACGCTGCCGCTAACCATGAACGTGAAGATTGCAGAAATTCCGCTGAATGTTGCCGACCTGACGACGATTAAACCCGGCGATATTTTACCGATTGCGATGCCTGATACTTTCCCTGTGTATATCGGGAAATCCGAATTATTTAATGCCCTGATCGTAGAGGATAAAGACAAACTGTTTTTGTCCGAATTAACGAGCAAGACGGAGAAATCCTATGAGTAAGCCAGAAGATATTTTAGAGCAAGGTTTCGAGTTAGCCCCCGAAGCGACTACGCCACCCGCGCCGTCTGTTACAGAAAAGCTGGTGGCGCGTTTAGAAGACCGTTTTTCCGAGTCGATGTCATTACTCAAACGTATTCCGGTCACGCTAACGCTGGAAGTTTCGTCCGTGGAGGTGATGCTGGCCGACCTGCTGAACATTGATGACGACACCGTCATTGAGATGGATAAACTCGCCGGTGAACCGCTGGATATCAAGGTCAATAATATCCTGCTAGGTAAGGCTGAAGTGGTTGTGGTTAACGAAAAATATGGCCTGCGCGTCCTTGAATTCAACACGCATGAAATCAACGACCTTGCACCATGAAACGCGCGCCAACACTCACGCTCTTACTGGGTATCTCGTTACTCATCCTTTCTCCCTTTGCCTGCGCGCAAGGGGGAGATATCCCGTTGCTGAATGTGATTTCGCACGGAAATAGCCAGGAGTACAGCGTAAAAATCCAGGTCCTGATCCTGATGACCCTGGTGGGCATTCTGCCTACCCTGGTGCTGATGATGACCTGTTTTACCCGTTTTATTATTGTTCTTTCCCTGCTGCGTCAGGCGTTAGGGCTGCAACAAACGCCGCCGAACCGCATATTGATTGGCATTGCGCTGTCGTTAACCATGCTGGTGATGCGCCCAATTTGGATCAACATTTACGATCATGCCGTTGTCCCTTTTGAAAACGATCAAATCACGCTCCCCGACGCGCTAAGCACGGCCGCCTCGCCATTGAAGCGCTTTATGCTGGCGCAGACCAATAAAAAAGCGATTGCGCAGATCATGGAGATCGCCAACGCGAAAGGGAATGCAGTCGATCAGGATCTCTCCATTATCGTTCCCGCCTATGTGCTAAGCGAACTCAAAACCGCCTTCCAGATAGGTTTTATGATTTACATTCCGTTCCTGGTGATCGACCTGATCGTCGCCAGCGTACTGATGGCGATGGGGATGATGATGCTGTCACCGCTGATCGTTTCGCTGCCCTTTAAGCTGATGCTGTTTGTGCTTATTGATGGCTGGGCGCTGACCGTTGGGACGCTGACCTCCAGCATTCGCGGTCTGGGACTGGGCTAACGGAGATCAGACATGCTAACCATTGATGTAGCCGCAGACATCGTTGCCAGCGGTATAAAAGTTGTGATCATTTTAGTCTGTGTGTTGGTCGTTCCCAGCCTGCTGGTCGGTATGTTGGTCAGCATTTTTCAGGCTGTGACGCAGATTAACGAACAAACGCTTAGTTTTTTACCCAGGCTAATCGTCACCCTCGCGGTATTGGGTATTTGCGGAAAATGGATGATCGTCCAGTTGAGCGATCTCTGCGTGCATCTGTTCACTCAGGCCGCCATTCTGGTGCACTAACATGCGCGAAACCGATATTACACAGTTAAGTAATCTGATACTGGGAATGTGGTTTCCCTTCGTACGCATTATGGCGTTTATTCACTACGCACCAGTACTGGATAATGCCGCGCTGACCATACGTATACGCATTATTTTGTCACTGGCGTTGGCCTTTATCATTACGCCGCTTATCCCCCACCCGGTGCCCACCAGCCTGCTGTCGATGAACAGTATTATTTTGACCACGGAGCAGTTTCTGTGGGGAATGCTTTTCGGCCTGATGCTGCAGTTTTTATTTTTAGCGCTACAACTGGCGGGCCAAATCCTCTCTTTTAATATGGGGATGAGCATGGCGGTGATGAACGACCCCAGCAGCGGCGCGTCAACGACGGTACTGGCGGAAATGATCAACATCTACGCGGTGATACTGTTTTTTGCCATGGACGGGCATCTGCTGCTGGTGAGCATTTTATTCAAAGGCTTTACTTACTGGCCGATTGGCAATGCGTTGCATCCGCAATCTCTGCGCACGATTTCTCTGGCGCTGGGCTGGGTATTCGCTGCCGCCACGCTGCTGGCGCTGCCGACAACCTTTATCATGCTGATTGTTCAGGGCTGCTTTGGTCTGCTAAACCGTATTGCGCCGCCGCTCAATCTGTACTCATTAGGTTTTCCCATTAACATGCTGGCGGGCCTGATCTGCTTTGCGACTCTGCTTTACAACCTGCCCGACCACTATTTGCACCTGGCGAATTTCGTCTTACAGCAGCTTGACGCGCTGAAGGGGCACTATGGCGGATAACAGTAGCGAAGAAAAAACAGAAAAACCCTCGGCGCAAAAACTTCGCAAGGCCAGACAAGAGGGACAAATACCGCGTTCAAAAGATATGGGGCTTGCCGCCAGTCTGTTTGCCGCGTTTATGGTGATCTCCAGCAGCTTTCCCTGGTACGAAGATTTCGTGCGTGAAAGCTTTATCAGCGTGCATCAGTACGCGCAGAACATTAATGACCCGGACATCATCGGTCAGTTCCTTGAACACCATCTGCTGATTCTGGGGAAATTCATCCTGACGCTGTTACCCATGCCGGTTGCCGCGCTGTTTGCCTCACTGGTTCCGGGAGGCTGGCTATTCCTGCCGAAGAAAATTTTGCCGGACTTTAGCAAATTAAGCCCGATAAAAGGGATTGGTCGCCTGTTTTCCACCGATCATCTGGTGGATACCGGCAAGATGACGCTCAAAGCGATAGTGCTGCTGGTGATGCTATGGATCAGCGTACGCAATAACGTTGCCGCGTTTCTCGGCTTACAAGAGCTTCATTTCAAACAGTCCATCAGCGATGGTCTGGCGCTGTACAGCAGCATCATGCGCAACTTTGTCATCCTGTTTGTTTTCTTTGCGGTGATCGATGTCCCTCTGGCGAAAAAAATGTTCACCAAAGGGCTGAAGATGACGAAACAGGAAGTGAAAGAAGAGTATAAAAATCAAGAAGGTAAACCCGAGGTTAAGGCCAGGATCCGTCGCCTGCAACGGCAAATGGCGATGGGGCAAATTCGCAAAGTTGTGCCAAAAGCCGATGTGGTGATCACCAACCCAACCCACTATGCCGTGGCGCTACAGTACGACCAGTCACGCGCCGCAGCGCCTTTCGTGGTTGCCAAAGGCACCGATGAAATCGCGCTGTATATCAGGCAGGTAGCGGCAGAAAGCAATATTGAAATCGTTGAGTTTCCTAAGCTGGCACGCTCCGTTTATTACACCACCCAGGTGAATCAACAGATCCCATTTCAACTGTATCGGGCGATTGCACACGTCCTGACCTATGTACTGCAAATGAAACACTGACGTGATGGTTCCCAAACCCGCCCTTCTCTGAACAGACATATTTCCATTCCAAAAGAGGTTCTTAAACTGGATGCCGAAAACAACTAAACAATTCCTCGCGCTGCTGCGTAACGGTAACATCGGCATTCCGCTGGTCATACTGTGTATCCTGGCGATGGTGATCCTGCCGTTACCACCGGCCCTGCTGGATATTCTGTTCACCTTTAACATCGTGCTGGCGGTGATGGTGCTGCTGGTGGCCGTTTCCGCAAAACGCCCGCTCGAATTCAGCTTGTTCCCGACCATTTTGCTGATCACCACCTTAATGCGCTTGACCCTGAACGTGGCGTCAACACGCGTGGTGTTACTGCATGGGCATATGGGCGCAGGCGCTGCCGGTAAGGTGATTGAGTCTTTCGGTCAGGTGGTGATCGGCGGTAACTTTGTCGTCGGTTTTGTGGTGTTCATCATTCTGATGATCATTAACTTTATCGTGGTGACCAAAGGTGCGGAGCGTATCTCCGAAGTTTCTGCCCGCTTTACGCTGGACGCCATGCCCGGTAAGCAGATGGCGATCGACGCCGATCTGAACGCAGGACTGATTAATCAGGCGCAGGCGCAAGCGCGACGTAAAGACGTAGCGGGCGAAGCGGATTTCTATGGCGCGATGGATGGTGCGTCAAAGTTCGTGCGCGGCGATGCCATCGCCGGGATGATGATCCTGGCTATCAACCTGATCGGCGGCGTCTGTATCGGGATCTTTAAATACGATTTAAGCGCCGAAGCCGCCTTCCAGCAATACGTACTGATGACCATCGGTGACGGCCTGGTCGCCCAGATCCCTTCTCTGCTGTTGTCGACAGCAGCAGCGATCATCGTCACCCGCGTAAGCGACAGCGGCGATATTGCCACGGACGTACGTAGCCAACTGCTGGCCAGCCCCTCCGTGCTGTATACCGCCACCAGCATTATGTTTGTGCTGGCAGTGGTGCCGGGGATGCCGCATTTCCCCTTCCTGATTTTCAGCGCCCTGCTGGGATTCACCGCCTGGCGCATGAGCAAGCGACCGAAGGTGGCTGAGACCGACGAGAAAAATCTCGAAACGCTGACCAAAACCATCGCTGAAACCACCGAGCAGCAGGTCAGTTGGGAAACCATCCCCTTAATAGAACCTATCAGCCTAAGCCTGGGATATAAGCTGGTGTCGTTGGTCGATAAATCCAAAGGGAATCCGCTCACTCAACGCATTCGCGGTGTGCGACAGGTGATCTCAGACACGAACGGCGTACTGCTGCCGGAAATTCGCATCCGCGAAAACTTCCGCCTTAAACCAACCCAGTACGCCATTTTTATCAATGGGATCAAGGCCGATGAAGCCGATATTCCCGCAGATAAGCTGATGGCGCTGCCCTCCAGTGAAACCTATGGCGAGATCGACGGTGTTTTAGGCCACGATCCAGCCTATGGTATGCCGGTCACCTGGATTGTTCCGGCGCAAAAAGCTAAAGCGTTAAATATGGGGTACCAGGTTATTGATAGTGCCAGCGTCATTGCGACGCATGTGAATAAGATCATTCGTAACTATATTCCAGAGCTGTTTAATTACGATGATATTACGCAGTTGCATAACCGCCTCTCTTCTATGGCGCCACGTCTGGCGGAAGATTTGAGCGCAGCGCTGAATTACAGCCAGCTCTTGAAAGTGTACCGGGCGCTGCTTATCGAAGGTGTGTCATTGCGCGATATCGTCACCATAGCCACCGTACTTGTCGCCAGTAGCACCGTGACCAAAGATCATATTTTGTTAACGGCAGATGTGCGTCTGGCGCTACGTCGCAGCATTACCCACCCGTTTGTGCGCAAAGATGAGCTGGCCGTATATACGCTGAACAGTGAACTGGAGAATCTGCTGGCGAATGTGGTGAATCAGGCTCAGCAAAGTGGAAAAGTGGTGCTGGATAGCGTGCCGGTCGATCCCAATATGCTGAATCAGTTTCAGACCAATATGCCGCAGATAAAAGAACAGATGAAAGCGGCGGGGAAAGAGCCTGTGCTGCTGGTCGCACCGCAGTTACGTCCTTTGCTCGCGCGCTATGCGCGCCTGTTTGCCCCGGGCCTACAGGTGTTGTCTTATAACGAAGTTCCGGATGAACTGGAATTAAAGATCATGGGGGCGTTAAGTTAACGCCTGCCGAGGCGGTGTCATTACACCGCCTTTTTGATTACAGAATCGTATTTTCCGTAAGAATACGACGAGCGCCTAGATAATGATCCTGCCAGAAGTCATCGGATAAATTGCTCACCCGAATTGTTTCTCCTGTCCGTGGTGATTCAATAAATTGTCCCTGCCCCAAATAGACGCCCATATGATCGGCAATATCCCGGCTGTGAATATGAAAGAACACTAAATCACCACGGCGAAGATCGCGGTTAGCGACAATAGTAGCCCGTCGATAGTGATACATTTCATTCGCTGTCCGGGGCAATTTTGCCGCCAGGATTTTGTTGTAGGCATAAAAAATCAGCCCGCTACAGTCAAACCCTTCGTCCGGATCGGTACCGCCCCACAAATAGGGTTTACCGAGCTGTTGCTCAAGTCGGTGGATGGCCACTTCAGTGATATTGTGTAGATGATCGCTACTGAGAAAATGATCATTCTCAGCCAGTTCCTGCCAGCGATGGTCGCTGGCTTTTAGTGGGCCAGGGAACCACTCCGGGTGCTGTTTAATCAGCGCCCGGTTCTGCTGGCGCAGCGCGCTTTTACTTTCTGCGTTGCCTTCCACCACGTAGCTTGCCTGCTTTTTTACCTGTGCGTGATACTGCTTCAGCAGCCGGGCACGATTACGCATGCGAATTTGCGCCGCATAGCTTACATGGGCGTCAGATAAGAGGGGCTGAACTTTGGCGACAGACGGTGAGGACAATACAACACACAAAGACAGCAGACCCGGCAAAAAGCGTCGGGGTGCAGAGACAAAAAACATGAAAAGAAGAATACCTGGTCAAACACGTTCGCCGCAGTCTACCGCTATTGCCCATCATTCCTTTTTAATATTCGATTATTAAATAATTAATTTTTTAAATTCAATAGAATAGACATTCTTCACTAATAAGACGAAATGCAGTGTGCTAACCAGCAAAACAAGCCAGTGTCTGACTGCCTTTAAGCACAATTTTCCGTATAAAGGAAAACTAAAGTGTAAACGCCGCACGAGAGACTTGCGAAAAACTCTCTTGGTGCTAATGTGAGCGCTCCAGATCCAGATTTATCCGATTTGGGGACTCTTTTTGCCGTCCTGGCGTGTGTAATCGTTTTATCAAGGAATAAGCAGTATGCGTAAAATCGCATTTTTTCTTGCGATGCTTTTATTGCCGTGCGTTTCATTTGCCGGTTTGCTGAGCAGCAGCAGCCCGACTACGCCTGTCAGCAAAGAATATAAGCAGCAATTAATGGGCTCCCCCGTTTATATCCAGATCTTCAAAGAAGAGCGAACGTTGGATCTGTACGTCAAGATGGGCGAACAGTATCAATTGCTCGACAGTTATAAGATCTGTAATTATTCCGGTGGCTTAGGGCCGAAACAGCGTCAGGGTGATTTCAAAAGTCCGGAAGGATTTTACAGCGTTCAGCGTGGACAGCTGAAACCGGATAGCCGCTTCTATAAAGCGATTAACATTGGTTTCCCTAATGCCTACGATCGCGCACACGGTTATGAAGGTAAATACCTGATGATCCACGGCGCCTGTGTTTCCGTCGGCTGCTACGCAATGACCGACAACGGCATTGATGAGATTTTCCAGTTTGTGACCGGCGCTCTGGTGTTCGGACAATCCAGCGTACAGGTGAGCATTTACCCGTTCCGCATGACCGATGCCAACATGCAGCGCCATAAGTTTTCGTATTACAAAGATTTCTGGGCCCAGTTAAAGCCAGGATACGATTACTTTGAACAAACGCGTAAGCCACCGACCGTTTCCGTCGTCGATGGCCGTTACGTCGTCAGCAAGCCGTTGAGTCACGAAGTCGTTCAGCCGCAACTGGCATCAAACTACGCGCTCCCCGAGACAAAATAATGCCCACTCGCCTGGCATAATCTTTTGCCAGGTTTCATTGCCGGTTAACGGTTGAGTGGCAATCACGGTGACCACATCATTGGGTGTGGTCTCTGAGCTAAAATCAATCTCCACATCCTGATCCAGCAATGTCGCCACGCCAAACGGCGCACGACGCGTGATCCAAAACAAATTGGTCGAGCAGAAGGCCATCACATAACGTCCGTCAGACAACAGCATGTTGAAGACGCCCTTCTCCCGCAGTTCTCCTGCCAGCATCGCGATATATTTAAACACCGCCGTCATATTGCCAGGCGTGCGCGGATAACGCTCCGTCAGCTTGTGGAGCAGCCAGCAGAAGGCTTTTTCGCTGTCGGTTTCACCGACCGGGCGGAAATTACCGGTCTCCAGTGATTTATAACCGCTGAGTTGCCCGTTATGGGCATACGTCCAGTTACGTCCCCATAGTTCACGGGTAAATGGATGGGTATTTTCCAGCGCAACTTCTCCACGATTCGCCTGACGAATATGGGCAATCACGGAACAGGATTTGATGGGATAGTCTTGCACCAGTTTGGCGATAGGCGAATTAAAGCTGGGTTGCGGATCTTTAAACGTACGGCAGCCCTTACCTTCATAAAACGTAATACCCCAGCCGTCTTTGTGCGGCCCGGTACCTCCGCCGCGCTGGACCAGCCCGGTGAAGCTAAAGCAGATATCGGTTGGCACATTGGCGCTCATCCCGAGCAGTTCGCACATACATCACCTACCTTAAAACCGTGAACTGCCTGATGGCGCTGCGCTTATCAGGCCTACATGGCGCTCATGTAGGCCGGATAAGGCTTCAGCCACCATCCGGCAATCGTCTTCTTATGGTTTAACCATCTCTTTTTCGATCAACTGGATCAGGATATGGATCACTTTGATATGAATTTCCTGAATACGATCAGCGTAGCCAAAGTGCGGCACGCGAATTTCGATATCCGCGCTGCCCGCCATTTTGCCGCCATCTTTACCGGTCAGGGTGATAACTTTCATCCCTTTCTCACGCGCTGCGGCAATCGCTTTAATTACGTTACCGGAATTACCCGAAGTCGAGATGCCTAACAGGACATCTCCCTCACGACCCACGGCTTCTACGTAGCGAGAGAACACATAATCGTAACCGAAATCGTTGCTGACGCAGGAGATATGGCTGACGTCAGAGATAGCGATAGCAGGGTAACCAGGACGGTTTTCACGATAGCGTCCGGTCAGCTCTTCGGCAAAGTGCATCGCGTCGCAATGGGAACCGCCGTTACCGCAAGAAAGTACCTTACCGCCGGCTTTAAAGCTGTCTGCCAACAGGACCGCCGCGCGCTGAATGGCGTGAATATTGGCGTCATCTTTAAGAAAATTAGCCAGCGTTTCCGCCGCTTCGCTCAGTTCGTTACGAATAAGATCCTGGTACATGAGGATATCCTTCAGCATGAATGTAAATGACAAGGTGCAGTGTACCGGATAGCGCTACCAGCGAGAAGTACAAGCCACAGGAATGGCTACGGCTTTTGATTTTTTGTGCCGGTTAAAACAGCAACAATGTGAGCTTTGTTGTAATTATTTTGTAAACACATTGCTAAAAGAATTTACATCCACTACAACCATATCATCACAAGTGGTCAGACCTCCTACAAGCAAGGGAGCTTTTCGTTATGATGATTTTGAGTATTATCGCTACGGTTGTTCTGCTCAGCGTTCTGTTTTATCACCGCGTGAGCTTATTCCTCAGCAGCTTAATTTTGCTCGCCTGGACGGCCGCGCTTGGCGTGGCTGGCCTGTGGTCAGTCTGGCTGCTGGTTCCTCTGGCCATTATTCTCGTACCGTTTAACTTTACGCCGATGCGCAAATCTATGATCTCTGCACCGGTGTTCCGCGGTTTCCGTAAAGTCATGCCGCCGATGTCGCGTACTGAGAAAGAAGCGATTGATGCCGGTACGACCTGGTGGGAAGGAGATCTGTTCCAGGGCAAGCCTGACTGGAAAAAACTGCATAACTATCCTCAGCCGCATCTGACTGCTGAAGAGCAAGCGTTTATTGATGGTCCCGTGGAAGAAGCGTGCCGCATGGCGAACGACTTCCAGATCACTCACGAACTCGCGGATCTGCCGCCGGAACTGTGGGCATATCTGAAAGAACACCGCTTCTTCGCGATGATCATTAAGAAAGAGTACGGCGGGCTGGAATTCTCAGCATATGCTCAGGCTCGCGTTCTACAGAAACTCTCCGGCGTTTCTGGGATCCTGGCGATCACCGTTGGCGTGCCTAACTCATTAGGCCCAGGCGAACTGCTGCAACATTACGGCACCGAAGAGCAGAAAAATCATTACCTGCCGCGTCTGGCTCGCGGTCAGGAGATCCCATGCTTTGCTCTGACCAGCCCGGAAGCCGGCTCCGACGCAGGCGCGATCCCTGATACCGGCGTAGTTTGTATGGGCGACTGGCAGGGCCAGCAGGTGCTGGGTATGCGCCTGACCTGGAACAAACGCTATATCACGCTGGCGCCTATCGCTACCGTGCTGGGTCTGGCATTTAAACTCTCCGACCCGGAAAAACTGCTGGGTGGCGAAGAAGATCTTGGCATTACCTGTGCGCTGATCCCAACCTCAACGCCAGGTGTACAAATTGGGCGTCGTCACTTCCCGCTGAACGTGCCGTTCCAGAACGGTCCGACACTGGGCAAAGATGTGTTTGTACCAATTGATTACATCATCGGTGGTCCGAAAATGGCCGGTCAGGGCTGGCGCATGCTGGTGGAATGCCTGTCTGTGGGACGTGGTATTACCCTGCCATCTAACTCGACGGGCGGCGTGAAATCGGTCGCGATGGCCACCGGCGCGTATGCGCACATTCGTCGCCAGTTCAAAATCTCTATCGGCAAGATGGAAGGTATTGAAGAGCCGTTGGCACGTATTGCCGGTAACGCCTACGTGATGGACGCTGCGGCATCACTGATTACCTACGGCATTATGCTGGGTGAAAAACCGGCGGTGTTGTCGGCCATCGTGAAATATCACTGTACCCACCGCGGGCAGCAGTCAATCATCGATGCGATGGATATCACTGGCGGTAAAGGCATTATGCTTGGCGAAAGCAACTTCCTCGCCCGTGCTTATCAAGGTGCGCCAATCGCTATTACCGTTGAAGGTGCCAACATTCTGACCCGTAGCATGATGATCTTCGGTCAGGGTGCGATTCGCTGCCATCCGTATGTTCTGGAAGAGATGGCTGCGGCACAGAGTAACGATGTGAATGCGTTCGACAAGCTGCTGTTCAAACACATCGGTCACGTCGGCAGTAACAAAGTGCGTAGCTTCTGGCTTGGCCTGACGCGTGGTTTAACCAGCAGCACGCCAACTGGCGATGCGACCAAACGTTACTACCAGCACCTGAACCGTCTGAGCGCCAACCTGGCCCTGCTTTCAGATGTGTCGATGGCTGTACTGGGCGGTAGTCTGAAGCGTCGTGAACGTATCTCCGCACGTCTGGGCGATGTGTTAAGTCAGCTGTATCTGGCCTCCGCGGTGCTGAAGCGTTATGACGACGAAGGCCGTCATGAAGCGGACCTGCCGTTGGTTCACTGGGGCGTTCAGGATGCGTTGTACAAAGCGGAACAGGCGATGGACGATCTGCTGAAGAACTTCCCGAACCGTCTGGTCGCGGGCTTGCTGAATGTGGTTATCTTCCCTACCGGTCGCCACTACCATGCACCGTCTGACAAATTGGATCATAAAGTCGCGAAGATTTTGCAGGTTCCGAGCGCTACTCGTTCTCGTATTGGTCGCGGTCAATATCTGACGCCAAGCGAGCATAACCCGGTTGGTTTGCTGGAAGAGGCGCTGCTGGACGTGATTGCAGCCGACCCAATCCACCAGCGGATCTGTAAAGAGTTGGGTAAAAACCTGCCATTTACCCGTCTCGACGAACTGGCGCACAATGCGCTGGCGAAAGGGCTGATTGATAAAGATGAAGCCGCGATTCTGGTGAAAGCCGAAGCGAGCCGCCTGCGCAGTATCAACGTGGATGACTTTGAACCCGAGGAGCTGGCGACTCAGCCGGTAAAGCTGCCAGAGAAAGTGCGTAAAGTCGAAGCCGCATAACGACACTCGCACGACGTTTAGCCCCGCTTAATGCGGGGCTTTTTATTGCCACATTTTCATTAATGCTCATGCTACAGTGTCAAAATGTTGTTCAACGAGGAGCCTCGATCGTGCCTGGTTTGAAAATTACTCTGCTGCAACAACCATTGATCTGGATGGATGGCCCGGCCAACCTGCGCCATTTTGACCGACAACTGGAAACCGTCGCCGGACGTGATGTCATTGTATTGCCTGAGATGTTTACCAGCGGATTTGCCATGGAAGCGGCAAATAAATCGTTGTCGCAAGAAGAAGTTGTAAGCTGGATGCGTAGCAAAGCGCAGCAGACAAATGCCCTGATAGCAGGTAGCGCGGCGATACAGTCTGAACGGGGGCCGGTGAATCGTTTTTTGCTGGTTGAACCCGAAGGTAATGTGCATTTCTACGACAAGCGCCATCTGTTCCGCATGGCGGATGAGCACCAGCATTACCAGGCGGGTGACGCGCGCGTTATTGTTGAATGGCGCGGCTGGCGCATTCTGCCGTTGGTCTGTTATGACCTGCGTTTTCCGGTATGGTCGCGCAATCGCAACGATTACGACCTTGCGTTGTATGTTGCCAATTGGCCTGCGCCGCGTTCTCTGCACTGGCAGGTTCTGCTTGCCGCACGGGCGATTGAGAACCAGGCTTATGTAGCAGGATGTAACCGCGTGGGCACTGACGGTAACGGGCATCATTATCGCGGTGACAGCCGGGTGATTAATCCGCAGGGTGAGATTATTGCCACCGCCGAGCCGCATCAGGCCACACGCATTGACGCAGAACTGTCTCTCTCAGCGCTGCGTGAATATCGCGAGAAATTTCCCGCCTGGCAGGATGCCGACCCGTTCACGCTATAACTATCGCCTTCACTCCCGCTGCATAACGTTTTTCCGTGGCGGGATTGTTTCACTCCGTAACCAACCGCAAAACAAATTCGCGTGGCGACATGCGGTGGGCATCGTATCCTGCAAAAGATAATCACTCGTAACCAGCGAGTGACTGACAATGTTAATAATTCCCTTATCAGGATCTCGACATGAAGAACTTCTTACGCATGACTTTGCTGGCAGTTACCGTGGCTGGCGCTTCTTTTAGCACGCTTGCAGCAACCACATCTAATGTTCCGGCTCCAGCCCAGGATCCGATAGTACAACATCTTAAGTTGAGCACTGACCAGATTGCGCAGATTAAAAAACTGCACCAGCAGCTTGAAACCAACGTAAGCCAGATTTCGGTGAAGGATGTTAAAGACGGCGCGTTGATTGACGTCATCAAGTCCGGGAAGTGGGATGAAACAGCCGTCAAAAAACAGCTTTCGGCATTCAGCAACATCGAACAGCAGGCGCGTTATTATCGCGTGAAATACTATTTTGACCTGAACAAAGTGCTGACTCCAGAACAGCGCCAGCAGGTGCAAAAAGACATCGCACAGACGCTAAGCGAGTAATTGCCTACACACTGCTGAAGGAAGGACGAACAACACTATACATAGGAAAATATTATATATCCCACCCATGAATTCACCACATGAATTATTAGTGTGTTGTATGTGTGGCTGGCATCTTAAATTTGTCATGCTAATCCCAAAACAGGACATGCATCTCATTTATTTAAGATAATCCTGTGTAGGGTATACACATCAGTGAGTAATCTTGTAACTGTTAAATCAGGCAAGACAACGTTTGAAGTGATTATTACTTCTTACTTGTCTTGCCTTTTTTTTTGGAGCCATGAAATGATCATCGAAAAAGTCATGAACAATAATTGTGTGCTGGCATCGATGAATGGTCAGGAAGTCATCATTTCTGGCCCTGGCGTAGGTTACAACAGAAAAAATGGCATGTCTGTTCCACCACATCCTGCTAATCGATTTTTTTATGTCAGAAATGAAGAAAAAGGAAAATTATACAAACTGATAGAGAGAGTAGATATTGATTATATTTTTGTATCTGAAAAAATAGTCCGTTATGCGGAGATAAATCTTGACAAAAAGTTGAACCCATCGCTTTTACTCATTCTTGCCGATCACATTTCGAATGCAGTCTCTCGATGCGCTGCTGGCATCCAAATCAATAATATATTCCTTGATGAGATAAAAGCATTATACAAGTCAGAGTATGCTATTAGTCGGGATGCTTTATCCATCGTCAATGAGTATTTTAACATCCGACTTCCGGATGATGAGATTGGTTTCATCGCCCTGCATATTTTGAATAACTATGAAAACACCTCCAATTATGAATCTCTCAGGACTATAGAGTTCTCACAAAAAATCACAGATATTATTGAAAAGGTTTACGAGAAAAGAGTAGATCGCAACGCATTCAACTACTCACGTTTCATGACCCATTTAAAATATTTCTCCTGTCGGGTGCTATGCAACGAAAAGATAAAGAATAAAGATATCGGTGATATCTATGAACATTTTCTGGAGAAAGATTTAATCTTGCAACATTCTATTATAAAAATAGAAGAGTATTTAAAATCAGAGTTTAACTATGAACTGGCGATGGAAGAAAAGTTGTATCTTTCAATTCGCATTAAGGTATTGATGGACTGATTATATTTCACCTTATCACGAGACAGTTAATATGAAACAGAAAAAAGCCTGGAGTTTTTTTCAGAGCCTGGGTAAGGCATTTATGTATCCAATCGCTCTGCTAAGCGTATGCGGCATGATGTTAGGCCTGGGTAGTGGATTAGCCAGCGAGGAAATGGCCAAATTAATTCCTGTATTAGGATACCCTGTTGTTAAATCATTTTTAGATTTTATTGTTAGCCTGGGTTTATTCGCTTTTGTTAATTTACCGGTATTATTTGCAATCGCCATCCCACTGGGTCTGTTGAAAGAAAAAGAAGATAAAGCATATGGCGCATTTTCCGGTCTGGTCGGGTTTATGGCAATGCATTTGGGAACAAATTTTTATCTTAAAAGTCACGGTCTGCTCGTCCCCACAGATCAGATGTCCACACATGGACAAACTATTATTCTGGGAATTCAGTCATACAATACCAGCGTATTGGGGGGAATCGTTGCAGGGTTGATGGTATTCGCCATGTACAAACGGATCGTCAATCTGCGTATCCCAGAGTCGTTGGGATTCTATAGTGGCCCACGCCTTGTTCCTATCATTACGTTAGTTGTCATGAGTGTTTTCGGCATCATAATCCCTTTTGTCTGGCCTCCTTTCTTTAACATGTTTATGTTAATCGGCCATTGGATATCCACCTCTGGTCCGGTAGGTTATTTCTTCTATGCCGTTGCAGAGCGCGTAACGATTCCCTTCGGGCTAAATCATTTAGTCACATCTGTATTCAGATTTACGCCGATTGGCGGATCAGCAATCATCAACGGCGAGGAGTACTACGGCACTCTCAATATGTTTATGGCCTACGTCAAAGAAAACGCCGTCATTCCCTTAGACCTTGCCGGAAAAATGGAACAAGGTAAGCTCATGATCCAGTATGGTTTAGCAGGTGCGGCTCTTGCTATGTATCAGACTGCTCATGTACAAAATCGCAAGGCTATTAAAGCATTATTAATCTCTGCGGTGCTGACTGTGATTATTGGCGGTGTTAGCGAACCGATTGAATTTTTATTCCTGTTTGTCAGTCCTGTCTTATTTGTATTCCATGCCTTTATGAATGGCTTCGCAAATATGTTTTTACCGTATCTCGGCGTGAAAATGGGATTCACCGGCGATTTGATTCAGTTTATAAGCTTTGGCGTATTACGGGGTGCAAGAACTGGATGGCCAGTGGCTGTTTGTGTAGAAATCGCCTACTTTTTCATTTATTACATGGTATTTAAATGGGCCATTCTAAAATACAACTTAATGACTGTTGGCAGAGAAGACAGTGACATGGTTCCATCTGCAACAACAGCTGATGTGATAACACCGACTGTCCAACCAGTGGCAAATAGAAATACAGACGCCAGCACCGCTGAGAATATGATTACGGCTCTCGGAGGAAAAGAAAACATTATCTCTCTGGATAACTGTGTTACACGTTTACGGCTAACAATCAAAGATATAGAAGCAATTGATGAAGCTGCCATTAAAAAGCAGGGAGGGATCGCAATTGTCAAACTCGATAAAAATACCTTACAGGTCATTATTGGTACAAAAGTCATCGCCTTGCGTAAAGATATGGATAAATGTATGGGGTTATGTTGATGGATATTTTTAACACGCCTATTTCGCGAAAAGGAACTTACTGCACGCAGTGGGACTTCTGCGAAGACAGATTTGGTGTACACGATATTATTCCTTTTTCCATATCTGATATGGATCTACCCATACCACAAGCAATTACCAAAGCGCTACAGAAAAGACTGGAACATCCTGTCCTCGGGTATAGTCGCTGGCAACATAGCGAATATCTCAACGCGATATGCCATTGGTATGGTCAGAAATATGATACGGTCATTGATGCTAACTGGATTACTTATAGTCCGAGTGTGATGTACTCAATCGCCAAAGCGCTAGAATTATTAACTGTACCTGAAGATAGCATTCTGACTTTCACTCCAGCATATAATGCATTCTTTGATGTTATCAAAAATAGTGGAAGAAAATTACTCACTTCAACATTGATTAAAAATGATGATGGCCGGTATGGCATAGACTGGAACGACTTCAATGCCAGAGCAAAACATGCAAAGGTAATTTTATTGTGCAATCCACATAATCCAACAGGAAAAGTATGGTCTGAGCATGAGTTAATTAAAATTTCAGAGATATGTATAAAAAATAACTGTTGGCTGTTATCCGATGAGATCCACAGTGATTTCGCTTTTAGCCATAAATTTACGTCTGCACTTAAATTGCACTACGATAAAACGGTTGTTTTTAACTCTATCTCAAAAACATTTAATGTCCCTGCTCTAACGGGCTCGTATCTTATCGCACCTGACATTATCTTTAATGAAAAATTCAGGGTGATAACTCGTTATCGGGATTTTGTGAATTCACCTTCGGTATTGAATATCATTGCCACTATCGTTGCCTACAATGAGTGTGATGTATGGTTACAACAGTTGAAGTCACACCTTCAGTCAAACATTGATTTTGCTGTTCATTATGTTCAAGAAAATCTTTCACCTCTGAAACTCAGAGAATCTGAAGGTTGCTATTTTGCATGGATAGACTGTTCACACATCAGTTGTTCATTCGAAAAATTCTACGCCATGTTAATTCATGAAGGAAAAGTGGGGATCATGGCAGGCAACGTATATGGACCAGGTGGGGAAAACTATTTACGGTTAAATCTGGCTTGCAGCAGGGAAAAACTATACCAGGGCTTATCTCGGGTGGCTTACGTTATTGATAAAATTAATCAGGAAAACAGACATGAATAATACTGAGGTCATCTCACTCATTAAAGGATTTATGCGAAATGAGCAAAAAGCAGTTGAGGAAATTATTAATGCACCGCTTTCAGAAACCGCAACTCTTGTAAAAATACTGCAATCCTGTAGCGGGAAAGTTGTCTTTATCGGCGTAGGAAAATCAGGAATTATTGCAAAAAAATTGGCAGCGACATTTGCCAGCACCGGTACCCCCTCTTTTTTTATTCATGGAACAGAAGCGGTTCATGGCGATTTGGGGATGGTTACCAGTGAAGATGTTGTTATTTTGATATCCAATAGTGGTGAGACAGCAGAACTGTTAGCTACGCTGCCAAGTCTGAAAAAAATGAAAAATTTTCTGGTCTCATTTACCCGAAGCCACAATTCGTCGCTGGCTATCTGCTGTGATTTATCGATTGAAATACCCGTAAAGAGTGAAGCCGACACCTTAGGTCTTGCTCCATCCTGCTCTTCTACGGCTGTTCTTGTCGTGGGAGATGCGGTAGCCCTCACGCTGTCAGAACTCAAGCAGTTTACCCGAACCGATTTTGGTTTATTTCATCCAGGAGGTGCTCTCGGCGTTAAAGTAAATTCATAACTTGTGTCATTTTTATTGTAACCGGTCTACGCCATCACAACCTGATGGCGTTCTCAGGTACGAGGTAACAGATATGAAAAATGTATTAATCACCGTTTCCAGTTTTTCGGCTCGTTGTGTAACCGGTTGCAAATTATTGCGCGATAACCAATATAATCTCATTTTCAAGAACAGTGTGAATCATCTTATCGCATCAGAATCAGATAAGTTGAGGGCATCTATTGATGCTGTCATTGCCGGAACGGATTGCTATGACGCCAGTGTGTTTTCTCTTCTACCAAAACTGAAAATCATCTCAAGATTTGGTACTGGCGTTGATAATATAGATACTGACGCGGCAAAAAAATCAGGCATTGTGGTTAATAATGCACGAGGCATCAATGCCAACGCTGTCGCCGAATTTATCATTGGCCTTATATTTTCTGGTCTGAGAAATATTCCCGGTAATCATATGGACATGCAAAACGGCTATTGGGGATACTCGCTGGGAAATGAATTAAATGGTAAACGGGTAGGATTATTAGGTTTTGGGAATATTGCCAAAACGTTGGTTAAGAGGTTGTCCGGCTTCGAGATTGAAATTCTCGCGTACGACAAAAAACCGGATCATGAGATAGCTGAAAAAATGGCTGTTAAGTTTGTTTCGGTTGACGACATCTTCATGCAGTCCAACGTCATTGTCGTGCTTCTCCCTTATACATCATCCTTAGAGAATTTTATCAGTCACAAATACCTTTCTATGATGAGAAATGGTGCCCTGCTCATCAATGCGGCTCGTGCGAAATTAATCGATGAACGCGCTTTGTTGCAGGTGATTGATGAAAGGAATGTGTTTTCCGCCCTCGACGTATTTCAGCATGAACCTTTGCCACAATTCAGCCCTCTGCTACATTCCAGAAATATTATCACGACCCCACACATCGCCGCTGCGACGGTTGAATCTTACCACCAGACAGGTATCCATACCGCGCGGTCAGTTATTGATTTTTTTGATGGTAAAACGATAGATAATATTTTGCAGTGATTAAAACGACGAAAGCCTGAATCATTTCTGATTCAGGCTTTCTGAATAGTGGCGGAATGGACGGGACTCGAACCCGCGACCCCCTGCGTGACAGGCAGGTATTCTAACCAACTGAACTACCACTCCGCGTTGTGTTCCGCTTGGGAACGAAGCGAATATTACGGATTGCCTCGCACCTCGTCAACGCTTTTTCTCACGTTTTTTAATCGTTTGCTGCAAAAATCACCCGAATGGCCATTTTCATACGGTAAATGTACAAACTATGCCCGCCAGAGGCAACTTCCGCCTTTCTTCTGCACCAGGTCAAGGCGTGACTCATGGGCCGCTAACTCTTCATCAGTGGCGAAAACAACACGTAGTTTGCTGGACTGGCGCACAATACGCTGGATCCCCGTGTCATTCCTCTGCTGGCTGTCGCCTTCCATTGAGAACGCCATCGTGGTCTGCCCGCCGGTCATCATCAGATAAACGTCGGCCAGAATCTGGGCATCAAGCAATGCGCCGTGCAGGGTTCGTTTACTGTTGTCTATCTCATAGCGCGAGCACAACGCATCAAGGCTGTTTCGCTTGCCAGGAAACATTTTCCTCGCCAGCGCCAGGCTATCGGTTATTTTGCAGAATTCGTTCGTCTTCGGAATATCCCGCTTGAGCTTCGCGAATTCGTAATCCATAAAACCGATATCGAACGATGCGTTATGGATGACCAGCTCCGCGCCACGAATGTAGTCGAGAAATTCGTCGGCTACATCAGCAAACGTGGGTTTATCAAGCAGGAATTCGTCTGCGATTCCGTGTACGCCGAACGCTTCCGGGTCCACCAGCCGATCCGGCTTCAGGTAAACATGGAAGTTATTGCCGGTCAGGCGGCGGTTCACCACTTCAACCGCACCGATCTCAATGATCTTGTGGCCTTCATAGTGGGCGCCAATCTGGTTCATACCGGTGGTTTCGGTATCGAGGACGATCTGTCGTGTAATTCCAGTGCTCATAACGGTCATTTATGTCAGACTTATCGTTTGATTTCGATTTGCTAAAACAGGAAGTCTACCAGAGATGCTTAAACAGGTAGAAATTTTCACCGATGGTTCTTGCCTGGGAAATCCCGGACCGGGTGGTTATGGGGCGATTTTACGCTATCGCGGGCGCGAAAAAACCTTTAGCGAAGGCTACAACCTTACAACTAATAATCGCATGGAGCTGATGGCAGCAATCGTTGCGCTGGAAGCCCTGAAAGAACAGTGTGAAGTGATACTCAGCACGGACAGCCAGTATGTGCGCCAGGGCATTACGCAGTGGATCCACAACTGGAAGAAGCGTGGCTGGAAAACAGCAGATAAAAAACCAGTGAAGAACGTCGATCTGTGGAAGCGTCTCGATGCCGCTTTAGGCCCTCATCAAATCAAATGGGAATGGGTTAAAGGCCATGCGGGCCATCCGGAAAACGAACGCTGCGATGAGCTTGCGCGCACCGCGGCCATGAGCCCGACTCAGGATGATATTGGGTATCAGACTGAGGCTTAAGCGTCCGGTTTACGGTATTGCCGGGTCGCGCCAACGGCATGACGGATAGGCGTTTTGCTTTTATTTTGTTTCATCGGGTTGAGTGTAAGCGGAATGGTTCGCTTGCGCGCAACCACCAGCTGTAAACAGCCCAGCGCGGGGATATGGGTGCTTAACATTTTCCCGCCCTTCTTATTCCAGGGCAGAACATGAAAACGACTATAGTGCAGCACTTCAAAATTCAGTAATGATAGCCAGTCCAATTGACGCATGAGGGTAAACATCCGACTGTTATAGGGCGATGTCTTACGCAATACGGGCACCAGTTTACGCAAACCCATCAGGCTTACCGGGTTAAAACCGCTCAAAATCAACCAACCGTCATCAATCAACACGCGATCGGCTTCACGCAGTAGGCGATGCGGATCGGAACACCACGGTAACGTATGGGCCAATAAACAGACATCCACGGACTTATTGGCAAAGGGAAGATGCAAAGGATCGGCCGTCACCTGCATGGGAGAACCCTGCAAAGAAACATTTACCTGATGAGAAACCGCGCACGCTTCGGAATCGATTTCTGCGCTTAAATTACCAACCTTAAGCAGATGAAAACCGTACATTTTTGCGAACCACGGGTTAAGCTGATACTCCAGCGCCTCACGATAGTGTTCGCCCCAGGGCAGATCATCCCAGCTAACGGGCGCTACGACAGTTTGAGGGATCCTTGCCGGTTTCATCACAACCTTCCGTTACGCATTTAGAGGTAATATATGAATCTTAACAGTATTCCTGCATTTCAGGACAATTACATCTGGGTCTTGTCAAATAATGACCAGCATTGTCTGATTGTGGACCCGGGTGAAGCGGCTCCTGTTCTGAAAGCCATTGCAGAGCATAACTGGGTGCCTGAAGCCATTCTGCTAACCCATCATCATCAGGATCACGTGGGCGGAGTGAAAGAACTTCTGCAGCATTTCCCACAAATAGTGGTATACGGACCGGCTGAAACGCAAGATAAGGGAACGACACACATAGTCGAAGATGGCGATATTGCACTCGTTTTGGGGCATGAATTTAGGGTAATTGCTACTCCGGGTCACACTTTAGGACATATCTGTTACTTTAGCCATCCTTACTTATTTTGTGATGACACACTCTTTTCTGGCGGTTGCGGTCGACTTTTTGAAGGCACCGCAACCCAAATGTATCAATCAGTTAAAAAACTAAACTCACTTCCTGACGACACATTGATTTGTTGCGCACATGAATACACATTAGCAAATATGAAGTTTGCTTTAAGCATTCTGCCGCACGATTCGTTCATAAATGAATATTATCGTAAAGTTAATGAGTTACGCGTAAAAAAACAAATGACACTACCCGTAATTCTGAAAAATGAGCGACGAATTAATCTTTTTTTGAGAACGGAAGATGTTGATTTAATTAATGAAATTAACAAAGAAACAATATTGCAACAACCTGAAGAGCGTTTTGCCTGGTTAAGGTCAAAGAAAGATACGTTCTGACAATTCCGGGTTGCCTTTTGAAAACTTCGCCGTTATGATCGGTCGTCTTTTAAGCAACTATTGACACACACATGAAGGCAAAAGCGATATTACTCGCCTCTGTCCTGCTTGTTGGGTGCCAGAATACTGGTAACGTCCAACAACACGCACAGAGCCTTTCTGCAGCTGGTCAAGGGGAAGCAGGAAAGTTTACAAGTCAGGCGCGATGGATGGACGACGGAACATCTATCGCTGCTGATCAAGATTTGTGGGCTTTCATTGGTGACGAGCTAAAGATGGGAATTCCGGAAAACAGCCGGATTCGCGAACAGAAACAGAAGTATTTACGCAATAAGAGCTATCTCCACGATGTAACTTTACGGGCAGAGCCGTATATGTACTGGATAGCCGGGCAAGTTAAGAAACGTAACATGCCTATGGAACTGGTACTACTACCCATAGTGGAGAGCGCTTTTGATCCTCACGCAACGTCTGGCGCCAATGCCGCAGGTATTTGGCAGATCATTCCGAGCACGGGGCGCAATTATGGTTTAAAACAGACCCGCAGTTATGATGCACGTCGCGACGTTGTGGCTTCCACCACCGCCGCGCTGGACATGATGCAGCGTCTGAACAAGATGTTTGATGGCGACTGGCTGCTGACCGTTGCTGCTTATAATAGCGGTGAAGGTCGTGTCATGAAGGCAATCAAAACGAACAAAGCTCGTGGTAAACCCACTGACTTCTGGTCGTTGCCATTGCCTCAGGAAACGAAGCTATACGTGCCCAAAATGCTGGCATTGAGCGATATACTCAAAAACAGCAAACGCTATGGCGTACGTCTGCCAACAACAGACGAAAGCCGCGCGTTGGCACGTGTTCGCCTGAGTAGCCCGGTTGAGATGGCTCAGGTTGCCGATATGGCGGGTATTTCCGTCAGCAAGCTGAAGACCTTCAATGCAGGCGTGAAAGGTTCCACGTTGGGTGCCAGCGGCCCGCAATATGTGATGGTGCCAAAGAAGCATGCTGAGAAGCTGCGTGAGTCTCTGGCTTCAGGCGAAATTGCAGCCGTGCAGTCAACGCTGGTCGCGGATAACACGCCGCTGAACAGCCGTAGCTACAAAGTTCGCTCTGGCGATACGCTTTCTGGCGTTGCTTCACGTCTTGGCGTGAGCATCAATGACCTTAAGCAGTGGAATAATCTGCGCGGGTCGTCGCTGAAAGTAGGCCAGAATCTGACGGTGGGCGCTGGTAGCAGCGCACAGCGACTGGCGAACAACAGCGATAGCATCACCTATCGTGTGCGTAAAGGCGACTCGCTCTCGAGTATTGCCAAACGCCACGGGGTTAACATCAAGGATGTGATGCGCTGGAACAGCGATACGAATAATCTACAGCCAGGCGATCAGCTAACGTTGTTTGTGAAAAACAACGACATGCCGGACTCCTGATAGCATTGTAGAAATGAAGGCACTGGTTTCCCCCCAGTGCCTTTTTTATTTATCCCGCTTTATGTGCCTCAACCATTATCGTGTCGCTGGTAAACGAGCCATCTTCCTGTAACGCAAAGTAGTCTTTCACTTGTGCAGAAGCACTTTGTTGGTAGGCACGAATCGCGTCGCTCAACGCTGCAGGCGTACGCATCCGCGCCACCCACGAACTGAATTCCAGCGCCAGACGATCGGTTAACAAGGTATCGGCAATCAGATTGGCGTCATTGATTAACAACAACCACTCTCCGCTGGAATAGTTGCGTACGTGTGAGGTATCGCGTAACGCCTCCACGGTTTGCAACCAGATATCACGTACTGGGTGGCCAGGCGACATCACATCCATCACAATCAGTACACCACCGGGCTTCAGAACGCGGTTCACTTCCCGCAGCGCGCGCCCGACATCATGCCAGTGATGCGCGGAATAGCGGCTAATCACCACATCAAATACGTTATCTTCAAATGGCAGGCTTTCAGCATACCCCTGCCGTGTGGCGATATTATCCAGACCTCGGTCTTTTGCCGCCTTAGCAACCACTTCAAGCATCTGCGACGATAAATCATAAGCCACGACCTGCTTTACGTGTTGCGCGGCCACAAAGCTGGCGTGCCCTGCTCCGCATCCCATATCCAATACGCGAGCCTGTGGAAATGCCGACAACCTTTCCCCCAGACGTTGCAAGTCACGGCCAGAGGCGTGCACCGTACTGGTTAAATAGGCATTAGCCTGAGAGCCAAACTGTTTTTCGACGTTGTCATGGTGAGAGCGTGTTGTCATTGTGTTGTCCTTCGGTTGTTGAGAAATATGAAGGGCAACCATCACAGGCCTGCCCTATGGCAGACCTGACACACCGTTATTGTTCAGGTTTGCCGGGACTGAATTCAACGAGTAGCGGGTTGTGATCGGATGCACGGGTGACCAGCACAGAGGCTTCACTCACGTTCAGACCGCGATAGAACACAAAATCGAGAGGGCGACCAAACGCACGGCGGCGCTGATCGTCAGTAAAGCGAACCTGGCGCAGCGACATTTCACGCGCAAAGCGGTACAGCGCATTCATCCGTCGACGGCTCCAGGCATTAAAATCGCCGGCCATGATCACCGGACCGCTGTGATGAGCAATCTGATCGCCAATAGGAAGTAACTGCTTACTATAGACATCAACGCCAAGGCTAAAGTTAACCGCGTGGATATTCACCACCATTAACAGCCGAGTGTCAGGCAACGGGTACACCGTCACCAGCGCCGATTTCGCCAGCCGTAAAATAGGCTCACGCTCGCGCAATGGACAGCAGTAAACAGGATGAGCAGCAGAGAGCGTCATGACGCCAGAGGGATGCTGAGGCAGCACAAAGGCCGGAACCTGATCGGCAGCAAGATAGTTAGCGGTCGCAAACTGCACCAGTTCTGGCGTGGTTTGTGCTTCCTGCAATAACACCAGATGCGCATCTTTGCCAAAATTCTTCAGCACCGACTGCCATTCTGCGCGCTGCTGTTTAAAAATATTCCATACCAGCACGCGAATGCGATCTTCACTGCTTAACGGAACGCCTGCGGGTAATGCCTGGCCAATATGCGCAAACGCCCCCGGCGGTAAAATCCGCTCGGCGGGTTGTCCGGCAACATAACGCATGGCATAGGTGTTTTTTCGCACTTTAGACTTTCAAACCTCTGTAACGTCAACCAGTCCGCAGCCGGACTGGTTCTTCTGTTATAGGGATTTTAGCACTCACTTTCAACGAACAATTGCAGTTTGTTTTGTAAGTGGGCGCTTACATCAATGATTTACCCCAAAGCAACGCGCACGGGCTTATCAAGACGACCGCTGAGTCCCATCAGCAGGAAAGCAACCAGGACAATAAGTGCGCCAATCCACGGCGTCTGCGCCAGACCATAATGCTCGACCGTTTGTCCACCAATCACTGAACCCAGTGCAATGCCAATGTTAAACGCCGCAATGTTCAACCCTGACGCCACATCTACAGCATTAGGCGTAAATTGTTCCGCTTTCTGTACCACGTAGACCTGCAACCCCGGTACGTTACCAAAGGCAAAGATCCCCATTACCAGGATGGTAGCCAGCGCGGCATACTGCGTAGAAGCCGTCAGTTGGAAAACCATCAGCAGAACAAACAGCGCGGCGAAAATGAATTTCAGCGCAGGAACGGCACCATGCTTATCCGCCAGCTTACCACCCCAGATATTACCGATAGCCACTGAAACACCGTAACCCAGTAAGATCCAGCTTACTGCTGCCGGAGAGAATCCCGCCAGATCCTGCATCATCGGTGCCAGGAAGGTGAATGCCGTGAATACACCGCCGTAGCCCAGTGCCGTAACGGCATAAATCAACAACAGACGGGGATGAGTCAGCACTTTCACCTGGTCGCGAATGCTGGCGGCTGCACGACCGGGAATGTTGGCGGGGATCAACAACTGGCTACTGATCAGTGCAATCACGCCTAACATTGATACCGCAAGGAAAGTCTCGCGCCAGCCAAAGTGTTGACCAATAAACGTTCCCAGCGGCACGCCGGTTACCAGCGCCACCGTTAAGCCACCAAACATAATAGCGATGGCGGAGGCCGCTTTCTCTTTCGGCACCAGACTTGTCGCGATGGTAGAACCAATCGAGAAGAATACGCCGTGTGCCAGCCCAGTCAGCAGACGAGCGACAATGAGTGTCATATACCCGGGAGCCTGCCATGCCAGCAAATTCCCCGCCGTAAACAGAACCATCAGCGCAACCAGTAACTGTTTACGTGGCAGGCGTCCGGTCAAAGCGGTCAGTACCGGTGCGCCAATCGCCACACCCAGCGCATAGATGGAAACCAGCATCCCGGCGGAAGGTAACGAGATCGCCAGTTGTTGAGCGATGGTCGGCACCAGACCAACAATCACAAACTCAGTAGTGCCTATAGCGAAGGCACTAATTGTTAGTGCAAATAAAGCGAGAGGCATAAATAACTCCGTAACATCAGTAATCAGATGACACGCAGTATGCCTGGATGTTTTAATGACAAAAATATTCAAAATCTCAATATAATTTTGCGTCAGGTGCAAAAATGAAAGCAACCTCTGAAGAACTTGCGATTTTTGTAGCGGTAGTGGAAAGCGGTAGCTTTAGCCGGGCGGCAGAACAGCTTGGACAAGCCAATTCCGCGGTCAGTCGGGCAGTAAAAAAGCTGGAGATGAAACTGGGCGTCAGTTTGCTTAATCGAACGACCCGACAGCTAAGTCTCACTGAGGAAGGAGAGCGCTACTTCAGGCGGGTGCAGCAGATACTGCAAGAGATGGCTGCAGCAGAAACAGAAATCATGGAGTCGCGTAATACTCCGCGCGGCCTGCTGCGCATCGACGCAGCAACACCGGTGATGTTGCATTTCCTGATGCCGCTAATCAAACCGTTCCGGGAGCGGTATCCCGAGATGACGTTGTCTCTCGTCTCCTCGGAAACATTCATCAATCTTATTGAACGAAAAGTGGATGTTGCTATACGAGCGGGTACACTGACTGACTCGAGTCTACGTGCGCGTCCGTTATTTACCAGCTATCGCAAGATTATTGCCTCACCGGAGTACATTGCCCGTTTTGGTAGACCAGAGACCGTCGAGGAGTTAAAACAGCATCTGTGTCTGGGGTTTTCCGAACCGGTTTCGCTCAATACCTGGCCAATTGCCTGTAGCGACGGACAGCTGCATGAGGTCGAGTGTGGAATTTCTTCCAACAGTGGGGAAACGCTAAAACAGCTTTGCCTGAACGGCAACGGCATCGCCTGTCTTTCAGATTATATGATAGATAAAGAGATCGCGCAGGGAGAGCTAGTGGAACTGCTGGCCGATAAACGTCTGCCGGTAAAAATGCCTTTCAGCGCCGTTTATTACAGCGATCGTGCGGTCAGTACACGTATTCGTGCATTTATAGACTTTTTAAGTGAATATATAAGAACAGCTCCCGAAGGAGCTGTAAAAGAGGGGTAAGGGATACACAGGATCGGGCAATTAATCCCAGGCAGGAGCCAGACCTTCCGGGCTGACCAGACGATCGTTGCAGTCCAGTGCCGCGATCATTTTTTTATCTTCGCCATCCAGATGCAGTTCCAGCGCCAGCAGGTTGCTTGCCAGGTTTTCACGTTTGGTAGAAGAAGGAATTACGGAGTAACCTTCCCCCATTGCCCATGCCAGAATAACCTGCGCCGGGGTCGCGTTATGTTTAGCGGCAATGTGCGCAATCACTTCATCTTTCAGCGCGTTACCGTAAGCCAGCGTCATGTAAGAGGTGATGTGGATACCGTGTGCTTTCGCCCAGTCAACCACCTTACGGCTCTGAAGATACGGAGAAAGCTCAATCTGGTTGGTCGCAATATTGTCTGCGCCTACTGTGGCAATGGCTTTTTCCATCAGCGCAATGGTGAAGTTTGAGATACCAATTTCACGAGTCAGTCCCTGCTGTTTTGCTTCGAGCAGCGCCAGCATGAATTCCTCAACAGATACAGCATCTCCTGGAGATGGCCAGTGGATCAGCACCAAATCAACATAATCTGTACGCAGTTTCTTCAGGCTTTCTTTCAGACTTGGGATCAATTTTTCTTTGCTGAGATTTTCAATCCAGATCTTGGTTGTGATGTACAGTTCGTTACGCGGTACGCCGCTTTCGGCAATCGCCTGACCAACAGCCGCTTCATTATCATAGATTTGCGCAGTGTCGACAGCACGGTAGCCCAGCTCAAGCGCCGTTTTAACAGAAGCGATAACCACGTCGTCTTTCAGGCGGAAAGTACCCAAACCAAATGCAGGGATAGCCATAGAATTCCTCTTTTTAATCACTATGTTCATCAACTAAGAGGATTATGACTTCCAGCTCTTTATAGAAAAATAGTGATAAATGCAGAGAATTTTTGCGGATTCAGCAATAATAAAATTGCAGGCAAAGAAAAAGCCCTTGGATCAGACGACCGTAAACATCATAAACGCAGGCTTTCTGCCGGAGCTGATGCTGCTGATTATGCTTCAGCGCCTGCCCTGACTGCGAGGCCTCCAGTTGGTTCCCCGCCGCGTCATACTGCCAGTGAACCGGATTGCTGAACCCCTCCCGGTAACTTTCTGGTTGCCCCTGTGGCGTCCAGCTCAGGCTGGTTACATGGCCTTCAGCGCGGAGTACCTTCACCAGTCGCCCGGCCGGGCTGTATTCATAATGCGTACTCTCTCCCGCGGCATCCGTCTCTTCCGCCAGTCGGTAAGCCTCATCATAGCGGTACTGCGTCGTTTTACCTGAACAGTCCTGCGCACTGCTGACCTGCCCGCGTGCATTATAAGTCAACCGTTGCACACCGCCTTTCTCATCCGTGAACGCCGTAACCTGTCCCCAGGCATCACGCTGGTAGTAACAGCACTGTCCCAGCGCATCAATCACCGCGCATAGCCCAAAATGCTCATCATAAAAATACTGATACGTGCTCCCGTCAGGCCCGGTGACTTGTGCAGGCAGCGCCCGCTCTTCGTGCCAGCGGGTAAAAACGCAGCTAAAGAGAAGGATTAAAATGAACGCGGCGCTGATGTGTTACGAGCACACCAACGCCGCTCACCACAACTAGCTATTAGGGAGTTAATCATGGCTGAACGCGATTCTACGCCAGAAGTGACTCTTTCCAAAACCCAGCGCCGGGTAAAAATCGGCGCTGTCGGCATCTGCCACACCAACCGTAAAACCAAAGTCCCCACCCATTACTCCCATAGCCCCGGCATCCACCTTAAAGGCAACTGGCTGGCTGAGGCGGATTTTGACACCGGGCGCGGCGTGACGGTGCGGATTTCGCAGGGGTGCATTGTGCTGATCGCCGACTGCGACGAGGTGCAGGAGCTGGGCGAGCAGCTTTATCAGATGCGGCAGGTGGTGAAGGGGATTAAAGAGGCGGTTGTTTAGTGGGGTGAACGACGGCAGGTAAATAAAAAATAAGCCGGGAAGGTTTGAGGGAGTTTCCCGGCTCTTATCTTATTATTAGTATGGGGATTTATATCTTTGAACAGTAAGATCCGTTTTTATTTGATCTATACATTTTTCAGAGCAAGCATTACATAAAAAATACATATAGAAATCATAACCAAAATGAAACTCACATTCATTAGATATAAGCTTACACCATATATACTCTCTTAATATTGATTGAACTACATCTTTAAGCTCACCAAGCTGTATAATGCTACCTTCTGCATACTTATATTTATCAACATTCAGTTCCAATCCCTTAATTTCTAATGACTTTACACCAAGGCAATTACATGCTTCAAAAATATAATTTATATATTTCTGTTCAACTTCTTTATATTCACTCTCTGTTACCTTATTGCCTATATCATAAAAGCTAGTCCATTCATTTGGAGATGAATACCCTCTCCCCAACTCATCAGTTTGAGTATATTTAGTTATTCTATATGAATATTTCATTCATTAATCACCTATTCGATTAAGATCAGCATCATAAGTTCCTGATCTTGTTCGCCTGCTTCCTAAATTTCTCACGCTATCAGCAGCTTTCCAAAACCCACCATTATGTTGGTCAACATCAGGAGTAATATATTTGGTCTTATTAGGTGCCTTATTATTTACGAAGACAGGCTGCCCGTGAGAACGTTCATTGACTTTTTTATAACCGAGTTCTTTTGCTTTAGCAGTATGTCCACAACTCAGCCCTAAAGGATCGATCCATGTCAGCGGATTGGGCGCATACTGATAAAGATTCAGTCCCCCCGCCAGCCCTATCGGGTCCGGTGTGATAAACCTTCCCATATCAGGCGCATAATACCTGAACGTATTGTAGTGAAGCCCCGTTTCCCTGTCCAGATACTGTCCCGCAAACCGCAAGTTCTCTTCCGGGGAATGGCTCCATTTCCCGCTCCACCGATGACCGCTTTCATCGGCATATTCCGCCCGCGTTTCTCCCCATACGTCCGCTTCCAGACACCAGTGCAGTTGCCCCTCTTCATCCGTCAGTGCCTGCGGCATTCCGTTCTGCCCGCAGCGGTAATAATCCACTCGCTGCTTTTCTCCGCTCCCGTATATCCTCGCCAGCGGCGTATAGCTGCCTGCATCTTCATACACATACACCAGCGGCAATCCGTTTCGCTCCTCCGCCAGCAGCCGCAGCCCTTCCCACACAAACCGCGTTTCCTGCTGCGTTGCCTTTACGCATCCCTCTCCTTTCTCATACACCTTCACCACGCTGCGCTTTTCCGTACGCCTTCCCAGCGGGTCATAGCTGAAATTCACTTCATGCCGCGTACTGCCCGTTCCCGTCGCCGTGGGGGCTTCCATCACCGCTTCCGTCATCCGGTGTTCGCTGTCGTATCTGTAATACCATATCCCGCCCGGCCCCGGCTTCTGGATCAGACGACCGTAAACATCATAAACGCAGGCTTTCTGCCGGAGCTGATGCTGCTGATTATGCTTCAGCGCCTGCCCTGACTGCGAGGTCTCCAGTTGGTTCCCCGCCGCGTCATACTGCCAGTGACTGCTCCCCCTGAAACTGGTGTCCTGCCGCAGAATATGGTCTGCCTCATCATAACTGTAACCCTGATAGCGGTAATCGCAGATTTGCGTTTCACTCAGCAGATTATGGCGGCTGTCGTATTGCCAGTGCCACGCTTCTGCCGGGCGCATCGACTCTTCCTGGCGGTAAATTTCCCGGCGTTCCGGTCGCCCCAGCCTGTCATACCGGGTCCGCATCGTCAGGCTCCCTCCCTGCGTGCGGCTGATTTCACGGTGCAGGTTATCACGACTGAATTCAGTGAGCAGCCTGTCGTCCAGGCTGATACTCAGTGCATGTCCGCTGCCATAGTACAACGTCTTCAGATGGCGGCCATCCGGTAGCTGCACCACGGTGCGATTGCCCAGTGCATCCAGTTCGTAGCTTACCCGCCCTGTGTTGTTTTCTTCTGCCGTCAGTCGCCCCAGCCGGTCATAACTCAGTTTCACCTTTCGGGGGGGCTGTGCTTCCCCTGACTCATCATGACCTGCCGGATAAAACAGTACCTCTGTCAGGTTACCCGTGGTCGAATAATGGTATACCGTGCGTCCATCCTGTGTCCGTTTCTCCGTCACGTTCCCCGCAGGATCATACTGCCAGGAATGCACCAGCGCATCCGGTGTTCCGGCTGCCCAGGTTTTGCTGATAACACGATCACACTCATCGTATTCGTAGCGGGTGATGACACCATCCAGCCCTTGCTCTTCGTACAGACGATCATTCACGCCCCGGATAAACCGGTACATTTCGCCATTTTCGTTATACAAGCGTGTCAGCCAGTTACGTTCATCGTATTCACGCCGGACAGTATGGCCCAGCGGATCGGTTACCACGCTCAGACGCCCGCAACGGTCATACTGCCAGCGAACCGGATTGCTGAACCCCTCTCGGTAAATTTCTGGTTGCCCCTGTGGCGTCCAGCTCAGGCTGGTTACATGGCCTTCAGCGCGGAGTACCTTCACCAGTCGCCCGGCCGGGCTGTATTCATAATGCGTACTCTCTCCCGCGGCATCCGTCTCTTCCGCCAGTCGGTAAGCCTCATCATAGCGGTACTGCGTCGTTTTACCTGAACAGTCCTGCGCACTGCTGACCTGCCCGCGTGCATTATAAGTCAACCGTTGCACACCGCCTTTCTCATCCGTGAACGCCGTAACCTGTCCCCAGGCATCACGCTGGTAGTAACAGCACTGTCCCAGCGCATCAATCACCGCGCATAGCCCAAAATGCTCATCATAAAAATACTGATACGTGCTCCCGTCAGGCCCGGTGACTTGTGCAGGCAGCGCCCGCTCTTCGTGCCAGCGGGTA
>NZ_JAOWED010000031.1:0-377843 GCF_030334285.1 Citrobacter sp. Cf087
TTTGAACGTTGCGCAGCAACGGCCCGGAGGGTGGCGGGCAGGACGCCCGCCATAAACTGCCAGGCATCAAATAAAGTGAAAAAGCCCATCCGTCAGGATGGGCTTTTTTGCGTGTGTGCGGGGTAAAAACCGCCGGGCTGAACGTATTGATTGTGCAGGCCTGATAAGCGTAGCGCATCACGCAATTCCGGCGGCAGATTGCTGGATTCGACGTAACCGCCTTAATCGACTAACAAAAGCACACTGTCTCGATCTACTACACGGATCTCTCCCTCGAACATATCTGAATCCTTTCTCTGCTAATTAAAATCGTGATCTTTCCTGCATAATAATATATAACAATTATATAACATTTAATTCACTAAAAAACACACAACCATCATTGATAAATTCATGCGATCGTTGGCAGGGGTACAATTCTAATGGCTGATAGTAGTGTAACTGAGAACGGGGCGCTGGCAGACGGCGATACCCGCCGTCGTATATGGGCGATTGTCGGAGCATCATCAGGGAATCTGGTCGAATGGTTTGATTTCTATATCTACTCTTTCTGTTCTCTTTATTTTGCTCATATCTTTTTCCCATCAGGAAATACCACCACACAACTCTTACAAACCGCCGGCGTGTTTGCCGCAGGCTTCTTGATGCGACCAATTGGAGGCTGGTTGTTTGGCCGTATTGCGGATAAGCACGGGCGTAAAAAGTCCATGTTGCTGTCCGTTTGTATGATGTGTATGGGATCGTTGGTGATTGCTTGTCTACCGGGATATGAAACTATCGGTACCTGGGCCCCTGCGTTATTACTGCTGGCCAGACTATTCCAGGGGTTATCTGTAGGTGGTGAATACGGAACCAGCGCGACCTATATGAGTGAAGTTGCCGTTGAAGGTAAGAAAGGTTTTTATGCTTCATTCCAGTACGTGACGTTAATCGGCGGACAGTTACTGGCATTGCTGGTTGTGGTCATATTACAGCACACGTTAGAAGACTCTGCACTCAGAGCGTGGGGTTGGCGTATTCCATTTGCGTTGGGCGCCGTGCTGGCTATTGTTGCGCTATGGCTGCGTCGCCAACTGGATGAAACCTCGAAACATGACGTTCGCGCACTGAAAGAAGCGGGTTCCCTGAAAGGTCTGTGGCGTAATCGCAAAGCTTTTGTCATGGTGCTTGGCTTTACCGCCGCGGGTTCGTTGTGTTTTTACACGTTCACAACCTACATGCAGAAATACCTGGTCAATACCGCTGGTATGCATGCCAACGTAGCCAGCGGGATTATGACGGCAGCACTGTGTGTGTTCATGCTGGTTCAACCGCTGTTCGGCGCTTTGTCAGATAAGATTGGTCGGCGTACTTCAATGCTGTGTTTTGGCGCGTTGGCCGCGATTTTCACTGTTCCCATTCTGACAGCATTGCAAAGCGTAACATCCCCGTATATGGCGTTTGCTCTGGTGATGTGTGCCCTGTTAATCGTGAGTTTCTATACGTCAATCAGCGGTATTTTGAAGGCTGAGATGTTCCCGGCGCAGGTGCGCGCTCTGGGAGTTGGCTTATCTTATGCGGTGGCTAATGCCCTGTTTGGTGGCTCAGCTGAATATGTGGCGTTATCCCTGAAGTCTGTCGGTATGGAAACGACATTCTTCTGGTACGTCACCGCGCTGGCAGTTGTCGCGTTTTTAGTATCGCTGATGCTGCATGGGAAGGGGAAAGGTCTGCGCCTCTAGTAATGTGCCAGTTGCCAGACCGCATAGCCGGTAGACGCGCCTGCAACATCCCAGGCGAAGTCCTTCCAGCTCCAGCCGCTCCCTGCGGGACGGCTGTCCCACAGTTCTTTTGACGCGCCCAGGCTGACTGAGAACATCAGGCCGATAGCCGCACTGCGATCGCGGCTGTTGCCCTGATGTTGGGCATATTCAGTGCCGGCTGCGGCAAGCATGGCGGAGGCGATGAAGTGTTGAGCTTTGTCTTGCCCACTCCACTGGTCGTTAGCCATGTGGCTGCAGCCAGAAATGGCCAGAATGCTGGTAAGAATGAACAGGCGCACCGTTGCCTCCATATGAAAAACCCCGTCACTGGACGGGGTCTTGATTACAGAATACGGCTAATTAATCTGTCGATACGAATGCGGCGTAGTCGACGAATGAGCTTACGCACTTTGACTGGATAGTCAGCAATACTTTGCAGGTCGCGATAGTGCTTAACGACGGTAGTATGCGTACGGATAAGCTCCAGCTCTTTATCGCGCTGGGGAGTCAGCTCTTGCTTAGGATCGTGGATAAGGATGGCGTTTTCCAGATCCAGACGCCAGGCGCGAGGGTTAAGGTTGTTGCCGGTGAGCAGCATCCATTTATCATCAACCCACATACCTTTCAGATGATAGGTGTTGTCATCATCTTTCCATAGGCGTACGACCAGCTGGTCGGTATTCACGTAATACTGCAATCTGCTCAGGAAACGGCGCAGATTTATTTCATACAGATAAGGCAGCGCGCCGATGATCTTGAATGGCTCATCTTCTGGAATGAAAAAGTCGTTGGCGGTTTTATCACCGACAATGATTTCAACCTTTTTCCCTTCACGCAGCAGTTGAATGATATTGCGCACCAGTATGGCGGGCAGGTTGAAATAAGGGGTACAGATTGTGAGTTTGTGCTCCGCGCAGGGCATAAGATGGAAAATGGTCTTATTTAACAGACTGGATTTCCCAAGGCCCACCAGAGGCGTAACCGAAAGCTGTTCGTTATCAGCATCACCCTGAAAATGGAATGACGCATCACGCAGTTCTTGGCGGTACAGGCGGATATCGTTTTTAATTTCCGGGCTTTTAGGTCGGTTGATATCATCAAGGCGGTTAACGCCGCGACCCTTTATCAGGTTCTGCGTAACCCAATCGAACATGATATCGGCCATTTGCGCATTGCGAATCAACTGATAACGGTCATAGCGATATTTATCATGCTGATGCAGGTAAACATCGTTCAGACTGGCCCCGCTGTACAGGACGCTGTCATCGATAATAAAGCCTTTGAAATGCAGGACGCCAAGCGCTTCACGGGTGTTAATCGGAACGCCATAAACAGGAATATCGATACCAGGGTTTTCTTGCGCCATTCGGCAATACCAGTCAGCATTAGTATTGGATGCCGCAGCCCCAATACGACCGCGCTGAGCTCTGTGCCAGTCGACAAGTACCCGGACATCCAGTTCAGGACGCTGCCGTTTTGCCGCATAGAGAGCGTCAAGTATGCCTTTACCACCGTCATCCTGTTCCAGGTACAGCGCAATAATGCAGATCCGTCGCGTCGCGCTGGCTATTTTTTCCAGCAGAGTCTCCCTGAAATTAGCGGGAGCATAAAAGAAATCTACATCATCAACTGACTGAGAAATCTTGGGTAGTTGGGCAAGGTGTTGTTGATGTTTATTACGCTTAAATTTTGACAACATCACAGTGCATTTCTTCTCTGTTCATTGAAGGGTCCTCTGTGCTATGCAGACGACATAAGCGGGCAATGATACCACCAGTACCCATTAATGTGGTCAACATTTCCAGTACCTTACTCACGATTCCTCACATTGGGCCAGATTAAGCGTTAGCCCAACAATTCCCTCTTCGAGCTGGACGTCAACAACAAACCCGAGTTTTCGGGCCAGGGCGACCATCCCACGATTGTTTGGCATCGTAATACCATTCAAACGTATAAGTCCGTGATCTCGGGTATATGCAATTAATTTTTCCATCAATCGGCGACCCAGTCCAAGCCCTTTGAGATCGGAACGAACCAGTACGGCAAACTCAGCATCTACGTTATCAGGATCCGAGATTGCTCGCGTTACGCCGAGGATCTCTTCGTGATTATCTTTACAACGCACCGCAACAAAAGCCATTTCCCGATCGTAGTCGATCTGCGTCATATTGGCTAAATCTTCGTGGGTAAATTCATTGATCTCACTGAAATAGCGATAATAAAGATCTTCTTTTGTCACTTGAGAAATGAACTGCTGTAGATGAGGTTCATCCTCCGGTAAAATGGGGCGGAACAGACAGCGCTCGCCGTTCTTCAACTCCACCCACTCTTCAAGCTGATGGGGGTAGGGACGTACAGCCAGCCTGCTTTCGTTATCTCCCGCGAAAGGGGCAATATCCAGCGTAACGTCCAGCGCGGTAAATTCTTCGGCGGAGGCCAGCAGAGGATGAATATCCAGACGCTGAATTTCCGGGCAGTCGACGATCAGGTTGGAGACCTGCACCAGAAGTTGGCTCAACCCGGCGATATCCAGCGGACGTAGTGCGCTGCGAGCGCGGATCTTTTTATTTTTGATCCCCTGGATCACCAGATAACGCGCCAGATTCATGTTCAATGGCGGCAAGGCCACCACGGCTTGCTCTTCCGGTCGCCACTCAACACCACCTTCACCCAGCATAATCAACGGACCAAATACCGGGTCGTGTTCAACGACGACGCGAAGTTCTTGAGCACCAGCGCGATTCGCCATACTTTGTACTAATAAACCGTGAATGCGTGCCTGCGGCCAGGCCATTTTTACCCGATCGAAAATTGCATTGGCAGCCTGCTGCACTTCTGTTGCTGTACGCAGGTAGAGCATTACCCCCTGAACTTCCGACTTATGCGGGATATCAGGAGAACGCAGCTTGAGCGCCACCGGGTAGCCGATTTGCTCCGCGATGTGTACGGCCTCTGCGCTGTCGCTGGCGATCCAGGTCGGCAGTGTATGTAAGCCATAGGCCTGTAAAATAGGCTGAACTTCATGAGTATCCAGTGACGTTGCGCCTTCTGCAATCGCCTGTTGTAACAGATTATGCGCTTCGGCGGTGTTGGTGGTCAGATTGTCGGGTAGCGCTGGCGTTTCACGCAGTTGCTTCTGGTTACGCCGGTACTCCACCATATGCATAAATGCAGTGATAGTGCCTTCAGGCGTGCGGTAGGTTGGTAATCCGGCTTCGCTAAACAGTCTGCGGGCTTCCTGAGAGGAAAACTCTCCGCACCAGTTGGTCAGCAACGAGACGAATTTTCCTCGGGGATGATGCTTTACCGCTTCAATCAATGCCTGTGCGCTTTCGGTTCCGGGAGCGGCTGCGCTGGGTGAATGAATCACCATCAACGCGTCGAAATCCTGGCTGGCGAGCAAAATATCCAGCGTCTTAACGTAGTGTTCGCTGCTGGCGTCATCACGCAGATCCAGTGGGTTGGCGATATCAACATGTTCAGGCAATGCATCGCGTAATTTCTGGCAGGTGTCTTCACTCAACGTCGCCAACTTGCCATTTTTTGACCACAGTTCATCTAATGCCAGTGCGGCAGGCGCGGCCCCATTGCTGATGATCATCAGCCTGTCGCCACGTAGTGGACGCATGTGGCTCAAGGTTTCGACTGCTGAGAACAGCTCGTGAGTGTCTTGTACGCGCAGTAAACCGGCGCGCTGAATAGCTGCATCCCACGCAGGGTCCATCCCGGCGCTGGTATGCAGTAAACGCTGCGCTGCAGGGCTGCGACCACTCTTAATCACCAGAATAGGTTTATTGCGCGAGGCGCTACGGGCGGCGGAAACAAAGCGCCGGGCATCACTTAAATGTTCGAGATACAGCAATATCGCGCTGGTTTTACTGTCGCGTGCCAGGTAATCCAGTAGCTCATCAACGTCGATATCCAGGCTATCACCCAGTGCGATAAAGTAAGAAAAGCCCATTTCTCTCTGCTGTGCCCAGTCGAGTATGGTATTGGATACGGCGGCGGATTGAGAGATGAAAGCCAGCTTGCCGCGCTTAATCGGGACGGGGGAAAAGCTGGCGTTAAGTCCTTGCCAGGGTGCGAGAAGTCCCAGGCTGTTGGGACCCAGAAGACGTATGTTGTAGCGTGATGCGCAGGCCAGCAGCTCCGCGTGCTGCGCCGAGGGTGCTGAGAGAATAATGCAGGTTTTACAACCTTTCTCGCCAAGTGCTTCGAGTAATGCCAGGTTACGGCTGGCATTGGTGCACAACACGGCGAGATCGGGGCTAAAAGGCAGGCTGTTGATATTGGGCCACGCCAGTACGCCCAACACCGCTTTCCATGCGGGCGTCACCGGTAAAACAGGTCCATTGAAACCGCCAGCAAGCAGGTTACGCATCATCAGGTAACCCGCGCGATTAGGCTTCATTGACGCCCCAATCACCGCAATGGATTTCGGTCGCAATAGTGCTTCCAGACCACGCTGACTCATATCGGCTTCCTTAATGACACCAGTGACCGAATGATTTTAAACGTTTTCTGATGAATCTGCTGTGACGTTTCCCTGATGTTGAGTTTTTCCTGCCAGGTAGCGGGTTTTAAAGCGAGTAAAATGATCGCTTAACCCTTCTGCGGCTTGCGTATCTCCCGCCAGATCCAACAAGGCGATGGCCACCTCGGCTGTGCAATATTGCCCTTCGGCGTGAACGCCACGCAGGTGGTAAGCAGAAAGGCGTGATAAATCAACAGAGATCACCGGCAGGTTATCGAGGTACGGGCTTTTGCGGAACATTTTACGCGCCTCAGGCCAGGTGCCGTCGAGCATGATAAACAATGGGGGCTTACCGGCTGGTGGCGTGAAAATCACCTCACGCTTTTCACCTGCATAGGAGGCCGGGAATACAACCATCGGCTGGTAATCCGGATTTTTCACCAGTTCCAGCAGCGCCTGCGGCGGCTCGGTACGCGACCACTGAAAAGCCGTGGTATCGGGCAGAATATCGGCAATTAAACGCCCCGTGTTGCTGGGCTTCATCGGCTCGGTATCAAACATCACCAGACAAAAGCGACTTTTTGCCTCAGAGGGCGCCAGAGTTGCGCACAAGCAGAGCTTCTGCGGCAGCAGGCAGCGTTGACAGCGGCGAACGCGATTACCTCGGGCAAGGAAAGGACGCGTGGCGCGCGCGAGGCGCTCAGCGCGTAACTGAAGAACAGCGTTATCGGTCATGGGGAAACACGTTGAAAAACGCTATTGTCGCAGAGGTGAAAACGGGGCACAAGATGCGCCCCGTAGAGATTATAATGATTCGTTAAGCCAGTTATCAAACGGGGCTTTTGGTACAGCGCCGTTAAGCATGTCGACGATTTCACCTTTTCTGAAGATCATGATGGTCGGAATGCTGCGGATACCGAAACGGGCGCTGAGTTCACGCTCGGCTTCCGTATTCACTTTAACAAAACGCACTTTGCCGCTACGCTCTTCCGCGACATCTTCAAAAATCGGGGCGAAGTTACGACATGGACCACACCAGGGGGCCCAAAAGTCAACGACCACCGGGAGATCGTCTTTTAACAGTTTATCCAGTGTCTCACCGGTCGCATTGATCACCTCCCCATCAAACAGGTCGTGACCACAGCGTCCGCATTTAGCCGCTTCCTGGACACGATCGTCAGGGATGCGGTTGATAGCCTGGCAGCTGGTACAAACGGTATTCATAACTAACCTCTGGATGAGTGGAGTGGACTTCACGGCATAAACGCCAGTATGTTTCTATTATGTTACATATTATCGGAGAGTCTGTTCTAAACAACAATGCGTTTTATTCAATGAGTACAATAGTCCTTAGCTTTTAAATGAAATAATGGCTAACGACGTGCACATCGGGTAATCTGCGCGCTTCGCGCAGAGCAGGTGGAGAAAAACATGAGCGACGAACTGAAGAACAAAAACGGCAAGGTCAAAGTGATGTACGTCCGCAGTGACGATGACTCGGATAAACGCACCCAAAATCCACGTACTGGCAAAGGCGGCGGTCGCCCCGGTACTTCCCGAGCCGAAGGCGGTCGTCGCCCTGCCCGTGATGAACGAAAGGGTCCGAACAGCGAACGTGGTCGTGAACGCGGGCGTGACCGCGATGTAGAACGCGACCGCAGACGTGAAGATTCACCGTGGCGTACCGTTTCCCGCGCACCGAATGATGACGCAGCGGATAAAGCCGATCACGGCGGTATTAGCGGTAAGAGCTTTATCGATCCTGAAGTATTACGCCGTCAGCGCGCGGAAGAAACCCGCGTTTACGGTGAGAATGCCTGTCAGGCTCTGTTCCAGAGTCGTCCGGACGCTATCGTCCGCGCCTGGTTTGTTCAGAGCGTAACCCCGCGTTTTAAAGAAGCATTACGCTGGATGGCGGCAAACCGCAAAGCCTATCACGTGGTTGACGAAGCCGAGCTGGCGAAAGCCTCAGGCACCGAACACCACGGTGGCGTCTGTTTCCTGATCAAAAAACGTAACGGTACTACCGTTAAGCAGTGGGTCGGTCAGGCAGGGGCGCAGGATTGCGTGCTGGCACTGGAAGATATCGCTAACCCGCATAACCTGGGCGGTATGATGCGTAGCTGCGCGCACTTCGGTGTGAAAGGCGTGGTGGTTCAGGATGCGGCGCTGCTGGAATCGGGGGCGGCTATCCGTACTGCTGAAGGTGGAGCAGAGCATGTTCAGCCGATTACCGGTGACAGCATTGTCGATGTGTTGGACGATTTCCGTAACGCGGGTTACACGGTAGTGATGACCTCAAGCGTGAAAGGTAAACCGCTGTTTACTACCACGCTGCCGGAAAAAATGGTGCTGGTATTAGGGCGTGAGCGTGAAGCTCTGCCAGAAGCAGCATGTTCAGCCGACGACCTGTGCGTGGCGATTGACGGTACCGGCAAGGTAGAAACGCTCAATGTTTCTGTCGTGACCGGCGTTTTGCTCGCGGAGTGGTGGCGTCAGAACAAAGCCTGATAATAAAAATGCCAGCGAATCGCTGGCATTTTTTTACTCGCTTTCTGCGGGTAATACCGGCATCCAGTCAATCGGTTTTTCACCTCGTTGTTCCAGCCATTCATTCGCCAGTACAAAGTGATTGCAACCAAAGAAACCGCGATGCGCAGAGAGTGGTGATGGGTGGGGCGCTTTCAACACATGGTGACGCTGCGCATCAATAATCGCGCCTTTCTTCTGTGCGTGAGAACCCCAGAGCAGGAAAACCACGCCTTCCCGATGTTGGTTAATCAGGCTGATGACTTTATCGGTAAATGTTTCCCACCCAAGGCTGGCGTGAGAATGTGCCTGACCGGCGCGAACGGTGAGTACGGTGTTGAGTAACAGTACCCCCTGGCGTGCCCAGCTTTCCAGATATCCGTGTGTGGGGCGGGTGAAGCCGGGAATTGTTGCTTCCAGCTCTTTGTACATGTTCAGCAACGAAGGCGGAGTGGCAATCCCCGGACGAACAGAGAACGCGAGACCGTGTGCCTGGCCTGGGCCGTGGTAAGGATCCTGACCCAGGATGACAACTTTCACGTCACCAAGCTCGGTAAAACGAAACGCGTTAAACACATCTTTTTGCGGCGGATAAATTGTCATTCCTGACTGACGCTCGCCGGCAACAGTATGCAGTGTGTTAACAAAATAAGGCTGCTGTTTTTCTTCAGCCAGCACATCGTGCCAGGTTAATTCGGTGGCCATCTCGCTCTCCTGCGAATTTTCAATCCCCCTAGCTTAACTGCTTCTTTCGACGTCGCAAAATTCTGTACGTTTCTCAATGGTCTACCCCTTAAAGATAGTTGAAAATTTATGTAAAAAGTTTAGCTGTGTACACGGCGTAAGTTGATGTAAAACAATAAAATCCACCTATCACCACTTTTCATGTGTGGTTTTTGTTGATTTAAATCAAAGATTCAAGGGTGTGTGAGGGGTATATATACACTCAAGCAACAATGGTTTTACCAATTGGCCGGATGACGGCCAACCGAGATCAAATAATTTTGCCGGGGAGGCATCAAATGATTACAGGTATCCAGATTACTAAAGCTGCAAACGACGACCTGCTGAACTCTTTCTGGCTGCTGGACAGCGAAAAAGGCGAAGCACGCTGCATCGTTGCGAAAGCAGGTTTCAATGCTGATGAAGTCGTTGCTGTCAGCAAACTGGGCGAAATCGAATACCGTGAAGTACCGGTAGACGTACAGCCGGAAGTCCGCGTGGAAGGTGGTCAGCATCTGAACGTGAACGTTCTGCGTCGCGAAACGCTGGAAGATGCAGTTAAGCATCCGGAAAAATATCCGCAGCTGACCATCCGTGTTTCTGGTTATGCAGTGCGTTTCAACTCTCTGACCCCAGAACAGCAGCGCGACGTTATCGCTCGTACCTTTACTGAGAGCCTGTAAGGCTCACGGGGAATAGCCCCGTTTAGCAAAGAATCAAAAAGCGGAAGATGCCAGTGTGTCTTCCGCTTTTTTGCATCCGTTAGTAAAAGATCCTTACCGCGCAATACACCAACAGCAGCGCCAGAATGATATTCAACTGCCGGCCGTAACGGCGAAAAACGCGCTGAAAAAGATGGCCCGCCAGCGCCCAGCAGGCATTTCCGAAGGTGCCGATCAGCGCCAACAGAATACTCACCCCAATCAGCCAGTGTGCGTCCTGAGTGTACGGTAATACAAACGTGGATAACGCGGTAATGCCGTACAAAATGATTTCACGTTAACAAACTGCAAGCCAAAACTCGCCCAGAAGCTAATCGGCTCTGACCGCAAATCATCGTTTGTAGCCGGGCTGGTGGCGATCTTCAGCGCCAACCACAGGATATAAGCTGCCCCAGCCCAACTGAGCCAATGGATGATGGCAGGATCCATAACCGCCAGTGAAAATGACGGGCGAAACGCTGCTGGCGTATAAAATGCTGCAGGTTTTACAGCGAGTTAAACAACGTGCGCCCCATGTGCGGTTGTCTTTACAGTCACTCAATTGTTATGTAATTCGCGATGCGTTGCTCAGTGATGAGGTCGATCTGGGGGGGTTATCGGGTGGGTAATGACGATGCCCTTGAGTTGATGCCGCTAGGCGATCAGTCACTGGCATTAGTTGCTTCGCCGCTGCTCCAGCACGTTAATTTTACTCAGTATAACCAGCACATTCCCTGCAGTTTTATCATTAATGAGCCGCAATGTATTTTCAGACAGCGCTTCGAGGGGCTACTGCGCAAACGACAGATTACGCTGGAAAATACCATTGAGTTATGGAGCATTGAAAGCATTAAGCAGTGCGTATCGGCAAATCTTGGGGTCAGCTTTTTGCCGCGTTTTGCCGTTGAGAGGGAGCTACGTTCAGGGGAATTGATTGAATTACCGTACAGTGAACAACCTGAGTTAATTACGGCATTGTGTGGCTATCATGCCGGAAAAGTCGTTAGTCCGGCGATGCGTGTGTTTCTTGAGTGTATTGAAGAGAGTTTTGCATCACGTGAAAAAATGCCGGGCTAAACGGCCCGGCATTCGGTTTACTCTTTGTCGGACTGCTGGGTAGCAGCTCCGCTCGGCTTACGACGTTTGCCGATATTTTTTGCATCGCGGTGACGTTTTTTCACCCGCGGCTTCTCTTTCTCTTTCGCTTTTTTCTCGGCGCGCTTCGCCAGCACTTTCTTGGATGGTTTACCGTTGGATTTCTCACTTGGCGCGCGCGTGGTTGGACGCAGTTCGTCGATGACGCGTGCTTTCAGCGGCTCGTCAATATAGCGGCTCGCTTTGCCGAGAAGCAGATGGTCGTGCGCTTCAACCAAAGAGATCGCAGTACCTTTACGACCTGCGCGACCGGTACGGCCAATGCGGTGCAGATAGGCATCGCCACTGCGCGGCATGTCGAAGTTAAACACATGGCTGACGTCAGGAATATCGATCCCGCGAGCGGCAACGTCGGTGGCTACCAGCACGTTCACGCGGCCATCGGTCAGGCGTTTGATCGCTTCATTGCGTTTGTTCTGCACCATCTCGCCTTCGAGATAGCAGTTGTTAATGCCCGCCTGGCGCAGCCAGCCTGCCAGCTCGTGCACACGCTCGCGTTTACGTACGAAGACAATCGAGCGGGTCGCTTCCGGCTGTTTTAACAGATGGATCAGCAGGGCAGTTTTGTGCTCGATGTCATCAGCACGGTAGTAAAACTGATGGATCTTCTTGCGTTCGCGGGTGGACGGATCCGCTGAGACTTCGACCGGATCTTCCAACAGACGCTCGGCAAAATCTTTAATCGCATCGCCTTCCAGCGTGGCGGAGAACAGCATGGTTTGCTTACGCCAGCGGGTTTCACCGGCGATATGTTCGATGTCCTGGGCAAAACCCATGTCCAGCATACGATCTGCTTCATCGAGAATTAGCGTCTCAACCGCATGGCAGTCGAAGTTTTCTTCTTTAATGTATTGCAGCAGACGACCCGTGGTGGCAACCACGATGTCCTGGTTTTCGCTAAAGACTTCCATGTGGTTCATGTAAGCCACGCCGCCGGTAATGGTCGCGATATCCAGATGCGTATTTTTCGCCAGCTCACGGGCGTGTTCAGCAACCTGCATCGCCAGTTCGCGCGTTGGCGTCAGGATTAAAATGCGCGGCGGACCAGATTTCTTGCGTGGGAAGTCGAGCAGGTGCTGCAACGCTGGCAGCAAATATGCCGCCGTTTTACCGGTGCCTGTCGGCGCAGAACCGAGTACATCACGGCCATCGAGCGCAGGCGGAATGGCGGCAGCCTGAATGGCGGTCGGGCGAGTGAAACCTTTTTCCTGGAGGGCATCCAGAAGGCTTTCATCGAGTTCAAGTTCGGAAAAAGTCGTTACAGTCATGTTCTACCTCTGAGTGGGGCGCTGATTATAGACGTTACGGCTGCAATCTTCATCTGTTTGTATGGATATACCTTCTCAGGTATTGTTTTTATCCTATGTTATCGTTTTTTTTCCAGGAAGGTTGTTCTTCATGCCCCAGTCTACATCCGTACTGAAACGTAATGGATTTACTTTTAAGCAGTTTTTTGTGGCACACGATCGCTGTGCAATGAAAGTCGGAACGGACGGCATTTTATTGGGGGCCTGGGCCCCCGTTGCGGGCGTAAAGCGGATCCTGGATATTGGTACCGGGAGCGGCCTGTTGGCGCTGATGCTGGCCCAGCGCACTGATGAAAACGTCATCATTGACGCCGTGGAGCTTGATGTCGACGCCGCGCAGCAGGCGCAGGAGAACATCGCGCAATCTCCGTGGATGCATCGCGTGAGTGTTCATACAGAAGATGCGCAACAGTGGATACCGCGTCAGACCGTGCGTTTTGATTTGATAATCAGCAATCCTCCCTATTATGAACAGGGCGTGGAATGCGCTACACCGCAGCGCGAGCAGGCCCGCTATACCACCTCGCTCGATCACCAGGCGTTGCTTACGTTGGCGGCGGACAGCATTACGGAAGACGGTTTTTTTTGTGTGGTGCTACCGGAGCAGATTGGTAACGCATTTACTCAGCAGGCGCTTAGCATAGGCTGGCATCTGCGATTGCGCACGGATGTAGCAGAAACCGAGGCCCGTCTACCGCATCGGGTATTGCTGGCATTCTCCCCGCAGGCCGGGGAGTGCTTTAGCGACAGGCTGGTGATCCGTGGGCCAGACCAACGTTACTCTGAAGGTTATACGGCGCTGACCCAGGCGTTCTATCTGTTTATGTGATGACTGAGCGGCGAGAGAATTGACGGGCCCGCCTCTGGAAGCTGTTCTGGGTAATCCAGCGTGTAGTGCAGGCCCCGACTCTCTTTGCGCATCATCGCGCAGCGGACAATCAGCTCGGCAACCTGCACCAGATTGCGCAGCTCCAGTAGGTTGTTCGACACACGGAAATGGGCGTAATACTCGTCGATTTCCTGTTGCAGCATGGTGATACGGCGCAGGGCGCGTTCCAGACGTTTAGTGGTGCGCACAATACCGACGTAATCCCACATGAACAGCCGCAGCTCATGCCAGTTATGCTGGATAACAACCAATTCATCTGGATTTTCTACCCGGCTTTCATCCCAGCCCGGGAGCGTGCTGACGCCGCGTGCATAAGGCATACGCCTGTCGATATCTTCAGCCGCGGACCAACCGTAAACCAGACACTCCAGCAATGAGTTCGATGCCATCCGGTTGGCGCCATGCAGGCCGGTGTAACTCACTTCGCCGATCGCATACAACCCATCGACATCGGTACGGCCAAAGTCATCAACCATCACGCCGCCGCAGGTATAGTGCGCGGCAGGCACGATGGGAACAGGTTCTTTGGTTAGATCAATGCCCAGTCCCAGCAACTTTTCATAAATCATCGGGAAATGCTGACGAACAAATTCTTCCGGTTTATGACTGATATCGAGGAACATGCAATCTGCACCCAGGCGCTTCATTTCATGATCAATGGCGCGGGCGACAATATCGCGGGGAGCCAGTTCGCCACGCTCGTCAAAATCGGGCATAAAGCGTGAACCGTCCGGGCGTTTCAGGTGCGCGCCTTCGCCGCGCAGCGCTTCGGTCAGCAGAAAATTGCGCGCCTGCGGATGATACAGCGCTGTTGGGTGAAACTGGTTAAACTCTAGGTTGGCGACGCGGCATCCCGCACGCCAGGCCATTGCAATTCCGTCACCCGAGGAAATATCCGGATTGGTGGTGTATTGATATACCTTTGACGCGCCGCCGGTGGCCAGCACTACCGACTTCGCATGGCAGGTTTCTACGGCTTCTTTATTACGATTCCAGATCCAGGCACCGACAACCCGACGCGTTCCCGGCAGACCGATTTTATCGGAGACAATCAGGTCGACAGCATTACTGCGCTCGAGAACCCGGATGTTGGGATGATTTTGTGCCTGGCTGACGAGGGTGGTTTCGACTTCTTTGCCGGTAGCATCCGCAGCGTGCAGGATGCGTCGATGGCTGTGACCGCCTTCACGGGTCAGGTGATAGCTCTCTTCACCGTTAGGCTGAACCTGCGTATCAAATAAGACGCCCTGATCGATAAGCCATTGAACGCAGGTACGGGCATTGCTGGCGACAAATTCCACCGCATGGCGATCGCACAGCCCGGCCCCGGCAATCAGCGTATCTTCAACGTGGGAGTCGATACTGTCGGTTTCATCGAAAACCGCGGCAATACCGCCCTGGGCATAAAATGTCGAGCCTTCGCTGACCGGCCCTTTGCTCAGGACAATAACCTGATGCTTTTCAGCCAGGCGCAGCGCCAGTGAGAGTCCGGCAGCCCCGCTGCCAATGATCAGCACGTCACAGGATAATTCAGGAGTCGTATTCATGATTTTTGTTTAATTTACTAAACAGTGTTTGGTCACCATAGCACCACATTGCGCGATACTGCACGTTTTATTTTTAAACGTGTTGCAATGACTAAACATGAAAGAAAAACATGATGAGGGTGAAATAGGCAAAAATATTTTGTGAAGCAGGCCGTTAGCATCAGATTATGTGATGAAATAAAGTGCCCGTTGGGTTACTCTGCAAGCGGTGAAATGGGCATTTCTGTACAGATAGTGCGTTGATCGGGTTATGTAGACTTATAATGAGAGATAAGACCTGTCTACAACATGACAAACAAAAAACAATGCGTAACGGAACTTTACGAAACTTGAGCACTCTAAGCATTTGCTTGCTCATAGTGAAGCTGATGGAGTGGCGTTTCGAAGGCGCGTGGAAATTTGGTTTGGGGAGACTTTACCTCGGATGAGCGAGCAGTTAACGGACCAGGTCCTGGTAGAACGGGTCCAGAAGGGAGATCAGAAAGCCTTTAACCTACTGGTAGTGCGCTATCAGCATAAGGTGGCGAGTCTGGTTTCTCGCTATGTACCGTCGGGTGATGTACCCGATGTAGTACAAGAAGCATTTATCAAAGCCTATCGTGCGCTGGACTCGTTCCGGGGGGATAGTGCTTTTTATACCTGGCTGTATCGTATTGCGGTCAATACAGCGAAGAATTACCTGGTCGCTCAGGGGCGTCGTCCACCTTCCAGTGATATAGATGCGATTGAAGCAGAAAATTACGAAAGTGGCGGTGCGCTGAAAGAAATTTCGAACCCTGAGAACTTAATGTTGTCAGAAGAACTGAGACAGATAGTTTTCCGAACTATTGAGTCCCTCCCGGAAGATTTACGCATGGCAATAACCTTGCGGGAGCTGGATGGCCTGAGCTATGAAGAGATAGCCGCTATCATGGATTGTCCGGTGGGTACGGTGCGTTCACGTATCTTCCGAGCGAGGGAAGCTATTGATAATAAAGTTCAACCGCTTATCAGGCGTTGACGATAGCGGGATACTGGAAAAGGTATTAGGCATGCAGAAAGAAAAACTTTCCGCTTTAATGGATGGCGAAACGCTGGATACTGAGTTGCTCAAAGAGCTGGCTCACGACCCGGAAATGCAAAAAACCTGGGAGAGTTATCACCTGATTCGCGATTCCATGCGAGGTGATACTGCCGACGTTCTCCATTTCGATATTTCCGCCCGCGTAATGGCCGCCATCCAGGATGAGCCGGTACGTCAGACGGCGCCATTGATTCCTGAGGCCCAGCCAGCACCGCACCAGTGGCAGAAAATGCCGTTCTGGAAGAAAATGCGTCCGTGGGCCGCGCAGCTTACTCAAATGGGTGTGGCCGCGTGTGTATCACTTGCAGTTATTGTTGGCGTCCAGCACTATAATGGGCAATCTGAAACGTCCCAGCAGCCCGAAACGCCGGTATTTAATACATTACCGATGATGGGTAAAGCCAGTCCGGTAAGCCTGGGTGTACCTTCTGATGCGACGGCCAGCGGCGGTCAGCAACAGCAGGTACAGGAGCAGCGTCGTCGTATTAATGCCATGTTGCAGGATTACGAACTGCAACGTCGACTGCACTCTGAACAGCTTCAGTTTGAGCAGGCCCAGACACAGCAAGCCGCTGTGCAGGTGCCAGGAATTCAAACTTTAGGAACGCAATCGCAGTAATGAAGCAACTTTGGTTTGCCATGTCACTTGTGGCTGGTAGCCTGTTCTTCTCTGTCAACGCCTCGGCCAATCCTGCGTCCGGGGCGTTGTTGCAGCAGATGAATCTGGCCAGCCAGTCGCTCACCTATGAGCTGTCATTTGTCAGCATCAATAAGCAGGGTGTTGAATCCCTACGTTATCGCCATGCCCGCCTGGATAACCGTCCGCTCGCGCAACTGTTGCAAATGGATGGTCCGCGCCGGGAAGTGGTGCAACGTGGCAACGAAATCAGTTATTTTGAGCCAGGTCTCGAACCGTTCACGCTGAACGGCGACTATATCGTTGACTCGCTGCCCTCCCTGATTTACACCGACTTCAAACGTCTTGCTCCCTACTATGATTTTATCTCAGTAGGCCGCACCCGTATTGCCGATAGGCTCTGTGAAGTGATCCGCGTTGTGGCGCGTGACGGCACCCGTTACAGCTATATCGTTTGGATGGACACTGAGACCAAGCTGCCAATGCGTGTTGATCTTCTTGACCGTGATGGCGAAACGCTGGAACAGTTCCGCGTCATCGCGTTTACTGTTAACAACGGTGTCAGCGACAGCATGCAGACGCTGGCGAAAGCCAATCTGCCGCCGTTGTTGTCAGTTCCTGCGGGTGAGAAAACCAACTTCAACTGGAGTCCGTCGTGGTTGCCGCAAGGCTTCAGCGAGGTGTCCAGCAGTCGACGTCCGCTGCCGACGATGGATAACATGCCGATCGAATCACGGCTTTATTCCGATGGTCTGTTCAGTTTCTCCGTGAACGTAAACCGCGCGATGCAAAACAGTGCCGATCAACTGCTGCGCACTGGACGCCGCACGGTTAGCACCAGCGTGCGAGATAACGCCGAAATCACTATTGTCGGTGAGCTTCCGCCGCAAACGGCGAAGCGTATCGCGGATAATATTAAGTTCAGGGCTGCACAATGATTAAAGAGTGGGCGACGGTCGTCTCCTGGCAAAATGGTCTGGCGACGGTCAGCTGTGATGTTAAAGCATCATGTAGCAGCTGTGCTTCCCGGACCGGATGCGGGAGCCGCGTGCTGAACAAACTGGGACCACAGACCACACACACCATCGTGGTGCCCTGCGACGATCCCTTGACCCCTGGTCAAAAAGTTGAACTGGGCATTGCCGAAGGTAGCCTGCTCGGTTCGGCGATGCTGGTCTACATGTCTCCGTTGGCGGGACTGTTTCTTTTCGCGGCGCTATTCCAGGTACTGTTTGGTTCCGATCTTGCGGCATTAAGCGGAGCAGTGCTGGGGGGCGTGGGCGGATTCCTGATTGCTCGTGGATACTCTCGTAAGCTTGCTGAACGCGAAGCCTGGCAGCCGGTCATTCTGAACGTTGCTCTCCCACCCGATCTTATTCGCGTCGAAACCCAGCAGTGATATCTTTGCCTGATGGCACTGCGCTTATCAGGCCTACAGCGTCCTCAGATGCAGGCGTAGGCCGGATAAGGCGTTTATGCCGCCATCCGACAAAAGTTTCATCGACTTTGCAAAGTTGTTTCCAGTTCCCGCTATCCTTGCTCTATGAACATTTCCTCGCCTCAGCGTTGTAGTGTAGAATGCGGCGTTTCACTTAAACAGACGTTAAGCTCAGAACAGCGACTTCTCAGAGCCTGCTCAGGCGGGCGTAAGGCACAATAATTACACTATATGAAGAACATACGTAACTTTTCAATCATAGCTCACATCGACCACGGTAAATCGACGCTGTCTGACCGTATTATCCAGATCTGCGGTGGCCTGTCTGACCGTGAAATGGAAGCGCAGGTTCTCGACTCGATGGATCTTGAGCGTGAGCGCGGTATTACTATCAAAGCGCAGAGCGTGACGCTCGATTTCAAAGCATCTGATGGTGAAACCTATCAGCTTAACTTTATCGACACCCCGGGCCACGTTGACTTCTCGTATGAAGTTTCCCGTTCGCTTGCCGCCTGTGAAGGTGCACTGCTGGTGGTTGATGCCGGGCAGGGCGTAGAAGCACAGACCCTGGCTAACTGCTATACCGCCATGGAAATGGATCTGGAAGTGGTGCCGGTTCTGAACAAAATCGACCTACCGGCCGCCGATCCTGAACGCGTAGCGGAAGAGATCGAAGATATCGTCGGTATCGATGCGACAGATGCCGTTCGCTGCTCGGCGAAAACCGGCGTTGGCGTCACTGACGTTCTTGAACGTCTGGTACGCGACATTCCGCCGCCGGAAGGTGATCCGGAAGGCCCATTACAGGCGCTGATCATCGACTCCTGGTTCGACAACTACCTTGGCGTGGTGTCGCTGGTGCGTATTAAAAACGGCACCATGCGTAAAGGCGACAAAATTAAAGTAATGAGCACCGGTCAGGTCTATAACGCCGACCGCCTGGGGATCTTCACGCCAAAACAGGTTGACCGTACCGAGCTGAAATGCGGCGAGGTAGGTTGGTTGGTTTGTGCGATTAAAGACATCCTCGGCGCGCCGGTTGGCGATACCCTGACTCAGGCGCGTAACCCGGCAGACAAACCGCTGCCAGGCTTTAAAAAAGTGAAGCCACAGGTTTACGCCGGTCTGTTCCCGGTCAGCTCTGACGACTATGAAAACTTCCGTGACGCGCTTGGCAAGCTGAGCCTGAACGACGCCTCCCTGTTCTACGAACCGGAAAGCTCTACCGCGCTGGGCTTCGGCTTCCGTTGTGGCTTCCTTGGTCTGCTGCACATGGAGATCATTCAGGAACGTCTGGAGCGTGAATACGATCTGGATCTGATCACTACCGCGCCGACCGTAGTCTACGAAGTCGAAACCACGGCGAAAGAGACTATCTACGTCGATAGCCCGTCCAAGCTGCCGCCGCTGAACAACATCTACGAACTGCGTGAGCCGATCGCTGAGTGTCACATGCTGCTGCCGCAGGCTTACCTTGGCAACGTCATCACCCTGTGTATCGAGAAGCGTGGCGTCCAGACCAACATGGTTTACCACGGTAACCAGGTGGCGCTGACGTATGAGATTCCGATGGCGGAAGTAGTACTCGATTTCTTCGACCGTCTGAAGTCGACCTCTCGCGGCTATGCGTCGCTGGACTATAACTTCAAACGCTTCCAGGCGTCTGACATGGTGCGCGTTGATGTCCTTATCAACAACGAACGTGTCGATGCGCTGGCGCTGATTACTCACCGCGACAACTCCCAGAGCCGTGGCCGCGAACTGGTTGAGAAGATGAAAGATCTAATCCCTCGCCAGCAGTTTGATATCGCGATCCAGGCGGCCATTGGTACGCACATCATCGCGCGTTCAACGGTTAAGCAGTTGCGTAAAAACGTTCTGGCGAAATGCTACGGCGGTGATATCAGCCGTAAGAAAAAGCTGCTGCAAAAACAGAAAGAGGGTAAAAAGCGCATGAAGCAGATCGGTAACGTCGAACTGCCGCAGGAAGCGTTCCTCGCCATTCTGCATGTCGGTAAAGACAGCAAATAATCTTAAGGAGTTGGCATGGCGAACATGTTTGCCCTGATTCTGGTGATTGCCACACTGGTGACGGGCATTTTATGGTGCGTAGATAAATTCATCTTCGCACCAAAACGCCGGGAGCGTCAGGCAGCAGCGCAAGCTGCTGCAGGTGATTCACTGGATAAAGCAACGCTGAAAAAAGTATCCCCTAAGCCGGGCTGGCTGGAAACCGGGGCATCCGTTTTCCCGGTACTGGCGATTGTGCTGGTGGTACGTTCATTTATTTATGAGCCGTTCCAGATCCCGTCAGGTTCGATGATGCCGACGCTGCTTATCGGTGACTTTATCCTGGTGGAGAAATTCGCCTACGGGATTAAAGATCCGATTTACCAGAAAACGCTGATCGAAACCGGTCATCCGAAACGCGGTGATATCGTGGTGTTTAAATATCCGGAAGATCCGCGCCTGGACTACATTAAACGTGCTGTCGGTTTACCGGGAGACAAAGTAACGTACGATCCAGTGGCGAAAGAGGTGACTATTCAGCCTGGATGCCGTTCCGGTCAGGCGTGTGAAAACGCGCTGCCGGTAACGTATTCGGATGTTCAGCCAAGTGATTTCGTACAGACCTTTGCGCGCCGTAACGGTGGGGAAGCGACCAGTGGCTTCTTTGAAGTTCCGCTGAACGAAACGAAAGAGAACGGTATTCGTCTCTCTGAGCGTAAAGAAACGCTGGGTGAGGTCACGCACCGCATTCTGACTGTGCCAATCGCGCAGGATCAGGTGGGAATGTATTACCGCCAGCCTGGTCAGCAACTGGCAACCTGGATCGTCCCGCCAGGGCACTACTTCATGATGGGTGATAACCGTGACAACAGTGCGGACAGCCGTTACTGGGGATTTGTGCCGGAAGCGAATCTGGTGGGTAAAGCGACCGCTATCTGGATGAGTTTCGATAAGCAAGAAGGTGAATGGCCGACCGGTGTGCGTTTAAGCCGTATTGGTGGCATTCACTAATCGCCGATAATCGTTCACGTTGTCGTCATTACGGCGGCAGCGTGAATTATTTCTCGGATAAATTCCCGCAGACTAACGACATCCCTTGTCGTTGTGTATAGAATATTCCCCCGAAGTTTTAGGTTGGCACCGACAGGTTGCCACGGCACACGAAACAGCGTTGGTTTGTATATAAAAGCATGCAGGCGAAGCCAGATGGCTCCGCAAAGTGCGTATATCAGGTCTGTTTCGTGTGCTGAATTGTTGACGCATTCATTTATTGGTATCGCATGAACCCCATCGTAATTAATCGGCTTCAACGGAAGCTGGGCTACACTTTTAATCATCAGGAGCTGTTGCAGCAGGCATTAACTCACCGGAGCGCCAGCAGCAAACATAACGAGCGTTTAGAATTTCTGGGCGACTCTATTTTGAGCTTTGTTATCGCTAATGCGCTGTATCACCGTTTCCCTCGAGTGGACGAAGGTGACATGAGCCGCATGCGCGCAACGCTGGTTCGCGGCAATACGCTGGCTGAATTAGCCCGTGAGTTTGACCTCGGTGAATGTTTACGTTTGGGGCCTGGTGAGCTGAAAAGCGGTGGCTTCCGTCGTGAATCGATCCTGGCCGATACCGTTGAAGCGTTGATCGGCGGCGTCTTCCTCGACAGCGATATTCAAACCGTTGAGCAATTAATCCTGAACTGGTATCAAACTCGTCTGGATGAAATTAGCCCGGGCGATAAACAAAAAGATCCGAAAACGCGCCTGCAGGAATATTTGCAGGGTCGCCACCTGCCTCTGCCGTCTTATTTGGTGGTGCAGGTCCGTGGTGAAGCACACGATCAAGAATTTACTATCCACTGCCAGGTCAGCGGCCTGAGTGAACCGGTGGTTGGCACGGGTTCGAGCCGTCGTAAGGCTGAGCAGGCTGCCGCCGAACAGGCGTTAAAAAAACTGGAGCTGGAATGAGCGAAGAGAAAACTTACTGCGGATTTATTGCCATCGTCGGTCGCCCGAACGTCGGCAAATCCACCCTGTTGAATAATCTGCTTGGGCAGAAGATTTCTATTACCTCACGTAAGGCTCAGACAACACGTCACCGTATTGTTGGCATCCATACCGAAGGCGCGTATCAGGCGATTTATGTCGATACCCCGGGCCTGCATATGGAAGAAAAACGAGCGATCAACCGCCTGATGAATAAAGCGGCGAGCAGCTCGATCGGTGATGTTGAACTGGTTATTTTCGTTGTGGAAGGCACCCGCTGGACGCCGGACGACGAAATGGTGCTCAACAAGCTGCGTGATGGCAAAGCCCCGGTTATTCTGGCTGTGAACAAAGTAGACAACGTTCAGGAAAAAGCCGATCTGCTGCCGCACCTGCAGTTCCTGGCAAGCCAGATGAACTTCCTTGATATCGTGCCGATTTCTGCCGAAACCGGCTTGAATGTCGATACCGTTGCGGGCATCGTGCGTAAGCATTTGCCGGAAGCTATTCATCACTTCCCGGAAGATTACATCACCGATCGTTCTCAGCGCTTTATGGCCTCAGAAATCATCCGTGAAAAGCTGATGCGTTTTCTGGGTGCTGAATTGCCGTACTCCGTTACCGTGGAAATTGAGCGTTTTATCTCCAATGAGCGCGGTGGTTACGATATCAACGGTCTGATCCTCGTTGAACGTGAAGGGCAGAAGAAGATGGTTATTGGCAACAAAGGGGCCAAGATCAAAACCATCGGCATCGAAGCGCGTAAAGACATGCAGGAGATGTTCGAAGCGCCGGTTCACCTCGAACTGTGGGTGAAGGTGAAATCCGGCTGGGCCGATGACGAACGCGCGCTGCGTAGCCTCGGTTACGGCGACGACGTCTAAACCCATCTTCTGAAACACGGCGAGTATATGGAAGGATGGCAACGAGCCTTTGTCTTGCATAGTCGCCCCTGGAGCGAAACCAGTCTCGTGCTGGACGTCTTCACGGAAGAGTCGGGTCGCGTGCGCCTGGTGGCTAAAGGCGCACGTTCCAAACGTTCTAATCTCAAAGGCGCGCTCCAGCCTTTTACCCCGTTGTTGCTTCGCTTTGGTGGGCGTGGAGAGGTCAAAACCCTACGTAGTGCTGAAGCCGTTTCTCTGGCGCTCCCTCTTAGCGGTATCACGCTGTACAGCGGCTTGTATATCAACGAGCTTGTCTCGCGCGTACTCGAGTACGAAACCCGCTTTTCTGAACTCTTTTTCGATTACCTGAACTGTATTCAGGCGCTGGCTGGCGCGACGGGTTCGCCAGAACCTGCATTGCGTCGCTTTGAGCTGGCCTTACTTGGACATCTGGGGTATGGCGTCGATTTTACCCACTGTGCAGGCAGCGGCGAGCCGGTAGACGACACGATGACCTATCGTTACCGGGAAGAAAAAGGGTTTATTGCCAGCGTCGTTATTGATAACAACACCTTTACCGGACGCCATCTCAAAGCACTTGAGTCGCGTGAATTTCCTGATGTCGATACGTTACGCGCCGCGAAACGCTTTACCCGCATGGCGTTAAAGCCGTATCTTGGTGGTAAGCCGTTAAAAAGCCGGGAACTGTTCCGGCAATTTATGCCAAAACGCGCAGTAAAAACAAATAATGATTAACGAGGATTGTCATGGCTGAATTACTGTTAGGCGTCAATATTGACCACATTGCCACGTTACGTAATGCACGCGGTACCGCATATCCGGACCCGGTTCAGGCAGCGTTTATCGTTGAACAGGCGGGCGCGGACGGTATTACCGTACATCTGCGTGAAGACCGTCGCCATATCACCGACCGTGACGTGCGCATTTTGCGCCAGACGCTGGATACGCGCATGAATCTGGAAATGGCAGTCACCGAAGAGATGTTGGCGATTGCCGTTGAGACTAAGCCGCATTTTTGCTGTCTGGTGCCGGAAAAACGTCAGGAAGTTACCACTGAAGGTGGTCTGGACGTCGCCGGTCAGCGTGACAAGATGCGCGATGCCTGCAAACGCCTGGCGGACGCAGGCATTCTGGTTTCGCTGTTTATCGATGCCGACGAAGAACAGATTAAGGCCGCTGCGGAAGTTGGCGCGCCGTTTATTGAAATTCACACCGGCTGTTACGCTGATGCGAAAACTGACGCAGAGCAGGCCAGCGAACTGGCGCGTATCGCCAAAGCGGCGACCTATGCTGCAAGCCTTGGCCTGAAGGTGAATGCGGGTCACGGTCTGACGTATCACAACGTTAAAGCTATCGCACGGATCCCGGAAATGCACGAGCTGAACATTGGCCATGCCATTATCGGGCGCGCGGTGATGAGCGGTCTGAAAGATGCCGTAGTCGAAATGAAGCGCCTGATGCTGGAAGCGCGTGGCTAATGGCGATTTTGGGATTAGGTACGGATATCGTGGAGATTGCCCGCATCGAAGCGGTAATTTCCCGTGCCGGCGACCGCCTGGCAAGACGTGTGCTCAGCGACAACGAATGGGCAATCTGGGAAACGCATCAGCAGCCGGTGCGTTTTCTGGCGAAGCGTTTTGCAGTCAAAGAGGCGGCAGCAAAAGCCTTTGGCACGGGTATTCGCAATGGGCTGGCGTTTAATCAGTTTGAAGTCTTTAACGACGAACTCGGTAAGCCGCGTCTGCGATTATGGGGAGAGGCGTTAAAACTGGCGGAAAAACTCGGCGTCGTGCATATGCATGTGACGCTGGCCGATGAGCGTCACTACGCCTGCGCCACGGTGATTATCGAGAGTTAGATTCTGCACGTTGCCGGATGGCGACGCGGTTAAAGTTTATCGGCGTGGTGCATCAGCACAAACTTATCCCACAACTGCTCTTCTGTTTCGACATGTGCCGGATCTTTCAAAATAGTATTGGGGATCGGGCACACCTTCTGGCAGGTTGGCGTGTCGTAATGGCCTACGCATTCCGTACACTTGTCGCTGTTAATCTCGTAAATGCTATCACCCATCGAAATTGCCTCATTCGGGCATTCGGGCTCGCACATATCGCAATTGATACACTTTTTAGTGATTAACAGGGCCATCAGGAAACTCTCAAAACATCACAAATCGGGCGGGCATTATACGCGCATTCTTTGCTCAGACCAGTTTTTTTACCAGTGCTTCGCTGTGGCGAATACGTTCCGGGGCATGCTCCAGATCCTGCTGCACCAGCGCCATAAACAGTAAATCAGTGAGCATCATTTGCGCATGAGTGGAGGAAATCGCTGCGCTGCGCGTGGCTTGCTCCTCGGCAATCGTGTACAGACAATGACTTGCCCGTTGCTGCAGGGCGTTCGGTGTAAATCCAGTGATGGCGAGGATTTTCGCGCCGGTGCGCAACGTTTCATCCGCAGCCAGGTTGAGCTCGCGGCGCTCTCCGGTATACGAAATGGCCAGCAGCAGATCGTTGGGCGAAAGGGCTTGCACCGTCGCCAGCAGGGCGTGCATATCGCGTTCCACCACCGCGTTAAAACCAATCTTCAGCAACTTCCAGGCAAAATTCTGTGCCACCAGACCCGATGCGCCAATCCCGGTCACGATAATGCGCCGGGCTGAGCGCAACATTGTGACGCTCTCCATCAGTTTCTCTTCGCTGTTGACGTCCAGCGTCGCATGCATCGCCGCCACGTTCTCCTGAATCAACTTTTCCCCCACCAGACGCATAGGATCGTCACCGCGAATCTGATTATGTACCGGAATGGAATGGGGGTTGGGATTGCTGGCCAGCGCTTCGCTGATCGCCAGTTTGAGTGCAGGAAATCCTTTAAAACCCATCTTTTGCGCGAACTTCACCACGCTGGACTGGCTGACGCCCGCCTCCGCGGCCAACTGCTGCGAACTGAGATGACGCGCAGTATCCGGCTGGGAAAGGAGATAATCCGCCAATTTTTTATCGCTTTGCGCGAGGTCCGGGTAACGCTGACGAATGCGAATTAAACAGTTCATGCTGTCTCCTGGCGAAAACGTGATGGCGATTACAAAACAAAATTTCATTCGCCTGGATGAATATAATATTCCATTATGGCAGATTATTATGAATTAAAAATTCCTAAGGAACAAAAAATGAATCTCGGTGCATTAGTTTCAGAAACCCGCAATCCCCAGACCATGGACCTGGATGCGCTCTCCACGCTGGAGTTGGTTCATCGTTTTAATCAACAGGATACGCTGGTAGCCGAAGCAGTAAAAGCAACTCTGCCTCAAGTTGCGTGTGCGGTCGATGCGGCAGCTAACGCGCTAAAAGCAGGTGGTCGCATTATTTACATGGGAGCGGGGACCAGCGGGCGTCTCGGGGTACTGGATGCATCTGAATGCCCACCGACCTTCGGCGTTCCACACGGTCTGGTGGTTGGATTGATTGCCGGGGGACCGGGCGCGCTGCTGAAGGCGGTTGAGGGTGCGGAAGATAACCCACAGTTAGGTGAAGACGATCTACGTGCGCTCAATCTTACCGCGCAGGATCTGGTGGTGGGGCTGGCAGCATCTGGTCGCACGCCGTATGTAATTGGTGGGCTGAAATATGCACGTTCGGTTGGCTGTACGACGGTGGCTATTTCTTGCAATCCGGATTCCCCTATCGCGCATGAAGCGGATATCGCCATTTCTCCGGTAGTGGGGCCAGAGGCGCTGACCGGGTCAACACGACTGAAATCCGGCACCGCGCAAAAGCTGGTGCTCAATATGATCTCCACCGGTGCGATGGTGAAATTTGGCAAGGTGTACCAGAACCTGATGGTGGATATGCAGGCAACTAACGTCAAACTGATCGATCGGGCGTGCCGTATGGTGGTTGAAGCCACGGGCATTGCGCGTGAACAGGCGCAAGCGCTGCTAAAGCAGACTGATTTTGACGTTAAGCCAGCTATTTTAATGGCGCTCACCGGCCTTGACGCCGCTGCCGCCCGCGAAAAGCTTGCCGCTCACCAGGGTTTTTTACGCGCGGCGTTAGAACACTAAGAGGTGTATATGGATAAGACGGCGGTGCTGGCCAGCGATATTCTACTGGGCGTTGGCGGAGAGAAAAATATTCTGCGCCTGGAAAACTGTATGACCCGCGTCAGGGTTGAAGTTCAGGATGATGGACAGCTCGATATCCCTCGTCTCAGGCAACTGCCCGGTGTCAGCGGCTACGTGAAGCAGGGCGCGCAGCACCAGATTATTGTCGGCCCCGGTAAAGCGGCCAAAGTGGTGGATGCCATGCGTTCCCTGATTGCCGATGGCGGCGAGCGAGCAGGTGCCAATAATATCGAGCGCACAAAGTCAGATGCCAAAGCGAAGTACAAAGCGCCGATGAGCGATGCGCTGCGCAAGCTGGCGAACGTCTTTATCCCTCTTATTCCGGCGTTTATCGCCTCCGGTTTGATTACCGGCATTATTAACATCCTTAAGCGCCCGGACATCGTGGGGGATTTTGCGACCCACTATCCGAATATGCTGGGGTTGATGGGCATATTTGGCAGCGCCGTGTTTGCCATTATGAATATTCTGGTCGGGGTGAATACCGCCAAAGTTTTCGGTGGTTCCCTGGCGATGGGCGGGGTGATGGCGGGGATCCTCTCCAGCCCGCAACTGGCACAAATCACGCTGTTTGGCGAAGCGTTGCAGCCAGGGCGCGGCGGAGTGATCGCGGTACTGCTGGTGGTGGCGTTGATGTGTTGGATCGAACGCAAATTCCGCGAGCTGTTGCCAGAATCACTGGAGCTTATCCTTAATCCGCTGCTGACTACCATCATTACCGGCGTAATCGCGATTGTGGCGCTGCAACCGCTTGGCGGCTGGATTTCTGAGTCTATTGCTCACGGCGCATCCTGGGCTATCGATCGCGGCGGTTTTCTGGTCGGTGCCGTGCTGGCAGGAACCTTCCTGCCGTTGGTGCTCACTGGACTTCATCAGGGATTGGTGCCCATCCATGTTGAGCTGGTTCAGGCACACGGTTATAACGCGCTCTTTCCGATCCTGGCGATGGCGGGCGTTGGGCAAATAGGTGCTGCGATCGCGGTTCTGATGAAAACCCGAAATGCGCGGTTAAAAAAAGTAATCAAAGGTGCACTGCCTGTCGGACTGCTGGGTATAGGCGAGCCGCTGATTTTTGGCGTAACGCTGCCGTTGGGTAAGCCGTTTATCGGTGCATGTCTTGGCGGCGCGGTAGGTGGAGCGCTGATTAGCTACTGGAAGGTGGCGACGGTCATCACATTTGGCATCTCCGGCTTACCGCTGGCACTGACGATTGTTGCCGGAAAAGTGATGTTCTATCTGTTAGGCTATCTGGTAGCAGTTATCGCCGGGTTCCTGTTTACCTGGCTATTGGGATTCACTGATCCAGAGGAATAAGGTTTGACCAATCACCAGCGCCGCGTTGTCTTTTTTGATTTGGATGGCACGTTACACCAGCAGGATATGTTCGGTAGTTTTATTCGTTATCTGCTGCGTCGCCAGCCGCTGAACGCGTTGCTGGTACTGCCTCTGCTACCGGTGATTGCGCTGGCATTGCTGATACAAGGGCGCGCCGCCCGCTGGCCAATGAGCCTGCTGTTATGGGGATGCACTTTTGGTCGCAGCGAGGCGCGTCTGAAAGCGCATCAGGCCGACTTTGTGCGCTGGTTTCGCAGTAACGTGACGGCGTTTCCGCTCGTTCAGCAGCGCCTGACAACCTACCTGTTAAGCTCTGACGCTGACATCTGGCTTATCACCGGCTCTCCGCAGTCGTTGGTCGAGCAGGTTTACTTTGATACTCCGTGGTTACCGCGAGTCAATCTGATCGCCAGCAAAATGGCGCGGGGATACGGCGGCTGGGTGCTGACTCTGCGCTGTCTGGGCCATGAGAAAGTGACACAACTGGAGCGGCAGATTGGCGCACCGTTGTCTCTCTACAGCGGCTACAGCGACAGTAAGCAGGATAATCCGTTACTCTCTTTTTGCCAGCATCGCTGGCGCGTCACGCCGCGCGGAGAGCTGCAACAACTCGAATAGAGTAAACGATAGCGTCTGTGTATAATGCGCCCGCTTTTATTGGTGGAGTAACCCCTTTGTCAGATGTTGAATTTAGCCACGAATACTGGATGCGTCATGCTTTAACGCTGGCTAAGCGCGCCTGGGATGAGCGTGAAGTCCCGGTGGGTGCGGTATTGGTACATAACAACCGAGTGATTGGCGAAGGCTGGAACCGCCCGATAGGTCATCATGATCCGACTGCCCACGCTGAGATTATGGCGCTGCGTCAGGGCGGCCTGGTGCTGCAAAACTACCGTCTGTTAGATGCCACGCTGTACGTCACTCTGGAGCCGTGCGTGATGTGCGCAGGCGCGATGGTGCACAGCCGTATCGGTCGGGTCGTTTTTGGTGCACGCGATGCGAAAACGGGCGCTGCCGGGTCATTAATGGATGTGCTGCATCACCCTGGGATGAATCATCGGGTTGAAGTGACAGAGGGGGTCCTGCGGGATGAATGTGCCACGTTGCTCAGTGATTTCTTTCGCATGCGTCGGCAGGAAATCAAGGCCCTGAAAAAATCCGCTAATCAGTAAATACCAATCAGACTACTGGTCCTCTTTCTTCTGTGCCGAAAATAGCAGGGAAGGGGAGTGCGACAGGTAGTTTGACGACGTCTGAGTCAGAAAGGCTGAAAGCGGAAATTTATCTTTACCCAACAGCTCAGCCGGCGACACCGCCGGGTAATCCTGAGCCAGTTGCTGTGTTTCCTGCGCCTGTTTTTCTTTCTCCTGCAGATACCCCACCAGGCTAATCTGGTACTTACGGATATTTTCCACATAGGCGTAAGCTTCGTGGCCACGCGCATAGCCATAGGTCAGCTTGTTGTAATACGGCTTTTGGCTGAGCAGCGGTAGCCGCTGTTTTACGTCGGACCAACTGTTCGGATTGCCTTTGGTTTTCACCGTTAGCGCCCGCGCATCAAGCATGTGCGCATAACCCATGTTATAGGCTGCAAGGGCAAACCAGATGCGTTCTCCTTCGGGGACGGTATCCGGTACTTTACTCATCATATCCTGCAAGTATCGCGCGCCGCCGCTGATACTCTGTTCGGCATCGGTACGGTCGGTCAGCCCGAGACTCTGAGCAGTATTTTTGGTCAGCATCATCAGTCCGCGTACGCCGGTCGGGGATGTGGCCTGCGCGTCCCAGTGCGACTCCTGATAGGATATTGCGGCGAGCAGTCGCCAGTCTATCTCCTGCGCATACTTCTCAAACAGCGGCTTAAGGTCCGGCAACACGCTGTCTACGGCGCGCAAAAAGGTGCGGGTATCGACATAGTCAAAATCATCGCCATGCCCGAGATATTTCTCTTCCAGCCGTGCCAGAGAACCGTCTTCATTCATGGTGTTAAAGAAATCCAACAAGGCGGCAGACAGCGTGTTGTCATCGTCCAGACGACTAAACCAGGTCACCGGCTGTTCGTCAGAGACGTCCAGCGCCACGGCCAGCTCAGGATGCACGCGTTGGTATAAGCTGATGGCGACAGAATCTGCAATGGTGTAATCCAGCTTTCCGGCGATTACATCATCGAGCAATTCGGTGGTGCCCTTTTTGTCATCAACTTTCCAGCTCAGATCGGGAAATTTTTTCTCTTTTAGCTGCTGGAGGTCGTTAACCACCACGTGCCCCGGGGCGATAGTCAGTTGGCTTTCGTTCACGGTGGCAAGCGTGCGCGGGCGATATTGCCCAACCCGGTACACCAGCTGTTGTGAAACCGAATAATAGGTCGGGCCTGGCTGGTAATTTTTCACCCGCTCGCTGTTATAGACCAGGCCTGCGGCTAACAGGTCGGCATTGCCGTTATCCAGGTCGTCAAAAAGCTGGCTGATGTTCTGGCGTACGGTAACTTTTAACTTCACGCCTAAGTAGTCGGCAAATTCCTGGGCCAGTTCATAATCCAGGCCGAATTTTTTGCCGTTGAGGGTCGCGTAAGTTAACGGCGAGTCGATGGTACTGACGCGCAGCTCTCCCCGCGACTGAATGGCGGCGATACGATTTTCGGCTTTACCGAACCAGGGAATAGATGGCCAAAGGGCCGCTGCCAACAACAGCGTCAATATGCCGATGAACAGATAATTAATCTTTAATTTTTTCAATTAGTTAATTCTCTGAACCGTACGTTTTCTCTGCCTGCTGTGGTGCTGATTAAGAAGTGAAGTCGTCATTAATGAACGGCATTTTGCTTAAACTTGCGTCAGTTGGCAACTTATTCAGAAATCTGACCGCATTTGATGATAAGTGACGGTCGTGATTTTATTTCGACGCAAACGGTTTCGTCGGCGCGGTAGATTCTTTATAATGACGCCCGTTTCCCCACTTGGGCACACCGAAAGCTTAGAAGACGAGAGACTTATGATGGAAATTCTGCGTGGTTCACCTGCACTGTCTGCATTCCGTATTAACAAACTGCTGGCACGTTTTCAGGCTGCCAACCTCCAGGTCCACAATATTTACGCCGAGTACGTCCATTTTGCCGATCTGAATGCACCGTTAAATGAAGATGAGCACGCGCAGCTTGCACGCCTGCTGAAATATGGTCCTGCTCTGCAAAGCCACGCGCCGGAAGGAAAACTGCTGCTGGTTACGCCTCGCCCTGGCACCATCTCCCCGTGGTCTTCTAAAGCGACTGATATTGCCCACAACTGCGGTCTGCACCAGATTAGCCGCCTGGAACGTGGCATTGCCTGGTATGTAGAAGCCTCTACACTGACCGCTGAGCAATGGCAGATGGTGGCCGACGAACTGCACGACCGCATGATGGAAACGGTTTTCTCTGCGCTGAACGATGCCGAAAAACTGTTTGTCCATCACCAACCGGCGCCGGTCTCCAGCGTTGATCTACTGGGTGAGGGGCGTCAGGCGCTGATCGACGCTAACCTGCGTCTGGGTCTGGCGCTGGCGGAAGACGAAATTGACTATCTGCAGGATGCGTTCACCAAACTGGGGCGCAACCCGAACGACATTGAACTGTACATGTTTGCGCAGGCCAACTCCGAGCACTGCCGCCACAAGATTTTTAACGCCGACTGGGTTATCGACGGTAAACAACAGCCTAAGTCGCTGTTCAAGATGATCAAGAATACCTTCGAAACCACGCCGGACCACGTGTTGTCTGCCTATAAAGACAACGCCGCGGTAATGGAAGGTTCTGAAGTGGGCCGCTATTTTGCCGATCACAAAACCGGCCGCTACGATTTCCATCAGGAACCAGCCCACATCCTGATGAAGGTAGAAACTCATAACCACCCGACGGCTATCTCTCCGTGGCCAGGTGCGGCAACCGGCTCCGGCGGAGAAATCCGCGATGAAGGTGCAACCGGTCGTGGTGCAAAACCGAAAGCCGGGCTGGTAGGCTTCTCCGTCTCCAACCTGCGTATTCCTGGCTTTGAACAGCCTTGGGAAGAGGACTTTGGTAAGCCGGATCGTATTGTCACCGCGCTCGACATCATGACTGAAGGCCCGCTGGGCGGCGCGGCGTTTAACAACGAATTTGGTCGCCCGGCGCTGACCGGCTACTTCCGTACCTATGAAGAAAAGGTCAACAGCCATAACGGCGAAGAGCTGCGCGGTTACCATAAACCGATCATGCTGGCAGGCGGGATCGGTAACATCCGTGCCGATCACGTGCAGAAGGGCGAGATCGTCGTTGGCGCCAAGCTGATCGTCCTCGGTGGCCCGGCGATGAACATTGGCCTTGGTGGCGGGGCAGCCTCCTCTATGGCTTCCGGTCAGTCTGATGCCGATCTTGATTTCGCTTCTGTACAGCGTGATAACCCGGAAATGGAACGTCGTTGCCAGGAAGTTATCGACCGTTGCTGGCAGATGGGTGATGCGAACCCAATTCTGTTTATCCATGACGTTGGCGCGGGTGGCCTGTCTAACGCCATGCCGGAGCTGGTAAGCGATGGCGGTCGCGGCGGTAAGTTCCAGCTGCGCGATATCCTCAGCGATGAGCCGGGTATGAGCCCGCTGGAAATCTGGTGTAACGAGTCACAGGAGCGCTACGTGCTGGCGGTTGCTGCTGACCAGCTTCCGCTGTTCGATGAGCTGTGTAAGCGTGAACGCGCGCCGTACGCGGTCATCGGTGAAGCTACCGAAGAACAGCATCTGACCTTGAGCGACAGCCACTTCGACAACCAGCCGATCGACATGCCACTCGATGTGCTGCTGGGTAAAACACCGAAAATGACCCGCGATGTGCAGACGCTGAAAGCCAAAGGCGATGCCCTGAATCGTAGTGAAATCTCGATTGCAGATGCGGTTAACCGCGTGCTGCATCTGCCAACTGTCGCGGAGAAAACGTTCCTCGTGACTATCGGTGACCGTACCGTTACCGGTATGGTGGCGCGTGACCAGATGGTTGGTCCATGGCAGATCCCGGTCGCCAACTGCGCGGTCACTACCGCAAGCCTCGATAGCTACTACGGCGAAGCGATGTCTCTCGGCGAGCGCGCGCCAGTCGCATTGCTCGACTTCTCAGCCTCTGCGCGTCTGGCTGTAGGTGAGGCGCTGACCAACATTGCGGCAACGCAGATTGGCGATATCAAACGCATTAAACTGTCGGCCAACTGGATGGCGGCTGCAGGTCACCCTGGCGAAGACGCCGGACTGTACGAAGCGGTAAAAGCCGTTGGGGAAGAATTATGTCCGGCGCTTGGCCTGACCATTCCGGTGGGCAAAGACTCTATGTCGATGAAAACCCGCTGGCAGGAAGGCAACGAACAGCGTGAAATGACCTCGCCGCTATCGCTGGTGATCACCGCCTTTGCCCGCGTGGAAGATGTGCGCCACACCATTACCCCGCAGCTTTCTACTGAAGATAACGCCCTGTTGCTGATTGACCTTGGTCTGGGTCACAACGCGCTTGGTGCGACGGCGCTGGCGCAGGTTTACCGTCAACTGGGGGATAAGCCTGCCGATGTGCGTAACGTAGCGCAACTGAAAGGCTTCTACGACGCCATTCAGGCGCTGGTCGCACAACGTAAGCTGCTGGCCTACCACGATCGCTCCGACGGTGGCTTGCTGGTGACGCTGGCGGAAATGGCCTTCACTGGTCACTGCGGTATTGAAGCTGATATCCACTCTCTGGGGGAAGATCGTCTGGCGGCGCTGTTTAACGAAGAGCTGGGCGCGGTGATTCAGGTTCGCGCAGGTGATCGTGAAGCGGTTGAGGCGTTGCTGGCTCAACATGGCCTTGCCGATTGCGTGCACTATCTGGGGAAAGCCGTGCAGGGCGACCGCTTCGTGGTCGAAGCAGATGGTCATGCGGTGTTCAGCGAAAGTCGCACCACGATGCGTATGTGGTGGGCGGAAACCACCTGGCAGATGCAACGTCTGCGCGATAACCCGGAATGCGCCGATCAGGAACACGACGCTAAAACCAACGATGCCGATCCGGGTATCAACGTCAAACTGACGTTCGATATTAACGACGATGTTGCCGCGCCGTATATCGCCACCGGTGCGCGTCCGAAAGTGGCCGTGCTGCGCGAGCAGGGCGTTAACTCCCACGTCGAAATGGCGGCAGCTTTCCACCGTGCGGGCTTTGACGCCATCGATGTACACATGAGCGATCTGCTGGGGGGACGCATCGGCTTGGGTAACTTCCAGGCGCTGGTAGCCTGCGGCGGCTTCTCTTACGGCGATGTACTCGGCGCAGGGGAAGGTTGGGCGAAGTCAATTTTGTTCAACAACCGCGTGCGTGATGAGTTCGAAACCTTCTTCCATCGCCCGCAAACCCTGGCGCTCGGGGTGTGTAACGGTTGCCAGATGATGTCTAACCTGCGTGAGCTAATCCCCGGAAGCGACCTGTGGCCGCGCTTTGTGCGTAACCACTCCGACCGCTTTGAAGCCCGCTTCAGCCTGGTCGAAGTGACGCAAAGCCCGTCTTTACTGCTTGCCGATATGGTGGGGTCGATGATGCCGATTGCCGTTTCTCACGGTGAAGGTCGTGTGGAAGTGCGTGACGGTGCGCATCTGGCTCAGCTTGAGAGCAAAGGTCTGGTGGCACTGCGCTACGTCGATAACTTCGGTAAGGTGACCGAGGCTTACCCGGCTAACCCGAACGGTTCGCCGAACGGTATTACTGCTGTGACCACTGAAAATGGTCGCGTCACCATTATGATGCCGCACCCGGAACGCGTGTTCCGTACCGTGAGCAACTCCTGGCACCCGGAAAATTGGGGCGAGGACAGCCCGTGGATGCGTATCTTCCGCAACGCGCGTAAACAGCTTGGATAATTAGCCTATGATCATCAAGCCCCTCTTGTGAGGGGCTTTTTTTTGTCTGCCGCCTGATAACGCTACGCTTATCAGGCTTACGGGGAAATGCGGTTGTAGGCCGGATAAGGCGTTCACGCCGCTATCCGGCAATAAACTCAGCGCTTGCACCTAAAAGTAAAGTGTCGGGAAATGCCGACATAGGTAAGGTTACATTGTCGCCAAAAGGAGACATTTAATTATTTGATTTAAAACGAATTTATTTTTAAGTGTTACAGGTGTTGCTGATTGGCGACGGTGTGGGTGAAAAATGGACAATATCATTTCTCATATAAATAATCATATTTTCTATATTTATCATTGTGTTAATAAAGTGTTTTGAATATTGGCACAGATGCTGCATAATATTAACCAGTGGCTCATTCACCTTCTTATGTCAGCCCCTTCGGGACGTGCTACATAAACTTCGAATGACGCACAACAAGGTGCCTGCCGTCCAACATCTGATATTAGCGAAGCTCATATCAACCTCCGGGCGAAACGTCGAGTTAGGCACCGCCTTATTCCGCAACAAAGCCGGGTTAATCCCGGCTTTGTTGTATCTGGCGTTCCCCTCAGTTAGCATCAACCTATTCCTGTCCATTGAGAGTAACGCCTTGAAGCGCTGGTCAGTTTTCCCCCGATCTTTACGTCAATTGGTGATGTTGGCATTTTTGCTGATCCTGTTGCCGTTGTTAGTTTTGGCCTGGCAGGCATGGCAAAGTCTGAATGCCCTGAGCGCGCAGGCTGCGCTGACGAACCGCACCACGCTGATTGACGCCAGACGCAGTGAAGCGATGACCAATGCTGCGCTGGAGATGGAGCGCAGCTATCGGCAATACTGTGTGCTTGATGACTCAACGTTGGCCAAGGTCTACCAAAGTCAGCGTAAACGCTACAGCGATATGCTGGATGCGCATGCGGGGGTGTTGCCAGATACCAAGCTCTACCAGGCGTTGCGTCAGGATCTTAACGATCTCGCGCAGTTGCAGTGTAAAAACAGCGGCCCTGACAGTGTGTCGGCTGCACGGCTGGAAGCGTTCGCCAATGCCAATACCGAGATGGTGCAAGCGACGCGTACCGTCGTCTTTTCTCGTGGCCAGCAGTTACAGCAGGAAATAGCCGAACGCGGGCAGTTTTTTGGCTGGCAGGCACTGGTGCTGTTTCTCCTTAGCCTGGCGATGGTGCTGTTGTTTACCCGTATGATTATCGGTCCGGTGAAGGGCATCGAACGGATGATCAACCGTCTGGGAGAAGGGCGCTCGTTGGGCGATAGCGTATTATTAACTGGGCCCCGCGAGCTGCGATCCGTGGGGCAGCGTATTATCTGGTTAAGTGAACGCCTCTCCTGGCTTGAGTCGCAACGGCATCAGTTTTTACGCCATCTTTCTCATGAGCTGAAAACACCGCTGGCGAGTATGCGTGAAGGTACCGAATTGCTGGCCGATCAGGTAGTGGGCCCGTTAACACCGGAGCAAAAAGAGGTGGTCGGCATCCTCGATGACAGCAGCCGCAACTTGCAAAAACTGATTGAGCAACTTCTCGATTACAACCGCAAGTTGGCGGATGATGAGGCTGAGCTTGAAAGTGTGGAAATCGCGCCGCTGGTGGAAAGCGTTGTTTCTGCGCATAGCCTGCCCGCTCGCGCCAAAATGATACATACTGATGTTGCGCTTGCGGTGAACGCCTGCCTGGCAGAACCGATGCTGTTGATGAGCGTGCTGGACAATCTTTATTCCAATGCGGTGCACTACGGCGCTGAATCCGGTAACATTTGGATCCGCAGCAGTTTGCATGGATCAACGGTATACATCGATGTAATGAATACCGGCACACCGATCCCTGAAGCAGAACAGACCATGATCTTCGAGCCTTTTTTCCAGGGTAGCCATCAGCGAAAAGGGGCGGTAAAAGGAAGCGGGTTGGGGCTAAGCATTGCCAGAGATTGCATTCGCCGTATGCGGGGCAAACTGTATCTGGTTGATGACCACGCGCAAAACGTTTGTTTTCGCATAGAACTGCCGCTAGCTGCTGCGAAAAATCACTAAAATAAACCTAAGTCTGGTGAGTATGCCATACGTTGTTGCCCGAATGCTTAAACGACATTTTCTTCATCGCGTCATCCTCGCAAGCCTGCCGTGCCTGGCACTGGTTGGTTGCGTCCCGAACGCGGTGAATCATATTATCGGCGATCCTTCGCAGGAGAAAATTCCGCCTAATCAACTGGCGGACTACCTTGCAACCGACTGTACGGATATCTGGTCGCTGTCTGGCCAGTCCACAGAAACCAACCCGCTGTACTGGCTGCGGGCGATGGACTGTGCCGATCGCATGATGCCGGTACAGGCGCGCAGTGAAGCCAGTGCTCAGCTCACGGATACCTGGCAGAGCGCTTTCAAACGCGGGATCCTGCTTGATAACGCCCGCATTACCCCGCCTGAACGGCGAGAGGCAGTTACGCGTCTCGACGCGTTAAGCCCACAAATTCCGAGTCAGGTTCGACCGCTTTATCAGGCCTGGTTCCGTAATCAAATGTTGCAGTTACAGCTTGCCGAAGAGCGCCTGCGCTACAGTAAGCTCCAGCAGTCGTCAGACAGCGATCTCGATACGCTGCGTCAACAGCAACAACATTTGCAGTCCCAGCTCGATCTCACGACCCGCAAGCTGGAGAATCTGACCGATATTGAGCGCCAGCTTTCAACGCGCAAACCCGCCGGTAACTACAATCCTGATGCGCCGCACGGGAACGATAAACTCACTACGCCTGATAACGAAGAAGGCGCAGCGCCGTCTGCCGATGAGGTTACGCCATGATAAGCCGTAAGCCCGCGCATCTGCTGTTGGTGGATGACGATCCGGGCCTGTTGAAATTACTTGGAATGCGACTAACCAGCGAAGGCTACAGCGTCGTGACCGCGGAAAGTGGGCAGGAAGGGTTACGGGTACTGAACCGTGAAAAAGTGGATCTGGTTATCAGCGATCTGCGCATGGATGAAATGGACGGCATGCAGCTGTTTACTGAAATCCAGAAAGTGCAGCCGGGCATGCCGGTGATTATCCTGACCGCTCACGGCTCCATCCCGGACGCCGTTGCGGCGACCCAGCAAGGGGTCTTCAGTTTTCTCACTAAGCCAGTCGACAAGGATGCGTTATATCACGCGATTGACGGGGCGCTGGAACAGTCTGCGCCTGCTACTGATGACAGTTGGCGTGAGTCCATTGTCACCCGTAGCCCGCTGATGCTACGTCTGCTGGAACAGGCGCGAATGGTGGCGCAGTCGGATGTTAGTGTCTTGATCAACGGCCAAAGCGGAACCGGGAAAGAAGTTTTCGCCCAGGCTATTCACAACGCCAGCCCGCGCAGCCACAAGCCCTTTATTGCCATTAACTGTGGCGCGTTGCCGGAACAACTGCTGGAGTCTGAACTGTTTGGTCATGCGCGCGGCGCTTTTACCGGCGCGGTGAGTAATCGTGAAGGGTTGTTTCAGGCCGCGGAAGGCGGCACGCTTTTTCTCGATGAGATTGGCGATATGCCTGCACCGTTACAGGTGAAACTGCTGCGCGTATTGCAGGAACGAAAAGTCAGACCGTTGGGCAGTAACCGCGATATCGACATTGATGTGCGGATCGTTTCTGCGACCCACCGCGATTTACCCAAAGCGATGGCTCGGGGCGAATTTCGCGAGGATTTGTACTATCGCCTCAACGTGGTGAGCCTGAAGATCCCTGCGCTGGCCGAGCGTACGGAAGATATTCCGCTGCTGGCGAACCATCTGCTGCGCCAGTCTGCTGAACGGCACAAACCGTTCGTACGCGCCTTTTCAACCGATGCCATGAAGCGGTTAATGACCGCCAGCTGGCCGGGCAACGTGCGTCAACTGGTCAACGTAATTGAGCAGTGCGTGGCGTTGACCTCTTCGCCGGTGATCAGCGACGCGCTGGTGGAGCAGGCGCTGGAAGGGGAAAACACCGCGCTGCCGACATTTGTTGAGGCGCGTAACCAGTTTGAGCTTAACTATCTGCGTAAGCTGCTGCAAATCACCAAGGGCAATGTGACTCACGCGGCAAGAATGGCGGGGCGCAACCGCACCGAATTCTATAAGTTGCTTTCTCGACACGAGCTGGATGCAAACGATTTCAAAGAATAAATCTGCGGATTATGTTAGCTTTATTCGATCAAAAGACAGGCGACCTTTTCAAGGAATAGCATGAAAAAGATTGATGCGATTATTAAACCCTTCAAGCTGGACGACGTCCGCGAAGCGCTGGCAGAAGTCGGTATCACCGGGATGACGGTAACGGAAGTGAAAGGCTTTGGCCGTCAGAAAGGCCATACCGAGCTGTACCGTGGCGCGGAATATATGGTGGATTTTCTGCCGAAGGTAAAAATTGAAATTGTGGTTACCGACGACATCGTCGATACCTGCGTCGACACCATTATCCGTACTGCCCAGACCGGCAAGATCGGCGACGGTAAGATTTTTGTCTTCGACGTGGCTCGCGTTATTCGTATTCGTACCGGTGAAGAAGACGACGCGGCAATCTAAGCCGCGCCGTTAATTTGTCGGCCTGACAAGCGTAGCGCATCAGGCCGAGTGATTGCCGGATGGCAGCGTAAACGCCTTATCCGGCCTACTCGCGTAATACATTACAAGACTTTATGCGGACCGAAGCATTCGTAATGAATGTTCTCGTTTTTCACGCCCAGGCCGACCAGCTGCTTCGCGGCGAACTGCATGAAACCAACCGGACCGCACAGATAAAACTGCATCGCCGGATCGCTGATTGCGCTTTCCAGCTTGTTCAAGTCCATCAGACCTACGCTATCAAACGCACCTTTCGCGCGATCGGCTTCGGTTGGCTCACGATACCAGGTGTGCGCACTAAAGCGTGGCAGCGTTTTGCCGAGTTCATTTACTTCATCAGCGAAGGCATGTACATCGCCATTTTCTGCCGCGTGGAACCAGTTAACCTGCGCCGTATGCTTCGCTTTTGCCAACGTGTCCAGCATCGCCAGCATTGGGGTTTGTCCCACGCCTGCGGAGATCAGAGATACCGGGGTGTCGGTCGCGACGTCCATAAAGAAATCGCCCGCAGGTGCGGCCAGGTGAACAATGTCGCCAACATTCGCGTGGTTGTGCAGCCAGGTGGAAACCTGACCACCGTCTTCACGCTTAACGGCAATACGATAGCCTTTGCCGTCAGGTTTACGGGTCAGTGAGTACTGACGAATTTCCTGATGCGGGAAACCTTCCGGCTTTAACCAGACGCCCAGGTATTGTCCCGGATGATATTCAGCTACTGCGCCACCATCGACAGGTTCAAACTCAAAGCTGGTGATCAGTGCACTGCGTGGGGTTTTTGCCACGATGCGGAAAGGACGGGTACCTTCCCAGCCGCCATTTTTATTGGCATTTTCGCTATAGATTTGCGCTTCACGGTTGATGAAAACGTTCGCCAGTACGCCATACGCTTTACCCCACGCATCCAGAACTTCCTGGCCTGGGCTGAACATTTCGTCCAGCGTTGCCAGCAAATGACCACCCACGATGTTGTACTGCTCTGGTTTAATCTGGAAACTGGTATGCTTTTGCGCGATTTTCTCAACCGCTGGCAACAGCGCCGCCAGGTTTTCGATATTGCTGGCATACGCGGCAATCGCGTTAAACAGCGCCTCGCGCTGATCGCCATTACGCTGGTTACTCATGTTGAAAATTTCTTTCAGCTCTGGGTTATGCGTAAACATGCGATCATAGAAATGTGCGGTCAGCTTCGGACCTGTTTCAACCAGCAGGGGAATGGTGGCTTTCACTGTAGCGATGGTTTGTGCGTCAAGCATACGGTCTTCCTTTATCTGAGACTTTAATGATGTATGTCAAATGCATCTTATAAAAAATACCCCTGCATTGTAAATGGTTCTTTGTAACTTTGCGTTGTAAAGGTTACATCGTGAAAAATCTGCATCACAAACCTGAAAAGAAATCCGTTGAAATTCAGCAGACCTTTGTTCTCCAAAGCCTTGCGTGCCGTGAAGGTAATCGTTTGCGTAAAATCCTTTGTCAAGACCTGTTATCGAAGAATGATTCGGTTATACTGTTGGCCGTCGTCCAACGGGACTGCCTTTTTAGGCCGAAATTCTATTGTTAGCTGAGTCAGGAGATGCGGATGTTAAAGCGTGAAATGAACATTGCCGATTATGATGCCGAACTGTGGCAGGCTATGGAGCAGGAAAAAGTACGTCAGGAAGAGCACATCGAACTGATCGCCTCCGAAAACTACACCAGCCCGCGTGTTATGCAGGCGCAGGGTTCTCAGCTGACCAACAAATATGCTGAAGGTTATCCGGGCAAACGCTACTACGGCGGTTGCGAGTACGTTGATATCGTTGAGCAACTGGCTATCGATCGTGCAAAAGAGCTGTTTGGCGCTGACTACGCTAACGTACAGCCGCACTCTGGTTCTCAGGCTAACTTCGCTGTTTACACCGCTCTGCTGCAACCGGGCGATACCGTTCTGGGTATGAACCTGGCACAAGGCGGCCACCTGACTCACGGCTCCCCGGTTAACTTCTCCGGCAAACTGTACAACATCATCCCTTACGGTATTGATGAGTCTGGCAAAATTGACTACGAAGACATGGCGAAGCAGGCCAAAGAGCACAAACCGAAGATGATCATTGGTGGCTTCTCTGCTTACTCCGGCGTTGTTGACTGGGCAAAAATGCGTGAAATCGCTGACAGCATCGGTGCATACCTGTTCGTCGATATGGCGCACGTTGCGGGGCTGATTGCCGCAGGCGTTTATCCGAACCCGGTTCCACACGCACACGTTGTGACCACCACCACCCACAAAACCCTGGCGGGTCCACGCGGTGGCCTGATCCTGGCGAAAGGCGGTGACGAAGAGCTGTACAAAAAACTGAACTCTGCTGTGTTCCCAAGCGCGCAGGGCGGCCCGCTGATGCACGTGATCGCAGCGAAAGCCGTGGCGCTGAAAGAAGCGATGGAGCCTGAGTTCAAGGTTTACCAGCAGCAGGTTGCTAAAAACGCCAAAGCGATGGTGGAAGTGTTCCTGAACCGTGGCTACAAAGTGGTTTCTGGCGGTACTGAAAACCACCTGTTCCTGCTGGATCTGGTTGATAAAAACCTGACCGGTAAAGAAGCTGATGCCGCGCTGGGCCGTGCTAACATCACCGTTAACAAAAACAGCGTACCGAACGATCCGAAGAGCCCGTTTGTGACTTCCGGTATCCGTATCGGTTCTCCGGCAATCACTCGCCGTGGCTTCAAAGAAGCGGAAGCGAAAGAGCTGGCTGGCTGGATGTGTGACGTGCTGGACAACATCAATGACGAAGCCGTAATCGAGCGCGTCAAAGGTAAAGTTCTGGATATCTGCGCACGCTTCCCGGTTTACGCGTAAGCCATACTGATTGCTGGATGGCGGTGTAAACACCTTATCCGGCCTACAGGTAACTCACATGTAGGCCGGATAAACGAAGTGCCATCCGGCAGTTATATTGACTTAAGCAAGATTGTTTCATCGACTAAAGCCGCCATTGGTGGCTTTTTCTTTGCCTGAATCCATTTTCTCAATAAACGTATTTCTCGGCCCTGATTCAACGTTACTGCGCCGACAATCACGCCATCCTGCAGGTTAAACCATATTGCTTTATGCGCATCTGAATGGCCGCGTATGAACCAGCTTTCTCCCTGCATTTCGCCAACAAATTGTAGGTTGTCATTAAATTGGTCGGTCCAGAACCAGTCTGGTGTCTTCTCCGGCAACGGCAGATTTAGCATTGTGGCGGCGGCAATCTGTGCCTGAAAATTGGCGTTTTCCCAGCTTTCCATGCGTACTAACGAACCGTCGGGCTTGCGCGTTATCGCTACGTCACCGGCGGCGAAAATGTCCGGATCGGAGGTGGTGCAGGCGCTATCAACGATAATGCCGTTCGCCGTCTCCAGCCCCGCTTCGCGGGCCAGCGCATCATTCGCCACGATACCGATGCCGTAAACCATCGCATCGGCCAGCAGCGTCTCGCCGTTTTGCAGGGTGAGCGAGAGACACTCTCTCGCTTCGGCGTGTTCAATGGCGCTGTTGAGTAACACCCGCACGCCCGCCTGCTGGTGGCGGGCAAGCAGGTAGTCGCGCACCGGAGCAGGCGCGTTACGGCCCATGACCGTTGGTGCCAGCTCCACCACTGTCACCTGACAGCCTCGTTGAGTCGCGCTGGCCGCCAGTTCCAGACCAATGGTGCCCGCACCGACAATGACAATCGACTTACCCGGCAACAAAGTGTCGCGCAGGCGCTCGGCATCAGCGGCATGACGCAGAGTAAAGCATCGATCGCCCAGCTTATCTAACAGCGGAAGGGGGCGTGCCGCAGCGCCCGTCGCAATCAGTAGCCGATCCCACGGATAACTCTGCCCATCAGCCAGCACCAACTGATGCGTTTGGCGGCCGAGCGTCTGTACAGTAACACCCAGATGCAGCTGTACGTTGTGTTCCCGCCACCAGTCAGCGGGGAGTATCGGCTGAAGTTGCGGATTGTCGTCCAGCAGCATCGCTTTGGAGAGCGGTGGACGTTCATAGGGCAGATGCTGCTCATCGGAAAACAGGTGTAATTCGCCGTTAAATCCCTGCTGGCGCAGTGCGGCAGCAGCCATAGCAGCAGCCTGGCCGCCGCCGACGATAGCGATAGTTTTTTGGTTCATAACGCCTCCTCAGAGATCCAGTCCGGCGGCAACGTGACGAATACCGCGAATACCCAGACCGGCGTCGGCATTGATCATTACGCCACTTAATGTGCGGTTGTTGCGTTTTGACGCCAGCATCACATACGGACCGGTAAAATCCGCAGGCTCAGGGAAAAACTGTAGCGGCAAAATAGCGGCGATTTTTTCTGGCGTCAGCGACTGCATAATCGATGTATCGTTTTGTCCCAACGCTTGCGGGCCGCGTAGATCTGTCGCCATACCGCACGGACCGACACCGTTAACACGTACCTTTGGCGCCAGCTCGTAGGCCAACTGGCGAATCAGCCCGGTAGCCGCATGTTTAGAGGCGGTATACAGAGGGCCGCCGCCGCCGGGATACCATGACGCATTGGACAAGGTAAAGATGATGCTGCCTTCGCTGGCGATAAGTGCGGGGGCACAGGCTTTCGCCCCCAGCAGATAACCCAGCACGTTGACGTTAAACAGCTCATGAAAGCCGCTCTCCAGTACGTCTGCAGGCGTATTGACCAGCGAGGCGTTGTGATCCCATATGCCCGCATTACCGATAAAACAGTCCAGCTTGCCAAACGCTGTGAGGATTTGATCCACCGCGCGCTGATAGTCGGCGTAGCAGGTGACGTTGCCTTCGATTGCCAGTACATGTTCGCCAAAGCGCTGACGCAGACTGGCAACTTTAGCTGGCGACAGTTCCAGCGTGGCGACCTGCGCACCTTCTTCGATGAAACGCTCGACCAGCGCCAGGCCAAGGCCGGAGCCGCCGCCAGTGATAAAGACCACGTTATCGCGTAAATCGCTCATCTGGCGTCCTCCGGAATATCAACAAACACATCGCTACCGTCCACATATACTGCGTAGGTGGTTAGCGGATCGGTGGCGGGTAAACATAACGCCTTGCCGGTTTTCAGGCAGAAGCTGGCGGCATGCAGTGGGCATTCCACTGTAGCGTCGTCTTCCAGATAACCTTCCGACATCGAGGCGTTACCGTGGCTACAGCGATCGTTAATGGCATAGAACTCGCCGCCAACATTGAACAGCGCGATGACGGGCGAGGTATCAAGCCGGAGCGCTTCACCCTCCGGCAAATCCCCTACAGGGCAGGCAAATACACGGCTCATCAGAACAGTACACTCAGGTTATGGGAGGTGATCACCGCTTGATCCAGCACGATCTCACGCGCCAGTAAGCGCCACTCATCGCCGGGCAAATGACGGACTTTGTCCACGCGCGTGCCGACGTAAAACGTCTCGTCCCGCTCTTTTTGCGCGCGATACAGCAGATAGTTGAGGCGCACGGCGAACACGTCGGGCACGTCGGTTTCGCTGATTTGTAAGTTGCTAATCAGATGACGGGTACGCGACGGCGGCTCTTCCGCCCAGGCCATGCCGGTTTCCAGCCGCGCGATGCGGCGCTCAAGCTGGTCTTTGTTGTCGTTGAAAATCCAGGTGGTTGGTGGCTGCACGCCTTTGCGGCGGTCGCGCGTCTGGGCGTTGACCGTGGTACGCATGGTGTAGCGAATGTCGTCATCCAGTTGCGCCAGCCAGTCGCGAAACTGCCAGTCGTCGAGCATACGCGCTTCTTCATACAGAAACTGGCTGATGCGATGATGCAGTTCGAGAGAAACTAAAGTGCTCATTTCATCACCTCCTGCTGGTAGGCGGCGGTTTTCTCGTGCACTTCCTGCCAGCTTTCGCTGCTGAGCAAATCGGCCCAGCGTTGGTACATGCCACGCGCGGCGGTTTCAGAAAAGATGTAGTTGGTGATCCCCGGAATGCCGTCTTCACGACGTTTCTCCTGGCCAAGCCCCATTTCCAGACACAATTTCGTGTTGCGTGCGCGATGACCTTTCAGCAGTTTTTGAATTTCACACCAGTTTTCCGAGTCGTCCTGCTCCAGGAACCCGGCGGGGCCAAAAGCCCGTGTGGCGCTGTTTTCAAACGCGGCTTTCACTTCATCAGAGGCGGCTTTGTCGGTAATACAGAACGCCCACACCTCAACCTGGTCCGGCCCACGCGGGTGCCAGACGCGCAGCGTGGCGGTACCGTTGAGCCAGGAAAGCGTGGGGAAAATGTTGTTGTGACCGGCCAGACGCAGGGCGCGAACCTTGCCCAAGCGTTGTTCGGCTTCCGCGTAGGTGTCGCGGTAGTAGCTGGAGACCTCACCATCGACCCAGACGTTGGCATCAGGATTCTCAGTAAAGAAAAATCCGCTGCCGTGCCCGTCCTGACCGAACTGTAGCGCGTCTTTGGCGGTTTCCCACACCGGGCGGGCGGTCTGACCATCGCCGAGGCGCTTATCGCTACCGTCGTCTTTCGCTCCCAGCACCTGCACCGCAGAGGCATGGCTGAACAGCGCGTGATACTGGTCGCTGGCAAACTGTTCGGCGGGGAATTTCCAGTTACAATCGATGGTCCACTTCTGGACGCCACCGACGATTTCGGTGCCGCCTTCACGACGATCGAGTACGCCGTCGAGATACCAGGCGATGTCGCCGAGATAATCGCCAAGCGCAGGCGCGGAGGTATCCCAGTTACCGAAAATCAGTCCCTTGTAGCTCTCTACGCCAGGCACTTCGTTCAGCCCCCAGTGCGATTTGCATAAACCTTGCGGATAAGCGCGCGGCTCCAGCGGGACGTCGATCAGCTCGCCGTTAATACCGTAAGACCAGCCGTGATACGGGCAGGTGAAGGCGCGGGTATTGCCGCAGTCGGCGTAGCTGACGCGCATCGCACGGTGGCGACACTGGTTGAGAAACGCTTTGATGCTGCCGTCTTTCTGGCGAACCACCACCACCGCATCCTCGCCCATGTAGGTGTTAAAAAAATCACCGGGTTTAGGGATTTGGCTTTCGTGGGCGAGAAATAGCCAGCAGCGTCCGAAGATGCGTTCCAGCTCCAGTTGGTAAATTTCAGGGTCGGTATAAATTCGTGGGGTTACGCGACCGTTTTGCGTGTCGATCAGTTGGTAGATGTCTAAATTTGAGGGTGTGGTCATATTTTTTAATCCTGAAAGCTAAGATGTATTGACCTTCTTTTTTTGTACCCTAAGGATGTTGCTGGTTAGTTATCAATCTGTGAAATAGTAAATTTCTACCAGTTGAGACATTTTTTCGATAACAAGGAGAAGGGCATGGAACTGAGGCACTTACGCTATTTCGTAGCAGTGGCGCAGGCGCTGAATTTCACCCGAGCGGCAGAAAAGCTGCATACCTCTCAGCCGTCGTTAAGCAGCCAGATCCGCGATCTTGAAACCTGCGTGGGCGTTCCGTTGCTGGTGCGGGATAAACGAAAAGTTGCGCTGACGGCGGCCGGTGAGTGCTTTTTACAGGATGCGCTGGCGATCCTCGAACAGGCGGAAAACGCCAAAGTTCGTGCCCGTCGAACGGTGCAGGAAGATAATCATTTCTCCATTGGCTTTGTCCCTTCCGCAGAGGTCAATCTGTTGCCGAAGGTGCTGCCTTTGTTTCGTTTAAAACAACCGGATACGCACATTGAACTGGTGAGTCTGATCACCACCGAGCAGGAAGAGAAGATCCTCAGCGGAGAGCTGGACGTTGGCTTAATGCGCCACCCGGTGTACAGCCCGGATCTCGATTATCTGGAGCTGATTCATGAGCCGTTGGTAGTTGTGTTACCGGTGAATCATCCGTTAGCTAATGAGCAGGCAATCTCCGCAGAACAACTACACGGCGTGAATTTTGTCAGTACCGATCCGGCCTATTCCGGCGCGTTAGCGATGATTGTCAAAAACTGGTTTCAGCAGCAAAAAAGCCAGCCTAACATTGTGCAAGTGGCAACCAACATTCTGGTGACCATGAACCTGGTCGGCATGGGGTTGGGGGTGACTTTGATACCCGGTTATATGAATAATTTTAATACCGGACAGGTGGTTTTTCGGCCAATTATTGGTGATGTCCCAACCATCGCGTTGCTGATGGCGTGGAAAAAAGGATCGCTCAAACCGGCACTGACCGATTTTATCGCCACGGTACATGAACGTTTGGCCGTGAGTCTGACGGTGTAATGGTTACAACTCGCTGAGCTGTGACTCGACATACAGATAGCCAATTCCCATGAGTTGCTGGGCACGATTGAGCTGGCCGAAGCTTATCTGAGTCGCTCTGGCGCGCGGGTTATCACCGTGATCAAACGGGTTAAACCCAGTTTGCTGCACCAAGGTATTGAGCCAGCTATCGCCAAAAGCACAGCTACGACCGTACAACCATATCTGATTAATATTCAGTATATTCAAAAAGTTATATAAACTAAGCCCAATGGCGCTGGCGGCATGCTCGGCCCAGGCCTGAATACGAACATCACCGTTCTGCCAGGCAGTAATAAGCTGGTCGGTGGTGAGTGTTTCCGGATCGTAAAGGGACGTCGGCTGCGATTTCATCCACACGCGGGCCTGTTTTTTCAACGCGCTCAATGATGCCACAGTTTCCAGACAGCCATAGCGACCGCAGTCACAGGCAATTCCATCGGGATGAACGATGGTGTGTCCAATCTGGCCGCTGCCATACAGACTACCGCGCCAGATATTGTCGTTAATCACAAACGATGAGCCGATACCGTAATCAACGTTAATCACGCAAAAATCACCGTTAGCCGCTGGGTTTTGCCATTTTTCGGCCAGCGCCAGCATCACACAGTCATTGTCCAGGCGGACCTGTACGCCAAGCATCTCTTCCAGCAGATATTTTATTTCCACCGGTGTTTTCCACGGGGCCTGGGGCATGGTTTTTGATGCGCCGGTGATCGGATCAACCTGGCCGTGAACGCCGAGTGCCAGATTAATCGTGACCTCGGGAAATTGTCGACGGTATTCCCGCCAGTGTGCAGCCAGGGCTGACAGCAGCGCTTTGGGGGTTTCCGGCTTAATGACCTCATGACGCCAGTCGCCGATGGCAACCAGCCGTGCGTCCGCCAGTTGGCTGGTGATACTGGTAGGGGTGACGTTGATACATAGCGTCCATGCGCCTTTTTCTGGCAAATGATAGCTGCCGCTGCTCAAACCGCGCTGGCTTAAGGTTTTTCGCGAATGACTGATCCTCCCCTCATCCATTAGCTCTTCGAGGATATTGCTGACCGCCGGGATCGACAGGCTGGTGAGCTGCGCCAGCTGTGACTTGCTGAGCTGCTTTTCCCGCCACAGGTGCGACAAAAAGATCTGCTTATTCGCCTGACGAACCCTGGCGTTGTTGAACCCCGAACGCTGCATTCACTTAACTCCCTTAACTATATTGCGTGAGCATTGCGCATTTTAGCGCCACTTAACTGCCGCAGAATAGCATCAAGTTAAATTTTTACTTTTTCTTATTGAGTGGAGAGCGGCATGTACGGTTCAGTTAAAGTCTGGCAAGAAACGATCACCCTCCCAACGTGGACGGCGGGTGAAGAAGATGCCAACCCAATGTTTCTGGAAAAGCGGGTTTACCAGGGATCTTCTGGCGCGGTGTATCCGTATGGCGTGATTGATACGCTGACCGGCAAACGTGAAATGCGCGACTATCAGGCGGTGTGGATGGAGAATGACTTCATTCGCGTCATGCTGTTGCCGGAGTTAGGCGGGCGTATTCATCGAGCGTATGACAAAGTACAGCAACGCGATTTTGTCTACTACAACGAAGTGGTGAAGCCCGCTCTGGTTGGTTTGCTTGGGCCGTGGATCTCTGGTGGCATTGAATTTAACTGGCCGCAGCATCATCGCCCAACCACTTTTATGCCAGTCGATTTTACGCAGCAGCAGGGTGAGCATGGCGAATATACCGTATGGATGGGTGAGGTAGAACCTATGCGCGGTTTACAGGTGATGACCGGATTTACGCTGTATCCGGATCGCGCCCTGATCGAGATAACCGGGAAGGTGTTTAACGGTAACGCTACGCCGCGCCATTTTTTATGGTGGGCGAATCCAGCGGTGAAGGGCGGCGACGATCACCAGAGCGTGTTTCCGCCGGATGTGACCGCAGTATTTGACCACGGTAAGCGTGATGTTTCTGCGTTTCCTATCGCCACCGGCACATACTATAAAGTGGACTACTCGGCTGGCGTGGATATCTCGCGCTACAAAAACGTGCCGGTACCGACCTCCTACATGGCTGAAAAATCAGATTATGATTTTGTTGGTGCATGGCATCACGGTGAGCGAGGCGGTCTGCTACATGTGGCTGACCACCACGTTTCGCCAGGGAAAAAACAGTGGACCTGGGGCTATGGCGACTTTGGCGTTGCCTGGGATCGTAACCTTACCGATGACAACGGTCCTTATATTGAACTGATGACTGGGGTCTTTACCGACAACCAGCCGGATTTCACCTGGCTTGCGCCGTACGAAGAGAAAGTCTTCGTGCAAAACTTCCTGCCCTACAGCGAACTGGGCATGGTGCAAAACGCCAGTACGCAGTTGGCGCTTCGTCTGGTACGTGAGCGTAGCCAGCTTTCTGTGGGCGTTTATGCGATTGCGCCGCTGCACGACGTGCAGATTACGCTTTCTGCCGATGGACAACCGTTCTATGAGCATACGCTGACCCTGGAGCCCGGACAAAGCTGGCTGGCTGATGTGTCTGACGATAACCATGCGCGGGTAACGATGACTGTCACTGGCGCCGATGGCATTACGCTTTTGCAGTACGAAGAGCACATCGAGCAAGAGTTACCACTGCCATCGGCGGCCGTCGCGCCAGCGCTGCCAGAAGCGCTTTCTAATACCGATGAACTCTATTTTATTGGTCAGCATCTGGAGCAGTACAACCATGCCAGCCGCTATGCCGAAGATTATTATCGCCGCGCGCTGGACGTTGATCCGCTGGACTACCGCAATAATGTGGCCCAGGGGACGCTGGCGCTAAACCGCGCGGACTGGGCGCTGGCGGCACAATGTGCCGGCAAGGCGCTGGAGCGGGCGCATAAGCTCAATAAAAATCCGCGTGATGGCGAGGCGAGTATGCTGCTGGCCGCCGCACAGGAACGTCAGGGCGATGATGACAGCGCGTGGGATAATTATTATAAGGCCAGCTGGAGCGGCAACTGCCGGGATGCGGCTTTCTGGTCGTTAGCGCGTCTGGCGATGAAGCGTCAGGACTACGCTGGCGCATTGGAAAAGGTGGAGCAGAGCCTGCGCTTTAACGGCAGTAATAACCTGGCGATGGGATTGAAAGCGCTGGCGCTGGCAAAGCTTGATCGCAATGCGCAAGCGCTGGACTACATTCGCCAACAGCTGGTGGATTATCCGCTGAGCTATACCCTGCATTATGCTCGCTGGGCAATCTGCCAGGACGAAGCGACAGCGCTTGCGCTGATCTCGATTACCGGGCGTCGCGGGACCAACGCGTGTGAACTGGCAGGCTGGCTGACCTCTTTGGGGCAAAAGGATGCTGCCCGTGGTGTGCTGGAACTGCTCGACAGCCAGGAAACGCTGCCGATGCTGTGGCGCGCCTCGCTGAGCGATAATCCACAATCCTTCATTGAACGTGCTCGTGAGTGTCTGCAAAACCGCGTGCGTTTCCCCAATACGCTGGATGAAGTGCAGATGCTGCAAACTCTTGAGCAAAGCGCTTTTGCCCGCTATTTACTCGGCTGTTTCTGGTACAGCAAACGGCGTTATGCCGAGGCGGTTTCCTGCTGGCAGTTCACGCTTGTGCAGGAAGCGGATTTCGCTCCGGCGCATCGTTTACTGGGGATTTACGCCTGGAACAAACTGCACGATGCACAGCAGGCGAAACAGTATCTGTCGCAAGCCGTGGCGCTGGAGCCGCAAAATGCCCGCTTCCTGTTTGAACTCGACTATCTCAACAAGCTGATGGCACAACCGGCTGAACAGCGTCTGCAGCGGCTGGAAGCCAGCAAAGAGATTGTTTTCCAGCGTGATGATCTGACGGTGGAACTGCTCAGCTTGTGGAATGGGTTGGGGCGCTATGACGATGCCGCCGCAGTATTACGTGAGCGGGTGTTCCATCCGTGGGAAGGCGGTGAAGGTAAAGCCACCGGGCAATATCTGCTTAATCAATTACATCGCGCGCTGGCTGCCGTGCAGTCCGGCGACCCGCAAACTGCTATTACGCAACTGCAACAGGCGCTGCACTATCCGAAAAACCTCGGGGAAGGCCGTTTGCCAGGGCAAACGGATAACGACATCTGGTATTTGCTGGGGTATTGCGCGCAGCTGCAAGGCCATTTCGAAGAATCTCAGCGCTACTTCTCCCGTGCGACGCGCGGCGGAAGCTCACTGGATGCCGGACGTTACTACAACGACCAGCCAGTGGACTATCTCTTCTGGCAGGGTATGGCGCAGAGAAAACTTGGCGATGATGCAGAGGCGGACGCTCTGTTCAATAGCTTCCTGCAATGGGTTGAGTCGCATCACGACAACGTGCCGGATGTTGATTTCTTTGCCGTATCGCTACCCGACCTGGTGGTGCTGGATACCTCAGTAGAAGCAAAACACCAGCAACACTGCCTGTTTATCAATGCGCTCGGGCATCTGGGGCTAGGAAATAGCGCCGCCTGTCAGCGTGAACTTGATGAACTCCTGCAACTCAATCCGGCACATGACAAGGCATTACTGCTGCGTCACGCCATTAACGTAAGGCTTTTCCAGTAATACCCGAAACGGGTGGGGGATAACCTCACCCGAAACCTACTGTACCCTGCGTTTCCCTGAAAGAGGAATCATAATGAATAACGCGCAGACACATTTAAAGATTGGTTACGTCTGGACTATCTGCCTGGTTGCGGCCTGCGGAGGTTTACTGTTTGGCTATGACTGGGTGGTGATCGGCGGGGCAAAACCCTTCTATGAAGCATATTTCTCGATTACCGATCCGGCGCAATCCGGCTGGGCGATGAGTTCCGCGCTGGTTGGTTGTATCTTTGGCGCGCTGATTTCCGGCTGGTGCGCCGATAAATTTGGCCGAAAAATGCCGCTGATTCTTTCAGCGATCCTGTTTAGCGCTTCTGCATGGGGAACTGCCGTCGCCAGTAACTTCGATATGTTTATTGTCTATCGCATTGTGGGTGGCGTGGGGATTGGTCTGGCGTCTGCGCTAAGTCCGCTGTATATCGCCGAGGTCAGCCCGGCGGAAAAGCGAGGTCGCTTTGTTGCCGTTAACCAGCTCACCATCGTCATTGGCGTACTGGCGGCGCAGCTTATCAACCTGATGATTGCCGAACCTGTTGCCACAGGCGCTACGCAGCAGGCCATTGTTGAAAGCTGGAACGGTCAGACAGGCTGGCGCTGGATGTTTGGTGCTGAATTAGTGCCTGCGGTAATTTTCCTGGTGCTGATGTTCTTTGTACCTGAATCGCCGCGCTGGCTGGTGAAAGCGGGCAAAGCCGATCGTGCGCGTGCCATGCTGCAGCGCATTGGTTCGGCGGAATATGCCGGGCAAACGCTGAAAGAGATTGAACATACGCTGCAAAAAGATAATCACAAGGTCGCGTGGTCAACGCTGTTACAACCGCAGATCAAACCGATCGTGATTATTGGCATGGTGCTGGCAGTGTTCCAGCAGTGGTGTGGGATCAACGTTATTTTCAACTATGCGCAGGAGATCTTCGCCTCTGCCGGATTCGACATCAACGGTACGTTAAAATCGATCGTGGCGACAGGGATCATCAATCTGGTCTTTACCCTTGCTGCTCTGCCGTTAGTGGACAAAATTGGCCGTCGTAAATTGATGCTGTTCGGCGCGTCAGGATTGACGGTTATCTACGTACTGATTGCCGGGGCGTACGGGTTGGGCATTATGGGCTGGCCGGTTCTGGTTCTGGTGCTGGCGGCAATCGCGATTTATGCTCTGACGCTGGCGCCGGTGACCTGGGTGCTGCTATCAGAAATTTTTCCCAACCGCGTGCGCGGGCTGGCAATGTCGCTGGGGACGCTGGCGCTGTGGATTGCTTGTTTCCTGCTGACCTATACCTTCCCGCTGCTCAATGCGAGTCTGGGCGCGTCGGGAAGCTTCCTGCTGTACGGTGTGATTTGCGCGATGGGCTTCATCTATGTTCTGCGTAATGTACCGGAAACCAAAGGCGTGACGCTGGAAGCGCTGGAAGAACAGCTGGCGGCGCAGCATACAAAAGTTGGTGCATCAACCCAACCGCGAAGCGCCCGCTAATGGATGGTCTGCTGACGCTACAAAACGCACATCTGCGGATGTGCGTCGATCCGCAGGGCGGTTCTCTATTAAGCCTGGTTTCGTTACAACATCAACAGGCCATTTTACGCGAAGGTCATGGTCAGCGGCCTGGTGATTGCGGCCTGTTCCCGATGCTGCCGGTCGCGAATCGGGTGGCGGGAAATCGTTTTATGCTGCGCGGTGAAGAGGTGGTTTTACCTCAGCATGGCGCAGACGACACTTTCTTCCTGCACGGTGACGGCTGGCTGCAACGCTGGCAGATTTTTACCGCTACCCAAAGCGGCTGTTTGCTGCAGTTGCGCAGTTGGCACCCCTGCGGCTACGACTATACGGCGCGGCTTTGTTATCAACTGGAAACCTCAAGCCTGCACGCCTCGTTGACGCTCACCCATTGCGGTGAGCAGCCAATGATTTACGGCTGTGGGTTCCATCCATTTTTCGCCTTTGATAAGCGCAGCACGGCGCAGTTCACCGCCGGCGGTTACTGGCCGGAGGGGGAACAGCATCTGCCGCTGGAATGGCAACGCGATATCCCTGCAGTGGCGGATTTTAAGCATGCGCAATACGGTGAGGATAGCTGGCTGAATGTCGGATATTCTGGCTGGAGCGGGCGGGCCGTTATTCAGCGGGATGTGATGAAAGTCACGATTTTAGCGCAAACTCCGTGGTTGATGCTGTTCAGAATGTCGGGTGAGGAGTTCCTGTGCCTGGAGCCGCAAACGCATCCGGTGAATGCCCACAACATGCAGGGGCAGCCGGGATTGCAGGTTTTAGCGCAGGGAGAACGCTGCCATTTTGCAATGCAAATTAGCGTCGAATAGGGCAAAAATCATGTTATCTGCCTGTTAATGCTCTCTTGCGCCAGCCTGCGTTTGTCGCCAGACTATCGCCTCCAAACGGGAGGGATTCATGGCTTTGCATTCCACGCGCTGGCTGGCGCTCGGTTATTTCACCTACTTCTTTAGCTACGGTATCTTTCTGCCTTTCTGGAGCGTCTGGCTCGAAGGGTTAGGGCTGACGCCGGAAACCATCGGTTTACTGCTGGGCGCGGGGCTGATTGCCCGTTTTCTCGGTAGCTTGCTGATTGCACCGCGTGTGAGCGATCCCTCTCGGCTGATCTCAGCGTTACGTATTCTGGCCTTGTTGACGTTGGTGTTTGCGCTGGCCTTCTGGGCGGGGACTAACGTGGCGTGGCTGATGGTGGTGATGGTCGGCTTTAACCTGTTTTTCTCGCCGCTGGTGCCGCTGACTGACGCACTGGCCAACACCTGGCAAAAACAGATAACCATGGATTACGGTCGGGTGCGACTGTGGGGATCCGTGGCCTTTGTGATCGGCTCTGCGTTGACCGGCAAACTGGTGAGCCTGTTCGACTATCGGGTGATCCTGGTCCTGTTATCGCTTGGCGCCGCCTCAATGCTGCTGGGCATGATGATTCGCCCGAGCGTGCAACCAGCGGGTGAAAACCGTCAGCAGGAGAGCGCAGGATGGCCCGCCTGGCGCGCGCTAATAACCCAAAGCTGGCGTTTTCTGGCCTGCGTGAGTCTGCTGCAGGGCGCACATGCAGCTTATTACGGTTTCAGTGCCATTTACTGGCAGTCTGCCGGGTATTCCGCTTCGGCGGTGGGCTATTTATGGTCATTAGGCGTGGTGGCGGAAGTGATTATTTTTGCGCTCAGCCACAAGCTGTTCCGCCGCTTTAGCGCTCGCGATCTTCTGCTGCTTTCCGCCGTTTGCGGCGTGGCGCGTTGGGGGCTGATGGGCTGGAGCACAGAGCTGCCATGGCTGATTGTGGTGCAAATCCTGCATTGCGGAACGTTTACCGTCTGCCACCTGGCGGCGATGCGTTACATTGCTGCGCGACAGGGCAGTGAAGTGATTCGTCTGCAGGCGGTATATTCTGCGGTGGCGATGGGCGGCAGTATCGCCATCATGACCGTTTTCGCCGGCTATCTGTACCAGAACCTGGGCAGCGGCGTATTCTGGGTGATGGCGCTGGTGGCGCTACCAGCTATCGTTCTGCGCCCGAAAGTGGTGGCGCAGCCTGCGACGTTATGATTCAAGGATTTTGCGGATTTGCTGCTGCTGGTGAGACGTTAGCGCCAGATCCGCATGAATCAGCGGGGGAGAAAACAGCGGTAGCGGCGTGGTGTACGGTGTAATAATCAGCGTTACGCCACGCGGCGCTCCCTCTTTTTGAAAGTCCTGCATCGGCATATGCTTTACGTTGAGCGGCAGCAGCGTCAGTTCGCGCAGCTGTTGCTCTATATGCGCTTCAAGTTGTTCGTTACTACCGGTCAGCAGGATAATCTGCTTTTCGTGCAAATCCTTCTCCTGCATCAGCCAGGCGCCGAAAATAACGGCGACCAGGCCGATCTCTTCTTCTGAAAACTGGACATCGTATTCCGCTTCAAAGCCGTGAATCGCCTCGCGGGTAGTTCGAACCAGCCGGGGATAAAGTCGGCTGAACTCCTCCGGTAGCGTGTTATCAATGCCGATGGCAAATACGCTGCGGTTCAGTGCCTGGGCCAGGTGGATATACAACTGGTCATTCAGCCCTTGCTCGTCGCTGAAGCGCACGTTGCCATACTCGCGAAAACGCAACACCAGCCGCGCAATAGCAAGGCGCAAGCGGCGATCCTGCTGGTGATTATCGCGGATCGGGTCGGGGATGCGGATCATTGAGAATAACAACGCCATAAACAGCGATTCGCCCAGCGGCGCACTTTGCATGACGTGGCGCTGCCAGTGGCGGCCAATTTCCTCGGCGAGCGGATACTCCGCGCAGGATTGCGCCCACCGTTGCTGGAGTGGATTAAACTCCGGGGTGATCCCCGCGTGGTGCTGTAGCAGACAACATTGTAAATACAAGCGCAGGAACTGGATGTCACGACACTCAAACGGCTTCTGTAAGCGCCGGGAGCACAGATTGATGAGCGCATGCAGATTGGTGTCGTCATACAGAGTACGTGCGATACCTTGTTGTTTAAGAGCAATTTTTAAAGTGGGCGTGAAATGCTGAGCGATAAAAGTAGGGCAAATCCGCAGGCCACGGCGCAGCCACTGCAACAGACACAGACGCTGATTTAGCGGGGTTCCTTCGATCGCATAGCCACCATTCTGCGCGGTGGCTATCGTGAGCCGGTGATAGCGCTGGATTTCGAGCCCTGCGCCAATAATATCTTCCTGAACCGTGGCATCATCGACACCGTTGAGGCTGCTGAAGGTTTGTGTAGTCGCGATTTGCCCCGGCAGGAAAAGCGTCAGCAGAACCTGGCAACGGCGCTGGGGAGCGGAAAGTACAGATGGCGGAGCAAGCGTTGACATCATCTGTAGGGTCTCCCGTAAGTATGTTTGATAAGAATAGCTAAAGTTTGCTCATAGATTTGAGGAATGGAATGCTTTCCACCAGGAATGCTGGAGAGCGTCACAGAATTTTTAACGTGCGGAACAGATAGCGGGAGTGGAACGCAGCGCGTTAATCCGCTTTTTCACTGTTTTATCTTTTTGTTGAGATATAAAAAATGCCAGAGGGGGGAATGCTGGCGGAGGAGGTATGAAAATGCTATCTCAGAGAAGTGAAAAACCTAAAGTGAACGTAGCAATACGACGGAGGCAACAGATTCATTACCTCCGTAACAGCTGTCTGGCTTTACTTCTCACGACTCAACGTTAATCCCACATCGCCGCCCGGATGTACCGCCAGCAGCGTTTCCTTTGAGTAGCCGCTCTCGCTCATCAGACAGGCGCAGGCGGCGTCAAAGATAGCCAGCACCAGTAAAATAGAGGTGGTAGCCAACATGTTCAGCGGATCGGCCTCGCGTTGTACACCGGTGGAAATCACTAGCTTCGATGCTTTCGCGATGGCCGAATCGGCGTTTTCAGTCACGCTCAGGATGGGCACATTCCTCGCAGCCAACCCGGGCAGCAGCCGGGTGAGCTCGTCCGAATTACCCCCGCGCGACAGCATAATCACCAGGTCGTCGGCGCGTAAAAAACCGAGATCGCCATGCGCTGCATCCGTCGCGTTGAGGTAAATCGCTGGACGTTCCACGCAGGCAAGCATATGTGCGACTTTACGTGCTGCAATGCCAGAGGTACCGACGCCGGTGACGACGATTTTGCCCTGACAACCGCGCAGCTCCGCCATCAGCAACTGCCAGACAGGTTCAGTCAGATGCTGCCCCAGACCCGCCAGGGCATCGCTATAGAGCTGGAATACGCCGCTGGCCTGAGACCAGGAGTTACTCATGCGTCCTCCTGCATCAACTGGCGGTATTTCATATGATCCTGATACATCTCGTGGAATACCCGATATTTGCGATCGTAGTACTGCTTAATGCGATTAGTCTGCGGGGTAACCGTTTTACCAATCCGGCTCATCGCTGACATTGCTTCCGGGAAGGTATCGAACACGCCCGCGGCGATAGTTCCCATCATGGCGCCACCCAGCAGCATGGCTTCGCTCTCTTCAGGCAGCAGCATCGCACAGCCGGTGGCGTTTGCATGCTCCTGAACGAAGATCGGGTTTTTCGTCCCGCCGCCGCTGGCCATAATGGTATCGATGGTGTAGCCGCTTTGATTCATCGTTTCAATGATATGACGGGTTCCCAGCGCAATGGCCTGAATGGTCGCGAGGTACTGTAACGCCATATCTTCCGGCGTGCGCGACAGCTTCAGTCCGGTGATAGCGCCTGTGAGCGTTGGGTTGGCGCGAGGTGAACGGTTGCCGTGGAAATAGGGCAGGATGTGCATGTCACGGGTTAAAAATGCGATATCTTCCGGCTCACCGGCCATTTTACGCAGCAGCGCATTCAGCACTTCATAAATGGTCTGCCCTTGAGATTTCGCCTGGGTCAACAAGGTTTCGTAACAAGGATGCGACTGAATAACGTGGTCGATTAACGCCCCGGTTGCCGACTGTCCACCTTCGTTAAGCCAGTATTCTGGCAGCACTGCTGAGTAGTAAGGACCCCAAACACCGCCGATAAAACGCGGCTCTTTGGAAATCGCCATGTGTCCGGTAGAGGTGCCGCCAATCAGCGCGACGCGGCGGTCAAAATCCGCCACCTCGCCAGAGACACCGCTCGCGCCGAGCGTGCCGAGCGTACCGGCGTGGGCATCGATGATCGAGACGCTGACAGCGGTCCCCGGAATCAGCCCCATTTCGCTGGCGGCGCGCGGAGAAAGACCATGACCGAGCGGTTCGCCCATGGTTTTCACGTAGCGACCAATTTTGGCAGCATCATGTTCCAGCAAGTCTTCCAGCCCAATCTGGCGGAAATAGCTGTCATCCCATTTGTCTTCATGGCCCATATAGGTCCATTTACACACCGTCGAGCACAGTGAGCGCGTGTCATCGCCCGTTGCGCGCCAGGTCAGGAAATCGGGCAGGTCAAAGTAGTATCCCGCATTGGCCCAGGTGTTGGGCATATGTTGCTTCAACCACAGCAGTTTGGGCGTTTGCATTTCCGGGGAGATAATACCGCCAACGTAGTCCAGCACCCGATGATGCAGGGCGTTAATGCGCTCAGCCTGAGTAATGGCGCGGTGATCCATCCACACAATGATATTCTGTTCGCTGCGCCCGGACGGACTAATGGTCAGCGGTTTACCTTCTTTATCCAACACCACCAGTGAACAGGTCGCGTCAAAGCCCAGACCTTTCACCTGGATAGGGTTGATATCCGACTGGTTAATCGCATCGCGAACCGCGTTACACACTGCCTGCCAGATGTTATCGGAAGACTGCTCAACAAAATCGGCCTGCGGGCGGTAAATCTCGATGGCCCGACTGGCCTGGCCGACCATTCTGCCGTTGAGATCAAACACGCCAGCACGGGCGCTTCCGGTTCCGACATCCACACCAATAAAGTAACTTGCCATAATTTTTTCTCCTGAAATCAGGCTTTACGATTCTGTAATGCGATAAAGAGGATCAGCACCGCGCCCCACAGCGCCATCGTCAGATAGCTGCTGACCCCCAGCAAGTTAAGGCCGCTTTCCAGCATTTGCAGCACAATCAGCGCCAGTACCAGGCCGATAATGCGTCCGAAGCCGCCATCCGGATTGATGCCGCCGAGTACGGAGGCAAGGATGGTGACCAGCAGGTAGGACTCACCGTATCCGGCTTTTGCCGAGTTGAATTTCGCCATCATCAGAATGGCGGCGACCCAGCCGAGCAGGGCTGAAATCACGTACACGGAAATTTGTACCCGTACGGTATTAACACCACTGTAGCGGGTAGCCTGTTCATTGGAGCCGACGAGATAAAGACTGCGCCCCAGCGTGGTGTGCTCCAGCAGTACCCATAGCAGGATTGCCACCAGGAAAAAGAGCAACAGCGCCACCGGAATACCCGCAATCGTGGCGTTGCCAAGGTACTGAATGGCGGTCGGGAAACCCGAAATCACCGTCCCGTTGGAGAGCAGAATATTCAGCCCGGAGATAAGTGTCATCGTGCCGAGGGTGGCGAGAATCGGTGAGACGCCGACCCAGGCAATCAGCGCGCCGTTGAGCGTACCGATAGCCACCGCCACGGCTGCACCTGCCAGCAGCGCCAGCACCAGAAACAGCGGGTTATCCGGATGGGTAACGATAATCGCTGCCATTACCAGCGAGCAGGCGTTCGCCCCGGCAATAATTGACAGGTTAATGCCGCCGGTCAGCATGGTCATACCCATCCCGAGGGCCAGCATACCGAGGATCGGTAACTGTGAGCCTATCGACTGGAAGTTAGCGACGCTAAAAAAACGGCTGCCGAGCAGGGCTGAGAAAACCAGGGCGACGACCACAATAATGACGCATTGCAGACGAATGATGGCATCACCGGGTAAAAATCTGGCGATTGTTTTCATCTCAAAGCTCCCTTGCCAGTTTGCGTTTTTCGTTCCAGGCCGTGGCACTGATGCTGACCAGGATAATGGCGCCGCTGAATACGGTGTGCCAGTAAGAGGAGACGCTGAGTAGCGTCAGACCATTTTGTAAGAAGGCGAGCAAGACAACGCCGAGCAGGGTTCCGGTCAACGTACCGCGCCCGCCGCTCATGCTGGTTCCGCCGAGTACGACCGCCGCCAGCACCGTCAGCTCAAAGCCGAGCAGCGAATTGGGTGCAACTGACTGGGTGATTTGCGCCTGAACCACGGCGGCAACACCTGCCAGAATGCCCATATAGCCATAGACGTAGAAATGCAGCTTCAGCAGATTCAGCCCCAGGCGTGAGGCCGCGTCGCGGTTGCCGCCCATGGCGTAAACCTGACGGCCAAGACGTGTATAGTTCATCAGCACTGCGGTAAAGACGATCACCGCCGCCAGGCACAGCAGGGGCAGGGTCAGGCCGTAGTCGTAGCCATCTGCCGCGGTGAAGGAGAACCAGTTAATGCCGTTCATAAACCAGTCAGGGAAACCGTACAGCCAGGTGCCTTTGGTGGCGTAAACCAGAAGGCCGTAGTAGACGTTCAGCGTGGCGATGGTAATGATGATTGCCGGAACGCGCAGCCAGTAGACCAGGAAGCCATTAATGAGCCCAAGCAGCAGGCCCACCGCAATCGCAATGGTTAACGCCAGAGCGAAGTTGCCGCCGTGGCCGATCACCCAACTGGCCATCGCATACTGGGCAATCGCGGTCATCGCCGGAAATGAGATATCGATCCCACCGGAAATCAGCACCACAAACAACCCGCAGGCGAGAATGCCGAGAATCGCGTAGCTGGTGGCCACATCTGTCAGATTGCCGAGCGAGAGGAACTCATCGGTGCTGACACTTAGCCCAACCGCCAGCGCCACGACCAGCAGGCCCAGCCAGAATTCATGTTGCCCGATTAAACGGGACAGATGCATCTTATTCATTGATTACCTCGACCACTTCAGCAATCTCCTCTTCACGGCAGTGATGAGGATTAAATTCCGCCACCAGTCTGCCGCGACGCATCACCAGCACGCGGTGGCTGTTGTAATATGCTTCCGGAATTTCATCGCAAATCATCAGCACCGCCATACCTTGTTCCGCCAAATCGCGGGCTATCTGATAAATGCCCTCTTTGTTGGCGATATCCACGCCGACGGTAGGCGAGTCGAGGATCAGAATGCGGGGATTGGTCGCCACCCATTTGGCAATGGCGATACGCTGGGCATTGCCACCGGAAAGGGTTTTGACCGGCAGGTGCGGATCGGACACTTTGATATTCAGTTCGCGGATTAAATCGGCGACCAGCTTTTGCGCTTTACGATGATCGAGCAAGCCGCTACCGGTGTGCAGTTGATCAAACACCGTGACGATGGTGTTGTCGTAAATCGACTGCTCCATGATCAGCCCCTGCGTCAGGCGATCTTCTGAGACGTAGCCGATCCCATGCTTAATGGCGTCGTGGTTATTACGAAGCGTGACCGGCTGACCGTTAATACGCATCTCGCCGCTTTCCGGCTGGGTCATGCCGAACAAACTGAGGCAAAGTTCGGTACGCCCGGCGCCCAACAGGCCGACAATCGAGACAATCTCGCCGCCATGTAGCGACAGATTAATGTTCTGGTATTTGCCTCTGCGGCTGAGGTTGCGCAGCTCCAGCAGGGGTTCTCGATCGTCGAATGATTTCTCCGGCAACGGGCTGTAGTGGAAGCGTTGTCCGGTCATCAGGAAAGCCAGCTCGTGACTGTCCAGTTCGCTGGCAGGATATGTGCCCACCAGTTTGCCGTCGCGCATGACGCTGATACGGTCTGCCACTTCCATCACTTCATCCAGACGATGGCTGACAAACACCACGCAAATGCCGGCTGCTTTCAGTTCGTTAACCACCTTCAGCAGGCCATTGACCTCCTGGCGGGTTAGCGAGGCGGTGGGCTCGTCCATAATCACCAGACGCGCATCTGCGGCAATTGCCCGGCAAATAGCGACCAGCTGTCGGTCGGCAATCGAGAGTTTTTCTACTTTTTTATCGGGATCGATATTCACCCCGATACGTTTCATGGCTGCCAGCGCCTGCTGTTTCATAGCACCACGACGCACCCAGATATCACCGCCCGGCAGATAGCGGTTGACCGCGATATTTTCTGCGACGCTAAAGTTGGGGAACAGCGACAGGTCCTGATAAATAACCTGAATGCCATAATGGGAAGAGAGCTGCGGCGTCAGGTGATGGAACAATTTTCCGTCGAGTAAAATCTGCGCGCCTTTTTCCGGGTGATAAACCCCGGAGATCACTTTAATAATGGTACTTTTACCACAGCCGTTTTGACCCGCCAGACAGTGAACTTCGCCTTTTCTCAGCGTCAGATTCACGTTATCCAGCGCCAGCACGCCCGGGAATTGTTTGCTGATATTCTCAAGAGTGATAAATGCGGTGGTGTCTGCCATGGACAATACCCCTGCGAGCGCCCTGACGGACGCTGAGTGTTAGTTTGGTTGATAGCGCCGACCAGACGGTCGGCGTTAAGGTTCCCTGGTGTTGGCTAAAGCCTTAGAAACCAAGTGATTGTGCGTTGTCTTTGGTGACTTCGAGGATCTTGTTAAAGCGGATCACTTTCTTCTCCGTGTCGATATCGGCTTTCCCTAAACCGTCGATACTCAGATCTGCATTGACTTCTTTGCCCTGCAACAGCTGATCGGCAACCGTTACCAGCGCATAGCCCGCATCTTTTGGATCCCACAGCAGCGCTTTTTTGATATCTCCACGCATCAGGTAAGGCGCAGCCTGCGCTGGCATGGCGATCCCGACAACGGCAATTTTATCTTTGGCGCGTTTTTTCTGCACAGCCTGACCAGCACCAATTGGACCCAGTGAGCCGAAGCCGATAATGCCCTTCATCTGCGGATAGGTTTTCATCAGATCCAGCGTTGTGGCGTAGGATTTATCAATGCTTTCCGCGACCGGCAGGCGTGAAGTGACCTCGAACATTTCCGGATATTTTTCTTTCTGGTACTTAATTGCATAATCAGCCCACGCGTTATGCAGTGGGACCGTCAGCGAACCAACATAGATTGCATACCCGCCTTTGCCGCCCATATTTTTCGCTAACTCATCGACGTTGGCTTGTGCGTATTTTTCACTATCGATGGTTTCGATATCCCACTGACCGATTTGCTCGTCCGGGGATTCGTGCGTCAGGACCACAATGCCTTTATCGCGCGCTTTTTTCAGTACTGGCTCAAGAACCTTGGCATCGTTTGGTACCACGATGATCGCGTTGACGTTTTTGGCGATCAGATCCTCAATCACTTTGACCTGCTGTGCCGGGTCCGGCGTAGACGGACCGGTCTGGTAAGCGTTCACATCCAGTTTTTTTGCTGCTTCGTTAACACCGGTTTCCATGCGGTTAAACCAGGGAATACCGGTGACCTTTGCAACCACAGCAATTTCATATTTTTCCGCCGCAAAGGACGTGCCGGACAACATGCATGCAGAAACCAGGGTTGCACTGAGTAATGCGAGTTTGAATTTCATAGTTGTACCTTTCGTAGGGGGCAGGACATGTCACGGCGTGAAGTTAACAACGAATGGAAGAGGGAATGAATCATAAGTTTGGAGAATGTGATATACGCCCACTATTGTGAATTTATAGAAATAAAATGGTTAACAATTAGTTAAATTTGAATGATTTTGCATTCAAGTGTTCAAACTAAGTGTTAACTAAACATTAAAATGAAACTTTTAATTAACATTTTATTATCATTTGACTTAGGCTTTGACACCGAAAAGGTGTTTGGGTGGAATTTCCCGAAGAAGAAATTATCGAAATTGAGAACTGAATCGATACCGGAAAAGGGTGCTCATCTTTTTTTCGTTCAATGATATCCTCGGCACACTTGCGCCAAATACGGCATCATTATTTGTGGCGGTGTTGATTTTTATCGTGGAGAACTCATGCAAGGCGTTAAACGTATCTTTATGACGTTGTTTCTCGCTGTCCTGTCTTTTGGCGCAGGTGCGCATCCCCACAGCTTTATTCATCTGAAAACCGAAGTTGTGAGCGAAAATGATCGGTTCGTCGCGCTAAAAATGCGCTGGACGATGGATGAAATCACGTCGGCGGATCTGCTTTACGACGCGGGGAATGCTAAACCTGGTGATGAAATTTGGAAAAAACTGGCGGCGGAAGTGATGGCCAACGTTCTCGGGCAGCACTATTTCACCGAAGTGTGGCACGATGGGAAAAAGGTAAAGTTTAAAAACAGACCGACGGAATATGGCATGGAGCGTGAAGAACACCAGGCGGTGCTGACGTTCGTTCTGCCGCTGGCCGAAGCTCAACCACTGAGCGGTCAAAAATATACTATTTCAACCTTCGATCCGACCTACTACGTCGATATGAGCTATGACAAAGACAGCGACGCCCGGCTTTCGCAGACCATAAGCCAGCAATGCCATATTTCAATGCATACGCCGACGCCGAATGAACACATGTTGAGTTTTGCGCAGTCGCTGGATAAAGAAGACGCACCGCCGGAGGATATGGAGTTGGGTAAACAGTTTGCACAGACGGTGACGCTGCAATGTCAGTAGTTTATCAACAACGCGCAGCCAGACGCCGTTGGCTTACGCTATGGCCACTGGCGGTCTTTTTGTTGCTGGCGACAGGCGGGGTGCTGTGGTTGTGGCAGGCCTGGCCTCAGGTAATGATGCACAGTGTCGTCTGGCAGCGCGACGTTAACCAGCAGATGAGCGGGTTGCTGAAAGCGGTTGCCGCGAACCCCACACGTGCGGGCGGATCTCTGCTGTTGTTTAGCTTTATATATGGGGTATTGCACGCATTGGGGCCTGGGCACGGCAAAATCGTCATCACGACCTGGCTTGCGACGCATCCGTCGAAGCTCAAGTCGAGCATTGGGCTGACGCTGGCGTCTTCCCTATTGCAGGGGCTGGTGGCAATAGGACTGGTGGTTGTAGTCCTCACGGTGCTGCAACTGCCTGCCCGACAGCTGCATATGAGCAGTTTCTGGCTGGAGAAAGGAAGTTATGCGCTGGTTGGCGTGTTGGGCGTTTTATTGTGTGTCCGTGCGCTGAAGAAATTGCGCCAGCTGCTGATGCGCCCGAAATTCACCGCCTTTACGCCGCACCATGTGCATCACGAGGGCTGCGGCTGCGGGCATCAGCATTTGCCCAACCCGGAACAACTGCAAAGCGGCGATGACTGGCGCGCCCGGTTGATGATTATTCTCTCTATGGGCATGCGTCCCTGCTCTGGCGCAATTATGGTGCTGCTGTTCAGTAAAGTGGTTGGCGTCTTTAGCTGGGGTATGGCGTCGGCGTTGGCGATGGCGGCAGGAACCTCTTTGACGATTACGTCACTGGCTTTGCTGGTACATAGCTTTCGCTCATTGGCGGTGAAAATTAGCGGGCATAAAGCGCCGGTGCTGTGGCGACAGATTGGCTGGACGACGCTGGCGTTAGCCGGTGGTGCGGTGCTTATTGTTGCTGCGGTAGTGATGTGGATGAGCGCGGTGCCGGTAGGGCGAGGGATAAGACCATTTTAGATTAGTGAGCGGAATGGTATGACTTGTAGGCCGGATAAGACGCGAAAGCGTCGCATCCGGCACCACAGCAGATTAACGCTTCAGCGCATCGCTCAGTTCGTCACGCATGTTAGCCAGCATGGCTTTAACAACGCGCGGGTTACCTGCAACGATGTTGCCGGTTGCCAGGTAGTTATGACCACCGGTGAAGTCGCAAACCAGTGCGCCAGCTTCACGTGCAATCAGCTCACCTGCTGCGAAATCCCATGGTTTCAGACCGATTTCGAAGTAACCGTCAACGCGCGCAGCGGCAACGTAAGCCAGATCCAGCGCAGCAGAACCTGTGCGGCGGAAGTCAGCGCACTCGGTAAACATTTTACCAAGAATTTTCATGTAAGAAGCGGCGTGCTGCTTCGCTTTGAACGGGAAACCGGTGGCGATGATGGTGCCGTCCAGATCGCGGGCGGTGCTGCCACGCAGACGATAGCCGTTCAGCTGTGCGCCCTGGCCGCGAGTGGCGGTGAACAGTTCGTTACGCATTGGATCGTAAACAACGGCGACTTCAGTACGGCCTTTAATGCGTACTGCGATAGATACCGCGAAGTGCGGCAGACGTTTTACGAAGTTGGTAGTGCCATCCAGTGGATCGATAACCCATTGAACATCCTGATCTTCACCTGCGTGCTCACCGCTTTCTTCGGTGATGATGGTGTGCTGTGGGTAAGATTTGCGAATAGTTTCGATAATAATCGCTTCGGCGGCTTTATCGACGTTAGTCACGAAATCATTGCTGCCTTTCTGGCTGGTTTCTACAGAGTCTGGGGTTTCGTAGTGTTTGGCAATTACATTACCCGCCTTGCGCGCTGCGCGCACGGCGATGGTCAGCATCGGATGCATCGGTCTCTCTCACTGGATGTTAAAGAACGGGAAAACGGCGCAGAGTATAGCAGCGAGTTCGGAATATGTCTTCGTTTTATGATAATATGCCCGAATAATCTTTAGCCGAAGAAATACAATGCTGCAAAATATTCGAATCGTGCTGGTGGAAACCTCTCACACTGGCAACATGGGCTCTGTAGCCCGCGCAATGAAAACCATGGGGTTAACCAATCTGTGGCTGGTAAATCCACTGGTTAAACCGGACTCTCAGGCCATCGCTCTGGCGGCAGGTGCCAGTGATGTAATTGGCAGCGCGCAGATTGTCGATACTCTCGATGAAGCGCTGGCAGGTTGCAGCCTGGTAGTAGGCACCAGTGCGCGCTCCCGTACGCTACCGTGGCCGATGCTGGATCCGCGTGAATGCGGTTTAAAAAGCGTCTCTGAAGCGACGAATTCGCCCGTAGCGCTGGTGTTTGGTCGTGAACGTGTTGGCCTGACGAATGAAGAACTGCAGAAGTGCCATTACCACGTCGCTATTGCCGCGAACCCGGAATACAGTTCGCTGAACCTGGCGATGGCGGTGCAGGTCATCTCTTATGAAGTGCGCATGGCCTGGCTGGCAACGCAGGAAAGCGAGAAGACCGCAGAATACGAAGAAGCTGAGTATCCGCTGGTCGATGATTTAGAGCGTTTTTACGGTCATCTGGAACAAACGCTGCTGTTGACCGGATTTATCCGTGAAGGGCATCCGGGGCAGGTGATGAACAAGCTGCGCCGTCTGTTTACGCGTGCGCGTCCTGAGAGCCAGGAGCTGAACATTTTGCGCGGAATTTTAGCTTCAATTGAGCAACAGAATAAAGGCAAGTAAACGTAACGCCTCCGGCAAGTAAAAATGGCACTGAAGGTTAAATACCTGACTAAATTAGTCAAGTAAATAGTTGACTGATTTAGTCGGGAATGTCAGACTTGCCCCTGCTATGCAATACCCCCATTTTACAATAAAAAACCCCGGGCAGGGGCGAGTTTGAGGCTAAGTAAGACATGAGACTGACATCAAAAGGGCGTTATGCCGTGACCGCAATGTTGGACGTTGCGCTCAACTCCGAAACGGGCCCGGTACCGTTGGCTGATATTTCTGAACGTCAGGGAATTTCCCTGTCATATCTGGAGCAGCTGTTTTCCCGTTTGCGTAAAAACGGTCTGGTTTCCAGCGTACGTGGACCAGGCGGCGGGTATCTGCTGGGTAAAGATGCCGGCAGCATCGCAGTAGGTGAAGTAATCAGCGCTGTGGACGAGTCTGTAGATGCGACCCGTTGCCAGGGCAAGGGCGGTTGTCAGGGCGGCGATAAATGCCTGACCCACGCGCTGTGGCGCGATCTGAGCGATCGTCTGACCGGTTTCCTCAACAACATTACGTTGGGCGAACTGGTGAATAATCAGGAAGTCCTGGATGTGTCTGGTCGCCAGCACACGCATGACGCTCCACGCACTAATCGTGCACAAGACGCGATCGACGTTAAGTTACGCGCATAATAAAAGTATTTTAGAATCAGGCCGGGGTGTTACACACCCCGTTAACTCGGTCGTACATCCAGCCGGTTGCCTGATTCCTTGCATTGAAGCGATGTACGGAGTTTATAGAGCAATGAAATTACCGATCTATCTCGACTACTCCGCAACCACGCCGGTGGACCCGCGTGTTGCCGAGAAAATGATGCAGTGTCTGACCCTGGACGGAAACTTTGGTAACCCAGCGTCTCGTTCACACCGTTTCGGCTGGCAGGCTGAAGAGGCGGTAGATATCGCCCGTAACCAGATTGCTGACCTCGTGGGCGCTGACCCGCGTGAAATCGTCTTTACTTCCGGTGCGACTGAATCCGATAACCTGGCGATTAAAGGTGCAGCCAACTTTTATCAGAAAAAAGGCAAGCACATCATCACCAGCAAAACCGAACACAAAGCCGTGCTGGACACCTGTCGTCAGCTGGAGCGCGAAGGGTTTGAAGTCACCTACCTCGCCCCGCAGCGTAACGGCATTATCGACCTGAAAGAACTTGAAGCGGCAATGCGTGACGACACTATCCTCGTGTCCATCATGCACGTGAATAACGAAATCGGCGTGGTGCAGGATATCGCGACTATCGGCGAAATGTGCCGTGCGCGCGGCATCATCTATCACGTTGATGCGACCCAGAGCGTGGGCAAACTGCCTATCGATCTGAGCCAACTGAAAGTTGATCTGATGTCCTTCTCTGGCCACAAAATCTATGGTCCGAAAGGTATCGGTGCGCTGTACGTGCGTCGTAAACCGCGTATTCGTATTGAAGCGCAGATGCACGGCGGCGGTCACGAGCGCGGTATGCGTTCCGGTACGCTGCCTGTGCACCAGATCGTCGGCATGGGTGAAGCTTACCGTATCGCTAAAGAAGAGATGGAAACCGAGATGGCGCGCCTGCGCAGTCTGCGTAACCGTCTGTGGGACGGCGTGAAAGATATGGAAGAAGTGTATCTTAACGGCGATCTCGAGCAGGGCGCACCGAACATTCTCAACGTTAGCTTCAACTATGTTGAAGGCGAATCGCTGATTATGGCGCTGAAAGATCTGGCTGTATCCTCCGGTTCTGCATGTACTTCTGCAAGCCTGGAGCCATCCTACGTGCTGCGCGCGCTGGGGATGACCGACGAGCTGGCACATAGCTCAATTCGTTTCTCTTTAGGTCGTTTCACTACCGAAGAAGAGATTGACTACGCCATTAATCTGGTTCGCAACTCCATCGGCCGCCTGCGTGACCTTTCTCCGCTGTGGGAAATGTTCAAACAGGGCGTGGATCTGAACAGCATTGAATGGTCACATCACTAATCGGTACCGATAAGGAGAATTCAGCATGGCTTACAGCGAAAAAGTAATCGATCATTACGAGAATCCACGTAACGTGGGTTCTTTTGACAACAGCGACGAGAACGTGGGCAGCGGCATGGTGGGTGCACCAGCCTGTGGCGACGTGATGAAGTTGCAGATCAAAGTCAACAATGAGGGTATCATTGAAGACGCGCGTTTCAAGACTTACGGCTGCGGTTCCGCTATTGCTTCCAGCTCTCTGGTTACCGAATGGGTAAAAGGGAAATCTCTGGACGAAGCACAGGCGATTAAAAACACCGATATCGCCGACGAGCTTGAACTGCCACCGGTGAAAATTCACTGCTCTATTCTGGCTGAAGACGCGATTAAAGCCGCGATTGCGGATTACAAAAGCAAACGTGAAGCAAAATAATTAAGAGTTGAGGTTTTATTATGTCGATTACCTTAAGCGACAGTGCAGTAGCGCGTGTAAATACCTTCCTGGCAAACCGCGGTAAAGGGTTTGGTCTGCGTCTGGGCGTGAGAACCTCCGGCTGCTCAGGTATGGCCTATGTACTGGAATTTGTTGACGAGCCGGCTGCTGAAGATACCGTGTTTGAAGACAAAGGCGTTAAAGTTGTGGTCGACGGTAAGAGCCTGCAATTCCTCGACGGTACGCAGTTAGACTTCGTCAAAGAAGGTCTGAACGAAGGGTTTAAGTTTACTAACCCGAACGTGAAAGACGAATGTGGATGCGGCGAAAGCTTCCACGTGTAACGCGCTTACCGATAACCCCACCGTGGTCGCCTGCGCGTGGGGTTTGTTTTACCTGACTCTCTGGTTTTGCTCCCGTGAACAACAGAGAATCGATGCCCTGAGAATGTTATGGACTACTTCACCCTCTTTGGCTTACCGGCCCGTTATCAGCTCGATACTCAGGCGCTGAGCCTACGTTTTCAGGATCTACAACGTCAGTATCATCCTGATAAATTTGCCAGCGGTTCCCAGGCGGAACAACTTGCTGCGGTTTCGCAGTCCGCCACTATCAACCAGGCCTGGCAAACGCTGCGTCATCCTTTGATGCGCGCCGAATACTTATTGTCTTTACACGGCTTTGACATCCGTAGCGAACAGCACACGGTGCGCGATACCGCGTTTCTGATGGAACAACTGGAGCTGCGGGAAGAGCTGGACGAAATTGAACAGGCAAAAGACAGTCAACGTTTAGATGCGTTTATGCAACGCGTCAGCGAAATGTATAACGTTCGTCATCAACTGATGGTGGAACAGCTGGATAGCGAGACGTGGGACGCAGCGGCAGATACCGTGCGTAAGCTGCGTTTTCTCGATAAACTGCGAAGCAGTGCAGAACAACTCGAAGAAAAACTGCTCGATTTTTAATTTCCGGAAGCGAAAATGGCCTTATTACAAATTAGTGAGCCTGGTCTGAGCGCCGCGCCGCACCAGCGTCGTCTGGCGGTAGGTATCGATTTAGGCACCACCAACTCCCTGGTTGCGACCGTACGCAGCGGCCAGGCCGAAACGTTGGCAGACCATGAAGGTCGCCACCTGTTGCCGTCAGTGGTTCACTATCAGCAGCAGGGTTATTCTGTCGGTTACGATGCCCGCGCCAATGCTGCGCTGGATACGGCAAACACCGTCAGTTCGGTAAAACGCATGATGGGCCGCTCTCTGGCGGATATCCAGGCGCGTTACCCGCATCTGCCATATACGTTCCAGGCAAGCGAAAACGGCTTGCCGATGATTGAAACCGCTGCCGGATTGCTTAATCCGGTGCGCGTCTCCGCGGATATTCTGAAAGCGCTGGCCGCGCGGGCAACCGAATCACTGTCCGGCGAACTGGACGGCGTGGTAATCACCGTTCCGGCTTACTTTGACGATGCACAGCGTCAGGGGACCAAAGACGCCGCGCGTCTGGCGGGCCTTCACGTATTGCGTCTGTTGAACGAACCGACCGCAGCTGCGATTGCCTATGGTCTGGACTCCGGTCAGGAAGGCGTGATTGCGGTCTACGATCTTGGCGGCGGTACTTTTGATATTTCTATTCTGCGCCTGAGCCGCGGCGTGTTTGAAGTGCTGGCGACCGGCGGTGATTCCGCGCTCGGCGGCGACGATTTTGACCATCTGCTGGCCGATTATATTCGCGAGAAGGCTGGCGTGGCCGACCGTAGCGATAACCGCGTACAGCGCGAACTGCTGGATGCTGCTATTGCAGCGAAAATCGCGCTTAGCGACGCTGATTCTGTAACGGTTAACGTGGCGGGATGGCAGGGTGAAATCACCCGTGAAACCTTTAATGAACTCATTTCCGCACTGGTCAAGCGTACGCTGCTGGCCTGCCGTCGCGCGCTGAAAGATGCGGGCGTGGAGCCGCAGGATGTGCTGGAAGTGGTGATGGTCGGTGGTTCAACTCGCGTGCCATTGGTGCGTGAACGCGTCGGTGAATTTTTTGGCCGTACGCCGCTGACTTCTATTGACCCGGACAAAGTGGTCGCTATTGGTGCGGCAATCCAGGCAGATATTCTGGTCGGAAATAAACCGGACAGCGAAATGCTGCTGCTGGACGTTATCCCGCTGTCCCTGGGACTGGAAACCATGGGCGGTCTGGTGGAGAAAGTGATCCCACGTAACACCACGATTCCGGTGGCGCGCGCGCAGGACTTTACCACCTTTAAAGATGGCCAAACCGCGATGTCCATTCACGTAATGCAAGGCGAGCGTGAGCTGGTGCAGGACTGCCGTTCACTGGCGCGTTTTGCGCTGCGCGGCATCCCGGCATTGCCAGCTGGCGGCGCACACATCCGCGTGACCTTCCAGGTGGACGCCGATGGCCTGCTGAGCGTCACCGCCATGGAAAAATCCACCGGCGTTGAGTCCTCAATTCAGGTTAAACCGTCCTACGGTCTGACCGACAGTGAAATCGCCTCCATGATTCAGGATTCGATGAGTTTTGCCGAGCAGGACGTTAAAGCCCGTATGCTGGCAGAACAGAAAGTCGAAGCGGCACGCGTACTGGAAAGTTTATCCGGTGCGTTGAACGCTGATGCCGCGCTGTTAAGCGCCGCAGAACGTCAGGCTATCGACACCGCCGCCGCGCATTTGAGCGAGGTTGCACAGGGTGACGATGTTGACGCGATAGAACAAGCCATTAAAAACGTAGACAAACAAACCCAGGAATTCGCCGCTCGCCGCATGGACAAGTCCGTCCGTAGCGCGCTGAAAGGCCATTCCGTGGACGAGGTTTAATATGCCAAAGATTGTTATTTTGCCTCATCAGGATCTCTGTCCCGATGGCGCAGTTCTGGAAGCTGAGACCGGCGAAACCATTCTTGACGTTGCCCTGCGTAACGGTATCGAGATTGAACACGCCTGTGAAAAATCCTGTGCCTGCACAACCTGCCACTGCATCGTACGTGAAGGTTTTGATTCTTTGCCGGAAAGCACAGAAGAAGAAGACGACATGCTGGATAAAGCCTGGGGACTGGAGCCGGAGAGCCGTTTAAGCTGTCAGGCACGTGTCACCGAGGACGATTTAGTGGTCGAAATCCCACGTTACACAATCAATCATGCACGTGAGCATTAACAGAGGGTAGTATGGGACTGAAGTGGACCGATAGCCGTGAAATCGGCGAGGCGCTGTACGACGCGTTCCCCGATCTCGACCCCAAGACCGTTCGTTTCACCGATCTGCACCAGTGGATCTGTGACCTGGAAGAGTTCGATGATGATCCACAGGCATCGAACGAAAAAATCCTTGAGGCCATTTTGCTGGTCTGGCTGGACGAAGCCGAATAAGTCAACGGGCTGCCCACGGGTGGCCCGTTTTCCTGTATGCGCGAAAATAAGGATAAATAAAATGACAGAAGCCATGAAAATTACGCTTTCCACGCAACCCGCTGATGCCCGCTGGGGTGAAAAGGCGACATACAGCATTAATAATGATGGCATTACCCTGCACCTGAACGGAAAAGATGACCTCGGCCTTATCCAGCGCGCCGCCCGTAAAATTGACGGCCTGGGTATTAAACATGTCCAACTGGATGGTGAAGGCTGGGATACCGAACGTAGCTGGGCGTTCTGGCAGGGCTACAAAGGACCAAAAGGCACCCGCAAAGTTGAGTGGGCCGCTCTGGATGAGGCGCAGCGCAAAGAGCTGGATAACCGCCTGAAAATTATTGACTGGGTGCGCGATACCATTAACGCCCCGGCAGAAGAGCTGGGCCCGGAACAGCTGGCGCAACGCGCAGTAGACCTGCTGTGCTCTGTTGCCTGCGATAACGTCTCTTACCGCATCACTAAAGGCGAAGATCTGCGCGAGCAGAACTACATGGGATTGCATACCGTAGGTCGTGGCTCCGAACGTCCTCCGGTACTGCTGGCGCTGGATTACAATCCAACTGGCGATAAAGAAGCCCCGGTTTATGCCTGCCTGGTGGGTAAGGGAATTACTTTTGACTCCGGCGGTTACAGCATCAAGCAAAGCGCATTTATGGACTCGATGAAGTCTGATATGGGCGGCGCGGCAACGGTGACCGGCGCGCTGGCGTTCGCCATCACCCGTGGTCTGAACAAGCGCGTGAAGCTGTATCTGTGCTGCGCGGATAACCTGATCAGCGGCAACGCCTTTAAACTCGGCGATATTATTCACTATCGCAACGGTAAAAAAGTTGAAGTGATGAATACCGATGCCGAAGGGCGTCTGGTACTGGCCGATGGCCTGATCGACGCCAGCGCGCAAAAACCAGAATTGATCATTGATGCCGCCACGCTGACCGGCGCGGCGAAAACTGCGCTGGGCAACGATTACCATGCGCTGTTTAGCTTTGACGATCAACTGGCTGCCCGTCTGCTGGCAAGCGCGGCGCAAGAAAACGAGCCGTTCTGGCGTCTGCCGTTGGCAGAGTTCCACCGTAGCCAGCTGCCGTCTAACTTTGCCGAGCTGAATAATACCGGCAGTGCGGCCTATCCGGCGGGTGCTAGCACCGCGGCGGGTTTCCTGTCCCATTTCGTGGAAAACTATCAGCAAGGCTGGCTGCACATCGACTGCTCTGCAACCTATCGCAAAGCGCCAGTTGAGCAGTGGTCTGCGGGCGCAACTGGTCTGGGTGTGCGCACGATTGCAAATCTGCTGATTGCCTGAACGGTGTTTTTGTAGGCCGGGTAAGCGAAGTGCCACCCGGCATTTTGCCTGATGGCGACGCTGTGCGTCTTATCAGGCCTACAACCCATATACATAATTTGTGATCTCTATGTCCGAAACGAAAAACGAATTAGAAACCCTGCTGGAGCAAGCGGCGACAGAGCCTGCGCATCGTCCGGCATTTTTCCGTACTTTACTGGAGTCTACCGTCTGGGTGCCGGGTACAGCCGCAGAAGGCGAGGCGGTGGTTGAAGACAGCGCCCTCGATCTTCAGCACTGGGAAAAAGAAGACGGCACGACCGTGATCCCGTTCTTCACCTCCCTGGAAGCTCTTCAGCAGGCGGTTGAAGATGAGCAGGCATTTGTCGTCATGCCGGTGCGTACATTGTTTGAAATGACGCTCGGCGAAACGCTGTTTCTCAACGCGAAACTGCCGACCGGCAAAGAATTTATGCCGCGTGAAATCAGCCTGCTGATGGGGGAAGAAGGGAATCCGCTCAGCACCCAGGAAGTACTGGAAGGCGGTGAATCGCTGATCCTCTCTGAAGTCGCTGAGCCTCCGGCGCAGATGATTGACTCGCTGACTACGCTGTTTAAAACCATTAAGCCGGTAAAACGCGCGTTTCTCTGCTCGATCAAAGAAAGTCCGGATGCCCAACCCAACCTGCTGATTGGCATTGAAGCCGATGGCGATATTGAAGAGATTATTCATGCCACGGGGAGTGTTGCAACGGATACGTTACCGGGTGATGAACCGATTGATATTTGCCAGGTGAGGAAAGGTGAGAAGGGCGTGAGCCACTTTATCACTGAGCACATCGCACCGTTCTATGAACGTCGCTGGGGCGGTTTCCTGCGCGACTTTAAACAGAATCGGATTATCTGAGTGAAGGAAAGCCGCCCCGAAAGGCGGCTACCAGGCTTACTTGCTCTGGGCGCTGAGCGTCATGCGTGCAGAATTACCTGAGTAACTCTGATCACCGTGAAGACACAATGCACCAGATACAACAAGCACGATACAGAAGTATCGTATCTTCATTGCGCGGTCCATGCGAAGACCGCATCACGACAGCACCACTGGCGATAATGCCGTGATAGCAAGCACTGATGTACGCTTGCTTATACGGCCATGGGACATCCTTTCCTGAAACCAGTGCCCGCTTGCGAGGCGGCGAAAAGGGCCGGAAAAGATAATACCTCAAATAGTGAATAGTTTCGCAGCTAATTAACTTGACATTCACTCCCTTAAAAGGGACTATTTGCCCCCTGATGTACGCTTGCATTGCTATGGTGACATAGCCTGCTGGAAAGGCCGCGAACCGGACCAGCACAAAAAAACCGCTCATTTGAGCGGTTTTTTTGTGGACGAAAAAGATGAATAAATCAGATTTTATTTAGCCTCAGATGGTTCTACCGGTAAATCGTTGCGAGCACCCCACTCGCTCCATGCGCCGTCATACAATGCGACGTTAGAAACGCCCAGCGTGGCAAGTGCCAGCACCACCACGGCAGCCGTTACGCCGGAGCCGCAGCTGGCGATAATCGGGCGGTCAAAGCTCACGCCGTGGCTGAAGAAAATAGCATCCAGTTCGTCGGTAGTTTTCAGCTCGCCGTCACGAACCAATTCTGTCCACGGTACATTAAGCGCACCGGGCACATGACCACGCTTCAGGCCCGGGCGAGGTTCGTCAACTTCTGCGTTAAAACGCGCAGCCGGTCGCGCATCGACAATCTGTGCGGTTTTTTCATGACTGGCCAGCAGTACATCGGTAACACGCACAACAGCGCCAGGCGTAAAGGCCACGTTAAATTCACCTTCAGGTAAATCCTCATCGCCTTCCTTGAGCATTAGATCATCGCGCTTCCAGCCTGCCAGACCGCCCGCCAGAATGGAGACATTTTCGACGCCAAATGTCCGCAGCATCCACCATGCGCGTGGCGCGGAAAACAGATTACCGTCATCGTAGATAACCAGATGCTTATCTTGATCAACGCCCAGTTCGCGCATCGCAACGGCAAAAGCTTCCGGGCGCGGCATCATATGCGGTAGCGGTGAGGTATGATCGGAAAGCGCTTCAATATCAAAAAAGACTGCGCCAGGAATATGGCCCGCACGATACTCCTCGCCAACGTCGCGATCTTCCTGTCCTGGAGGTGCCATTCGGGCATCAAGAATTTGTATTTCCGGGTCGTCAATGTGTTCGGCAAGCCAGTCGGCAGCGACAAAGAAGGCGGTGGTCATAGGCATCTCCATTTTTACCAGGTTTTGGCAAATTGTCGGATGTTTACCGTAAAGCGACAAGTAAAACAGGCTGATTTGTCAGGTGAATCCACATTAATCACTAAAATTAAGACAACGTTGTTCAGTTACTGACTTCCACCGCCGGAAATCTGACGCATAATAGTTGTTCTACGTAGCTAACGGGCCACTACGGCCAGGGATGAAAAATGAAACATTTACGCGTAGCGGCCTGCATGCTGATGCTGGCACTGGTCGGGTGCGATAATAATAACGAAAAATCACCGACGGCTGCGAAGCCTGATGCGCCTGCGCCACAGACAGCGCCAGCAAAAGATAAGGCTCAATTACAAAAACTGATGCAGCAAAGCCAGGGCAAGTCGCTGACGCTGCTGGATGCCTCAGAGGTCCAGCTCGACGGTGCGGCAACGCTCGTGTTGACCTTCTCCATTCCCCTCGATCCGGATCAAGATTTTTCCCGCGTCGTGCACGTTGTTGATAAAAAAAGCGGCAAAGTGGATGGTGCCTGGGAGCTGGCGCCAAATCTGAAAGAGCTACGCTTACGCCATCTGGAACCTAACCGGGAACTGGTCGTTACCATTGAGCGTGATTTGCTGGCGCTGAATAAAGCGACGTTCGCTATTGATTATGAAAAAAACATTACTACTCGCGACGTCCAGCCAAGCGTAGGGTTTGCCAGTCGCGGCTCGCTGCTGCCGGGAAAAGTGATTGAAGGGCTGCCGGTGATGGCCCTTAACGTTAATAGCGTAGATGTGAACTTCTTCCGCGTGAAGCCTGAGTCGCTCGGTGCGTTTGTCAGCCAGTGGGAATACCGCAATTCGTTGACTAACTGGGAATCTGACAATCTGCTGAAAATGGCGGAACTGGTGTATACCGGACGCTTTGACCTCAATCCTGCGCGCAACACCCGTGAGAAGCTGCTGTTGCCGCTGAGCGATATCAAGCCGTTGCAGCAAGCAGGTGTTTACATCGCGGTGATGAATCAGGCTGGACAATACAACTACAGTAATGCCGCTACGCTGTTCACGCTCAGCGATATTGGTGTGTCTGTACACCGTTACCATAATCAACTGGATGTCTTTACGCAGAGTCTGGAAAACGGCGCCGCGCAGCAGGGGATTGAGGTCACGTTACTCAATGAAAAAGGACAGACGTTGGCGCAGGCTACCAGCGACGCTCAGGGTCATGTCAAACTGGAGACTGATAAAGACGCGGCTTTATTGCTGGCCCGCAAAGACGGGCAAACCACGCTGCTGGATCTGAAGCTCCCGGCGTTGGATCTGGCTGAATTTGATATTGCCGGTGCGCCGGGATACAGCAAGCAGTTCTTTATGTTTGGCCCACGCGATCTCTATCGTCCTGGCGAAACGGTGATCCTCAACGGATTACTGCGTGACAGCGATGGCAAAACGTTGCCCGACCAGCCGGTGAAGCTGGAGGTCGTGAAGCCCGACGGACAAGTGTTACGTTCGGTAGTTAGCCAACCGGAAAACGGCTTGTACCGCTTTAGCTGGCCGCTGGACACCAACGCGCCAACGGGTATGTGGCATATTCGGGCTAATACCGGTGATAACCAGTCGCGGATGTGGGATTTCCACGTCGAAGATTTTATGCCTGAGCGGATGGCGCTCAATCTCTCCGCCAATAAGATCCCGGTGGCACCAACTGATGAAGTGAAGTTCTCGGTGGTGGGCTACTACCTGTACGGCGCGCCCGCTAGCGGTAATGCTCTGCAAGGGCAGCTTTATCTGCGTCCATTACGAGATGCCGTTCAGGCATTGCCGGGCTTCCAGTTTGGGAATATCGCCGAAGAAAACCTTTCCCGCAGCCTCGATGAAGTTCAGCTCACGCTGGATGACCACGGACGCGGCGAAGTGACCACCAACAGCCAGTGGCAGGAGACGCATTCCCCGTTACAGGTGGTTTTGCAAGCCAGTCTGCTGGAGTCGGGGGGCCGCCCGGTGACGCGTCGGGTTGAGCAAGCCATCTGGCCTGCGGATACGCTGCCGGGCATTCGTCCGCAGTTTGCAGCAAAAGCCGTCTATGACTACCGCACCGATACCACCGTGAATCAGCCTATCGTTGATGAAAACAGCAACGCCGCTTTCGACATTGTGTATGCCGATGCGCAAGGCGAGAAAAAAGCGGTGTCCGGTTTGCAGGTGCGTTTGATCCGCGAGCGACGAGATTATTACTGGAACTGGTCTGAAGGCGAGGGCTGGCAATCACAGTTCGATCAAAAGGATCTGGTTGAAGGTGAGCAGACTCTGGATCTTAAGGCCGATGAAACCGGTAAAGTCAGCTTCCCGGTTGAGTGGGGCGCCTATCGTCTGGAAGTGAAAGCTCCAAATGATGCGGTGAGCAGCGTACGCTTCTGGGCCGGTTATAGCTGGCAGGATAACAGCGACGGCAGTGGGGCTGTGCGTCCCGATCGCGTGACGCTGAAACTGGACAAACCCAGCTATCGTCCCGGTGATACCATGAAGCTGCACGTTGCCGCTCCCGCTGCTGGCAAAGGTTATGCGATGGTGGAATCCAGCGAAGGCCCGCTGTGGTGGCAAGAAATAGACGTACCGGCGGATGGTCTCGATATCTCCATCCCAATCGATAAAACCTGGAATCGCCACGATTTGTATCTTAGTGCGCTGGTGGTTCGTCCTGGCGACAAGTCCCGTTCGGCAACGCCAAAACGGGCGGTCGGTTTACTGCATTTGCCGTTAGGTGACGAAAACCGTCGTCTGGCGCTGGCGCTGGAAAACCCGGCGAAAATACGTCCAAACCAGCCGTTGACCGTCAAGATTAAAGCCAGCGTCAAAAATGGCGACGTACCAAAACAGGTTAACGTGCTGGTCTCTGCCGTTGATAGCGGGGTGCTAAACATTACCGATTACGCCACGCCAGATCCGTGGCAGGCGTTTTTCGGGCAAAAACGCTATGGCGCGGATATTTATGATATTTACGGCCAGGTGATCGAAGGGCAAGGACGCCTGGCGGCGCTGCGCTTTGGTGGTGATGGCGATGAATTAAAACGCGGCGGTAAGCCACCGGTTAATCACGTCAATATTGTGGCGCAACAGGCGCTGCCGGTCACGCTTAACGATCAGGGCGAAGGTACGGTGACGTTACCTATCGGTGATTTCAACGGCGAGCTGCGGGTAATGGCGCAGGCCTGGACGACGGATGACTTTGGCAGCAGCGAAAGCAAAGTGATTGTCGCCGCACCAGTAATTGCTGAGCTGAATATGCCGCGCTTTCTGGCGGGGGGAGATACGTCGCGCCTGACGCTGGACGTGACTAACCTGACTGACAAACCGCAAACGCTGAATATTAAGCTCGCGGCCAATGGTTTACTGGAGCTGATGGGGCAAGATCCCGCACCGGTAAATCTGGCGCCAGGCGTAAGGACTACGCTGTTTATTCCGGTGCGCGCGCGGGAAGGGTTTGGCGATGGCGAAATTCAGGCAGAAATTAGCGGTCTGACTTTACCGGGTGAAACGCTGCCTGTTCAGCATAAACAGTGGAAGATTGGCGTGCGTCCGGCGTTCCCGGCGCAAACCGTTAATAATGGTGTCGCACTTCAGCCGGGCGCGACCTGGCAGCTTCCGGGCGAAGAACTGACCAATTTCTCCCCTGTGACGATGCAAGGGCAACTGCTGTTCAGCGGTAAGCCGCCGCTAAACCTGGCGCGCTATATCCGCGAACTGAAAGCGTACCCTTACGGTTGTCTGGAGCAAACGGCGAGCGGGTTGTTCCCATCCTTATACACCAACGCTGCGCAATTGAAGGCGTTAGGTATTGTGGGCGACAGCGATGAAAAACGTCGTGCGGCAGTTGATATTGGGATTTCCCGTTTAGTGCAGATGCAGCGTGATAACGGCGGTTTTGCGCTGTGGGATAAAAACGGGTCGGAAGAGTACTGGCTGACCGCGTATGTCATGGATTTCCTCGTCCGGGCAAATGAACAGGGCTACAGTGTCCCGGTAGAGGTGATTAACCGGGGCAACGAGCGGCTACTGCGCTATTTGCAGGATCCGGGCATGATGTCGATTCGCTATACCGACGACTCTTCAGCAAGCCGGTTTGCCGTACAAGCCTACGCCGCGTTGGTTCTGGCACATCAGCAAAAAGCTCCGCTCGGCGCATTGCGTGAGATCTGGGAGCGTCGTGCGCAAGCAGCCTCTGGTTTACCGCTGTTACAACTGGGGATCGCGCTGAAAAATATGGGCGATGCCAATCGCAGTGAACAGGCGTTGACGCTGGCCCTGAATACACCGCGCCGCGATACGCAACAGTGGATGGCGGATTACGGCAGTGCCTTACGGGATAACGCGTTGATGCTGGCCTTGCTCGAAGAGAACAAGATCAAACCTGACGTGCAGAATACGCTGCTGAACACGTTGTCAGAACAGGCCTTTGGACAGCGCTGGCTCTCGACTCAGGAAAATAATGCGTTGTTCCTTGCCGCGCGTACGTTACAGGATTTGCCTGGTACGTGGCAGGCGCAAACGTCACTCTCGGAACAACCATTAGCAGGGGATAAATCGCTAACCCGCAATCTGGATGCCGATGCGCTGTCTACGCTGAGCGTCACCAATACCGGTAATCTACCGCTGTGGTTGCGTCTGGATGTGAGTGGTTATCCACAAACCGCACCGACGCCTGCCAGCAACGTTTTGCGTATTGAGCGGCAAATCCTGGGAATTGACGGAAATAGCAAATCGCTGGATTCGCTGCGTAGCGGCGAACTGGTGCTGGTCTGGCTGGAGGTAAAAGCCAGCCAGAACGTGCCGGATGCGCTGGTGGTCGATTTACTGCCAGCAGGACTGGAACTGGAAAACCAGAATCTGGCCAACGGCAGTGCCAGCCTGCAGGATAGCGGCAGCGAAGTGGCGAATCTGCTTAATCAGATGCAGCAGGCAGATATCCAGCACGTTGAGTTCCGTGACGATCGCTTTGTCGCCGCGGTGGCGGTCAACGAAGGACAACCGGTTACGTTGGTGTATCTGGCGCGGGCGGTAACGCCGGGGACCTACCAGGTTCCTGTCCCGCAGGTGGAATCAATGTATGTTCCGCAGTGGCGCGCGACCGGTGCGACAGAGGGACTTTTGATTGTCAGACCGTAAATGATACGCGGGTTGGGTAAATGCAGCTGCTGGCTCTGGCTGGCAGCCGTTGCACTATTGTTTGTGGCGGCGGTTTGGGCAGCAGATAAAATCTGGCCGCTGCCGCTGCACGAAGTCGATCCGGCGCGGGTCGTGGTGGCGCATGATGGTACGCCGCTGTGGCGCTTCGCCGATGCGGATGGTATCTGGCGGTATCCGGTAACGATTGATGAGGTGTCGCCCCGATACCTTGAGGCGTTAATTAACTACGAAGACCGCTGGTTCTGGAAGCATCCCGGCGTCAATCCGTTTTCAGTACTGCGCGCGGCATGGCAAGACCTCTCCTCTGGGCGTGTGGTTTCTGGCGGCAGTACGCTCACCATGCAGGTCGCACGATTACTCGATCCCCATCCGCGAACCTTTGGCGGCAAGTTTCGCCAACTCTGGCGCGCATTGCAGCTGGAATGGCATCTCTCCAAACGCGACATCCTGACACTGTATCTTAACCGCGCGCCGTTTGGCGGTACGCTGCAGGGCGTGGGGGCGGCAAGCTGGGCTTATCTTGGTAAATCACCCGCGCAATTGAGTTACTCCGATGCCGCGCTGCTGGCTGTTTTGCCACAGGCGCCGAGCCGTCTGCGTCCGGACCGCTGGCCGGACCGTGCTGAAGCGGCGCGTAATAAAGTGCTCGAACGTATGGCGACCCAGGGCATTTGGCCTGCCAGACAGGTGCAGGAGTCGCGTGAAGAACCGGTCTGGCTGGCACCCCGGCAAATGCCGCAGTTAGCACCGTTATTCTCGCGCATGATGCTGGGAAAAAGCCGAAGCGATAAAATCGTGACTACCCTTGATGCCGGATTGCAGCGTCAACTGGAAGAGCTGGCGCAAAACTGGAAGGGGCGCGTACCTGCGCGCAGTTCGCTGGCGATGATCGTGGTCGATCACACCGATATGAGCGTACGTGGCTGGGTGGGGTCGGTAGATATGAATGACGACTCCCGTTTTGGTCATGTGGATATGGTGAATGCGATCCGTTCGCCTGGCTCGGTGCTGAAGCCGTTTGTTTATGGCCTGGCGCTGGATGACGGACTCATCCATCCCGCTTCGTTATTGCAGGATGTCCCGCGGCGAACCGGGGACTATCGACCGGGGAATTTTGACAGCGGTTTTCATGGCCCGGTGAGCATGAGCGAAGCGCTGGTGCGCTCGCTGAATTTACCCGCCGTGCAGGTACTCGAAGCCTATGGCCCGAAGCGTTTTGCCGCATCGTTACGTAACGTCGGCTTACCGCTGTATCTGCCCGCAGGGGCTGCGCCGAATCTGTCGCTGATTTTAGGTGGCGCGGGGGCAAGGTTGGAAGATATGGCCGCAGCGTACAGTGCCTTTGCCCGCCAGGGAAAAGCGGGAAAACTGCGTCTGCAGCCGGGTGACCCACTACTGGAACGTCCGTTGATGTCGGCGGGCGCGGCGTGGATTATTCGCCGCATTATGGCCGACGAAGCGCAACCGCTGCCGGATAACGCGCTGAGCAGAGTGGTTCCTCTGGCGTGGAAAACGGGTACCAGCTATGGCTATCGCGATGCCTGGGCGATTGGCGTTAATGCGCGTTATGTGATCGGTATCTGGACCGGCAGGCCCGATGGTACGCCAGTGGTGGGGCAGTTTGGTTTCGCCAGTGCCGTGCCGTTGCTCAATCAGGTCAACAATCTTTTGCTCTCTCGCGGGACAAATCAGCCGGAAGATCCACGCCCTGAATCCGTGAGTCGTGGTGTGGTGTGCTGGCCGGGCGGGCAATCTCTTGCCTCCGGTGACAGCAACTGCCGTCGCCGTCTGGCAACCTGGTTACTGGATGGCAGTCAGCCGCCAACGTTATTATTGCCCGAGCAGGAAGGGGTTAATGGCATTCGTTTTCCTGTCTGGCTGGATGATGAAGGCAAACGTGTGGCGGCGGATTGCCCGCAGGCGCACGAGCAAACGTTAATCGTTTGGCCGTTGCCGCTGGAGCCATGGCTACCGGAATCAGAACGTCGTGGGGCGAGATTACCGCCAGTTTCTGCCACATGTCCGCCGCTGGGACAAGACGCTTCGCAGCCGTTGCAGTTGACAGGCATTCGTGATGGCGCGATTGTGAAGCGTTTACCCGGTTCTGCTCAAGCCTCATTGCCGGTGCAAACCAGCGGTGGGAGCGGTGAACGCTGGTGGTTTCTTAACGGTGAAAGGCTGGATGAACGCGGACGTCGTCTTACGTTACGGCTGGCGACTAAAGGGGATTATCAACTGCTGGTGATGGATGATGCAGGCCAGGTAGCGACGGTGAGATTTTCGATGCAGTAGACCAGTTAGTGACTGTTTGTTGCTAAAATTCATCTTATTTTAAAGAAATGTTACCTTCATCAATAGTCAATTGCCGGGATGCTCTTTATAATCCGCGCCAGGTCGTACATCTATATAGACAACAACAGAACACATTACAGAGGTTATCATGGCTATTGAACGTACTTTTTCCATCATCAAACCAAACGCGGTGGCAAAAAACGTTATTGGGAGCATCTTTGCGCGCTTTGAAGCAGCAGGGTTCAAAATCGTCGGGACTAAAATGCTGCACCTGACCGTTGAGCAGGCGCGTGGTTTCTATGCTGAGCACGATGGCAAACCGTTCTTTGACGGTCTGGTTGAATTCATGACCTCTGGTCCGATCGTTGTTTCTGTTCTGGAAAGCGAAAATGCCGTACAGCGTCATCGCGATCTGCTGGGCGCAACCAACCCAGCGAATGCGCTGGCCGGTACTCTGCGTGCAGACTATGCTGACAGCTTCACCGAGAACGGTACTCACGGTTCCGACTCCGTTGAGTCAGCGGCGCGCGAAATCGCCTATTTCTTTGGTGAAGGTGAGGTTTGCCCGCGCACTCGCTAATCTCCTGCGTCTTTCACGTCGCAGATGCGTTGGCTGCATTCGTTTACCCCGGTCACATAGTTTTCTATGCTCCCGGGGATGCTCGAACTTGCCGCCTTCCTGCGACGCGAAATCCTTTGGAGATGAATTAGCGATTTACATATTATTTTCGCTAATGCTTCGTGCAAACGTGGCATCCCTGCGCCAGACTTTGTACAATGCAACGCCCCGGAAGAGCAGATCGCTTGCCGGGGCGTTTCTTTTTAACCCTCCACGGGCCACAACGTGTAACAACGAGGCCGGAAAAAATTATGTCTGAATTAGTTAACACCTCTGAAGTCGTCATTCCTGCGGTTCCAAATAAAAATGGAAAAATTAACCTGCTGGATCTGAACCGTCAGCAAATGCGAGAATTCTTCAAAGAGATGGGCGAAAAACCGTTTCGTGCCGATCAGGTCATGAAGTGGATGTACCACTATTGCAGCGACAACTTTGATGACATGACTGACATCAATAAGGTGCTGCGTAACAAGCTGAAAGAAGTGGCTGAAATTCGCGCCCCGGAAGTGGTGGAAGAGCAGCGTTCTTCTGACGGTACGATCAAATGGGCTATCGCTGTTGGCGATCAGCGCGTTGAAACGGTGTATATCCCGGAAGACGATCGTGCGACCCTGTGTGTTTCTTCACAGGTCGGTTGCGCATTAGAGTGTAAATTCTGCTCTACGGCGCAACAGGGCTTTAACCGTAACCTGCGGGTATCGGAGATCATTGGCCAGGTCTGGCGCGCGGCGAAAATCGTCGGCGCGGTCAAAGCAACGGGCGTGCGTCCTATCACCAACGTGGTGATGATGGGGATGGGTGAGCCGCTGCTCAACCTGACCAACGTAGTGCCGGCGATGGAAATCATGCTGGATGACTTCGGTTTTGGGTTGTCCAAGCGTCGCGTCACGCTCTCCACCTCGGGCGTTGTCCCTGCGCTGGATAAGCTGGGTGATATGATTGACGTCGCGCTGGCGATTTCTCTGCATGCGCCGAACGATGAAATTCGTGACGAAATTGTACCGATCAACAAAAAGTACAATATCGAAACATTCCTTGGCGCGGTTCGTCGTTATCTGGAGAAATCCAACGCTAACCAGGGCCGTGTGACCATTGAGTATGTGATGTTAGATCACATCAATGATGGCACTGAACACGCGCATCAGCTGGCAGAACTGCTGAAAGATACGCCGTGTAAGATCAACCTGATCCCGTGGAACCCGTTCCCGGGCGCGCCGTATGGCCGTAGTTCTAACAGCCGTATCGATCGTTTCTCCAAAGTGTTGATGAGCTATGGTTTCACCACCATTGTGCGTAAAACACGTGGCGATGACATCGATGCAGCCTGTGGTCAGTTGGCGGGCGACGTTATCGACCGTACCAAGCGTACTTTGCGTAAGCGTATGCAGGGCGACGCTATCGACATTAAGACCGTTTGATGTTGGCGCACTACGGTATAATTCTTGTACCGTAGTGCAACGTAAGCCATATGAGGTTTTTTGTTGTCGTCGTCAGGTCAATAATAACGGTGCGTTTTTGTCGACTTTAAGGCAGTATGTAACGGCGTAACAAGTGTTTAGCCCTCAGGTTTACGCCGTTTTGTCATTGATAGTCTGACCGTTTTATACTGTCTGACGAAGGTTAACTGACCAGATGTTTCGCGGTGTGGGTGAGCATTGTGGCTCGCCGGCATCAGAACCCAAATATTACGCAGCTGTAGCGAATGAATACTGAAGCCACGCACGACAAAAATGAAACACTATCCACCGGCATTCGTCTGCGCAATGCCCGTGAACAACTCGGATTCAGCCAGCAGGCAGTCGCGGAGCGACTTTGCCTGAAGGTCTCCACGGTACGCGATATTGAAGAAGATAAGGCGCCAGCCGATCTCGCTTCAACATTCCTGCGCGGGTATATCCGTTCTTATGCGCGTCTGGTGCATATTCCTGAAGAAGAACTGTTGCCAGGGCTGGAAAAACAGGCTCCGATTCGTCCTGCCAAAGTCGCACCGATGCAGAGCTTCTCGCTCGGTAAGCGTCGTAAGAAACGCGACGGCTGGTTAATGACCTTTACCTGGCTGGTACTGTTTGTCGTTGTCGGACTGACTGGCGCCTGGTGGTGGCAGAACCATAAAGCGCAGCAGGAAGAGATCACCACCATGGCCGATCAATCCTCCGCTGAGTTGAATGCCGGTAAAGAGGGTGCGCAGAATGTACCGTTAGATACCAGCGCTGCAGCAAGCCAGGATACCACGTCGGCTGCTGAAAATGGCGCGGTAACGGATTCAGCGCCAGCGCAACAAGATACCGCAGCGGCTCAGGCCCCGGCTGCTGATGCGCAACAAAACGCCGTCGTTGCCCCTTCTCAGGCTAACGTCGATACTGCAACCACAGCGCCAGCTACCGCGGCACCGCTGCCGACCGATCAGGCAGGTGTGACTACACCTGCAGCCGATCCTAACGCGCTGGTGATGAACTTTACCGCCGATTGCTGGCTGGAAGTCACCGATGCGACCGGTAAAAAACTGTTCAGCGGGATGCAGCGTAAAGATGGCAATCTGAATTTGACCGGTCAGGCACCGTACAAACTGAAGATTGGTGCTCCGGCGGCAGTGCAGATTCAGTTCCAGGGTAAACCTGTCGATCTGAGTCGTTTTATCAGAACTAACCAGGTTGCGCGTCTGACCGTTAATGCCGAACAATCACCGGCTCAGTAACAGACGGCAATGCGGGAGATTTTTTAATGCATAACCAGGCTCCAATTCAACGTAGAAAATCGACACGCATTTACGTTGGGAACGTGCCGATCGGCGATGGTGCGCCCATCGCCGTACAGTCTATGACTAATACGCGTACCACGGACGTGGAAGCGACGGTTAATCAGATTAAAGCGCTGGAACGCGTAGGCGCAGACATTGTTCGTGTCTCTGTACCGACAATGGATGCCGCAGAAGCGTTCAGGCTTATCAAACAGCAGGTTAACGTCCCGCTGGTTGCCGATATACACTTCGACTATCGTATCGCACTGAAGGTGGCGGAATACGGCGTTGATTGCCTGCGTATTAACCCAGGTAATATCGGCAGTGAAGAGCGTATTCGCATGGTGGTGGATTGCGCTCGTGATAAAAATATTCCTATCCGTATCGGCGTCAACGCCGGATCGCTGGAAAAAGATCTGCAGGAAAAATACGGTGAACCGACGCCTCAGGCGCTGCTGGAATCCGCGATGCGCCACGTGGATCACCTCGATCGTCTGAACTTCGATCAATTCAAAGTTAGTGTTAAAGCGTCTGACGTTTTCCTCGCCGTAGAATCCTATCGCCTGCTGGCGAAACAGATCGATCAACCGTTGCATCTGGGGATCACCGAAGCTGGTGGCCTGCGTAGTGGTTCGGTGAAGTCCGCGATCGGCCTTGGCCTGCTGTTATCTGAAGGGATCGGCGATACGCTGCGTGTTTCTCTGGCGGCCGATCCGGTGGAAGAGATCAAAGTTGGTTTCGATATCCTGAAATCGCTGCGCATTCGCGCGCGCGGGATCAACTTCATCGCTTGCCCAACCTGTTCGCGTCAGGAGTTTGACGTTATCGGTACGGTTAACGCGCTGGAGCAACGCCTGGAGGATATCATTACGCCAATGGACGTTTCGATCATCGGCTGCGTAGTAAACGGCCCTGGTGAAGCGCTGGTTTCTACGCTGGGCGTGACGGGCGGTAACAAGAAAAGCGGCCTGTATGAAGACGGCGTGCGTAAGGACAGACTCGATAACGACGACATGATTACGCAGCTTGAAGCCCGCATTCGTGCCAAAGCAAGTATTCTGGACGAAGCGCGTCGTATCGACGTGCAGCAGCTTGAAAAATAACAACGTGATGGGAAGCGGCATGCTTCCCGTGTATGATTGAACCCGCATGGCGCCCGCATTGTTCGGGTTAGCGCTGAGGGTTCATTTTTATATTCATAAAGAGAATAAACGTGGCAAAAAACATTCAAGCCATTCGCGGCATGAACGATTATCTGCCTGGCGAAACCGCCATCTGGCAGCGCATTGAAGGCACTCTTAAAAACGTGCTCGGCAGCTACGGTTACAGTGAAATCCGCTTGCCGATTGTAGAGCAGACCCCGTTATTCAAACGCGCGATCGGTGAAGTCACCGACGTGGTTGAAAAAGAGATGTATACCTTTGAGGACCGTAATGGCGACAGCCTGACGTTGCGTCCTGAAGGGACTGCGGGCTGCGTACGCGCCGGCATCGAACATGGTCTCCTGTACAATCAGGAACAGCGTCTGTGGTATATCGGGCCGATGTTCCGCCACGAACGTCCGCAGAAAGGACGCTATCGTCAATTCCATCAGCTGGGTGTCGAAGTGTTTGGCCTGCAAGGCCCGGACATCGATGCGGAACTGATTATGCTGACCGCTCGCTGGTGGCGCGCGCTGGGTATTTCTCAGCATGTCAGCCTGGAGCTGAACTCGATCGGTTCGCTTGAAGCCCGCGCTAACTACCGTGATGCGCTGGTTGCCTACCTGGAACTGCACAAAGAGAAACTGGACGAAGACTGCAAGCGCCGTATGTACACCAACCCGCTGCGCGTTCTCGACTCCAAAAACCCGGAAGTGCAGGCGCTGCTCAACGACGCGCCTGCACTGGGCGACTATCTGGATGACGACTCGCGCGAGCACTTCGCGGGCTTGTGCAAACTGCTGGAGTCCGCAGGCATTGCTTACACCGTCAATCAGCGTCTGGTTCGTGGTCTTGATTACTACAACCGCACCGTATTTGAGTGGGTCACCAGCAGCCTGGGCTCTCAGGGTACCGTGTGTGCCGGTGGTCGTTACGACGGTCTGGTAGAGCAACTTGGCGGTCGTGCAACGCCTGCCGTGGGCTTTGCTATGGGTCTGGAACGACTTGTTTTGTTAGTTCAGGCAGTTAATCCGGAATTTAACGCAGATCCTGTTGTCGATATATACCTGGTCGCTTCAGGGGCGGACACGCAGTCGGCAGCAATGACGCTTGCAGAACGTCTGCGCGATGAAGTTCCTGGTGTGAAACTGATGACAAACCACGGTGGCGGCAACTTTAAGAAACAGTTTGCCCGTGCCGATAAGTGGGGCGCCCGCGTTGCACTGGTACTGGGCGAGTCCGAAGTGGCTGACGGTACTGTTGTAGTGAAGGATTTGCGCTCTGGTGAGCAAACGGCAGTAGCGCAGGATAGCGTTGCCGCGCATTTGCGCACTTTACTGGGCTAAGGAGAAGGACAGCGTGGAAATTTACGAGAACGAACACGACCAGGTTGATGCGGTAAAACGCTTCTTTGCTGAAAACGGCAAGGCGCTGGCTGTTGGGATCATTTTAGGGGTTGGCGCGCTGGTTGGTTGGCGTTACTGGACCAGCCATCAGACGGAGTCCGCACGCTCTGCTTCTCTGGCGTATCAAAATACGGTAACTGCGGTTAGCGCGGGTAAACCGGACAGCATTCCTGCCGCTGAGAAATTTGCTGCAGAGAATAAAAATACCTATGGCGCGCTGGCTTCACTGGAACTGGCGCAGCAGTTTGTTGACCAAAATGAACTTGAGAAAGCCGCAAGCCAACTGCAACAAGGCTTGGCTGCGACCAGCGATGAAAATCTCAAAGCAGTGATAAACCTGCGTCTGGCTCGTGTTCAGGTTCAGCTTAAACAGGCTGATACCGCGCTGAAAACACTCGAAACCATTAAAGGTGAAGGGTGGGCGGCCATTGTTGCCGATCTGCGTGGTGAAGCGTTGTTGAGTAAAGGCGACAAACAAGGTGCGCGTAGCGCATGGGAAGCGGGTGTGAAAAGCGATGCCTCTCCTGCTCTGAGCGAAATGATGCAGATGAAAATCAATAATTTGTCCATCTGAGAGGGACCCGATGCAATTGCGTAAATTACTTCTGCCAGGGCTGCTTTCCGTTACCCTATTGAGCGGCTGTTCACTGTTTAGTGGCGAAGAAGATGTCGTTAAGATGTCCCCATTACCGGTGGTTGAAAACCAGTTTACTCCGTCTACGGAATGGAGCACCTCTGTAGGAAACGGTATTGGTGATTTCTATTCCAATCTTCATCCTGCGCTGGCGGATAACGTTGTCTATGCTGCCTCTCGCGCTGGTGTAGTTAAAGCGTTGAACGCAGGCGACGGCAAAGAAGTCTGGTCTGTGAATCTGGGTGAGAAAGATGGCTGGTTCTCCCGTGCATCTGCACAGCTTTCTGGCGGTGTAACCGTGGCCGGCGGTCATGTTTATATCGGCAGTGAAAAAGCACAGGTTTATGCGCTGAACACCAGTGACGGTACTACCGCATGGCAGACGAAAGTCGCTGGTGAAGCGCTGTCTCGTCCTGTTGTGAGCGATGGCGTGGTATTGATCCACACCAGCAACGGTCAGTTGCAGGCCTTAAACGAAGCCGACGGCGCCATCAAATGGACCGTTAACCTCGACATGCCTTCTCTGTCTCTGCGTGGTGAATCCGCTCCGGCAACCGCCTTTGGCGCAGCTATTGTTGGCGGTGATAACGGTCGCGTAAGCGCCGTGCTGATGCAGCAGGGCCAGATGATTTGGCAGCAGCGTATCTCTCAGGCGACAGGCCCAACGGAAATCGATCGTCTGAGCGACGTTGATACCACGCCGGTTATCGTCAATGGCGTTGTTTACGCGCTGGCTTATAATGGTAACCTGACGGCGTTGGATCTGCGCAGTGGTCAGATCATGTGGAAACGCGAACTGGGCTCGGTGAATGATTTCATCGTCGACGGTAACCGTATCTACCTGGTTGACCAGAACGATCGCGTGCTGGCACTGACCACCGATGGCGGCGTGACGCTGTGGACGCAAAGCGATCTGCTGCACCGTCTGCTGACGTCCCCGGTATTGTATAACGGCAATCTGGTCGTCGGTGATAGCGAAGGCTACCTGCACTGGATTAACGTTGACGATGGCCGTTTTGTTGCCCAGCAGAAAGTTGACAGCTCAGGTTTCCTGACCGAGCCGGTCTCTGCTGATGGTAAACTGCTGATCCAGGCGAAAGACGGTACGCTGTACTCTATTACGCGTTAATCGTCGCGGCCGCTCGCTTTGAAAAACGGCTCCTGGTGCAGGGGCCGTTTTACTGTTTTTAACAACGGAGCAAAAATGTGCCCGTTGTCTGATGATTTTTTAAATGAGGCTTTAAACATGGTACCTGTGGTCGCGCTTGTCGGGCGCCCTAACGTTGGCAAATCCACGTTATTTAACCGTCTAACTCGCACCCGAGATGCGCTGGTTGCGGATTTCCCGGGTCTGACTCGTGACCGTAAGTACGGTCGTGCGGAAATTGAAGGCCGCGAGTTTATCTGTATTGATACCGGCGGTATTGATGGCACCGAAGACGGTGTTGAAACCCGTATGGCGGAACAGTCGCTGTTGGCTATCGAAGAAGCGGACGTTGTGCTGTTCATGGTGGATGCGCGTGCTGGCCTGATGCCAGCGGATGCAGCTATTGCGAAACATCTGCGCTCGCGCCAGAAACCGACGTTCCTGGTAGCCAACAAAACTGACGGACTCGATCCTGACCAGGCGGTTGTTGATTTCTACTCTCTGGGTCTGGGTGAAATTTATCCGATCGCGGCGTCCCATGGTCGTGGCGTTCTCAGCCTGCTGGAGCATGTTCTGCTGCCGTGGATGGATGACGTTGCTCCGCAGGAAGAAGTCGACGAAGACGCGGAATACTGGGCGCAGCTGGAAGCCAAAGAAAATGGCGAAGAAGAGCCTGAAGATGATTTCAATCCGCAGGATTTGCCGATCAAACTGGCGATCGTGGGTCGCCCGAACGTAGGTAAGTCCACACTTACTAACCGTATTCTTGGCGAAGATCGTGTGGTGGTTTACGACATGCCGGGGACCACGCGTGACAGTATTTATATTCCGATGCAGCGCGATGAGCGCGAATATGTGCTTATCGATACCGCGGGCGTGCGTAAGCGCGGCAAAATTACCGAAGCGGTAGAAAAATTCTCAGTTATCAAAACGCTGCAGGCGATTGAAGATGCCAACGTGGTGATGCTGGTGATTGACGCGCGCGAAGGGATTTCCGATCAGGACCTGTCGCTGCTGGGCTTTATCCTCAACAGTGGGCGCTCACTTGTTATCGTTGTGAACAAGTGGGATGGTCTGACGCAGGAAGTAAAAGAGCAGGTCAAAGAGACGCTGGACTTCCGTCTGGGCTTTATTGATTTTGCACGCGTACACTTTATCTCTGCGCTGCACGGCAGCGGTGTGGGTAATCTGTTTGAATCGGTCCGTGAAGCGTATGACAGCTCCACCCGTCGCGTGAGCACCGCGATGCTGACGCGCATCATGACCATGGCAGTAGAAGATCATCAGCCGCCACTGGTGCGTGGTCGTCGTGTGAAGCTGAAATACGCCCACGCGGGCGGTTATAACCCGCCAATCGTGGTGATTCACGGCAACCAGGTCAAAGACCTGCCGGATTCCTACAAGCGTTATCTGATGAACTATTTCCGCAAATCTCTGGACGTAATGGGCACGCCGATCCGTATTCAGTTCAAAGAAGGGGAAAACCCGTTTGCCAACAAACGCAATACGCTGACTCCGACTCAGATGCGTAAACGTAAGCGTTTGATTAAACACATTAAAAAAAGCAAGTAATCGTTGCTGATGCAGATGAAAACCCGCGCTTGTCGCGGGTTTTTTTTCGTTATTCCAACGTCAACCTCAGCCCGCGCAATGTCAATCACTATTCGTTTTTTACCAAGTTTAAATCTAAGAAAGTAGACAATTGTCGAGTTTTCATCTTAAAGTCCCCCGGTTGGTACTAGACAAAACTACTGCCAGGTTATCAAATGGTTAAATAAATCTTCGCCGCATGTAAAAAATCGACCAGCTACGTAACTGGTCGGCGTACATCGCGGTGTTTACACGCACGACGACATAACTTTCGGGAGAATTATGCAATCCTCTGTTAATCAAAAAGAAAGCCGAACTTTCTTCGGTCATCCTTATCCGCTCGGCTCATTGTTCTTTACTGAGATGTGGGAGCGTTTTTCGTTTTATGGCATTCGTCCGTTACTGATCCTGTTTATGGCGGCTACCGTTTATGACGGTGGCATGGGACTGGCGCGTGAAAATGCCTCGGCGATTGTCGGTATCTTTGCCGGTACCATGTATCTTGCTGCGCTGCCAGGTGGCTGGCTGGCGGATAACTGGCTTGGTCAGCAAAAAGCGGTGTGGTATGGCTCCATCCTGATAGCACTTGGTCACCTGTCGATTGCACTCTCGGCCATCATGGGTGACAACCTGTTTTTTATTGGCCTGATGTTCATTGTGCTCGGTTCTGGCCTGTTCAAAACCTGTATCTCGGTGATGGTGGGTACGCTGTATAAAAAAGGCGATGCGCGCCGTGACGGCGGTTTCTCGCTGTTCTACATGGGTATCAACCTGGGTTCCTTCATCGCGCCATTGATCTCCGGCTGGCTGATTAAAACTCACGGCTGGCACTGGGGTTTTGGTATCGGTGGTATCGGAATGTTGGTGGCATTGCTCATCTTCCGTATCTTTGCCGTTCCGGCGATGAAACGCTACGATAGCGAAGTGGGCCTGGACTCGACCTGGAACAGCCCGGTTGTGAAACGTAATGGTGTGGGCGCGTGGCTGCTGGCGTTGGCAGTTGGTGTAGCAATTGTTGTTACCCTGATTGCGCAGGGAGTGATTGTGATTAACCCGGTCGCGGTTGCCAGCATGCTGGTGTACGTGATTGCCGCGTCAGTTGCGCTTTACTTTATCTATCTGTTCGTCTTTGCGGGGCTGAACCGTAAAGAACGCGCCAGGCTGCTGGTTTGCTTTATCCTGCTGGTTTCCGCTGCGTTCTTCTGGTCTGCCTTTGAGCAGAAACCTACCTCGTTCAACCTGTTCGCCAACGACTACACTAACCGTATGATCGGCGATTTTGAAATCCCGGCAGTATGGTTCCAGTCGATTAACGCTTTGTTCATCATTCTGCTGGCCCCGGTATTCAGCTGGGCGTGGCCAAAACTGGCGAGCATGAATATTCGCCCAAGCAGTATCACCAAGTTTGTCATCGGCATTCTCTGCGCAGCGGCGGGCTTTGGCGTGATGATGCTGGCGGCGCAAGACGTGCTGGCAAATGGCGGCGCGGGTGTTTCTCCATTCTGGCTGGTAGGCAGTATCCTGATGCTTACGCTCGGCGAGCTGTGTCTGAGCCCAATTGGTCTGGCGACCATGACGCTGTTGGCACCGGAAAGAATGCGTGGACAGATGATGGGTCTGTGGTTCTGCGCCAGTGCGCTGGGTAACCTGGCCGCGGGTCTGATTGGTGGTCATGTGAAGGCCGACCAGCTTGATATGCTGCCAGATCTCTTCGCGCGCTGCTCGATTGCGCTGCTTATCTGCGCCGCGGTACTGATCGTTCTCATTGTTCCGATTCGTCGCATGCTGGAGAATACACAGACTAAACCGGCAACTAGCGCCTGATAGCACCTCGATGATGCCGGGGCAGACGTTATGCCCCGGTAATTCAACTTTTGAGGTGAGAACATGCTGTTAGGGTTTGTTGGGCTGGGCGCAGTCGTTGAAACGGCATACTTGCCCGCATTACGTAGCCTCTTCGGTGATTCATTACGCTGTGTGGGGTTTGATGTTCAACCCACAAAACAGCCAGCAGGCGTGACGCGTTGTACGTCGCTCGAAGAGCTGCTTACTCAGCCTCTTGATACCCTGTTCATCACGACCGCATCCTTGCATCACCTTGAGGTGCTTGAACAGGCCCTGGCCTCTCCCATCGCACGTATCGTGGTTGAAAAACCTATTGTCGCCACGCTCTCCCAAATTGAAAAACTGAAAATGCTGCTGGCTCAACCAGGCGCTGCCGATCGTGTACTGGCACTCGACCACTGGATGGCGCGCATCGAAACGGTGAAACGAGGGTTGGTCAGCACTTTTGCCGAGATTGTGAAAATCGAAGGTTTCTTGCAGGAGCCAAGTGGATTTAACGCTGCAGGGGAGCCGATAGCGCTTAACTTTGCCACCGGTGAACCGGACACGCGTGAACTTCGCCACCCGGATGGCGTGATTCTGGATATCGGTACGCACGTGTTAGCAATGCTGCGGGAAACGGTACGGTATCTGGGAGGGAATAATGAGATGGTGCTGCGGTTAGTGAGTGCTAAAGACCGTCTGGGACGTGATATCCCCCAGAGTGACCTGACCACGGCAGAAGGCGAGGCGCATCTTCAGGGGCAGATTAGCGGCATTCCACTGGATATCTGGCTCAACAAATATGCAGGGCCAGCTGGTGGGCAAAAAGGTCTGCGGCTTTATCTGCATGACGGACGTATTATCAGCCATGACCGACGCGGTACAGAAGATGTACTGGAAGTGATTGACGGCGAGGTGGTACAACGCTGGAGCATTACTGGTACGATTTACGCCCATTGTCTCGCTGAGCAAATTCTGGGAGCGCAAAGTTTGTTTGAACGTTGTCCGCAGGAGGTGAGCCAAACGACACTGCGCAGGCTGGAAGAAGTGGAGTGCCTGTTAACATTGCAGCAGCAGTTACGTGGGCCACATTAAGCGCATGGTGTTAAAATAAAAGCAGCAATACATTTTCTGTATAAGGACACGATATGTCGATTACCTGCCCGGATTGTCATGCAGAGCTGGAGCCGCAAAATGGTGTGGCGCACTGCGAGCATTGTCACAAAGATATTCAACTGGAAGCGCGTTGTCCGGAATGCCATCTGCCACTGCAAGTATTAAAAGCCTGCGGAGCGGTGGATTATTTCTGTCAGAACGGCCATGGCCTTATTTCGAAGAAACGCGTGGAATATAATGTCATAATATAAATTATATTATGAATAATTTTTGCTGATTAATATTTATTATGAATGCTAATCAGCTTTAATCATTATTATTACAAATATTTTATCTTGCTTTGATAATCTGGCTGATTTTTTAGGATTATATTTAGGTTATAAAGGCATTCATTAGCGTGAATCATAAATATAATGTTCCTGTTGTACAGCAACTTTGTTAATACAGGAACATGTTATGGCCCGAAGGGCGCGCTTTGTTATCTTGCTTGTTCTATTCGTTTCTGGCGCAGTTATTGCCGGGGACAATATTGTTGCGCCTGCAGCAATCAATAACATAAGTGAGTCTACGTTGCCCGATCTCGGCAGTGAGTCGGTACTAAAAGAACAGCATAATAACGAAGATCAATCCATTAAAGAGAAAGGTGTCGACTATTTTATTAACTCTGCGACACAAGGCTTTGAAAACCTGACGCCTGACGCGTTGAAATCACAGGCGCAAAGCTATTTGCAAAATCAAATTACCTCCTCCACGCAATCGTATATAGAAGGGTTAATGTCACCGTACGGAAAAGTACGGACCAGTTTATCTGTTGGCGAAGGGGGCGATCTTGATGGTAGCTCTCTCGACTATTTTGTTCCCTTATACGACAACCAATATACATTGATTTTTAGCCAAGTCTCCGCGCAGCGTAAAGAGGACCGGACCATTGGAAATATCGGTTTTGGCTTGCGTCAAAATGTGGGGGATTGGTTACTCGGCGGCAACGCTTTTTATGACTACGATTTTAGCCGTGGGCACCGTCGCTTAGGTTTGGGCACTGAGGCATGGACAGATTATCTGAAGCTCTCTGGCAACTATTACCATCCACTTTCTGACTGGAAAGAGTCTGAGGATTTCGAGTTTTATGAAGAGCGCCCCGCCCGGGGATGGGATATTCGGGCTGAAAGCTGGCTGTCATTTTATCCACAGATCGGTGGGAAATTAGTCTACGAGCAGTACTATGGCGATGAAGTGGCATTATTTGGTACCGACAATTTACAAAAAAATCCCCATGCGGTAACCGTTGGTCTCAATTACATGCCTGTGCCGATGGTCACGTTGGGTGCAGATTACAAAGCCGGCACTGGAGATAATGCCGACCTTAGCATCAACGCAACCGTCACTTATCAGTTAGGTACGCCCCTGGCGGCTCAGCTTGATCCGGAAAACGTAAAAATTCAGCGCTCTTTAATGGGCAGTCGTACCGATTTTGTCGAGCGTAATAATTTTATCGTTCTTGAATACCGTGAAAAAGATCCCCTTGATGTTGCGTTATGGCTCAAAGCCGATGCGACCAATGTCCATCCTGAATGCGTAATTGAAGACACGCCTGAGTCTGCGGTGGGACTGGAGAAATGTAAGTGGACGATCAATGCGCTTGTCTCTCATCACTACAAAATCATCTCCGCCTCCTGGCAGGCAAAAAATAATGCCAATCGCACATTAGTGATGCCAGTAGTAAAAGCTGATGCCCTCACTGAAGGGAATAATAATCGCTGGAATCTGGTCCTCCCTGCGTGGGTCAATGCGGATACAGAAGCACAGCGTACAGAGTTAAATACCTGGAAAGTGCGCATGACCCTGGAAGATGAAAAGGGGAATAAGCAAAACTCGGGTGCTGTGGAAATTACCGTCCAGCAGGATCGTAAAATCGAATTGATTGTCGATAACGTCGCTGACGCCGATCGTACCGATCATAGCCATGAGGCCAGCGCTTTGGCGGATGGCGTCGATGGTGTTGTGATGGACTTGGTGCTGACTGATTCATTTGGGGATACGACCGATCGTAACGGTAAAGTGCTGGTGGATGAGGCTATGGCGCCTGAACTCTATGACAGCAATGACAAAAAGGTGTCGCTTTCCTCCACAGCTTGTACCGCCGAATTGCCCTGCGTCTTCATTGCCAGCCGTGACAAAAAGGCGGGAACCGTCACGCTCTCCAGTACGCTTCCTGGTACGTTTCGCTGGAAAGCGAAGGAAGACGTCTACGGCGACAGTAACTATGTTGACGTGACGTTTACCGGTGATGCGTTTGATGCGTTGAATGCGCTCATTTATCAAATGAAAACATCTTCTCCCGTTAATTTGAGCGGCAAACAAGATAGGCATCCTGTCGTTAATAATACCTATCGATTTGTACTGTGGCGTGATGCCAATAAAGACGGCGTTTTCCAGATGTCAGAACAACTGGCAGAAGATGAAATGGCGCTTTATGACTATCAATGGGAATTTACCGGGCAAAGCGTGACGGGAAATACCGGAGCACAAGCCAATACCCGCAATGAAGATCTGGTGTTGCCAGCAACAAATAGAGAGGCTGCGCAAAAATTCGCTGCTCATGAGCAGGATGGTATTCAGGGCTATGGCATACGCGTGGTGTATAGCCAGAAATAGTGTCAGCGTAGTGGCTGACCAGCCAGTCGCTGAATGTTGAAGAAAAAGGAGAGTCTTGATGCAATTAGTATTAAAACGGCGGCTGACGAAGGTCGCACTGGCGTTGGCTGTGGCAGGGTATTGTGCTGTGCCTGCAGTCGCGGCTAATGGGAATCTGAAAGCCGGTCAGTGGCAAAGCGCGACAGAAAGTACCGGTACTATTCAAGGGACTATCCCGTGGATTACACGGGCTGCAGATAAAACGGCGGAAACGGATAAAGCACATGTCACGGTGACGATTGACCGTGGTAGTCGAACCGTGGCAACTGAAGGTGATCGGCAGTTTCACGCGGGCGACAAAGTGAAGGTCAACTGGGCTATCGGCGATACGGAAGGTGACCTGGATGCGGATAACACGGCGACCAAAGCGACTGTGCAGTGGATGAGCTATAGCGATCAGAATGGCGGCGATGCACAAGAGATAGGTACAAAAGGCAGCGACACCTATGAAATTCAGGCTGCGGATGCCGATCGCTACATCGGTATTAAAATTACGCCTACCACAACTACCGGCGATCCGAATGTTGCCACAGAATTGCTGCTAAACGATCTGTCGACCAACGCTGGCGGTGGTTCTGACGATGATGACATTCCGGAAGGTCCGGTGGTCGATGAAAATGTCCACGTCGTCATCTACGAGGCGGGTACAACAACCAATCTGTTGGGCACGAGCACCAAACTTAAAACCAACACCACCTATAAAGTGCTGCTGTGGAAAGATAAAAACGCCAGTCGCTCTTACGATGCAGGTGAAGAAGTTACCAGTGATTACAACTACCGCTGGAAATTCACCGGTAACAGTCTGCAGTTGGGCACTGTGGGTGGGATTGTCAACGCTACCTACAACAATAGCGATCTGGTTATTCCGCTTACCAACGCCGAAGCGAAGGCTGCCTTCGATTATGCCGATGGCGTTACCCTCGGCAACGATGGCGTCCAGGGATATGGCTTGTCTATCGACTACCAACGTAAATAAAACCGTGCAAGACCGCTTCCTTAGGGAGCGGTTTTTCCGCGCCCTTTGTTTAGCTCGGGGTTAAGCAAAGTGTGTTGAAACGCGAACACAGAATAAATGGGTAGTGACTGCTCAAGGATAGGGGATCTGGCAGGTGAATAAAGTTTATCGCTCTTTACTGGCGTTAGCTCTGTTAATGGGTGCAGTGCCGGTACTTTCTGCACTAAAAAGTGGGGCATGGCAGGAGTTGCGCACAGCTACGGATGCGATAAACGGCACCCCGCCGACGGCGGACAGCGCGTTCGTTCCGGTTTATCAGGGCAGCGTTGTGCTCTCTCCCGGTGAAGCGCACGCTGTGGCCTTCAGCGCGATGCCCCGCGACTTCAGCGTTGACGATTCAGCCAGCGCACTGCAGTTGGCTAATCCGCTCGATACCGAGGGCGATCTGTTCGCCATACCGCCGCTGCGCTGGGAAAGCGAACAGACGCCCGCTATCAGTTTAGTCTGGGCAGATGCCGCCACACCGGATGAACCGCTTAACCCGCAGCCGGTCGCCAATAAAACGTTCTGTGCGCAGAATATGGCCGGCGGGCATTACGTGGTCTGGCCACAACTGGAAGATAGCAGTGCGCTACCCGCGCTTTACCTCATTACGTCGACGGGAACACCGAACAGCAATACGGTTGCTTTAACCGAACAAAAAGTGGCGATTGACGTAGCTACCGCCGTGGGCGAGCCACTGTCACTCAGCGCCGTGCCGATGGACGACACGTTAAAAGCAGCCAAGGTCAAAGCAGGGGAAAGTATCACGCTGACCGTTACCACCCGCGATTGCGCCGGTAACGTGGTGGGCAATACCGCATTTATTATTACCCGCAGCGATGCGCTTAACCGCCAGAACATCGTCAACAATAATGCACCGGTACACGTTGGTGATACGGAACTGACCACCACGGCGACGGAATACCACGGTGTTACGGGCGCTGACGGCAAAGCGACAGTGACCGTCACCCAGGCAAACGGTCCCGGCGTAAAAACTACCCTGACGGTGATGCCGGCAAACAATACGGCGCTAAAAGACAGCGTCGATGTCATTTTCACCACCCTGACCAGCCCGGACAGCGACAAAGCGGCGATGTGGGGGCATATGGAAGAAAGCGCTACGGCAAACGTCGATGGCGTCATCTATACCTTCACGCGTCCAAAACTGGCGGCGGAAACCAGTGGCACTAGTGCTACTTTTGCTGCCAGCAATGAAAGCTGGGCGCAGTTTACCTGGGATAGCGCGGATAACCACTGTGCCATTTTGCCGGATGCCGAACAGCTGGTGGCGCTGCGGGCCGCCCACAGCACCGCGGCGGCCTATCCCGGTTGGCCAATTGATACCTACTGGTCGTCCACGAAAGATCAGCTCGATATTTATCACTACGCTACCAGTATGGGGAGTGGGGCGGTGATACGAGAAAGCAACAGTACGGCTTTACTGGTGAGCTGCGTGGATAAAGCGCTGCCTTTAGCGTATCCACAAATCACGCTTTCTCCCGATGCGCCATACAAGGCGGAAGTCGGTGAGACGATTGATGTGATAGCCAGCGTGGTTGACCGGAATACCAATAAACCGTTGCCTTATCGCTATCTTGAACTGTTTGTCGACCCCGCCTCTAACCGTAAAGGGGAGCATAAAGATGAGTGGGATAATCTGCGGGTCGTTGTCCGTAGTGATGATATGCGTGCATCGTCCCCGGAACACTATACCGGGGTAACGGACGCGAACGGTCAGGTACATTTGTCGTTAAGTCATGACAGTGGGGTAGGGGTAGAAACGCCGATCCGCATTGTGATGGCGGATGATGAAGGCGCAAGCATCACGTTCCCCTTTAATGTGATTTTTACGGTGATAACCAGCCCGGACGTTGACGGGGCGAATATGTATGGCCATATGCAACGGGGTATTGTGGAGAAGGGTAATCTCTACAAGCGTCCGCTATTGGCGTCCGAAACAAGTCATAAAACCGGTCAGCAAAGTGAAAATAGCGAAGAATGGGCCACCTTTGATTCTCTGATCTCTGCCACGAATCAGTGCGGCGCAGGTCAGGTCCCCGACACGGGTTCTCTTGAAACGCTCTACAGCGCACATCCTGATAATAAAATCCTGACAGAACACGGCTGGCCGACGGCGTCTGATGCTTATATGGCCGATGATGCCACGCAGATGGCGTACTTTAATCTGGACGATGGTAGCAAGGGGGTCGGTGGCTCAGCCCACTATTTGACCTGTTCGGCGAATGAGATGGTGTCCCAACTGGAGGTTTATTTCAATGATGATACTTCGTTGCGGTTGCCCGTAGCCAAAACAGGCGATCAAATCAAAATGAACGTCCATTCACAAAATGCGTTGAACGGAGCAACGATAGCGAATGTGAAGTTTTCAGTCACCATGGGGCTCGGCAAAAATCGCAGCGGGATGACCACCGGCTTTACTGACCCAAGTCAGGGGGAATTGCTATTTGACAGCGTTGCCTATGGCGCGGGTACATCTTCAATGACGTATGAGGGGATGACGGATGCGAACGGTGACGCGCAAATTATTCTTGCGCAGCCACGCGGCGTGGGGTTAATCACACAGCTAAGCGTAGTACCGATTGATTCACTGCTGAACTCGCCTATCTCGCGTAGCGTGAAGTTTACCGTTCCGACAAGCCCGGATACGCCAAAAGCCCATATGTGGGGGCATATGGCGGACGTCATAACCGTGGATAATCTCACGTTTGAACGCCCGAAACTGGCGGCAGAGTCAGGGGCAACCCGAACCCAGGATGAAGCGAATGAAACCTGGGCTCGCCTCACACATGCCGATGCGCTGGGAAATACCGCAGCCGGGGGATGTGCGCTTAATCGTCTGCCACGTATCGACCAGCTTACCACTTTGTACAATGCCAACAATGACGGCGAGATACATACGGTTGCCGGATGGCCTGTGGGGCTGGGCTACTGGTCCGTCACGTACGCCAGCCAGTCCAGCTGGCAACAGATATCGTTGTCGGGTGGTGAGGTGACGGCGGGGGGCGATGTTTCGGATTACGTCAGTTGCCTGACCAGCGATAACCCGGCGGCGGCGTCCATCACCATTGAACCGGTGGATGCGTCGCAGTGGTATGACAACAACGTTAATAGTGTACATGCGGTAAGAGTGAAGAAAGGCGAGACGCTACAACTGAAGGTCACGGTGAAAGACGCCAATGGAAACCCTGTGCCGCAAGCGCCTTTTGTCATGAGCCGTGGTGATGGTTTTACCCGACAGAATGTTAAACATGCCGCTGGCAGCGGTGATGGTATTGTGTCGCCGGTGGTCATTGACGGCGAATCTGTTAACGACACGGCGACGAAAATCGGCGGCCTGACGGGCGTGGACGGCAGCAAAATCATCAATGTGACCCGCCCGGATACGCATGGCACTAAAGTGGCGATAACGGCGGCGCTGTACGGCAATGCCAGCGTGAGTGCCAGCCTCGACACCATCTTTACGGTGGTCACCAGCCCCGACTCGGACAAGGCGACGCTGTGGGGGCATATGACGGACACGCTGACGGCGGCAGACGGTACGAACTACCACCGGCCGCAGCTGTACGGGGAGTTAAGCAGCACCAACAATGTGACGAGCTATACGGAAGATAAAGAGGTGTGGGCCGGGTTCTATGGGCCTGATAGCGGTAAGAGCAATCCGGACAGTTGCGCCAAAGGCTACTATCCCACGGTCAGTTCGCTGGATTCTCTGTACAGTAAATATCCTGACAGAAGTATCAAAACAGTGCAGGGCTGGCCTATTGACCGTTCTTACTGGAGCGGCACCTACAGTAGCTCGTTCTCGACTGAAACGTTCTCACGTTATTCGGCAGTTGACCTGGACGATGGCAGCCATCAGACATTATCCGCGACGGACGCTAACGGGAGACAGTACCAGATTTGTTCGGATACGCAGACGGCGCAGGCGGTATTGATTACGCTCACGTCAACGCTGACGCAGGATGCCACTGCGCAGGCGGTGAAGGTAAAAACGGGCGATACCATTCCACTGCTGATCACCACCACCGATGCCGCTGGCAACCCGGTGGGGAATATCCCATTTACCCTTAAACGTGACAAAGGAACAGCCCGTACCACTACTTATACCACCTGGAGTACGCCAACGATGCAACTGACGCAGAGCGGGCAGGCGTCGCAGAGCTGGAGTTTCAACGGAACATACTACGGCGTGACGGGCGCAGACGGTACGCTGGCTGTCGATTTGGCTGAGAGTAGTGGGCCAGGCGTCAAAAACGTGCTGACCGCCGGTCTATATAACAGCACAACGGTTACTGCGTCGCTGCCTGCGGTGTTTACGACAATCACCAGCCCGGACAGCAATAAAGCCAATATGTGGGGTCATATGCCGGAGACTTTCACCGCCAGCAACGGTGCGGAATTTATGCGTCCCAGACTTATGGATGAGCTGGATTCAGCCACTGATACGACTGCCGTTATAGAGAATAATGAAAAGTGGTATACGGTGAAAAACATCGAGAAAGGACGTGGCGCCTGCGCAATGAACCGGATGCCGCGAGCCGCTGATTTGACCTCATTGTCTCAAGGTCATCCGAATGGCGCGTTAGCGACAGATTTAGGCCTCCCGATGATAACGTCGAAATCATGGTGGGCGGGTGATATGGCGATAAAAAGTCAAACCTCGCTGGCGTATCAATATATGAGTCTGAAGGCGGGTGTTATCAACACGAACTCAGCATCGACCGTAAGTAATGTTGCACAATTGTGTCTGACCACGACGTATGAGTCGTTCATCTCCCTTGACTCCAGCGCGTGGGATGAAGAAAAACAGGCTTTTGTGGCGAAAAAAGGCGAGGCGATACCGGTAACCGTAACCGTGACGGACGCAGCCGGCAGGCCGCAGGCGAATACGGTTGTGAGGGTGATGCGCGGCTTTTCATCCTCCCGCAGCAATACATCGGTATCCACCAGTGCGGCAACCATGACGCTCACCCCCACTTCGCCATTGGGGACGGTACTGACCAACTTCACTGGCAACAGTAGCTTGTATGAAGCGACCGGTGAGGATGGTATGTTGCAGTTAACATTAAATCAGGACAATACCACCGGGCTGAAAACGACTATTACCGCCAGCCTGGCAAGTGACAGCCTGGTGAAGGCCAGCAAAGACACCACCTTTACCGTCATTACCAGCCCTGATGTGGCGTCAGCAGATTACTGGGGGCATATGCCGGAGACGGTGCCGGGACCGGATAACGTTGTTTATCAGCGTCCCCACTTGCAGGCAGAAGCACCGTCGGGGGTAGGTTATCTCCTGTACAATAACGAAAAATGGGCCGCGCCGACGCCTGGGCAGGTGCTTTCGACGGATAAATCCGTATGCGGTATTGCGTTTACGCCGATGATGAGCGACCAACAGGCGCTGTATCAGCGTTATCCTCATGGTACGCTGGAAGCGCAGTATGGCTGGCCGGTGAAATCCGATCAGCTCTGGTGGCCGGCTGATTTAAAGTCAGGAAATGCCTATCACACTCTGAACCTGAATACTGGTCAGGTATCCAAGCAGACGAATTCCTCAACGAAAGAGATGCAGGCTTGTCTGGTTGACGCGCGTAATATCCCTGGCTTAATCACGCTGACCTCGACGGTGATGGATGTGGCGAAAGCAGCAGCTGTAGTGAAGAAAGGCGAAGCTATTCCGCTGACGGTGACGGTGAAAGACCGCGCTGGTAATCCAATGCCAAATGAGCCGTTTACCCTGAGTCGATCTGATGCGGAAAGTCGGAACGGTACTGCATACACAGTGAATGGCGCAGACGATTTAACATTGCAGGCGCTGTCTCCTTCGTTGTCAACGACATCAATGACGACAACCAGCGTCGTGTTTAGCGGTGTAACTGGGGCTGACGGTACGGCAACCTTTACGGTGCGCCAGGATGCGAGCCTGGGGTTAAAAACGGCGCTAACGGTTACCGCGACCAATGATGTGTTGCTAGCAACCACCTCAACGCTTGACGTGATATTTACCGTAATAACCAGCCCGGACAGCAACAGCGCCGCTATGTGGGGTCATATGCCGGACACTCTAAGTGTTGATAGCATAACGCTACACCGGCCGTTGCTGTATAGGGAATCCCCTGGAGCAACGGACCAGAGGACGGATAATTATGAATCATGGGCCGGTGTCTATTCTCGAGATACTGGTACTGGCTATGATATGAGCAATAACTGTGGTGGGGTGGCCTATTTCCCGGAAAAAAGTTTACTGGAGAAAATGAGAGACGAACAGATAGCAACAGCTAACGGATGGCCTGTGTCTGTACTGCGTTATGTGAGCCGTACACCTTCGACGTATAACTATTGCGAGGTTTCGTTAAATGAAGGGGGCATCACAAATTGCCCAACAACCCCGACGGGGTCGAATTCGGGCGGGATAGGCTATGGGGCCTGTATTGTGCCGTAAATGCTCACATAGAACGAGGCAAGTAAGAACGTTATTGCGAACGGCGTGGCTTTTTAGTTGGGGTAATGTTGTGAACTTCGCTGGTAATCCAGCCGTCCTCCAGTCGGGTGGTCAGTAGATCGCCCGCTTTCACCTGTTTTACTTTCTTCAGCACCTCTCCATTCTGTGCGGTGGAGACGCTATAGCCGCGCGCTAACGTTGCCAGCGGGCTGACGGCTTCCAGATGGGTGACCGCGTTGCCGAAACGCTCGCGCTGCTCGCTTAGCCGCGCGCGGATATTTTCCGCCAGTCGATATTCCAGTTGCTGCACCCGTGACTGCGCGCGATGAATGCGCGGCTGCGGATTCTGCTGGTTCAGCCGCTGCAGCATGCGCTGCTGACGCTGATTGGCCTGTTTAATTTTATTCTCAAGTGCGAAGTTCATTCTCTGACGCAGTCGTTCCAGCACGGTCTGCTGGCGGGCCAGACGCAGCTGCGGATGCTGCTGTTGCAAGCGGTGATTAAGCTGGGTAAATCGGCGAGTTCGGTTGGCGAGATAGTAATCCATCGCCATTTCCAGACGTTGCTGACCATGCTGAATTTGACGCAGCAGTTCGAGCTGATTGCGGCTGACAATTTCTGCGGCCGCCGACGGCGTTGGCGCGCGGAGGTCGCCGACAAAATCGGCAATGGTCACATCGGTTTCATGGCCGACGGCACTCACCACCGGAATACGGCTGGCAAAAATCGCCCGTGCTACGCGCTCGTCGTTAAAGCTCCACAAATCTTCCAGCGAGCCGCCGCCGCGCCCGACGATTAATACGTCACACTCGCCACGGGCGTTTGCCAGCTCAATTGCGCGCACAATCTGCCCCGGCGCATCGTCGCCCTGGACAGCGGTTGGATAGATAATAACGGGCAGGGAAGGGTCGCGGCGTTTCAATACGTGGAGAATATCGTGTAGCGCTGCCCCGGTTTTCGAGGTTATCACCCCGACGCAGTGGGCCGGTGAGGGCAGCGTTTTTTTGAACTGCTGATCGAACAGCCCTTCAGCCTGTAGTTTGGCCTTCAGTTGCTCATACTTCTGTTGCAACAGACCTTCACCCGCAGGCTGCATGCTCTCAACAATTATCTGGTAGTCCCCACGCGGCTCATACAATGTAATGTTGGCGCGCACCAGCACCTGTTGCCCGTGCTGCGGGCGGAACGTTACCCGGCGGTTGCTGTTGCGAAACATCGCGCAGCGAACCTGAGCGGTGTCATCTTTGAGCGTGAAGTACCAGTGACCGGAGGACGGCTGAGTGAAATTGGAGATTTCACCGCTGATCCACACTTGCCCCATTTCCTGCTCAAGCAGCAAACGAACCGTCTGATTCAGGCGGCTTACGGTAAAAATTGAGGTGGTCTGAGAGGATAACATGTGAGCGGGATCAAATTCTAAATCAGCAGGTTATTCAGTCGAAAGTAACATGCTCACAGAGGAGCGCAAGGTTTTTTTGCAAAAAAGTGTGGATGCAATCGGTTACGCTCTGTATAATGCCGCGGCAATATTTAATAACCTCCCAGGTGAGATATTGCCCATGCTACGTATCGCAAAAGAAGCCCTGACGTTTGACGACGTCCTCCTCGTTCCCGCTCATTCTACCGTTCTGCCGAATACTGCTGACCTCAGCACCCAGTTGACGAAAACCATTCGCCTGAACATTCCTATGCTCTCCGCAGCAATGGACACCGTGACGGAAGCGCGCCTGGCAATTGCCCTGGCCCAGGAAGGCGGCATCGGTTTTATCCACAAAAACATGTCCATCGAGCGCCAGGCTGAAGAAGTTCGCCGCGTGAAGAAACACGAATCTGGCGTGGTAACTGACCCACAGACCGTACTGCCAACCACTACTCTGCGCGAAGTGAAAGAACTGACCGAGCGTAACGGCTTTGCAGGCTACCCGGTGGTGACTGAAGATAACGAACTGGTCGGTATCATCACCGGCCGTGACGTGCGTTTTGTGACTGACCTGAACCAGCCGGTTAGCGTATATATGACGCCAAAAGAGCGTCTGGTGACCGTTCGTGAAGGCGAAGCGCGCGATGTCGTTTTCGCCAAAATGCACGAAAAACGCGTTGAGAAAGCGCTGGTTGTTGATGACAGCTTCCATCTGCTCGGTATGATCACCGTTAAAGATTTCCAGAAAGCTGAACGTAAACCTAACGCCTGTAAAGACGAGCATGGTCGTCTGCGCGTGGGCGCTGCGGTTGGCGCGGGCGCAGGTAACGAAGAGCGTGTTGACGCGCTGGTTGCCGCGGGCGTTGACGTACTGCTGATTGACTCCTCTCACGGCCACTCTGAAGGCGTACTGCAGCGTATTCGTGAAACTCGCGCTAAATATCCTGATCTGCAGATTATCGGCGGTAACGTTGCTACGGGCGCAGGTGCTCGCGCGTTGGCTGAAGCTGGCTGCAGCGCTGTTAAAGTGGGTATTGGCCCTGGCTCCATTTGTACTACCCGTATCGTGACCGGCGTCGGTGTTCCGCAGATCACCGCCGTTTCTGATGCCGTTGAAGCGCTGGAAGGCACCGGTATTCCGGTTATCGCCGATGGCGGTATTCGTTTCTCCGGCGACATCGCTAAAGCGATTGCTGCTGGTGCTGCCGCAGTGATGGTTGGTTCCATGCTGGCGGGTACTGAAGAATCCCCGGGCGAAATCGAACTGTACCAGGGCCGTTCTTACAAATCTTACCGCGGTATGGGTTCTCTGGGCGCGATGTCCAAAGGGTCTTCTGACCGTTACTTCCAGAGCGATAACGCCGCTGACAAACTGGTCCCGGAAGGTATCGAAGGCCGCGTAGCCTATAAAGGTCGCCTGAAAGAGATCATTCACCAGCAGATGGGCGGCCTGCGCTCCTGTATGGGGCTGACCGGCTGTGGTACTATCGACGCGCTGCGAACGAAAGCAGAGTTTGTACGCATCAGCGGTGCGGGTATTCAGGAAAGTCACGTTCACGATGTGACCATCACCAAAGAGTCCCCTAACTACCGCATGGGCTCCTGATAAGTTTCCGCGCCCGGCTATATGCCGGGCGAATTTGTTTCACTTGCCTCGGAATTAGCGTCAATGACAGACAATATTCATAAACATCGCATTCTCATCCTCGATTTTGGCTCGCAGTACACTCAGCTGGTTGCACGTCGCGTACGTGAACTGGGCGTCTACTGTGAACTGTGGGCATGGGATGTTACGGAAGCACAAATTCGCGAATTCAACCCAAGCGGTATTATTCTTTCCGGTGGCCCGGAAAGTACCACTGAAGAAAACAGCCCGCGTGCGCCGGAATACGTTTTCAATGCGGGCGTGCCGGTGTTCGGCGTGTGCTACGGCATGCAGACCATGGCAATGCAGCTCGGTGGTCATGTTGAAGGTTCTAACGAACGTGAATTCGGCTATGCGCAGGTTGAAGTTCAGACCGACAGCGCGCTTGTCCGCGGTATTGAAGACTCCCTGACCGCAGACGGCAAACCGTTGCTGGATGTGTGGATGAGCCACGGCGACAAAGTGACTGCCATTCCGGAAGGTTTCGTGACCGTTGCCAGCACCGACAGCTGCCCGTTTGCTATCATGGCGCACGAAGAAAAACGCTTCTATGGCGTGCAGTTCCACCCGGAAGTTACCCACACCCGTCAGGGCATGCGCATGCTGGAGCGTTTTGTGCGCGATATCTGCCAGTGTGAAGCGCTGTGGACGCCGGCAAAAATTATCGATGACGCCGTTGCCCGCATTCGTGAGCAGGTTGGCAATGACAAAGTTATCCTCGGTCTGTCCGGTGGCGTTGACTCCTCTGTGACTGCGATGCTGTTGCACCGTGCGATCGGTAAAAACCTGACCTGCGTGTTCGTCGACAACGGTCTGCTGCGCCTGAACGAAGCCCAGCAGGTAATGGATATGTTTGGTGACCATTTCGGCCTGAACATCGTTCACGTTGAAGGCGAACAGCGTTTCCTCGACGCGCTGAAAGGCGAGAACGACCCGGAAGCCAAACGTAAGATCATCGGCCGCGTATTCGTTGAAGTGTTCGACGAAGAAGCGCTGAAGCTGGAAGACGTTAAGTGGCTGGCACAGGGAACTATCTATCCGGACGTGATCGAATCCGCGGCATCTGCCACCGGTAAAGCGCACGTTATCAAATCTCACCACAACGTGGGCGGTTTGCCGAAAGAGATGAAGATGGGGCTGGTTGAGCCGCTGCGTGAGCTGTTCAAAGACGAAGTGCGTAAAATCGGTCTGGAGCTGGGCCTGCCGTACGACATGCTGTACCGTCACCCGTTCCCGGGACCGGGGCTGGGGGTACGTGTGCTTGGCGAAGTGAAGAAAGAGTACTGCGACCTGCTGCGTCGCGCGGATGCTATCTTCATTGAAGAACTGCACAAAGCTGACCTGTACAACAAAGTCAGCCAGGCGTTCACCGTGTTCCTGCCGGTACGTTCCGTTGGCGTCATGGGCGATGGCCGTAAGTACGACTGGGTTGTTTCCCTGCGTGCAGTAGAAACCATCGACTTTATGACCGCGCACTGGGCGCACCTGCCGTATGATTTCTTAGGCCGCGTCTCTAACCGCATCATTAACGAAGTGAACGGCATTTCCCGCGTTGTGTATGATATCAGCGGTAAGCCACCGGCTACCATTGAGTGGGAATAATAGCCCTTTCTGTTAGCGGTTTCTGAACCGGTAATATGTAAAAAAACCCTCTTTTTATAGAGGGTTTTTTATTGCGCTCATACCGAAGCGCTGTGAATTAATCAACCAACTGTAGCTGGGGTTGAGATTGGGGGGCTACGTTCTCAACGCGAATATCCATCTGCGGATACGGCAGGGAGATATGGTTGGCGTCCAGGGCTTCTTTAATGTTTTCCAGCAGATCGTAATAGGTATTCCAGTATTCGATGTTGGGCACCCATACGCGGACGTAAAAATTCAATGCTGAAGCGCCCAGTTCGCCCAGACGAACGGTTACCCCACGTTGCTTATCGATGCGGGTATCCTGCTCGATAATATGGTTAATCACGCGCTTAACGTCGGCTATCCGGCTCTGATAGCCGACGCCAATCACCAGATCGATACGGCGGAAAGGGTGGCGGGAATAGTTAATGATATTGTCAGCGATGATCTTACCGTTTGGAATGACCACTTCTTTGCTGTCGGCGGTGAGCAAGGTGGTGGAGAAAATATGCACCTTTTCCACCGTTCCGGTAACTGCCCCAATTTGTACCACTTCTCCGGCGCGGAATGGACGCAGGGAGACCAATAATACGCCAGCGGCAAAGTTGGAAAGCGATCCTTGTAGCGCGAGTCCAATGGCCAACCCGGCGGCACCAATGACGGCAATAATGGAGGATGTTTCGATACCGACGCGACCCAATGCGGCAACAACGGCAAAGGCGAGGGTAATGTAACGTACCAGCGCGGTGAAGAACTGGATAATGGTTCGGTCAACTTTACGTTTTAACAGTAATTTTTCCAGACCACTGGAGATCAGGCGAGAGACAAATTTACCGATAAACAGTAAAATTACGGCTGCAACGATATTCCAGCCGAATTGAATAACCGCATCGCTGTGTCCAGCGATCCATTCAAGACCGCTGCTTATTTTCGGAAATAATGAAAAACCACTCATGGTATTACCCTGTAGAATTTAAAATGGTAATGATTCAAATAAGCATTTAATTTCATACACAATATTAATGCTTTCACCTGTGATATTTTCTGGTGATATTAATTGACGTCTATTTGAACACAGTGTGTCTTTTTATACCCAGTAAATCGGAACGTAAAAATGAACGCGAATGGTGCGGTGAAGTGGGATTAAAAGATTGTGAATTTGTGCGAAAAACACGGTCTATTATCCGATAACTCCGTGCGTGTGGTGGGTAAGGCAGCGTATTGTTTCATCACTCAAATCCCTTACCGGATGGTTAAATGTCAGGCGATTAGCCATCCGGTAAGGAATCTTAATGCTGAGATATTACAGGCGCGAGCGATCAGCGCACGTCGGTTTGAGCAGGAGATGCCTGTTGCGGCTGGGTGATCTGCTGAGAGTCTTTTTTGTTCTGGTGGTGGTGCCACGCACCTATAGCGGAGTAGACGAAGCGTCCGAAGAAGAAGAGAAAGCTGATAAGCAGTACGATCCGGATCATGCGACTATTAAATCGGTGTCGTTTGCGTAGGCTGGTAACCTGGCTCACAAAAGGTTCCTTGTAGTGTACCCAACTGAGGGCGATACTCACATTAAGGCATACTGTGAGGCAATGGTCAATTTTTCGTTATGTAAAATTGCTTCAGTTGTTTTATCCTCATATGTTATGAAAATTAATATTATTATTTGCATTAATAATGAATTAACGATAAGGAACGATGAAAATAGTAATAATTGATTAATGAGGGGCTTTTTTTTTGATATATATCAAACGTCACCCTTTACTGATAACTAAAATCGATGAGACATAGTGATGTATTTAACTTCATCGTTTTAGAGTCAGGTGGGATGCCTGTCTGAATACCCCCTGCAGGATGTGCGGGATTCTACTGAGCATCTATGAAACTCAATAAAAATTATATTTGTATGAGAGATAGATGGTGGGCGTTACCTCTCATCATACCATCTTTGCTGTTGCCTATATTGAGCACTGCCAATACCTATGCCCATATTAGTACTGGGACCGTAATTCTTTTCTACATGCCTTTGGCGTTGATGATTAGCCTGATGCTATTTTTTGGCTGGGCGGCATTGCCGGGAATTATCATTTCCATTATCTGCTACAAATATCCGCAGGTTGGGTTATTTGAAACGCTCTCAATAATTTCGCACTTTATTGTAACGATAGTGCTGAGTTGGGGAGGGTATAAAGTATTTGCACCCCGGCGGAACAACGTATCTCACGGTAACTCCCACCTGATGTTTCAGCGCATGTTTTGGCAGGTCTTCTGCCCAGCGACGCTGTTTCTGATCCTCTTCCAGTTTGCCGCATTTGTGGGCGTTTATGAGAGTAAATCCGGCATGGTGGGGGTTATGCCCTTTAATACTGGCACGTTGATCAACTATCAGGCTATGCTGGTCGGGAATCTGATTGGGGTTCCTTTGTGCTACTTTATTATTCGCACGATCCGCAACCCTTTGCATGTCAGAGGCTATTTTTCTCAATTAAAGCAGCAGTTTGATACCAAAGTTACCAAAACTGAGTTTGCGGTCTGGCTGATTATATTGGCTGTACTTATGGCATTGCTGTGTATGCCGTTAAATGAACAAAGCTCAATATTCAGCACAAATTATACTCTGTCGTTGTTGCTACCTGTCATGCTCTGGGGAGCAATGCGTTACGGTTACAGATTTATTTCGCTGATATGGTCTGTCGTACTTATTACCGCAATTCATTATTACCAGCGCTATATGCCCTGGTATTCTGGCTACGATACCCAGCTTGCCATTACCTCATCGAGTTATCTTGTTTTCTCCTTCATCGTGAACTTCATTGCCGTACTGGCAACGCGCCAACGCTTTGTTACCCGGCGCAACCATCGTCTGGCATTCTTTGATCCGATGGTGCATCTGCCAAATTTGCGCGCATTGAACCGGGATTTGAAAAAAACGCCATGGTCAGTGCTCTGCTTTTTGCGTGTTCCGGGCATGGAGCTACTGGTAAAAAATTACGGCATTATGCTGCGTATCCAGTACAAGCAAAAACTCTCACAGTGGATAACGCCACTGTTGGCACAGGATGAGCATGTCTATCAGTTATCGGGTAATGACTTAGTTTTGCGTTTTAACACTGAGTCGTATCAGGAGCGCATTGAAGCCCTGGACAGGCATATCAAGCAGTTCCGTTTTATTTGGGATGGCATGCTTTTACAGCCGCAGGTGGGGATCAGTTTTTGCTGTGTCCGTTCTCCTGTTAACCATATCTATCTGTTACTGGGAGAGTTAAGCACCATTGCCGAGCTTTCTCTGGCGACCAATTCACCAGAGAACTTGCAGCGCCGAGGCGTCATGCACTTGCAACGTGACCTGAAAGATAAGGTTGCGATGATGAATCGTCTACAGCTGGCGTTGGAGCACAATCGTTTTTTCCTGATGGCGCAGCCGATTTTTGGCGTACGCGGCGACGTTTATCATGAAATCCTGCTGCGCCTTGAGGGAGATGACGGTGAAACCATCCCGCCTGATTGCTTCTTGCCGATCGCGCATGAGTTTGGCTTGTCGTCCAGCATCGATATGTGGGTGATTGAAAATACGCTGAAGTTTATGGCACAGAATCGGGAAAAAATGCCCGCCCGTCGGTTTGCCATTAACTTGTCACCCACGTCGATATGTCGCGCCCGACTTCCGCATGACATCAACCAGCTACTGGTTAAGTACAAGGTTGAAGCGTGGCAGTTGATTTTTGAAGTCACGGAAAGCAACGCCTTAACCAATGCGGAACAGGCACAGGCAACGTTACTGCAGCTGCAATCACTGGGCTGTCAGATTGCGATTGATGATTTTGGGACGGGTTACGCCAGCTATGCGCGGCTGAAGAATGTGAGTGCCGATATCCTGAAAATTGATGGCAGCTTTATTCGCAGTATCGTTTCGAATAGCCTCGACTACCAAATCGTGGCCTCTATTTGCCATCTGGCTCGGATGAAAAGAATGCTGGTGGTTGCAGAGTACGTCGAAAGTGAAGAAATACGCAGTGCGGTAATTTCGCTGGGGATTGACTACATGCAGGGGTACTTGATTGGTAAACCACAGCCATTGCATGAAACGCTGGAAGAACAGGCGCCAGACGCGCTGGCACCTGTTCTGAGTTTATGCGGCGATATCGGGTGAGGTTTCTTCTTCAATTTTGAGACGCCAGCCGGTTACGCCCTCCCAGTATTGCTGCTCTTTTTCCAGATCGAGCAGCACCAGCGCATTTTGGCTAAACCAGTCATGCGGGAAACGTAAGGTCCAGTGGTTGTCGTCGGTTATCAGAGTCAGGGTTGGCGGCGTGGTGGTCGCCTGACGCTGATTATTCAGCAGCACGCCCAGGCGTAACAGTTGAATTAACGGCAGAAACTGTTTTTTCTTGAACAGTGTAAAGCGGGGCAAGTCATCCAGTTTCACCGCTTTGCGATGATAACGAACTAATGTTGCCATCATCAGTTGTTGTTCCTGATTAAACCCCGGTAAATCGCTGTTTTGTAAGATATAAGCAGAGTGGCGATGTAAGCCGCTGTGGTTGATGTTCAGCCCAACCTCATGCAGCATCGCTGCCCAGCGCAGTAATGCTTCCAGTTGAGGATTGGCCAGTTTGGGCTGTTGCGTATGCCACTGGTCGTACATTTGCATCGTTGTTTCCAGCACGCGCCGGGCCTGTTCACTGTCAATGTTGTACTGGTTCGCCAGACTACTGGCGGTACGACTACGAACGTCCTGGTGGCGAAAACGTCCTTCCATCTCGTACAGTACGCCTTCGCGTAGCGCGCCATCAGAAAGGCGAAGTTCGCGGATAGCCAGCGCGTCAAAAACGCCGCACAGAATCGCGAGCCCAGGAACAAATACCGCTTTTCGCTCCTCTGACAGCCCCGGCAGGCTGAGCGCATCAAATGACGCATGCTTCAGCACTTCAGATGTCAGTTTGTCCAGGCGTTCGGGGGTGATAAAACCGTCTTTTTCACCCATCTCCAGCAGCACTTCGTGTGCCGCTTTAATCGTGCCTGACGCGCCCATTGCGACGTTCCAGCCCTGAATGCGAAACTGCCACGTTAAAGTTTCAAGCTTTTGCGCTGCCGCCATGCGGGCACGCTGGAAGTTTTCCCGGCTGATAACACCGCCCGGGAAATACATCTGGGCAAAACTGACGCAGCCCATACGGCGGCTTTCGACCAGCTTGGGTTCGAAATCTTCGCCGATCACCAGTTCTGTTGAGCCACCGCCGATATCGATAACCAGCTTGCGGCCTTTTTCCGGCTGAGTATGCTCCACGCCCATAAAAATCAGTCGGGCTTCTTCGTTACCGGAGATAATCTCAATCGGGTAGGGGATGACTTTTTCCGCTCGCTTGAGAAAATCGGTCGCATTCAGCGCCTGACGCAAAGTATGGGTTCCCACGATGCATACGCTTGACGGGGGAAAGCCCTGCAGGCGTTCGGCGAACAGCGACAGGCAGCTTAATCCGCGTTCCATTGCCTCTTCGCTCAGCTTGTTATCTTCGCCGAGACCATCCGCCAGATGAACGCGCTGTTTCAGCCGCCCGATAATCTGCATTGCGCCATCAACCACGCGGGCAATGACCATATGGAAACTGTTTGAACCAAGGTCGACCGCAGCAAATTCCTGCGGTCGTGGAGTCTTGTCGTGTATTGGCATATCTTTAGTCAGGTTGCTCGAGTGATTTGATGTAGTCGTAAATCGCCAATTGTGACTGAACCTTACGGCGGTTTCCGCGTGGTACGTAGCGATTACTGAGTTCTTTATCGATGAAGCGGGCCTTCACCGTGTCGCTGAACAGGATATCGATAATATCCAGCACGCGCTGCTTAAGGCGCGGGTCAAGAAGCGGTGTAGCAACTTCGATACGATAATCGATGTTTCTTGTCATCCAGTCTGCGGAGGAGAGATACACCTGCTTGTCGCCCCCGTTCTCGAAGATGTAGACCCGGTCATGTTCAAGATAGCGATCAACGATGCTGATAACACGAATATTGTCGCTAATGCCTTCCAGGTTCGGGATCAGAGAGCACATACCGCGAATCAACAAATTAACCGGTACGCCTGAGCTTGAGGCCGCATAGAGACGATCAACCAGGCCTTTATCGACCAGGTTGTTCAGTTTTAGCGTGATACCGGAAGGCTGGCCTTGCTGCGCATTGGCGATCTCTTTGTCGATCATCGCGTACAGCAGACGGCGTGAGTTCTGCGGAGAAACCAGCAGATAATCGAACGTCACCGGACGATACGGGTTTTCGATGAAGTTGAACACCCGACGCACTTCGTTGGTGATGCGTGAATCAGCGGTCAGCAACGAGTAGTCGGTGTACAGCCGCGCCGTTTTTTCGTTGAAGTTGCCCGTCCCGATATGCGCATAGCGCACGACTTCATCACCTTCTTTACGCGAGATAAGGAACAGTTTGGCGTGAATTTTCAGACCCGGCGCGGAGAAGATGACGTGAACGCCCGCTTCGGTCAGACGCTTGGCCCAATGAATGTTGGCTTCTTCATCAAAGCGCGCCTGCAATTCCACTACCACGGTGACTTTTTTACTGTTATGCGCGGCATGGATCATCGCGTCGATGATGCGCGAGTCTTTTGCCACACGGTAGATGTTGATCTTTATCGCCAGCACGCTCGGGTCGAAAGACGCCTGGCGCAACAGTTCAAGAACGTGCTCAAAGGTGTGATACGGGTAATACAGCAGCACATCGCGCTCGCGGATTGCATCAAATCCGTTACGGAATTTCTCATTGTCGAACCAGATGTGGCGCAGACGCGGCAGCGGCTTATTAACCAGGTTGGCTTTGCCAACGTTGGGGAAGTTAATAAAGTCTTTGAAGTTATGGTAACGCCCGCCGGGAACAATTGAGTCGTAGCGAGAAATCGTCAGTTTTTCACGTAGCACCTCGACCAACGCATTGGGCATGTCGCGCTGATAGACAAAGCGTACAGGTTCTGCGGTCAGACGCTGTTTCAGGCTGGAGGACATCAGCTCCATCAGGCTCGATTCCATCTCGTGCACCAAATCGTATTCGGCGTCACGGGTCATTTTCATCGAATAGGCGTTAAGTGCGTCGTAATCAAAGAACCCTTTGAAAATATCGTCAAGGCAATAACGTAAAATGTTGTCCAACAGGATCATCGGCTTGCGACGACGCGGAGTTTCCGGCGGCAGATTCACAAAACGGGGAACCTTGTCAGAAGGGATTTCCAGCAGCGCGTAGCGGATTGTATCGCCGCGGATAATCTCTACCGCCAGATATGTGTAGTCATCTTTCAAAAACTGGACTAAATCCGTCTCGCGGTTAATCAGGATCGGCGTGATGTGCTGGCGAAGATATTGCTTGAAGTAATGACGCAACCAGCTCTGCTGATTGGCCGATAGCTGGCGTTCATTGATTAAGAAAATCTGATTGCGCGCCATCTCCAGCAGCAACTCGTTGTACAGACCGTCAAATTCCTGATCGGCTTTTAATACGCGGGCCTGGATTTTGCCTAACAGATGGCGGGAGTGAGAGTTTGAACCCTGTTCTTCGCTAATAATGATTCGGCGCTTCAGTTCGGCAAAACGAACCTTATAAAACTCGTCGAGGTTATTGGAATAGATGCCTAAGAAACGCATCCGTTCGATCAACGGGTTTGACTTATCAGCAGCTTCCTGGAGTACGCGTTCGTTGAACGCTAACCAACTGAGTTCTTTCTCGATGTATAGCTTTTCCTGACCCATTACCACTTTTACTCCGTTTCATTCACGGGACACTACCGATTTATTATGGCGAGCATTGCTCTCAGATGTCCAACTGTGCCAGAAAAATATGACAATAAACCGTCTGATAGCAAAGAGAAAGGGGGAGCGTAGATGAATACCGGTGGTATTAACCGGAAAAGGTAGTTATGCCTGTAAGCCGGATGGTGACATGCGGCTTACAGGTTGAATTTTATTATTCGTCGGCGGCGTAGCCTTGCGGCGGTAGGCGGATGCCATCCAGCCATGCAGCGTTATCACGCATTTTCAGGCGACCATCAATAAACCAGCTTACCACCAGTGGGTAAATGGTATGTTCCTGAGCCTGAACCCGCGCCGTGACATCATCTTCGCTGTCGCCTTCAAATACCGGAACTTTGGCCTGGAGAATAACCGGTCCGCCGTCCAGTTCATCAGTGACGAAGTGGACGGAGGTACCATGCTCTTCATCGCCGTTTTCCAGTACCTGGCGGTGCGTATGCAGGCCGGGATATTTTGGCAATAAAGACGGGTGGATATTCAGCAATCGTTCAGAATAGTGCGCGACAAACGCCGGGCTGAGGATGCGCATATAACCGGCCAGCACCACTACATCCGGCGCCCAGGCGTCAATTTCTTGCATCAGTTGGCGGTCGAAGGCTTCGCGACTGGCAAACTGGGCGGCTTCCAGCGAGTGTGCCGGAATATTCGCTTCGCGTGCGCGCTCAAGGCCGAACGCATCGGCCTTGTTACTGAATACTGCACGTATGGTGCCATTGATTTTTTTCTGTTCACAGGCGTCTATTATCGCCTGCAAATTGCTTCCGTTACCGGAAATGAGCACCACAATGTTTTTCATTCAATGACCACACGCTGTTCGGAATCAGAAGCTTTGATGATACCGATTTTCCATGCGTTTTCACCTTTCTCATTGAGCAAAGTCAGGGCTTTGTCCACTTCCGGAGCTGGCAGGGCGATAACCATACCTACGCCGCAGTTAAAGGTGCGATACATCTCATGCTGGCTGACGTTACCCGCCGTTTGCAGCCAGTTGAAGACGGCTGGCCACTGCCAGGAAGACTCGTCGATCACGGCCTGCGTGTTGTCTGGCAGAACGCGTGGAATATTTTCCCAGAAGCCGCCGCCGGTCAGGTGGGCAATGGCGTGCACATCAACCTTCTCGATCAGTTCCAGAATGGATTTTACGTAAATGCGGGTCGGAGCCAGCAAGTGATCGGCCAGCGACTTGCCTTCAAGCTCGGTGGTTTCCGGGTCACAACCGCTGACTTCAACGATTTTACGCACCAGAGAGTAACCGTTAGAGTGTGGACCGCTGGAGCCGAGCGCAATCAGTACGTCGCCGTCAGCCACTTTAGAACCGTCGATAATCTCTGATTTCTCGACGACGCCAACACAGAAACCTGCCACGTCGTAATCTTCGCCGTGGTACATCCCCGGCATTTCAGCTGTTTCCCCACCGACCAGCGCACAGCCAGACTGCAGGCAGCCTTCGGCAATCCCGTTAATGACGCTGGCTGCGGTGTCCACATCCAGTTTGCCGGTTGCATAGTAGTCGAGGAAGAACAGCGGCTCAGCGCCCTGAACCACGAGGTCGTTGACGCACATTGCGACGAGGTCAATGCCGATAGTGTCGTGGCGTTTCAGATCCATCGCCAGACGCAGTTTTGTACCAACGCCATCAGTGCCGGAAACCAGTACCGGTTCACGATATTTTTGCGGCAATGCGCACAGCGCACCGAAGCCACCCAGACCACCCATAACTTCCGGACGACGCGTTTTCTTTACTACGCCTTTGATTCGATCAACCAGAGCATTACCTGCATCAATATCAACACCGGCATCTTTGTAGCTAAGAGAGGTTTTATCGGTCACTGCCTGCTTCCCCACATGTTTACTTGCAGTAAAAGTTAAATTCGGCGCAATTCTAACAGGGAAAGCAAACGTTTGCGAGCCTGCTCTGCATCAAGTTTTATCTGCTGGTTTTTTCAGCATTTTACAATCATTTATCTATTTGTTTGAACTGCGCCACGAAAATGAAACCGGGTACAGTCTTGTGCTTGAAACCTACCAGCCGAATGCACAGTATCGTACTGAAACCGGTTTCTGTTTTTTGTTGCGGGCCTCATTTGGAGTGTTTTGCGCAGAGTCATCACGATAGGGGAAGGGGATGTCAGGATTTAAAGCAGATTTCATGTGGGGTGGCGCTGTCGCCGCTCATCAACTGGAAGGTGGCTGGCAGGAGGGCGGTAAAGGAATTAGCGTTGCCGATGTCATGACGGCGGGGGCGCATGGCGTGGCGCGTGAAATTACTGACGGTGTGATTGCCGGTAAAAACTACCCTAACCACGATGCCATCGATTTTTATCATCGCTATAAAGACGACATCAAGCTGTTTGCCGAAATGGGGTTTAAATGTTTTCGCACTTCTATTGCCTGGACGCGGATTTTCCCTTTAGGTGATGAAGCGCAACCCAATGAAGCTGGCCTGCAGTTCTATGATGATCTGTTCGACGAATGTCTGAAATATGGCATTGAACCGGTGATTACGTTGTCGCACTTCGAGATGCCCTACCATCTGGTGACGGAGTACGGCGGCTGGCGCAACCGTAATCTTATCGACTTTTTTGTCCGTTTTGCCCGGGTGGTTTTCACTCGTTACCAGCACAAAGTGAAGTACTGGATGACGTTTAATGAGATTAACAATCAGGCAAATTATCACGAAGACTTCGCGCCCTTTACTAACTCTGGCCTGAAATATCTGCCTGGTGAAGACCGCGAGCCGGTCATGTACCAGGCGGCGCACTACGAGCTGGTGGCAAGCGCGCTGGCGGTGAAGCTCGCGCGTGAAATTAACCCGGCGCTGCAAATTGGCTGCATGATTGCGATGTGCCCAATTTATCCGCTGACCTGTGCGCCGAACGACATGATGATGGCGATGAACGCTATGCACCGGCGTTACTGGTTTACTGACGTCCATGTGCGCGGCAAATACCCGCAGCATCTTCTCAATTACTTTACCCGTCGTGGCTTTGAACTGGATATCACCGAGGAAGACCGTCAGGCGCTGACCGAGGGCTGCGTTGATTACATCGGCTTTAGCTATTATATGTCTTTCGCGACCCAGGCAACGGCGGACAACCCACAACTGGATTACGACGAGTCGAAAAGCCTGGTTTCTAACCCGTACGTGCAGAAGTCGGACTGGGGCTGGCAGATTGATCCCGTCGGTCTGCGCTATTCGCTGAACTGGTTTTGGGATCATTATCAGTTGCCGCTGTTTATTGTTGAAAACGGCTTTGGGGCGATTGACGTGCAGCAGGCCGACGGCTCGGTGGATGATTCCTATCGTATTGACTATATGGCCGCACATATCCGCGAAATGAAAAAAGCGGTGGTGGAAGATGGCGTGGATCTGATGGGTTATACCCCGTGGGGCTGTATTGATTTAGTCTCGGCCGGGACGGGGGAGATGAAAAAACGCTACGGCTTTATCTATGTTGATAAAAATAATGACGGGAGTGGGACATTAGCACGCTCGCCGAAGAAATCTTTTTCATGGTATCAAAACGTCATCCAGAGTAATGCTGAAAATCTATAAAATTCATAGCATTGATAACAACCCCCGCACTTATTGTGGGGGTTGTTTTATACTCATCATCCAGACGCAAACGATTTTGGTTGATCCATATCAAGCGTATGCAGTGTTGCGCCAGAGACGAAAAGCGGTATAATCCGGCGATTTTTTTTGTGGTTGCCACTCGTCTGAGGAAAGGAGAAGAGTATGAAGATCGTGGAAGTCAAACACCCACTCGTCAAACACAAGCTGGGACTGATGCGTGAAAACGACATCAGCACTAAACGCTTTCGTGAACTCGCCTCGGAAGTTGGCAGCCTGCTGACTTATGAAGCAACCGCCGGTCTGGAAACCGAAAAGGTGACCATCGAAGGCTGGAACGGCCCGGTTGAAGTTGACCAAATCAAAGGTAAAAAAATCACCGTTGTGCCAATCCTGCGTGCGGGCCTGGGCATGATGGAAGGCGTTCTGGAAAACGTTCCGAGCGCGCGTATCAGCGTGGTCGGTATGTACCGTAATGAAGAGACGCTGGAGCCGGTTCCGTACTTCCAGAAGCTGGTTTCTAACATTGATGAGCGTATGGCGCTGATCGTTGACCCGATGCTGGCAACCGGCGGTTCCGTTATCGCTACCATCGACCTGCTGAAAAAAGCAGGCTGCAGCAGCATTAAAGTCCTGGTGCTGGTTGCAGCGCCGGAAGGTATCGCGGCGCTGGAAAAAGCGCACCCGGATGTTGAGCTGTACACTGCCTCCATCGATCAGGGACTGAACGAGCACGGATACATTATTCCGGGGCTCGGCGATGCCGGCGATAAGATTTTTGGTACCAAGTAAACGAATAAGTGAAAAGAAGCCGACTTTAAGAGTCGGCTTTTTTTTGAATAAAACAACCCAATCGCTAATAACAAACAACACTCAGAGGAAAACACTATGACGCGCCGTGCTATCGGGGTGAGTGAAAGACCGCCGCTTTTACAGACAATCCCGCTTAGTTTACAGCACCTGTTCGCCATGTTTGGCGCAACGGTACTGGTGCCAGTCCTGTTTCATATCAACCCAGCTACCGTTCTGCTGTTTAACGGTATTGGTACTTTACTGTATCTCTTTATTTGTAAAGGTAAAATTCCGGCTTACCTCGGTTCAAGCTTTGCGTTCATTTCCCCAGTTCTGCTGCTGCTGCCGCTAGGGTATGAAGTGGCGCTGGGCGGTTTCATTATGTGTGGCATCCTGTTCTGCCTGGTTTCGTTCATCGTTAAGAAAGCCGGTACTGGCTGGCTGGATGTAATGTTCCCGCCTGCGGCGATGGGCGCAATCGTTGCCGTTATCGGTCTGGAGTTGGCGGGTGTCGCTGCGGGTATGGCGGGATTGCTGCCTGCGGAAGGACAAGCGCCAGACTCAACAACCATCATCATCTCAATGGTGACGCTGGCGGTGACGGTATTTGGTTCCGTGCTGTTCCGTGGCTTTATGGCGATTATCCCGATTTTGATTGGGGTGCTGGCCGGGTACGCGCTCTCCTTCGTGATGGGGGTCGTGGACACCACGCCGATAGCGCAGGCTCACTGGTTTGCTCTGCCGACGTTCTACACACCGCGCTTTGAATGGGTCGCTATTCTGACTATTCTGCCTGCGGCGCTGGTGGTTATTGCTGAACACGTCGGCCACCTGGTGGTAACGGCGAATATCGTGAAAAAAGATTTGATTCGCGATCCTGGCCTGCATCGTTCTATGTTTGCTAACGGCCTGTCGACGGTGATCTCCGGCTTCTTCGGTTCTACGCCGAACACCACGTACGGCGAGAACATCGGCGTCATGGCGATTACCCGCGTTTACAGTACCTGGGTTATTGGCGGTGCGGCGATTTTCGCCATTCTGCTCTCCTGCGTGGGTAAACTGGCTGCGGCGATCCAAATCATTCCGCTGCCGGTCATGGGCGGTGTATCTCTGCTGTTATACGGCGTGATTGGCGCTTCCGGTATTCGCGTGCTGATCGAGTCAAAAGTTGACTACAACAAAGCACAGAACCTGATCCTGACCTCAGTCATTTTGATCATCGGCGTCAGCGGCGCGAAAGTTCACATCGGTGCTGCTGAGCTGAAAGGCATGGCGCTGGCGACCATTGTGGGTGTCTGTCTGAGCCTGATTTTCAAAGTTATCAGCCTGCTGCGTCCAGAGGAAGTGGTGCTCGACGCCAAAGATGCCGACACTGAGCAACAGTAAACCTTTGACCGGGTGGCGATGCTGCCCGGTTCTATCGCGACGCATTTCTGTGTTAAACTCAACGCGATTTTATGAAATCCTGGGTTGAGGTATCTCTGAACACACCGGCACAGCTCTCTTTGCCACTTTATCTTCCTGACGACGAAACTTTCGCAAGTTTCTGGCCGGGGGATAACTCCTCTTTACTGGCTGCACTGCAAAACGTGCTGCGTCAGGAACATAGCGGGTATATTTATCTTTGGTCGCGTGAAGGCGCAGGCCGTAGTCATTTGCTGCATGCTGCCTGTGCGGAACTGTCCGCGCGCGGCGATGCGGTAGGCTACGTGCCGCTCGACAAACGCACCTGGTTCGTACCCGAGGTGCTCGACGGGATGGAGCATTTATCGCTGGTATGCATCGATAACATCGAATGTGTGGCCGGTGATTCGCTGTGGGAAATGGCGATCTTTGATCTCTACAACCGTATCCTGGAGTCGGGGAAAACACGCCTGCTGATCACCGGCGATCGTCCACCAAGACAGTTGAATCTGGGATTGCCGGATCTCGCTTCGCGTCTGGACTGGGGGCAAATCTACAAGCTGCAACCACTTTCCGATGAAGATAAGCTGCAGGCGTTGCAATTACGCGCCAGACTTCGCGGATTTGAACTGCCGGAAGATGTGGGCCGCTTTCTGCTTAAGCGTCTGGATCGGGAAATGCGTACGCTGTTTATGACGTTGGATCAGCTTGATCACGCATCGATTACCGCCCAGCGTAAGCTGACCATTCCGTTCGTAAAAGAAATTCTGAAGCTGTAAGCGCCGCAGCCAAATAACTGCGGCAGGTTTCGGTTAACCGACGATTTCCAGTACCTGCTCCGGCGGACGTCCAATTCGAGCCTGACCTTTGGCAACTACGATCGGGCGCTCCATCAGTTTTGGGTTTTCCACCATTGCCTGAATCAGCGCATCTTCACTCAGATTTTTGTCCGCCAGGTTAAGCGATTTATAGAGATCCTCTTTCTGGCGCATCAGCTCACGCGCGCTGGACATACCCAGCATCTGCAGAAGTTCACGCAGGGTCGCGGCGTCAGCCGGGGTTTCCAGATACAGCACCACTTCCGGGTCCACGCCATTGGACTTCAGTAATTCCAGCGTTTCACGGCTCTTGGAGCAGCGTGGGTTATGGTAGATTTTAATCGCGTCTGACATTTTTCTTTCCTGTTACATCTTGGTGTACGGTTTAAAGCGCTCTTGCAGCTGGCGTAGCTGGTCGATACGAGCATCGTATCTGGCCTGCTGCTGGCTACCCAGTTTCACCTGAGAGCTTGCGCTGCTGAGCATCGAAATCGCCTGATCCAGACGTCCAGCGAGGGCATATCCCTCCGCCCGCGCCGCCAGCTCCTGATCGCGGTTGTTCAGGTTGGCTTCCGTTTGCGCTAACAGATCCCAGCCGTTAGGGTCGTCCTTATGGTTAAACGTATAGCGATTCAGGATGGTTGCCGCCTCTTTGGCTTGTCCGCCCTGTAGATACGCATTCGCCAGGTTGAGCTGCAGTACCGGGTTAGTGCGCAGGTCGCGGGCGTTTTTCAGGCGGTTAATGGCATCACTGGTTTTCTTCTGGCCGAGATCGATATCCGTTGCCAGGTCGAGATACCAGGCATTGTTCGCGTCTGCAGCCAGCAGCGGTTGCAGCGCTTTACGCGCCTCGTCATATTTGCTGGCTTCCATCGCCTGCAATGCCCGGCCATATTGCGCCGCACGTTGCTCACGTATGTTGCCTTTCGACCAGTTACTCAGCAGGTCATCGGTCAACTGGTTACGACCTGAGTTGTACATGCCCAAGGTTCGTGCCTTAGCCAGATAAAAATCTTCTGACGACTGGACGACCACCGGACGCATTTGGTTGGCGCGGTTACGGGCATCCGACAGGCGGCTTTCAGGCAGGGGGTGAGTCAGCAAAATTTCCGGCGGACGCGAAGAGTAACGGGCCTGATCGAGCAGTTTTTCGAGGAACGTCGGCATGGCCTGGGGATCGAATCCCGAGCGTTGCAGCACCTGAATACCGATGCGGTCTGCTTCCTGTTCATTTTGTTGCGTAAAGCTAATCATCCCCTGGCGTGTACCCGCCAGCGTACCGGTCAGCGCCGCCATACCCGCCTGCGGGCTAGCCATCGCTAATAAAATTGAACCTAGCGCACCTACCCACGTTAGCGGCGCACTGCGTTTCTGATCTTCCATTGCACGCGCCAGGTGGCGCTGAGTGACGTGGGAGATTTCATGCGCCATGACCGATGCTAACTGGCTTTCGTTGTCGGAATAGCGGAACAGTGCGGAGTGCAAGACAACGTTGCCGCCAAAGAAAGCAAAGGCGTTGATTTCATCGTTGTTGATCAAAAAGAATGTGAAGGGTGTTTTTACCGAGTCGGCGTGCGAGACCAGACGCATCCCCAGCGCATTAATGTATTGGGTGAGCAATGGATCATTAATTAATGGCGCACTGCCGCGCAGTTGGCGTACGTAATAATCGCCCATCTGCATTTCCTGTCCTATGGAAAGCGTACTGCCTGCCGACGTTCCCATATCAGGCAGGGTGTCCGCAGTATCAGCAAATGCGGGCGCAACCTGACCGATAGTCAGTGCGGCAATGAGGGTAGCAACCAGGTTTTTTTTCAACTGCCTGAACATAACCTCTGTCCTGTATTCTTTTTTGAGATAGCCATTTGACCAATGCTGTGAAGTATCGTTCACACTCCGCAAGCTTACGGAGTGTAACTGCGAAACCTGACGATGAACACCCAGGAAAAATGTCTTTTCACTTTGCGTAATCAGCCATAAAAAGCGAAGTCTTTTTTGTGACATTTCGATACAATTCGGGATCGCAATCCCGCTATTGGGTTCATGGAAGGGTTTTATGCTCGAAATGTTGATGCAATGGTATCGTCGCCGCTTTAGCGACCCCGAAGCCATCGCCCTGCTGATTATTCTGGTTGCCGGTTTTGGCATCCTGTTCTTTTTTAGCGGTCTTCTGGCGCCGCTACTGGTCGCCATAGTGCTGGCGTACCTGCTTGAATGGCCGACTGTGCGGCTGGAACATATTGGGTGTTCACGGCGTTGGGCGACATCGATTGTGCTGGTGGTGTTTGTCGGTATTTTGCTGCTGATGGCCTTTGTGGTGATGCCCGTTGCGTGGCAGCAGGGTATTTACCTGATCCGCGACATGCCCGGTATGCTCAATAAATTGTCTGATTTTGCCGCCACCTTGCCAAGACGTTATCCGGCGCTGATGGATGCGGGCATCATTGATGCGATGGCGGAAAATATGCGCTCGCGAATGCTCACCATGGGCGATTCGGTGGTGAAATATTCGTTAGCCTCACTGGTTGGATTACTGACCCTGGCGGTCTATCTGGTTCTCGTCCCGTTGATGGTGTTCTTCCTGATCAAAGATAAAGGACAGATGCTGAACGCCGTGCGCCGGGTGCTGCCGCGTAATCGTGGGCTGGCGGGGCAGGTGTGGAAAGAGATGAACCAGCAAATCACCAACTATATTCGCGGAAAGGTGCTGGAAATGGTGGTGGTCGGCGTGGCGACCTGGCTCGGCTTCCTGCTGTTTGGTCTCAACTATTCGCTGCTGCTGGCGGTGCTGGTAGGGTTCTCTGTGCTGATCCCGTATATCGGCGCTTTTGTGGTGACGATTCCGGTGGTCGGCGTGGCGCTGTTTCAGTTCGGGCTTGGCACCGAGTTCTGGAGCTGTTTTGCCGTGTACCTGATAATCCAGGCGCTGGACGGCAATCTGCTGGTTCCCGTGCTGTTCTCCGAGGCGGTCAATCTGCATCCACTGGTGATTATTCTCTCCGTGGTGATTTTCGGCGGTCTGTGGGGATTCTGGGGCGTATTCTTTGCGATCCCTCTGGCGACGTTAATCAAAGCGGTAATGCACGCCTGGCCGGATGGTCAGGTCGTTGACGAACCCTAATCTGCAAGATCCGGCGATATCATGTCGCCGGATCCGAACTTGTCTGACCTCTATCCACACTTTCTGAATAATCTCTTCTGCTGTCGTTTTTCTCCGCATTTGTCTTTAACTTGACCTGCGTGATGTCTTTCTGTCACGCAAGGAATAAGACCAACAGGAGAACAAAATGGGTCACAACACACACACGCAGCAAAAGGTGGGATGGGGCGGTTATCTCGCTTTTTTTATTACGATTATTCTTTTTTCCGGCATGTTTGCGAAAAGTACCGAATGGTGGCGGGTCTTTGACTTCACCGTCCTCAACGGCGCCTTTGGGCAGATTAATGCCGCAGGCGATACGGCGGTCTCTTTTCGCGGCTCTGGAGGGATGGGAGCCAAAGACGGCTTCTTATTCGCGCTTGAGCTGGCACCTTCCGTCATTCTTTCACTCGGGATTATTTCCGTCACCGAAGGGCTAGGTGGTTTACGTGCGGCACAACAGCTGATGACGCCGGTCCTGCGCCCGTTACTCGGTATTCCGGGAGTTTGTTCGCTGGCGCTAATTGCGAATTTGCAAAATACCGATGCCGCGGCCGGGATGACCAAAGAGATGGCGGAAGAGGGCATTATTACTGAACAGGAGCGTGCCATTTTTGCCTGCTGGCAAACCAGCGGCAGCGCGTGTATTACCAACTATTTTTCCTCTGGCGCTGCGCTGTTTACGGTGGTTACCGTTCCGGTGATTACGCCGCTGGCGGTGATCCTTGTCTTCAAATTTGTGGGTGCGAACCTGCTGCGTTTGTGGATTGCGCAGTTGGAAAATCGCCGTCTGCAGCAGGAGGTCTGAGATGACAACGCAGGTACGTAAAAACGTCATGGATATGTTTATCGATGGCGCGCGGCGCGGGTTTACAATTGCTACAACCAGCCTGTTACCTAACGTGGTGATGGCTTTTGTGATTATTCAGGCGCTGAAGGTGACGGGATTGCTCGAGATTGTCGGGCGGGTGTGCGAACCGGTGATGGCGTTGTGGGGGCTACCAGGGGAATCTGCCACCGTGCTGCTGGCGGCGGTGATGAGTATGGGAGGCGGCGTCGGCGTTTGTGCCAGTCTGGTTGTTGCTGGTACGCTTTCGGGACATGATGCGACTGTATTGCTACCGGCAATCTACCTGATGGGCAATCCGGTGCAAAATGTGGGACGCTGCCTGGGAACTGCGGGGGTCCATCCCCGTTACTACCCGCTGATTATTGCGGTATGCGTCATTAATGCGCTGCTCTCTATTTGGGTTATGCAGGTAATTGCCTGACAAGGAAGGTTATGAACTGTTCAATTCTTAATTTGACGTTGTTCCAGCAGGGACACGTGTACGCACCGGAAGATTTAGGGCGACAGGATATACTGGTCTCCGGCAGTAAAATTGTTGCCATCGCCCCGTCAATTTCTCCTGAAGACTTTCCCGGTTGCGAGTGTATCAATCTTGACGGCGCGATTGTGTGCCCAGGATTTATCGATCAACACGTCCATCTGATTGGCGGAGGCGGGGAAGCAGGGCCGCATACCCGCACGCCGGAAGTGCGCTTGTCACGCCTGGTTGAAGCTGGTGTAACTTCGGTGGTGGGTTTGCTGGGTACCGATGGCATTACCCGTCATCCGGAATCGCTGCTGGCAAAAACCCGCGCGCTGGAGTTTGAAGGCATCAGCGCATGGATGCTTACTGGGGCGTATTCTCTGCCTTCCCCGACGATCACCGGCAGCATCGATCGTGACGTGGCGCTGATCGATAAAATCATTGGCGTGAAATGTGCGATTTCGGACCATCGTTCCTCAGCCCCAGATACCTCGGTGCTGGCAAACATGGCAGCGCAGTCGCGCGTCGGTGGATTGTTAGGACGCAAACCGGGGATCAGTGTATTCCATATGGGCGATAGCCCGCGCATGCTGGAACCGTTGTACCAGATCCTCAACTGCTGCGATGTGCCGATTACTAAACTGTTGCCGACACACGTTAACCGTGCGGAACCGTTGTTCCAGGCGGCGCTGGAGTATGCCCGTAAAGGCGGTTATATCGACATTACCAGCAGCATTGAGGAGCCCGTCGACCCCGCCACGGCTATCGCCACGGCGCTGCGGCAGAACGTGCCACTGTCGCGCATTACGCTTAGCTCGGATGGCAACGGCAGCCAGCCGGAATTTGATGAGTTAGGTAATCTCATCGGTATCGGTGTCGCGGGGTTTGAATCACTGGCTGAAACGGTGCGCCAGTTGGTGAAAGTTCATGCCATACCGCTGGAACAGGCGCTCTGTCCGCTGACGAGTACGGTTGCAGAATTTTTGGGGCTCGAACATAAGGGGCGCCTGGCGGTGGGATGCGATGCGGACATTCTGGTGCTTAACGATGCGTTGGAGGTTAATCACCTTTGGGCGAAGGGAAAAGCCGTGGTCAGAGAGAAGAAAGCCAGCGTAAAAGGGACGTTTGAATAAACGCTTATGCGGATGTCAGCCTGAAAAGTACAGATTTACGTTTATGCCGGGTGGCGGCTACGCCTTACCCGGCCTACAAGTTTCGCAATATTAATAAGCTGCGTAGGCCTGATAAGCGAAGCGCCATCAGGCTTTTTCCAGCAAAACGTAAATCAGGCGTTCTCTTTCAGCCAGTTCAGTACCACGTCGTGGTGATTGCTGGTTTTGAAGTCATCGAACACGTGCTCAATTTTGCCTTCGGCATCAATCAGGAAGCTGATGCGGTGGATGCCATCGTAGGTTTTGCCCATAAATGATTTCTCACCCCAGACGCCGAACTGCTCGCAAACCTGATGATCTTCATCGGACAGGAGCGTGAAATTCAGGACTTCTTTCTCCGCGAATCGGGAAAGCTTCTCTGGTTTGTCGGTGCTGATCCCCAGCACTTCAACACCAGCTTTTTTTAACTCATCCATGTTATCGCGCAAGCCGCAGGCCTGTACGGTACAGCCGGGTGTCATGGCTTTCGGGTAAAAATAAACCAGAACACGCTGTCCCTGGAAGTCGGTTAAATTTACTTGTTCTCCGTCTTGATCCGGCAAGCTAAATTTCGGTGCGATATCACCGGCTTTCAGTGGGTTCATTACTTAACTCCATCCTGTTCATCATGCTGTGAGTAATTGACGACGTTAATACTGCCTTGCGCATTGAGTTCTGTACAGAGTGCTTTAAACGCATCTTCAATATTTGCCGAATCATGTGACGCAGGACTATGTGCGGTAATTTGAATAAACAACTGCGCCGCCTTTCCATTCTCAGCCGGTTGCGTGCGTGAAACCAGTTCCGCAATATTCATTTGGTGGCTGTCAAACAGTGCGGTGAAGCGTTCAATCAAATGGGGAGAATCAGGGACATCGACCTGCACCCATACCGTAGCAGGCATCGCCGGACGAGGGCGCGCGGTCGTGCGCTTCATCACAATGAGTAAATCCAGCTCTGCGCCTTTTAATGGCAGGGTTGATTCAATCAGGGTGATGGCATTCCAGGTGCCCGACAGCAACATGATAAACGTGAACTCATCACCCAGCATGGCCAGTCGGCTGTCTTCGATGTTACAGCCGCAACTGCTGACATGACGTGTGATGGTGTTCACAATTCCTGGGCGGTCGGCACCCAGCGCAGTAATGACCAGATAGTGTTGCGATGACGATGTCAAACCTGTTCTTCCTTTGAGCGGTGAGGTAATCATAAGGAAAGCATAAAAAAAACATGCATACAACAATCAGAACGGCTCTGGTCGCTTGCTTTTATTGTCGTACCAAACGTACCATTGAGACACTTGTTTGCACAGAGGATGGCCCATGTTCACGGGAAGTATTGTCGCGCTTGTTACGCCGATGGATGAGAAAGGTAAAGTCTGCCGGTCGAGCCTGAAAAAACTGATTGATTATCATGTCGCCAGCGGCACCTCGGCGATCGTTTCTGTTGGCACCACCGGTGAGTCCGCCACCCTGAGTCATGATGAACATGGCGATGTGGTGATGATGACGCTGGAGCTGGCTGACGGGCGTATTCCGGTTATTGCCGGAACCGGCGCCAATGCGACCGCGGAAGCCATTAGTCTGACGCAGCGTTTCAACGACAGCGGTGTTGTTGGCTGCCTGACGGTGACGCCTTACTACAACCGCCCAACCCAGGAAGGTTTGTTCCAGCATTTCAAAGCCATCGCTGAGCATACTGACCTGCCGCAAATTCTGTATAATGTGCCGTCCCGTACTGGCTGCGATATGCTGCCGGAAACCGTTGGTCGTCTGGCGAAAGTTAAAAATATTATCGCTATTAAAGAGGCCACGGGGAACTTAAGTCGCGTTCACCAGATCAAAGAGCTGGTTTCGGACGACTTTATTCTGCTCAGCGGTGATGACGCGACCGGACTGGATTTTATGCAGCTCGGTGGTCATGGCGTGATTTCCGTAACGTCTAACGTTGCGGCACGTGATATGGCTGAAATGTGCAAACTGGCGGCAGCCGGGCAATTTGCCGAGGCGCGGGTGATTAACCAGCGTCTGATGCCGTTACACAACAAACTATTTGTCGAACCCAATCCTATTCCCGTGAAATGGGCGTGTAAGGAGTTGGGACTTGTGGCGACCGATACGCTACGTCTGCCGATGACGCCAATCACGGACAATGCTCGTGAAATCGTCAAAGCGGCGCTTAAGCATGCCGGTTTGCTGTAAAGTTTAGGGAGATTTGATGGCTTACTCAGTACAAAAGTCGCGCCTGGCCAAGGTTGCGGGTGTTTCGCTTGTTATGTTGCTCGCGGCCTGTAGCTCTGACTCGCGCTATAAGCGCCAGGTGAGCGGTGATGAATCCTATCTGGAGGCCGCACCGCTTGCTGAGCTTCATGCTCCAGTTGGGATGATTTTGCCGGTTATGTCGGGCGACTATAATATCCCGGTAACCAACGGCAGTGGTGCCGTGGGTAAAGCGCTGGATATTCGTCCACCGGCTCAGCCGTTAGCGTTAGTCACTGGCGCTCGCACGCAAATCGCAGGCGATACCTCAACGTTGCTGGTGGAAAATGGTCGTGGCAACACGCTGTGGCCGCAGGTCGTGAGCGTCATTCAGTCTAAAAACTACACGATCACCAAACGTGATGATGCCAGCCAGACGCTGACCACCGACTGGGTTGACTGGAACCGTCTGGATGAAGACGAGCAGTACCGTGGACGTTATCAAATCTCGGTTAAACCGCAGGGCTATCAGCAAGCGGTAACGGTGAAACTGGTTAACCTCGAGCAGGCGGGTAAACCCGTAGCCGATGCGGCATCAATGCAGCGTTACAGCGCTGAGATGATGAACGTTATCTCTGCTGGTCTGGATAAGAACGCCACCGACGCCGCGAATGCCGCGCAGAATCGCTCTGCAGCCACCATGGACGTTCAGAGCGCAGCCGATGACACCGGTTTACCAATGCTGGTGGTACGCGGGCCGTTCAACGTGGTGTGGCAGCGTTTGCCAGCAGCGCTTGAGAAAGTGGGGATGAAGGTAACCGACAGCACCCGTTCTCAGGGTAGCATCGCGGTGACCTATAAACCTCTGTCTGATAGCAGCTGGCAGGAGCTGGGCGCAAGTGACCCAGGTCTGGTATCCGGCGACTATAAACTGCAGGTCGGTGATTTAGACAACCGCAGTAGCTTGCAGTTTATCGATCCGAAGGGGCATACCCTGACGCAAAGCCAGAACGACGCGCTGGTCGCTGTCTTCCAGGCAGCGTTCAGTAAGTAAAAATAAAGGGCTGGATAACTCCAGCCCTTTTTTTCTGATATGATACGCAAACGTGTGCGTCGGCAGAAAAACGCAATATTTATCGTTAATTCACACCCAGGAGTAATAAAGATGCAAAAGCAAGCTGAGTTGTATCGTGGTAAAGCGAAGACCGTATACAGCACGGAAAACCCGGACCTGTTGGTGCTCGAATTCCGCAATGATACGTCAGCAGGGGATGGCGCGCGCATTGAACAGTTTGACCGTAAAGGCATGGTGAACAACAAATTCAACCATTTCATTATGACTAAACTGCAAGAAGCGGGTATTCCTACCCAGATGGAGCGACTGCTTTCTGATACCGAATGTCTGGTGAAAAAGCTGGATATGGTACCGGTTGAATGTGTGGTACGTAACCGCGCAGCAGGCTCTCTGGTTAAGCGTTTAGGCGTTGAGGAAGGTATTGAACTGAATCCGCCGCTGTTTGATCTGTTCCTGAAAAACGATGCTATGCACGATCCAATGATTAACGATTCCTATTGCGAAACTTTTGGTTGGGTGAGCAAAGAGAATCTGGCACGTATGAAAGAGCTGACCTACAAAGCTAACGACGTGCTGAAAAAGATGTTTGATGATGCTGGTCTGATTCTGGTCGACTTCAAACTTGAGTTTGGTTTGTATAAAGGTGAAGTCGTCCTGGGTGATGAATTCTCACCGGACGGTAGCCGCCTGTGGGACAAAGAAACGCTGGATAAAATGGACAAAGATCGCTTCCGCCAGAGTCTGGGCGGCCTGATCGAAGCCTATGAAGCCGTCGCGCATCGCCTGGGTGTGAAGTTAGACTAATCTTCCCCTGAGCCGGCGATCGCTCTCCGGCTCATTAACCCCACCTGATTTGATTACTATTTCTTATGGTAATCCTGTTCCGAACCGCCTACGATCATCATCATAATGAATAAAAAGTTGAGGTGATTATGCGCTGGCAAGGGCGTCGTGAAAGTGACAACGTGGAAGACAGACGAAACAGCTCTGGCGGCGGCCCCTCTATGGGTGGGCTTGGTTTTCGTCTGCCCAGTGGTAAAGGCGGTATCATCCTGCTGATTGTGGTGCTGGTGGCGGGTTATTATGGCGTGGATCTCACCGGATTAATGACCGGCCAGCCGGTCTCCCAACAACAATCATCACGCTCCATCAGCCCAAACGATGATGAAGCGGCAAAATTTACCTCGGTGATTCTGGCTACAACAGAAGATACCTGGGGACAGCAGTTTGAAAAAATGGGCCGCACCTACCAACAGCCGAAGCTGGTGATGTACCGGGGTGCGACGCGCACCGGCTGCGGCGCGGGCCAGTCCGTGATGGGGCCGTTTTATTGTCCGGCAGATGGTACGGTATATATCGACCTTTCATTCTATGATGACATGAAAAACAAGCTGGGCGCTGATGGTGATTTTGCGCAGGGCTATGTTATCGCCCATGAAGTGGGTCACCACGTGCAGAAACTGCTGGGTATTGAACCGAAAGTTCGCCAGATGCAACAAAATGCTTCACAGGCAGAAGTGAACCGTCTTTCCGTTCGTATGGAACTGCAGGCGGACTGCTTTGCCGGTGTCTGGGGCCACAGCATGCAGCAGCAGGGCGTGCTGGAGTCTGGTGACCTGGAAGAGGCACTAAACGCCGCACAGGCCATTGGTGACGATCGTCTGCAACAGCAGGGGCAAGGACGCGTCGTACCGGACAGCTTTACTCACGGAACCTCTGAACAGCGTTTTACCTGGTTCAAACGCGGTTTTGATAGCGGCGATCCGGGACAATGTAATACTTTTGGTAAAGGTATTTAAGATACAGAGGCAGGGATGTCCGATAACACGGCGCTGAACGCGTTAACCGAACAGATGGCTCGTGAGGGGATCCGTCGTTTGCTGATTATCAGCGGCGAGGAGAACTGGTGTCAGGGGCAGGCGTTAGCGATACGCGACATATTACCCGGCGACTGGTTGTGGGTAGGGGCGAATGCCCCGGCTGAACCGAACTGTACGCCGCAGGCGCTGCAAACGTTACTGGGGCGCGAGTTTCGTCATGCAGTCTTCGACGCCGGGCAGGGATTTGACGCTGCGGCGTTTGCCGCCTTAAGCGGTACACTGCTTGCCGGCAGTTGGCTGGTTTTGCTGACCCCACCCTGGCATTCCTGGCACACGCATCCGGACGTGGATTCACTACGCTGGAGCGATTGTGCTGAGCCCATTCCCACACCGCACTTTGTTGAGCACGTCAAACGGGTGATTTCCCTCGATAGACAGGCTCTGCACTGGCAGCAGCATCAGCCGGTTTCCTGTCCGCACTTTCCTGCTCGCGCAGCCTGGCTCGCGGCAACCGGCGAACCCCAACCAGAACAGGCGATGATATTAAATCATTTGCTGGCTATGTCTCCCGGTGTGGTTGCGGTGACGGCCGCACGGGGTCGGGGCAAATCCGCTCTGGCAGGGCAACTCATAGCGCGGATTAACGGCACTGCGATTGTGACCGCACCTGCCAAAGCTGCAACGGATGTGCTGGCACAATTTGCTGCAGAGCGTTACCGCTTTATGGCGCCGGATGCACTATTAAGCAGTTCTGAAACCGCAGACTGGCTGATTGTGGATGAAGCCGCCGCGATCCCCGCGCCGCTGCTACACCAACTGGTGGCGCGTTTTCCTCGTACGCTGTTAACCACTACAGTACAAGGCTACGAGGGAACGGGTAGAGGCTTCTTGCTGAAATTCTGCGCCCGCTTCCCCAATCTTCGACGCTATGAGTTGCAACAACCCGTACGCTGGGCGCAGGGATGTCCGCTGGAGCAAATTGTCAGCGATGCGCTGGTGTTTGATGATGAAACGTTCACGCATGCCCCATTGGGGGAGCTTCACTTCTCGGCATTTGAGCAACAGTCCTGGGATGCTAGCCCGGCGCTGCCGTTAGCGGTATACCAGTTGCTCTCCGGAGCGCATTATCGCACCTCGCCATTAGACCTGCGGCGAATGATGGACGCGCCTGGTCAGCATTTTCTTCAGGCATCAACCGCTGACTCAGTGGCGGGTGCTGTCTGGCTGGTCGATGAAGGGGGACTATCCGCAGAATTAAGCCAGGCCGTCTGGGCCGGATATCGTCGACCGAGGGGGAATCTGGTTGCACAGTCGCTGGCGGCGCACGGTGGTGACCCGTTGGCGGCGACGCTCGTCGGGAGACGAGTCAGTCGAATTGCGGTTCATCCTGCGCGCCAAAGAGAAGGTATTGGGCAACAGCTGATTGTGCTGGCCCACCACTATTCCACATCGTGTGACTATCTCTCGGTCAGTTTTGGGTATACGGCTGAACTATGGCGTTTCTGGCAGCGCTGCGGTTTTGTGCTGGTGCGAATGGGAAATCACCGGGAAGCCAGCAGCGGCTGTTATACCGCCATGGCGTTGCTGCCCATCAGCGAAGCGGGAAAGCGCCTTGCCGAGCGGGAGCACCAGCATTTGCGGCGTGACGCGGAAATCCTTGCGCGATGGAACGATGAGAGCATTCCGCTGGTCCCGCTGAAAGAGACTACGCTTAATGAGGATGACTGGGCTGAGCTGGCTGGGTTTGCCTTCGCGCATCGGCCATTATTAACGTCACTAGGCTGTCTGAGTCGTCTGCTTGAGCACAGTGAATTACCTCTTCCGGCATTGCGCGGATGTATACAGGCTAAACGCAGCGACGCCGAATTGTGCCAACAGCTGAAGATCTCAGGTCGTAAAGCGCTGCTGGTCGTTCAGCGCGCCGAAGTGGCACAAGCGTTAAATCAGCTGGATGCTGAACGTGAACAGCGGCTACATAATCGCATTATGCAATGGCAATTTTTTCACTAACATCTTCAATTTCCTGGCATGGTCATTGCGGTTAAGCGGCGTAGAATGATTCTCATCAGTTAAGGAGATCGCCATGAAACATGACCATTTTGTTGTTCAAAGTCCCGATAAACCCGCTCAACAGCTACTGCTGCTGTTTCATGGCGTCGGCGATAACCCGGTTGCCATGGGTGAAATTGGCTCCTGGTTTGCGCCGCTGTTTCCGGATGCGTTAATCGTCAGCATTGGCGGGGCAGAGCCTTACGGTACGACTTCCGGACGTCAGTGGTTTTCGGTACAGGGCGTAACGGAAGAGAACCGCCAGGCGCGTATCGACGCGATTATGCCGGTGTTTATCGAAACCGTGCGCTACTGGCAGAAACAAAGCGGTGTTTCACCGCAGGCCACCGCGCTGATTGGTTTTTCTCAGGGTTCGATTATGTCGCTTGAGAGCATCAAAGCCGAGCCGGGGCTGGCGTCGCGGGTCATTGCCTTCAATGGTCGCTATGCCACCTTACCGGAGGTTGCAACTACCGCAACGACGGTGCATTTGATTCACGGTGGTGAAGACCGGGTGATAGAGCTCTCCCATGCCGTTGCCGCGCAGGAGGCATTAATTGCTGCGGGTGGGGATGTGACGCTGGATATCGTCGAAAATCTGGGGCACGCCATTGATGAACGCAGCATGCAGTTTGCGCTCGATCATCTGCGTTTTACCGTACCGAAGCACTATTTTGATGAAGCGCTGAGCGGTGGTAAGCCTCACGATGATGATGTGATTGAGATGATCTGATTGATAACCGTAGGCCGGATAAAACGCGAAGCGTTGCCATCCGGCACTTAACGCCCGGTGGCGCTAACGCTTACCGGGCCTACGTGACTTATCGGCCTGGAAATTATTTCTTCGGTTGATCCTTGTTCGGCCAATCGTCGTCGTCATCCCATTTATCGTTAAAGTCACGATGCGGGGGAAGCTCCGGTTTGTTGGCCAGATATTTCTTTGGATCGACGCGCTTGAGATCTTTGATAACGTTAAGCAGCACGCCTACCAGAAACACCAACACCAGAATCCACCAATATTTTGCTAGCCAGTCCATGTATTTTTCCTCTTGCAGGAACACTCATCAGGCGACGAGTTGCTCCATGATACGTTGATACATACGGGCAAGCAGCTGCAGGTCGGCGGCATTAACACATTCATTTATTTTATGAATAGTGGCGTTGACCGGCCCAAGTTCGACTACCTGTGCCCCCATGCGGGCAATAAAGCGCCCGTCGGACGTCCCGCCTGTAGTCAGTAACTGCGGTTTAATCTCATTATAGTGCTCAATGGCGTTCACTACTGCATCCACCAGTTTACCGCGTTCAGTCAGGAACGGCTGACCGGAAAGCCACCAGTCGACGGTATAGCGCAACTGATGTTTCTCCAGCAGCGCGTGAACCCGTGCTTTAATCATCTCATCGGTCAGCTCAGTGCTGAAACGGAAGTTGAACTGGATAAACAGTTCTCCGGGGATAACGTTGTTGCTGCCGGTACCTGCCTGAATATTGGCAATCTGCATGCTGGTCGCTGGGAAGAACTCGTTACCCTGGTCCCACTCAATCGCCACCAGTTCGTTGAGCATTGGCGCCGCGCGGTGTACCGGATTATCGGCCAGATGCGGATAGGCTACGTGCCCCTGCACGCCATGAATGGTCAGGTTGCAGGTCAGTGAACCACGACGTCCATTCTTGACTACGTCGCCAACGATTTCCGTGCTGGACGGCTCGCCAACCAGACAATAATCCAGTCGCTCATTACGCGCCATCAGTGCTTCAACCACCTTTACGGTGCCGTTTTTGGCGCTGGCTTCTTCGTCGGACGTTATCAAAAATGCCAGACGACCCTGATGGTTTGGATGCTGGGCGACAAAACGCTCTGCGGCCACGACCATCGCTGCCAGTGAGCCTTTCATATCGGCAGCGCCACGCCCGAACAGCATGCCATCGCGAATGGTCGGTTCGAACGGTGGATTGATCCAACGATCGACATCGCCGGCGGGCACTACGTCGGTGTGACCGGCAAATGCCAGGGTCTCACCTTTACCGCGCCATGCCCAAAAATTCTGTGTGTCACCAAAATCCATACGCTCAACGGTAAAACCTACCGCGCGCAGGCGTTCAATCATTAACGCCTGGCACCCGGCATCATCCGGGCTCAGGGAAGGACGGCGAATAAGCTGCTGTGTCAGCTCAATAACCGGGCACGACATAGACTACACCTCATTAAAAAACAGAGTATAACTGGATTCACTGAAACCAAGCAGCATAGGCTTACCCGGCGCGCAGAGCAATGGGCGTTTGATAATTGCTGGCATTTCAATCATCAATGCGGCGGCGGAAGCCGCATCGGTGATTTGACTGCGCGTGGATTCATCGAGTTTACGCCAGGTGGTTCCACGTGTATTGAGCAGCGCTTCCCAACCTAATTCGCTGATAAAGGACTGTAATAGCGTATTGTCAAGACCGTCGACGCGATAATCATGAAAGCGATAATCAATACCTTGTGCTTCCAACCAGCGTCTGGCTTTTTTAATCGTGTCGCAATTCTTAATGCCGTAGAGGGTGATCATTTGAATCCTTATTGACGTAATTTGAATATTTATTCTTTTATTATGTGGCAATGAATAATACATATTGTCATTCAATCGTTATAGAAAAATATAACATTGTTGAACAACAGTGAATAATGATTCCTGAAAGCTCCAAAAATACCGTATAACTAAAAATCAGAATCTGCCTGTTTGCATCAGCCTGTTTTTCCATCAGAATTGCAAAAGTAGTAGATGATGTATGAATATTTCAAAATATTGCAGTAAGTCACATAAAATTTATGGGTATGGCGCATAGTGATCACATAAACCCCAAACAAGGGAGGATGTAATCACAACCATCGGTTAAATGTTCTTCTTTTGATGATGATGATTTTGTAGAATGCTCATAATAATAAGAGAGGTTGTTATGATTGAACGTGAACTGGGGAACTGGAAAGACTTTATCGAAGTGATGCTTCGTAAATAATTTTCTGGAAGAAATTCATATCCTGTAAAGGATAAAAAAAGGCGACTCAACGTAAGTCGCCTTTTTTGTGCCCGATTATTCCGGGCGCGGTTTCAACGGGAAGCGTCTGCGTACCAGCACAAAGAACAGGGGCACGAAGTAAATCGCCAGGATAGTGGCTGAAATCATTCCACCCATTACGCCTGTCCCCACCGCATGTTGACCGCCAGAACCTGCGCCACTGCTGATGGTCATCGGCAGAACCCCAAAGATAAACGCCAGCGAGGTCATCAGAATCGGACGCAAGCGCTGGCGACAGGCGTGGAGCGTGGCATCGAGCAGATCGTGTCCTTTCTCGTTCATCTCATTGGCGAATTCAACAATCAAGATTGCGTTCTTCGCCGATAGCCCGATAACGGTAAGTAACCCGACCTGGAAGTACACGTCGTTTTCCAGACCGCGCATCCAGGTCGCCAGCAGAGCACCAATGACCCCCAGCGGCACAACCAGCATGACGGAGAAGGGAACTGACCAGCTTTCATACAGGGCCGCCAGACACAGGAATACCACCAGCAGAGAAATGGCGTACAGGGCGGGGGCCTGAGAACCCGACAGCCGTTCCTGATAAGACATCGCAGTCCATTCGAGGCCGAATCCGGTCGGCAACTGGCGCACCAGCGATTCCATTATGTCCATCGCTGTACCGGTACTGACGCCGGGCGCGGCTTCTCCGACAATCTCGACCGCGGAGTAGCCGTTGTAGCGTTCCAGACGCGGTGAACCGGTTTCCCAACGCGACGTGGCAAAGGCCGAGAAAGGCACCATGCCACCGTTGTTATTACGGACGTACCACAAATTGATGTCGTCAGGGAGCATGCGATATTTTGCTGCCGCCTGTACGTAAACCTTCTTCACGCGACCGCGGTCCATAAAGTCATTGACGTAGCTGGAACCCCAGGCCGTTTGCAATGTATCGTTGATGTCGTCGATGGAAACGCCCAGTGCCTGGGCTTTGCGCTGATCGATATCAATTTGCAACTGCGGGCTGTCGTCCAGACCGTTATGACGAACGCGGGTCAGGGAAGAATCCTTCCCGGCCAGCTCAATCAGCTTGTCGCGCGCGGCCATTAACGCGTCATGCCCCGCACCAGCGTGATCCTGCAGCTCCATATCGAAACCGGCAGAGCTTCCGAGGCCACTGATAGCCGGAGGGCTACTGGCGAAGACGCGGGCTTCTTTAATCTTATTAAAAGCTTTGGTCGCACGTTCAATGATGGCGAAAGAGGTTCCGGTGGTGGTGTCGCGCTCATCCCAGTCTTTTAAACGGACAAACATACGCGCCACGTTTTGACCGTTCCCGCCAGGGCCTGAACCGACCGTAGAAAAGACCGACATAATGTTGTCTTTCTCATGGGTGAAGTAATACTTCTCTACTTCCTCAACCACTTTCAATGTTTGCTGCTGTGTGGAGCCGCTGGGCAGCTGTACCGAGGTGGTAAACATGCCGCGGTCTTCCAGCGGCAGGAAGGAGGTTGGCAGGCGCAGGAACAGGAAAACCATTCCGCCGAGCAGCAGGCCGTAGATCAGTATCCAGCGCAGGCTGCGGTGCAGGATCCTGGCAACGCCTTTTTCGTAGCGCTCGGCGTTGCGATTAAACATTCGGTTAAACCAGCCGAAGAAACCGGTTTGTCCGTGATGCTCGCCCTTATGCAGCGGTTTGAGCAGGGTGGCGCACAGAGCAGGAGTGAGGATCATCGCCACCAGAACAGACAGCACCATTGCGGAGACGATAGTAATCGAGAACTGGCGGTAAATAGCCCCGGTAGTGCCGCCGAAGAAGGCCATCGGGATAAACACCGCCGACAGCACCATGGCAATACCAACCAGCGCGCCCTGGATTTGCCCCATCGATTTCCGCGTCGCTTCCCGCGGTGTGAGCCCTTCCTCACTCATAATACGCTCGACGTTTTCCACTACCACTATGGCGTCATCGACCAGCAGGCCGATCGCCAGCACCATCGCAAACATCGTCAAGGTGTTAACGCTATAGCCAAAGGCGTAAAGCACGGAGAAGGTACCCATCAGGACGACGGGAACGGCGATGGTGGGAATCAGCGTGGCGCGGAAGTTTTGCAGGAACAGGTACATCACGAGGAATACCAGCGCGATCGCTTCCAGCAGGGTTTTTACCACGTCGATGATTGAGGCTTTGACAAAGGAGGTGGTTTCATATGCCACCTTATATTCCAGCCCATGTGGAAAATACTGTGACAGTTCGTCAAGGCTGTTGAGCACCAGTTCCGCCGTCGCCATTTCATTGGCGCCTGAAGCCAGTTTCACGCCCAGACCGGAAGCCGGGTTGCCGTTAAACCGGCTGAGGTAGTCGTACTTCTCGGCCCCCATTTCGACCGTCGCCACATCACCCAGTTTAACTTCTGATCCATCCTGGTTGACACGTAGAGTAATGGCGCGGAATTCATCCGGAGTCTGCAGTAGCGACTGGGCGTTGATCGTCGCGTTCAGCGCCTGCTTGTCCACCGAAGGCGTACCGCCAAGTTGTCCGACCGCAATCTGCGCATTCTGTGACTCGATAGCGTCGGTCACATCTTTAGCGGTCATCTGGAAACTGTTCAGTTTGGCCGGGTCAAGCCAGATACGCATGGAGTACTGTGAGCCGTAAGCGTCAATATCCCCCACGCCGTTAATACGGCTGAGCGGATCCTGAATGTTACTGGCGACATAGTCGGCGATGTCCTGCTTATCCATTGAGCCATCGGTGGAGACAAAGGCGATTGTCAGAATATTGGTGTCCCCGGTCTTACGCACCGTGACCCCCTGATCCTGTACCGCCTGCGGCAGTTTACGCATTGCCGATTGCAGCTGGTTTTGCACCTGCTGGACGGCCTCGTCAGGATCGGTTCCGGCGACAAAGCTCAGCGTAACTGATGCCTGACCTGTCCCGCTGCTCTGTGACGACATGTACATCAGGTTATCGAGACCGGTCATGTTCTGCTCGATCACCTGGGTGACGGTGTTTTCCAGAGTCTGAGCCGAGGCGCCAGGATAGTTGGCGGTGACCCGTACGTTTGGCGGCGCCAGATCGGGATATTGCTCAACGGGTAGTGAAAAAATAGCCAGGGCTCCTGTCAGGCACAACAGGATAGCTAACACCCAAGCAAAAATGGGGCGATCGATGAAAAAATTCGCCATTAAAAGAGGACCTCGTGTTTCTGCGTATCGTTATGGGTATGGCTTGCTTCACTTTAGCGGCAAGGTACGGGTCAAACGTGGAGAAAAAAAGAAGATAATGTAAATTATCATGCCCGTTTACAGCATACCTTTCGTGCCAACGCCGTCAGGCCAGGATCCAGACCCGACGGCGCTTTGTGGTTCTTTACGTTAGATAACTGTCTGATTCAGCCGATCGGAAACTGATGCTTACCAACGTTCCTCCTCCGGAAGGTTGAGAGAAGGTCAACGTGCCGCTTAGTCTTTCCGCCCGCTCACGCATAATATTTAGTCCATAGTGCCCTGTAGGCTCATGCGGCTCGCCAATGCCGATGCCGTTATCGCGGATATAAACCGTGTGGTTGCCGTCCGGAGCCGTTACGCAACTGACGGCAATTTCGCTCGCACTGGCATGCTTAATGGCGTTCAGCACCGCTTCGCGGATGATCTGCAACAGGTGCACTTGCATTTGCGCATCCAACGCCAGCGTGGGTAACCGACAGTCGAGTGTGAGTTTAGCTGAGGTTTGATTTTGCAGCGTTTCCAGCATTTCATGCAGGGCGGAGGGTAAGTCTGCCTGTTGTAAGGTCAGACGGAAGGTGGTGAGCAGTTCGCGTAGCTGACGGTAGGCATCGTTCAGCGCCTGGGAGAAATCCGCCATGATGCTTTGCGCTGGGGCGTTATCTTCCGGAATTGAACGCTTCAGCAGCGTCAACTGAATGCGTAAATAAGAGAGCACCTGTGCCAGCGAGTCGTGCAGTTCGCGTGCAATCGTCGCTCGCTCCTCCATTAACAACAGTTGCTGAAAATGTTTTTGTGCCTGGTTGAAGTACAACCCGCGTCCCAGCATTGAGGAAACGCTGTTAAGCAGCGGAGTAGAAGCATTGACGTTTGGACTTTGCCAGTGCAGTTCGCCGTAGACGGTTTCCTGCATAGTGACCGGCAGGATCTGCATCGGCAGCTCCAGGCTTTTAGTCCCTTCGCTAATCCGCCAGTTATCACCGACGGTGAGCTCAAGGAAATACGCGGCGTCATGTTCGCGGACGATCTGTAAAATATGGCGGAAGCAGTGCACGTCAATCTGGCTGGTATTTAACGCCTGGGAGCACTGATACAACACCTCCAGACGGCGATTGGCTTCATGGAGATCGTGAGTTTTCTCGGCAACAGACGCTTCCAGCGAGCGATACAGCTTGTGTAATTCACTCGACATCTGGCTAAACGTTTTGCCCAGCAACCCCAGTTCATTGGGCAAACCGGTATCCAGCGGTGGGATATTAAACTGACCGTGTTCAATTTGCTGACTGGCCATCACCAGTTTATTCAGCGGACGCACTACCTGCTGGCGAATGCGCCGCAGGGTAAAGAAGACGAGGGTGAATATGCCGATCCCGCCAGCCAGCGAGATGCCAAATACCAGCATGACTTTACGCTCGGCATAATGTTGCAACGCCAGCACGAAGAGATCGATTTGATCGACGTAGTTGTTGATATTGGCCTGGTACCATTTTAAATCGCCGTCGATCAGGCGGGCATTCATTTCCAGCCAGTTAGCATGCAGACGTCCATAGCGGCTTTTTACCGCTTGTGGCACATACCACGCATTCAGATTCTGTAATGCTGGTGCGTTTAGCGCCTGCTGGAAAAGCTGGCGGTGGGCGTTAAGCTGCGGGCTCTGGCTTTGCAGATCGTAACCCAGACGGTAGCTTTGCATGCGCAATGAGCCAGCAACGTTGATGGCTTCGGCATCTCGCAAGCTGCTGGTCAGCGTGAGCAGCGCAATACCTGTTGAGAGAATTGACAGCAGCACTATGTAGAAAAAAGCTTTAGCCAGACTGGCCGAGACCGGACGCTTTACCGTCACTTGTGCATCCTCACACAATACACGTCGCGCCTGAAAACAGCGTGAACGATGCGGTGTATTTGATAAAGGTTAATAAAACGCCATGAAACTGGATGGTAACTGAAACACAATTTCATATGCGATGAAATAAATTGATCTGCCACAGGTTCTGCATAAATAGTTGTGCTTCCTGGGCAAATGAACATTGCCGCTTCCTTCCGTGTCGGTTAATAACACTCTTATAAAGAATAAGGTTTTTGCAACCAAAAAAGAAGGAAGCCATGAATCGTTTTATTATGGTCAATAGCCAGCAGTGCCTGGGATGCCATGCCTGTGAGGTCGCCTGCGTCATGGCTCACAATGGCGAACAGCATGTCCTGAGCCAACGGCATTTTCAGCCCCGAATTACCGTCATTAAACATCAGCAGCAGCGCAGCGCGGTGACCTGTCACCACTGCGAAGATGCACCCTGCGCCAGAAGTTGCCCAAATGGGGCAATTAGCCATGATAACGACAGCGTTCAGGTGAACCCGCAAAAGTGCATTGGCTGTAAATCGTGCGTCGTTGCCTGTCCTTTCGGCACGATGCAGATCGTACTCACTCCCGTCGCCAAAGGGAAGGTGAAAGCCACCGCGCACAAATGCGATCTGTGCCAGGGGCGTGAGCAGGGGCCCGCCTGCGTAGAGAACTGCCCGGCGCAGGCGTTACAGTTGGTGACGGAAAATTCGCTTACCGGTCTGTCAAAAGCGCGCAGGCTGCGTACCGCAAGTCTGGAAAGCCAGCCATGGCACGCCAGTACTACCGATTTTGTTCCACATGTCATCACCAAACGTGAGCAAATGCAGGCGACGCCTGCGCGTGGTGAACCGGATAAACTGGCGATTGATGCCCGGAAAACCAGCTTTGAAGAGATCTATCTGCCGTTTCGTACGGCACAGGCGGAGCGGGAAGCCTCTCGCTGCCTGAAATGCGGCGACCACAGTATTTGCGAATGGACCTGTCCGTTGCATAACCACATTCCGCAGTGGATTGAGCTGGTCAAAGCCGGAAACATCGATGCCGCGGTTGAGCTTTCACATCAAACCAACTGCTTGCCGGAGGTGACCGGGCGTGTATGCCCGCAGGATCGACTCTGCGAAGGGGCATGCACGGTGCGTAGTGAGCAAGGCGCAGTCACCATCGGTAATATTGAGCGTTACATCTCCGATCGGGCGCTGAGTAAAGGGTGGCGACCGGACTTAAGCCATGTGCAGAAAGTGGACAAGCGTGTTGCCATTATTGGCGCGGGTCCGGCGGGTCTGGCCTGCGCGGATGTGTTGGCGCGTAGCGGTATCAGTGCCACCGTTTACGATCGCCATCCTGAAATTGGCGGTTTGCTGACGTTCGGTATTCCGGCCTTCAAACTGGACAAATCGCTGCTGACGCGTCGCCGTGAAATCTTCAGCGCTATGGGGATTCATTTCGAACTTAACTGTGAAGTGGGTAAAGACGTCGCACTTGAAAAGTTGCTGGAGGATTACGATGCCGTGTTCGTGGGGGTGGGAACCTATCGTTCCATGAAGGCGGACCTGCCAAATGAAGACGCGCCAGGCGTATATGATGCGCTGCCGTTCCTGATTGCCAACACCAAGCAGGTGATGGGGCTGGATGAGTTGCCTGAAGAACCGTTTATCGATACCGCCGGACTGAACGTGGTGGTTCTGGGCGGAGGCGATACGGCCATGGACTGTGTACGTACCGCGCTGCGCCACGGTGCAAGCCAGGTGACCTGCGCCTATCGTCGTGATGAAGCCAACATGCCGGGTTCGAAAAAAGAGGTGAAGAACGCCCGGGAAGAGGGGGCAAACTTCGAGTTTAACGTCCAGCCGGTTGAGCTGGTGTTGCATGCCGATGGGCGAGTCAGCGGCGTGCGTTTCTTACGTACCCAACTTGGCGAACCTGATGCGCAGGGGCGTCGTCGCCCTGTTCCCATCGCCGGGAGTGAGTTTGTGATGCCCGCAGATGCGGTGATCATGGCGTTTGGTTTTCACCCACACGGCATGCCGTGGCTGGAGTCGCATGGCGTTAAGGTCGATAACTGGGGGCGCATTGCCGCCGATGTTGAAAGCGCATACCGCTACCAAACCAGTAACCCGAAAATCTTTGCCGGTGGCGACGCGGTACGCGGTGCGGATCTGGTGGTGACGGCCATGGCGGAGGGGCGGCACGCCGCCCAGGGGATCGTCGACTGGCTGGGCGTAAAATCAGTCAAATCTCACTAATCGGCGTCCAGGCCGGATAAAACGCGTTAGCGTTGCCATCCGGCAATGTGCCGCATGAATGCCTGATGGCGCTTTGCTTATCAGGCCTACATTGTTCCAAGACAAACCCGGTTTCACGGCGTAGTATTATTTCTCACTTCTTGCTGTGGAGCCGGTATGTCGCAAAAAATTACCCTCATCAAAGATAAAGTCCTCTCCGATAACTACTTCATCCTGCGCAATATCACTTATGACCTGACCCGTAGCACTGGGGAGGTGATTCGTCATAAACGCGAGGTTTACGATCGCGGTAACGGTGCCACAATCCTGCTGTATAACCCGGAGAAGAAAACGGTGGTCTTAATTCGCCAGTTCCGCGTCGCCACCTGGGTCAACGGTAATGAAGATGGTCAACTGATTGAAACCTGCGCCGGGCTGTTGGATAACGACGAACCGGAAGCATGCATTCGCAAAGAGGCCATTGAAGAGACCGGCTTTGAAGTGGGCGAAGTGCGCAAACTGTTTGAGTTATACATGTCGCCGGGCGGCGTGACGGAAATAATCCACTTCTTCATTGCACAATACAGTGACAGCCAGCGAGCAAACGCTGGTGGCGGTGTGGAAGATGAAGATATTGAAGTTCTGGAACTGCCGTTCACACAGGCGCTGGAAATGATCAAAACGGGTGAGATCCGTGACGGTAAAACGGTGCTATTGTTGAACTATTTGCAGTCGTCGCATCTCATGGACTAATGCGTGGGATTTATATTTCTTTACAAATTTACGGCCAATCCGACAATTCTTATTGAGCCACATCAGTCGCGCAAGGAAGATACCGCTTAGGCTGTGTGTTTTGACTTCGGGGTTGTACCGTCCATGCGCTATCGCGTTATTCTCCTTTTCCTGCTTGGGTTGCTACCAGCCCGATTGCTCTGGGCTGCGCCCGCGCAACAGGCGTTTTCTGACTGGCAGGTGACGTGTAATAACCAAAATTTTTGTGTGGCGCGCAATACCGGAGAGCACCACGGCCTGGTCATGACCTTGAGCCGCAGCGCCGGGGCACATACTGACGCCGTGTTGCGTATTGAGCTGGGCGGGCTGGAATCGTCCAACGTCAAAGAGAGCGATATTGCGCCGCGTCTGTTGTTGGATGGTGTGCCGCTCTCGCTGAGCGGCGAGCACTGGCGTGTTACCCCATGGCAACTGATGACCGATGATCCCGCCACCATTAGCGCATTTTTACAAACCGTACAGGACGCGAAGGCGATTACCCTGCAAAAAGGTGCGCAAAATCTTTCGCTGGTCGGGCTAAAAGCCGCATTGTTGTTTATCGATGCCCAGCAAAAACGGGTTGGCAGCGAAACCGCATGGATCGAAAAAGGTGACGAGCCTCCGCTCAGTGTACCTCCTGCCCCCGCGCTGAAAGGCGTAGCGGTCATTAACCCAACACCAACGCCTCTCACACAGCAAGAGCGCAGTGAACTGCTGGACTATGGTAACTGGCGAATCAACGGTATTCGTTGCTCTATCGATCCGCTGCGTCGCGAGATGCGCGTCACGGCCCTAACGGATGATAAAGCGCTGCTGATGATTGGCTGTGAGGCCGGAGCGTATAACACTATCGATCTGGCGTGGGTGGTTTCACGTACAACCCCGCTGACTTCACGCGCGGTACGGTTAAGCCTGCCTTTTAAAACGGATGCGGAAAGTCGCGATATGGAGCTGACCAACGCTACGTTTGACGAAAAGTCGCGGGAGCTGGTTACCCTCGCTAAAGGACGAGGGTTGGCAGATTGCGGTATCCAGACCCGCTGGCGCTACGATGGTCAGCGTTTTCGCCTGGTGCGCTATGCCCAGGAGCCAAGTTGTGATAACTGGCATGGGCCAGATGCCTGGCCCACACTGTGGATCACACGTTAAGCACCTTGTGTGCTTTGTCGACGATGTTATCTACCGTAAAGCCGAAGAACGGGAACAGCTTGTCTGCCGGTGCCGACTCCCCATAGCCCGTCATCCCAACAATCGCCCCTTTCAGCCCAACATATTTGTACCAGTAGTCGGCAATACCGGCTTCTACCGCCACGCGCGCGCTGACGTTTGCCGGCAGGACCGACTCCCGGTACGCCTCATCCTGGGCGTCGAAGATATCGGTTGAAGGCAGAGAAACTACACGTACGTTACGGCCTTCGCCGGTCAGTTTTTCCGCTGCCAGCAGTGTGATTTCCATTTCTGAACCGGTAGCAATCAGGATAACATCCGGCTTACCGCCGCCGTCCTTCAGCACATAGCCGCCGCGGGCAATTTGCTGCACCTGCTCAGGTGTGCGCTCAACCTGCGCCAGATTCTGCCGCGAGAGGATCAGCGCCGTTGGCCCGTCATGGCGTTCGACCGCTAGCTTCCAGCCTACTGCCGCCTCAACCTGATCGCACGGTCGCCAGGTACTGAAATTAGGTGTCAGGCGTAGGCTGGCGAGTTGTTCGACGGCCTGGTGCGTGGGACCATCTTCCCCCAGGCCAATCGAGTCGTGGGTATAAACCATGATTTGTCGGGCTTTCATCAGCGCCGCCATGCGCGCGGCATTACGAGCATATTCAACAAACATCAGGAACGTGGCAGTGTAAGGTACGAAGCCCCCGTGGTGCGCGATACCATTGGCAATGGCGGTCATGCCAAATTCCCGCACGCCGTAGTGGATGTAGTTTCCTGCATGATCCTCTTTAAGAGAGGAGGAGCCTTTCCAGATGGTCAGGTTGCTGGGTGCCAGATCCGCCGAGCCGCCGAGCAGTTCTGGCAGTATCGGCCCATAGGCGTTCAGGGTATTTTGCGAAGCTTTACGGGTGGCTATTTTGGCTGGGTTGGCTTGCAGGTCGGTAATATATTTCTGGGTTGTTGCTTCCCACTCCTTAGGCAGTCCGCCGCTCATCCGGCGAGTAAACTCTGCCGCCAGTTCTGGGTAGGCTTGTTCGTAAGCTGCGAATTTTTCCTTCCAGCCCTGTTGCGCTTTTTCGCCTTTCTCGCGTGCGTCCCACGCCCGGTAAATCTCTTTGGGGATTTCAAAAGCAGGATGATGCCACCCCAGTTTCTGCCGGGTCAGCGCCACCTCTTCTTCGCCCAGCGCAGCGCCGTGCGCTTCCTCTTTCCCGGCTTTATTCGGTGAGCCAAAACCAATCACCGTGCGGCAGATAATCAGCGACGGTTTATCGGTAACGCTTTGCGCTTCCTGAATGGCTTTTTTCACCGCCTCAGGGTCATGACCGTCAATATCGTGCACTACATGCCAGTGGTAAGCCTCAAAGCGTTTTGCAGTATCGTCGGTAAACCATCCTTCGGTTTCGCCATCAATTGAGATGCCGTTGTGATCGTAGAAGCCGATGAGTTTGCCAAGCCCCAGTGTGCCCGCCAGCGAACAAGCCTCGTGTGAAATACCCTCCATCAGACAGCCGTCGCCCATAAAGACCCAGGTAAAGTGGTTAACAATCTCATGGTCCGGCTGGTTAAACTGCGCTGCCAGCGTGCGCTCGGCAATGGCCATGCCGACGGCGTTGGCCAAACCCTGGCCCAGCGGTCCGGTGGTGGTTTCCACGCCCGGCGTGTAGCCAATTTCCGGGTGACCTGGCGTCTTCGAATGGAGCTGACGGAAGTTCTTTAATTCTTCGATCGGCAGGTCGTAACCGGAAAGATGCAATAGGCTGTAAAGCAGCATTGAGGCGTGGCCGTTGGACAGAATAAACCGGTCACGATCGTACCAGGTGGGATCGGTCGGGTTATGGCGTAGAAAATCGTTCCACAGCACTTCGGCGATATCGGCCATCCCCATTGGTGCTCCTGGGTGGCCGGAGTTAGCTTTTTGGACGGCATCCATACTCAGCGCACGAATGGCATTGGCAAGCTCTTTACGGGTCATAGGAAATACTCCTTGAAAAGTAAAGTGTTAGATGCGTGTTGTGATTCACACTTTTGGGAAAATTGCGGGCGTTGTCAGCAAAAAGCATAGCAGACAAGCATGGTATTGCTGGATTAAGCAGGTAACATGGCTGTTATAAATTGATAACAAATTCTTTCTTTGAATGGTGAGAGTTTGGGGACCTTCAAAGTTTGTGCCGTTGACTGAGGTGATAATGTGCGGCTCAGTAGAATGGTTACCCGCGCCACTTTTTTGATAGATACGTGAAAGGAACAACAAGATGGATGACCAGTTAAAACAAAGCGCCCTCGATTTCCACGAATTTCCAGTACCCGGTAAAATCCAGGTTTCTCCGACCAAGCCTCTGGCAACGCAGCGCGACCTGGCGCTGGCCTACTCGCCGGGCGTGGCTGCACCGTGTCTTGAAATTGAAAAGGACCCGCTGGCAGCCTACAAATACACCGCGCGCGGCAACCTGGTTGCGGTTATTTCCAACGGTACGGCGGTGCTGGGCCTGGGCAATATTGGCGCACTGGCCGGCAAACCGGTGATGGAAGGTAAAGGCGTTCTGTTTAAGAAATTCGCCGGGATCGACGTGTTCGACATTGAAGTCGATGAACTCGATCCGGATAAATTTATCAATGTGGTTGCGGCCCTGGAACCCACGTTTGGCGGTATCAACCTCGAAGATATCAAAGCGCCGGAGTGCTTCTACATTGAGCAAAAACTGCGCGAACGCATGAATATTCCGGTCTTCCACGATGACCAGCACGGTACAGCAATCATCAGTACTGCCGCAATTCTGAACGGTCTGCGGGTGGTTGAGAAAAATATCTCCGACGTGCGCATGGTGGTGTCTGGCGCAGGCGCGGCGGCGATTGCCTGTATGAACCTGCTGGTAGCGCTGGGTATGCAGAAACACAATATTGTGGTCTGTGACTCCAAAGGCGTGATTTACAAAGACCGCGAACCGAACATGGCGGAAACCAAAGCGGCTTATGCGGTGGTGGATGACGGTAAGCGTACGCTGGATGATGTCATTGACGGCGCAGATATTTTCCTCGGTTGCTCCGGTCCGAAAGTGCTGACGCAGGAAATGGTTAAGAAGATGGCGCGTGCGCCAATGATTCTGGCACTCGCTAACCCGGAACCGGAAATCCTGCCGCCGTTGGCAAATGAGGTGCGTTCCGACGCAATCATTTGTACTGGTCGTTCAGACTACCCGAACCAGGTTAACAACGTCCTGTGCTTCCCGTTCATCTTCCGCGGTGCGCTGGATGTCGGTGCAACGGCCATCAACGAAGAGATGAAACTGGCGGCGGTGCACGCCATTGCTGAGCTGGCGCATGCCGAGCAGAGTGAAGTGGTGGCCTCTGCTTATGGCGATCAGGACCTGAGCTTCGGCCCGGAATACATCATTCCGAAACCGTTCGACCCGCGTCTGATCGTCAAAATCGCCCCTGCTGTGGCGAAAGCGGCGATGGACTCTGGTGTGGCAACGCGTCCGATTACCGACTTTGACGCTTACATCGATAAGCTGACTGAATTCGTCTACAAAACCAACCTGTTCATGAAGCCAATTTTCTCCCTGGCACGCAAAGCGCCGAAGCGTGTGGTGCTGACGGAAGGGGAAGAAGCGCGCGTACTGCATGCTACCCAGGAGCTGATTACTTTAGGGCTGGCAAAACCAATCCTGATCGGTCGTCCGAGCGTTATTGAAATGCGTATCCAGAAACTGGGGCTGCAGATCAAAGCGGGCGTCGATTTTGAAATCGTCAACAACGAATCCGATCCACGCTTTAAAGAGTACTGGAGCGAGTACTACCAGATTATGAAGCGCCGTGGGATCACCCAGGAGCAGGCGCAGCGTGCGGTGATTGCCAACACTACGGTGATCGGTGCAATCATGGTGCAGCGTGGCGAAGCGGATGCGATGATCTGCGGTACGATTGGTGACTACCATGAGCACTTCAGCGTGGTGAAAGAGGTGTTTGGTCATCGTGACGGCGTGCATACTGCCGGGGCGATGAACGCCTTGCTGCTGCCAAGCGGTAACACTTTTATCGCCGATACTTACGTCAACGACGATCCTACGCCTGAGCAACTGGCGGAAATCGCTGTGATGGCGGCAGAGACTGTGCGTCGCTTTGGTATTGAACCGAAGGTGGCGTTGCTGTCGCACTCCAACTTTGGTTCCTCTGACTGCCCGTCGGCCAGCAAAATGCGCGAAGCGCTGGAGCTGATTAAGGCGCGCGCGCCAGAGTTGATGATTGACGGCGAAATGCACGGCGATGCCGCGCTGGTGGAAAGTATCCGTAATGACCGCATGCCGGACAGTCCGCTGAAAGGCTCAGCGAATATTCTGGTGATGCCGAATATGGAAGCGGCCCGTATTAGTTACAACTTACTACGCGTTTCCAGTTCTGAAGGCGTAACGGTTGGCCCGGTGCTGATGGGGGTTGCGAAACCTGTTCATGTATTAACGCCGATCGCCTCTGTTCGTCGTATCGTTAATATGGTGGCGCTGGCGGTTGTAGAAGCACAGACTCAGCCGCTGTAATTTCACTTTAATTAATTTCCGGCGCGGGTTTCTCTCGCGCCTTTTTATTTTCCCTTTCTTAGTGATCTACTTCACCTTTTAAACCTGGTTGCCGAATTTTGTTATTTACTCTGACAAAAAATTGCCACGATAAGGGCAGTTTTAGCGGAGGCGGTGAGCAATGGAAAAAGAACGCATTATTCAGGAATTTGTGCCGGGGAAACAGGTCACGCTGGCGCATCTCATTGCGCACCCCGGCGAGGAATTAGCGAAAAAGATCGGCGTTCCCGAAGCGGGCGCTATCGGCATCATGACGCTGACGCCAGGCGAAACCGCGATGATTGCCGGTGACTTAGCCATGAAGGCGGCGGATGTACATATCGGTTTTCTCGATAGATTCAGCGGCGCACTGGTGATCTACGGCTCGGTAGGCGCAGTAGAAGAAGCGTTATTACAGACGGTAAGCGGTCTGGGTCGATTATTAAATTTCACTTTGTGCAACCTGACAAAAAGTTAATCAGAGGCGGCGATGAAACGTATTGCGTTTGTCGGTACGGTGGGGGCGGGGAAAACAACGCTCTTTAATGCACTACAGGGGAATTATTCCCTCGCCAGAAAAACACAGGCCGTGGAGTTTAATGAAAATGGCGATATCGATACGCCAGGGGAATATTTTAGCCATCCGCGCTGGTACCACGCCTTAATTACCACGCTGCAGGATGTCGATACGTTGATTTATATACACGCGGCAAATGATAAAGAAAGTCGCTTACCTGCCGGACTGTTGGATATCGGTGCCAGTAAACGACAAATCGCCGTTATCAGTAAAACGGACATGCCGGATGCCGACGTCGCCGCAACGCGACAACTACTTCGCGGGATGGGGTTTCAGGAGCCGATTTTTGAGCTCAATAGCCATGACCCGCGCAGTGTGCAGCACCTGGTGGATTATCTGACTGAGCTCAGCCAAAAGGAGGAAAGGGCAGGTGAAAAAACTTATCACAGCTAACGATATTCGTGCGGCCCACGCACGCGGCGAACAGGAAATGTCGGTTGTTCTGCGCGCCAGCATCATCACCCCGGAGGCGCGCGAAGTGGCGGAGCTGCTGGGCGTTACCATCAGTGAATGCGATGAATCCGCACCAACTGCCGCCGCTGCTGCACCGTCTGCGGTGGATGATGGCAAAACGGAAAGCCAGCGCATTCGTGAAACCATCATTGCGCAATTGCCAGAAGGGCAATTTACCGAAAGCCTGGTCGCGCAGCTGATGGACAAAGTCATGAAGGAAAAGCAGTCGCTGGAGCAGGGCGGAATGCAGCCGAGCTTTAACTCGGTGACCGGCAAAGGCGGTGTGAAAGTCATCGACGGCAGCAGCGTGAAGTTTGGTCGTTTTGACGGCGCGCAGCCGCACTGCGTGGGCTTAACCGATCTGGTGACCGACCAGGACGGTAGCAGCATGGCCGCCGGGTTTATGCAGTGGGATAACGCCTTTTTCCCATGGACGCTGAACTACGACGAAATCGACATGATTCTGGAAGGAGAGCTGCATGTTCGCCACGAAGGCGAAACCATGATTGCAAAAGCCGGGGACGTGATGTTTATCCCGAAAGGCTCCAGCATCGAATTTGGTACGCCATCGACGGTGAAGTTTCTGTATGTGGCCTGGCCTGCGAACTGGCAGTCCTGCTAAGGCGGATGTATGAAGGATTTCATTACCGAAGCATGGCTCAGAGCGAATCATACGCTCAGCGAAGGGGCTGAAATTCATCTCCCCGCTGACGCTCGCCTGACGCCGTCTGCCCGGGAATTACTGGAAAGCCGACATCTGCGCATTAAGTTTATTGACGAGCAGGGCAGCCTGTTTATTGATGACGAAGAACAGCAGCCGCAGCCGGTGCATGGGTTAACCAGCAGTGATACGCATCCACAGGCCAGCTGCGAACTGTGCCATCAACCGGTGGCGAAGAAACCGGACACCCTGACGCATCTGACGGCGGACAAGATGGTCGCCAAAAGTGACCCTCGGCTGGGATTTCGCGCCGCGCTGGACAGCACCATCGCCCTGGCCGTGTGGTTGCAGATTGAGATGGCAGAACCGTGGCAGCCGTGGCTGGCGGATATCCGCTCGCGCCTGGGCAATATTATGCGCGCAGACGCCATGGATGAGCCGCTGGCAGCACAAGCTGTCGTGGGTTTAAGTGACGAAGATTTACACCGTCTTTCGCATCAACCGCTGCGCTATCTGGACCACGACCATCTGGTGCCTGAAGCCAGCCATGGACGTGATTGCGCGCTGCTTAATCTGCTGCGTACCAAAGTCCGTGAAACGGAGACGGTGGCGGCCCAGGTATTCATCACTCGCAGTTTTGAGGTTATACGACCGGACATTATGCAGGCGCTCAACCGCCTTTCCAGTACGGTCTACGTGATGATGATTCTGAGTGTTGCAAAGCATCCGCTGACGGTTAGTCAAATTCAACAGAGACTGGGGGAGAAGCAATGATCATTGAACGTGCTCGTCAACTCGCCCAACGCTCACCTGCACGAGTAGTGTTCCCGGATGCGCTGGATGTCCGGGTGCTGAAGGCGGCGAATTACCTGCATCAGCACGGTCTGGCACGCCCCATTCTCGTCGCCAGCCCGTTTGCGCTACGCCAGTTTGCGCTCAGCCATCGCGTAGCCATGGATGGTATTCAGGTTATTGATCCACAAAGCAATGTACAGATGCGTGAAGAGTTTGCCCTGCGCTGGCGGGCAACGGCGGGTGAAAAAACGCCGCCGGATGCGCGGGAGAAGCTCAACGATCCGCTGATGTTTGCCGCCGCGATGGTCAGTGCCGGTAAAGCCGATGTGTGTATTGCGGGCAACCTGTCATCAACGGCAAACGTGCTGCGTGCAGGATTGCGCATTATTGGGTTACAGCCTGGTTGCAAAACGCTGTCGTCAATTTTTCTGATGCTGCCGCAGTATCTCGGGCCGTCATTAGGATTTGCAGACTGTAGCGTTGTGCCGCAGCCCACCGCTGCACAGCTGGCGGATATCGCCATCGCCAGCGCTGAAACCTGGAAGGCGATCACAGGTGAAGAGCCGCGCGTGGCCATGCTGTCGTTTTCAAGTAATGGCAGTGCTCGCCATCCTAACGTCGCTAACGTGCAGCAGGCGACCGAGATCGTTCGTGAGCGTGCCCCGCAGCTTATCGTGGACGGTGAACTGCAATTTGATGCCGCCTTTGTTCCGGATGTCGCTGCGCAAAAAGCGCCAGCAAGTCCGTTAAAGGGCAATGCCAATGTGATGGTCTTCCCATCGCTGGAGGCGGGCAATATTGGCTACAAAATCGCTCAGCGTCTGGGAGGGTATCGCGCAGTAGGGCCATTGATTCAGGGGCTTGCCGCACCGCTTCATGATCTCTCTCGTGGCTGTAGCGTACAGGAAATTATCGAACTGGCGTTGGTGGCAGCAGTGCCGCGCCAGACTGACATGAGTCGTGAAAACGCCTCGCACACACTGGTTGTATAAGGTCCCGTTCAGGACCCCTTAATGAGAGGAAAACACAATGGAAGCATTAGGAATGATTGAAACCCGGGGCCTGGTTGCACTGATTGAGGCTTCTGACGCAATGGTTAAAGCGGCACGCGTGAAACTGGTTGGCGTGAAGCAGATCGGTGGCGGTCTGGTCACTGCCATGGTCCGTGGCGACGTAGCGGCATGTAAAGCTGCAACGGACGCAGGTGCTGCGGCAGCACAGCGTATTGGCGAGCTGGTTTCAGTGCACGTGATCCCGCGTCCGCACGGCGATCTGGAAGAAGTGTTCCCGATCAGCTTTAAAGGCGACAGCAACGACATGTAAGTCGTCCATGTGACGCCACAGACTTCATTGCTGGCGTCACCCTCTCTCCTTTTCACATTACCTTCTGCGGAGGGTAGGGGGAGGTTTTACCTGAAATATGCCACGGAGGCGCGTATGAAACTGGCAATCGTTACAGGACAAATTGTTTGTACCGTACGCCATCAGGGGCTCGCGCACGACAAGTTGCTGATGGTGGAAATGATTGACGCCCAGGGAAATCCCGACGGGCAATGTGCTGTTGCTATCGACAGCATCGGGGCGGGAACCGGAGAGTGGGTGCTGCTGGTCAGCGGAAGCTCCGCCCGTCAGGCGCACCGGAATGAATCATCGCCTGTCGATCTGTGCGTGATTGGCATTGTCGATGAAGTGGTGGCAGGTGGTCAGGTGATCTTCCATAAATAAGGCAGAAAATCATGAATCAACAGGATATTGAACAGGTCGTGAAAGCGGTACTGCTGAAAATGAAAGACAGCAGCCAACCCGTCAGTGCCGTTCAAGAAATGGGCGTTTTTGCCTCCCTGGATGACGCAGTGGCGGCAGCAAAACTGGCCCAGCAGGGGCTGAAAAGCGTCGCCATGCGCCAACTGGCTATCACGGCGCTACGTGAGGCGGGCGAAAAGCACGCCAGAGAATTAGCGGAACTTGCCGTCACTGAAACCGGCATGGGACGCGTCGAAGATAAATTTGCCAAAAACGTGGCGCAGGCGCGCGGCACGCCGGGTGTGGAATGCCTGTCTCCACAGGTTCTGACCGGCGATAACGGTCTGACGCTGATTGAAAACGCGCCGTGGGGCGTGGTGGCCTCGGTAACCCCATCCACCAACCCGGCCGCGACCGTTATTAACAACGCCATCAGCCTGATTGCCGCTGGAAACAGCGTGGTTTTCGCACCGCATCCGGCGGCGAAAAAAGTCTCTCAGCGCGCTATCACTCTGCTTAACCAGGCGGTAGTTGCCGCAGGCGGTCCGGCAAACCTGTTGGTGACAGTTGCCAACCCAGATATCGAGACTGCCCAACGTCTGTTCAAGTACCCAGGTATCGGCCTGCTGGTGGTGACCGGTGGTGAAGCCGTAGTAGATGCCGCGCGTAAGCACACCAACAAACGTTTGATTGCCGCTGGCGCAGGTAATCCGCCGGTGGTGGTTGATGAAACGGCTGACCTGGCACGCGCGGCGCAGTCGGTAGTTAAAGGTGCATCGTTTGACAACAACATCATCTGCGCTGACGAAAAAGTGCTGATCGTGGTCGATAGCGTCGCTGATGAACTGATGCGTCTGATGGAAAGCCAGCATGCGGTGAAACTCACCACGGCCCAGGCCGAACAGCTGCAGCCGGTGCTGCTGAAAAATATCGATGAGCGCGGTAAAGGCACGGTCAGTCGTGACTGGGTAGGTCGTGACGCAGGCAAAATCGCTGCGGCGATTGGTCTGAACGTACCGGAGCAAACCCGTCTGTTATTCGTCGAAACCTCCGCGACGCATCCGTTTGCCGTCACCGAACTGATGATGCCGGTTCTACCGGTCGTGCGGGTCGCTAACGTCGATGAAGCCATTGAACTGGCGGTCAAGCTTGAAGGCGGTTGCCACCATACGGCGGCGATGCACTCGCGCAATATCGACAACATGAACCGTATGGCAAACGCCATTGATACCAGCATCTTCGTTAAGAACGGACCGTGCATTGCCGGTCTTGGACTGGGCGGTGAAGGCTGGACCACGATGACCATTACCACACCAACCGGGGAAGGGGTGACCAGTGCGCGTACGTTTGTGCGTCTGCGTCGCTGTGTGTTGGTAGACGCCTTCAGAATTGTATAAGGAGTAAATGAGATGGCGCACGACGAACAACGTTGGTTGACACCCAGACTGCTAAAAGCGGCAACGCTATGTAACCAGACGCCCACTAAGAGCGATTCACCGCTGTGGTTGGGCATTGATTTGGGAACGTGTGATGTGGTGTCGATGGTTGTGGACAGTGACGGACAGCCGGTCGCGGTTTGCCTGGACTGGGCCGATGTCGTGCGCGATGGCATCGTCTGGGATTTCTTTGGTGCGGTGACCATCGTTCGTCGCCATCTCGATACGCTCGAACAACAGTTGGGTTGCTGCTTTACCCATGCGGCAACCTCATTTCCACCGGGAACTGACCCTCGCATCTCTATTAACGTGCTGGAGTCTGCCGGGCTTGAAGTGAGCCATGTGCTCGACGAACCGACAGCGGTGGCGGAGCTGTTGCAGCTCGATAACGCCGGCGTGGTGGATATTGGTGGTGGCACTACCGGGATTGCGATCGTTAAACAAGGCAAGGTGACCTACTCCGCTGATGAAGCAACCGGTGGGCATCATATCTCTCTGACGCTGGCCGGGAACCGTCGTATCCAGTTAGAAGAAGCCGAGCAGTACAAGCGTAGCAACGGCAAAGAAATCTGGCCGGTGGTGAAGCCTGTCTACGAAAAAATGGCGGAAATCGTGGCTCATCATATTGCGGGTCAGGGCGTTACCGATTTATGGCTGGCCGGTGGTTCCTGCATGCAGCCGGGCGTTGATGAGCTGTTCCGTAAGCGTTTCCCGGAACTGCAGGTGCATTTACCCCAGCACAGCCTGTTTATGACCCCGCTGGCGATTGCCAACAGCGGAAAAGAAAAAGCGGAAGGAATCTATGCAAGCTGAATTGCAGACCGCGCTCTTTCAGGCATTCGATACCCTGAATCTGCAACGCGTAAAAACGTTTAGCGTTCCACCGGTCACCCTTTGTGGGCTGGGAGCGCTCAGTACCTGCGGACAGGAAGCACAAACGCGCGGATTGACGCATATGTTCGTCATGGTGGACAGCTTCCTGCATCAGGCGGGGATGACCGCCGCACTGGAGCGCAGTCTGGCGATGAAAGGCGTGGCGATGACGCTGTGGCCATGTCCGGTGGGCGAACCGTGCATTACAGACGTCTGCGCGGCGGTCGCGCAATTGCGTGAATCGAAGTGCGATGGCGTTGTGGCCTTTGGTGGTGGCTCCGTACTGGATGCCGCCAAGGCGGTGGCGTTGCTGGTGACCAACCCCACCCAGACGCTGGCAGACATGGACGAGCGCAGCGCGTTACGCCCACGTCTGCCGCTGATTGCCGTACCGACTACCGCCGGAACGGGCTCAGAAACCACCAACGTCACGGTAATAATCGACGCCGCGACTGGACTCAAAAAAGTGCTGGCCCACGCAACCCTGATGCCGGATGTGGCGATCCTGGACGCTGCATTGACGGAAGGCGTGCCTGCACATGTAACGGCGATGACCGGGATTGATGCACTGACGCACGCCGTTGAAGCGTATAGCGCGCTGAACGCGACGCCGTTTACCGACAGCCTGGCGATTGGCGCGATTGCGATGATCGGTAAATCGCTGCCGAAGGCTGTCGGCTACGGTCAGGATCTAGCGGCGCGCGAAAGCATGCTGCTGGCTTCCTGTATGGCCGGGATGGCGTTTTCCAGCGCAGGGCTGGGCCTGTGCCATGCGATGGCGCACCAGCCGGGAGCGACGTTGCATATCCCACACGGACAGGCTAACGCCATGCTGCTTCCTACGGTAATGGGGTTCAACCGCATGGTGTGTCGTGAGCGCTTCAGCCATATCGGACGCGCGTTAACCAACAAGAAATCGGACGATCGTGATGCTATCAACGCGGTCAGCGAGTTGATTAGCGAAGTGGGCCAGACCAAACGGCTCTCAGACGTTGGAGCAAAACCCGAGCATTACAGCGCATGGGCACACGCCGCGCTGGAGGATATTTGTATTCGCAGTAACCCACGCACCGCCACGCAGGAACAGATTATCGACCTGTACGCGGCTGCCGGGTAATGCCTGTAGGCCGGATAAGGTGCTCGCACCACCATCCGGCAATAACACGGCGTTAATGCCGGAGGCGACGTAAACGTCTTATCCGGCCTACAAATCACAAATGACAGGGAGTAGGGGCTATGGGAATTAACGAAATCATCATGTACATCATGATGTTCTTTATGCTGATTGCCGCCGTGGACAGGATCCTGTCGCAGTTCGGCGGTTCGGCGCGCTTCCTCGGTAAGTTCGGTAAGAGCATTGAGGGATCGGGCGGTCAGTTTGAAGAAGGCTTTATGGCAATGGGCGCGCTGGGTCTGGCGATGGTCGGTATGACCGCGCTGGCGCCAGTACTGGCGCATGTGCTCGGGCCGGTAATTATTCCGCTGTATGAAATGCTGGGCGCGAACCCGTCGATGTTTGCCGGAACGCTGCTGGCGTGCGATATGGGCGGCTTCTTCCTGGCGAAAGAACTGGCGGGCGGCGACGTGGCGGCATGGTTGTACTCTGGCCTGATTCTCGGCGCGATGATGGGGCCGACGCTGGTGTTCTCCATTCCGGTTGCGCTGGGAATTATTGAACCGTCTGACCGTCGTTATCTGGCGCTGGGCGTGCTGGCCGGTATTGTCACCATTCCGATTGGCTGTATTGCGGGTGGTCTGGTCGCGATGTACTCCGGTGTGGAAATCAACGGTCAGCCGGTGGAGTTCACCTTTGCGTTGATCCTGATGAACATGATCCCGGTGCTGATCGTAGCCGTGCTGGTGGCGCTGGGACTGAAATTCATCCCGGAAAAAATGATCAACGGCTTCCAGATCTTCGCCAAGTTCCTGGTAGCGCTGATCACCCTCGGTCTGGCTGCGGCAGTCATCAAGTTCCTGCTCGGCTGGGAGCTGATCCCAGGTCTTGATCCTATTTTCATGGCGCCAGGCGACAAGCCGGGTGAAGTGATGCGCGCCATCGAAGTTATCGGTTCTATCTCCTGTGTGCTGCTGGGTGCCTACCCGATGGTGCTGCTGCTGACCCGCTGGTTTGAAAAACCGCTGATGAGCGTCGGCAACCTGTTAAAAGTCAATAACATTGCGGCTGCGGGTATGGTGGCAACGCTTGCCAATAACATCCCAATGTTCGGCATGATGAAAAACATGGATACCCGCGGCAAAGTGATCAACTGCGCCTTTGCGGTTTCCGCGGCCTTCGCTCTGGGTGACCACTTAGGTTTCGCCGCTGCCAACATGAACGCCATGATCTTCCCGATGATTGTCGGCAAGTTGATCGGCGGCGTGACGGCGATTGGCGTGGCTATGCTGTTAGTACCGAAAGACGAAGATGTTCCGGCACCAGCAGAAACCAATCCGGAGGCGCAATCGTGAATACTCGCCAGCTACTCAGCGTCGGTATCGATATCGGCACCACCACCACTCAGGTGATCTTCTCGCGCCTTGAGCTGGTTAACCGTGCGGCAGTGTCGCAGGTGCCGCGCTACGAATTCATCAAACGCGAAATTAGCTGGCAAAGCCCGGTGTTCTTTACCCCCGTTGATAAGCAGGGCGGGTTGAAAGAGGCCGAACTGAAAGCACTGATCCTCGCCCAGTATCAGGCGGCGGGGATTGCGCCAGAGACCGTCGATTCCGGCGCGATCATCATTACCGGGGAAAGTGCCAAAACGCGCAACGCGCGCCCGGCGGTGATGGCGCTCTCCCAGTCGCTGGGGGATTTCGTGGTTGCCAGCGCCGGTCCGCATCTGGAATCGGTGATTGCCGGTCACGGTGCGGGGGCACAAACCCTTTCCGAGCAGAAGTTGTGCCGCGTACTGAATATCGACATCGGCGGCGGTACGTCGAACTACGTTCTGTTCGATGCCGGAAAAGTCAGCGGATCGGCCTGTCTGAACGTCGGCGGACGGCTACTGGAAACGGACGGTCAGGGGCGCGTGGTACATGCGCATCAGCCGGGACAAATGATTGTGGATGACGTATTTGGTCCAGGCACTGATGCCCGAACCCTCAATGCGGCGCAGCTTGTTCAGGTGGCCCGACGGATGGCGGCGCTGATTGTGGAGGTGATTGACGGCAAGTTATCACCGCTGGCACAGGCGCTGATGCAAACCGCTCTGTTACCGGCGGGCGTGAAGCCGGAAGTGATTACGTTGTCCGGCGGGGTGGGCGAGTGCTACCGCAACCAACCTGCCGATCCGTTCTGTTTTTCCGACATTGGGCCGCTGTTAGCGACGGCGCTGCATGAACATCCGCGCCTGCGTGAGATGAACGTGCAGTTTCCGGCGCAAACCGTGCGCGCCACGGTGATTGGCGCCGGTGCGCATACGCTGTCGCTTTCGGGCAGCACTATCTGGCTGGAAGGTGTGGCGCTTCCGCTGCGCAATCTGCCAGTGGCGATTCCGGTTGATGAGGCTGATCTGGTGGCCGCCTGGCAACAGGCACTAATGCAGCTCGATCTGGACCCGCAAACGGACGCCTACGTGTTGGCGCTGCCCGCTTCTCTGCCGGTGCGCTACGCCGCGCTGTTAACGGTGATTGATGCGTTGCTGGCCTTTGTCGCGCGCTATCCGAATCCGCATCCCCATCCCCTGCTGGTGGTAGCCGAGCAGGATTTTGGTAAAGCCCTGGGCATGCTGTTACGCCCACAGTTACAGCAACACCCGCTGGCGGTCATCGATGAGGTGGTTGTCCGGGCGGGGGACTATATCGACATTGGTACGCCTCTTTTTGGCGGATCGGTTGTGCCGGTGACGGTGAAATCACTCGCATTTCCTTCCTGAGGGAACGACTTATGAAACTAAAGACCACATTGTTCGGCAATGTTTATCAGTTTAAGGATGTTAAAGAGGTGCTGGCAAAAGCCAACGAACTGCGTTCGGGGGATGTGCTGGCAGGTGTCGCTGCAACCAGTTCGCAGGAACGCGTGGCGGCCAAGCAGGTGCTGTCGGAAATGACTGTAGCGGATATCCGTAATAACCCGGTGATTTCCTATGAAGAGGACTGCGTGACGCGTCTGATTCAGGATGACGTCAACGAAACGGCCTATAACCGCATCAAAAACTGGAGTATCAGCGAGCTGCGCGAGTACGTGCTGAGCGATGAAACCTCTGTTGATGATATTGCGTTTACGCGTAAAGGGTTAACGTCGGAAGTGGTCGCTGCGGTAGCAAAAATCTGCTCTAACGCGGACCTGATCTACGGCGGTAAGAAAATGCCGGTGATCAAAAAGGCGAACACCACCATCGGTTTACCGGGCACCTTTAGCTGCCGTTTGCAGCCGAACGATACCCGTGACGATGTACAGAGTATTGCTGCGCAAATCTATGAAGGACTGTCCTTCGGAGCGGGCGATGCGGTGATCGGTGTCAACCCGGTCACAGATGACGTGGAAAACTTAAGCCGCGTGCTCGATACCGTGTATGGCGTTATCGACAAGTTCAATATTCCGACCCAGGGCTGCGTACTGGCGCACGTCACCACCCAGATTGAAGCGATTCGTCGCGGTGCGCCGGGCGGGCTGATTTTCCAGAGTATCTGCGGTAGCGAAAAAGGCTTAAAAGAGTTTGGCGTTGAGCTGGCCATGCTGGATGAAGCGCGTGCAGTGGGTGCTGAGTTCAACCGTATCGCCGGGGAAAACTGCCTGTACTTTGAAACCGGGCAAGGGTCTGCGCTCTCCGCTGGCGCTAACTTTGGTGCCGATCAGGTGACGATGGAAGCGCGTAACTACGGGCTGGCGCGTCACTACGATCCGTTCCTGGTGAACACCGTGGTGGGCTTTATCGGGCCGGAATATCTCTACAACGACCGTCAGATTATTCGCGCGGGCTTAGAAGATCACTTCATGGGCAAACTGAGCGGCATCTCAATGGGCTGCGACTGCTGTTACACCAACCATGCTGATGCTGACCAGAACCTCAATGAAAACCTGATGATTCTGCTCGCCACCGCTGGCTGCAACTACATCATGGGCATGCCGCTCGGTGACGACATCATGCTCAACTACCAGACCACCGCCTTCCACGACACCGCGACCGTGCGCCAGTTGCTGAACCTGCGCCCGTCGCCGGAGTTTGAACGCTGGCTGGAAACCATGGGCATTATGGCAAACGGTCGCCTGACCAAACGGGCGGGCGATCCGTCACTGTTCTTCTGATGACGCGGGGATGACACACGATGGATCAAAAACAGATTGAAGAAATTGTACGCAGCGTAATGGCGTCAATGGGAGAGCCGCAGGTTCAAGCGCCATCAGCGGAAGTGAAATGCAGCACTACGCAGTGCGACGCGCCGACCGGTGAAAGCTGTGCGATGGACTTAGGTTCAGCTGAAGCGAAAGCGTGGATTGGCGTTGAGAATCCGCATCGTGCAGAGGTATTGACCGAACTGCGCCGTAGCACCGCTGCGCGTGTATGTACCGGTCGTGCCGGTCCACGTCCGCGTACCCAGGCGCTGCTGCGCTTCCTTGCTGACCACTCGCGTTCGAAAGATACGGTATTGAAAGAAGTGCCGGAAGAGTGGGTAAAAGCCCAGGGACTACTGGAAGTGCGCTCGGAAATCAGCGACAAAAACTTGTATCTGACGCGCCCGGACATGGGACGTCGTCTGAGTGCGGAAGCCATTGAAGCACTGAAATCACAGTGTGTAATGAATCCGGATGTGCAGGTGATTATTTCTGATGGTCTGTCTACTGACGCCATCACCGCCAACTACGAAGAGATCCTGCCGCCGTTGTTGTCGGGCTTAAAACAGGCCGGATTGAAGGTCGGGACGCCGTTCTTTGTTCGCTATGGGCGCGTGAAAATTGAAGATCAGATCGGCGAACTGCTGGGTGCAAAAGCGGTGATCTTGCTGGTTGGTGAGCGTCCGGGCCTCGGCCAGTCGGAAAGTCTTTCTTGCTACGCCGTCTATTCGCCGCGTGTGGCAACCACCGTTGAGGCTGACCGTACCTGCATCTCGAACATTCACCAGGGCGGTACGCCACCGGTTGAAGCGGCGGCGGTGATTGTGGATTTGGCCAAGCGCATGCTGGAGCAAAAAGCATCCGGCATCAATATGACCCGTTAAGGAGGCATCATGCCAGCATTAGATTTGATTAGACCTTCAGTCACCGCGATGCGTGTGATTGCCTCGGTAAATGACGGTTTTGCCCGCGAACTTAAATTACCGCCACATATACGTAGCCTCGGACTCATCACAGCAGACTCTGATGACGTGGCGTATATTGCCGCAGATGAAGCGACAAAACAGGCGATGGTGGAAGTGGTTTATGGCCGCTCGCTGTATGCCGGTGCGGCGCACAGTCCCTCTCCAACCTCGGGCGAAGTGCTGATTATGCTCGGTGGACCAAACCCGGCCGAAGTTCGCGCGGGTCTGGACGCGATGGTGGCCAATATTGAAAGCGGTGCGGCATTCCAGTGGGCGAATGACGCAGAAGATACCGCCTTCCTGGCGCATGTGGTTTCGCGTACCGGTTCGTATCTTTCCGCGACCGCGGGATGCCGACTGGGCGATCCGATGGCGTATCTGGTAGCACCGCCGCTGGAAGCGACATTTGGTATTGATGCCGCGCTGAAATCTGCCGATGTACAACTGGTAACCTATGTACCACCGCCGTCAGAAACCAACTATTCAGCAGCGTTTTTGACCGGTAGCCAGGCCGCTTGTAAAGCCGCATGTAACGCCTTTGCCGATGCCGTTCTGGATATTGCCCGTAATCCAATCCAGCGCGCGTAAGAGAGGTAGTGATGATCAATGCACTGGGATTACTGGAAGTGGATGGCATGGTGGCTGCCGTGGACGCGGCCGATGCCATGCTGAAAGCCGCGAATGTGCGCCTGCTTAGCCACGAAGTGCTCGATCCTGGTCGGCTGACGCTGGTGGTGGAAGGCGATCTGGCGGCATGCCGAGCAGCGCTGGATGCTGGCAGTGCAGCTGCAGCGCGTACAGGCCGTGTTATCAGCCGTAAGGAAATAGGCCGGCCGGACGATGACACCCAGTGGCTGATCGGCGGTTTTAAACGCCAGCCGAAGAAACCAGAACCGAAGAAACCAGAGCAGAAGCCTGAAGTGAAGTCAGATGTGGCCCCAGAGAAGACGCAGGAAGCACCTGTGTCATCTGAATCCTCTGATGAATTACTGGCGCTGTTAACATCGGTCCGTCAAGGAATGACGGCAGGGGAAGTGGCTGCCCACTTTGGCTGGTCACTTGATGAAGCCAGAAATGCGCTGGAACAGCTCTTTTCTGACGGAGCGTTGCGTAAACGCAGTAGTCGCTATCGCTTAAAAAATTAACCTGTCGGAGGGCCGGGGGCTTCGTTGAAGCTTCCGGCTTAAAAGATCATGAAAAAGAACCGTACTGCAAACTTGCACCATCTTTATCATGAAGTATTACCCGAAGACGTTAAATTGACGCCGAAAGTGGAAGTGGACAACGTTCATCAACGGCGAACAACGGATGTGTATGAGCACGCGCTGACGATTACAGCCTGGCAGCAGATCTACGACCAGCTGCATCCGGGAAAATTTCATGGCGAGTTCACGGAAATCCTGCTCGATGATATTCAGGTGTTCCGTGAATACACCGGACTGGCGCTGCGTCAGTCATGCCTTGTCTGGCCAAACTCATTTTGGTTTGGCATTCCGGCCACGCGCGGCGAGCAGGGATTTATTGGTACCCAGTGTTTGGGTAACGCTGAAATTGCCACCCGCCCAGGCGGGACGGAGTTTGAACTAAGTACGCCGGATGACTACACCATTTTGGGTGTCGTCATTTCTGAAGAGGTCATTGCCCGTCAGGCCAACTTCCTGCATAACCCGGAAAGGGTGTTGCATATGCTGCGCAACCAGTCGGCGCTGGAAGTGAAAGAACAACACAAAGCCGCGCTATGGGGCTTTGTGCAGCAGGCGCTGGCGACGTTTAGCGAAAACCCGGAAAACCTTCGCCAACCTGCGATACGCAAAGTGTTGGGCGATAACCTGCTGCTGGCGATGGGGACTATGCTGGAAGAAGCACAGCCGATTATGACTGCGGAGAGCATCAGCCATCAGAGCTATCGTCGCTTGCTGTCGCGTGCGCGCGAATATGTGCTGGAAAATATGTCAGAGCCGCTGACCGTGCTCGACTTATGCAATCAACTGCACGTTAGCCGCCGGACGTTGCAAAATGCCTTTCACGCCATCCTCGGTATTGGCCCGAATGCCTGGTTGAAACGTATTCGCCTAAACGCCGTGCGCCGTGAGTTGATAAGCCCGTGGTCGCAGAGTGCGACGGTGAAAGACGCCGCCATGCAGTGGGGATTCTGGCATTTAGGGCAGTTTGCTACCGACTACCAGCAACTGTTTGCGGAGAAACCGTCGTTGACGCTGCATCAGCGTATGCGCCAGTGGGCGTGATGGTATAGCTTGAGTAGGCCTGATAAGGCGTTAGCCGCCATCAGGCAATTGTGCTTGCTGCGCTGCCGGATGGCGACGCCTTGCGTCTTATCCGGCCTACGACCTACGAATTGTGTCGCTATCAGGCCATTACACCCAGTCGCGGACCTGAATAAACTCGCTAAGGGCGGCTTCCGGGCTGTTCGCTTCTGGCTGCCAGTCATACTCCCAGCGTACCAGCGGCGGCATCGACATCAGAATCGATTCCGTGCGCCCGCCGGTTTGCAAACCGAATAATGTGCCGCGATCCCACACCAGGTTAAATTCCACATAGCGTCCGCGACGATAAAGCTGAAAATTGCGTTCACGCTCGCCCCAGCTCATTGCTTTGCGGCGCTCGACGATGGGCAAATACGCCTCGGTATAACCCTTTCCAACAGCCTGCATAAAGGCGAAGCAGTGGTCGAAATCTGGCGTATTCAAATCATCGAAGAACAGCCCGCCAATGCCGCGCTGCTCGTTACGGTGCTTGAGGAAGAAGTAGTCATCGCACCACTTTTTGTAACGGGGATAAACGTCATCGCCGAACGGCTGGCATAGATCCCGCGCCGTGCGGTGCCAGTGAACTGCATCCTCATCAAAGCCGTAGTAGGGCGTTAAGTCAAAGCCGCCGCCAAACCACCACACCGGGTCGGCGCCCGGTTTCTCCGCGATAAAAAAACGTACGTTGGCATGGCTGGTCGGAATGTAAGGATTCTGCGGATGCACCACCAACGAGACGCCCATCGCTTCAAAGCTACGCCCGGCAAGCTCCGGGCGATGCGCAGTAGCCGAGGCCGGCATTGCATCGCCATGGACATGAGAGAAGTTGACGCCTGCTTGCTCGAAAATACCGCCGTTACGCAACACTCGACTGCGCCCGCCGCCGCCCGCTTCGCGTTGCCAGTTATCCTCAACAAATTCGGTGCCGTCTACGGTGGATAACTGCTGACAAATCTCATCCTGCAGGCTGAGCAGGAACTGTTTTACGCGTTGTACATCGGGCTTCATGGTTAACGTTTCTTCGAGTGTGCTTTCTGGTTATCAAACCAGTGGAAATAGCTGATGATGCCATTGGCGATAGCGGTGGCGATTTTCTGACGAAACGCAGCCGTCCCCAGTAATCGTTCTTCTTCCGGGTTGGTGATGAACGAGGTTTCGACCAGGACCGACGGAATCGAAGGTGATTTTAGCACCACGAAGGCGGCTTGTTCCGTGCTGCGACTGTGCAGACGGTGTACCGGCTTGATCTTCTTAAGAATATGCGAGCCTAACGTCAGGCTGTTTTTTATGGTGTCAGTTTGCACCAGATCGAACAGCACCTGCTGCAACAAATGATCTTTGTCGGTGGCCTTCTTCCCGGCGACTTCATCGGCCCGGTTTTCACGATCGGACAAATATTTCGCCATGGCGCTACTGGCACCGCGATTGGATAAGGCAAAGACCGAAGCACCCGCAGCGCTCGGATTGGTAAAACCGTCGGCGTGGATCGACATGAAAAGATCTGCGCCATGTTTGTGGGCGATCTCGACGCGATCGTAGAGCGGAATAAACGTATCGCCGGAGCGGGTCAGGCGTGCATCAATCCCCTGGTTGCGTAGGATTGAGCGCACGTTTTTGGCAATCGCCAGCACCACGTGCTTTTCTTTCGATCCGTTGCGACCAATTGCGCCGGTATCAATCCCGCCGTGCCCCGGATCAAGAACAACAACACGCTTAGCGCCTGATTTTTTCGCTTTCGGTTTGCTGTGTCCATTACTGGTCTTTAGCGCTTCTTCTTTAGCGATGGCTTGCGACATGCCTGACAGCGTCAGGGCGGCCAGCCCGGCTTTCAGCACCTGGCGGCGCGATGTGAGTGTTTTTAGTGGTTTAAAAGTGCTCATACGGCCTGAGTTGTAAAAAAAAGGTTCTAAACGTTATATCGTATCGCGTAGTCCGTTGCGACGGATCGAGATAAGAATTGTTTTACTTTTCATTTCAATACGTGACAATTCCGTATTATGCCATTTTTTCCGCCGCTTCGCGTCAGATATTGGCTAAATCAGCCGTTCGCGCCATAATCGCTTTTTAACGTCCTGAAAAGGTAACCAATACCATGGAAATACGCGTTTTTCGCCAGGAAGATTTCGAAGAGGTGATCACCCTCTGGGAGCGTTGTGATTTGCTGCGTCCATGGAACGACCCTGAAATGGACATCGAACGTAAAGTCAATCATGACGTCAGCTTATTCCTCGTCGCTGAAGTGAACGGTGAGGTGGTCGGTACGGTGATGGGCGGATACGACGGGCACCGCGGTTCCGCCTATTACCTGGGCGTGCATCCTGAGTTTCGCGGTCGCGGTATCGCTAATGCGCTACTCAACCGGTTGGAGAAAAAGCTCATTGCCCGCGGTTGCCCGAAGATTCAAATCATGGTGCGTGACGATAATGACGTTGTACAGGGCATGTATGAACGTCTGGGCTATGAACATGCGGATGTACTCAATCTGGGCAAGCGTTTGATTGAAGATGAAGAGTACTGAGTTTCATCCGGCCGACTATGACGGTCATGGGCGTCTGCGCCTGCCTTTTCTCTTCTGGTGCGTACTGTTGTTGCAGGCACGCACCTGGGTTTTGTTTGTGATTGCCGGTTCTTCCCGTGAGCAGGGCAACACATTGCTGAATCTGTTTTATCCCGATCATGACGCATTCTGGCTGGGTTTGCTCCCCGGCGTTCCCGCCGTGTTGGCGTTTTTACTCAGCGGGAGACGCTTTGCGTTTCCGGGAATCTGGCGCTGGCTGCGCGGATTATTGATTCTCGCTCAACTGGTGCTGCTGTGCTGGCAGCCGGTGATGTGGCTGGCAGGCGATCCGCTCAACGGTGTCGGGCTGGCGCTGCTGGTGGCGGATATCGTCGCACTGATCTGGCTGTTAACCAATCAACGTCTGCGGGCCTGTTTTTCCCTTGAGAAAGAATGACGGCACTTTTTGGGGAAACCGGACTCCAAGCAACGTTGATAAATAAGGAAGGAAGTGAAATGAAATCACTGCGTTTGACTTTATGCGCGATGCCGCTGCTACTGGCCGGGTGTTCAACGTTGTCCTCGGTGAACTGGTCTGCCGCCAATCCGTGGAACTGGTTTGGTTCTTCAACGCAGGTCACAGAGCAGGGCGTCGGAGCGTTAACGGGCGCGACACCGCTGGATGAAAAAGCCATTGCTGATGCGCTGGACGGTGATTACCGCCTGCGTAGCGGGATGAAGACTGATAACGGAAATGTGGTGCGCTTCTATGAAGCGATGAAAGACGACAAGCTGGCGATAGTCATCAATGGTAGCCAGGGAACCATTAGTCGTATTGATGTGTTAGACCACGATATTTCGTCAGTCGCGGGTGTCGAAATCGGTACACCGTTTAGCGACCTTTACACTAAAGCTTTCGGTAATTGCCAAAAGGCAACCGGCGATGACAGCGCGGGCGTTGAGTGTAAAGCTGAAGGAAGTCAACATATTAGCTATATTTTTTCCGGTGAATGGAGCGGGCCTGAAGATATAATGCCATCTGACGACACGCTGAAAGCGTGGAAAGTAAGCAAAATTATCTGGCGGCGTTAATTTGCGTCTGAACAAATCGGCTTGTTAAAAAAACAGGTAGAATAGCGCCCATCAATGCCACGATGTCGTGGCATCTTTTTTTCAGGAGGAACAATGTCTCAGGTTCAGAGTGGCATTTTGCCAGAACATTGCCGTGCGGCGATTTGGATTGAAGCCAATGTTAAAGGCGACGTTGAGGCCCTGCGTGCGGCCAGCAAAACCTTCGCCGATAAGCTGGCGACCTTTGAAGCTAAGTTCCCGGATGCGCATCTGGGCGCGGTTGTCGCTTTTGGCAACAACACCTGGCGTGCATTGAGCGGCGGCGTCGGTGCTGAAGAATTAAAAGACTTTACCCCTTACGGTAAAGGTCTGGCACCAGCAACCCAATATGACGTGTTGATCCATATTCTCTCTTTGCGTCATGACGTGAATTTCTCCGTTGCGCAGGCGGCAATGGAAGCATTTGGCGACTGTATTGAAGTCAAAGAAGAAATCCACGGTTTCCGTTGGGTCGAAGAGCGCGATCTCAGCGGCTTTGTTGACGGTACGGAAAACCCGGCAGGCGAAGAAACGCGCCGTGAAGTCGCCGTTATCAAAGATGGTGTGGATGCCGGTGGCAGCTATGTGTTTGTGCAGCGTTGGGAACATAACCTGAAGCAGCTTAATCGCATGAGCATCCATGACCAGGAAATGATGATTGGCCGCACCAAGGAAGCCAACGAAGAGATCGACGGTGATGACCGTCCGGTCACCTCTCACCTGAGCCGTGTTGACCTCAAAGAAGACGGTAAAGGGCTGAAAATTGTGCGCCAGAGCCTGCCATACGGCACTGCCAGCGGCACGCATGGTCTCTATTTCTGCGCCTACTGCGCCCGTCTGCACAACATTGAACAACAGTTGCTGAGCATGTTTGGTGACACCGACGGTAAGCGTGATGCAATGCTGCGCTTCACCAAACCGGTAACCGGCGGCTATTACTTTGCACCGTCGCTGGACCGTTTAATGGCGCTGTAATGGCGATCTGATCCTGTTATCGGCCACGAAATAGACATCCCCGCATCGTCGGGGATTTTTTTTACCTGAGATTAACCTGATTTAGTGAGCTATTCCTCAGCACTAATTTGTTATTGCTGTATCTTCTGCGTGAATGAAGCGAAGGCTTCATATTCAAAAGGAGAATATTGAAATGGGAAAACTCACGGGCAAAACAGCATTGATTACGGGCGCATCTCAGGGTATTGGCGAGGGTATCGCCAGAACGTTTGCCCGCCATGGTGCGAACTTAATTCTGCTGGATATCTCCGATGAGATTGAAAAACTGGCGGATGAGTTGGCTGGGCGAGGGCACCGTTGCACAGCCGTTCACGCTGACGTCAGAGATTTTGCGTCGGTCAAGGAAGCGGTGATGCGCGCGAAGCAGATTGAAGGCAAAATCGATATTCTGGTGAACAATGCCGGCGTATGCCGCCTCGGCAACTTCCTTGATATGAGCGATGAAGATCGCGATTTCCACATTGATATCAACATTAAAGGCGTCTGGAATGTGACGAAAGCCGTTCTGCCGGAGATGATTGCGCGCAAAGATGGGCGCATCGTGATGATGTCATCGGTGACCGGCGATATGGTTGCCGACCCGGGCGAAACGGCCTACGCACTGTCGAAAGCCGCAATCATCGGTTTGACCAAATCCCTGGCGGTAGAATATGCGCAGTCAGGCATTCGCGTTAATGCCATTTGCCCAGGCTACGTTCGTACGCCGATGGCGGAAAGCATTGCGCGTCAATCTAACCCGGAAGATCCTGAATCCGTTTTAGTCGAAATGGCGAAAGCGATCCCGATGCGTCGTCTGGCCTGTCCGCTTGAGGTCGGTGAACTGGCGGCGTTCCTGGCCTCGGATGAGTCCAGTTACTTAACTGGCACGCAAAACGTGATTGATGGCGGTAGCACCCTGCCTGAAAGCGTTAGCGTCGGCGTCTGATTGATGCCGGTCTCCTCCTCACTCGGTGTGGGGAGGGATTCTCTTATTCTCTTTTCAACTTTCAAATCATCAAACGGTATATAAAACCGTTACTCCTTTAGCACTGGTTATAAATATGATGACCATAAGAAAGTCATTAAATTTATAAGGGTGCGCAATGGCCGTTAACTTACTGAAAAAAAGAACACTGACGCTGGCAGCCATGCTGTTGCTGGTGGGGCAGGCGCAGGCAACGGAACTGCTGAACAGTTCATACGATGTTTCCCGTGAGCTTTTTGCCGCCCTTAATCCGCCGTTTGAACAGCAATGGGCGAAGGATAACGGCGGTGACAAACTGACGATTAAACAATCTCATGCCGGGTCATCAAAACAGGCTCTGGCGATTCTGCAGGGGCTGAAAGCCGATGTGGTGACCTATAACCAGGTCACCGACGTGCAGATCCTGCATGACAAAGGCAAACTGATCCCCGCCGACTGGCAAAGCCGCCTGCCGAATAACAGCTCGCCGTTCTATTCCACCATGGGTTTCCTGGTGCGTAAGGGGAACCCGAAAAACATTCATGACTGGAATGACCTTGTGCGTTCTGATGTGAAACTGATTTTCCCGAACCCAAAAACCTCCGGTAACGCGCGCTATACCTATCTGGCTGCGTGGGGTGCTGCGGATAAAGCCGACGGTGGTGATAAAACCAAAACCGAACAGTTCATGACCCAGTTTCTGAAAAACGTCGAAGTGTTTGATACCGGCGGTCGCGGTGCTACCACCACCTTTGCAGAGCGCGGTCTGGGCGATGTGCTGATCAGCTTCGAATCAGAAGTGAACAACATTCGTAAACAGTATGAAGCGCAGGGTTTTGAAGTGGTTATCCCGAAAACCAATATCCTCGCCGAATTCCCGGTGGCCTGGGTAGATAAAAATGTGCAAGCCAACGGTACTGAAAAAGCAGCTAAAGCGTACCTGACCTGGCTGTACAGCCCGCAGGCGCAAACCATTATTACCGATTTCTACTACCGCGTGAATAACCCGCAGGTGATGGACAAACAGCAAGATAAATTCCCGCAGACCGAATTGTTCCGTGTGGAAGATAAGTTTGGTTCGTGGCCTGAAGTGATGAAAACACACTTTGTCAGCGGTGGAGAGCTGGACAAACTGCTGGCGGCGGGGCGTAAGTAAATGTTTGCTGTTTCTTCCCGACGCGTGCTGCCCGGCTTCACTTTAAGCCTGGGCACAAGCTTACTGTTTGTCTGCCTGATATTGCTGCTGCCGCTGAGCGCGCTGGTGATGCAACTGGCGCAAATGAGCTGGGCGCAATACTGGGATGTGATTACCAATCCGCAGGTGGTGGCGGCTTATAAAGTGACGCTGCTGTCGGCGTTTGTGGCGTCGATTTTTAACGGCGTGTTCGGTTTGCTGATGGCGTGGATCTTAACCCGCTATCGCTTTCCTGGCCGTACGCTGTTGGATGCACTGATGGATCTGCCGTTTGCGCTGCCTACGGCGGTGGCGGGTCTGACGCTGGCGTCGCTGTTTTCGGTTAATGGCTTCTACGGCGAGTGGCTGGCGAAGCTGGATATCAAGGTGACCTACACCTGGCTTGGTATCGCGGTGGCGATGGCGTTTACCAGCATTCCGTTTGTGGTGCGTACCGTCCAGCCGGTGCTGGAAGAATTAGGTCCCGAATATGAAGAAGCGGCGGAAACGCTCGGTGCTACGAGCTGGCAGAGTTTCCGTAAAGTGGTGCTGCCGGAGCTGTCCCCCGCGCTGGTGGCGGGCGTTGCGCTTTCGTTTACCCGCAGCCTCGGTGAGTTTGGCGCGGTTATCTTTATCGCTGGGAACATCGCATGGAAAACGGAAGTGACCTCGCTGATGATTTTTGTTCGCTTGCAGGAGTTTGACTACCCGGCCGCCAGCGCGATTGCTTCTGTGATCCTCGGGGCTTCGTTGTTGCTGCTGTTTTCAATTAACACCCTGCAAAGTCGCTTTGGTCGACGTGTGGTAGGTCACTGATGGCAGACATTACCCAATTGAAACGCTATGGCGCACCCCGCATCAACTGGGGGAAATGGTTTCTGATCGGCACGGGCATGCTGGTCTCCGCGTTTATTTTGCTGGTGCCGATGATTTACATCTTCGTGCAGGCGTTCAGCAAGGGATTAATGCCGGTATTACAGAACCTGGCAGACCCGGACATGCTGCATGCCATCTGGCTGACGGTGCTGATTGCGCTGATTGCGGTGCCGGTGAACCTGGTGTTTGGTGTGTTGCTGGCCTGGCTGGTGACCCGTTTTAACTTCCCAGGACGCCAACTTCTGCTGACGTTACTGGATATTCCGTTTGCCGTCTCGCCGGTGGTTGCCGGCCTGGTGTATCTGCTGTTTTACGGCTCTAACGGTCCGCTGGGTGGATGGCTGGATGAGCATAATCTGCAAATTATGTTTGCCTGGCCGGGGATGGTGCTGGTGACGGTATTCGTGACCTGTCCGTTTGTGGTGCGCGAGTTGGTGCCGGTGATGTTAAGCCAGGGCAGTAATGAAGATGAAGCGGCTGTGTTGCTGGGCGCGTCCGGCTGGCAGATGTTCCGCCGCGTTACGCTGCCGAATATTCGTTGGGCGCTGCTGTACGGCGTGGTGTTGACCAACGCCCGTGCGATTGGCGAGTTTGGCGCGGTGTCGGTGGTATCCGGCTCGATTCGCGGCGAAACCCTATCGCTACCGCTACAAATTGAATTACTGGAGCAGGACTACAACACGGTCGGCTCTTTTACCGCCGCGGCGCTATTAACGCTGATGGCGATTATTACCCTGTTTTTGAAGAGCATGTTGCAATGGCGTCTGGAGAACCAGGAGAAACGCGCGCAGCAGGAGGAAAATCATGAGCATTGAGATTGCCAATATTAAGAAGTCTTTTGGTCGCACCCAGGTGCTGAACGATATCTCGCTGGATATTCCTTCAGGTCAGATGGTCGCGCTGCTGGGGCCATCCGGCTCGGGCAAAACCACGCTGCTGCGCATTATTGCCGGGTTGGAGCATCAGTCCAGCGGGCATATCCGTTTTCACGGCACCGACGTCAGTCGTTTGCATGCTCGCGACCGTAAAGTGGGATTCGTATTCCAGCACTATGCGCTGTTTCGTCATATGACCGTTTTCGACAATATCGCGTTTGGTCTGACGGTCCTGCCACGGCGTGAGCGTCCAAATGCGGCGGCCATCAAAGCAAAAGTCACCAAACTGCTGGAGATGGTTCAATTGGCTCATCTGGCGGACCGCTTCCCGGCGCAGCTTTCTGGTGGGCAAAAGCAGCGTGTGGCGTTGGCGCGTGCGCTGGCGGTAGAGCCGCAGATCCTGCTGCTCGATGAGCCGTTTGGCGCGCTCGATGCGCAGGTGCGTAAAGAGCTGCGTCGTTGGCTGCGTCAGCTGCATGAAGAGCTGAAGTTCACCAGCGTGTTTGTTACCCACGACCAGGAAGAAGCGACGGAAGTTGCCGATCGCGTGGTGGTGATGAGTCAGGGTCATATCGAGCAGGCTGATGCACCGGATCAAGTCTGGCGCGAACCGGCTACCCGTTTTGTGTTGGAGTTTATGGGGGAGGTTAACCGCCTGCAGGGGACGATTCGCGGCGGCCAATTCCACGTGGGCGCACACCGCTGGCCACTGGGTTATACGCCTGGTTATCAGGGACCGGTTGATCTGTTCCTGCGTCCGTGGGAAGTGGACGTGAGCCGTCGTACCAGCCTGGATTCGCCGTTGCCGGTACAGGTACTGGAAGCCAGCCCGAAAGGACACTACACCCAATTAGTTGTGCAACCGCTGGGGTGGTATAACGAACCGCTGACGGTCATCATGCAAGGCGATGATTCCCCAAGCCGCGGCGAGCGGCTGTTTGTCGGGCTGCAAAATGCGCGTCTGTATAACGGTGACCAGCGTATTGAAACGCGTGAAGAGGAACTTGCTCTGGCGGAATCTGCCTGATAGGTTAATTTGCAGGTTTATCGCCCGGTGGCGCTATGCTTACCGGGCCTACCGCATATGCCGTGATTTTGTAGGCCGGGTAAGCGCAGCGCCACCCGGCTTTTTATTGGACAGCACTCATGAACACATTAGAACAAACAATTGGCAATACGCCTCTGGTGAAACTACAACGTCTGGCGCCGGATAACGGCAGTGAAATTTGGGTCAAGCTGGAAGGGAATAATCCCGCGGGTTCGGTGAAAGACCGGGCTGCGCTGTCGATGATTGTCGAAGCGGAAAAACGTGGAGAAATTAAGCCTGGTGATGTGCTGATCGAGGCTACCAGCGGTAATACCGGAATTGCTCTGGCAATGATCGCCGCGCTGAAGGGCTACCGCATGAAGCTGCTGATGCCAGACAACATGAGCCAGGAGCGCCGAGCGGCGATGCGTGCTTACGGGGCTGAACTGGTTCTGGTGACCAAAGAGCAGGGGATGGAAGGCGCGCGTGACTTAGCTCTTGAAATGGCGCAGCGCGGAGAAGGTAAACTTCTCGACCAATTTAATAATCCGGATAACCCATACGCGCATTACACCACCACCGGACCGGAAATCTGGCAGCAGACGTCAGGTCGTATTACCCACTTTGTCTCCAGTATGGGAACAACAGGCACCATTACCGGTGTGTCGCGTTTTCTGCGTGAGCAAGAAAAAGCGGTTACCATCGTTGGCCTGCAGCCGGAAGAGGGCAGTAGTATTCCGGGAATTCGCCGCTGGCCTGCGGAATATATGCCGGGCATTTTTAACGCCTCGCTGGTGGATGAGGTATTGGATATTCATCAGAACGATGCGGAAAACACCATGCGCGCGCTGGCGGTGAAAGAGGGTGTGTTCTGCGGCGTCAGTTCCGGCGGCGCAGTAGCCGGAGCGATTCGCGTGGCCGAACAAAATCCGGGAGCGGTGGTGGTGGCGATCATCTGCGATCGCGGCGATCGCTACCTTTCAACCGGCGTGTTTGGCGAAGAGCACTTTAACCAGGGATCAGGGATTTAGTTTGTAGGCCTGATAAGCATAGCGCCATCAGGCAAACGTACGGCACGATCGCCGGATGACGACGTAAAGCGTCTTATCCGGCCTGCCATAATCAATCGTTACGTTTTTCCACAAGCTTATCAAGGAATTGCCACAGCTTCTCATTCATCTGCTGATAATCCCATGCGCGCATCTCTTCAACGGAGCGGATGAAGCGCTTGCCTTTAGCTTCCGCCAGTTCTTGTTCGGAGTGTTGAATAAGCCCTTCTATAGCATCAGCCGTAAATTCCATATGGCACTGAAAACCATAGACGAAATTACCGTATTGTACGATTTGTCGCGGGCAGCCCTCGCTTGTGGCGAGAATTGTCGCCTGGTCGGTTAATCCAGGCATATCGTTGTGCCAGTGACCGACGGTAAGCGGTGAACCAAAATGGCTGAACAACGGATGCTGTTGGCCTGCTTCGGTCAGGGTGATCGGGTAGTGACCAATCTCTTTTTCCGGACTCTGGCACACCTTCGCACCCAGCGCTTCGCCGATTAACTGTGAACCCAGGCAGATCCCCACCACAATTTTACGTGCCGCAATCGCCTGATTGATCAGATGCTGCTCAGCCTGAGAATCAAAGTACGGGCACTCTGCCAGCGTGGTTCGTGGTGACTGCGGACCGCCAAACACCACCAACATATCGAAGCCATCCGCGTTCGCAGGGACCGCTTCCCCGGCGTAAACGTGCGACCAGGTGATGGTATAGCCGCGTGATTCAGCCCACGGCAGATACGCGCCAGCAGATTCAAAAGACTCATGAATAACAAAATGAACTCGCACTTTTTCTCTCCTGTTAGCGCTTTAGCGCCTGATGGATATCAGTCGCCAGCTTATCAATGTCGCTGTCTGATAATGTTGACAGCGTAATGCGCAGGCCGTGCGCAGGCGTATTGACGCCAAACACTTCGCCTTCGCGTACCAGCCAGCCGGACTTTGCCAGCGCAAAAGCGATCGCCTGGCTGTTATCTTCCAGCGGTAGCCACATATTCAGACCGTCACCAACGGGCAACTCAATGCCATGTCGCCGCAGAGCTGCCGTCAACTTTTGCTGCTGGGCGGCGTAAAATTGCTGAGTTTGCGCCAGCGTGTGTTGGTAAGTCTCGTCATTCAGGCAGGCGCAGGCCAAATCCTGCAGCAGATGGCTGACCCACTGACTGCCGGAGTTAAGCCTTAAACGTAGCTTCCCTGAAGTGAGCGGATCGCTGGCCACAATGGCCAGGCGTAAATCTGGTCCTAACGTTTTTGACATCGAGCGGACAACCGCCCAGTGCGTGGTTTCCTTCGCAATCACCGGATACCAGTGGCAAGCAGATAGCAGCGCAAAGTGGTCGTCGACAATCACCAGCGTCTGCGGATAGCGGGCCAGAATTTCCTGCAATTGCGCCGCGCGTGAGGCGCTCAGGCTGCATCCTGTCGGGTTATGCGCGCGCGGTGTCAGAATTACTGCCCGCGCGCCTTTCTGTAGCGCGAGTTCCAGCTGGTCCGGCAGCATGCCTTCGCGGTCAACGCTGGCCGGGTTTGCTGAGAACCCGGCATAGCGCAGCATGTTGATGCTGCTTAAAAAGCATGGATCTTCTACGACAACGCTATCACCAGGCAGCAAATGGGCGCACAGTAGCCGTTCGATAGCATCAATGGCACCGCTGGTAATATCAATTTCCCCTTTGCCGGGCATTGCATTTTGCATCCATTCTGATGCCCACGCCTTAAGTCCAGGTGACACAGCGGCATCGCCGTACAAGCGCGGACTCTTATTTATCTTCGCAAAATAATTACTCAGGTCAGGAAGTCGCGAGGGCGCTGGATTACCGCCGGAAAGATCGATAAGCGGGGTATCCGGATTACCACCTTCCAGTGCTACGGGGGCAGTAATCCCCTTAATCACCGTACCGTTGCGTCCCAGGCTCTGTGCCAACCCGGAGGTGACCAGGCGTTTGTAAGCCGCCGCGACAGTATTGCGGTTCACGTTTAATTCCGTTGCCAGTTCCCGCACTGGCGGTAACGTTTCTCCCACTGCCAGCGTGCCTGTAGTGACATGTTGACGGATACTGTCAAAAATTTCGTTAGCGGTTTTTCCGTCGATCATTATTGACCTATGACAAAATGAATTTTAGCATATGACGATAATAGTGAGGCGTAGACCCGCTGTCCAGCGAGAGGAGAAATTTATGGAGCAGGAGAGTGATATCCAGTCAGTGCTCTTCGACGACACGCATCGGGCGTTACAGACCGATATCGTCGCCGTTCAGTCACAGGTGGTTTATGGCAGCGTAGGTAACAGCATCGCCGTCCCGGCCATTAAAGCGCAGGGATTACGCGTGACGGCAGTACCTACGGTGCTGTTCAGTAATACCCCGCATTATGAAACCTTCTACGGCGGCGTTATTCCAGCAGACTGGTTTAGCGGTTATCTCCGCGCCTTAAACGAGCGTGATGCCTTGCGCGAGCTAAAGGCGGTGACTACAGGTTACATGGGCAGCGCGGAACAAATCGCCTTGCTGGCACAGTGGCTGAAAACCGTTCTGACCACGCATCCGGACCTGTGCATTTTGGTCGACCCCGTGATTGGCGATACGGATAGCGGTATGTATGTTAAAGCCGAAATTCCGGAGGCTTATCGTCAGCACCTGCTGCCGCTGGCTCAGGGGCTGACTCCAAATGTGTTTGAGCTGCAAATGCTGAGCGGAAAGCCGTGTCGTACGCTTGATGAAGCCATTACGGCGGCACAATCACTGCTCACCGACACCCTCAAATGGGTGGTGATCACCAGTGCGCCGGGGGATACGGAAGAGATTATTCATGTTGCGGTGGTGACGGCTGAAACGGTTGAGGTGTTAGCTCATCCGCGAGTGAAAACGGATCTGAAGGGGACTGGCGATCTGTTCTGTGCCGAGCTGGTGAGCGGCCTTGTGATGGGGAAAGCGCTGACGACCGCGACGCACGATGCTGCACAGCGGGTGCTGGACGTGATGACGTGGACGCACCAGTGCGGTTGTGATGAATTAATTCTGCCACCGGCAGGGGAGGCGCGATGAAGAGTTACCGGCTGGTGGTTCGTCAGAATGGGCGTATGGTTGGACACTTTGATACCTGCGGGACAGCGGCACTGGAAGATATCTGCGTGGCGCGGGCTATGTTCGGCATTGCGGGTGGTTACGACTGTGAGTTGTTAGTGGCGGATTCGGAACGACGGATGCTGGAGAGCGGGCCGGAAGGGATGAAGATCCTGATGCGCGAGGCGTGTTATCGCCCGGTGACTGCACACATTTAATTGCGGATGGCGCTACGCTTATCCGGCCTACGATACGAGATTCTTTGTAGGCCGGATAAGCGTAGCGCCATCCGGCAAGGTACTGCCTGATTGCCGGATGGCGGCGTAAACGCCTTATCCGGCCTACGCAAGAATTACTTCTTGATGCGGATAACCGGGGTTTCACCCACGGTCACGCTACCGGACAGTTTGATCAGTTCTTTGATTTCGTCCATGTTGGAGATAACAACCGGAGTCAGGGTAGACTTGGCTTTTTCTTCCAGCAGCGGCAGATCGAATTCAATAACCGGGTCGCCCACTTTCACGCGCTGACCTTCTTCAGCGATGCGTTTGAAGCCTTCGCCTTTCAGTTCAACGGTATCAATACCGAAGTGAACAAACAGCTCAATGCCGCTGTCGGATTCGATAGAGAAAGCGTGGTTGGTTTCAAAGATTTTGCCGATGGTGCCGTCAACAGGAGCAACCATTTTGTTACCGGTTGGTTTGATAGCGATGCCATCACCAACGATTTTTTCAGCAAAAACTACATCCGGCACGTCTTCGATGTTGACGATCTCGCCAGAGAGCGGAGCAACAATCTCAATAGTTCCGGTGTCTTTCTTATCATCAGAAACCAGAGATTTCAGTTTATCGAACAAACCCATGATCTTCTCCTAAGCAGTAAATTGGGCCGCATCTCGTGGATTAGCAGATTGTTTTTTCTTCAATGAACTTGTTAACCAGCGTCATTAACTCGTCCGTTGTCGGTTGAGCAAGAGCCTGCTCTGCTAACACCTTCGCATCTTCGAAGTTCGTGTTACGGATAATCTTCTTAATGCGCGGGATAGAAATGGCGCTCATAGAGAATTCGTCCAGACCCATCCCCAGCAACAGAAGTGTAGCACGTTCGTCGCCTGCAAGCTCACCACACATGCCAGTCCATTTGCCTTCAGCATGAGAAGCATCAATAACTTGCTTGATCAGCGTCAGCACAGATGGCGACATCGGTTGGTAAAGGTGTGAAATCATATCATTACCACGGTCAACTGCCAGGGTGTACTGCGTTAAATCATTGGTGCCGATACTAAAGAAATCAACTTCTTTGGCTAAATGACGCGCAATTGTTGCCGCAGCCGGTGTTTCCACCATCACGCCAATCTCAATGCTCTCGTCAAATGCTTTACCTTCGTCGCGCAGTTCCTGTTTGTAGATTTCAATCTCTTTGCGCAGTGCACGCACTTCTTCAACAGAGATGATCATTGGGAACATAATGCGCAGTTTACCGAAAGCAGAGGCGCGCAGAATCGCGCGAACCTGGTCACGCAGGATCTCTTTACGATCCATGGCGATACGCACGGCACGCCAGCCCAGGAACGGGTTCTCTTCTTTCGGGAAATTCATGTACGGCAGTTCTTTATCGCCGCCGATGTCCATGGTGCGAACGATGACCGCCTGAGAGCCACAGGCTTCAGCAACGGCTTTATACGCAGCAAACTGTTCTTCTTCAGTTGGCAGCGATTCACGGTCCATGAACAGGAATTCGGTGCGGTACAGACCCACACCTTCAGCGCCGTTACGTTCAGCGCCTTCAACGTCACGAACGGTACCGATATTGGCGCAAACTTCAACCTGATGTCCGTCCAGCGTGATAGCCGGCAGATCTTTCAGCTTAGCGAGTTCCGCTTTCTCGGTTGCAACCTGCTCCTGAACGGCACGCAGTTGCTCGATAACGTCGTTGGTCGGATTGACGTAAACCTGATTGTTTACGGCATCCAGAATCAGATAGTCGTCGTTTTTAACCTGAGAGGTGACGCTACCCGTACCGACGATGGCAGGCAGTTCCAGAGAACGCGCCATGATAGAGGTATGGGAGGTACGTCCGCCCGCGTCAGTAATGAAACCCAGCACCTTGTTCAGGTTCAGCTGTGCGGTTTCTGACGGGGTCAGGTCTGCGGCTACCAGGATAACTTCTTCCTGAATAGCGCTCAGGTCGATAATTGCCAGACCCAGGATGTTACGCAGCAGGCGTTTACCGATGTCACGTACGTCAGCCGCACGTTCTTTCAGGTATTCATCATCCAGCTCTTCCAGGGCTGTGGCCTGACCTTCAATAACTTCATGCGCGGCCGCATCAGCCGTCATGTGCTTATCTTTAATCAGGGCTATGATTTCCTGCTCCAGCTCCTCATCTTCGAGCAGCATGATATGCCCTTCAAAGATGGCTTCTTTTTCTTCACCGAACGTTTCACCAGCTTTGGTTTTGATCGCTTCCAGTTGCGCAGATGCCTTGGCACGACCGCTCAGAAAACGTTCAACTTCCTGATCAACCTTGTCGGCAGAAATTTTTTTCCGGTCAATGACGATTTCGTCTTCTTTCAGTAGCAATGCTTTACCGAAAGCGATACCCGGGGATGCTAAAATGCCTGAAATCATAACCCTACCTTACTTGTGACTGATATTTAAAAGAACTCGTTGAACTTACTCGAGTTCAGCCATCAGTTTAACCAGATGCTCAACTGCTTTCTGCTCGTCTTCACCTTCTGCGGACAGGGTAACAACGGTACCCTGAGTCAGGCCCAGAGTCTGCAGTTTAAACAGGCTTTTGGCGCTAGCGCTTTTGCCGTTGGAAGTCACAGTAATATCAGAAGTAAAGCCTTTTGCTTCTTTAACAAACTGAGCAGCAGGGCGAGTATGCAGACCGTTCGGAGCGGTAATGGTAACTTCTTGCTGGAACATTATATTTCCCCAACTTATAGGTTTAGTGTTGTGGAACTAAAGTCTAGCCTGGCGGTTCAACTTTAGCCTGTATTGTTAGCATCGGCGTAAACTGGACGCGACACAAAAGGAGTTCGGTGCAATCCGTTGCTGGCAACTTCTTGCCGCTGACGTTTCGTTCGTCATTAAACATTATGCCGCGAAAGGAAGAGTTGAACCAAATCATAAAATCGATTCAGCTAGCGCTTTTCCTGTAACGATTAATTTCGCGCATCAAAATAATTAGCTTGGTTAAATACCAGTTCTGGTGGGTTGAATCAATGCCAGGCGAGTTGAAACTTTGAAGCAGGCCACAAAAAAGCACCCAAATGGGTGCTTTTTTACGCGTTTTTAACATGCTGGCATTACTGTTGCAGTTCTTTCTCTGTGAAGAGATCGGCAAACAGTGCAGTGCTCAGATAACGCTCACCCGATGACGGTAGAATAACCACTATATTCTTATTGGTAAAGGTTTCATCTTCCTGCAGCTTAAGCGCGGCAGCAACAGCAGCGCCGGAAGAAATGCCCGCCAGAATACCTTCTTCTTCCATCAGGCGACGCGCAGTAGAGATTGCTTCATCATTGGTGATGGCGACGACTTTATCGATAAGTTTCAGATCAAGGTTGCCTGGAATGAAACCCGCGCCAATCCCCTGAATTTTATGTGGGCCCGGTTTAAGTTCTTCACCCGCCAGCGCCTGGGCGATAACCGGGGAGTCGGTAGGTTCAACCGCGACGGTGATCAGATCGGTTTTGCCTTTAGTGCCTTTGATATAACGGGTCACACCAGTCAATGTACCGCCGGTACCTACGCCGGAAATAAAGACATCAACCTGGCCATCGGTATCTTCCCAGATTTCCGGGCCGGTGGTTTTTTCGTGAATTTCCGGGTTCGCCGGGTTGCTGAACTGCTGCAGCAGCAGGAACTTCTCCGGATCGCTGGCGACAATTTCTTCCGCTTTCTGGATTGCACCCTTCATCCCTTTTGCGCCTTCGGTCAGCACCAGATTCGCACCCAGAGCTTTCAACAGCTTGCGGCGCTCAATGCTCATCGTTTCCGGCATGGTCAGAGTCAGTTTGTAACCGCGGGCTGCGGCAACGTAGGCTAGCGCAATCCCCGTGTTGCCGCTGGTCGGTTCTACCAGCTCAACACCCGGTTTAAGTACACCACGTTTTTCGGCATCCCAAATCATATTGGCACCGATACGGCATTTGACGCTAAAGCTCGGGTTACGAGATTCCACCTTCGCCAGAATGCGTCCGTTACCGATACGGTTCAGTCGAACCAGCGGCGTATGACCGATAGTCAGCGAGTTGTCTTCAAAAATCTTACTCATGGCCTGTCCTTAACTGTATGAAATTGGGATACCGCTTCAGCATACCTGTTGAGAAAGTATGGGGAAGTAAGGAAATCGCATATCTATATGCTGATGGGAAATAATGCCTTGCAGTATGGAATAAGAGCGGGCATAAGCCAGCCCGCTTTTACACATTTTTGCATTACTTCCATAACGCGTGCTTAGCACGATAGCAGTCTACCCACATCGCCGTGGCACCACAAACCGCGACCGGCATGATGAACAGATTGAGCACCGGAATCATGGTGAACAGGCTGGTCAGCGCGCCGAACTGCATATTGGTGACCTTGCGTGTACGCAGCGCGACGCGCATCTCCTTAAAAGGCACCTTATGGTTATCAAACGGATAATCGCAGTACTGAATGGCCAGCATCCATGCGCTGAACAGGAACCACAGCACCGGGGCGACGGTCTGCCCAATACCCGGAATGAAATAGAGGATCAGCAACACGATGGCGCGCGGGAGATACCACGCCAGCTTTTGCCATTCACGTTTCATAATACGGGGAACATCTTTCATGATGCCGAGAACACCGGTGTCAGGCGGTGTTGCGCCAGTTAAGCGCGCTTCCAGTTGTTCAGCCAGCAGACCGTTAAACGGCGCGGCAATCCAGTTGGCTATGGTGGAAAACAGGTAGCCGAACACCAGTAGTACGGAGATAGTGACAATCGGCCACAGCAAGTAGCTGAGCCACTGAAGCCAGTCAGGGACGTGACTCATCAGCGCGGGGATCCAGCTATCGAGTTGTGTGAATAGCCACCAGAATGCGCCGCCCATCAGCAGGATATTCACCAGCAAAGGCAGGATGACAAAGCGACGAATGCCCGGTTGGGTGATGAGCTTCCATCCCTGTGAAAAGTAATAAAGGCCGCTGCGAGGTACGACTGCAGATGATGAAACCATGGTCAGGACATACTCCTTGTTATATAAGCTCTGGTAAACTTTGCGTATCTTACCGGGTTGTTGAGCGTTAAGCTGTTCAGAAATGTTCGAAAAAACAGCAAAAAGCACAATTTTGTTCATCTTTATGCCGTGAAAGCCAAGAGTGCACTTGCACTTGGCGTAATCGACAAATACTCTTAGTGAGTAAATGTTTGCCGTGGTGGCAAGGTGTTAGAACAACAGAGAATATAATGATGCAGGATTTGCGTCTGATATTAATCATTGTTGGCGCGATCGCCATAATCGCTTTACTGGTACATGGTTTTTGGACTAGCCGTAAAGAGCGGTCTTCTATATTCCGCGATCGCCCACTGAAACGCATGAAGTCTAAACGTGAAGACGAGGATTCGTTCGACGACAACGTCGAGGAAGACGAAGGCGTGGGCGAAGTTCGCGTTCATCGTGTGAATCATGCTCCCGGTAACGCGCAGGAACATGGTGTTCCTCCTCAGTCGCCGCAACACCAGTACCAGCCGCCTTATGCGTCGGCTCAGCCGCGTCAACCCGCGCAGCAGCCTGCACAAGCGCCGGTACCGCCGCCGCATGCTCAGCCGCAGCCTGTACAACCGCAGCGGCCGGTGCAACATCAGCCTGTTCAGCAACAACCTGTACAGCAGCCGATGCAGCATCAGCCCGTTGCTCCGCAGGTTCAGCAGCCCGTGCAGCAAGCACCGCAACCTGCGCCGCAGACTTTCCAGCCCGCAGAGCCTGCCGTTGAACATCAACCGCAGCCTGAGCCGGTAGTTGAAGAAGCGCCTGCTGCTGAAAAACCGCAGCGTAAAGAAGCGGTCATTATTATGAACGTTGCGGCGCATCACGGTAGCGAGCTCAACGGTGAAGTGCTGCTCAATAGCATTCAGCAAGCCGGCTTTAAATTTGGCGATATGAATATTTTCCATCGTCATTTGAGCCCGGATGGCAGCGGTCCGTCGCTGTTCAGTCTTGCCAATATGGTTAACCCAGGAACGTTTGACCCCGAAATGACGGGTGATTTCAGCACCCCTGGCGTAACTATTTTTATGCAGGTTCCGTCCTATGGGGACGAGCTGCAAAACTTTAAGCTGATGCTGCAGTCCGCACAGCACATCGCCGATGAAGTGGGTGGTGTGGTGCTTGACGATCAACGTCGCATGATGACGCCGCAGAAACTGCGCGAGTATCAGGACCGCATCCGCGAAGTTAAAGAATCTCGCGCCTGATTCTCCTTTGGCGTGACATCTCCTTGCTAAACCCCCGCCTGTCGGGGGTTTTTTATCATTGATGGTGCGATATGGAATCAATCGAACAACAACTGACAGAACTGCGAACCACGCTTCGCCATCATGAGTATCTCTACCATGTGATGGACGCGCCGGAAATTCCCGATGCGGAATACGATCGTCTGCTGCGCGAACTCCGCGAGCTGGAAGCGCAGCATCCGGACCTTATTACCCCTGACTCGCCAACCCAACGCGTTGGCGCCGCCCCGTTAACGGCGTTCAGTCAGATTCGCCATGAAGTGCCGATGCTGTCGCTGGATAACGTGTTTGATGAAGAGAGTTTTCTCGCCTTTAACAAGCGCGTACAGGACCGACTGAAGAGTACGGACAAACTAACCTGGTGCTGTGAGCTGAAGCTTGACGGGCTGGCGGTGAGTATTCTCTATGAAAACGGCGTGCTGGTTAGCGCCGCAACGCGCGGCGATGGCACCACCGGGGAAGACATTACCTCGAACGTGCGCACCATTCGTGCGATCCCGTTAAAACTGCGCGGCGATAACATTCCGACGCGTCTGGAAGTGCGCGGCGAGGTGTTCCTCCCGCAGGCCGGGTTTGAAAAAATCAACGAAGAGGCCCGCCGTACTGGCAACAAAGTGTTTGCTAACCCGCGAAATGCGGCGGCTGGGTCATTACGCCAGCTCGATCCGCGTATCACAGCGAAGCGACCGCTTACTTTCTTCTGCTATGGCGTTGGTGTGCTGGAAGGTGGTGTGTTGCCCGATACCCATCTGGGCCGTCTGCTGCAATTTAAAGAGTGGGGATTGCCGGTGAGCGACAGAGTGGCGCTTTGCGACTCTCCGGAGGAAGTACTTGCTTACTATCATAAGGTTGAAGAAGACCGACCGACGCTGGGCTTCGATATCGACGGTGTGGTGATCAAAGTCAACTCCATGGCCTTGCAGGAGCAACTGGGTTTTGTTGCCCGCGCGCCGCGTTGGGCGGTGGCCTTTAAGTTCCCGGCACAGGAGCAGATGACCTTTGTCCGCGATGTTGAGTTTCAGGTTGGACGTACAGGGGCGATTACGCCTGTCGCCCGCCTTGAGCCAGTTCAGGTTGCCGGGGTGTTGGTCAGTAACGCCACCTTGCACAATGCGGATGAAATTGAGCGTCTTGGTTTGCGTATTGGCGATAAAGTCGTCATTCGCCGTGCGGGCGATGTCATCCCGCAGGTAGTGAACGTCGTGATTTCCGAGCGTCCGGACGATACCCGCGAAATCGAGTTTCCCACCCACTGTCCGGTATGCAACTCTGACGTTGAGCGTGTGGAAGGCGAAGCGGTTGCTCGCTGTACCGGAGGTTTAATCTGCGGGGCACAGCGGAAGGAATCATTGAAACACTTCGTTTCCCGCCGTGCGCTGGACGTCGACGGCATGGGAGACAAAATTATCGATCAACTGGTCGAGAAAGAGTATGTCCACACGCCAGCGGATCTCTTCACGCTGACCGCAGGTAAGCTGACCGGTCTTGATCGCATGGGGCCGAAGTCGGCGCAAAACGTAGTGAATGCGCTGGAAAAAGCGAAAGAGACCACGTTTGCCCGTTTCCTCTATGCGCTGGGTATTCGTGAAGTTGGCGAAGCGACGGCTGCAGGTCTGGCTGCATATTTCGGCACGCTCGACGCGCTGGAAGCCGCCTCTGTTGAAGAGCTGCAAAAAGTGCCGGATGTCGGCATCGTGGTGGCGACCCACGTGTTTAATTTCTTTGCCGAAGAGAGTAACCGCGAGGTGATCGTCCAGCTTTTGGAGCAGGGGATTCACTGGCCAGCGCCGGTGGTTATCAACGCTGAAGAAATCGATAGCCCCTTCGCGGGTAAGACGGTGGTGCTGACCGGGAGCCTGAGCCTGATGTCACGCGATGATGCCAAAGCACGACTGACCGAGCTGGGGGCAAAAGTGGCCGGTAGCGTGTCGAAGAAAACCGATCTAGTGATTGCGGGGGAAGCGGCGGGCTCTAAACTGGCAAAAGCGCAGGAGTTGGGCATTGAAGTGATCGACGAAGCTGAAATGATCCGCTTACTGGGTGCCTGAGATGGAAAAAGAGCAGCTGGTTGAAATCGCCAATACCGTGATGCCCTTTGGCAAATATAAAGGGCGTCGGCTGATTGATGTACCGGAAGAGTATCTGCTGTGGTTTGCCCGTAAGGATGAATTCCCGCCGGGCAAGCTCGGCGAACTGATGCAAATCACGCTGCTGATTAAAACTGAAGGGCTGACGCAACTGGTGCAGCCCCTGAAACGCCCACTTTAAGCCTTTGCGGCGCGGCTTTTCTGCTGCGCCTGTAATGCGTCCGTCTGTTGCTTGTAGCGACGTGCCAGCACCGCACAAACCATCAACTGAATTTGATGGAAGATCATCAGCGGCAGCACCATCATTCCTATCACTGACGTCGGGAACAGAATATTTGCCATTGGGATCCCATTCGCCAGGCTCTTTTTCGATCCGCAAAAGACAATGGTGATCTCATCGGCCTTGTTGAAGCCGCATTTACGCGCAACAAAGACGTTGATGCCAATCACGATTGCCAGCAATACGATGCTGACCACCACGATAAACAGCAGTGAGCCAATCCCCACTTTGTGCCAGATCCCGTTAACCACGGCTTCACTGAAGGCGGAGTAAACCACCAGTAAAATGGATGATTGATCCGTTTTTGCAATCCATTTTTTATGTCGGGACACCCAGTTACCAATCCACGGACGCGAAAGATGTCCCAGTACGAACGGCAGCAGCAGCTGCAGCATGATTTTCCCCACCTGCTCCAGGCTGCCTTCTGCGCCATGCATATTCATGACCAGGCCAACCAGCAACGGCGAGAGAAAAATACCCAGCAGGCTGGAGGCCGAAGCGGAACACACGGCGGCGGCAACGTTACCCCCCGCCAGCGACGTAAAGGCGATTGCCGACTGCACCGTGGCTGGCAAAATACACAGGTACAGAAAACCGGTGTACAGCATCGGATCAACATTAACTGGTGCCCACCAGGCGAACAGAACGCCCAGCACCGGGAAAACAACAAACGTGCTGCACATCACCCACAGATGCAAACGCCAGTGACTACCGCCGGCAATAATTGCCTCACGAGAGAGCTTGGCCCCGTGCATAAAAAACAGCAGGGCAATGGCGGCGGTGGTTAAGCCTTCAAAGAAAGGCACAAAGCCACCTTCGGCTGGGAAAAAGGACGCCAGTAATACGACCGTAATCAACGTAATCGTGAACGGATCAAGGATACGAAAAAGTTTCATAAAAGCTCCTGAAATTCAGTAGCAACATTTTGCGTTTTTCCATTTGAGAAATAAAATTGATTTATTGCATCCATATATGAATCGAATAGATGAATTACTCTCTGCGTCAGCTCCGTATCTTTGTTACCGTCGCTCAGGCCAAAAGCTTTAGCCGGGCGGGGGATATTATTGGCTTAAGCCAGTCTGCGGTCAGCCACAGCGTTAAAGAGCTTGAAGCTCAGACGGGGGTGCGGTTGTTAGATAGAACAACGCGGGAAGTGGTTCTGACGGAAGCGGGGCACCAGTTGGCGACGCGGCTGGAACGTATTCTGGATGAACTGCACAGCACGCTGCGTGAAGCAGGCCAGGTGGGGACACAGTTAACCGGAACGGTGCGTGTTGCCGCCAGCCAGACAATCTCTGCTCACCTTATTCCACAGTGTATTGCCCAGAGTAATGAGCTTTATCCTGCGATCGATTTTGTGCTGCACGACAGGCCCCAGCAGTGGGTGCTGGAAAGTATTCGCCAGGGAGAAGTCGATTTTGGCATTGTGATTGATCCCGGAGCGGTGACCGACCTGCAATGTGAAGCCGTACTGTCCGAACCGTTCCTGCTGCTGTGTCGCGAGGATCATCCGTTAGCCCAACGTGAGTGGGTGAACTGGCAGGATTTGTATCACGAACGTTTGGTGTTACAGGATTACGCTTCCGGTAGTCGACCGCTGATCGATGCGGCGTTGGCCCATTTTTCCATTGATGCCAACATCGTTCAGGAGATTGGTCATCCCGCCACGCTGTTCCCGATGGTGGAGGCGGGGATTGGCATCAGCGTGCTGCCCGCACTGGCGCTTCCCTTACCGCAGGGCAGTCACTTGCAGGTTAAGCGCCTGACGCCGGTAGTTGAACGGCAACTGATGCTGGCTCGACGTAAAAACCGCTCTTTATCAACCGCGGCTCAGGCGCTGTGGGACGTGGTGCGTATGCAGGCCAGTGAATTAACCGCCGGTCGTGCCCGCGATCCGTTGTATCAGATATAAATATCGACCTGATGTTGGTCGGAAACCGTGTTGATGCCCTCCGCTTTTCTCTGATCGGCGCTTTGCTTTTGCTGTGACTCCTCGGCCTGCCGTCGCAACAGTTGAGCCAGCTGCGCTTGTAACATCTTGATTTGTGTCTGAATAAGTTCCTGCTGTTCGCGCTTCTGCTCAACACTGCCACTACTATTGGGAATATCTTTGAGCTGCTGAGTTAGCTTGGTTATCTTTTGGGTGACTTGTGCAATCTGAGCGGAGATGTCATTCCCGGCTGGGGCTTTTCCACCACCACTACTGCTTTGAACAGTTGGGGTGGAAACGTTAATCGTTGTCATACGGATTCCTCACGCCATAAAACATGAGTATCGGCATTAGTGAACAGAACTTCAGTTACAATATGGCGGAGCGGAGTTTAATAATAAAAGTTCCAAATCTTCATGTATCTCTATTCCTGTGCCATTTCTGGCCCGAAAAAAATGTGATTTCAGGCTGGTTTAGGGCGACTCATCGATACCGATTTACTATCGGTTGTCGGGATAAACGGTATTGGTAATCGATTGCGTAGTCTCGCTATAACAGTGCGGTACGCGACATTATTTTCGACTACTCAGTATTAAGGATATCTCATGAGTCACTCTCTTTTCTCGCAAAATCCCTGGTATAGCGCCGACATCATTCGTAGTTACAAACCCGATTTCACCCCGCGCGTAGCCTTTATTCTTGGCTCTGGCCTCGGTGCTCTGGCGGATCAAATCGAGGATGCAGTGGCCATCTCTTACGAAAAATTGCCGGGATTCCCTGTCAGTACTGTACATGGTCATGCCGGTGAGCTGGTGCTGGGAAATCTGGCGGGTATTCCGGTGGCTTGTATGAAAGGGCGTGGGCATTTTTATGAAGGTCGCGGCATGACGGTGATGACCGACGCCATTCGCACCCTGAAGCTACTGGGCTGCGAACTGTTATTTTGTACTAATGCCGCAGGTTCTTTGCGCCCCGAAGTCGGACCAGGTAGTCTCGTTGCGCTTAGCGATCACATTAATACGATGCCAGGTACACCAATGGTCGGACTAAACGATGAGCGTTTTGGTGAGCGATTCTTTTCGCTGGCGAATGCCTATGATGCTGACTATCGTGCGATCCTGCAAACCGTCGCCGCAGAAGAAGGGTTTCCGCTGAACGAAGGGGTGTTTGTTTCTTATCCGGGACCGAACTTTGAAACGGCGGCAGAAATCCGCATGATGCAAATTATTGGCGGTGACGTGGTGGGGATGTCGGTGGTGCCTGAAGTTATTTCTGCGCGCCACTGCGGTCTGAAAGTGGTTGCGGTGGCTGCCATCACCAACCTGGCGGAAGGTTTGGGGGATGTGAAGTTATCTCACGCGCAGACGTTGGCTGCAGCGGAACTCTCCCGGCAGAACTTCATCAATCTGATCTGTGGCTTCTTGCGCAAACTGGCCTGAATAATTAAAACATGACCCCGCTTGCGGGGTCTTACTTTATGGCAAGGAACGGAAAAATGGGTATCGCATCTCGCTTAAAGCTCATGTCGTTTTTGCAATATTTCATCTGGGGAAGCTGGCTGGTAACCCTGGGTTCTTACATGATTAATACCCTGGATTTTACCGGCGCGAATGTGGGTATGGTCTACAGCTCGAAAGGGCTGGCAGCGATTATTATGCCGGGCATTATGGGGATCATCGCCGATAAGTGGCTGCGTGCCGAGCGCGCTTATATGCTGTGCCATCTGGTGTGTGCTGGCGTGTTGCTGTACGCCACAACCGTTACCGATCCACAGACCATGTTCTGGGTAATGTTGGTTAACGCGATGGCGTATATGCCGACGATTGCGTTATCGAACAGCGTCTCATATTCATGCCTTGCACAATCGGGTCAGGATCCGGCCTCCGCGTTCCCGCCAATTCGTGTATTTGGCACGATAGGTTTTATTGTGGCGATGTGGACGGTCAGCTTAATGGGACTGGAACTGAGCAGCGCACAGCTTTATATCGCTTCAGGCGCATCGCTGCTGCTGGCTCTGTATGCGCTGACGTTACCAAAAATACCGGTTGCGGAGAAAAAAGAGTCCGCCACGCTGGCCAGTAAACTGGGGCTGGATGCGTTTGTTTTGTTTAAAAATCCGCGTATGGCAATTTTCTTTTTGTTTGCCATGATGCTGGGGGCGGTGCTGCAAATTACCAACGTCTTTGGCAATCCGTTCCTGCATGATTTTGCCCGTAACCCTGAGTTTGCCAACAGCTTTGTGGTGAAATATCCCTCCATTTTGCTGTCAGTTTCGCAGATGGCGGAAGTGGGTTTTATCCTCACTATTCCATTCTTCCTTAAACGCTTTGGCATTAAAACAGTGATGCTGATGAGTATGCTGGCGTGGACGCTGCGCTTTGGCTTCTTTGCCTTTGGCGATCCGTCTCCGTTTGGCTTTGTGCTGCTGCTGATGTCGATGATCGTTTACGGCTGCGCGTTTGATTTCTTCAACATCTCCGGATCGGTATTTGTCGAGCAGGAGGTTGACTCAAGCATTCGCGCCAGCGCCCAAGGATTGTTTATGACGATGGTAAATGGCATTGGTGCGTGGGTGGGTTCAATCCTGAGCGGGATGGCGGTGGACTATTTTTCTGTCGATGGCGTCAAGGATTGGCAAACTATCTGGCTGGTGTTTGCCGCTTACGCGCTGGTCCTGGCGGTTATCTTTGCATTGTTCTTTAAATATAAGCATGAGCCTGAACGACTAGCGCAGAAATCACTGGCACATTAATGCTCCTTTAGCGGCGGGTTCTGATACCCGCCGTTTCATTTTCTGCGATGCAATGTGGTAACTTTGCGCATTAATATTCACTCAGGAGCGCATTATCCATGGAACGCACGCACCGCATCGATCTGAAGTTACTGCGTTATTTTCTTGCCGTCGCAGAAGAACTGCATTTTGGACGCGCTGCTGCTCGCCTGAATATGTCGCAACCGCCCCTCAGTACGCATATTAAAGAGCTGGAACAACAGCTCGGCACGTTGCTATTTATCCGTCATTCCCGCAGCGTGGCGTTAACCCACGCCGGAAAAATTTTGATGGAAGAATCGCGCAGACTGTTATCCAGTGCTAATCAGGCGCTGGCACGAGTGGAACAGATTGGTCGCGGTGAGGCAGGGCGAATTGAGCTAGGCGTCATTGGTACCGCAATGTGGGGAAAAATGCGTCCGGTGATGCGGCGTTTTCTGAAGGAAAATCCCAACGTTGAGGTGCAGTTTCGCGAGAACATGCCCGCAATGCAGATGACGATGCTGGAAAGACGTGAACTGGATGCGGGGATTTGGCGCATGGCTACTGAACCCTCTCCCGGATTTACCAGCCTGCGCTTACATGAATCCTCATTTTTGGTGGCCATACCGGAAGAACATGCTCTTACCGCCTGTGAATCCGTACCGCTGGAAGCGTTGAGAAATGAATATTTTGTCACGATGCCCTCCATTCATACCGACTGGGCATTTTTGCAGCGAGTTTGCCTAAGCGCTGGATTTTCCCCGATGATTATCCGTGAGGTGAGGGAGCCGCAAACGGTGCTGGCGATGATCAGCATGGGGATTGGTATTACGTTAATTGCTGACAGTTATGCGCAGATGAGTTGGCCAGGCGTGGTATTCCGACCGTTAGAGGAACGTATTCCGGCGGATTTATATATTGTGTATGACCAACAGCAGGCGACACCCGCGCTGGAGAAACTGGTAGCGGCATTGACGATGTGATATCTGTGCCGGATGGCGACTAACGTCTTATCCGGCCTACGAGGGGAGTATTGTCGGTAGGCCTGATAAGCGTAGCGCATCAGGCAGTTGTATAAATCGCAGATAGCAAAAAGGCGCCGCCAGCGCCCTTTTTACATTGGTGGGTCGTGCAGGATGACTCGCTTCGCTCGCCCTTCGGGCCGTCGCCGTAACCGGCTCCGTTGTTTCGCTGCGCTCAACACCGAACCTGCCGCAGGTTCGAATCTTACAAATCGCAGATAGCAAAAAGGCGCCTTTAGGGCGCCTTTTTACATTGGTGGGTCGTGCAGGATGACTCGCTTCGCTCGCCCTTCGGGCCGTCGCCGTAACCGGCTCCGTTGTTTCGCTGCGCTCAACACCGAACCTGCGGCAGGTTCGAATCTTACAAATCGCAGATAGCAAAAAAGCGCCTTTAGGGCGCTTTTTTACATTGGTGGGTCGTGCAGGATTCGAACCTGCGACCAATTGATTAAAAGTCAACTGCTCTACCAACTGAGCTAACGACCCGAAGTGGTGGGTGATGACGGGATCGAACCGCCGACCCCCTCCTTGTAAGGGAGGTGCTCTCCCAGCTGAGCTAATCACCCCCGCTGTGTGGAGTCGCATTATAGGGAGAGTTGAAAATGAGTCAACGCATTTTCTAAAGAATTTGTTCGTTCGTCGTAAATTTAAACAAAACGATCGCAAATCAATCCATGCAGCATGATTTGTATACGAAAATGGCAAAGCGTGATGTTCCAACCTGAACAACATTGAGGAATCAGACCACAGTGATAGAATACGAGCCTGATAATCTTCCCAGGATTTGCCGGTTGTCGGCATCTTTATAAACGTAAGGCCATTTCATGAAAATCAAAACTCGCTTCGCGCCAAGCCCGACAGGTTACCTGCACGTCGGTGGTGCGCGTACTGCTCTATATTCCTGGCTTTTTGCACGTAACCATGACGGTGAGTTTGTGCTGCGTATTGAAGACACCGATCTCGAACGCTCCACTCCGGAAGCTATTGAAGCCATTATGGATGGCATGAACTGGCTGAATCTGGAATGGGATGAAGGCCCGTACTTCCAGACCAAACGTTTTGATCGCTACAACGCCGTGATTGATGAGATGCTGGAAGCCGGTACCGCGTATAAATGCTACTGCTCCAAAGAACGTCTGGACGCGCTGCGTGAAGAGCAGATGGCAAACGGTGAGAAGCCTCGTTACGACGGTCGCTGCCGCCACGGTCATGAACATCATGCTGATGATGAACCATGCGTGGTGCGTTTTGCCAACCCGCAGGATGGATCCGTTATTTTTGATGACCAGATCCGTGGGCCGATCGAATTCAGCAACCAGGAGCTGGACGATCTGATCATCCGCCGTACCGACGGTTCCCCGACCTACAACTTCTGTGTGGTGGTCGACGACTGGGATATGGAAATCACTCACGTTATTCGTGGTGAAGACCATATCAACAACACTCCGCGTCAGATAAACATCCTGAAAGCGCTGAATGCGCCGGTGCCGGTTTATGCACACGTGTCGATGATCAACGGCGACGATGGTAAAAAACTTTCTAAACGTCACGGTGCGGTCAGCGTTATGCAGTATCGCGACGACGGTTACCTTCCGGAAGCGCTGCTGAACTATCTGGTGCGTCTGGGCTGGTCCAGCGGCGATCAGGAAATCTTCACCCGTGAAGAGATGATCAAACTATTCTCCCTTGGTGCGGTGAGCAAGTCTGCCAGTGCGTTCAACACCGAAAAACTGCAGTGGCTGAACCATCACTACATTAATGCGCTGGCACCGGAATATGTGGCAACGCATCTGCAATGGCACATTGAGCAGGAAAATATCGATACTCGCGTCGGCCCGCAGCTGTCTGAGCTGGTTAAACTGCTGGGTGAGCGCTGCAAAACGCTGAAAGAGATGGCGCAGAGCTGCCGTTACTTCTACGAAGATTTTGCTGAGTTCGACGCGGACGCCGCGAAGAAACACCTGCGTCCGGTAGCACGTCAGCCGCTGGAAGTGGTTCGCGATAAACTGGCTGCTATCAGCGAGTGGACGGCAGAAAACGTGCACCACGCGATTCAGGCGACCGCTGATGAGCTGGAAGTGGGTATGGGTAAAGTTGGGATGCCGCTGCGCGTAGCCGTAACCGGTGCGGGTCAGTCTCCGGCGTTAGACGTCACAGTGCATGCGATTGGTAAATCCCGCAGCATTGAGCGTATTAATAAAGCGCTGGCGTTTATTGCTGAGCGTGAAAGCCAGCAGTAAGCTCGGTTGAGCGATGAAACAACGGCAGGAGCGCATCCTGCCGTTGTTTTTGCCTGTTATTCAGACTCATCAATACCCAGACGGGTAAGGAAAGTGCGAATACCTTCGCGAGAAATATACATTGCCAGCTTTTCTTGTTCCGTTGGGGACATGTTGTCCAGTGCGCTAATTATCTGGCGACAGGCGTGGCTACGCACCACGTGGTTGTATTCTGCCAACGGTTCCTCTGCCTGATAAATTTCAGGTACTTTGCGAAAAGCCGGAATATTGAGCAGAAACGTGCGGACGCTGGAGTCGATATGAATCAGCCTTGCACGACCCCCTTTAACGCCGGGAAACTTTTCGGTGGTCCAGTTTTGTTCTCTGATCCAACGATTGACGGTTTGTTTGGCAACTCCGAGACAGTCCGCCAGTTCTTCGGTCGTCATTTTGCTGCGTAATTTTTTCATATTATTTGTTGTCGCGGATCCCTAAGCGTTGTAATAAACCCGTAATGCCTTCACGCAGGATCAGTGACGTAAACATTTTCTGTTCTGACGGAGTCATCTCTTTGGCGAGCCTAATCAGTAGAGCTTCGATAGAGGTATCGCCTGATAACGATAAATTATCTGATAAACCTTCGGCTGAACGCTCAGCGCTGCGAATGTATTCACGAACTTGTTCGGTGACGTGAACCAGACGCGCTTTACCGCCCTGTACGCCTGGTTTTGGTGATGTAGCCCAACCCTCCTTGCGCACCCATTTATTGATGGTCTGTCGGCTGTATCCGGTCAGATTAGCAAGTTCTTCTGGCGTCATCCGTTCCTTGAACATAACGATTCCCTGAATAGTCGTGGGGTTAATTAGTGGCTCATTTTATAGCACCATTTTAGTAGAAACCGTGACGCGTTTAACTACTGAATGCGAGTTGTTGCGCAATGTTCTTCATTTGACTGCTTTTTCAGCGATTGAATTCTATGAGTTAATTTTGCCGTTGACACACGCGAAGGGAATTCATATGATGCCGCCCGTCAACTCGACAAGCTTTACGTAATGGGGCTATAGCTCAGCTGGGAGAGCGCTTGCATGGCATGCAAGAGGTCAGCGGTTCGATCCCGCTTAGCTCCACCAAATTTTATCCCAACGAATTTGGTATATACGTAAAAGCATCGTGGGGCTATAGCTCAGCTGGGAGAGCGCTTGCATGGCATGCAAGAGGTCAGCGGTTCGATCCCGCTTAGCTCCACCAAAATTTAAACCCTCGCTGAAAAGCGGGGGTTTTTTGTTTCTGCATCCTGTCGATTCTTACCGATATCTCCCTGCTCTGCTGAATAGCAGGCATAAAAAAGCCGGGGAAATTCCCCGGCCTTATCACTACGACGTTGTCTTACGCTTACAGCACCAGTGCTGCGATAGATGCAGACAGTACGCTCACCAGCGTAGAGCCGTACACCAGCTTCAGACCAAAGCGGGAAACTACGTTACCTTGCTCTTCGTTCAGGCCTTTAATCGCACCGGCGATAATACCGATAGAAGAGAAGTTAGCGAAGGAGACCAGGAACACAGAGATGATGCCTTCAGCGCGCGGAGAGAGCGTAGAGGCGATTTTCTGCAGGTCCATCATCGCAACGAATTCGTTGGAAACAAGTTTTGTCGCCATGATACTGCCCACCTGCAGCGCTTCGCTGGACGGAACACCCATTACCCATGCAACCGGATAGAAGATGTAACCCAGGATGCCCTGGAAGGAGATGCTGTAGCCAAACCAGCCGGTCACGGTGGCAAACAGGGCGTTCAGGGCAGCAATCAGCGCGATGAAACCAATCAGCATCGCCGCAACGATAATTGCCACTTTGAAACCTGCCAGGATGTATTCACCCAGCATTTCGAAGAAGCTCTGACCTTCATGCAGGTTAGACATCTGGATATTTTCTTCGCTGGCATCAACGCGGTAAGGGTTGATCAGCGACAGCACGATAAAGGTGCTGAACATGTTCAGTACCAGCGCCGCAACAACGTACTTCGGCTCCAGCATGGTCATGTACGCGCCGACGATAGACATGGAAACGGTAGACATCGCCGTTGCAGCCATGGTGTACATACGGTTGCGAGACATTTTGCCGAGAATATCTTTATAGGCGATAAAGTTCTCGGACTGACCCAGGATCAGAGAGCTGACGGCGTTGAAGGATTCCAGCTTGCCCATACCGTTCACTTTGGAAAGCAGGTAACCAATTGCGCGGATAATAACCGGCAGCACACGGATATGCTGAAGGATACCGATCAGGGCGGAGATAAAGACGATAGGGCACAGCACTTTCAGGAAGAAAAATGCCAGGCCTTGATCATTCATGCTGCCGAAGACGAAGTTCGTCCCCTCGTTGGCAAAACCGAGCAGTTTTTCGAACATTTCGGAGAAGCCTTTTACGAAGCCCAGGCCGACGTTGGAGTTCAGGAAGAACCACGCCAGTAACACTTCAATAACAAGCAGTTGAATAACATAACGAATGCGAATCTTTTTACGGTCACTGCTTACCAGCAGCGCAAGGATCGCAACAACGGCCAATGCCAATACAAAATGAAGGACGCGGTCCATATTTGCTCCAAATATGAGGCAGGTTTAGTTTTCGTGCACATTCTATGTAACAACCATAAAGAAAACGAGATCAAACACACACTATAATAAGGACCTGTGACGAGATTCAAAATTAGTGATCGGTGATACACTTCCGTTATGCTTTGTATCGAAGTGAAAAGTTATGTCATTGTGCTAATCTATAACAATAATTAAACATCTTACCGTTTTTCCCAGAATCCTTATCGATCCATAGACAAACACTATCAGAGAAATCAACTTCACCCATCAAAATGAAGTTGATAATCATTCTCAATAGGCGTAGCTTGAAACATAGCAAAGGCTATGTTTCTGAGGCACTAAAATGACTAACGATCGCGTTGAGAGTAGCAGTGGACGGGCAGCGCGCAAGTTGAAGCTCGCATTAATGGGACCTGCGTTCATCGCAGCGATCGGCTATATCGATCCGGGCAACTTCGCCACCAACATCCAGGCAGGGGCCAGCTTTGGCTATAAACTGTTGTGGGTGGTGGTCTGGGCAAACCTGATGGCGATGCTGATCCAGGTGCTATCGGCAAAGCTTGGCATTGCCACGGGTAAAAATCTGGCGGAACAAATTCGCGATCACTATCCTCGTCCGGTGGTGTGGTTCTACTGGGTGCAGGCCGAAATTATCGCCATGGCGACAGACCTTGCTGAATTCATTGGTGCCGCGATTGGCTTTAAGTTGATCCTCGGCGTGTCGTTATTGCAGGGGGCCGTGCTCACCGGTATCGCGACTTTTTTGATTCTGATGTTGCAGCGCCGCGGGCAAAAACCGCTGGAAAAAGTGATTGGCGGCTTGCTGCTGTTTGTGGCTGCGGCTTACATTGTGGAATTGATCTTTTCTCAGCCGAACTTCGCGCAACTTAGCAAGGGGATGGTTATCCCGAGCCTACCTAATTCCGAAGCGGTGTTCCTCGCCGCTGGCGTGCTCGGCGCGACTATCATGCCGCATGTCATTTATCTGCACTCTTCCTTAACCCAGCATCTGCACGGCGGAACACGTCAACAGCGCTATGCGGCCACGAAATGGGATGTGGCTATCGCCATGACGATTGCCGGATTTGTCAATCTGGCGATGATGGCGACGGCTGCCGCTGCATTTCATTTTAGCGGGCATACCGGTATTGCCGATCTCGATCAAGCCTATCTGACCCTTGAACCGCTGTTGAGTCACGCTGCGGCGACAGTGTTCGGTTTAAGCCTGGTGGCTGCGGGACTTTCTTCTACTGTGGTCGGTACGCTGGCGGGGCAGGTGGTGATGCAAGGGTTTATCCGTTTTCACATTCCGCTTTGGGTTCGCCGTACGGTCACCATGATGCCATCCTTTATTGTGATTCTGATGGGATTAGATCCAACGCGTATTCTGGTGATGAGCCAGGTGTTGCTCAGTTTTGGTATTGCACTGGCGCTGGTGCCGCTGTTGATTTTCACCAGCAACAGTCAGCTGATGGGCGATTTGGTGAATACCCGATGGGTAAAACAGGTAGGCTGGGTGATTGTTGTGCTGGTGGTGACGCTCAATATCTGGCTGTTGGTAGGAACCGCGCTCGGTTTGTAAAAACAAAAGGGCCCGCGGGCCCTTTTGTTACATTAATGGTGGTGTCCGTGACCTCGGCCCTTTCCGCGACCGCGGTGGTCGTCACGGTCATTCCAGCCTTCACGGTAGCCGCGCTCATAAGCTTTGCGTTTATCCCAACCGCGATGATAGCCATTGTCATGACGCCACCAGCGATTTTTGCGCCACTCATAGTTATGGTGCCAGTAATCCCGGTCGCGCCAGCGGCCGCCATCCCAGTAGTTACCGTAGTTATCGCGATCGCCAATTTGCAATTTTATTGATGGCAGCAGGGTGATTTCGCCAGCGTTCGCGGCCAGCGGTGTAAAAGCCAATAAGACTGCCGCCAGAATCAGTGACCTGAACATGTTTTCTCTCCTTCACGATCGAGCCGTAGCCGGCCTGTTAATACAATATTACGGGGCAGTAAAGCCCCGTTTCATCGCCTTAACTCTTAAATCGCAAGTGAGAGCACTTTTTGTTAATAAATGTGTCTTTATTTCAATCAACTCAGGATAGCATCAATCTCCGCGCACTCTTCAGACGTAAAGTGACGGTTTGCCAGCATGCCGACAGCGTCTTCAATCTGCGCCGTTTTACTCGCGCCAATCAGCACTGACGTGACTTTGTCATCCCGTAACACCCATGCCAGCGCCATCTGGGAAAGCTTTTGCCCGCGTTGTTCTGCCAGCGCATTCAGCGCCCGCACCTTCTCCAGTTTCTCTGGCGTAATGTGATCCGGGTTCAGGAAACGGCTGCCGCTTGCCGCACGAGAATCCGCAGGAATGCCGTTCAGGTAGCGGTCGGTTAACTGTCCGCCAGCCAGCGGTGAGAAGGCGATACTGCCGACACCTTTTTCCTGTAGCAACGACAGCAGACCGCCTTCGACCCAACGTTCAAACATGGAATATTTGGGCTGGTGAATAAGGCATGGCGTACCTAAATCGTCGAGTATTTCAATCGCCTGCCTGGCAAGATCTGCCGGATAGTTAGATAACCCGACGTACAGGGCTTTGCCCTGACGGACGATGTGATCCAGTGCGCGCATGGTTTCTTTGAGTGGTGTTTCAGGGTCGGGGCGATGGTGGTAGAAAATATCGACATACTCCAGTCCCAGGCGCTTCAGGCTTTGATCGAGACTGGCAATCAGATATTTGCGTGAACCCCAGTCACCGTAGGGACCTTCCCACATGGTGTAGCCCGCTTTAGTGGAGATAATAAGCTCATCTCGCCACGGTAAAAAATCTTCCTGCAGGATCCGACCAAAATTCCGTTCTGCCGAACCCGGCGGTGGACCATAGTTATTTGCCAGATCAAAATGGTTGATCCCCAGATCGAATGCGCGCTGTAACAATGCCCGACTGTTTTCGACCTGTGTGGTATCGCCAAAATTGTGCCACAAACCCAGCGAGACAATCGGCAGTTTAAGGCCGCTCTGACCGCAGCGGCGGTACTCCATTGTCTGATAACGATTTTCATCTGCGTGATAAACCATGTCACCCCCTTCCACAATGCGTGTGTCTTTCAGTGTATACGGTTACACCGTCTATTCTTCAATGAATTTTTACCGCCAAAACTGTAAATCCTGCTTTCCACCCCTTCACAGCGACTTTCCTGGACAGTCATCACAGTTCTTCGATACTCAACATGAGGTTACCGTCAGAAGGATAGCTGTCATGCAAACCCCGTATTCCGTTGCTGATTATCTGCTGGACAGGCTGGCAGGCTGTGGCGTCGGCCATCTCTTTGGTGTGCCAGGCGATTATAATTTGCAGTTTCTTGACCACGTGATTGAACATCCCAACGTATGTTGGGTCGGGTGTGCGAACGAGTTGAATGCGGCTTATGCGGCAGATGGCTATGCACGGGTCTCCGGGGTAGGGGCGCTGCTCACCACGTTTGGTGTGGGCGAGTTAAGTGCGATTAACGGTATTGCAGGAAGTTATGCGGAATATGTTCCTGTTTTGCATATTGTTGGCGCACCCTGTCGCGGTGCACAGCGTCGTGGGGAGTTGATGCATCACACGCTGGGTGATGGTGACTTTCAACATTTTTACCGTATGCAGCAGGCGGTGTCGACGGCGAGCGCGGTACTGGATGAACAAAACGCCTGTTATGAAATTGACCGCGTGTTGCGAGCAATGCTCATCGAACGCAGGCCGGGCTATCTGATGTTGCCTGCTGATGTGGCAAAACAGCCCGCTACACCACCGAATGACATCCTGATTGTTCCTCTGAGCGAGCCGGAGAGCAGTGTGGCAGAAGCGTTTCGCTATCATGCCCGTGAACGATTGCTGGACAGCCCGCGCGTCGCGCTGCTCGCGGACTTTCTCGCGCTACGTTTTGGTTTGCAGCCGGTTTTACAGCGCTGGATGGCGGAAACGCCGATGGCCCACGCCACGTTGTTGATGGGCAAAGGGCTGTTCGATGAACGTCATCCGGCGTTTGTTGGCACATACAGTGCCGGAGCCAGTAGCGATTATGTTCGTCTGGCTATCGAAGATGCCGACACGATATTTTGTGTCGGCACACAATTTGTCGACACCCTGACCGCCGGGTTTACGCAACAGCTACCGCAGGAGCGCACCATTGAGGTTCAGCCACATGCCTCACGGATTGGAACCAGCTGGTTTAACATCCCGATGGAGCAGGCGGTCACCACATTGCGGGAGCTGTGTCTGGAAATGTCGTTTTCACTGCCGCCAGAACGTCCGTCAGTTGCGCGCATTCAGGTTGAGAAGGGGCCTCTGACGCAGGAAAACTTCTGGCATACGGTGCAGCAGTATCTGGCGCCTAATGACATTATCCTCGTCGATCAGGGAACCGCCGCCTTTGGCGCGGCTGCGCTCTCATTACCTTGCGGGGCGGAAGTACTGGTTCAACCGTTGTGGGGATCTATTGGCTACGCGCTACCGGCGGCATTCGGCGCGCAAACGGCCTGTCCGGACCGTCGGGTGATCCTGATTATTGGCGATGGCGCGGCGCAGCTCACCATTCAGGAGCTGGGCTCCATGCTCAGAGACGGGCAATCACCCGTTATTTTACTCCTCAACAATGACGGCTATACCGTGGAGCGGGCCATACACGGGGCAAATCAGCGCTATAACGATATCGCCGCCTGGAGTTGGACGTTGGTGCCGCAGGCGTTTAGTCGTGAATGCCAGGCGGAATGCTGGCGGGTGACGCAGGCGGTACAACTGGAGGAAGTTTTGGCCAGGCTGTCCCATCCGCAACGATTGTCGTTAATCGAGGTGGTGCTACCGAAAGCCGATCTTCCTGAATTATTGCGCACGGTGACCCGTGCGCTGGAATCTCGCAACGGCGGATAGCTATTTATCAGAGCGTTCAGCGACCATCAACGGCTTGCCTGCCAGCAGCAGCCAGGCGGGCAGCATAACGATGCACAGCAGCGGCAGCAGGGTGGAATCTGGTACCACCACTGCTGCCATAAACAGACTCAGCCAGGCGTCGCGGGTGACGACCAGCACCAGCCCGAGGATAGAGCAAGAAACCGTGATGGCAGCCGGCACCGCTTCAACATGGGCGTGCAGCATCAGACCCAAGGCGACACCAACGAATACCGCCGGGAAGATTCGCCCTCCGCGAAAACCACTCGCTGCCGCAACTACTAACGCCGCCAGCTTAATTACGGCGAGCATGAAATAATCCGATGTCCCCAGCGTTTGGCTAAACGCCATCTGCTGCATTTCGTCCAGTCCCTTAAACAAGGTAAGCGGCCCGCCGATAACACCCAAAATTCCAAGGATAAAACCGCCTGCCCCGAGGATCAGTACCGGGTGTTTTAATCGATGCATTAAATGGTGCAAACGTGGCAGACACCAGACGGCTACCATTCCGGCAGCAATAGCGATTGCGGCAACAACCGCGCCGCTGAGGATATCGATCAAGTGCATCTGCGTGTAGTGCGCGATGGGCAGTGAAAAATGGGGGTGAAAAAACAGGCTGGTGGTTAGCGAACCCGCGGCCGCGGCCATTAACGGCGCGAACAGGCGATCCCACAAGGGCACATCGTTTGAGCTATTCAGCGTTTGCGAAAATATCAGCGCAGCGGCAACGGGGGTGCCAAATAGCGCGCCGATGGTGCCGGCAGAGGCGAGAATGGTCCAGTCCAGTTTCGCAATGCGGGGAAACATGCGGCTACCAAGTGCCACTGCCAGAGCGATATTTACGGTCATGATGGGGTGTTCCGGACCCAGACTGACGCCACCCGCGAGGCCAAGGATTAGCGCTGCCAGCAGGCCCGGTAGTGCTGACGTTGGCACCGGCATACCAATTAACGGTTCACAGGCCGGATCCGGACCTGCGTGACCATGGCTGTAACGGATAACTAACCCGACCATGATCCCCGTGAGCGTCAGCATACCGATAATCCAGACCGGAGAGTCCTGGGCTATACCGATGCTAACAGGCAGACGTTCCCACAAAAACTGCTGTAAAACGGAAGCCACTTTCATCACAACGATCAACACCAGGCTGGACGCTATGCCAATGATTAGCGCTGGGGTTGATAGCAAGAGCATCGTTCTGGCTCGCGGATGGAGCATTTTCTATTCCTTAAAACAGAGTCATAGACATAGTTTGCACAGCCTGCCTGACGACATCGCTGCAAATGGTGCTGAAACGATAAAGTAATTGTGTGATCTGGATCGATTTTCCACGGGCATCAGCCTTCAGACCGTTGTTGTTATGTCCCCATGAATTTACAGTGTGGCAAAGATTTAATCTGACTTTAGCGGAGCAGTGGAAGAATGACAAAATATGCTTTAGTAGGGGATGTTGGCGGCACCAACGCGCGTCTTGCTCTGTGCGATATTGCCAGCGGCGAGATTTCGCAGGCAAAAACCTATTCCGGGCTGGATTACCCTAGTCTGGAAGCCGTGGTGCGCGTGTACCTGGATGAGCATAGCGTCAGCGTCGAAGATGGTTGCATTGCCATTGCCTGTCCGATTACTGGCGACTGGGTGGCAATGACCAACCATACCTGGGCATTCTCTATTGCTGAGATGAAAAAAAATCTGGGCTTTAGCCATCTGGAAATCATCAATGATTTCACCGCCGTGTCGATGGCGATCCCGATGCTGAAAAAAGAGCATTTGATCCAGTTTGGTGGCGCGGAACCTATTGAAGGTAAACCGATAGCCGTCTATGGCGCAGGAACCGGGCTCGGTGTGGCGCATCTGGTGCATGTGGACAAACGCTGGGTAAGCCTGCCCGGTGAAGGCGGTCATGTAGATTTTGCGCCTAACAGCGAAGAAGAAGGAATTATCCTTGAAGTCCTGCGCGCCGAAATTGGCCATGTTTCCGCAGAACGTGTGCTGTCCGGTCCGGGGCTGGTGAATCTGTATCGCGCCATCGTCAAATCAGACGGGCGGTTGCCGGAAAATCTGCAGCCGAAGGATATCACCGCACGGGCGCTGGAAGATTCCTGCATTGACTGTCGTCGGGCGCTGTCGCTGTTCTGCGTCATTATGGGGCGTTTTGGTGGCGATCTGGCGTTAACCCTTGGGACGTTTGGCGGTGTGTACATCGCCGGTGGTATCGTACCGCGCTTCCTCGACTTCTTTAAGGCTTCAGGCTTCCGCGGTGGTTTTGAAGATAAAGGCCGTTTTAAAGCCTACGTGCAGGATATTCCGGTGTACCTGATTGTGCACGATAACCCTGGACTACTTGGCGCAGGTGCGCATTTGCGTCAGACGCTGGGCCATATTCTTTAATTCTTCAATCAGAAATCTGCAAAACCGCGTAAATCACGCGGTTTTTTTTTGCCTGCCGCCCACCTTTCCGACCTTCGTCACACTTCCTGATTGCTGGATTATTTGTCCAGAAAAAGCATTATTTGTCTGATAACGGTTGTTACTTTCCTCGGACCATAATTTCACTCGTTAACTATTACGAGGAAATGATTATGAGCAAAAAATTAATTGCCGTCTGCGCGTGCCCAATGGGGCTGGCTCACACCTTTATGGCGGCTCAGGCGCTGGAAGAAGCCGCGGTTGAAGCCGGTTATGAAGTGAAAATCGAAACCCAAGGCGCTGACGGAATACAAAATCGCCTGACGGCGCAGGATATTGCTGAGGCGACGTTAATCATCCATTCAGTTGCCGTAACTCCAGAAGATAACGAGCGTTTTGAGTCGCGTGATGTCTACGAAATTACGCTACAGGACGCGATAAAAAATGCTGCCGGCATCATTAAAGAGATCGAAGAGATGGTTGCCGCTGAACAACAATAATCATCGACAGGGAATTACATATGGCCATTAAAAAACGCAGTGCAACCGTTGTGCCTGGCGCATCTGGTGCGGCAGCGGCAATAAAAAATCCACCGGCCTCCCGCAATAGCTTCTGGGGCGAACTTCCGCAACATGTGATGTCGGGTATTTCACGCATGGTGCCGACGTTAATTATGGGCGGGGTAATTCTCGCCTTCTCGCAACTGATCGCCTATAGCTGGCTCGATATTCCTGCTGACACTGGCATCATGGATGCGCTGAACAGCGGAAAATTTACCGGTTTTAATCTCTCATTACTGAAGTTTGCCTGGCTGTCGCAATCTTTTGGCGGCGTGCTGTTTGGTTTTGCTATTCCGATGTTTGCCGCGTTTGTCGCCAACTCCATCGGCGGCAAGCTGGCGTTTCCGGCGGGGTTCATTGGCGGGCTGATGTCTACTCAGCCGACACAGATACTGAATTTTGACCCATCAACGCTGCAATGGGTAACCAGTGCTCCGGTTCCGTCAACCTTTATTGGTGCGCTGATTATCTCGATTGTCGCCGGGTATCTGGTGAAGTGGATGAACCAAAAAATCCAGCTGCCTGATTTCCTGCTGGCATTCAAAACCACCTTTTTACTGCCCATTCTCTCCGCCATTTTCGTCATGCTGGCGATGTATTACGTGATAACGCCGTTTGGCGGCTGGATTAACGGCGGGATCCGTACTTTGCTGACGGCGGCTGGCGAGAAAGGCACGCTGATGTACGCGATGGGAATTTCCGCGGCAACGGCGATTGACCTCGGCGGCCCGATTAATAAAGCCGCAGGTTTTGTCGCCTTCAGCTTTACTACCGATCACGTTCTGCCGGTCACCGCGCGCTCTATTGCGATTGTCATTCCGCCGATTGGCCTCGGGCTGGCCACGCTTATTGACCGTCGCTTAACCGGCAAACGCCTGTTCAGCGCACAGCTTTACCCACAGGGGAAAACGGCAATGTTCCTCGCATTTATGGGCATCAGCGAAGGGGCGATCCCGTTTGCACTGGAAAGTCCCATCACCGCAATTCCTTCTTATATGGTTGGCGCCATTGTCGGGTCGACGGCTGCCGTCTGGCTGGGGGCCGTGCAGTGGTTCCCGGAATCCGCTATCTGGGCGTGGCCGCTGGTCACTAACCTCGGCGTTTATATGGCGGGGATCCTGTTAGGCGCGGTGATTACGGCGCTGATGGTGGTGTTCCTTCGCCATCTGATGTATCGCAAAGGCAAGTTGCTGATTGAAAGCCTCTGATTAAAAGGATTGTAACTATGAGCTTACTTGCTTCACTGCGCGACTGGTTAACGGCGCAACAACTCGACGCGATGCTGTTGTCATCACGGCAGAACAAACAGCCGCATATGGGGATCTCCAGCAGTTCAGGGTTTGTGTTTATCAGCCATGAAAGTGCGCATATCCTGGTTGATGCCCGTTACTACACCGATATTGCCACGCGTACTCAGGGCTATCAGATCCATCGGCTCGATGGAGCGCAGACGCTATTTTCGCAGGTGAATCACATTATTGCGCACGAAAAGCTGCAGACGGTGGGATTCGAAGGTGAGCAAGTAAGCTGGGAAACGGCGAACGCGTGGGCGGACAAACTGCGCGCCCGACTGGTGAGCGCCGTACCGGATGTGCTCCGGCAGGTGAAAACGGCGCAGGAAATAGCCTGCATCCGCGAAGCCTGCCGGATAGCTGATCTCAGCGCGGAACATATACGACGCTTTATTCAACCCGGTCTCAGTGAGCGCGAAATTGCCGCTGAACTGGAGTGGTTTATGCGCACGCTCGGCGCAGATAAAGCTTCTTTTGACACCATTGTCGCCAGCGGCTGGCGCGGTGCGCTGCCACACGGCAAAGCCAGCGACAAACGTGTTGAGGCGGGTGAGTTCATCACGCTGGATTTTGGCGCGCTGTATCAGGGTTATTGCTCGGATATGACGCGAACCTTTCGCATCCCCGATGCGAACCAGCCAGCGGAAGAAAGCGCGCTGTTTGCCGTGTACCAGATTGTCCTTGCGGCGCAGCGTGCCGCGGTGGCGGCAATTCGACCAGGTGTGCGATGCAATGAGGTAGACGCCGCAGCCAGGCGGGTCATTACCCTGGCGGGCTATGGTGATGGGTTTGGTCACAACACCGGACATGCTATCGGCATTGAAGTGCATGAAAACCCACGTTTTTCCTCCGATGACACAACACCTCTGGTCGCTGGCATGCTGCTCACCGTTGAGCCGGGTATTTATCTGCCGGGGCAGGGGGGTGTGCGTATTGAAGATGTTGTGCTGGTTACGCCTGACGGCGGCGAGGTGCTCTATACCATGGCGAAAACATTGCTACACACGGGAGAGGCGTAATGGATTTATCGTTACTAAAGGCGCTGAGCGAGGCGGACGCGATCGCCTCGTCAGAACAGGAAGTGCGGCAGATCCTGCTTGAGGAGGCGGATCGTCTTAATAAAGAGGTGCGCTTCGATGGTCTGGGATCGGTGCTGATCCGTCTCAATGAATCAACCGGTCCGAAGGTGATGATCTGCGCGCATATGGATGAAGTGGGATTTATCGTGCGTAGTATTTCCAGCGAAGGGGCGATCGATGTATTGCCGGTGGGAAATGTGCGTATGGCGGCCAGACAACTGCAGCCGGTGCGGATCACCACCCGTGAAGAGAGCAAAATTCCCGGTCTGCTCGACGGAGAGCGCTGCGGTAATGAGGTCAATACGCTGCGGGTAGATATTGGCGCGCGATCTTATGATGAGGTACTCCAGGCCGGCGTACGCCCCGGCGATCGCGTCACATTCGACACAACCTTTCAGGTCTTGCCGCACCAGCGAATCATGGGCAAAGCCTTTGATGATCGTCTTGGATGTTATTTGCTGGTGGCGCTACTACGTGAATGGCATAACGCCATACTTCCTTGCGAGGTCTGGCTGGTGGCCAGTTCCAGTGAAGAAGTGGGACTGCGCGGAGGACAAACGGCTGCACGCGTTGTCGCACCGGATGTGGCGTTTGTGCTGGATACCGCCTGCTGGGCCAAAAATTTTGATTACAGTGCGGCCAACCATCGGCAGCTCGGCAAAGGTCCGATGCTGGTGCTGAGCGATAAATCGCTGATTGCACCGCCAAAGCTGACGGCGTGGGTTGAAAGCGTGGCCGCTGACGCGGGTATTTCCCTGCAGCTCGATATGTTCAGTAACGGCGGCACCGACGGCGGGGTGGTGCACGTAAGCGGCACAGGGATCCCAACGGTTGTCATGGGACCCGCCACACGGTATGGACATTGCGCGGCGTCGATTGCCGACTGCCGGGACATCATCCAGACGCAGCAGCTGTTGTCGGCTCTTATTTCACATCTTACGTGCGAAACCGTGGCTCATCTGACGGATTTCAGGTGCTGATTTCGCGCTAATCAGGAGTTGTTATGCTAACGATTCAATTTCTTTGCCCGTTACCCAATGGTCTGCATGCGCGTCCGGCGTGGGAGCTGAAAGAACAGTGCAGCCAGTGGCAAAGTGAGGTGATATTTATTAATCATCGCCAGAATGCGCGGGCGGATGCGAAAAGCTCGCTGGCGCTGATAGGTACCGGAACGCTGTTTAACGACAGTTGCAGCCTGTCCATTACTGGCCGCGATGAAGAACAGGCCCGGCGAGCGCTGGAGGAGTACCTGCAGCACCGGTTTATTGACAGCGATAGCGTTCAGCCGACCCCGGCGGAACTGGCGGCGCACCCGTTGCCACGTTCGCTGATTCGCCTCAACCCGGACCTGCTGTACGGCAGCGTGCTGGCAGGGGGCGTAGGAGCAGGTACGCTCACGCTTTGGCAGAGTGATAACCTGGAAAGTTATCGTGCGATTGCGGCGAGTGCGGAAGACAATACCCGGCTGGAGCATAGTCTGGCGACGCTTGCCGAACAGCTCAATCAGCAGCTGCGCGAGCGCGACGGCGAGAGTAAAACCATCCTTAGCGCGCATCTGTCTCTGATTCAGGATGACGAGTTTGCCGGGAATATTCGCCGCTTAATGCTGGAGCAACATCTGGGGCTAGGGGCGGCAATCATTGCCAATATGGAGCTGGTGTGCGACAAGCTGTCGGCCTCCGGTAGTGATTACCTGCGCGAACGCGTTAGTGATATCCGTGATATCAGCGAACAGTTGCTGCACATCACCTGGCCTGAAAGACGGCCGCGTAATGCGCTGGTGCTGAATAAACCGACAATTCTGGTTGCTGAGGATTTGACGCCCAGCCAGTTTTTAAGCCTCGATTTGCAGCATCTGTCTGGCATGCTCCTGGAGAAAACGGGGCGCACTTCGCATACCTTGATCCTTGCCCGTGCGTCAGCTATTCCGGTACTTAGCGGCTTGCCGCTGGCGGCCATTAACCGGTATTCCGGGCAGCATGCGGTACTGGATGCCCGATGTGGGGTATTAGCCATCAATCCAGACGATGCCGTTCGCGGCTATTACGCGATTGCGCAGAAGCTGGCCGATGAATGCCAGCGGCGGCAGGCGCTTGATGCCGCCCAGCCTGCGTTGACCAAAGATCATCAGCGTATTGACGTTGCAGCGAATATCGGTACCGCGCTGGAAGCGCCGGGAGCGTTTGCCAATGGTGCGGAAGGGATTGGGCTGTTTCGTACTGAAATGCTGTTTATGGATCGCGACAGCGCACCTGATGAGCAGGAACAGTTTGAAGCCTACCAGCAGGTCTTACTGGCCGCGGGCGACAAGCCGGTTATCTTTCGCACCATGGATATCGGTGGCGATAAGAACATCCGCTATCTTAATATTCCGCAGGAAGAGAATCCGTTCCTGGGCTATCGCGCGGTGCGGATTTATCCGGAGTTTGCCGGGCTTTTTCGCACTCAGTTGCGCGCGATTTTACGGGCGGCGACCTTCGGCAATGCGCAACTGATGATCCCGATGGTGCACAGCCTCGACCAGATTTTATGGGTAAAAAGCGAACTGCAAAAAGCGTTGGTGGCGCTGAAAGCGGACGGCTTACGTCATGCTCCGACAATCTCATTGGGGATTATGGTTGAAGTCCCTTCGGTGTGTTACATCATCGACCATTTCTGTGATGAGGTGGATTTCTTCAGTATTGGCTCAAATGACATGACCCAGTATTTGTACGCCGTTGATCGCAATAACCCGCGCGTTTCGCCGCTGTACAACCCGATTACGCCGTCGTTCCTGCGCATGTTGCAGCAGATTGTTCGCGTGGCGCACGAACGCGGTAAATGGGTGGGTATTTGCGGCGAACTGGGCGGTGAAGGACGTTATTTACCGCTGCTTCTGGGCCTCGGGCTGGACGAGCTGAGCATGAGCAGCCCACGTATTCCGGCGGTAAAAAGCCAGCTTCGTCAACTGGACGGTCGGGCATGTCGTGAGCTCGCCATGCAGGCCTGCGAATGCCGTAGCGCTCAGGAGATAGAAGATCTGCTAAACCAGTTTGCACCGCAGAAAGATGTGCGTCCGCTGCTGGCGCTGGAGAACATCTTTGTCGGCGAATCTCTGAGTAACAAAGAGCAGGTGATCCAGTTCCTGTGCGGCAATCTTGGCGTTAATGGACGGACTGAACATCCGTTTGAACTGGAAGAGGATGTCTGGCAGCGCGAAGAGATCGTCACCACCGCCGTCGGCTTCGGTGTGGCTATTCCGCACACGAAATCCCAGTGGATCCGCCATTCCAGCATCAGCATTGCCCGGCTTCTGCAGCCCGTTGACTGGCAGTCTGAGATGGGTGATGTAGAACTGGTGATCATGCTGACGCTGGGTGCCGATGAAGGCATAAACCACGTGAAGGTCTTCTCGCAGCTGGCGCGCAAGCTGGTGAACAAGCAGTTCCGCCAGTCGTTGTTTGCCGCTGAAAATGCTGAGAGCATTCTTGCGCTGCTGGAGGCAGAACTGACGTTTTAAGTTTGATAGCAAGAGTGGATAAGCGGGTCAGAAAGGGAAATTATCAATCAGAGAACGGTAGTTTCCCGGCCCTCAACAGCGTCATCTCTTGCTTGCAGAGCAGAACTACCGCCTGGCGACCTTTAACACGGCGGGAGGTCAGGGCTCTTTTCACGGTCCGACGATCCGCACCTGATTCCAGCATCTGAAAACACATCAGGGAGAGTGCACGTCTGTTCTTCATCGTATATTCACTTTATTGAGTAAGCCTGCAGGGTTTAGCTAAAGGCCGTTATTTTACAACGATCCTGGCTGAGATTACGAATCGTACAATAAATGACCGCTGCTGATATAATTTAAGAGCGGCCATGCGCGTAATCAACCTAAGGAGGTGCGCAATGGACAAAGCAGAAGTGAAGTCATTTGGTCTTCCAGACGAAGTTCGTGAGTTCCCTCACGGGCGACTGGAGCTTCTCGATGTGGGAGGTGCAATCGTCGGCCGTGCTGTCCTGGAGCCAGGCTGGCGGTGGTCTACGTCAGTTCAACCTATCGCTGGAACGAAGAGTTGCGAAGCCCCTCATTTTCAGTACCACGTTTCCGGTGTGCTGCGGATAAAAATGGATGATGGCAGCGAATTTGATTGTAAGCCCGGTGAGCTGTCGCGCATTCCTCCAGGCCATGATGCCTGGGTGGTTGGCGATGAATCCGTGGTGATTGTTGATTTCCAGGGAATGGTCAATTGGGCTAAACACACAGACATCGGCTGTAACGACTCACCATAAAGCAAAGATGCGGCGGCCTTGGCAGGTGTTGACATAATCAACGCGCTGACTGAAAACGCGCGCCGTACTCTCCCGGCGTCAGGCCAAACTGACGCCGGAACAGGCGGCAGAAATAATCACTGTCATGGTATCCACACCGCTGTGCGACTTCGCTAATCGACAGATGGTATTTCTGCAAGATAATGCGCGCCTTCGCCATTCTTACCCACCGCAGATACTCGACGAACCCCATAGTGCCGTGCTGGGCAAACACTTTTGACAGGTGATTGGGTGTGATATTAAAAAACTGCGCCACGCTTTCGCGAGTCAGCGGCTGGGCATAGTTATCTTGTATCCAATTACACATACTATGATAGAGAAATTCAGCGCGTGGGCGCTCAGTGTCTGGGCGGGTATTCACCACGCTACGACACAGATGCAGCAGACTAAGCACCAACGGCTGAATGATATCCTGGGCCTGAGGAGAGCGGCTTAAATGCGTTAATGCGGTGAGCATCGCCTCGCCTTCGCCGCGCTGTGGATGGGGTAACTCAATACGGCGTACCGGACGAAGCAGCGATGCGGTTCGATTATCGTAAAAAGAGAGTCCCAGCCATGCCGGAGAAAAAACCAGGCTCAGCAGCATCACGGGTTTGTCGCCGCCGGGCAGATTGGCCGCTTTCGCCGGGATAAACAGCATGTCGCCTTCTGCCAGGTTATGCTGCTGTTTTTGCAGTTGGTTGCTGTATTCCCCACGTAGCACGATATCAAGGCGCGGAAGATCAATACATAAACTGCCGGTCGGTAACGTGGTGGGCTGGGTTGCGAACCACACGTGCCCCAGACGCTGTGGGTTTAACACCAGGCCACTGAACAGATCGGCGAAAAACTGTTGGTCTGCGGGAAGGCCTGGCTCTTTCATCGCTCTTTCTCTGCGCTATAAGTGCATTAACTGTCTGAACTCTTTCACTTTACTCCGACTAACCGGGATTTCAAATTCCAGATCTTTTAAGCGCAAAATATAGGTATTGTTAAACCAGGGTTCGATCTCGCGGATTTTATTCAGATTCACGCAGAACGAGCGGTGGCAGCGGAAGAAATGCGAAGCCGGCAGTTTGCTGCAAAATTCGGTGATGTTCATCGGCATCACGTACGATTCGCGCCGGGTGTAGACAAACGTCATCTTTTCATGGGCTTCTGCGTAGTAGATGTCGTTGATCGGGGTCACGATGATCCGCTCATCTTTGATCAGGTTGATCGTATCGTTTTCGCGGGCCACCGGACTGGCGGGCGAAGTTCCCGTTTGCTGCTGTTGCCAGGCGGCTTCCAGCTTTTGCAGCATGCTGACAATGCGTGATTCCTGGTACGGCTTCAGAATGTAGTCAAAAGCTTCCAGTTCGAAGGCTTCAACGGCGTGCTCTTTCCACGCGGTAATAAACACAATAAAGGGTTTATGCGCGAACTGGCTGATATTTTGTGCCAGCAATACGCCGTCCAGCGAGGGAATATTAATATCCAGAAAAATGGCGTCAACGCGGTTGTGCTGGAGATATTTCAGCACGTCCAGACCATCGTCAAACGTGCCGACAATCTCCATCTGGCTGTGCTCTTTTATCAGCCAGCTCAGTTCCTGTTGGGCCAGGAATTCATCTTCAACAATGATGACTTTCACGACTTCACTCCTGGTTAAAGCAACAATGTGGCCGGTGCGGCTGCGGGCGAATGCTGATTCGGTACATAAAAGGCAATCTCAGTGCCTGGCTCCAGACGGCGGATATGTAATCCCTCACCGTAGAGCAGCTTAACGCGATGGTGCACATTCAACAGACCAATTTTATTGCCCGGCATTTCATTGGATTCGACCCGTTCAATCACTTTTGGATCGATACCGTGGCCCGTATCCCGCACAGCAATACGAACCCGGTTACCACACTCCGCCACGCTGATGGTAACCACGCCTTTCCCTTTGCAGGGCTGAATCCCATGGACGATAGCGTTTTCTACCAGCGGCTGAATCAGCAGGCTGGGGATATAACAGCTTACCTCTTCATCGATATCATAAATAACCGTTAGTTTGTCGCCAAAACGCGCTTGTTCGATGGCGATGTAATCCTTGATTTGATACAGCTCTTTTTTGATGTCGATCTGCTCATCGTCTTTTAATTCGATATTGTAGCGAAGATAACGCGACAAATTAAAAATGAGCTGGCGTGCGGTGTCCGGGTTAAGTCGCACCGACGACGAAATTGCGTTCAGGGCGTTAAACAGGAAATGGGGATTTATTTTACTTTGTAGTGCGCGTAGCTCTGCCTTATTTGCCATTTCACGTAGCTGTTCCGCCCGGGAAACTTCAAGCTGAGTCGAGATAATTTGCGACAGGCCAATAGCCATTTCCTGCAGCGAGGAGGTTATCTGGTGGGCGTGACAGTAGTAGATTTTTAGCGTACCGGTGACAACACCTTTCTCCCACAGCGGGATCACCAGCATGGAGTGTATTTCCGGTGTGCGATGCGCTTCATCATTGTTTTTAATGATGATTTTTCCGTAATTGATCGCCTGCTGCGTGGTAGGACTGACGAAATCATCGTTATCACGGTAGTTAAGTTCCCCCACGCCAACGTAGGCCAGAACGTGCTGGGTATTGGTAATTGCGACGGCGTCCGCATGGATGTCATGGCGAATAATTTCGCATACCTGGCGGAGCGACTCGCTGTTAACCTGCCGAAAAAGCGGCAAGGTTTTGTTGGCAATATCCAGCGCCAGCTTGGCCTGCTTCGCGGCGCTGGCCTCTTTCTCGCCCTCCACGCTTTGCACTAGCATGACGATAAAGCCAATGCAGACGCTGCCCAGGATCATTGGGATACCGATTTTTGAGACAATATCCAGTCCCAGTGCGGTAGAGGGGGCCCAGACGACGACGAGGATCATCGTCAGGGATTCGCACAGCATTCCGCCTAAAATGCCTGCTCGCCAGTGCTGCGCTTTAGGGATCTTACGGTTGATCCACCCGGCAATACAGCCTGCCAGAATACTGGTGATAAAACAGGGCAGGGCGGTGACGCCGCCGATGTCGATCAGATAGCGGTGGGTACCCGCGATGAGGCCCGTAATGATACCGACCCACGGGCCAAACAGAATCCCCCCTGACATGACCGCGATAATACGCACGTTAACCAGTGAGCCTTCAACCGGTACGCCGGACCAGGTACTGAACAGGGCAAACATTGAGAAAATCGCGGTAACGGCGAGCAGCTCTTTTGGGGAGTGGGCTGATTTGTGCAACAGTTCGCGGAACAGGCGGATACGAATCAGGAAAAACAGACAGAACAGCATCAGTGCTGCCCGGTCAAATACCGCCAGCAGCATATTGAATATTTCGTGCACGGGTGACTCTTGCGCAAGGGTTAAACCTCTATGATAGGTAACCTGGGCCAGGATGACCAGCACCCACGCAGCCTGTGCCTAATGAGGAAAAACCATAACATTAAAAGGGGATTGTTGCATGATTGTTGTATTTACAATACCTGTCCTGTCAGCGCTGCATTCAAGGTAATGTATTTAACAACAAAATGTTAAATGATGGTAATTTTAAGCAGGTTGTGAAAATGAATATTTCCTCATTTTACTATGTTGTTCCTCTTTTTTGTCAGGAAAAAATATTTTGTTTTGCCTCTCGACAGAAGGAAATTATTCAGGCTATTTTCTAAACGTGCCACCATCGTGGCAGCGTCGCTCGGACGGTCCGGGCGCTAACGTTAATCTGAGGATATTATGGCTGACTCCCGCCCTGAACGTCGCTTTACGCGTATTGATCGCCTTCCCCCGTACGTTTTTAACATCACGGCTGAACTGAAGATGGCTGCGCGTCGGCGCGGCGAAGATATTATCGACTTCAGCATGGGGAACCCGGATGGGGCCACGCCTCCTCACATTGTTGAAAAACTGTGTACCGTGGCGCAGCGCCCGGATACGCACGGTTATTCCACCTCTCGCGGTATTCCGCGTCTGCGTCGGGCGATTTCCCGCTGGTACCAGGAACGCTATGACATTGAGATCGATCCTGAATCCGAAGCCATTGTGACCATCGGTTCCAAAGAGGGACTTGCGCACCTGATGCTGGCAACGCTCGATCACGGTGATACGGTCCTCGTACCCAACCCAAGTTATCCCATCCATATTTATGGCGCGGTGATTGCCGGCGCGCAGGTACGATCTGTGCCGCTGGTCGAAGGCGTCGATTTCTTTAATGAGCTGGAGCGCGCGATTCGCGAAAGCTATCCGAAACCGAAGATGATGATCTTAGGTTTCCCGTCGAACCCGACGGCACAATGCGTCGAGCTGGAGTTCTTCGAAAAAGTTGTGGCTCTGGCTAAACGCTATGACGTGCTGGTGGTTCACGACCTGGCCTACGCTGATATTGTTTATGACGGCTGGAAAGCGCCATCGATTATGCAGGTACCGGGCGCTCGCGATGTCGCAGTTGAATTTTTCACTCTGTCGAAAAGCTACAACATGGCGGGCTGGCGTATCGGTTTTATGGTGGGCAATAAAACGCTGGTGAACGCGCTGGCGCGAATTAAGAGCTATCACGATTACGGAACCTTTACACCGTTACAGGTTGCGGCCATCGCCGCGCTGGAAGGCGATCAGCAGTGCGTGCGAGATATTGCAGAGCAGTATAAACGTCGTCGTGATGTGCTGGTCAAAGGGCTGCATGAAGCTGGCTGGATGGTCGAGATGCCCAAGGCCTCGATGTACGTTTGGGCGAAAATTCCAGAGCAATACGCCGGGATGGGGTCACTTGAGTTTGCCAAGAAACTGCTGAACGAAGCGAAGGTATGCGTTTCGCCGGGGATTGGGTTTGGTGATTATGGTGATACGCATGTGCGTTTTGCGTTGATTGAAAACCGTGACCGTACCCGCCAGGCTATTCGCGGTATCAAAGCAATGTTCCGTGCAGATGGCCTGTTACCGACCAGTGCAAAATCGGCTTCTGAAAGTACCGACTGACCGAATGTTCCCCCAAAATGCAAACAGGAGCCTTATGGCTCCTGTTTTTTGCTGCGTCTTTTAATTTAGATCATCAGGGCGAAAGTACCGGCCCAAACGATGACCATAAAAGAAATGCCCATAAAGAAATATTTCACTTTTCATCTCTCCGCATACCTTGGGTATGTCTAAATGAACATATGCTTACCTGACAGAGAGCTGATGCACGCATAAACGAAATGGAGAATTCCCCTCGTTTACTTGGCTGCATCACCTCAGAATTCTGAGCTTTAATGCTCCAGACGGCGCTAATGTACGCCTAAAAATGAGGTGAGACAAGAGGCATTTTTTTATTTAATTTTAATAACTTACAAGTGTCGTGATTCGGCGACAGTTTAATTTCTCTCGGTAATAAATTGCTATTGAGCGACGGAATGCTTACTCGGATAGTTCTCATATCGCCATGATGTTAATGCGGTTAATTTTTCGCGGAATTTAATAATGAAAAGGTTAAAAATGACCAGGTTAATGATGTTAGCACTCGCTCTTACGCCGTTGACGTCGATGGCGGCCTCGCCGCTGGCGTTCAATTTCAGCTGCGCAAGTATTGGTGGTGTGAATAGTGATGGTAAAGGCAATGTCTGGATCGATGGCGCGAAGGCGACGGTGAAGGCTTTCAATGAAAACTATTGGGAGGCGACAAGTGGTAAAAATACCGTTTCTATCTCCCGCAAAGATGACGGAAATCCGGACGTATCCTGGACTGGACCTAATCGTAAGCACGGGGTTTGCCTGCCGGAGGACAATATTGATTACTCTCCAGCGAAAAAATCGACCAACGCTGGTCCGTCTTACTCCTGCTCTGCTGTTCAAAAGGGAAGTGCGGAAGATATTATTTGCCAGAGCCCATCGCTCTCTGCAATGGATCTGAAATTGAACGAAATTTTTAAACAGGCACTGGCTAAATCGAAGAATGATCCGATGTTAAAAGCAGAGCAGCGCGGTTGGATCAAAGGACGCAACGAGTGCTGGAAGGAGAAGGATGATGAGCCAGCCTGCATTGCCCGAAGCTATAGCGAACGAATGACTGAACTCCACAATAAATGGGGCGTGAAGTAATTCAGCCGTAGAAAAAAAGAAAGGCCTTGCGGCCTTTCTTTTCAGATATACAACGAGGCTTCACCCATCGGGCGCGTTTTGAAGCGACGGTGGATCCAGAGATACTGCTCGGGGGCGCGCATGATCTCTTTTTCGATAATTTTATTCATATAGGCCGCTGCCTGGCACTCATCAGCCGGGTAACCTTCCATTTCAGGCGTGATGAACAGGCGATAACCTGAGTTATCTGCTTTTCTCACCATGGTTACGGTCAGCATCGCTGCACCCGACAAACGCGACAGCACGTAAGTACCGTTGGTGGTTGCCACATCTTTGACGGCAAAGAAGGGGGCAAATGAGCTTCCTTTACGACCGTAGTCCTGATCGGGGGCAAACCATACGGCTTCTCCTTTTTTGAGAGCGCCGACAATACCACGCAGATTATTTCTGCCGATCATCGCCTTGTTGGAGCGCATACGACCGCGGGTTTGGATCCACTCCATCAACTTATTGTTGTGCGGGCGATAGGTCGCCATCATTGGCTGACAAAGTCCCATTACGCGGCCACCCAACTCGAGCGACATAAAGTGTACGCCTACAACCATCACACCACGATTTTGCAACTGGGCGCGTTTCAGGTTGTCCAGTCCTTCTACATCAAACCATTTACGCACTCGACGGTCCGGCCAGAACCAGGCCATACCTGTTTCAAGTAGCCCCATGCCGAGTGAACGGAAATTCTCATCGACCAGTTTGTCTCTTTCTTCCTGCGACAAATTTGGGAAACAGAGTTCGAGATTTTTACGTGCAATAGATTCACGGCGTTTTAAAAATGGACGAGCCAGCGTTCCTGTACGGGTACCAAGAAAACACAATACGGGATAGGGAAGCTGTACCAGTAACCAGAGCACTCCAACACCAAACCACGTGAGCCAGTAGCGCGGATGCAAAAACGCGCGTGAAAATTTACATTGGGGGAACATAAGCACCTGTTGTTGATACGAAATAGATGTATCGCGAAGATTCTTTGTCTTTCGCTTTACTCTCTTTACTGATCGTTAGGCCGCCATGAACGACATTGGTTCCTGTAAAGAGTGTAAAACTGAGTCAGGACAAAACCACGAGGGGGCATGAATGATCGGACGCACAATGTACACCCGAAAATTAATGTCAGCCAGAAATAATTACTCAAGATTCGTAAATGTTTTTAAGGCGATTAAGAACAAAAATTAACCTATATATAATCCGTTGTTTTTATGCAGATTAAATAAATGTCTGCCCGAGAGAGTAATAGTATGCAGGTGAAGGATTTTTGTAACTAAGATGTTGCTGAAATTGCACGAGGATAGGAATTGTCTTAGAATATAAAGTTAAGGGAGTGTAAGGACTTACGTTAAGTTTACGGCAAACAGGAGGTATCGCTATGCTCTATTTCTGGATCTTTCTCGCTCTGAGCATTTTGTGCGTCAGTTGCTATATCTGGCAGGTTATGGGCGCTGCGGCGTCAATCAGCGCTTTTCTCGGCATGGCCATCCTTACGGCATTAATTTACTTTTTTACTATGCGATTGACCAATGGTAACGAAATGGTAACCGGGTTATTCCTGTTTCTTGCTCCTGCTTGCGGTTTGATTATTCGCTTTATGGTGGGTTACGGTAAGCAATAATTTGGAATGTTACGTTTAGCAATAAATTATCACGTTGAGCTTTTTTATTTATCTGAGTTATTGAAGTGCCAGCATCGCTGGCACTTTTTTGTGAGAGCGAAATGAATTACCGGGCATCCGCCAACTGGAGTGAGGCTTCCTCGTGCTGAGCATTTTTTCGCTGCTGTTCGAGCTCCAGCGCGCCACGATGAGAGAGGTAGCAAAACAGGATGCAGCAGACAATCCCACCCATCAACAGATAGAATCCGCCATGCCATCCCATTTTGTCGACCATTACGCCAAACAGGCTGGTTCCCAGCGACGCGCCAAAAATGTAGCTCATAAATCCGCGTAAACCTACCGCTGACCCCACTGCGAAGCTGGGGACGATTTCCATCGTCTGAACAGAAGCGAGGAACTGTGGAACATAGATCAGGCAACCCACAATGGCGGCAAAAATAGTGACCATCAGCAGGGATTCACTTTTCCAGTAGCCGATCAAACAGACGAAAATCAGCGCCATACAAATCATGGCCAGCGGCATGCGACGGCCTTTAAACAGTTTATCGGTAAGCCAACCCGCCAGTAATGTGGAAGGGATTGCTGCCCATTCAAAAAACAGAAAAGCGATGCTCATTTGCTCTTTCGAAAAATGTTTTTCGGTTAACAGATAAATAGGCAACCAGCTAATCATGCCAAAACGCACCATATAGACGAAGACATCTACCAGTGAAACATACCAGGCATTCTTATTACGCAGCACATAAGTGCAGAAGATCTGGAAGGCACTCATATTTTCTGGCGCCTGGACAGCGTGTCGGGAATTTAATACGACTTTTTCTTCCGGCATCATTTGTTCCAGAGCCGGTAAGCCTTCCTGGCGCGGTGAACCTTTCCCGAGCATTAGCACAATAAAAGCGAACAGGACGGCCACACCGGCCGGAACAATATAGCTAGCACTTTGCCAGTGCTCGCTCCCCAAAATGGCAAAGGCGGTACCCACGATCGGGGCAACAATACCACCGCCAACATTGTGAGAGATATTCCAGAATGCGCCAACGCGTCCACGTTCTTTACGCGGAAACCAGTTGGCAATGGTAATAAATGAAGGGCCAACGCCCATACCCTGGAACAAACCATTGAAAACGACCAGAGCGGCAAAAATCCAGAATCCGGTACTGAATCCTAACCCGACGTTTACAATGGCGCACAGAATCAGGCCGCATGCCATAAAGACCTTAGGGCTGGCCTTGTCTGCCAGGCTGCTCATAATGCCTTTACTGATCCCATAAGCAATAAGCATGCAGCTGCTGAGTAGACCAATTTGTGTGGCACTGAGATCCAGATGTTCCTTCAGGTACGGTGTTGAGAGCGTGAAGTTATTGCGCACAATATAGTACGCAAGATAGCCAAGAAATACGCTGAGTAATGCCTGAATGCGGTATCGGCCATAAGTTTCCTGGACTTTCTCCGCCGGGACTTTATTTGCCGCTGGCCCTGCTTTAAATATTGATAACATATCATCACCTAAATTTATATTGATGTGAATATCAGGATTTTTCGCAGTGAAGAGTGAAATAAACGGCAGAGAAACTCAAGTTGATGAAATGAGTCACTATTGACACAATTTGTGGATTGCGTAGCTGATTTTGACTCTTTTTAAATAATGGATTTTAAATTCTATTCTTTTACGGACGTTTTTATCATCAGCGTGTGCGGATATTAACAAATTCAGGCTGCATTTTCGGGTATTCTTTACCGATGCCGTCACTTTCCGTTTGGTTATTCTACGAATAACCTTATTCTTAACTCTGGCAGTGATAAACGGGTAAGTTTTGTCTCAATATTATTTTTTGCACATGTTGGTATTTATGAACGGGATCACAAACAGACTTTTGGACCGGGGGCGTTGTTGGGCGATCTCGCTCTGTTTTATGTCGCTGTCGGTGAGTTGTCTGGCGCAGGGTAAAGAGCTGGTAATGGCAACAACCTTTTCACCGGGGGCAACGGCCTGGATTATTCAGCGTTGGCAGACGGAACCGGGGTCGGTGATGATTCGCACATTAAACCGGACCAGCAGTTCACTGGAACAACTGCTTGATACTGCCAATGCGGAGAACGTCGATTTGATTTTGACCTCGTCGCCCATGCTGTTGCAGCATCTTCAGGAGCATCAGAAGCTGGCGCCCTTCGATAATGTGCTGCCGGAAAGCCAGCGGCTGGTGCCGGACTCGATTCGTTCTACCTCCGTGGCTGTTGCGATATCTGGTTTTGGCCTGTTGATTAACCGTTCTGCGCTGGCGGCGCGTCATTTGTCGCCTCCTGCTGACTGGGGGGATTTAACGCATCCTAAATATCAGAACGCTTTGTTAATGAGTAGCCCATCGCGTTCCGATACCAACCATCTGATGGTTGAATCGTTGCTACAGCAAAAAGGGTGGGAAGAGGGCTGGGCGACATTACTGGCGAGTGCTGGAAATTTGGTGACGATTTCATCACGCAGTTTTGGCGTAGCCGACAAAATTAAGAGCGGCCTAGGCGTTGCGGGGCCGGTCATTGATAATTATGCCAACTTGCTGCTTAACGATCCTCACCTGGCATTTACCTATTTTCCACGCTCGGCGGTATCGCCAACCTATGTTGCTGTTCTCAATAACAGCCAGCACCCCAATGAAGCGCGTCGTTTTATCCGCTATTTGTTAAGCCCGGAGGGACAGCGGATCCTTGCGGATGCGAATACGGGGAAATACCCGGTAACGCAGCTCGCATCTGATAATCCCCGCGCTGCTCAGCAGGCCATTTTAATGAACCAGCCTGCGCTTAATTATCGGCTGATCCTTAAGCGGCAACAGTTGGTGCAGCGGATGTTTGATACCGCCATCAGTTTTCGTCTTGCGCAACTAAAGGATGCATGGCGGGCGCTATACAGTGCGGAAGCTCGCCTGAAACGCCCGCTACCCGAAATCAGAGCCTTACTGACCAGCGTTCCGATAGATGCCAAAAGTAGTGAAGATGAAGCCTGGCTTGCGCAGTTTGATAATAAAAGCGTTGCCGAACAGCAGATGATGGAGTGGCAGCTCTGGTTTCTTAAAAATCAGCGTCAGGCGATATCAAAACTGGAAGAATTAAAATGAAAGGGGGATCGATACTGCACCGTCTGCGTCAGCTCAGCATCAGCAGCAGTCTGCGAGGAGCCTTTCTGACGGGCGCATTACTGACGTTGAGCGTAAGCTGCGTCAGTTTGTACTCCTGGCATGAACAGAGCTCGCAGATACGCTATTCGCTTGATGATTACTTCCCGCGCGTGCATTCCGCTTTTTTGATTGAAGGGAATCTCAACCTGGTTGTGGACCAACTTAATGAATTCCTGCTGGCTCCCAATACGACGGTAAGGCTGCAACTGCGCAATCAGATAATCTCGCATCTGGATAAAATCGAAGTGCTGAGCAGGGGGTTGCAACCAGCAGAACAGCAGCAACTGGCGGTGATTTTGCAAGACAGCCGGGCGCTGATGGCGGAACTGGATCGGGTGCTCTACAACATGTTCCTTGTACGCGAAAAAGTGAGCGAACTTTCCGCGCGCATTGATTGGCTACATGATGATTTTACTACTGAGCTGAATTCACTGGTGCAGGATTTTACCTGGCAGCAGGGGACGTTGCTGGATCAAATCGAGGCCAAAAATGGTGATGCGGCGCTGTATCTCAAACGTGCCCGAGAGGTGCAAAACGAGCAGCAGCAGGTTTACACCCTGGCAAGAATTGAAAACCAGATCGTTGATGATTTACGCGACAGGCTTAATGAACTGAAATCGGGTAGCGACGACGGAATGCTGGTGGAGAATCACATCCGCTACCTGGAAAATCTGAAGAAAACGGCGGATGAAAATATCCGTACCCTTGATGACTGGCCCAGCACTATCACACTGCGACAAACTATCGATGAGCTGCTGGAAATCGGGATGATGAAAAATAAAATGCCCGATACCATGCGCGATTATGTCGCAGCGCAAAAAGCGCTCGTTGATGCCAGCCATGCCAGAGAGGCCACACTTGGGCGCTTTCGAACACTGCTTGAAGCGCAACTGGGGAGCAGCCATCAGCAAATGCAGACGTTTAACCAACGGCTGGAACAAATTGTTCGTGTCAGCGGTGGACTTATCCTGCTGGCGACGCTGCTGGCGCTACTTCTCGCCTGGGGGCTTAATCACTTTTTCATTCGTTCGCGTCTGGTGAAACGTTTTACTGCGCTCAACCAGGCCGTGGTGCAAATTGGTCTTGGCAGAACGGATGCCACTATCCCGGTATATGGACGCGATGAACTGGGGCGTATCGCAGGCTTGCTGCGCCATACTCTGGGCCAGTTGAGCGCGCAAAAAAATCAGCTGGAGCAGGAAGTGACAGAGCGCAAAGAGATTGAATCCGATCTTCGCGCAACGCAGGATGAGCTGATCCAAACCGCAAAACTGGCAGTGGTCGGCCAGACTATGACCACGCTGGCGCACGAGATTAATCAACCGCTGAATGCGCTGTCGATGTACCTGTTTACGGCGGGGAGGGCAATTGAACAGGGGCAATCCGCTCAGGCCAGAAGCACATTAACCAAAGCGGAGGGACTGATTACTCGCATTGATGCCATTATCCGTTCGCTGCGTCAGTTTGCGCGCCGAGCCGAGCCAGGTACGCCTCTGCATCCGGTCGATCTCCGACAAACGTTCAATGCTGCCTGGGAACTGTTGTCCATGCGGCATAAGCCACAGCAGGGTACGCTGACGCTCCCAGATCGGAGCGTGTGGGTGGCTGGTGATGAAGTGCGTATTCAGCAGGTGCTGGTAAACGTCCTGGCAAATGCGCTGGATGCCTGTCCGGTAGCGGCGAAAATAGATGTTCACTGGCAGGCCGAAGGCAGCCGGTTGTGCGTATTTATCAGCGATAACGGCCCCGGCTGGCCAGGGGCATTATTACCATCACTGTTAAAACCGTTTACCACCAGTAAGGATGTTGGCCTCGGTATTGGCTTATCGATTTGTGTATCGTTAATGATGCAAATGAACGGCGAACTGCGCCTGGCGTCAACCCCGGGGCGCAATGCCTGCGTCGTTCTGCAATTTAATCTGACGGATGTAAACGATGTTGAGTGATGAATATTCTGTTCTGCTTATTGATGATGATGCCGATGTTCTCGACGCTTACACCCTGTTACTTGAACAGGAGGGATATCATGTATTCGCATGCAGTAACCCTTTTGATGCCCGAAATTGGTTGCAGGCCGACTGGCCAGGGATTGTCCTGAGCGATGTGTGTATGCCTGGCTGTAATGGAATCGACCTGATGACGTTGTTTCATCAGGATGACAATCAGCTTCCGATCCTGTTGATCACCGGGCATGGCGATGTTCCGATGGCGGTGGACGCGGTGAAGAAAGGGGCGTGGGACTTTCTGCAAAAACCGGTTGATCCTGGCAAACTGCTGGTGTTGGTAGAGGATGCGTTGCGTCAGAGAAAATCTGTGATTGCACGTCGTCACTATTGCCAGCAAAAGCTACAAGTTGAACTGGTCGGCTACAGTGACTGGGTTAATCAGTATCGCCAGCGTTTACGGCAACTGGCGGAAACGGATATTGCCGTCTGGTTTTATGGCGAGCCGGGAACCGGGCGTATGACCGGGGCCCGTTATTTACATCAACTTGGGCGCAGCGCTGAAGGCGCGTTTATTCGCGGTGAACTGACGCCCGGGAACTCGGAACAACTCAATGACCTTATTGCCCAGGCGCAAGGGGGAACGCTGGTTCTGAGCCATATTGAGTGCCTGACGCGTGAACAGCAGCACCATCTGGTGCATTTGCAAAGCCAGGAGCGACGTCCGTTTCGCCTAATTGGCATTGGCGCCACTTCGTTGGTGGAACTGGCGGCAACCAACCAGATTGTGGCCGAACTCTATTACTGTTTTGCGATGACGCAAATTGGTTGCCAGCCGTTGTCTCAGCGCCCGGATGATGTTGAACCGCTGTTTCGCCATTATCTGCAGAAAGCCTGTCTGCGTCTGAACCATCCTGTGCCTGAGATTGACGGGGAATTACTAAAAGGTATGCGGCGTCGCGTGTGGTTAAGCAATGTTCGGGAACTGGCCAATGCCGCCGAGCTTTTTGCCGTTGGGCTATTGCCACTGGCTGAAACCGCGAATCCGCAACTGCATTTGCCTCAACCGACACCGCTCGATCGTCGGGTCGACGAGTACGAGCGGCAGATCATTACTGAAGCGCTAAATATCCATCAGGGGCGTATTAATGAAGTCGCGGAGTATCTACAAATCCCGCGTAAAAAACTCTATTTACGCATGAGAAAATACGGACTGAGCAAAGAACACTATAAGTTTTAGCAGGCGGAATGTGGGGATGAAGAGACGTTGACAGTATTTCGGTGGCAGCGTGAGCGTTCACCGAAATATGTGACGAAATTCCGGGTGATTATTGAGGGGTTTTGCTTACCACATCAGATCATCAGGAATGACAAAATCAGCATACGGATCGTCTTCATCCTTAGCTTCCTGGCTCAGTTCGCAATTAAGCACGATATAGCTTGCATCGCGCTGGGCAATCTTGTCGGCGACGACTGCCGGAATGATGGCGTATTCGCTCTCGCTACCACTTTCAGCCGTCAGACGGGCAATAGCCAGACGGCCCTTGATCAACTGAGACTGAGTCACCTTATCAACATAGACTTTTTTGATCAGATTATTGTCAGTAAAGTTGTAACCAATATCGCCACGGGTAATGGTGATTTTATTCATTTCAATTAGTTGCTTGATCTGCGCTTTATACTCTTTAGACAACGTGGCCTGCTTCTGTTGTTCGCTGAGTTGCTTATCACGCTCGATCTGCGCTTTTTTATTCTCTTCAACCGCTTCTCTGGCTTCACGAGCCTGAACGCGCGATTTTTTCGCCGTTCTCTGCACTTTCGCCATTTTTTTGCTGCTGACCAGACCCGCTTTAAGCATCTGTTCTTGTAGGGTAAGTTTTGTCATTGTCGCTTCTAATCCAAAAAATCATTGTAAGGATTATAACCTTAACGTTCGGTGGGACGCCAGAATGATGGCCGTAGTCACGGCTGTTATCTCGGCTGCTATCACTGTCCTGAGTCTCTCTCCCTTGCTGAATCAGTTGATGATTACCTGATTTTTTTAATAAAAAATAATATGCCGAATAAGTTAATAAGATGGAGCATAGGTTTGCAGATTCACATTAGACAGCGTTTTATTCTGATTGAAGTAATTAAATAGAGTTATCCTGGTAAATATTTAATCTAAAAAACAAACAGTTGCCCATTGCTCAAATTTAAAGAGCCGCTTCTTTACGCCGATAACCATAATGAAAATATGGACAATGGAGGGAAGTGGCATGTGGTGGGTTTATCGAATGCCGATGAAAATGAAGTTAATAATCGCGCTACAACCACTATTACTGGCGTTGTGTTGGTTTGCAGGTTCAGGAATATTGACGCGTATTGAGACAGAACGGCAGATGGAGAATATTGCCCAACTGACAGCGCTCGCACGCAGTGCTGGAAATGTGGTGCATGAACTGCAAAAAGAACGGGGAATGAGTGTCGGATTTCTGGGGGCTGCAGGGACTACGTTCAAAGATGAGTTAAACGCACAGCGGGCTTTGACCGATCGCGAGATCGAGGTATTCGTGCGCTCGTTGTCCGATACTGCATTACCGGAAGGGGATGTTGCTACCTCTGTCGCTGCGTTTAAGAAAAACATTCTTTCGCTCGCCACCATCCGGGAAAATGTCACGCAGTTGGGGCTTCCAGCCGCAGATGTGGTCAAGTTTTACACCAACGTCATTGCTGATGTGCTGAGTTTTGTCGGTAAGTTGGGGCAGTTGACGGATTCTGGCGAAATGGCAAACGCATTCGCCGCCTACTACAATCTGCTGAATTTGAAAGAACAAGCGGGTATTGAACGGGCACTGTTATCAAATATCTTTTCCTCCGGTCATTTCGCCGACGGACAGTTACATCAGCTCAGTGATGTCGTCAGTAAACAGAACGTCTGGCTGGCACAATCGTTGCGCCTGAGCTCGCCTGAACAGGCGGCCATGTTGAAAAATCGCTTACAATCTGCAGAAGCGTCAAAAGCCCTCTCATTTCGTGAAACCGCGTTTAATCATGTCGAGAACGGTGGATTTGGTGTCGATCCTACTACCTGGTTCAAAGTACAAACTCAGCGTATTGAAGTGATGCGGCAGATAGAAAATGTGACGGCGAATTTTCTGTTGGCGAATGCAGAAAAACTCGCGCAGGATGCACGAAAAAACTGGCAAATATATATGGTCGTCAGCTTGTTAGCGCTACTGGCATCATTGACCTTCGCTGGAGCCATCGCAATCAATATGCATCGACAATTCAGCGACACGCTGCGCAAGATTGCGGGGATGAATGGCGATCTGACTCAACGTCTGGCGACGCCGGGTAAAGATGAGCTTTCCTCACTTAATCGTGCCTATAACACGATGCTGGAAAGTATTCAGCATATCGTACAGGAGATTAAACAAGGCGCCGTGGTTTTGTCCGATGCCAGCAGCAGTATTACGGTGGGAAATCAGGATTTGGCTCAACGTACAGATGAACAGGCTGCATCAATAGTACAAGCCGTGGCCAGTATGGAGCAGCTATCAACTGCGATTACGCAAACAGCGGATAATGCCCGCGAAGCGGAGCATCTGACAATCAGGTTGGAAAAAGAGGTCCGACAGGCCAGTAACGTTGCCACTGCGGCGAACCAGAGTATGGGGGATATTCGCGCTTCCAGTGAGAAAATATCGAATATTGTGACCTCAATTGATGATATCTCGTTTCAGACTAACTTACTGGCGCTGAATGCGGCAGTGGAAGCTGCGCGGGCAGGAGAGATGGGCAGGGGGTTTGCGGTTGTGGCCAGTGAAGTGCGGAATCTTTCCCAGCGTTGCGCCAAAGAAGCTAACCAGATCCGCGAGCTGGTTGCGCAGAACATGGTTAAAATTAGTGAGGGCGTTGAGCGGGTCACGGCATCAGCTACCGCGCTGGAAGCGGCAGCGGACAATACCACCAGTATGAAGCAATATATTGCGGATATCGCGCGCGTGGCGACGGAACAGTCGCAAGGGGTAACCCAGATAAACCAGGCTCTGCGACCGATGGAGCAGGTTACGCAGCAAAATGCGGCGCTGGTTTCTCAGGCCGCGAGCGACAGCCAGCGGCTGGACAATCTGTCGGTCACCATGAAGGGGCTGGTCAATCGTTTTGTTGTCTGACATGACGCCGCTGTACCGATCCGGTAAACGCGCCGGATCGGTCAGTTGTCGTCATCTTAGTGTGATGGTATGAAGCAAATATTGGGCGGGTTAAGCAAAGATTCCTGACATAGCAATCTTGTCGCTGGTAAAGTGAACAACCGATACCGAGATGTGGCCAGAAGGGAATTCCGTGTGACTGAACGTATTGATTATGAGACTGAAAAATACAGCTTTACTGAGGCGACTGAGAGTTCCCGCCTTACCGGCCAGTGGGCTGATGTTATTACTGAATGTCGCGAATTGAAGGCGGGACCGCAAGAGCGTCTGCGTATTGCTTTATTGAATGTGGACTACGTGACCAGTTTTGAGTTGCCTTTCCGCCTGTTATTACTCCGTACCCCGCAACTGATTGCCAGCGTGCGTGAAGAGCTGCAGCTTAGTCAGAAAAACGTCATCTTTAACGGCAAACGCTTTGGTTGTGTTTACAGCCTGAAAGCGAGTCTCGGTGGGATACCGGATGAATTTCAGTACCGCCTGTCGCATCGAATCCGGCGCATTAGCCCTGCAGGTTCAAGCGAAGCGCCATATCAGCAGATTGCTAAAACAGTAAAAGCACCACGCGAACGTCTGAAGCTGGCACTTGAATCAGGCCTTGATGTCACTGCACTGGACGGGCTTTTCTGGTTTGGCAGCCAGCGTATTGCCGCTGATGTGTTGAGGCTGAGAAAAGCAGGGATGCGGATAGCTACCAAGCAGACAATGGTGTCCGACAATCTTACTGCAACAGTGAGGAATGTGCCGTTCTACCGCCTGGCCCAGTGATGAACTGGCTGGTAATTGATTGGATTTAAACAGGATGCATTAATTTCAGAGTGTCCCCTGCAGGAATCGAACCTGCAACTAGCCCTTAGGAGGGGCTCGTTATATCCATTTAACTAAGGGGACGAAGCGGCACGAGTATAGCGTTTTTTACTCACAACGGTAAGTCTCAGGCCGCCCGACTGCTCAAACAGTCACCATTCAGGCCTGTTTTTTCTGGTTTTTCTGCGTTTGCTCATCACGCTTTGCTTGTAACCGGGCTTCTTCCTTGCGTTTGTTGCTCATATCATTGCGGATCTGCGCATGGCTCATCAGCGCGAAAATAAACGTTCCGCCACAGATATTCCCGGCGAGCGTTGGTAGCGCAAAGGGCCAGAAAAAATCACTCCAGTGCAGCGTGCCATTAAAGACCAGATAGAGAATTTCCACCGAGCCAACGACGATATGCGTGGTATCGCCTAACGCAATCAGCCAGGTCATCAGAATAATGACCACAATTTTTGCCGCCCCGGCGGCGGGGAACATCCACACCATCGTGGCAATTAACCAGCCAGAAATGATGGCGTTGGAAAACATCTCCACAGGAGAGTTTTTCATCACATCCATGCCAATCTTGACGAAAGCATCGCGGGTCTCTTCATCAAAAATCGGCATATGTTCAAACGCCCATGCTGCAACCCCGGTGCCAATAATATTACCCAGCAGTACCACGCTCCACAGGCGCATCAACAGGCCAAAATTGCCGAGGGTAGGGTTTTGCATCACCGGCAGTACGGCGGTGACGGTATTTTCGGTAAAGAGTTGTTGGCGGGCCATAATGACAATAATAAAGCCGAAGGTATAACCGAGGTTCTCGAGTAAAAATCCCCCTGGCACACCTTCCAGCTGTACGTGAAAAATCCCTTTAGCCAGTAGCGAGGCACCCATCGACAGTCCTGCTGCGATGGCTGACCACAGCAGGGCCATTGCGTCGCGCTCCATCTCTTTCTCCCCATCCTGGCGAATATGTTCATGGATCGCCATGGCGCGGGAGGGGAGTCTGTCCTCATCAAGCTCTATCTTTTTCCCTGTTAGTTTTTCATCGCTTTCCACTTCGAGTTCGTCGCTGTGTCGATCAATCTTATCTTTCTTGATGTCATTCATGGCCGAATCCTGAATAAGCACGTATTGCTAAAGCGTAGCGGCTTTTCTCTGAAAATCAGCGGGAGAAAGTCTGAGATAGCAAAAATAGTAACGTTTGTTTTTATCGGGTTAGTTAGAATAGAACCGCCGCGGAGTGCGTATTACCAGGCTATGATCAAATCAGTAAGACAGGGTATATAGACATCATTTGACGTGCTGTTACAATCGCTCACATCTAAACAGGCGGATACGTCATCGTTCCGTCATGGATGGCAATCAGCGATAGCCATAAAACACAGGGAGATACTTATGAAGCTTCGCCTGTCGGCGCTTGCGCTGGGAACCACACTTTTGGTGGGGTGTGCGAGCTCCGGTACTGAACAGCAGGGGCGTTCGGACCCATTTGAAGGGTTCAACCGTACCATGTACAACTTCAACTTTAACGTGTTGGATCCCTATGTTGTTCGACCGGTAGCAGTGGCCTGGCGTGATTATGTTCCGCAGCCGGCGCGTAATGGTTTAAGCAACTTTACGGGGAACCTTGAAGAACCGGCCGTCATGGTCAACTATTTCCTGCAAGGCGATCCTTATCAGGGGATGGTGCACTTTACTCGTTTCTTCCTGAATACCCTGTTAGGTATGGGCGGCTTTATCGATGTGGCAGGTATGGCTAATCCGAAGTTGCAACGCGTTGAACCACACCGCTTTGGCAGTACGTTAGGCCACTATGACGTGGGTTACGGGCCGTATATGCAGCTTCCGTTCTACGGTAGTTTCACACTGCGTGATGACGGCGGCGATATGGTCGATACCCTGTATCCGGTACTGTCTTGGCTGACCTGGCCGTTGTCGATAGGCAAATGGACGGTTGAAGGGATTGAAACTCGCGCGCAATTGCTCGACTCTGACGGTCTGCTGCGTCAGTCTTCCGATCCTTACATTATGGTGCGTGAAGCTTACTTCCAGCGTCATGACTTTATTGCGAACGGTGGGAAACTCAAACCAGAAGAAAACCCGAACGCGAAAGACATTCAGGACGATTTAAAAGAGATCGATTCTGAGTAAGGAATTGGGCAAATAAAAAGGTGAGCTAAAAAGCTCACCTTTTTTACGTCTGAAGAAAATCAGAATGCGTAGTTGAAGTTTGTACCAAACAGCCAGGCTTTACCTTCAGAATCGAAAGTATACGGGCCTTCTTTAACGGTCACTTTCTGGCCGTGCATATAAGAAACGCCGACGTCAATGGATGCGTCATCATTGAATGCGTAAGTCGTACCCGCACTCAGCCACAGACGATCCTGGTCCGGAATGGAGATGGAACGCTTGCTTGCTGGAACCGGGCTATCGTCATAAGCAATACCGGTACGGAACGTCCAGCTTTTATCCATATAGTAAGTTGTACCCAATGCAATGCGGTAAGAATCTTTGAAGCCTTCTTCTTTATAGAACAGTGTCTGTCCATTGGAACCTGTGGCTTTCAGCTCCTGGAACTGACTCCAGCTGGTATAGGCCATGCTGTAGTGGATAGCCCACTGTGGTGCAATACGGTTATAACCTGACAATTCCCACATTTCAGGCAGGTTAAGTGTCAGAGAACCCGGGACGGTGGCATTGGTCGTTCCCCATGGGAATGTAGTGCCAGCGCCAGGTATGGCGTTCGCCTGGGTACGGATGCCACTCTTATAATCGCCATCAAAATCAATTTTAACTTCAGAACGGTACGTTAAACCATAACGGTTATTTTTATCCAGTTCGTACAAAATCCCGGCGTTCCAGCCGTAGCCCCATTCGTCCCCTTTCAGGCTGGCAATTTTGTTGCTGACCTTCGGTAATGCAGCCGTTTGCTCACCAGAATAACGTTCAATTTTTGCATCAGCATAAACGGCGTTAAAACCGAGACCGAAGCTCCAGCTATCATTCAGACGGTAGGCGCCGCTCAGGTTAAGGTTGACCGTTTTAAGGTCGGTCTTACCGCCGTATTCACCAACGATGTAGCTGTCGTTAAATTCGGTAGCCAGACCATAGTTTGAGGTAACGGAAGCACCCCAACCAAACTGTTCGTTGATAGGCATCACGAAGTGAGCATTGGGAACCCACGCCGTAGGCGCGATGTTGTCCGCATCAGTGCTGCGTCCGGTGTATGGCGATTTACCGGAAATATTAACGTCTGGATCGATATACACCGCACCTGCTGAGAAAGTAGGGCGATCGAACATCATAATCAGTGCCGGGTTACGACTGGCGTTTCCTGCATCATCCGCAATTGCGCCTTCACCCGAATATGCCCGGCCAAGGCCAGAGGAAGAAAATTCGTTTAACTGAAAGCCTGCAGACCAGGCCTGTGTGGAGATAATTGCCACTGCGACTGCGAGAGCAGACTTTGTAAACAGGGTTTTCTGGCTCATGACCATAACCTCATAGATTTATTTTTATACAAACAATGTTACATACCGTAACAGGAGCGCGAAGTGTAGGGTCTGAGGTACGACTTAGAAATCAGACCAGTGGCGTGAGTATAGGTCGGACCAGCTGGAATGTTGCAAGTATGTTTATAAATATTTTCAAATTTGATCAGAGAAACGCGATCCAGCTGGCAAAATTGCGGAGGTGCGCACTCACCTGTTTGGGCGATTTTTGTTTTAGATCATTTTTAAGTGTGATTTCGGTCACTTATCGCATTTCGTACAATTAACGACTGGAGAGGCGAATAATGGGAGCGTAAAATATCCCCATCGTTTATCTGGCACCTCAGGTGCGAATACAGAGGAAATCTACAATGAGTAAATGCAGTGCTGATGAAACCCCGGTTTGCTGCTGTATGGATGTTGGCACCATCATGGACAACTCCGATTGCACCGCGTCCTACAGCCGTGTGTTCGCGAATCGCGCAGAGGCAGAAGAAACACTGGCCGCTCTGACTGAAAAGGCACGTGGCGTGGAATCTGAGCCTTGCCAAATAACTTCGACCTTTACTGAAGAGTCAGAAGGTGTGCGTCTGGATATCGACTTTGTTTTTGCCTGTGAAGCTGAAACGCTGATTTTCCAGCTGGGCCTGCGTTAATCCCCTCTGCAAAAGCCCTTGCTATCTGATAGCAAGGGCTTTTTCGTAACTGTCAGTGATTATTCACTGTGTCTTAGCTCCCACTTTCTTTTCTCCCCGCTTGGCTAAATGTAAAAAATTGGTTAAGACTATGATCAGGTCAGACCACTTATTTTATTTTTTTACAGGGGAGTGTTATGAGTCAGGCTTTACCGCTGGTTACCCGCCAGGGCGACCGTATTGCCATTGTAAGTGGATTGCGTACGCCATTTGCTCGTCAGGCTACCGCGTTTCATGGCATTCCCGCCGTTGATTTAGGTAAAATGGTCGTCGGTGAGCTGCTGGCGCGCAGCGAAATTCCTGCCGATGTGATCGAGCAACTGGTTTTTGGTCAGGTGGTGCAAATGCCTGAAGCACCAAATATTGCTCGTGAAATTGTGCTGGGAACCGGCATGAATGTACATACCGATGCATACAGCGTGAGCAGGGCCTGCGCGACCAGTTTCCAGGCGGTGGCGAATGTCGCGGAAAGCCTGATGGCGGGGTCTATTCGTGCTGGAATTGCGGGTGGTGCGGACTCCTCGTCAGTCTTGCCTATTGGCGTTAGTAAAAAGCTGGCGCGGGTGCTGGTGGATGTCAATAAGGCCCGGACAACCGGTCAACGCCTTAAACTCTTTTCCCGATTGCGCTTACGTGACCTGATGCCTGTGCCGCCGGCCGTCGCCGAGTATTCCACCGGTTTGCGTATGGGGGATACGGCTGAGCAAATGGCCAAAACCTATGGTATTACCCGAGAGCAGCAGGATGCTCTGGCGCACCGCTCTCATCAGCGTGCCGCTCAGGCATGGGCTGAAGGAAAGCTGGCAGATGAGGTAATGACTACCTACGCGCCACCGTTTAAAGATCCTTTTTCAGAAGATAACAACATTCGCGGTAACTCTACGCTGGCCGATTACGCCAAACTACGTCCGGCGTTTGACCGCAAGCACGGCACCGTCACCGCGGCAAACAGTACCCCGCTAACGGACGGCGCTGCCGCCGTGATCATGATGACGGAGTCGCGTGCGAAAGAGTTGGGGCTGGTGCCGCTGGGGTACTTGCGTAGTTTTGCTTTTACCGCCATCGATGTCTGGCAGGACATGCTGCTGGGACCGGCGTGGTCAACACCGCTTGCCCTGGAGAGAGCCGGTCTGACGATGGCAGATTTAACCCTGATCGATATGCATGAAGCCTTTGCCGCGCAAACGCTGGCGAATCTTCAGCTGTTGGGTAGCGAACGTTTTGCCCGCGACGTGCTGGGCAGGAGGCATGCCACTGGCGAGGTTGATGACAGTAAATTTAACGTGCTGGGCGGATCGATTGCCTATGGACACCCCTTTGCTGCCACCGGTGCGCGCATGATCACTCAAACCCTCCATGAGCTGCGTCGTCGTGGCGGCGGTTTTGGTTTAGTGACAGCCTGTGCAGCTGGTGGTCTGGGTGCGGCAATGGTTCTGGAGGCGGAATAATGGAAATGACATCGGCTTTTACACTAAACGTACGTCTGGATAACGTTGCTGTTGTCACCATTGATGTGCCCGGAGAGAAAATGAACACCCTGAAAGCAGAGTTTGCTTCTCAGGTGCGGGCCATTCTGAAACAAATCCGCGATAACAAAGCATTGCGTGGTGTGGTGTTTATTTCGGCTAAACCCGATAACTTCATTGCCGGGGCGGATATCAACATGATTGGTAGCTGTCGCAGCGCGCAGGAAGCCGAAACGCTGGCCCGTCAGGGGCAGCAGATGATGGCGGAAATTAATGCTTTACCGATCCCGGTTATCGCCGCGATTCATGGTGCATGCCTCGGCGGTGGCCTGGAGATGGCGCTGGCGTGCCACAACCGTATTTGTACCGATGATGCTAAAACCGTACTGGGTTTACCGGAAGTACAACTTGGCTTGTTGCCCGGCTCCGGTGGTACGCAGCGGCTGCCGCGCCTGATTGGCGTCAGTACCGCACTGGATATGATCCTCACCGGAAAACAATTACGCGCAAAACAGGCGCTGAAAGTTGGTTTAGTGGATGAAGTTGTACCGCATTCCATTTTGCTGGAAGCGGCCGTTGAACTGGCTAAAAAGGACAGTTCTGCGCAACGAACACTGCCCGTAAGAGAGCGAGTGTTGGCGGGGCCGCTGGGGCGGGCGCTGTTGTTCCGCATGGCCAGTAAAAAGACGGCGCAAAAAACGCAAGGTAACTACCCTGCAACAGAACGTATCCTTGAGGTCATCGAAACCGGGCTAGCGCAAGGCAGCAGTAGTGGTTACGACGCAGAGGCCCGCGCGTTTGGTGAGCTGGCGATGACATCCCAGTCTCAGGCGCTACGGCACATCTTTTTTGCCAACACCGACGTGAAAAAGGATCCGGGAAGCGATGCGAAGCCCGGTCCGCTGGACAGCGTTGGCATTTTGGGCGGCGGTCTGATGGGGGGCGGTATTGCTTATGTGACGGCCTGTAAAGGCGGCTTGCCTGTGCGCATCAAAGATATAAATGCTAAGGGAATCAATCATGCGCTGAAGTATAGCTGGGATCAGCTTGAAACGAAGGTTCGCCGCCGTCATATCAAAGCCAGCGAACGCGATAAACAACTGGCGCTGATTTCGGGAGCGATCGACTACCGTGGCTTTGCGCATCGCGATTTGATTATTGAAGCCGTGTTTGAAGATCTGTCGCTAAAACAACGGATGGTGGCAGAAGTTGAGCAAAATTGCGCACCTCATACCGTTTTTGCTTCTAACACCTCATCTTTGCCCATTGGCGATATTGCTGCGAATGCTACCAGGCCTGAACAAGTGATTGGTTTACACTTTTTTAGTCCGGTGGAAAAAATGCCGTTGGTCGAAGTGATCCCACATGCCACGACCTCGGAGCAGACGATTGCAACTACCGTTAAGTTAGCGAAAAAACAGGGCAAAACGCCGATAGTGGTCAGAGATAAGGCCGGCTTTTACGTTAACCGCATTTTAGCGCCTTACATTAACGAAGCGATTCGTATGTTGACCGAGGGCGAGCGGGTCGAAACCATAGACGCCGCGCTGGTTAAGTTTGGTTTTCCAGTTGGGCCAATCCAACTTTTGGATGAGGTCGGAATTGATACGGGCACTAAAATTATACCAGTGCTTGAGGCTGCATATGGAGAACGTTTTAGCGCGCCTGCAAATGTTGTTGCTTCAATTTTGAATGACGATCGCAAAGGTAGAAAAAATGGTCGGGGTTTCTATCTTTATGGTGTGAAAGGGCGTAAAAGCAAAAAACAGGTCGACCCTGCAATTTATACGCTTATTGGCGTTCAGGGTCAGGGCCGACTTACCGCTGCACAGGTAGCAGAGCGGTGCGTCATGTTAATGCTCAATGAAGCTGCTCGTTGTTTCGACGAGAAGATAGTCCGTAGCGCACGTGATGGCGACATCGGCGCTGTATTTGGTATTGGTTTTCCGCCATTCCTCGGCGGCCCGTTCCGGTATATGGATTCACTCGGCGCGGGAGAAGTGGTTGCGACTCTGCAACGGCTGACCACGCAATACGGCTCGCGGTTTGCGCCGTGTGAACAGTTATTGCAGATGGCGGCACACAGTGAAAAATTCTGGAATATTGGGGAAACTGACCTGAATTCATGAGGTCAAAGGTAGGATGAATCCGCACTGAATGTATGGCTCGCGCTCAAAATGTAAACAGAGATTGACTATACTTACGCCGTTGAGGTAAAAAACAGCGTTTCATTCGGTGAATGGATAAGGCACAATGCCGGCCACCATATCGTTAGCACGGCCAATAGGGGCTGTGAATAAAGGTATTGGTGATTCTGGTTAACAAAAGCGGTGCAATATGCAAGTTTTTATCATGCGTCACGGCGACGCGGCCCTCGATGCCGCCAGTGATTCGGTTCGTCCCTTAACCTCCTGTGGTTGTGACGAATCTCGCCTGATGGCGAACTGGCTGAAAGGTCAAAAAGTGGATATCGAACGTGTTCTGGTGAGCCCGTTCCTACGAGCCGAACAAACGCTGGATGTGGTGGGGGAGTGTATGAACCTGCCAACCGGTGTGGATGTTTTGCCGGAGTTGACTCCTTGCGGCGATGTCGGTCTGGTCAGTGCCTATTTACAGGCTCTGGCCAATGAAGGTATCGCCACGGCACTGGTTATCTCTCACTTGCCTTTAGTGGGGTATCTGGTGTCTGAGCTTTGCCCAGGTGAAACACCGCCGATGTTTACCACATCAGCGATTGCCAGCGTAACGCTTGATGAGAGCGGGAAGGGGACTTTTAACTGGCAGATGAGCCCGTGTAACCTGAAAATGGCAAAAGCGATTTAAAAAGGTTGGTATCGGATAAGGCGCAGCCGTCATCCGAAAATGCAAAGAGCCGCAAACGCGGCTCTTTCTGTTTTTCTGCATCACGGAAGTTCGGGCGGTAGCCACTCTTCTACTTCAATTAGCACCAGCAGCGCGGCGTCGCCACCGTACTCTTTCGGTGCCTGATGAAAAGCCATCACGTGCGGATGCTGGACCAGCCAAAGCGGCGTTTGCTGTTTCAAAATATGTTTTCCGTGGCCATGCATCACGCAGGCGCAAAATACATGCTCACGACGACAGGCGGCAATCAGCGCGCCTAACTCTTGTTTGGCCTGCTGCTGGGTCAGCCCATGCAGATCGAGAAACAGCTCCGGAGAGTAATCGCCACGGCGCATTTTCTTCAGTTCGAAATGGCTGACGTCGGCACGCAAGTATCTTACCGGGCCGTCCGTATTCAGCAGCGGCTGAAACTCATCCGAGAAATAGTGGCTGGCATCAGCCTGCTCCTGTAGCAGTCTTTTAACCGGAACCTCGGCAATTTTTTTACGTGGAGGTCGGTGAACAATGGTGTCCTGTTTAATTTTACGCGTGCCGGTCATCAGCTGGCGAAACAGCGTCTGATCCTCCTCGCTGAGCGATGTTTTCTTTTTCATTCGAGAGTCTCAACTTTTATTTTCCATTAGTTTAACCCGACTCGGCGGGCATCCGATCGCTTAAAACGCAATTTTCGCGCTCAGGCCCTGTGTGAATGCTGATTTATCGCCGTCTTCGTGGCAAACTAGCCGCCGAAATTAATACGAGCATGCCCTGGAGGAATACGTGGATAAAATTTTCGTCGATGAAGCAGTGAGTGAACTGCATACCATTCAGGACATGTTGCGTTGGGCGGTCAGCCGTTTTAGCGCGGCGAACATCTGGTATGGCCATGGCACGGATAACCCATGGGACGAGGCCGTACAACTGGTGCTGCCGTCACTTTATTTGCCGTTGGATATTCCGGAAGACATGCGTACAGCGCGTCTGACCTCCAGCGAGCGTCATCGTATTGTTGAACGCGTGATTCGCCGCGTCAACGAGCGCATTCCGGTTGCTTATCTGACCAACAAAGCCTGGTTTTGCGGGCATGAGTTTTATGTTGATGAACGCGTGCTGGTTCCGCGTTCACCGATTGGCGAGCTTATCAATAACCGCTTTGCGGGCCTTATTAATGAGCAGCCGCAGCATATCCTCGATATGTGTACCGGCAGCGGTTGTATTGCCATTGCCTGCGCGTATGCCTTCCCGGAAGCCGAAGTTGATGCGGTGGATATCTCCACTGACGCGCTGGCGGTGACCGAACACAATATTGAAGAACACGGCCTGATCCATCACGTCACGCCGATCCGTTCCGATCTGTTCCGCGATCTGCTGAAAGTCCAGTATGACCTGATTGTGACCAACCCGCCGTATGTCGATGCGGAAGATATGTCCGATCTGCCAAACGAATATCGTCACGAACCTGAGCTGGGTCTGGCGTCCGGCAGTGATGGGCTGAAACTTACCCGCCGCATCCTGGGGAACGCCCCAGACTACCTGTCAGATAACGGTATTCTGATTTGTGAAGTCGGAAACAGCATGGTACATCTGATAGAGCAATATCCGGATGTACCGTTCACCTGGCTGGAGTTCGACAACGGCGGTGACGGCGTATTCATGCTGACCAAAGAGCAGTTAGTTGCTGCTCGTGAGCACTTCAGCATTTATAAAGACTAATTACACGCGCAAATACACAACACTCATAACGGAGCCGTGATGGCAGGAAACACAATTGGGCAACTCTTTCGCGTAACCACTTTCGGCGAATCACACGGGCTGGCGCTCGGTTGTATTGTCGATGGTGTTCCGCCGGGCATTTCTCTGACAGAAGCTGACCTGCAGCACGATCTCGACAGACGGCGTCCAGGCACATCGCGCTACACTACGCAGCGTCGTGAGCCGGATCAGGTGAAAATCCTCTCCGGGGTGTTCGAGGGCGTTACCACTGGCACCAGCATTGGCCTGCTGATCGAAAATACCGATCAGCGTTCACAGGATTACGGCGCGATTAAGGACGTTTTTCGTCCAGGACACGCCGACTATACCTATGAGCAGAAATATGGCCTGCGCGACTACCGTGGTGGCGGACGTTCGTCCGCACGTGAAACAGCGATGCGCGTGGCGGCCGGAGCGATTGCCAAAAAATATCTGGCGGAAAAGTTCGGCGTTGAGATTCGCGGTTGCCTGACGCAGATGGGGGATATTCCGCTGGAGATAAAAGACTGGTCCCAGGTGGAACTTAACCCGTTCTTTTGTCCGGACCCGGATAAACTCGAAGCGCTGGACGAACTGATGCGCGGGCTGAAGAAAGAGGGCGACTCCATCGGGGCGAAGGTGACCGTTGTTGCAAGCGGTGTGCCTGCGGGTCTTGGCGAACCTGTATTCGACCGCCTGGATGCCGACATCGCCCATGCGCTGATGAGCATTAACGCCGTTAAGGGCGTTGAGATTGGCGACGGATTTGACGTTGTTGCGCTGCGTGGCAGCCAGAACCGAGATGAAATCACCAAAGAAGGTTTCCAGAGTAACCATGCGGGCGGCATTCTGGGTGGGATCAGCAGCGGGCAACAAATCATTGCTCATATGGCGCTGAAACCGACGTCCAGTATTACCGTTCCAGGGCGCACCATTAACCGCTTTGGTGAAGAAGTCGAAATGATCACTAAAGGTCGTCACGATCCGTGCGTTGGGATCCGCGCCGTACCGATCGCCGAGGCGATGCTGGCGATCGTATTGATGGATCACCTGCTGCGTCAGCGGGCGCAAAACGCGGACGTGAAGACCGATATTCCACGCTGGTAAGAGATGAAAAAAACGGCACTTGCGGCGCTGGCTCTGTTTGCCAGTACCGCCTGTCTGGCGGCGACGCCCTGGCAGAAAATTACCCATCCGGTTGCGGGCAGCGCGCAGTCTATCGGTGCGTTTTCCAATGGCTGTATTGTTGGCGCAGATACGCTGCCTGTACAGTCAGAACATTATCAGGTGATGCGCACCGATCAGCGTCGTTACTTTGGCCATCCGGATCTGGTGAGGTTTATCCAGCGTCTGAGTAATCAGGCTAATAGTCAGGGGCTGGGCACGGTGTTAATCGGCGATATGGGTATGCCGGCCGGTGGGCGATTCAATGGCGGTCACGCCAGCCACCAGACGGGACTGGATGTTGATATTTTCCTGCAACTGCCGAAAACGCGCTGGACCCAGTCGCAACTGCTGCGGCCGCAGGCGTTAGATCTGGTCTCACAGGACGGCAAACGTGTTGTGCCATCACTGTGGAAACCGGAGATTTTTAGCCTGGTAAGGCTGGCTGCAAAAGATAATGAAGTAACGCGTATTTTCGTGAATCCGGCGATTAAGCAACAACTTTGTCTGGATGCAGGGACCGACAGGGACTGGTTGCGTAAAGTGCGGCCATGGTTCCAGCATCGTGCGCATATGCACGTGCGGTTACGTTGCCCTGCCGACAGCCTTGAGTGCGAAGATCAACCGTTACCGCCACCGGGTGACGGCTGTGGCGTGGAGCTGCAAAGCTGGTTCGAACCTCCAAAACCTGGAACCACCAAGCCTGAGAAGAAGACACCGCCGCCGTTGCCGCCTTCCTGCCAGGCGCTACTGGACGAGCATGTACTCTAATGGATCATTTTGCCTCTCTGTTTATGGTGTCGCCACTGCTGCTAGGTGTGCTGTTTTTTGTGGCGATGCTGGCAGGTTTTATTGATTCTCTGGCCGGAGGCGGTGGTCTACTCACCATCCCGGCATTGATGGCGGCCGGGATGCCACCTGCGCAAGCGCTGGCGACCAATAAGCTGCAGGCCTGCGGGGGATCTATCTCTTCCTCCCTCTATTTTATTCGTCGTGGCGTGGTTAATCTGGCGGATCAGAAGCTCAATATCTTCATGACGTTTGTCGGATCAATGAGCGGGGCGCTATTGGTTCAGCACGTGCAGTCAGATGTTCTGCGCCAGATCCTGCCGGTTCTGGTTATCTGTATTGGCCTTTACTTTCTGTTGATGCCGAAAGTGGGGGAAGAGGACCGACAGCGTCGATTGCACGGTTTACCTTTCGCGCTGGTGGCGGGAGGCTGCGTCGGTTTTTACGATGGCTTTTTTGGTCCGGCGGCAGGGTCGTTCTACGCGCTGGCCTTTGTCATGCTGTGCGGATACAACCTGGCGAAATCGACGGCCCACGCCAAAGTATTAAATGCCACATCGAATATCGGTGGGTTGTTGTTGTTTGCCCTCGGCGGCAAAGTGATTTGGGCGACAGGTTTTGTGATGCTCATTGGCCAGTTTATTGGCGCACGGATGGGCTCTCGACTGGTGCTCAGCAAAGGACAAAAACTCATTCGGCCAATGATCGTTATTGTCTCCGCCGTGATGAGCGCCAAGCTACTTTATGATAATCATGGACAGGAGATTCTCCACTGGCTGGGGATGAATTAATGAATAATACGCATCACTACGAACAGTTAATTGAGATTTTTAACGGCTGCTTTGCCGATGAATTTAATACCCGTCTGATTAAAGGCGACGACGAACCGATCTATCTTCCTGCGGATGCGGAATTACCGTATCACCGTATCGTTTTTGCGCATGGTTATTACGCCAGTGCGTTACACGAAATTTCACACTGGTGCATCGCCGGTAAAGCTCGTCGTGAGCTGGTCGATTTTGGTTACTGGTACTGCCCGGACGGACGCGACGCGAAGACACAATGCCAGTTTGAAGATGTGGAAGTGAAGCCGCAGGCGTTTGACTGGTTGTTTTGCATGGCGGCGGGGTACCCGTTTAACGTCAGTTGCGACAACCTCGAAGGGGACTTTGAACCAGACCGCGTGGTATTCCAGCGCCGTGTTCATGCTCAGGTAATGGAGTACCTGGAAAAGGGGATCCCTGAACGTCCGGCGCGTTTTATTAACGCGTTACAGAATTATTATCACACGCCTGAACTTACGGCGGAACAATTCCCGTGGCCCGAAGCGCTCAACTGAAGCCGCTGCCACGTTTACAATGAGGAAAGAAGATGATCGCGGAGTTTGAATCACGCATTCTGGCATTAATCGACGATATGGTAGAGCACGCCAGCGATGATGAGTTGTTTGCCAGTGGCTATTTGCGTGGGCACCTGACGCTGGCTGTGGCTGAGTTGGATGCTGGCGAGGACCATTCCGCTGAGGCATTGTACGCCAATGTGACCAGCAGCCTGGAAAAAGCCATCAGCGCAGGCGAACTCTCGCCGCGTGACCAGGCGTTAGTGAAAGAGATGTGGGACACTTTATTTCAAAAGGCAACGCAATAATAATTGCAGTGGATTGTGCCGGATGGCGACGCGAAGGCGTCTTATCCGGCCTACGTGGACGGGGGGGGTTGGCCTGATAAGCGTAGCGCCATCAGGCAATGATGAGATGGTATCTTATTTCACCGCTTTACCCTTCAATAACTTCCTTACCCACAGACGATTCGGATTCAGCGCAGCCAGCGTGCTGGCATCCATAGGGATAGGTTCATCGCTCATTTGCGATGCCAGAATTTCTGCACACAGCGGGGCAGTACACAGCCCGCGCGAGCCCAGCGCACCCAACATAAATAAATCGGAATAAACCGGGGCGTTTACGGCGTGCTCTCTGTCTTCGGCAAGAGTGGCATACTGGCTGAGCGTGGCGTCATAATCCGCGACGTTGCCGACCATTGGCATGTGATCGCGCGTGGCGCAGCGCACTCCACAACGGGCGGCATTGCCACTAACGTCTACTTCTTTTGCCCACGCGGCATTCGGGAAACAATCTATTAAGCGCTGACGGTTTTGCTGCTGATCGTCAGCACGATACACCGTTTCTTCACTTCCGCGATGATAACTGGCGCCAATGCAGTGCTGCTGATTTTGCGGGTTGTGCGGCGTGAGGTAGCCGTCATAGCACAGCACCTGACGCAGCGCTGAAAGCGAAGGCGTAGTAGGAATGTGACTCACCTGACCGCCTACGGAGTACACCGGTAGCGACTGCGTCTGTTCAACGCTGTTAATGCGATGCCCGTTAGCCAGAACTACCGCAGCGTGAGTGGCGGTTGCTCCACTGGCAAACGCCAATTTCCAGTTTTCTGTCTGTCGAGACAGTGAGGCCAGCGTATGTTGATACCGGGGGCGTAATCCCAGCGTTGCGGCATAGTCGAATACGGCGGCGGTTAGCTCTGCCGGACATAGCCATCCTCCGGCGGGGTACTGAATCCCGCCGCATCCGGTTTTTACGCCTGTCGTTTGTAAAACCTGCTCTGCGTCAACCCCGACGGCGAGCGCATTGGGCAACTCAAGGGACAACATTTGGTCGATTTTTTGCTGGCTTTTCTCATCCCACGCCAGTTGCGTCACGCCGCACCAGTCATGCGCGAACTCAACGGGGAGGGCGTCATACAGCCGGCGGGCGAAAGTAAACGCGGAGGGGAAAAAGAGATTAATGGCCGCGTCATGCTTGCTCAGTAGCGGATAAAGAGCGCCCTGGCGATTGCCGGATGCACCCCCGGCTGGGTTATCGTCGGCGCAATAGAGCGTGACCTGCCAGCCGCGGCGCAGTAACGCCAACGACAGCAATGCGCTGGCAATCCCCCCGCCAATAATGGCGGCTTCGCGTTTATCTGTTCCGGTACGTGCAAACCAGGGTGCTGAGGAGGGGAGCGCCAGCGTCTTATCCATTACGCCACAAAGCATTTCTCGTTTGCGACCAAAGCCTTTGCATTTTTGCATCGTAAACCCGGCTTCCTGCAATCCCCGACGCACAAAGCCTGCTGAGGTGAAGGTCGCCAGCGTGCCGCCGGGGCGAGCCAGACGGGCCATTGCGTTAAACAGCGTTGGCGTCCACATATCCGGATTTTTTGCCGGCGCGAAACCGTCCAGAAACCAGGCATCCACTTTTTGATTCAGGGAGTCATCCAGCTTGCTGGTCAGTTCGTTAATATCGCCAAACCACAGATCCAGCGTGACGCGTCCTTCATCAAGGAGCAGGCGATGGCATCCCGCCAGCGGCAGCGGCCATTGCTCTTGCAGCGCCGTGGCCCACGGGGCAAGTTCTGGCCAGTGCTGATGGGCTAAGGTCAGATCTTCACGCGTCAGCGGAAATTTTTCAAAACTGATGAAATGTAATCTTTCCAGGGTAGCGTCAGGGTGGGTATCGCGGAATTCGGCAAACGCCTGCCAGAGTGTCAGGAAGTTAAGTCCGGTGCCAAACCCACTTTCTGCTACTACGAAGAGGGGACGTGAATGTGCAGGGAATCGCTGGGCGAGATGATTCCCGCCGAGAAAGACGTAACGTGTCTCTTCCAGCCCGTTATCATTAGAAAAATAGACATCGTCAAAATCTCGGGAAACAGGTGTACCCTCAGCGTTGAATTCAAGGTTGGCAGGTTGTATAGCGTATTGTTTCACGTAAGTTACTCGTCTGGCAGGCTGTGCCCCGATCTTAGCGATGAGTGCCTGGCTGCGCAAATTTCCACATTAAATGGCTGATCGGACTTGTTCGGCGTACAAGTGTACGCTATTGTGCCACTCGAAACTTTAAAATAGTGCGACTTACAGAGGTATTGAATGAAACGTGCAGTGATTACTGGCTTGGGCATCGTTTCCAGCATCGGTAATAACCAGCAGGAAGTCCTGGCATCTCTGCGTGAAGGACGTTCAGGGATCACTTTCTCTCAGGAGCTGAAGGACTCCGGCATGCGTAGCCACGTATGGGGCAACGTAAAACTGGATACCACTGGCCTCATTGACCGCAAAGTAGTGCGCTTCATGAGCGACGCATCCATCTATGCATTCCTTTCTATGGAACAGGCAGTGGCTGATGCCGGCCTTGCAGCAGAAGATTACCAGAATAACCCGCGCGTTGGCCTGATTGCAGGTTCCGGCGGCGGCTCCCCGCGTTTTCAGGTGTTCGGTGCTGACGCAATGCGTAGCCCGCGTGGCCTGAAAGCGGTTGGCCCGTATGTGGTCACCAAAGCGATGGCGTCCGGCGTTTCTGCCTGCCTCGCAACGCCGTTCAAAATCCACGGCGTAAACTACTCTATCAGCTCTGCCTGTGCGACATCTGCGCACTGTATCGGCAACGCAGTAGAACAAATTCAGCTGGGCAAGCAAGACATCGTTTTCGCTGGCGGCGGCGAAGAGCTGTGCTGGGAAATGGCGTGTGAATTCGACGCCATGGGCGCGCTGTCTACCAAATATAACGACGATCCATCCAAAGCTTCCCGTACCTATGACGCACACCGTGACGGTTTCGTTATTGCTGGCGGCGGCGGTATGGTCGTGGTCGAAGAGCTGGAACACGCGCTGGCACGTGGCGCGCACATCTATGCGGAAATCGTCGGTTATGGCGCAACGTCCGATGGCGCAGACATGGTTGCTCCGTCTGGCGAAGGCGCAGTACGTTGCATGCAGATGGCGATGCACGGCGTAGACACGCCGATCGACTACCTGAACTCCCACGGTACCTCTACTCCGGTAGGCGACGTGAAAGAGCTGGGTGCGATTCGTGAAGTGTTTGGCGACAACAGCCCGGCAATCTCCGCAACCAAAGCGATGACCGGTCACTCACTGGGCGCGGCTGGCGTTCAGGAAGCTATCTACTCTCTGCTGATGCTGGAACACGGTTTTATCGCGCCAAGCATCAACATTGAAGAGCTGGACGAGCAGGCGGCAGGTCTGAACATCGTGACCAAACCGACCGAGCAGGCGCTGACGACTGTAATGTCCAACAGCTTCGGTTTTGGCGGCACCAACGCCACGCTGGTTATGCGTAAGCTGTAAGCGTAAGACTGAAAGATTATGCAAGAGGGGAGCCTGATGGCTCCCTTTTTTATATCGTTGACAACCGCTCTGGTTTACAGGCAGACTCCAGCTTCAACATTATCCTCTTGATAATGCGTAAGCGTTTAACGTTATCCAACGCACCTTAATCCTGATAGTCAGGTAGAGGGGGCGTGGGTATTCCTCGCCTTACTCTGCATTTTGGAGTAACGCATGACAGCTGTAACCCAACAAGAAAAAACACCTTCGGCGAACTTTTCGCTGTTTCGCATCGCTTTTGCGGTTTTCCTGACCTATATGACGGTCGGTTTACCTTTGCCCGTCATTCCTCTGTTTGTGCACCAGGAACTGGGCTATGGCAATACCATGGTCGGCATCGCCGTCGGCGTACAGTTTCTGGCGACGGTATTAACACGCGGCTACGCCGGGCGGTTAGCCGATCAATATGGTGCCAAACGCTCGGCGCTACAGGGGATGTTTGCCTGTGGGCTGGCGGGTGCGGCGTGGCTGTTAGCCGCGCTATTGCCCGTTTCTGTTCCCGTAAAATTTGCGTTGCTAATCGTCGGTCGTTTGATCCTCGGTTTTGGCGAAAGCCAATTGCTCACCGGAACGCTGACCTGGGGGCTGGGGCTGGTCGGCCCAACACGCTCCGGTAAGGTGATGTCATGGAACGGAATGGCGATTTACGGCGCGCTGGCCGCCGGTGCACCGTTGGGACTTCTGATCCACAGCCACTTTGGCTTCGCGGCGCTGGCGGGAACCACGATGGTATTACCGCTGCTGGCATGGGCATTCAATGGCACCGTACGTAAAGTGCCTGCACATGCAGGAGAACGCCCTTCGTTATGGAGCGTGGTAGGGCTTATCTGGAAACCGGGCCTGGGCCTTGCGCTGCAGGGCGTTGGCTTTGCGGTGATCGGTACGTTTATTTCACTCTATTTTGTCAGCAACGGCTGGACGATGGCGGGGTTCACCCTGACCGCGTTTGGCGGGGCGTTTGTGCTGATGCGCATTCTGTTTGGCTGGATGCCGGACCGGTTCGGCGGCGTGAAGGTTGCCGTTGTCTCTTTGCTGGTGGAAACCGCAGGACTGATTCTGCTGTGGCAGGCCCCAACAGCCTGGGTTGCACTGCTTGGAGCGGCATTAACCGGGGCCGGGTGTTCGCTTATCTTCCCGGCCTTGGGCGTCGAGGTGGTGAAGCGAGTACCCGCGCAGGTTCGCGGTACGGCGCTGGGCGGGTACGCCGCATTTCAGGATATCTCCTACGGCATAAGCGGGCCGGTCGCCGGGGTGCTGGCCACCGCGTACGGTTATCCCTCAGTGTTCCTTGCCGGGGCGATATCCGCCGTGGTGGGGATTATTGTAACGTTGCTTACGCTGCGTAAAGGTTAAGCGACCAGCCAGAAAATGGCTAACGCAATCATCAATGCAACAAACAACAGTCCCGGTCGTGCCGACAGAGATTTAACCGTTTCAATCATCGGCGCGAACGGGCTGTAAATGGGCTGCAGATGACGCGGATCGCTGAGCTCGCGTTCTCGTTCCACGCGACGCAGGAAAATTTGATTGAGCAAGTCCTGCACCTGCACCGTGGTCAGAATCGATTGTGGTTGGATCTGATACGTCTGCTGCGCGTACTCTTTTATTGCTGTCAGCTCATTCGGCTCTAATGGCAGCTTCAGCGCAGCCTGGAGCGTTTGTAGCGTCGGGGCGCTTTGCAGGCTGAGCGTCTGGCGCGCCTGCAGCCAGGTGACCAGGTGCGTAAACTGTTTGGCAGGGATCAGCTCACCGCTTTTTACGCCAGACAACTCCAGCATCGACTGCCAGATCATCTTCCCGGATTCTCCCGTGGCCGCCGCCAGTTTGGTAACTAACTGGTTCAGCGTATTGTGCTCTGCGGGGAGCAACGGGCGATCGGTTGCCGGGCGCTGCTGCGGCTGTGGTATCGACAGCTGCCCTTGTTGCAGCAGCGTGAGCACGTTTTTCAACTGCTCAGGCGTGAGCTGGCTGAGCGCCGTTTGCCCATACTGCTGACGGATAAAATCACTCACCGCCTGGCGATTATTTCCCTGGCTCAGTAATTCAGTGAGCTGCGAAAGCACCTGACGATTAACATGATTTTGCTGAGCAACTCCCAGCCGTTGGTTAAGGTTTTGCTCAGCGGCTGGAAAGTGACGTGACTGCAGCGGAGTATCACTTTTGACGCCCAGATCGTGCTTCATTCCGGCCCACACCTCAGCACTTTGCTGCTGGGTGAGTGAAATCAAACGGGTAATTAGTCGTTCCAACACAGTACGTTGTTGTGTGGATAACGGTTGTTCACCCGCAGCGGAAGGGGCATTTTGGCCTTCGCCGGGAGGGCGTGCGGGCGTACCTGAAATGGGCTGCATCATCTCTGTTCCTTAAATCTGTGCTGACCAGGTCTCGCAGTATGCCTGGCGGCGAGATTATGGCACACTTGCCCGGTTAACTCTCGTTCTCAAACAGGTGCGAAAGACGTGAAAATCCTCGTTGATGAAAATATGCCCTATGCCCGCGAACTGTTCAGTCGTTTGGGGGAGGTCAAAGCGGTTCCCGGTCGTCCGATTCCCGTTGCTGAACTGGATGATGCGGATGCTTTAATGGTGCGCTCGGTGACGAAAGTAAATGAATCACTGCTTGGAGGAAAACCGGTTAAATTTGTCGGTACGGCAACCGCTGGCACAGACCATGTGGATGACGCCTGGCTTGCGCAGGCTGGGATCGGTTTTTCCGCCGCGCCCGGTTGTAACGCGATAGCGGTCGTAGAATATGTTTTTTCAGCGTTGCTGATGCTGGCGGAGCGTGACGGGTTTTCGTTACGCGATCGTACCGTAGGCATTGTGGGTGTGGGCAACGTGGGTGGGCGTTTGCAGGCGCGTCTGGAAGCGCTGGGGATCCGCACGCTGCTGTGCGATCCACCGCGAGCCGATCGCGGTGACGAGGGCGATTTCCGCTCGCTGGACGAACTGGTAGAGCAAGCCGATGTGCTGACTTTCCATACGCCACTGTTTAAAGACGGACCCTACAAAACGCTGCACATGGCGGATGATGCGCTGATTAGCCGACTGAAGCCGGGCACTATTCTGATCAATGCCTGCCGTGGGCCGGTCATCGACAATACAGCATTGCTGAACCGGTTGAATGCCGGTCAGTCGCTGAGCGTTGTGCTGGATGTCTGGGAAGGAGAGCCGGATCTCAATGTGGCGTTGCTGGAGAAAGCCGATATCGGCACGGCGCACATTGCCGGGTATACCCTCGAAGGAAAAGCGCGTGGCACCACGCAGGTCTTTGAGGCCTATAGTAAGTTTATTGGTCACGAGCAGCACGTTGCGCTCAGTACCCTGTTACCCGCGCCGGAATTTGGTCGTATCACCCTGCATGGCCCGTTAGATCAGCCAACGCTGAAAAGGCTGGCGCATTTAGTGTATGATGTGCGCCGCGATGATGCGCCGCTGCGTAAAGTCGCTGGAATTCCGGGTGAGTTTGATAAACTGCGTAAAAATTACCTTGAGCGTCGTGAATGGTCGTCTTTATATGTGATGTGTGACGACGCAACGGCTGCTGCCTTATTGTGTAAGCTGGGTTTTAACGCTGTTCATCATCCGGCACATTAATGTCTTCTTAATGCTCCCTGTCGAATAATGCGACAGGGACGCTTACGTATTTCTTGGAGTAAATCACCATGTCTGAAGGCTGGAATATTGCCATTCTGGGCGCAACGGGCGCCGTAGGCGAAGCCCTGCTCGATACGCTGGCTGAACGCCAGTTCCCGGTCGGTGAAATTTATGCGCTGGCGCGTAATGAAAGCGCCGGTGAGCATCTGCGTTTTAACGGTAAATCGGTCATAGTGCAGGACGTTGCAGACTTTGACTGGACGCAGGCACAGTTGGCATTTTTTGTTGCGGGCACTGAAGCCACCGCCGCATGGGTAGAAGAAGCAACAAATGCGGGTTGCCTGGTGATTGACAGTAGCGGTCTGTTCGCGCTTGAGCCAGACGTTCCGCTGGTGGTTCCGGACGTTAACCCGTTCGTGCTGGCGGATTACCGTAACCGCAATGTGATTGCGGTACCAAACAGCCTGACAAGCCAGTTGCTGTCTGCGCTGAAACCATTGATTGATGACGGCGGGCTGTCACGGATTACGGTGACCAATATTATTTCGGCTTCCGCTCACGGCAAAAAAGCCGTAGACGCACTGGCCGGACAAAGCGCGAAATTGCTTAACGGCATCCCGATTGACGAAGATGATTTCTTTGGTCGTCAGCTGGCGTTCAATATGCTGCCGCTGCTGCCCGATCGCGAAGGCAGCGTGCGTGAAGAGCGTCGTATTGTTGATGAAGTGCGCAAAATTATGCAGGATGACGGTCTGCTTATCTCAGCCAGCATCGTGCAGTCCCCGGTGTTTTATGGCCATGCGCAGATGGTGAATTTTGAAGCCCTGCGCCCGTTGGCGGCGGAAGAAGCACGTGATGCGTTTTCACGCGGCGAAGATGTGGTGTTGTCGGAAGAGACCGACTTCCCGACTCAGGTTGGCGACGCGTCAGGTACTCCGCACCTTTCTATTGGCTGCGTGCATAACGATTACGGTATGCCGGAGCAAGTTCAGTTCTGGTCTGTGGCAGACAACGTACGCTTTGGCGGCGCGTTAATGGCGGTGAAAATTGCGGAAAAACTGGTGCAGGAGTACCTGTACTAATGTCTGACCAGCAACAGCCGTCAACCCATAAAATTGCGCTGGGCATTGAGTATGACGGCAGCAAATATTATGGCTGGCAGCGCCAGAACGAAGTGCGTAGCGTTCAGGAAAAACTGGAAAAAGCGCTTTCTCAGGTGGCGAACGAACGCATTAATGTTTTTTGTGCAGGTCGCACGGATGCGGGCGTTCATGGCACTGGGCAGGTTGTGCATTTTGAAACCACTGCTCAGCGTAAAGATGCGGCCTGGACACTGGGGGTAAATGCGAATTTACCTAGTGACATCGCCGTGCGCTGGGTGAAAGCTGTACCTAATGATTTTCATGCCAGATTTAGCGCTACGGCTCGCCGTTATCGCTACATCATCTACAATCATCGGTTGCGCCCTGCGGTTTTGGGTAAAGGGGTAACCCATTATTATGAACCGCTGGACGCTGAGCGTATGCATCGTGCAGCCCAGTGTCTGATTGGCGAAAATGATTTTACCTCGTTCCGTGCGGTACAGTGCCAGTCGCGCACACCGTGGCGTAACGTGATGCACATTAACGTCGAACGTTTCGGTGCATATGTGGTGGTGGATATTAAAGCGAATGCCTTTGTACATCATATGGTCAGGAATATTGTCGGCAGCCTGATGGAAGTTGGCGCCAACAACCAGCCGGAGAGCTGGATAGCAGAACTGTTAGCGGCAAAGGACAGAACGCTGGCAGCGGCAACGGCGAAAGCGGAAGGACTGTATCTGGTTGCAGTAGATTACCCGGACCGGTTCGACCTGCCAAAACCGCCTATGGGCCCGCTATTTCTGGCGGACTAATTTGAGTCGTATAAAGGCATAACTATGGACCTGATTTACTTTCTTATTGATTTTATCCTGCACATTGATGTGCACCTGGCGGAGCTGGTTGCGGAATACGGTATCTGGGTATACGCCATTCTGTTTCTGATCCTGTTCTGTGAAACCGGGCTGGTGGTGACACCATTCCTGCCAGGGGACTCGCTGCTGTTTGTTGCTGGTGCGCTTTCTGCGCTGCCGACCAATGATCTCAATGTTCATCTGATGGTAGCACTGATGATTGTGGCGGCGATTGTGGGCGATGCAGTGAACTACACGATTGGCCGATTGTTTGGGGAAAAACTTTTCAGTAACCCGAACTCCAAAATTTTCCGCCGCAGCTACCTGGATAAAACCCATGCGTTCTACGAGCGTCATGGCGGTAAGACGATTATCCTGGCGCGTTTCGTGCCTATCGTGCGCACATTTGCGCCGTTTGTTGCCGGTATGGGACATATGTCCTACCGTCACTTTGCGATGTATAACGTCCTAGGTGCATTGCTGTGGGTATTGTTGTTCACCTACGCAGGCTACCTGTTCGGCGATCTGCCGATTGTCCAGGAAAACCTGAAATTACTGATTGTGGCGATTATCGTCCTTTCCGTATTGCCGGGGGTGATTGAAGTAATTCGCCATAAACGTGCTGCGTCACGGGCTGCAAAATAGAAAGTAACTCAGCGGTTCGACCACTTTTTTATCCAAAGTTTCGGGCTGTTATGTTTTAATGTGCAACATTCATGGTCTGTTAGGGGCAAAAATGGCATTATGCGCCCCTTATAACAAAGCTGACTAGGGTTCAGGCAGAAAGGTCACCAATGAGCTGGATTGAACGAATTAAAAGCAACATTACTCCCACCCGCAAGGCAAGCATTCCTGAAGGGGTGTGGACCAAGTGTGATAGCTGCGGTCAGGTTTTATACCGTGCTGAGCTGGAACGTAATCTTGAGGTCTGTCCGAAGTGTGACCATCATATGCGCATGTCGGCGCGCAATCGCCTGCATAGCCTGTTAGATGAAGGTTCTCTTGTGGAACTGGGTAGCGAGCTTGAGCCGAAAGACGTGCTGAAGTTTCGTGACTCCAAAAAATACAAAGACAGACTGGCTTCTGCGCAGAAAGAAACCGGCGAGAAAGATGCGCTGGTGGTGATGAAAGGCACGCTGCATGGTATGCCGGTCGTCGCTGCGGCATTCGAGTTCGCGTTTATGGGCGGCTCCATGGGCTCTGTGGTCGGTGCGCGTTTTGTCCGTGCCGTTGAGCAGGCGCTGGAAGACAACTGTCCGCTGATCTGCTTCTCCGCTTCTGGCGGGGCGCGTATGCAGGAAGCGCTGATGTCTCTGATGCAGATGGCAAAAACCTCTGCTGCGCTGGCGAAAATGCAGGAACGCGGTTTACCGTATATTTCTGTACTGACCGACCCAACAATGGGTGGTGTTTCCGCAAGCTTCGCGATGCTGGGCGATCTCAACATTGCAGAACCGAAAGCACTGATCGGCTTCGCGGGTCCGCGTGTTATCGAGCAAACCGTACGTGAGAAACTGCCGCCGGGATTCCAGCGCAGCGAGTTCCTGATTGAAAAAGGCGCTATCGATATGATCGTCCGCCGTCCGGAAATGCGCCTGAAACTGGCAAGCATCCTGGCGAAGCTGATGAATCTTCCTGCGCCGAATCCGGATGAGCCGCGTGAAGGCGAGGTGGTATCTCCGGTACCCGATCAGGAATCAGAAGCCTGATAACTTACTCTATGGATTTCGAGTTGCAGGAAGACGGCAAGAGAGTGAACCCTGATGAGCTTGCACGGGCAAGTGATTCGGGTGAGCGAGAGCAGCCAACACACCTGCAGCTTGAAAGACGACGAGTAAAAAAGGGCAGGGCCAACTGGCGCTGCCTTTTGCTTTAATCTACGTAATAAAATTACAGGCATCATGGACAATAAACGTATTCCTCAAGCCGCGTCGCCCCTGGCGTCGTGGCTTTCTTATCTGGAAAACCTGCACAGTAAAACCATCGATCTTGGCCTTGAGCGCGTAAGCCAGGTAGCGCGCAAACTGGGTGTATTGAAACCCGCGCCATTTGTGTTTACGGTGGCAGGAACCAACGGAAAAGGCACGACCTGTCGTACGCTGGAATCTGTGCTGACTGCGGCAGGATATAAAGTTGGGGTATATAGTTCGCCTCATCTGGTGCGCTACACGGAACGCGTACGCGTGCAGGGGGAGGAACTGCCGGAATCAGCCCATACCGCCTCGTTTGCTGAGATTGAAGACGCTCGTGGTGATATTTCCCTGACTTACTTTGAATACGGTACGTTATCGGCACTCTGGCTGTTTAAACAGGCCCAACTGGATGTCGTTATTCTGGAAGTGGGATTAGGCGGCCGCCTTGACGCCACCAATATCGTCGATGCCGATGTTGCTGTAGTCACCAGTATTGCGCTTGACCATACTGACTGGCTGGGCCCGGATCGCGAAAGTATTGGTCGTGAGAAGGCGGGCATTTTCCGTGCAGAGAAACCGGCTATCGTCGGCGAGCCTGAAATGCCTTACACCATCGCGGATGTCGCGCAAGAGTGCGGGGCGATTTTGCAACGCTGCGGCGTAGACTGGCGCTATGCGGTTGCTGAGAACGACTGGTCGTTTACGGATGCTCATGGAACGTTGGCGCATTTGCCGTTGCCGCAGGTGCCACAACCTAATGCTGCTACCGCGCTGGCCGCGCTGCGCGCAAGCGGGCTGAACGTTAGCGAGCAGGCGATTCGTGACGGCATCGAACGCGCGATTTTACCGGGGCGCTTCCAGATTGTGAGCGAGTCGCCGCGAGTGATTTTCGATGTTGCCCATAACCCGCATGCGGCAGAGTATCTGACCGGACGTCTGAAAAAGTTAGTGAAAAGCGGGCGTGTACTTGCGGTTATCGGTATGCTACATGATAAAGATATTGCCGGTACGTTAGCCTGGTTAAAAAGCGTGGTTGACGTCTGGTACTGTGCGCCCCTGGAAGGGCCGCGTGGCGCAACGGCAGAACAACTGCTGGAGCACTTGGGCAAAGGCAACGCTTATGACAGCGTGGCGCAGGCATGGTCTGCAGCACTTGCTGAGGCGAAGCCAGAAGATACCGTGTTGGTGTGTGGATCCTTTCACACTGTCGCACATGTCATGGAAGTAATAGACGTGGGGAGAAGCGGTGGCGAGTAAGTTTCAGAATCGATTAGTCGGCACAATTGTGCTAGTCGCGCTCGGGGTAATTGTGCTTCCCGGGCTGCTTGACGGGCAGAAAAAGCATTATCAGGATGAATTTGCAGCGATCCCACTGGTGCCTAAACCCGGTGATCGCGATGAACCAGACATGATGCCTGCAGCAACGCAGGCGCTGCCGACTCAGCCGCCGGAAGGGGCGGCAGAAGAGGTGCGTGCGGGTGATGCTGCCGCGCCATCGTTGGATCCATCACGTTTGACGACGACAAACAGCGCGGAATTAGATCCTGTCCCTGCGCCTGTGGAACCACCGAAACCTAAACCGAAACCGCAGCCTGTTGCCGTCTCTCCGACGCCGACACCGACTCCTGCGCCGAAACCGGCCGCTGAAGAAGCGCCAGCCCCAACCGGCAAAGCGTACGTTGTACAGCTCGGTGCACTGAAAAATGCGGATAAGGTCAATGAGATCGTGGGTAAACTTCGTGGCGCGGGCTTCCGGGTATATACTTCCCCGTCGACGCCGGTGCAGGGTAAAATAACCCGCATTCTCGTGGGGCCGGACGCCTCCAAAGATAAGCTAAAGAACTCGCTGGGCGAGCTGCAGAAGATCTCTGGTCTGAGTGGCGTCGTGATGGGGTACACCCCTAATTAAGGGATTGCGCTGTTTACGGCGCAGCTCTGATTCAGGCCGGATACGGTGTTTTCACCGCTATCCGGCAGTGCCCGAAGAGGCATAAAACGGTATGGCGTTGAAGATTTTTTCAGCGCCATTTTTATTTACGCGTGGAAAGGAAATCCCTACGCAAACGTTTTCTTTTTCTGTTAGAATGCGCCCCGAACAGGACGACAGGGCGTAAAATCGTGGGACACATATGGTCTGGATTGATTACGCCATTATCGCGGTGATTGGTTTTTCCTGTCTGGTTAGCCTGATCCGTGGCTTTGTTCGTGAAGCATTATCGTTGGTGACTTGGGGTTGTGCTTTCTTTGTCGCCAGCCATTACTACACTTACCTGTCTGTCTGGTTTACGGGCTTTGAAGACGAACTGGTTCGAAATGGGATTGCTATCGCGATACTGTTCATCGCGACACTTATCGTCGGCGCTATCGTTAACTTTGTGATAGGCCAACTGGTAGAGAAAACAGGACTGTCGGGTACCGACAGGGTGTTGGGGATCTGCTTCGGTGCTTTGCGTGGAGCGTTGATCGTTGCCGCCATACTGTTCTTTCTCGATACCTTTACCGGTCTGTCGAAAAGTGAAGACTGGGGTAAGTCGCAGCTGATTCCGCAGTTCAGTTTCATCATCAGATGGTTCTTTGACTATCTGCAAAGCTCGTCAAGTTTCTTGCCCAAAGTATAAACTTTGGGTCGTTGCTGAACGAGGAAAAGACGTATGTGCGGTATTGTCGGTATCGCCGGTGTTATGCCGGTAAACCAGTCGATTTATGACGCGTTAACGGTGCTCCAGCATCGTGGTCAGGATGCTGCGGGCATCATCACCATTGATGCCAACAACTGCTTCCGCTTGCGTAAAGCAAACGGAATGGTGAGCGATATTTTTGAAGCGCGCCATATGCAGCGTTTGCAGGGCAATATGGGCATCGGTCATGTGCGTTACCCAACGGCTGGCAGCTCCAGCGCCTCCGAAGCTCAACCTTTTTACGTCAACTCACCGTATGGCATCACGCTTGCCCATAATGGCAACCTGACCAATGCGCATGAGTTGCGTAAAAAGCTGTTTGAAGAAAAGCGCCGCCACATCAATACCACTTCAGATTCTGAAATTCTGCTGAATATTTTCGCCAGCGAGCTGGATAACTTCCGCCATTACCCGCTGGAGGCCGACAATATTTTTGCTGCCATTGCGGCAACCAACCGCCAGATTCGCGGCGCCTATGCCTGCGTGGCGATGATTATCGGTCACGGTATGGTTGCCTTCCGCGACCCTAACGGTATCCGTCCGCTGGTAATGGGCAAACGCGATATTGGCGATGGCCGTACCGAGTACATGGTGGCGTCTGAGAGCGTAGCGCTGGACACGTTGGGCTTTGAATTCCTGCGCGACGTAGCCCCTGGCGAAGCGGTGTATATCACCGAAAAAGGCCAGCTGTTTACCCGTCAGTGTGCTGATAACCCGGTGAGCAATCCGTGTCTGTTTGAATACGTTTACTTCGCTCGTCCTGACTCCTTTATCGACAAGATTTCCGTCTACAGCGCCCGTGTGAATATGGGGACTAAGCTTGGCGAAAAAATTGCCCGTGAGTGGGAAGATCTGGACATCGACGTAGTAATCCCAATCCCGGAAACCTCCTGCGATATCGCGCTGGAAATTGCCCGTATTCTCGGTAAGCCGTACCGTCAGGGGTTTGTGAAAAACCGCTATGTGGGACGCACCTTTATCATGCCGGGCCAGCAGTTGCGCCGTAAATCAGTGCGCCGTAAGCTGAACGCTAACCGTGCGGAATTCCGTGATAAAAACGTGCTGCTGGTGGATGACTCCATCGTGCGCGGCACCACTTCAGAACAGATTATCGAGATGGCGCGTGAAGCCGGAGCGAAGAAGGTGTATCTGGCCTCTGCCGCCCCGGAAATTCGCTTCCCGAACGTTTATGGCATCGATATGCCTACCGCGACGGAGCTGATTGCGCATGGTCGTGAAGTGGACGAGATTCGCCAGATAATCGGCGCAGATGGTCTGATCTTCCAGGACCTGAACGATCTGATTGAAGCTGTCCGTGCTGAGAATCCGGATATTCAGCAGTTTGAATGTTCAGTGTTTAACGGTGTGTACGTCACCAAAGACGTCGACCAGCAATATCTCGATTTCCTCGACTCCCTGCGTAATGATGATGCTAAAGCGGTATTGCGTCAGAACGAAGCGGAAAACCTTGAAATGCACAACGAAGGTTAATGTTTGCTCGCAAGCAAGGGCGCAACCTGCACCCTTGCTTGCAACTCACAGTAATTTCCTGCAAAGTCGGCCCTGAGCAAGTAAGGGCGATTACACATGAAACGACTCATCATTGGTATTTCTGGCGCAAGCGGGGCAATTTACGGCGTGCGCCTGCTGCAGGTTTTGCGTGACGTTACCGATGTGGAAACCCATCTGGTGATGAGTGCCGCTGCCCGGCAGACGCTGGCACTGGAAACGGACCTCTCTGTGCGCGACGTGCAGGCGCTGGCAAATGTGAATCATGATACGCGCGATATCGCCGCCAGTATCTCCTCCGGCTCTTTTCAGACCGCCGGCATGGTTATCCTGCCGTGTTCAATCAAAACCCTTTCCGGCATTGTCCACAGTTACACCGATGGGTTGCTTACCCGTGCGGCAGATGTGGTGTTGAAAGAACGTCGTCCGCTGGTGCTGTGTGTACGCGAAACGCCGCTGCATCTGGGGCATCTGCGCCTCATGACCCAGGCGGCAGAAATTGGCGCAGTGATTATGCCACCAGTCCCGGCGTTCTATCATCGTCCACAAACGCTCGATGATGTGATTAATCAAACGGTTAATCGCGTGCTTGACCAGTTTGATATTACCCTTCCGCAGGACCTGTTCACCCGCTGGCAAGGGGCGTAAGCCGTTCCATCAGCGTGCAAAGAAACATCCGTTGCCCTGTTTCAGGGCAATTTTGTAACCGCGATCATATCCTCAACATTTAATTCGTTAAAACTCAACGAAACGCTGCGGTTCGACCGTCAGACCTGCTATCTTCAAAATCAGGACATTATTGCAACGTTTTATTAACATATTTAACGTCGAATATCCTCATCGACGCGAAAATGGCATAAGACCTGCATGAAAAAGTCTGCAAACACACAACACAACGTAAAACATAATAAAATTACGCCACTTGAGGGTTATGTATGAAGAAGACGGTTCTTGCTTTGTCTTTGCTGGTAGGACTCTCCGCCACCGCGGCCAGCTACGCAGCACTTCCGCAGACGGTTCGTATTGGTACAGATACAACGTATGCACCTTTTTCCTCTAAAGATGCCAAAGGCGACTTTGTCGGCTTTGATATCGATCTGGGAAATGAGATGTGTAAGCGCATGCAGATCAAATGTACCTGGGTTGCCAGCGACTTTGATGCGCTGATCCCGTCGCTGAAAGCGAAAAAAATTGATGCCATTATCTCCTCGCTTTCTATCACCGAGAAGCGTCAGCAAGAGATTGCATTCTCAGACAAACTTTACGCAGCAGACTCACGGCTGATCGCCGCGAAAGGTTCCCCAATTAAACCGACTCTGGACTCCCTCAAGGGTAAACACGTTGGCGTGCTGCAAGGCTCTACTCAGGAAGCGTATGCCAATGACAACTGGCGTAGCAAAGGCGTGGATGTGGTGGCCTATGCGAACCAGGATCTTATCTATTCTGACCTGACGGCGGGTCGTCTCGACGCAGCACTGCAGGATGAAGTCGCGGCCAGCGAAGGCTTCCTGAAGCAACCTGCCGGTAAGGACTACGACTTTGCAGGTCCTTCGGTGAAAGATAAAAAATACTTTGGCGACGGAACCGGGATTGGCTTGCGCAAAGATGATGCAGAGCTGAAAGCCGCTTTCGACAAAGCGCTGGGTGAACTGCGTAAAGACGGCACCTACGACAAAATGGCGAGCAAATATTTTAATTTTAATGTCTACGGCGATTAATACAGCGGCGTGGGGAATTGACTGCACCATTGCGGGTAACCATTACGGTGCATAATACATTCAGTGCACTGTTTTGGTGCTTTTATCGCTGACTTAATAAGCATGAGTGCATACTTAAGCGCTTTTCATGCAAATAAATACCGCCGGCAGGGTAGAATACTTTGCCTTGTCGGCCTGATTAATGGCACGATAACTGCACCTGGTCCTGTAAAGATCCCCTATAAAAGACAGTCTGTTGAGGATAGTTATGAAAAAACTGGTGTTGTCTCTTTCTCTGGTTCTGGCTTTCTCCAGTGCTACCGCAGCATTTGCAGCCATTCCGCAAAAAATTCGTATCGGTACTGATCCTACTTATGCGCCGTTCGAATCGAAAAATGCACAGGGTGAATTAGTCGGTTTTGATATCGATCTGGCTAAAGAGCTGTGCAAACGTATTAATACGCAATGTACTTTCGTGGAAAACCCGCTGGACGCGCTGATCCCTTCGCTAAAAGCGAAGAAAATCGATGCCATCATGTCCTCGCTTTCCATTACTGAAAAACGTCAGCAGGAAATCGCTTTTACTGACAAGCTTTATGCAGCCGACTCGCGTCTGGTTGTCGCTAAAGATTCAGCTATTCAGCCGACCATTGAGTCGCTGAAAGGTAAACGTGTTGGTGTGCTGCAGGGCACCACCCAGGAAACGTTCGGCAACGAACACTGGGCGCCAAAAGGTATTGAGATTGTCTCTTATCAGGGGCAGGACAATATCTATTCTGACCTGACTGCCGGGCGTATTGACGCCGCGTTCCAGGATGAAGTCGCGGCCAGCGAAGGCTTCCTGAAACAGCCAGTCGGTAAAGATTACAAATTCGGCGGTCCGTCTGTGAAAGACGAGAAGTTGTTCGGCGTGGGTACCGGGATGGGGCTGCGCAAAGACGATAACGAGCTGCGCGAAGCGCTGAACAAAGCCTTTGCCGAAATGCGAGCTGATGGGACTTACGAGAAGCTGGCGAAAAAGTACTTCGATTTTGATGTTTACGGCGGTTAATTACCGCAGGTGCTGATAAAGCCCGTAGATTTTTGACGCGTTGAATTTATGCCTGATGGCGCTGCGCTTATCAGGCCTACGGTGATTTTGTAGGCCGGATAAGGCAAAGCCGCCATCCGGCATTTAACGGTTAGTCTGAAATCAAAAGAGGCTTACTACTCCACCACACACGACAGGACAGGCAGCATGTTGTATGGCTTTTCAGGTGTTATTTTACAGGGCGCAATTGTTACGCTGGAGCTGGCACTCAGCTCGGTGGTACTGGCGGTTCTGATAGGTCTTGTCGGCGCAGCAGCAAAGCTGTCGCAAAGCCGGGCAATGGGGCTTATTTTCGAAGGGTACACAACGCTAATCCGCGGCGTGCCCGATCTGGTCTTAATGCTGCTCATCTTCTACGGATTACAAATCGCGCTGAATACCATTACCGATGCCATCGGTATCGGCCAGATTGATATCGATCCGATGGTCGCGGGCATTATCACCCTTGGATTTATCTACGGTGCCTACTTTACCGAAACTTTTCGCGGTGCGTTTATGGCTGTACCAAAAGGCCATATTGAAGCCGCGACGGCGTTTGGCTTTACCAGCTCACAAATATTTCGTCGCATTATGTTCCCGGCGATGATGCGTTATGCCTTACCGGGAATAGGTAATAACTGGCAGGTTATTCTTAAGGCTACGGCACTGGTGTCGCTGCTCGGCCTGGAAGACGTGGTGAAAGCGACCCAGCTTGCCGGGAAGAGTACCTGGGAGCCGTTCTATTTTGCCGTCGTGTGCGGGGTCATCTATCTGGTGTTTACCACTGTTTCTAATGGTGTGCTGCTGTACCTTGAGCGCCGCTATTCCGTGGGTGTAAAGAGGGCTGACCTGTGATCGAGATTATTCAGGAATACTGGAAGTCCCTGCTGTGGACCGACGGATATCGCTACACTGGCGTCGCTATCACCCTGTGGCTTTTGATTTCGTCAGTAGTGATGGGCGGAATACTTGCGCTCTTTTTGGCTATTGGCCGCGTTTCCAGTAATAAATTTATCCAGTTTCCTATCTGGCTGTTCACCTATATTTTTCGTGGCACGCCGCTGTACGTTCAGCTACTGGTGTTTTATTCCGGGATGTATACGCTGGAGATCGTCAAAGGCACGGACTTCCTCAACGCGTTTTTCCGCAGCGGGCTGAATTGCACCGTGCTGGCGTTGACGCTGAATACCTGCGCCTATACCACTGAGATTTTCGCCGGGGCTATCCGTTCTGTGCCTCACGGTGAGATTGAGGCTGCTCGCGCATACGGTTTCTCGTCATTCAAACTGTATCGATGCATTATTTTACCTTCCGCGCTGCGTATTGCGTTGCCGGCTTACAGCAATGAAGTCATTTTAATGCTGCACTCCACGGCGCTGGCGTTTACCGCAACGGTACCTGACCTGTTGAAAATCGCCCGCGATATCAACTCGGCAACGTATCAGCCGTTTACCGCCTTCGGTATTGCCGCTGTACTGTATTTGATTATTTCGTATGTCCTGATCAGTCTGTTCCGTAAAGCGGAAAAACGCTGGTTGCAGCATGTATCCTCTAAATGATTCGAGTAACACGATGTCTGAAAATAAATTAAACGTTATCGATTTACATAAGCACTACGGCGAACATGAAGTGCTGAAAGGGGTGTCGCTGCAGGCCAACGCGGGTGATGTTATCAGTATTATTGGCTCGTCAGGTTCCGGTAAAAGTACCTTCCTGCGCTGCATTAACTTTCTTGAGAAACCAAGCGCCGGGTCGATTGTAGTCAGTGGTCAGAATATTGGTCTGGTGCGCGACAAAGACGGTCAGCTCAAGGTTGCGGACAAAAATCAGCTGCGCCTGCTGCGCACGCGTCTGACGATGGTCTTTCAGCACTTTAATCTGTGGAGCCACATGACGGTGCTGGAAAACGTCATGGAAGCGCCGATCCAGGTGTTGGGGCTGAGCAAACAGGAAGCCCGCGACCGTGCGGTGAAGTATCTGGCTAAAGTGGGCATTGATGAGCGCGCGCAGGGCAAATATCCGGTGCATCTGTCCGGTGGTCAGCAGCAGCGTGTTTCCATTGCCCGTGCGCTGGCGATGGAGCCGGAAGTGTTGCTGTTTGATGAACCTACGTCGGCACTAGATCCTGAACTGGTGGGTGAAGTGCTGCGCATTATGCAACAGCTGGCCGAAGAGGGGAAAACCATGGTGGTGGTGACTCACGAAATGGGGTTTGCCCGTCATGTTTCCACGCACGTGATTTTCCTGCATCAGGGGAAAATTGAGGAAGAGGGCGACCCGGAGCAGGTATTCGGTAATCCGCAAAGTCCACGTTTGCAGCAGTTCCTCAAAGGTTCGTTGAAGTAAATCACCTGCCCGGAGGCGTTACGTTTTCCGGGCTTACAATTTTAGCGCGTCGCGCTCCAGCCGAAACACCCAGTCGTCGTAGGCGATGCCATCAATCTCATACGCCTTTTCCAGTACCTGCGTACGCACAAACCCCGTTTTTTCCAGAATACGAACAGAACCCTTATTCTCCGCGAGTGCGTAAGCGTTTATCGCCGTGACGGCCGTGCGCTCGAAAGCGTACTGGCACACTGCCGTCACGGCTTCGCTGGCAATCCCTTTCCCCTGAGCTTCTGGCAAAATGGCGTAGCCGAGGTCGGCCTCGTGTGGGTATAAATGGCTGATTTGCAGGCCAATATCACCGAGAGGCGTTGATTTGTTATGCTCGCGGATGACAAAAGTATGCTGTGCAGCCAGACGTCTGGCGAATAACAGACGCGTGTCTTTCGCTGGGGCAATATCACCCATATAGCGCATGACTTCCGGGGATTCACGTAATCTCTGGAAAAATGACCAGTCAGAAAATTTAAATAAGGAGAGGGTAAGTCGGGGAGTCGAAATTATCGCCATAACGTCGCCATTGCGGAAATCTGGCCTATAACCTTACCACCACAACAGCGACCGTGAATAGAGCTACGGGATTATCGGATCACATCCGCCAGCGCTTCTTCTAAATCGTACCAGCGAAATGCAAAACCGGACGCTTCCAGGCGTTTGGGTAATGCGCGTTGACCACCAAGGACCAGTACTGAAGACTCGCCCATCAGCAGCCGCATAGCGGTGGCGGGAATGCGCAGAATGGCAGGGCGGTTTAGAGCGTGTCCCAGCGCGTGGGCAAACTGCTCATTGTGCACCGGGTATGGCGAAACCATATTGAAGGGACCGCGTAGATCATTATTCAGCAGCCAGATAATTCCGTTGACCATATCATCAACATGGATCCAGGCCATATACTGTCGTCCGTTACCGATTGGGCCGCCTAAGCCAAGACGAAACGGCGGGACCATTTTCGCCAGAATACCGCCAGCAGAGGCTAGTACCACGCCGGTACGCAGCATACACACGCGGGTTTTGTCGCTTTGCGCAGTGCTGGCAATTTGCTCCCAGCGGGCGCACAGCTTATGGGTAAATTCGTTATGCGGTGGCTCTTCTTCCGTAACCACAACTTCGCCCAAATCGCCGTAGTAACCGGTAGCGGAACCGGAGATTAACACTGAGGGCGGCGTCTCGCTGGCATTGATTAAATCGACCAGTTTCTGCGTAATGCCCCAACGGCTCTGGCACAGGCGTTCCTTTTGCTGTGCGCTCCAGCGCTTATCTGCAATAGGTTCTCCGGCAAGGTTAATCACGGCATCAATGTCATTGAGATGTTGCCGCTCTTCCAGTCCTTTCCATAACGTGACCCGAGAGTCGAGAATCTGACGAGCCTTATCAGGGGTACGTGTCACTACAATTATCTGATGCCCCAGTTCCAGCAGGCAGGGGATCAGATGACGTCCAATCAGGCCAGTACCGCCGGTAATCAGAATCTGCATGTCGCCTCCCGGGTTACGTTTTAGCGCTGCCAGCTCAGTGTCATAGAAACTGAGTCGGCGTAACGCAATGCGTGAAGTTTATCTATCTCCACTTCAGCATAAGTGACCCAGTGATGTTCGCGTGCGATATCGAGCACATCTTGAGTTAATTTTTCTAACAATGAGAAGCGGTTACCCTCCACGTGGGCAATGATGCTCTTGGTTATTGTGCGATAATTCAGCGCGTCGTTGATATCTTCGCTGGTACGGGCTTTGTCTGCCGGATAGTGAATGGCAATGTTGATGACGATATCCTGGCGGTTAAGGATCTCCTCTTCTTTGATGCCGATAAAAGTGCGCAGACGAAGGTTTTTTATACGAATAATAGCGTCAGGTTGTGACATTGCAGGTTTCCTCCATGTATGAACCTTTGCATGATACACGAGAACCGAATTGCGTCATCGCTTCTCGCTTTGTGCGTGCTGCATGGCGCGTTCAGTCGCGGGACGTGTACGAATGCGTTCATGCCAGTTATTGACCGCCGGATAGTTGTCGAGGTCGATGCGCTGACGCTGATGGGCGTGGATCCACGGCCAGCTTGCAATGTCGGCAATGCTGTAGTGATCGCCTCCCAGCCAGGGTGACGATTCCAGACGTTTATTCATCACGTTGTACAGGCGCTGGGTTTCAACCTGGTATCTTTCAATGGCGTAAGGGATCGTTTGCGGAGCGTAATGACTGAAATGATGATTTTGCCCCAGCATAGGACCCAGACCGCTGACCTGCCAGAACAGCCACTGCAGCGTGGTGTGGCGTTCGCGTAATTCACCGCTGAGCAGCTTACCGCTCTTTTCTGCCAGATAGAGTAAAATTTCTCCGGACTCAAACAAGCTGATGGGCCTTCCGCCGTCCACCGGGGCATGATCGATAATGGCCGGGATTTTATTGTTCGGCGAGATCTGCAGAAAATCGGGGTGAAACTGGCTACCTTTGCTGATATCGACATGAATCAGACGGTATTGCAGCTGCGCCTCTTCAAGAAACAACGTGATTTTGTGACCGTTTGGCGATGGCGTGTAATAGAGATCGATCATTTTCAGCATCCGTTTTGTCATGAACCGGGTCATAACAAGTATAGAGCCTGTTGGCGTGCTTGAGTTTTCATCAAGTGACAGCGAGAGAAAGACTCTATATTTTGAAGGCAAGCTAATACACTTCAGAGGACATTATGAGCAAACCTGCAATTACGCTGTGGTCAGATGCCAATTTTTTCTCCCCTTACGTGCTGTCTGTTTATGTCGCTCTGCAAGAGAAAGGGCTGCCTTTTACGCTGAAAACCGTTGATCTCAACAGTGGAGAACATTTGCAACCTTCATGGCAAGGTTACGCCTTGACGCGCCGCGTACCGGTTCTTGAGATCGATGGTTTTGAACTGAGCGAATCATCAGCGATTACGGAATTCCTGGAAGAGAGCTTTGCGCCGCCACAGTGGGAGCGTATCTATCCGCACGATGTGCAAAAACGCGCGCGGGCGCGCCAGGTTCAGGCGTGGATCCGCAGCGATTTAATGCCTATCCGTGAAGAACGCTCAACGGATGTCGTTTTTGCTGGCGTGAAGAAAGGACCGTTAAGCGAAGCGGGAAAAGCCAGTGCGGAAAAATTGTTCGCTACTGCCGGAAGTTTACTGAGCCACGGTAAGCAGAACTTATTTGGCGAATGGTGTATTGCTGACTGTGATTTAGCGCTAATGCTTAATCGCCTGGTCCTGAATGGCGATGAGGTTCCGGAAGCGCTTGCGGAATACGCCACCTTCCAGTGGCAGCGCGCTTCAGTACAGCGTTTTATCGCGCTTTCCGCGAAGCGTTCCTGCTGAAAAACGGGCCGTAATCCAGTATCATTACAAGGTACTTTTCAACGAGGAGTGAGTGATGAAACTGATGTTCGCATCGGACATTCATGGTTCGTTGCCAGCCACGGAACGCGTGCTCGAACTGTTTAACGCAAATGGTGCGCAATGGCTGGTGATATTGGGTGATGTTTTAAACCACGGGCCGCGTAATGCGCTTCCAGAAGGCTATGCACCTGCACAGGTTGCAGAACGGCTGAATGAACAGGCATCGCGAATTATTGCGGTGCGTGGTAATTGCGACAGCGAAGTGGATCAGATGCTCCTGCATTTTCCGATGACTGCGCCGTGGCAGCAAATTCTGACAGAAAACCAGCGACTCTTTTTGACGCACGGACATCTTTTTGGCCCGCAAAATATGCCGGCGCTCAATGCGGGCGATGTTCTGGTTTATGGGCATACTCATCTGCCGGTTGCTGAGCGGCGCGAGGATATCTATCATTTCAATCCCGGCTCGGTAAGCATCCCTAAAGGGGGCTTTGCGGCAAGTTACGGGATTCTGGATGATAATGTTCTCAGCGTAATGGCACTCAATGATCAAAGTGTTATTGCACAGGTCGAGATTAATCCGTAATTTACCCCACAAACATAAACGCGCCGTAAGAGCGCCAGAAAAAAGAAGGTTTCCTGATGGTGGAACAGCGTCGTTTGGCAAGTACTGAATGGGTGGATATTGTGAATGAAGACAACGAAGTCATTGCACAGTCCAGCCGGGAACAAATGCGGGCGCAACGCTTACGCCATCGTGCAACGTATATCGTTGTGCATGATGGTATGGGCAAAATTCTGGTTCAACGTCGCACTGAGACAAAAGATTTTTTGCCCGGTATGCTGGATGCCACCGCAGGCGGTGTGGTTCAGGCTGACGAGCAGATGCTGGAATCAGCGCGTCGTGAAGCAGAAGAGGAACTGGGGATTGCGGGCGTGCCGTTTGCCGAGCATGGTCAGTTTTACTTTGAAGACCAGAACTGTCGCGTATGGGGCGGGCTGTTTAGCTGTGTTTCCCACGGACCGTTCGCGCTGCAGGAAGAAGAAATTAGCGAAGTTTGCTGGCTGACGCCGGAAGAAATTACCGCGCGCTGCGACGAATTTACACCGGACTCCCTGAAAGCCCTGGCGCTGTGGATGACCCGCAACGCCAAGAATGAAGGTGCGAAAGCCGAAAAGCAGGAAGAAGCTGAGTAACCTCTGTTCATCCGGCCTACTGCGTCGAGAAATCGAGTAGGCCGGACGCGCGCTTTTTAATGGTAACCCATTATCTGCGCACCAATCACCACCACGCTGGACATAATAAACAGCAGCCCCAACAGCGTAGCACCTACCTTCAGCCAGTTACGAAAATCCACCCGACAAACACCTAACGTAGCCATCAGAGATGCCGATGTCGGATAGATAATATGGCTGAATCCGTCGCCAAACTGGAAGGCCAGCACGGTAACCTGACGGTTGACGCCAACCAGATCGCCCAGCGGCGCTAACAGCGGCATGGTCAATGCTGCCTGACCGGAGCCGGAGGTGACGAAGAAATTAAACACCGCCTGGAACAACAGCATAAACCACGCCGCTATGGCGTTATCCAGCCCGCTAATGCCGTTGGCAATACTGTGCAGCAGAGTGTTTAACACGCTGGCTTCACCCGCCTCTCCATTACCGACCAGCAGTAAAATGCCCTTGGCAAAACCAACCAGCAGGGCAGGGGCAATCATCATTCGTGCTCCCTCAGTGAATGAGGAGGCCATGATGTTGACCGTCATGCCGTTGAGCCGAAACACGACGCCGATAATGCCAATCACCAGGCCCATCGTGAAGAACTGACTGGCGATCTCAGGAATAAACCATGCGTGGACGATAACGCCCCAAATGACCCACACGATCACGCCCGTCAACACCATCAGTACCAGCCAGTCACCGAGCGTGAAGCGTCGTTCCACGACCTCGTCCTGCTGCTCGCGAAAGAAGCGGTCGGATTCATGTACCCGGGACAAAAGCGGATTCTTTTTGATGCGTGCCGCATAGGCCAGCGTGAAGGTTAGTCCTATTAGCGTAGCGACCACCCAGACCACGATGCGCAGACCGGAACCAGAGAGCACTGGCACCCCCGCAATACCTTGCGCGACCACCACGCAAAATGGGTTCATCCATGAGCTGGCGAAACCAATCTGAGTCGCGATATAGGTAACCAGAACGGTGGTGATACTGTCGTAACCTAGCCGGACCATCAGCGGCGCGATGATAATGGCAAAGGCAACCGCCTCTTCCCCCATGCCAAACACCGCGCCGCCTAAGGAGAAGAGAATAAACAGCACTGGGATAAAGAGGACCTCGTTGCCCCGCGTATGGCGGATGAGCGCCAGGATGCCGTTATCAATGGTGCCGGTACGCATAACGATGCCAAATGCGCCGCCAATGACCAGCATAAACATAATGATGCCGACCGCAGTGCCGAATTTCGAGCCGGAGGTTAAGCCTTCGAACGGAAAATTCATCAGGCCTGGGCGCTCATCTCCGGTGGTAAAGAACTTAACCGGGTGATACTGCTCTTCACCGGCTTCATTGGTCAGAATGCGGAAAGAGTGGGGATCAACGACTTTACGGGTTTTGGTTTGTCCATCAACCTGATATTGCACTTCCTGGCTGTCGAACATCCCGACGGGAACAACCCATGTCGCCAGACTGGTTAAAATGGCGACGAAAAAAATAATCACCAGCGTGTCGGGCATCGCCCATTTTTTGGCTGGCTGTGATTCTGTTACTGCTGACATGAAAGACTATCCCTGTTGCAATGCAAAAGAGGGTAAGTATGCGAACAGAAGAATAGTTATTCATTGATGCAGCGCATTCAGGCAAATATTTCAGATTATGCCAAAGGGGAAACAGACATAAAAAAACCGGAAATATCAGCTATTTCCGGTTTGATAAGTAGATATGTTGCCGGATAAGAGATCCGGCACACTCGGCAGATTACTGCTGCTGCTGGGAAGACTGGATCGCGGTCAGTGCGATGGTATAGACGATATCGTCTACCAGCGCGCCACGAGACAGGTCGTTCACCGGCTTGCGCATACCCTGCAGCATCGGCCCGATGGAGATCAGGTCGGCAGAACGCTGTACCGCTTTGTAGGTGGTGTTACCGGTGTTCAGATCCGGGAAGATGAACACGGTAGCGCGACCTGCAACCGGAGAGTTCGGCGCTTTGGATTTCGCAACGTCAGCCATAACGGCGGCGTCGTACTGCAGCGGTCCGTCGATCATCAGGTCAGGACGTTTTTCCTGCGCCAGACGAGTCGCTTCACGAACTTTCTCTACGTCGCTACCTGCACCAGAGGTACCGGTGGAGTAGGAGAGCATCGCAACGCGCGGTTCGATACCGAAGGCAATCGCGGATTCAGCGGACTGAATAGCGATTTCTGCCAGCTGTTCTGCGGTTGGATCCGGGTTGATCGCGCAGTCGCCGTAAACGTAAACCTGATCCGGCAGCAGCATGAAGAACACAGAAGACACCAGGGAACTACCCGGTGCAGTTTTGATCAGCTGCAGCGGTGGACGAATGGTGTTCGCAGTAGTGTGAACGGCACCGGAAACCAGACCGTCAACGTCGTCCTGTTCCAGCATCAGGGTACCGAGAACGACGTTGTCTTCCAGCTGTTCGCGGGCAACGGTTTCGGTCATGCCTTTGTTCTTACGCAGTTCGACCAGACGAGCAACGTAGCTTTCGCGAACCACATCTGGATCAACGATTTCTACGCCAGCGCCAAGTTCAACGCCCTGAGAGGCCGCAACGCGGGTGATCTCATCCGGGTTACCCAGCAGTACGCAGGTTGCGATACCACGTTCAGCACAGATGGCTGCCGCTTTAACGGTACGCGGTTCGTCGCCTTCCGGCAGAACAACGCGTTTGCCCGCTTTACGTGCCAGCTCGGTCAACTGATAACGGAACGCTGGTGGAGACAGACGACGGCTGCGCTCAGATGTTGCGGTCAGAGATTCAATCCAGTCAGCGTTGATGAAGTTAGCAACGTATTCCTGAACTTTTTCGATACGCTCGTGATCGTCAACCGGAACTTCCAGGTTGAAGCTCTGCAGGCTCAGAGAGGTCTGCCAGGTGTTGGTGTTTACCATGAATACCGGCAGGCCGGTTTCGAATGCACGTTCGCACAGTTTGGTAATGCGCGCGTCCATTTCGTAGCCGCCGGTCAGCAGCAGGGCGCCAATTTCTACGCCGTTCATCGCTGCCAGGCATGCAGCAACCAGCACGTCCGGACGGTCAGCGGAGGTCACCAGCAGGGAACCTGCGCGGAAGTGTTCCAGCATGTGCGGAATGCTGCGTGCGCAGAAAGTCACAGACTTCACGCGACGGGTATTGATATCGCCTTCGTTTACGATGGTGGCGTTCAGGTGACGCGCCATATCGATTGCACGGGTAGCGATCAGATCGAAGCTCCATGGCACCGCGCCCAGAACCGGCAGCGGGCTGGATTCTTGCAGTTTAGCCGGATCAACTTTGATCACTTTCGCTTTGGAAGAGTCGTCGAAAATCTCGGACAGATCCGGGCGAGTACGGCCCTGCTCATCAACCGGTGCGTTCAGTTTGTTAACGATTACGCCGGTGATGTTGGTGTTTTTCGCGCCACCGAAGCTGCTGCGAGTCAGTTCAATACGCTCGTTCAGTTGTTCCGGGGTATCGGTGCCCTGAGACATAACGAAGACGATTTCTGCATTCAGCGTTTTCGCGATTTCGTAGTTCAGAGACTGCGCGAACTGATGTTTACGGGTTGGGACCAGGCCTTCAACCAGGACAACTTCAGCGTCTTTAGTGTTCGCGTGGTAGTTCGCGATGATCTCTTCCATCAGCACATCTTTCTGATTGCTGGACAGCAGAGATTCAACGTGGCTCATCTTCAGCGGCTCAGCGGCTGGCAGAGAAGAGTTAGCACGGACGATGCTGGTAGTCTGGTCTGGCGCATCGCCACCGGCACGCGGTTGAGCGATCGGCTTGAAGACGCTCAGACGAACGCCTTTGCGTTCCATTGCGCGGATCACGCCAAGGCTGACGCTGGTCAGACCGACGCTGGTTCCGGTAGGGATCAGCATAATAATACGGGACACGGTTTATCCTCTTTCGTTACCGCCCGTTTCAGGCGGGTTACAAAACAGCACCGCCAGCTAGGCTGGCGGTGTGAAATCAGGCGGTCAGACGGCTCGCGTCTTGCGCGATAACCAGTTCTTCGTTGGTTGGGATAACCAACGCAGGACGGGTACCTTCTTTGTTGATGAAACCAGATTTGCCGAAACGCGCGGCCAGGTTACGTTCGTGGTCTACTTCAAAGCCCAGAACGCCCAGTTTGCCCAGAGACAGTTCACGAACCATCGCGGCGTTTTCACCGATACCACCGGTGAAGACAACGGCATCCAGACGACCATCCATCAGCGCAGTGTAAGAACCGATGTATTTCGCCAGACGGTGGCAGTAAACGTCCATTGCACGTTTAGCGTCTTCTTTAGTCGCGTAGTTATCTTCAACATAGCGGCAGTCGCTGGTGACTTCGGTCAGACCCAGCAGGCCGGACTCTTTGGTCAGCATTTTGTTGATCTGGTCAACGCTCATGCCCAGGGTGTCGTGCAGGTGGAAGATGATCGCCGGGTCGATGTCACCGGAACGCGTACCCATCACCAGACCTTCCAGTGGGGTCAGACCCATGGAGGTATCAACACATTTACCGTTACGGATAGCAGATACAGAACCGCCGTTGCCCAGGTGGCAAGTGATGATGTTCAGCTCATCAACCGGTTTGTTCAGCACTTTAGCCGCTTCCTGAGTAACGAAGAAGTGGCTGGTACCGTGCGCGCCGTAACGACGAACGCCATGTTCTTTGTACAGGCTGTACGGCAGGGCGTAGAGGTAAGATTCTTCCGGCATAGTCTGATGGAACGCGGTGTCGAATACGGCCACGTTTTTGTCTTTCAGATTCGGGAAGGATTTCAGCGCTTCAGCGATACCGATCAGGTGTGCAGGGTTGTGCAGCGGTGCAAAAGAGGCTGCATCTTTGATACCCTGAATAACGGAATCGTCGATAACTACAGAGCCGGTGTATTTTTCGCCGCCGTGAACAACACGGTGACCAATCGCAGTCAGCTGAGCAGACAGTTCTGGTTTTTGTGCCAGAATAGTATTAACGATAAAATTCAGCGCTTCACTGTGAGCGGCGCCTGCACCTAAAGCCGCTTCTTGTTTACCGCCATCCATTTTCCATTTGATACGTGCTTCTGGGAGATGGAAACATTCGGCTAAACCAGAAAGGTATTCTTCACCGTTTACTGCATCGATGATGGCAAATTTCAGTGAGGAGCTACCGCAGTTCAGAACCAGTACTAACTTACTCGACATGGAAGTACCTATTTATGATACGTGGCTAAAAAAACGTCAGGGAGTCATAGAGCGTAGCGCATGATGACACCGACGTTTATGATTAACATCATGCGCCATGGTCTTTTTGGGCACGATGGAATAAATACCTTTGAGTCTATGTCATTTTGCGTATTTTTCAGCCAATGGCATACTATGTGTCAATTTGACGACTCAATGATTTTGGACTAAAGGCCTTACAGGCCGGCACAGGATACCTGAATGTGGGTATCAAAGACAAAATGTTTTGAACGATGTCCCTTGTAGTTGTTGTTTTGCACAAATTTTTTAATTTTTATATGTGAAGTTGAGGTAACCGCCATGTCGACACCGGATAATCGTTCCGTCAATTTTTTTAGCTTGTTTCGCCGGGGGCAGCACTACGCGAAGACGTGGCCAATGGAAAAGCGCCTCGCGCCCGTGTTTGTAGAGAACCGCGTGATCCGTATGACACGTTACGCAATCCGTTTTATGCCGCCTATCGCCGTCTTCACCTTATGCTGGCAAATTGCGCTAGGGGGACAGTTGGGACCGGCCGTGGCGACCGCGCTGTTTGCGCTCAGCCTGCCGATGCAAGGCATGTGGTGGCTGGGTAAACGTTCCGTAACGCCGCTGCCGCCTTCAATACTCAACTGGTTCTACGAAGTTCGGGGTAAATTGCAAGAAGCCGGGCAGGCGCTCTCTCCGGTAGAAGGAAAGCCGGATTACCAGGCGCTGGCTGACACGCTTAAGCGCGCCTTCAAACAACTGGATAAAACTTTCCTTGATGATTTGTAATTGACCCCTGATTACGCATATAAAAGAAGGCACAAGATGCCTTCTTTTTTTTCATCGCAGTAGTAGTGATACAGGAGTCCCAAATGGAAATGACCAACGCTCAACGTCTGATTTTGTCGAATCAGTACAAAATGATGACTATGCTCGACCCAACTAACGCCGAGCGTTATCGTCGTTTGCAGACGATTATTGAACGCGGTTACGGCTTGCAGATGCGTGAGCTGGATCGTGAGTTTGGTGAACTGACGGAAGAAACCTGTCGTACGATTATCGATATTATGGAGATGTATCACGCATTACATGTGTCCTGGACTAATCTTAAGGATGCACAGGCTATTGATGAGCGCCGCGTGACTTTCCTCGGTTTTGACGCCGCAACGGAAGCCCGTTTCCTCGGATACGTTCGCTTTATGGTGAATGTGGAAGGTCGCTATACCCACTTTGATGCGGGTACGCATGGCTTCAACGCCCAGACCCCGATGTGGGAAAAATATCAGCGTATGTTGAACGTCTGGCACTCTTGCCCGCGCCAGTATCACCTGAGCGCGAATGAAATTAACCAAATCATTAATGCCTGAGGGGGCGAGCGTGCAGTGCAAAGGTTTTCTGTTTGATCTGGATGGAACGCTGGTCGATTCCTTACCCGCAGTAGAACGTGCGTGGTGCAACTGGGCCGATCGTTTTGGCCTCGATCACGCCGAGGTGCTCGGCTTTATTCATGGCAAGCAGGCCATTACCTCCCTGCGACACTTTATGGTGGGCAAATCTGAGGCAGAGATCGCCGCGGAGTTTACCCGTCTGGAGCAGATCGAAGCGACGGAAACCGCCGGGATCACTGCGCTGCCTGGGGCTGTTGATTTACTCAACCATCTCAATAAAGCGGGTATTCCATGGGCGATTGTGACCTCCGGCTCTATGCCGGTCGCACGGGCGCGCCATCGTGTTGCTGGGCTTCCTGCTCCTGAAGTGTTTGTCACCGCCGAGCGGGTAAAAAGAGGGAAACCAGAGCCAGACGCGTATCTGTTAGGCGCTCAGCTTCTGGGCCTGGCACCGCAGGAATGTGCCGTGGTGGAAGATGCCCCCGCCGGGGTGCTTTCAGGACTGGCAGCTGGGTGTCATGTCATCGCGGTCAACGCGCCAGCGGATACGCCGCGTCTGAACGAGGTTGATTTTTCGCTGACCAGTCTGGAACATATTTCTGTGACCAAACAACCCAACGGAAATGTGGTCGTTATAAGAAATACCTGATCATGATTTAGCCCCAGATTGTTGGGGCTTTTTTATGGCAGAATCAGTCCATCCCTCTCATTTAACAAGGATATGTTGTGAACGGTGAATTGATATGGGTTCTCTCATTGCTGGCGATTGCCGTCGTCTTGTTTGCAACTGGCAGAGTGCGTATGGACGCGATCGCTTTGCTGGTCATTATTGCCTTTGTTCTGAGTGGAACATTGAGCATCACAGAGGCTTTTTCCGGGTTCAGCGATCCTAACGTTATTTTGATAGCGGCTTTATTCATTATCGGTGACGGTCTCGTGCGTACCGGTGTGGCGACAGTAATGGGCGCCTGGCTGGTGAAGGTCGCCGGTAGCAGTGAAGTTAAAATGCTGGTGTTGCTGATGATAACCGTAGCTGGACTCGGTGCATTCATGAGTTCGACCGGTGTGGTCGCCATCTTTATTCCGGTTGTCTTAAGTGTTTCCATGCGCATGGAAATTTCCCCTTCACGCCTGATGATGCCGCTAAGTTTTGCCGGCTTGATAAGCGGCATGATGACGCTGGTGGCAACGCCGCCAAACCTGGTCGTCAACAGTGAACTGTTACGTGAAGGACTTAATGGTTTTAGCTTTTTTAGCGTAACCCCACTGGGATTGGTGGTGTTGGTACTTGGCATAATTTATATGCTGGTGATGCGTTTTATGCTGAAGGGTGAAGACTCCGGGCAGCCGGGCGACGGCTGGAAGCGCCGGACTTTTCGCGATCTGATTAAAGAATATCGCCTGACCGGGCGCGCGCGTCGCCTGGCGATTCGCCCGGGTTCTCCTATGATAGGCCAGCGTCTGGACGACCTGAAACTGCGTGAGCGCTACGGGGCAAACGTGATTGGCGTGGAGCGCTGGCGTCGCTTTCGTCGCGTGATCGTTGACGTAAACGGGGTTTCTGAGTTTCGTGCTCGTGACGTATTGCTGATTGATATGTCTGCGGCCGATGTCGACCTGCGTGAATTTTGCGCTGAGCAACTGTTGGAACCGATGGTGCTGCGTGGAGAATACTTCTCCGAGCAGGCGCTTGATGTGGGCATGGCCGAAATCTCTCTGATCCCTGAGTCGGAATTGATCGGCAAAACGGTACGGGAAATCGCTTTTCGTACGCGTTACGGGCTGAATGTCGTTGGGCTGAAGCGCGATGGTACGGCGCTGGCCGGGGCGGTGGTTGATGAGCCGCTGTTGATGGGCGATATCATTTTAGTGGTGGGCAACTGGAAGCTGATCACGCTGCTTGGACAAAAAGGGCGCGATTTTGTGGTGCTAAATATGCCTGTGGAAGTCAGTGAAGCTTCTCCGGCGCACAGCCAGGCGCCGCATGCGATTTTCTGTCTGGTACTGATGGTCGCGTTAATGCTCACCGATGAAATCCCTAATACGGTTGCCGCGATTATCGCTTGTTTGCTGATGGGAAAATTCCGCTGCATCGATGCCGAAAGCGCCTACAAAGCCATTCACTGGCCAAGCATTATTTTGATTGTCGGGATGATGCCTTTTGCGCTGGCATTACAGAAAACGGGCGGCGTCGATCTGGTGGTGAAAGGGCTAATGGACGTTGGTGGTGGGTACGGCCCGTATATGATGCTGGGCTGCCTGTTCGTGCTGTGCGCGACCATTGGGTTATTTATCTCTAACACCGCAACGGCGGTACTGATGGCGCCGATTGCGCTGGCGGCGGCAAAGTCGATGGGCGTTTCGCCGTATCCGTTTGCGATGGTGATTGCGATGGCGGCTTCCGCAGCCTTTATGACGCCAGTGTCTTCCCCGGTAAACACACTGGTGCTCGGGCCGGGTAACTACACCTTTAGCGACTTCGTGAAGATTGGCGTACCGTTTACGGTGATTGTCATGGCAGTGTGCGTGGTGATGATCCCGATGCTGTTCCCGTTTTGACCGCCGCAGTAAACGCCTGATGGCGCTGCGCTTATCAGGCCTACGGATATCACGTTACCTGTAGGCCGGATAAGGCGTTAGCCGCCATCCGGCAAAATCGTTTAAAGCGGTGAATCCTGGCTGATTTCATCTAATGAAAGGTGAAAGCTTGGGACAAACACGTCCATAAAGTAGTCCATCTCTTCGCTGCGTCGTGACTCCAGCGTTTTTTCCAGACGTGTTTTCGCCAGCAGAAATTCGTTGTTACCGGCGGAGAGTTCTTCCAGGCACTTCAGATACGCGCACAGGGCATCGGCCTGTTTAACAATCGATCTTTCTTCTTCACTTAAGGCATGTTCATCAATGAGCGGTGCAAAAATATCGCGCAACTCATCGGGAACCATATCGACCAGTTTTTGCTGGGCAATTTTCTCTATCGCTTTATATTCCTGAGCAATCTGCGAGTTGAAATATTTCACTGGGGTAGGGAGATCGCCGGTTAACACCTCTGACGCATCGTGGTACATAGCCAGCAGGGCAATACGCTCAGCATTTACCTGACCACCAAATTTACGGTTTTTGATCGCGGCCAGCGCATGAGCAACCATGGCAACCTGCAGACTGTGTTCGGACACGTTTTCGGTGCGCACGTTGCGCATCAGCGGCCAGCGGTTAATGAGTTTCAGACGGGAGAGGTGGGCAAAAAAGTGGCTCTGCTTCATAACGACCCTTACTCAGTGACTTCAGTAACGGTATTTTGCGCAGAGAGTGCTACCGGATGCAAACCCGGTAGCACTTTGCGTGGTTACAGCTGGCGATACCCTGACAGGAAACGCTCAAATTTACTCAACGACATTTCGATATCATCAATTCGCGGCAGCGTAACGATGCGGAAATGATCCGGCCACGGCCAGTTGAATGCTGTCCCCTGGACCAGCAGTACTTTTTCCTGCAACAGGAAGTCGAGCACCATCTTCTGGTCGTCATGAATATTGAAGCGCTTGGCGTCAATTTTCGGGAACATATACAGTGCACCGCGCGGTTTTACGCAAGAGACGCCAGGGATATCATTGAGCAGTTCCCAGGCGCGGTTACGTTGCTCATACAGACGTCCGCCAGGCATGATGAATTCGCTGATGCTCTGATATCCACCCAGCGCGGTCTGAATGGCATGTTGTGCCGGGACATTCGCACACAGGCGCATAGAAGCCAGCATCTCAAGGCCTTCGATATACCCTTTGGCATGTTTCTTCGGTCCGTTCAGTACCATCCAGCCCTGACGGAAACCGGCAACACGATAGGTTTTTGACAGGCCGTTAAAGGTAATAGTCAGCAGATCCGGGGCCATTGCCGCAATCGAGTGGTGCTCGGCGTCATCGTAGAGAATTTTGTCGTAAATCTCATCTGCAAAGATGATGAGGTTGTTCTGGCGAGCAATCTCAACAATCTCCATCAGCAGCTCTTTAGAATAAACAGCGCCGGTTGGGTTGTTGGGGTTGATGATGACGATCCCACGCGTACGCGGCGTAATTTTGGCGCGGATATCATCCAGGTCCGGGAACCAGTCTGACGATTCATCACACAGGTAGTGCACGGCATTACCACCAGAGAGCGAAACCGCCGCCGTCCACAGTGGATAATCAGGTGCAGGAACCAGCATTTCGTCCCCACTGTTCAGCAATGCCTGCATGGCCTGCACAATCAATTCGGATACGCCGTTACCGATATAGATATCTTCTACGGTTACATCGCGCATCCCGCGGGCCTGGTAATGCTGCATGATTGCTTTGCGGGCTGAATAAAGGCCTTTGGAATCGCAATATCCTTGCGCAGTTGGCAAATTGCGGATCACATCCACTAAAATTTCATCTGGTGCTTCAAACCCGAAAGGCGCAGGGTTGCCGATGTTCAGTTTCAGAACTTTGTTGCCTTCTTCTTCCAGGCGCTTTGCTTCCTTCAGAACCGGGCCGCGAATGTCATAACAGACGTTTTCTAATTTGCTGGATTTTTCAATGGGGGACATGAACGTTGACCTTTTTAGCTGTGAATGCCACTCCCTGCCGTGGAAGTCAGCCCAGCACAATGTACTCCCACGACGGTGAGTTTTGAAGGGTCTTTAGTAGAAGATTTTGGAAAGCAGGAGGACGATAATTAACTTTTAATAACTAAATTATGCAATTATTACAGTGTAATAATCTGGATTGTTGTGTTTTTTATGGTTTGTGTTTTGCTTTGTTGGCTTTGGTATGGTGATTTGTCTGGTCGAAAAAAGTTACCCCTATAAAACAAAATGCAGTCGATATCTGTGTGATACGGCGCGATTCGAAAATACTGAGGTTTCATCAACGAATTCTGTTATCGGTCTGATCCCTACGTGATACGGTGTGAATCCATTGTTAAGCATAATTAATGAATTGAGAGATTCTTAATTAATTATTATTTATTATTTAAACGACATCAAATTGAGTGGGCTAATAATACGAAAACCGTTGCACTGACATAACACCAATTCGCCCGGAATTATTCGCAATAACACTTATAAATATAGTGGTTTTAGGTTAAGATAACGCCTATGAAATGGTTTGTAGTACGAGTTTTACGATAATTCAAATGTTTGTTGGTTGTTCATAACATACTGAAAAGTTAGTTTTTAATGTGTAAATTATTGTTCGTTAACTATTTTTTAAATTTACAAAATTTACATGTTTTCCATTAGTCAGAATCATACGGCAGCTAAAAATACGGCTCTTTCTCGTTGCTATATTCCGATGAATATCACGGGTTTTAAAATAGCTCAGAAAGAGAATTGTTTCGTTTGTTAAACCAAATACATCCTTATTTTCACTTGGTTACACTAAGCGAAACTGAAGGGAGGCACATTACAAATGGAGTTGTTTGATTCTGAATGCACAGCATTAACCCGGTATGACCCGCGAGTAAGTGAAAAACTATGATAAATGCAAATCGTCCGATAATTAACCTCGACCTCGATCTGCTGAGAACCTTTGTTGCTGTTGCCGACCTAAATACCTTCGCGGCTGCGGCAGCTGCGGTATGTCGAACTCAGTCTGCGGTAAGTCAGCAAATGCAGCGCCTTGAGCAACTTGTGGGGAAAGAGTTGTTCGCGCGTCATGGACGCAACAAACTGCTGACCGAACATGGTATCCAGCTGTTGGGTTACGCCAGGAAAATACTGCGATTTAATGATGAGGCATGCTCATCATTGATGTTTAACAATCTTCAGGGGGTGTTAACTATCGGTGCTTCTGATGAATCCGCCGACACCATACTCCCATTTCTGCTTAACCGCATTAGTTCGGTTTATCCGAAACTTGCGCTTGATGTAAGAGTGAAACGCAATGCTTACATGGTGGAGATGCTTAAGTCGCAAGAAGTGGATTTAGTGGTCACCACGAATCGCCCTGACGATTTTGAATGCCTGAATTTGCGGACTTCACCGACGCACTGGTATTGCGCAGCCGAATATATCCTGCAAAAAGGCGAACCGGTGCCGTTAGTTCTGCTGGACGATCCCAGCCCGTTTCGCGATATCGTGCTGGCGACGTTGAATGCCGCACAGATCCCGTGGCGTCTGGCTTATGTCGCTTCAACATTGCCTGCGGTCCGCGCGGCGGTAAAAGCAGGGCTTGGCGTCACTGCGCGTCCTGTAGAAATGATGAGCCCGGATTTACGCGTACTGGGTGCGGCGGACGGATTGCCACCTCTGCCTGATACCGAGTATCTGTTGTGCAGCGATCCGGCCACGCAAAATGAATTAGCTCAGGCTATCTTTAAGTCGATGCAGACATATCAAAATCCTTGGCAATACAATCAGTTTACCCCTGAAGGGGGAGATGACTCGCTGATTGTTGAAGGCGACTTTGAGTAAAGCGTCACAGAAAAACGTTTAAAAATGTAAGTGTAAAAAAGGGCCACTGATGATGAAAAAACATCCAGCGGCTCTTTTTTTATGCAAATATTACTGCTTTCTGTTCATTCATATACTAAAACTTAACAAAATCAGCAGGTAAAAAAACAGACTGACAATAGGGTGAAAAATAATCAGCCGCGTTGCTAAATGTTTCCATGTTAAAAAACTAGAGAAATTGTTGCTGTTTTTTATGGTGAATTAACAAAAGCGTGTCACAGATCAAGAAAATACTCCCATTTAGGGGGAGGCATCTGGGTGAATTCCTGTCAAAATAGACGTGTATTATCTTTTTTACTTCACTACGGACACGATTCAACAACATTAAAAATGACCGATGATGCAATCGAAATGGGTCTAAAGAGCACTTTATGTTAATGAAGTTAGGGTAGTGTAAAATAATGTGAGGAAACTTTTGTTAAAGTTGACAAAAGGTTATAGAAAGGAGTAAAAAACCCCATCAATTAGCTGTATAAAATGATTTTCCACAGTGATTGTAAGGTTTTTTTTATTCCTCCCCATGAATCGATGTGGCGTTCATCTGCCGAAAAGAGCAGAGAATTTGGCGCTACTTTTGATGAGTAAGCAATGAGTATGTCAACATCCACTGAAATCATCGCTCATCACTGGGCATTCGCTATCTTTCTTATCGTTGCCATTGGCCTGTGCTGCCTGATGCTCGTCGGCGGCTGGTTTTTAGGGGGTCGCGCACGCGCGAGATCTAAAAACGTGCCGTTTGAATCAGGTATCGACTCGGTCGGCACCGCCCGCCTGCGCCTGTCTGCCAAGTTTTATCTGGTAGCCATGTTCTTCGTTATCTTCGACGTTGAAGCGCTGTATCTGTTCGCATGGTCAACTTCTATCCGTGAAAGCGGTTGGATTGGCTTTGTGGAAGCTGCAATTTTTATTTTTGTGTTACTGGCAGGTCTGGTTTATCTGGTGCGTATTGGCGCGCTGGACTGGACGCCCGCGCGTTCACGCCGCGAGCGTATGAACCCGGAAACGAACAGTATCGCTAATCGTCAACGCTAACCGCGAGGCATTAAGATGGATTATACGCTCACCCGCATAGATCCTAACGGTGAGAACGACCGTTACCCCCTGCAAAAACAGGAGATCGTAACCGACCCCCTGGAACAAGAAGTTAACAAAAACGTGTTCATGGGCAAACTGCATGACATGGTTAACTGGGGCCGTAAAAACTCAATTTGGCCATATAACTTTGGCCTTTCCTGCTGCTACGTTGAGATGGTGACCTCGTTTACCGCCGTGCACGATGTGGCCCGTTTTGGTGCAGAAGTACTGCGTGCATCGCCGCGTCAGGCTGACCTGATGGTCGTAGCCGGAACCTGCTTTACCAAAATGGCGCCAGTTATTCAGCGCCTCTACGATCAGATGCTGGAACCGAAATGGGTTATTTCCATGGGCGCATGCGCCAACTCCGGCGGGATGTACGACATCTATTCTGTAGTGCAGGGCGTTGATAAATTTATTCCGGTCGATGTGTACATCCCGGGATGTCCGCCGCGCCCAGAAGCGTATATGCAGGCTCTGATGCTGCTGCAAGATTCCATTGGCAAAGAACGCCGTCCGCTCTCCTGGGTGGTTGGCGATCAGGGCGTTTATCGCGCCAATATGCAGTCAGAACGCGAGCGTAAACGCGGCGAACGTATTGCTGTAACGAATCTTCGTACACCAGACGAGATTTAATTTGCGCCTGTCGGCAGCAGCACTTCCTTCGCTTATCACTACATAAATAGCGCGAAGCACTGCCGACCACCACGGACCATTTGCAATGGTGAACAATATGACCGACTTAACCGCGCAAGACGCCGCATGGCAAACACGGGATCACCTTGATGACCCGGTCATTGGCGAACTGCGCAACCGTTTTGGGCCGGATGCCTTTACCGTTCAGGCGACTCGCACCGGGGTACCCGTTGTTTGGGTCAAGCGTGAACAATTACTGGAAGTTGGCGATTTCTTAAAGAGACTGCCGAAACCTTACGTCATGCTGTTTGACTTACACGGCATGGACGAACGTCTGCGTACGCACCGCGAAGGGTTACCCGCCGCGGATTTTTCCGTTTTCTATCACCTGATCTCCATTGAACGCAATCGCGATATCATGCTCAAGGTGGCTTTGTCTGAAAACGATCTGCGCGTACCGACTTTCACCAAACTGTTCCCGAACGCCAACTGGTATGAGCGTGAAACCTGGGAAATGTTTGGCATCGATATCGAAGGTCACCCGCACCTGACGCGTCTGCTGATGCCGCATACCTGGGAAGGTCATCCGCTGCGTAAAGACTACCCGGCGCGTGCAACCGAATTCGACCCGTTTGAGCTGACTAAAGCCAAACAGGATCTGGAAATGGAAGCGCTGACCTTCAAACCTGAAGATTGGGGCATGAAGCGTAGCACCGAAAATGAGGACTTCATGTTCCTCAACCTCGGTCCTAACCACCCGTCTTCCCACGGTGCGTTCCGTATTGTGCTGCAGCTTGATGGCGAAGAAATCGTCGACTGCGTACCTGACATCGGCTACCACCACCGTGGCGCTGAAAAGATGGGCGAACGTCAGTCCTGGCACAGTTACATTCCGTACACCGACCGTATCGAGTACCTCGGCGGCTGCGTTAACGAAATGCCTTACGTACTGGCGGTTGAGAAACTGGCAGGCATCACCACGCCGGATCGCGTCAACGTGATTCGCGTCATGCTGTCTGAATTGTTCCGTATCAACAGTCATCTGCTGTATATCTCCACGTTCATTCAGGACGTCGGCGCGATGACCCCGGTATTCTTCGCCTTTACTGACCGTCAGAAAATCTACGACGTCGTGGAAGCGATCACCGGTTTCCGTATGCACCCGGCCTGGTTCCGTATCGGCGGTGTGGCACACGATCTGCCGCGCGGTTGGGACAAACTGCTGCGTGATTTCCTCGACTGGATGCCAAAACGTCTGGATTCTTACGAGAAAGCCGCGCTGCGTAACACCATCCTGAAAGGCCGTTCGCAGGGTGTTGCCGCTTACGGTAAGAAAGAAGCGCTGGACTGGGGTTGTACCGGTGCTGCGCTGCGTGCGACCGGTATTGATTTCGACGTGCGTAAAGCGCGTCCGTACTCTGGCTATGAAAACTTTGACTTTGAGGTCCCGGTTGGCGGCGGTGTGTCCGACTGCTATACCCGCGTGATGCTGAAAGTTGAAGAGCTGCGCCAGAGTCTGCGCATCCTTGAGCAGTGCCTCAATAACATGCCGGAAGGCCCGTTCAAAGCGGATCACCCGCTGACGACGCCGCCACCGAAAGAGCGCACGCTGCAACATATCGAAACCCTTATCACCCACTTCCTGCAGGTTTCGTGGGGTCCGGTTATGCCGGCAAACGAGTCCTTCCAGATGGTGGAAGCGACCAAGGGTATCAACAGTTACTACCTGACCAGCGATGGCAGCACCATGAGTTACCGTACCCGTATCCGTACCCCGAGCTATGCGCACCTGCAGCAGATCCCGGTAGCGGTACGTGGCAGCCTGGTGTCCGACCTGATCGTCCATCTGGGTAGTATCGATTTTGTTATGTCAGATGTGGACCGCTAATTATGCACGAGAATCAACAACCACAAACCGAGGCTTTTGAGCTGAGTGCGGCTGAGCGTGAAGCGATTGAGCACGAGAAGCACCACTACGAAGACCCGCGTGCGGCGTCCATTGAAGCGCTGAAAATCGTTCAGAAACAGCGTGGCTGGGTGCCGGATGGGGCGATCTATGCGATCGCTGATGTGCTGGGTATTCCGCCAAGCGACGTAGAAGGTGTTGCTACGTTTTATAGCCAGATCTTCCGCCAGCCGGTAGGTCGCCACGTGATCCGCTATTGCGACAGCGTGGTGTGCCATATCAACGGCTACCAGGGGATCCAGGCCGCGCTTGAGAAAAAACTCAACATCAAGCCGGGGCAGACGACTTTTGATGGTCGCTTTACGCTGCTGCCGACCTGTTGCCTGGGGAACTGCGACAAAGGGCCAAACATGATGATCGATGAGGATACTCATGCTCATCTGACCCCGGAAGGCATTCCCGAACTGCTGGAGCGGTATAAATGAAAGACATTATCCGTACTCCCGAAACCCATCCGCTGACCTGGCGTCTGCGTGATGACAAACAGCCGGTCTGGCTGGATGAATACCGTAGCAAGAACGGCTACGAAGGTGCGCGTAAGGCTCTGACCGGGCTGTCACCGGATGAAATCGTTAATCAGGTAAAAGACGCTGGCCTGAAAGGGCGCGGCGGCGCGGGCTTTTCCACCGGTCTGAAGTGGAGTCTGATGCCGAAAGACGAATCCATGAACATCCGTTACCTGCTGTGTAACGCCGATGAAATGGAGCCGGGCACCTATAAAGACCGTCTGCTGATGGAACAGCTGCCGCACCTGCTGGTGGAAGGCATGCTGATTTCCGCGTTTGCGCTGAAAGCGTACCGTGGTTACATCTTCCTGCGCGGTGAATATATCGAAGCAGCCGTGCATCTGCGTCGCGCTATCGCCGAAGCGACCGAAGCCGGTCTGCTAGGCAAAAACATTATGGGCACCGGTTTCGACTTCGAACTGTTTGTCCACACTGGGGCAGGGCGTTACATCTGCGGTGAAGAAACCGCGCTGATCAACTCCCTCGAAGGTCGCCGTGCTAACCCACGCTCCAAGCCGCCGTTCCCGGCAAGCTCTGGCGCATGGGGTAAGCCGACCTGCGTAAACAACGTCGAAACCCTGTGTAATGTACCGGCTATCCTCGCGAACGGCGTGGAGTGGTACCAGAACATTTCGAAGAGCAAAGACGCGGGCACCAAGCTGATGGGCTTCTCCGGTCGTGTGAAGAACCCTGGCCTGTGGGAACTGCCTTTCGGTACTACCGCGCGTGAGATCCTCGAAGATTACGCGGGCGGCATGCGCGATGGCCTGAAGTTCAAAGCCTGGCAACCTGGCGGCGCGGGGACTGACTTCCTGACCGAAGCACACCTCGATCTGCCGATGGAATTCGAAAGCATTGGTAAAGCAGGTAGCCGTTTGGGCACCGCGCTGGCAATGGCTGTCGATCACGAGATTGGCATGGTTCCTCTGGTGCGTAACCTCGAAGAGTTCTTTGCCCGCGAGTCCTGTGGCTGGTGTACGCCGTGCCGTGATGGTCTGCCGTGGAGTGTGAAAATTCTGCGCGCGCTTGAGCGTGGCGAAGGCCAGCCTGGGGATATCGAGACACTTGAGCAACTGTGTCGTTTCCTCGGCCCGGGTAAAACCTTCTGTGCACACGCACCGGGTGCAGTGGAACCGCTGCAGAGCGCCATTAAATATTTCCGCGAAGAATTCGAAGCTGGCATCAAGCAGACCTTCAGCAATACCCACGCTATTGGTGGTATTCAGCCGAACCTGCTGAAAGAGCGCTGGTGATCACAGGGTTAGCCCTGTGTCGCGATAAGAAATTCGATTAACGCTCGGTTACGACCGAGCCAACTGGAAGCATGCTGACTATGGCTACGATTCATGTAGACGGCAAAGAATATGAGGTCAACGGAGCGGACAACCTGCTGGAAGCTTGTCTGTCTCTTGGCCTTGATATTCCGTACTTTTGCTGGCACCCGGCGCTGGGAAGCGTCGGTGCTTGCCGCCAGTGTGCGGTGAAGCAATATCAGAACGCGGAAGACACGCGTGGTCGCCTGGTGATGTCTTGTATGACACCGGCCACCGAAGGCACCTTTATTTCTATTGATGACGAAGAAGCGAAGCAGTTCCGCGAAAGCGTCGTGGAGTGGTTGATGACTAACCACCCGCACGACTGTCCGGTCTGTGAAGAGGGCGGCAACTGCCACCTGCAGGATATGACCGTCATGACCGGTCACAGCTTCCGTCGCTACCGCTTCACGAAGCGTACTCACCGTAACCAGGACCTGGGGCCGTTCATCTCTCACGAAATGAACCGCTGCATCGCCTGCTATCGCTGTGTACGTTACTACAAAGATTACGCCGATGGTGCGGATCTGGGCGTGTATGGCGCACATGACAACGTCTACTTCGGTCGTCCGGAAGACGGTACGCTCGAAAGCGAATTCTCTGGCAACCTGGTCGAAATTTGTCCAACCGGCGTCTTCACCGATAAAACGCACTCCGAGCGTTATAACCGTAAATGGGACATGCAGTTTGCGCCGAGCATCTGCCAGCAGTGTTCCATCGGCTGTAACACCAGCCCGGGCGAGCGCTACGGTGAACTGCGTCGTATCGAAAACCGTTATAACGGTACCGTTAACCACTACTTCCTCTGCGACCGTGGTCGTTTCGGCTATGGTTACGTGAACCTGAAAGACCGTCCGCGTCAGCCGGTACAGCGTCGTGGCGATGACCTGATCACGCTGAACGCCGAGCAGGCGATGCAGGGCGCGGCAGATATTCTGCGTCAGTCGAAGAAAGTGATTGGTATCGGCTCCCCGCGCGCCAGCGTTGAAAGTAACTTCGCGCTGCGTGAACTGGTCGGTGCGGATAACTTCTATACCGGTATCGCTCAGGGCGAACTGGATCGTCTGCAACTGGCGTTGAGCGTACTGCGTGACGGCGGGATTCATACTCCGGCTCTGCGCGAAATCGAATCTTATGATGCGGTTCTGGTGCTGGGCGAAGATGTCACCCAGACCGGCGCACGCGTTGCGCTGGCGGTGCGTCAGGCGGTGAAAGGTAAAGCGCGTGAAATGGCGGCGGCACAGAAAGTGGCTGACTGGCAGATCGCAGCAATCCTTAATATCGGCCAGCGTGCTAAGCATCCGCTGTTCGTTACCAACGTCGATAACACCCGTCTGGACGATATCGCCGCTTGGACCTATCGCGCACCGGTTGAAGATCAGGCGCGTTTAGGTTTCGCTATCGCCCACGCGCTGGATAACAACGCGCCGGCGGTTGACGGTATCGACCGTGACATGCAGAACAAAATTGACGTTATCGTTCAGGCACTAGCCGGGGCGAAGAAACCACTGATTATTTCCGGCACCAACGCCGGTAGCGCCGAAGTGATTCAGGCGGCTGCCAACGTGGCGAAGGCGCTGAAAGGCCGTGGCGCAGACGTTGGCATCACCATGATTGCTCGCTCGGTTAACAGCATGGGCCTCGGCATGATTGGCGGTGGTTCCCTTGACGATGCGCTGACCGAGCTGGAAACAGGCCGCGCTGACGCTGTTGTGGTGCTGGAAAATGACCTGCATCGCCATGCTTCAGCCGCTCGCGTTGATGCCGCGCTGGCGAAAGCGCCGCTGGTACTGGTCGTTGACCATCAGCGTACGGCAATTATGGAAAACGCCCATCTGGTGCTTTCCGCTGCAAGCTTCGCCGAAAGCGATGGTACGGTGATTAACAACGAAGGCCGCGCCCAGCGTTTCTTCCAGGTCTATGACCCATCCTACTACGACAGCAACACCGTAATGCTGGAAAGCTGGCGCTGGCTGCACTCGCTGCACAGCACCGTGCAGAGCCGTGAAGTGGACTGGACGCAGCTCGACCACGTTATCGACGCGGTCGTTGAGAAGTTGCCGCAGCTGGCGGGCATTAAAGATGCCGCGCCGGACGCAAGCTTCCGTATCCGTGGACAGAAGCTGGCGCGTGAACCGCACCGCTACAGTGGGCGTACCGCAATGCGCGCCAACATCAGCGTACACGAACCGCGTCAACCGCAGGACAAAGACACCATGTTCGCTTTCTCTATGGAAGGGAACAACCAGCCGTCTGCACCGCGTTCACAAATTCCGTTTGCCTGGGCTCCGGGCTGGAACTCCCCACAGGCGTGGAACAAGTTCCAGGATGAAGTGGGCGGTAAACTGCGTCATGGCGATCCGGGCGTGCGCCTGATCGAAGCTTCTGCGGATGGTATGGATTACTTCACTACCGTTCCGGCGAGCTTCCAGGCTCAGGATGGTCAGTGGCGTGTCGCGCCGTACTACCATCTGTTTGGTAGTGACGAAATGTCCCAGCGTGCGCCGGTCTTCCAGACCCGTATGCCGCAGCCGTACATCAAACTCAACCCGGCTGATGCCGCGAAGTTGGGTGTTAATGCCGGTACGCGCGTTTCTTTCAGCTACGATGGCAACACGGTTACGCTGCCGGTTGAAATCGCTGAAGGATTAACGGCAGGGCAGGTTGGTTTGCCGATGGGCATGCCTGGCATCGCGCCGGTTCTGGCAGGTGCGCGTCTTGAGGATCTGCAGGAGGCACAACAATGAGTTGGATTACACCCGATCTGATTGAGATCCTGCTGAGCATTCTCAAAGCGGTGGTGATCCTGCTGGTGGTGGTCACCTGCGGGGCATTCATGAGCTTTGGCGAACGTCGTCTGCTGGGTCTGTTCCAGAACCGTTACGGACCGAACCGTGTTGGCTGGGGCGGTTCGCTCCAGCTGGTTGCGGACATGATCAAGATGTTCTTTAAAGAAGACTGGATCCCGAAATTCTCGGATCGCGTCATCTTTACCCTGGCACCGATGATCGCCTTCACCTCGCTGCTGCTGGCTTTCGCCATCGTGCCGGTGAGTCCGAACTGGGTGGTTGCTGACCTGAACATCGGGATCCTGTTCTTCCTGATGATGGCGGGCCTCGCGGTATACGCAGTGCTGTTCGCCGGCTGGTCCAGTAACAACAAATACTCCCTGCTCGGTGCGATGCGTGCGTCTGCGCAGACCCTAAGCTACGAAGTGTTCCTCGGACTTTCCCTGATGGGCGTGGTGGCGCAGGCCGGTTCATTTAACATGACCGACATCGTCAACAACCAGGCTGATATCTGGAACGTTATTCCGCAGTTCTTTGGTTTTGTCACCTTTGCCATCGCGGGCGTGGCGGTGTGTCACCGTCACCCGTTTGACCAGCCAGAAGCCGAGCAGGAACTGGCCGACGGTTACCACATTGAATATTCCGGTATGAAATTCGGTCTGTTCTTCGTGGGTGAATACATCGGTATCGTCACCATTTCTGCACTGATGGTTACCCTGTTCTTCGGTGGCTGGCATGGCCCGTTCTTACCGCCATTCGTCTGGTTCGCGCTGAAAACCGCGTTCTTCATGATGATGTTCATTTTGATTCGTGCGTCGTTACCGCGTCCTCGTTATGACCAGGTAATGTCCTTCGGCTGGAAAGTCTGTCTGCCGCTGACGCTCGTCAACTTGCTGGTAACTGCGGCTGTCATTCTCTGGCAGGCGCAATAAGGGACACAAAGACCATGACCTTAAAAGAATTGTTCGTAGGTTTCGGCACCCAGGTACGCAGTATCTGGATGATCGGCCTGCATGCGTTCGCGAAACGCGAAACGCAGATGTACCCGGAAGAGCCGGTCTATCTACCGCCCCGTTTTCGTGGTCGTATCGTTCTGACTCGTGATCCAGACGGTGAAGAGCGCTGCGTTGCCTGTAACCTGTGTGCGGTAGCGTGTCCGGTAGGCTGTATCTCTTTGCAAAAAGCAGAGACCAAAGATGGCCGCTGGTATCCGGAGTTTTTCCGCATTAACTTCTCACGCTGCATTTTCTGCGGCCTGTGCGAAGAAGCCTGTCCGACAACGGCTATTCAGCTGACTCCAGATTTCGAGCTGGGTGAGTACAAGCGCCAGGACCTGGTTTACGAGAAAGAGGATCTGCTGATCTCCGGTCCGGGCAAATACCCGGAATATAACTTCTACCGGATGGCAGGTATGGCAATCGACGGCAAAGATAAGGGCGAAGCAGAGAACGAAGCCAAGCCTATCGACGTCAAGAGCCTGTTACCGTAAGGAGAGGGGCAATGGAGTTCGCTTTTTATATCTGTGGCCTGATAGCCATTCTCGCAACCTTGCGGGTAATCACCCACACCAATCCGGTACACGCGCTGCTGTATCTGATTATTTCGCTGCTGGCGATTTCCGGGGTGTTCTTCTCGTTAGGCGCTTACTTCGCCGGTGCGCTGGAAATTATCGTCTACGCGGGCGCTATCATGGTGCTGTTCGTATTCGTGGTAATGATGCTCAACCTCGGTGGTTCTGAAATTGAACAGGAACGCCAGTGGCTGAAACCTCAGGTGTGGATTGGTCCGGCGATTCTGTCGGCCATCATGCTGGTGGTCATTGTTTACGCCATTCTGGGCGTAAACGATCAGGGCATCGACGGGACGCCAATTAGCGCGAAAGCAGTCGGTATTTCCCTGTTCGGACCGTATGTACTGGCGGTCGAACTGGCTTCGATGCTGCTGCTGGCGGGCCTGGTTGTGGCCTTCCACGTGGGGCGCGAAGAGCGTTCAGGTGAAGTGCTGAGCAATCGCACTGATGACCGCGCGAAAAGAAAAACGGAGGAGCACGCATGATCCCCTTACAACATGGACTGATCCTCGCTGCGATTTTATTCGTCCTGGGTTTGACCGGTCTGGTTATCCGCCGCAATCTGCTGTTTATGCTGATCGGGCTGGAAATCATGATTAACGCCTCCGCGCTGGCCTTTGTGGTCGCCGGAAGCTACTGGGGCCAGACCGATGGTCAGGTGATGTACATTCTCGCCATCAGCCTTGCGGCTGCGGAAGCGAGCATTGGACTTGCGCTGTTGCTGCAACTTCATCGCCGTCGCCAGAACCTGAACATCGATTCAGTAAGTGAGATGCGTGGATGAACATGCTTGCCTTAACCATTATTCTGCCATTTATTGGCTTTGTATTACTGGCGTTTTCCCGTGGTCGTTGGTCAGAAAATCTGTCCGCTACCGTGGGTGTCGGGTCGATTGGTCTGGCCGCGCTGGTGACTGCGTTTGTTGGCGTTGATTTCTTTGCCAATGGCCAGCAGGCTTATAGCCAGCCGCTGTGGACCTGGATGTCAGTCGGCGACTTCAACATCGGTTTTAACCTGGTGCTGGATGGCCTGTCGCTGACTATGCTCTCCGTGGTGACCGGCGTTGGTTTCCTGATCCACATGTTCGCCTCCTGGTATATGCGCGGAGAAGAGGGCTATTCTCGTTTCTTCGCCTACACCAACCTGTTTATCGCCAGCATGGTGGTTCTGGTGCTGGCGGATAACCTGCTGCTGATGTACCTCGGCTGGGAAGGCGTGGGCCTGTGCTCCTATCTGCTGATTGGTTTCTACTATACCGATCCGAAGAATGGCGCTGCGGCAATGAAAGCCTTTGTGGTAACCCGTGTTGGTGACGTATTCCTGGCGTTCGCGCTGTTCATCCTCTACAACGAGCTGGGCACGCTGAACTTCCGCGAAATGGTGGAACTGGCGCCTGCGCACTTTGCAGATGGTAACAACATGCTGATGTGGGCAACCCTGATGCTGCTGGGCGGTGCGGTCGGTAAATCTGCGCAGTTGCCGTTGCAAACATGGCTTGCTGATGCGATGGCCGGCCCGACGCCTGTCTCTGCGCTTATCCACGCTGCGACGATGGTTACCGCCGGTGTCTACCTGATTGCACGTACGCACGGCCTGTTCCTGATGACCCCAGAAATCCTGCACCTGGTGGGGATTATCGGTGCCATCACTCTGGTGCTGGCGGGTTTTGCTGCGCTGGTACAGACCGACATCAAACGCGTTCTTGCGTACTCCACCATGAGCCAGATTGGTTATATGTTCCTGGCTCTCGGTGTACAGGCGTGGGATGCGGCGATTTTCCACCTGATGACGCACGCCTTCTTTAAAGCGCTGCTGTTCCTGGCATCCGGCTCGGTTATCCTGGCTTGCCACCACGAACAGAACATCTTCAAGATGGGCGGACTGCGTAAGTCAATTCCGCTGGTGTATCTCTGCTTCCTGATCGGTGGCGCGGCGCTGTCGGCTCTGCCGCTGATTACCGCTGGCTTCTTCAGTAAGGATGAGATTCTGGCCGGTGCAATGGCGAATGGTCATATTAATCTGATGGTTGCAGGTCTGGTCGGTGCGTTCATGACCTCTCTGTATACCTTCCGTATGATTTTCATCGTGTTCCACGGTAAAGAACAAATTCACGCTCATGCAGGGAAGGGGATTACCCATCATCTGCCGCTGATTGTGCTGATGATCCTGTCCACCTTCGTTGGCGCGCTGATTGTGCCGCCGCTGCAGGGTGTACTGCCTGCGACGACCGAGCTTGAGCATGGTCGCGTCATGACGCTGGAAATTACCTCCGGTATCGTAGCGATTGCGGGCATCCTGATTGCAGCATGGCTGTGGCTGGGTAAACGCCAGCTTGTGACATCGATTGCCAACAGTGCGCCGGGCCGCCTGCTGGGTACCTGGTGGTATAACGCCTGGGGCTTCGACTGGCTGTATGACAAAGTGTTCGTCAAGCCGTTCCTGGGTGTTGCCTGGTTGCTGAAACGCGATCCGCTCAACTCAATGATGAACATTCCGGCGATCCTTTCCCGCTTTGCAGGTAAAGGCCTGTTGTTGAGCGAGAACGGTTATCTGCGCTGGTATGTCGCATCAATGAGCATCGGCGCCGTCGTTGTGCTGGCACTGTTGATGGTACTTCGTTGAGTTTGAGGATTGTGGGGTTGATGTCGGATGGCGCTCGCGCTTATCCGACCTACGGGAATCTGTAGGCCCGGTAAGCGTTCGCGCCGCCGGGCAAAAAAAGCCGCAATCCGAAGTGAATTTTCTGTTTGAGAATTCGTTGAAAATCAGGTCCTGATGGGACTTTAACAAGGAATAAAGATCGCCATGTTACTACCCTGGCTAATATTAATTCCCTTTATTGGTGGCTTCCTGTGCTGGCAGACCGAACGCTTTGGCGTGAAGGTGCCGCGCTGGATCGCGCTGATTACCATGGGATTGACGCTGGCGCTTGGCCTGCAACTGTGGTTGCAGGGCGGCTATTCACTGACGCAATCCGCTGGCATTCCGCAGTGGCAGTCTGAGTTTGTCCTGCCGTGGATCCCACGTTTTGGCATCTCTATTCATCTGGCTATCGATGGTCTGTCGCTGCTGATGGTAGTGCTGACCGGTCTGCTCGGTGTTCTGGCGGTACTTTGCTCCTGGAATGAAATCGAAAAATACCAGGGCTTCTTCCATCTGAACCTGATGTGGATCTTAGGCGGCGTGATCGGCGTGTTCCTTGCCATCGACATGTTCCTGTTCTTCTTCTTCTGGGAAATGATGCTGGTGCCGATGTACTTCCTGATCGCGTTGTGGGGGCATAAAGCCTCTGACGGTAAAACGCGTATCACGGCGGCGACCAAGTTCTTCATTTATACCCAGGCGAGTGGTCTGGTGATGTTGATTGCCATCCTGGCGCTGGTGTTTGTGCACTATAAAGCGACCGGTGTGTGGACCTTCAACTATGAAGAGCTGCTGAATACCCCGATGTCCCACGGTGTGGAATATCTGCTGATGCTGGGCTTCTTCATCGCCTTCGCGGTGAAAATGCCGGTGGTTCCGCTGCACGGCTGGTTGCCGGATGCACACTCCCAGGCGCCGACCGCAGGTTCCGTTGACCTGGCGGGGATTTTGCTGAAAACCGCAGCCTACGGTCTGCTACGCTTCTCCCTGCCGCTGTTCCCGAACGCGTCGGCGGAGTTTGCACCTATCGCAATGTGGCTGGGTGTTATCGGTATCTTCTACGGCGCGTGGATGGCCTTTAATCAGTACGATATCAAACGTCTGATCGCATACACCTCCGTATCGCACATGGGCTTCGTGCTGATTGCTATCTACACCGGCAGCCAGTTGGCTTACCAGGGTGCGGTTATTCAGATGATCGCGCACGGTCTGTCCGCAGCCGGTCTGTTCATTCTGTGTGGTCAGCTGTACGAACGTCTGCACACGCGTGATATGCGTATGATGGGCGGCCTGTGGGGCAAAATGAAATGGTTGCCTGCGCTGTCAATGTTCTTCGCCGTGTGTACGCTGGGTATGCCGGGTACAGGTAACTTCGTTGGCGAATTTATGATTCTGTTCGGCAGCTACCAGGTAGTTCCGGTCATTACCGTGATCTCGACCTTTGGTCTGGTGTTTGCCTCTGTTTACTCGCTGGCGATGTTGCATCGCGCTTACTTCGGTAAAGCGAAGAGCCAGATTGCCAGTGTTGAACTGCCAGGGATGTCGCTGCGTGAGCTGTTTATCATCCTGTTGCTGGTCGTGCTTCTGGTACTGCTTGGCTTCTATCCGCAGCCGATTCTGGATACCTCGCATTCTGCGATGAGCAACATCCAGCAGTGGTTTGTTAATTCCGTTACTACTACAAGGCCGTAAATCGCCATGACAATAACTCCACAACACCTGATTGCGCTGCTACCGCTGCTGATCGTCGGCTTGACGGTGGTGGTTGTGATGCTCTCCATTGCGTGGCGACGCAATCACTTCCTCAATGCCACGTTATCGGTCATTGGGCTTAACGCCGCGCTGGTTTCGCTCTGGTTTGTTGGCCAGGCGGGCGCCATGGACGTCACCCCGCTGATGCGGGTTGACGGTTTCGCCATGCTCTACACCGGACTGGTGCTGCTGGCGAGTCTTGCCACCTGTACCTTTGCTTACCCGTGGCTGGAAGGCTACGACGACAACCGGGAAGAGTTCTACCTGTTGGTGCTGATTGCCGCACTCGGCGGTATTCTGCTGGCTAACGCTAACCATCTGGCGGCGCTGTTCCTTGGTATTGAGCTGATCTCTCTGCCGCTGTTTGGTCTGGTTGGCTATGCGTTCCGTCAGAAACGTTCGCTGGAAGCCAGTATCAAATACACCATTCTGTCTGCCGCAGCGTCTTCCTTCCTGCTGTTCGGTATGGCGCTGGTGTACGCGCAGTCTGGCAATCTGTCGTTTGTTGCGCTCGGTAAGAGCCTCGGCGACGGCATGCTGCACGAACCGCTGCTGCTGGCGGGCTTCGGTCTGATGATTGTTGGCCTCGGCTTTAAACTTTCGCTGGTTCCGTTCCACCTGTGGACGCCAGACGTTTACCAGGGCGCTCCGGCTCCGGTTTCCACCTTCCTGGCGACGGCGAGCAAAATCGCTATCTTCGGCGTGGTGATGCGTCTGTTCCTGTACGCACCGGTAGGGGATAGCGAAGCGGTACGTATTGTACTGGGCGTGATTGCCTTTGCTTCCATCATCTTCGGTAACCTGATGGCGCTGAGCCAGACCAATATTAAACGTCTGCTCGGTTACTCTTCTATCTCTCATCTCGGCTACCTGCTGGTGGCGCTGATTGCTCTGCAGAGCGGCGAGATGTCGATGGAAGCGGTTGGCGTTTACCTGGCCGGTTACCTGTTCAGCAGCCTCGGCGCGTTCGGTGTGGTCAGCCTGATGTCCAGCCCGTACCGTGGCCCGGATGCGGACTCTCTGTTCTCCTACCGTGGTCTGTTCTGGCATCGTCCGATCCTCGCGGCAGTGATGACGGTAATGATGCTGTCTCTGGCCGGTATCCCGATGACGCTGGGCTTTATCGGTAAGTTCTACGTACTGGCAGTCGGTGTGCAGGCTAACCTGTGGTGGCTGGTTGCCGCTGTGGTGGTCGGTTCGGCGATTGGTTTGTACTACTACCTGCGTGTTGCCGTGAGCCTGTACCTGAGCGCACCGCAACAGCTGAACCGCGATGCGCCATCCAACTGGCAGTACAGCGCGGGCGGTATCGTGGTGCTGATTTCTGCCCTGCTGGTACTGGTGCTGGGTATTTACCCGCAACCGCTGATCAGCATTGTGCAGTTAGCGACTCCGCTGATGTAAGGCTACATGCAGTAACGAAAAAACCCGCCTCGGCGGGTTTTTTTATGCGTGAAATACGGGTCAGTTCAATAGCTGACGGCTTACCAGCGGACCGCTGATGCCTTTTGCTGTGCGATCCATCACTTCCTGGATCACTGAAGAAAGCTCATTGACTTCGAATTTGGCCACGTAGCCATCCGCTTTTACTCGGCGAACGTGATCTTCGTTCGCACTACCGGAAAGCGAAGAGTGGATAACGACCGGGATCTTCTTCAGGCGTTCGTCGGTTTTTATTTTGCGGGTAAGCGTAAAACCGTCCATCTCCGGCATTTCGAGATCGGTGAGTACCAGGGCGATCTTCTCGCTAATAGGCTTGCCCTCCGCCAGTGCTTCTGCGGAAAGCTGCTGTATTTTTTCCCACGCATCCTGGCCCGTTACATGCATCAGATGCGGGATTTCCATGGCGTTAAGCCCTTTTTCCAGCATTGCGCGGGCCACTTTTGAATCATCTGCCACAATCGCCACCGCACCCGGCGTGATGTTGAATTTATTGGTTTTCAGATCGGTTGCGCGCAGGTCGTGGTTCGCCGGTACGATGTCGTACAAGATCTGCTCAACGTCGAGCACCAGCGCCAGGTTGTTGGTCTCTTTGTTGTCGTCCAGGCAAGCGATACTGGTGATATAGCGACCATTGACGGCTTTCTCGGCGGTATGCACCTGTTGCCAGTCCAGGCGCATAATGTTTTCCACTGACTCCACCGCAAATGCCTGGACGCTGCGGGCATATTCTGTGATCAACAGGATGTTGAGTCCGGTCTCTGGTTTACAGCCCGCGACGGCGGGCAGGTCAATCACCGGGATCACCTGATCGCGAATATTAACCATACCCAGCAGTGGTGCTTTCATACCAGCCGGACGTGTAAAGGTCGGCATCGGCACGATTTCACGCAGCTTGAATACGTTGATGCCAAATAGCTCTGATTTCTGCTCCTCAACAGATTTGCCGAGGCGAAATAGCAGTAGTTCAAAACGGTTAGACAGGGTTAGGTTTGTCCTGTCATCAATATCTTTCTGGAAATTGTTCATCCTGTCCTCAGTGTGAAAGCCAGCCTTTCCACTGTTATCGGCACTGAGGCGGAAAAATAAAGCGTTAAACGCTGAAAATGGCGAAATCGTGAGCCAGTTCCGTGTCTGGAAAAATCGCTTTGCACTCTTCAAGCAAACGCTGACAGCCTTTTTCATCATAGCGTGAGCTAACGTGGGTCATGATCAGGCGTCCCACTCCGGCATCCAGCGCCAGCTGTGCGGCTTGTCGGGTTGAGCTGTGCCCGCGACTGTTCGCTTTCTCCTCCATTGAGGCATCCAGCGTGGTTTCGTGTACCATGACATCTACACCTCGAGCCAGTTCAATGGCGGACGCGCAGGGTCCTGTGTCACCGAAAATAGCGACTGATTTTCCCCTGGTGGCCGGGGCGAGGAAGTCGGCGCCGTGGATCGTACGTCCATCCTCCAGCACGATAGTTTTCCCGGCTTTCAAATCCTGAAACCACGGGCCTGCTTTAACACCTGCCGCCTTCAGAGCGTTAGCGTCAAGCGCACCGGGTTTGTCATGCTCTTGAATGCGAAAACCGTAGCACTCCAGCGGATGCGCCAGCGGGTACGCCGTGACTTTACGCAGGCCGTCATCGACAATCTCACCTGCGGTGATTTCCACAATTTCCATCGGATAATCGGTCCAGGAGCCGCTCAGACGTAATGCGGTTTCGGTAAACTCTCGCAACCCTTTTGGCCCGTAAAGCGTCAGAGGCTGGACATTGCCGGCCATTGAGCGACTGCACAGTAGTCCCGGTAAACCAAACAGGTGATCGCCGTGCAGATGGCTGATAAAAATACGATCGAGTTTTCCTGGATTGAAAGGGGTGGTGAGCATCTGATGCTGCGTCCCTTCACCGCAATCAAAAAGCCACAGCCCCGCCTGAGTCGGGTGTTGCAGATTCAGTAAAATTGCCGTTACATTGCGTGAGCGAGTGGGGACTCCCGCTGACGTGCCTAAAAATAGTAATTCCATCTTCGCGTTACACTTTTCGCCATCAATAAGGCAGGGTGTTCAGGTTATCACAACATAGGGGCAGACAATGATTCACTGGCAAGATCTCCACCATGCAAAGCTGAGTACCCAACAACTGTACGCACTACTTCAGTTGCGATGCGCGGTGTTTGTAGTTGAGCAACAGTGTCCGTACCAGGATGTGGATGGCGATGACCTGGTTGGAGAGAATCGCCATATTCTGGGCTGGCATAACGATGAGCTGGTGGCGTATGCGAGGATTCTGAAAAGCGATGACGAGCTGGAGCCGGTGGTGATTGGTCGGGTAATTGTAAGCGAAGCGCTGCGCGGTGAAAAACTGGGGCAACAGCTGATGGCCCAGACGCTGGCATCCTGCGCGCAACACTGGCCACACAAGGCGTTATATCTGGGCGCGCAGGCGCATCTGCAATCGTTCTATGCGCGCTTTGGCTTTGTTCCGGTAACGGATATCTATGACGAAGACGGTATTCCACACGTCGGAATGGCGCGGGAAGCACATCAGGCGTAAACAGGCGCAAACAGTCCAGGTTGTCTATAGTTAGCGGGTACGTCAATAGAAAGGGAGAATATAATGTCTTTTCATTCTTATGAATCACGTGTCGATGATGATCTGGAATTATTAAGTGAAACGCTGGAAGAGGTGCTGCGTTCTTCTGGCGATCCAGCAGATCAAAAATACCTTGAGTTAAAAGCGCGGGCAGAACGGGCGTTAGAAGAGGTGAGAAATCGCGTCAGCCATGCTTCTGACAGCTACTATTACCGTGCGAAAAAAGCTGTTTGTCGGGCGGATGACTATGTGCACGAAAAACCCTGGCGCGGGATCGGCGTTGGCGCCACAGTCGGTTTAGTGATGGGATTATTGTTAGCACGGCGATAAATTCCGTTCTGTCATCGCATTTGTACGTACTCCCTAACTGGGGGTACTGCTTTTTCTGCTCAGTACCCCGTATAATGTGAGGTTTTTAACAGGGAGAGGTCCGCGTGCATTCAATCACTACTGCGCTGGAAAGTCTGATGCGTCATTTATCGCAAGAGATGCCAGCAGCACCTGGAATTCGTATTTACGATATACCTTTCCCACTGAATGATGCGTTTGACGCTTTAGGATGGCTGGCCAGTCAACCCGTCTGGCCCCAGTTTTACTGGCAGCAGCGTAACGGCGACGAAGAGGCCGCCGTATTAGGGGCCGTCGCCGCATTTTCCTCGCTGGAATCGGCCCAGCAATTTTTACACCAGCATGATAATCATCCCGACCTGCGCATCTGGGGCCTGAATGCCTTTGAGCCACAGCGTGGCAATTTGCTGCTGCCGCGGCTGGAGTGGCGACGTTGCGCCGGAGTGGCGAGCTTACGCTTACATCTCTATAGCGACGTGTCGCTACGTGAAGACGCTGCACATGCGATTGCCTTTATCTCATCGCTTGCTCCTGTAAAACCGCTTCCTGCATTGCGCTTGAATTTGACGGGAGAACAGAACTGGCCGGATAAAGCTGGCTGGACAAATCTGATAAAACTCGCCACGCAAACAATCGCAGGAGAAGACCTCGATAAGGTTGTGCTGGCACGGGCGACCGACTTACAGTTTTCTCAGTCGGTTAATGCCGCGGCCGTGATGGCTTCCAGCCGTCGCTTAAACCTGAACTGCTACCATTTCTTTATGGCATTCTCTGCCGACTCCGCTTTCCTTGGCTCTTCCCCTGAGCGTCTGTATCGGCGGCGAGACACGGCGCTGCGCACCGAGGCGCTGGCCGGAACCGTGGCCAATCATCCAGAGGATCATCGCGCCTGGCAGTTGGGTGAATGGCTAATGAAAGATGATAAAAACCAGCGTGAGAATATGCTGGTGGTTGAAGATATTTGCCAGCGCCTGCAAGGCTGTACGCAAACTCTTGATGTGCTGCCGCCACAGGTGCTGAGACTGCGTAAAGTGCAGCACTTGCGCCGTTGCATCTGGACGGAACTGAATCAGGCCGACGATATGCTTTGCCTGATGCAACTCCAGCCCACGGCGGCTGTCGCCGGTATTCCGCGAGAGCTGGCACGTGAATTCATCCAACAAAATGAACCCTTTGAACGTGAGTGGTATGCCGGTTCTGCGGGTTATCTTTCACGGCGCCAAAGTGAGTTTTGCGTGTCACTACGTTCGGCGAAAATTAGCGCAAACGTGGTGCGCCTGTATGCCGGGGCAGGGATCGTACGTGGTTCAGATCCTGAGCAGGAATGGCAAGAAATAGACAACAAAGCGGCGGGTTTACGTACTTTATTACAGATGGAAGCCTAATGAGTCACACATTACCGACTCATATCAAAAATCCATTTATTCGATTCTTTATACTGTGTCGCAATATTGATACCGGACAATCTCATGTCAGTAAGCGCATTTAACCGACGCTGGGCGGCGGTCATTCTGGAAGCACTCACTCGCCACGGCGTCAGGCATGTCTGCATTGCCCCTGGCTCTCGTTCTACACCGTTGACGCTGGCGGCAGCGGAAAACCCCGCATTCATCCACCACACCCATTTTGACGAGCGTGGTCTTGGGCATCTGGCCTTAGGTCTGGCAAAAGTTAGCCGTCAGCCTGTCGCCGTGATTGTGACGTCCGGTACCGCGGTGGCGAATTTATATCCCGCGTTGATTGAAGCGGGGCTGACCGGTGAAAAACTAATTTTACTTACGGCAGACCGACCGCCAGAGCTTATCGACTGTGGCGCGAACCAGGCGATTCGTCAGGCCGGAATGTTTGCCTCGCATCCATCGCAAACGCTCTCTTTACCGCGTCCGACTCAGGACATTCCGGCAAGCTGGCTGGTGTCCACTATTGATAATGCGTTAGCAACCCTGCATAGCGGGGCGGTTCATATCAATTGCCCGTTTGCGGAACCGCTGTATGGCGATATGGACGAAACGGGGATTGCCTGGCAGCAGCGCCTCGGCGACTGGTGGCAGGACGATAAACCCTGGCTGCGAGAAGCGCGTCGGCTGGAAAGCGACAAACAGCGCGACTGGTTTTTCTGGCGACAAAAACGCGGCGTAGTCATTGCGGGCCGCATGAGCGCAGAAGAAGGTAAGAAGGTTGCGCAGTGGGCGCAGACGTTAGGCTGGCCGCTGATTGGTGATGTTCTGTCGCAAACCGGACAACCGCTGCCGTGCGCCGACCTGTGGCTGGGAAATGCGAAAGCGGTAGCTGAGTTACAGCAGGCGCAGATTGTGGTGCAGCTTGGCAGCAGCCTGACCGGAAAACGACTCCTGCAATGGCAGGCCAGTTGCGATCCGCAGGAATACTGGATTGTCGATAATATCGAAGGCCGCCTCGATCCGGCTCACCATCGTGGCCGCAGGCTGGTGGCGAAAGTTGGCGACTGGCTGGAGCTGCATCCGGCGGAGAAACGTCAGCCCTGGTACGTGGAAATCCCTCGCCTGGCACAACTGGCCTGGCAGGCGGTAGAAGCCCGTCGTGAGGCGTTCGGTGAAGCGCAATTAGCCCACCGTATTCGCGAATACTTGCCGGAGCAGGGGCAGCTGTTCGTGGGTAACAGTCTGGTGGTACGCCTGATTGATGCGCTGTCGCAGCTTCCGGCTGGTTACCCGGTCTATAGCAACCGTGGCGCGAGCGGTATTGACGGCCTGCTGTCAACGGCAGCAGGTGTACAGCGTGCCAGCGCGAAATCGACGCTGGCGATTGTTGGCGATTTATCTGCATTGTATGACCTGAATGCGCTAGCGTTATTGCGCCAGGTTTCTGCACCGTTTGTCCTGATAGTGGTCAACAATAACGGCGGACAGATTTTTTCTCTGCTGCCGACGCCAGCCAGCGAACGCGAACGGTTCTATCTGATGCCGCAGAACGTACATTTCGAGCATGCTGCCGCCATGTTTAACCTTAAATACCAGCGCCCGGAAAACTGGGAGCAACTGGAGAGCGCGTTGACTAACGCCTGGCGTACTCCTGCGGCCACGGTGATTGAGCTGGTGGTGAATGAAACTGACGGGGCGCAAACCTTGCAGCAACTGCTGGCGCAGGTAAGTCATCTATGATCCTGCATGCGCAGGCGAAAGAGGGCCAGACGGGATTTCCCTGGCTGGTTTTCCTGCACGGTTTCTCTGGCGATTGTCGGGAATGGCAGACGGTCGGCGAAGCGTTTCAGGATTATTCGCGGCTATACATCGATCTGCCGGGACACGGTGGCTCTGCTGACATCAGCGTGAGCGGATTCGATGACGTAAACGTTTTGCTGCGTAACACTCTGCTTAGTTACAACATACACAACTACTGGCTGGTGGGATACTCTCTTGGTGGCAGAGTCGCGATGATGGCGGCCTGTCAGGAGATGCCTGGGCTTTGTGGTCTGGTGGTTGAAGGTGGACATCCAGGCTTGCAAGGCGAAGAGGCGCGCGTTCAGCGTCGTCTCTCGGATGGCCGCTGGGCTGCGCGTTTTCGCGCAGAGCCGCTACGTGAGGTGTTTAATGACTGGTATCAACAGCCCGTTTTTTCCTCGCTGAACACGGCACAAAGAGAGGCGCTGGTCGCTCTGCGTAGCCAGAATAATGGGCAAACGCTGGCGGCAATGCTGGAGGCCACCTCGCTTGCCGTACAACCTGATTTACGTGCGCAACTCACGACGCGCACATTTCCGTTTTATTATTTATGTGGTGAACGTGACGATAAATTCCGCGCTCTGGCGGCGGAAATATCAGTACCAAACCATGTGATTCGTAATGCCGGACACAACGCGCATCGGGACAACCCCGCGGGTGTAGTGGACTGTCTGGCTCAGATTCTGCGTCGCTGACTATAGGACATTTTATGATCTATCCTGATGAAACAATGCTTTACGCACCGGTAGAATGGCACGATTGCTCTGAAGGCTATACCGACATTCTTTACGAGAAATCCACCGACGGTATCGCAAAAATCACCATTAATCGTCCGCAGGTACGCAATGCCTTCCGTCCGGTCACCGTGAAAGAGATGATCCAGGCGCTGGCGGATGCTCGCTATGATGACAACATCGGCGTAATTATTCTGACCGGTGCGGGCGATAAAGCGTTCTGTGCAGGCGGCGATCAGAAGGTACGTGGCGACTACGGCGGATACCAGGATGACTCCGGTGTGCATCACCTGAACGTACTGGACTTCCAGCGTCAGATTCGTACCTGTCCGAAACCGGTAGTAGCGATGGTTGCAGGTTTCTCCATTGGCGGCGGTCATGTGCTGCACATGATGTGTGACCTGACCATTGCGGCTGAAAACGCCATCTTCGGTCAGACCGGTCCAAAAGTCGGTTCCTTCGACGGCGGTTGGGGCGCTTCCTATATGGCGCGCATCGTCGGTCAGAAAAAAGCGCGTGAAATCTGGTTCCTGTGCCGTCAGTACGATGCGAAACAGGCGCTGGATATGGGGCTGGTCAACACCGTGGTTCCGCTGGCGGATCTGGAAAAAGAGACAGTACGCTGGTGTCGCGAAATGCTGCAAAACAGCCCAATGGCGCTGCGCTGCCTGAAAGCTGCACTGAACGCCGACTGTGATGGTCAGGCAGGTCTGCAGGAGCTGGCAGGTAACGCCACTATGCTGTTCTACATGACGGAAGAAGGTCAGGAAGGCCGTAACGCCTTTAACCAGAAACGTCAGCCTGATTTCAGCAAATTCAAACGGAATCCGTAATGCGTAGCGCGCAGGTATACCGCTGGCAGATCCCCATGGACGCGGGGGTGATTCTGCGCGACAGGCGGTTAAAAACGCGTGACGGGTTATACGTATGTCTTCGTGACGGTGAGCGTGAAGGGTGGGGAGAAATCTCCCCGCTGCCGGGCTTCAGTCAGGAAAGCTGGGAAGAAGCGCAAACCGAGTTGCTGGCCTGGGTGAAAGGCTGGCTGCAAGGGGATGTCTCCTTACCGCAACTGCCTTCGGTCGCCTTTGGCGTAAGCTGTGCGCTGGCCGAACTGGCTGGCGTATTGCCACAGGACGCAGACTATCGTGCTGCACCGCTGTGTACGGGCGATCCTGACGATCTGGTACTGCAACTGGCGGACATGCCGGGCGAAAAAGTGGCGAAGATTAAGGTCGGTCTGTATGAAGCGGTTCGCGACGGCATGGTAGCCAATCTGTTACTTGAGGCGATCCCGGAGCTGCATTTGCGACTTGACGCCAACCGGGCCTGGACGCCGTTGAAAGCTCAGCAGTTCGCGAAATACGTTAATCCGGAGTACCGCGGACGCATTGCCTTCCTCGAAGAACCGTGCAGAACCCGTGATGATTCTCGTGCCTTCGCGCGTGAAACCGGCATTGCCATCGCCTGGGATGAAAGTCTGCGTGAAGCGGATTTCACCTTCGAAGCCGAAGAGGGCGTCAAGGCTGTGGTTATCAAACCTACGCTGACCGGCAGTCTCGATAAAGTCCGTGAACAGGTGGCAGCGGCGCATGCGCTTGGTCTTACTGCCGTTATCAGTTCGTCAATCGAGTCGAGTCTGGGCTTAACCCAGCTGGCGCGAATTGCCGCCTGGTTGACGCCGCAAACCATCCCGGGTCTGGATACCCTGAGCCTGATGCAGTGCCAGCAGGTACGCACCTGGCCCGGTAGCGCGTTGCCGTGTATCGACGTTGATGCGCTGGAACGTCTGCTATGACCCAGCAGGAAAGGCCCGATAGCGTGAGCTTATCGGGCCTGATACAACCCAGTGACTGGCCGTGGCGTCACTGGCGACAGGTTCGTGCGAAGGCGCCAGCCTTACGCCTCAACGATGAGGCATTAAGCTGGAGCGAGCTCTGCGCGCGCATCGACCATCTGGCCTGCGGTTTTGCCGCTCAGGGCGTGGAAGAAGGCGATGGCGTCCTGCTTCGCGCCTGGAATCATCCGCGCGCTTTGCTGGCCTGGCTCGCGCTGCTGCAGTGTGGGGCGCGGGTTTTACCTGTGAACCCACAGTTGCCTCAGTCGCTGCTTGATGCGCTGGTCCCGGACTTAACGCTACGTTTTGCGCTGGATCTGGAGGCTGCTATCGCACTCCCGGAACTCAGTCCGTTACAGATGCAGTCGTTGCCAGGCTATCACGCCGCCGCATGGTTGCCCGAGCGTTTGAGCACGATGACGTTAACCTCAGGTTCTACCGGATTACCAAAGGCGGCGCTGCATACATGTCAGGCGCATCTGGCAAGCGCGCAGGGCGTACTGTCATTAATGCCGTTTGGTGCTGAGGATGACTGGCTGCTCTCATTGCCGCTGTTTCATGTTTCCGGGCAGGGCATTTTGTGGCGATGGTTGTTCGCCGGGGCGCGAATGACCGTGCGCGACAAACAGCCGCTGGATCAAATGCTGGCTGGATGCACTCACGCTTCACTGGTGCCCACGCAACTGTGGCGCTTACTTGTTAATAACACGCCAGTCACGCTAAAAGCGGTGCTGCTGGGCGGTGCGGCAATTCCTGTTGAGTTGACGGAACAGGCGCGTGAACAGGGGATTCGTTGCTGGTGCGGTTACGGATTGACGGAGTTTGCTTCTACGGTTTGTGCGAAAGAGGCAGATGGCCTGGCGGATGTGGGCTCTGCTTTACCGGGGCGGGAAGTCAGGATCGTTAATGACGAAGTTTGGCTACGAGCCGCCAGCATGGCGCAAGGTTACTGGCGTAACGGACAGCTTATGCCTTTAGTGAACGCGGAAGGCTGGTTTGCAACCCGCGATCGCGGCGTGTTGAAGGACGGCAAGTTAACCATTGTCGGCCGTATGGACAATCTGTTCTTTAGCGGCGGGGAAGGCATACAGCCGGAAGAGGTGGAACGCGTGATTGCCGCACATCCACATGTTCTGCAGGCCTTTATTGTGCCGATAGAAGACAAAGAATTTGGCCATCGCCCGGTGGCGGTCGTTGAGTATGACGCTAATGCTGGAGAAACTAATCTGGCAGAGTGGGTAAAAGATAAGCTGGCCCGCTTTCAGCAACCGGTATGTTGGTTGACATTGCCACCCGAGCTTAAAGCCGGAGGGATAAAAATCTCGCGTCGTGCGTTGTCGGATTGGGTAAGTGCTTCATCATTAACATTAAGAAAGCATTAATTACATTTCTCATTTTTGTCATTCCGCAGCTATTGTCCTTTTGTTTATCTGCTGAAGTGTAACCTATTGTGAAATTTTTTAACAAAAGGTGCGCTATGGAATGGCATGTGAAGAAGTCTTGCTGTCACAAGAAAGCAGAGAGGCTCTATATCGTACTTTGCGATAGTGGTGGTTCGCTTAAGATGCTCGCTGAGGCGCAATCTTTCGAGCGGGTTAAACCTGGCGATCTTCTTTCACCGCTGAAAGATGCGCAGTATTGTGTTAATCGCGATGTATCCCGCGTGATTAAAATAATCGATGCCAGACAGTACATATGTGACGAATGGGAGCGCCTGTTACGACTGTCGGCAGATAAATGAGCTCAGCGCCGGTGCTTGTCTGCAGGCAGAAAAATCGTCATTAAACCCGCCATGATGCACAGTACCCCAACCAGCGCCTTTACTGAAAATGTTCCCTGCCAGCCGGGCAGAATCATTGATGCAACCCAAACCAGCACATAGCTCAGGCTGAGCAGGGCATAAGCTTTGCTCAGCGCGAGCTGGTGCAGGGCTTTATGCCAGCAAATAACCGACAGCAAATAGCCTGCCAGCCCGGCAGATAAAGCAAACGCTCCAATACTGAGAGATAATACGACGGAGATGAACTCCAGCGGCTGCATCATTGGCGGCAGATTATCCATTGCGAAGCCGAGGCTCAACTGGGCTGCAGAGGTGATAATAACGCTACATAATCCCCAAAAGATGCCCATTACACTGCGCTCCCAAGAATAAAGATGCCGGTAATGATCAGCCCAACCCCCAGCCAGTGGCGTGTAGTGACGGGTTCGCGCCAGATTTTCCACGCGGCCAGCGTCACCCATACAAAGTTAAGACTCAGCATGGGGTAGGCGATACCGACAGGAATGTTCTGCAGTACCGCCAGCCATAGCAGCATGGCCAGACCGAGGCTTGCCAGAGCAAGCCCAATCCATTGCGTGACGTGGCGTTTTCGCGCACGAACGGACACCGGTCGGGTCGCCTGCTTCTGGCATAGCTGGCCGCAGACGCTGAGCAGGCTGGCGAGAACTAAGGCTATCCAGATCATTTTGGCCGATACTGAATCAGGACCAGTCGCCCCTGATTATCAATGTAATCAGCGGGAGGGATAGCGAGTTGATTAATATCTTCATCCTTATCAATCGTGAGCACGAGCGTAATATTTCCTTGCTGACGATGTTGCGCTAACCAGTCGGCAAAGTCTTCCCGACTGACAAAGCGCCCCTGAGCATCCGGGTAGTTGAGGCCATATTTTAACTCGCCCGTTTGGCCGTACATCATGATGTCGTCACGCTTCAGGCTCCAGGCCAGCCCTGCGGCAACGCCAACGTTGTCGGTGAGAATGTAACGGCTCGACTCCAGCGACTCTTTAGTCATCTCGACAAAAAACTGCGGCTGTTTAGACTCCATCACCCGGTCAGGGACTGAGAAACCAAACAACAGCGCGAGTCCCAGCGGACACAGCGCGGCGAATTTCCAGTTCTTCTCGCGGTTATTTAGCGTATACCAGCCGAACAGTGCCCAGGTGATAAAAATGCCCCACGCGCAAAACACCTTATACGTTTCGATATGCGACCAGACCGGCGTCTTTAACGGACCCAATGTGGAAACAATAAATGTGGCGACAATGCCGGTCACGCCGAACAGCACGTTGATCCAGCCATTCACACGCAGTGCGGCGGAGCCTTTTTCCGCGGCCTGCAGGCCGAAACGCGCCGTTAATATCGCCAGCGGGGCGAAGCAAGAAAGAATATAGGTCGGCAGTTTTCCTTTGGCGATGCTGAAAAACAGGATTGGCATGACAATCCAGCTTAACAGGTACAGCGCGCTGCGCGGAACATCCCGCTCACGCCAGCCCGTACGCAGCGCGCCGGGGAGCAGCCCGAGCCATGGTAATGCGCCAGCCACGAATATCGGAATGTAGTACCAGATGGGAGCCTTGTGTTGGGCATCATCCTGTGCGAAGCGTTGAATATGTTCAACCCAGAAGAAGTAATGCCAGAAATCCGGCTCACGCTGGGCAATCGCTATTCCCCACGGTAGCACAATCACGACGCAGCCGATAACCGCCAGCAGACCGTAGAGTATGAGATCTTTCCAGCGTTTTTGTGCGAAAACCCACGGCAGTACGCTGAGCACAGGAACGGCAAGCGCAAGGAAGCCCTTGGTCATCACGCCCATGCCGCAGGTTAACCCTAACAGCAAAAAAGCGATGATTTTGCGCGTTCTGGTGGTGGCCTGCATGCCTTCCCAAAAACAGCACATGCCCGCCATCAGCCAAAGCGCAATTATGGGATCAAGTACCGCGTAGGTGCCGATGCTGTAAACCGAGAAAAACGTTAAAAAGATAGCAGAAGAGAGTACGGCGGTACGCTTATCCTGCCATAACCGCATGGCAAGCCAGGCTACCAGTAGCGCCGTCAGCAAGGTGGCAAATATAGCCCCCGCTCTGACGCTAAAATTATTAGCGCCAAATAGCCATTGCCCGATGCTGTTTAACCAGTATCCGGCAATGGGTTTTTCAAAGTAACGAAGCCCTAAAAAGTGCGGCACGATCCAGTCGCCGGACGTCAGCATTTCCCGACTGATTTCGGCATAGCGCGTTTCATCAGGCTGCCAGAGCAGGCGACTGTTGATAGGGAGAATAAAATACAGCGCAATAAACGCGATACAGGCCAGAGTGTAGCGGGCAGCAGGTTTCATTGTGTCGCACTCACCGGTTGTTGGCAGCCGAGCCATCCCTCTCTGCCCGGTATTTTTCCCCGCACGATCTGCCCTGTTGGCAGCGTGCTGATATCGTCTGGTAACAGCTCGCCAAGCGGGCAAAATGTCATCCCCATGTCGGCGGCGCGAGTAAGCAGCTCGTCAAAATTCTGATGAAAGGCGATGCCTTCAACTTCCGCATGAATGGTGTACACCGGTGTTCCTCTGCTCATCTGGATGTGGGAGAGAATATAAGCGTTGAAGTCCACCGCCTGGACCTCCTGACCAACCACTTCATCCCATGTTGGTAACGTGACGGGAATTTGCGGCGTACCTGTTTTCCCGGACGCCAGTACAGGACGAAATAAAGACGTTCCCCGACAGTCGCTGTTATAGCGTAAATGGAACATTTCTTTTGCCTCGACGACGCGGTTGTCGGCACGCCATCCGGCAACCGCAGAACAGGTAACCGGTTGTCCGATGATGGCTTCAAGGGCGGTAATGCCTCGTGAAATATCATCAATCAGCTGTTTATCATTCCAGTTTCCGCTTCGCGCTTGCCAGGCATGGTGATCCCAGGCATGCAAACCGGTTTCATGAATCAGGGCGGTTTGCGCAATGATCGCCGCATTGGCCTGGCCAATCTCTTTTCCCGGCCACGCGGTTCCCGCGAGCAATATATCCCATCCGTAGAGCGATGCTGCGTTTGAGCGCAGCATTTTCCACAGAAATTGTGGCTTCACAAGACGCCAGAGATGGCGCCCCATGTTGTCAGGTCCAACGCTAAAGAAAAAACTTGCCCGAACGTTATGCCGGTTCAATGTCTCCAACAGGCGGGGCACACCTTCGCGCGTCCCCCGGAAAGTATCGACATCAATGCGCAAGCCTACTTTGGTCATGATGTGTGTTCCGTGATATCCACACTGCGTAAGAAGAAGTCCAGCGTCTCTTCTACCGTTTCCTGCATCTCAATGGCGGGCTCCCAGTTCAGGCAGCGTTTTGCATTACGAATGTTGGGCTTACGATGCTCAACGTCCTGATAACCTTTACCATAGTAGCTACTACTTTCGACGTCACGGAAACCGGCAAACGGCGGGAAGTGGTTGCGTAATGGGTGTTTTTCAAAGCAGGTAAGCAGCATTTCTGCCAGTTCCTGAATACTGGCCTCATTCTCCGGGTTACCGATGTTGATAATTTCGCCATCGCAGCGTCCGCCTTCGTTTTCAATGATGCGGTACAGGGCTTCGATACCATCGCGAATATCAGTAAAGCAGCGTTTTTGCTTACCGCCTTCAATCAGCTTAATCGGTGAACCTTCCACCAGATTGAGGATCAGTTGGGTAATGGCGCGTGAGCTGCCGATACGCGCGGCGTTAAGGCTGTCCAGACGCGGTCCCATCCAGTTAAACGGACGGAACAGGGTGAAGCGCAATCCCTCTTTTTCGCCGTATGCCCAAATTACGCGGTCCAGCAACTGCTTGGAAACGGAGTAGATCCAGCGTGGTTTATTCACCGGGCCGACGATCAGGTTCGAGCTGTCTTCATCAAAAACTTTGTCGGTACACATGCCGTAGACTTCGGAGGTTGACGGGAAAATGATGCGCTTACGGTATTTCACGCAGTAGCGAATGATTTTCAGGTTCTCTTCAAAATCGAGCTCAAACACGCGCAGCGGGTTGCGGGTATATTCGATTGGCGTGGCGATCGCTACCAGCGGCAGCACGACGTCGCATTTTTTCACATGATATTCAATCCATTCGGAGTGAATGCTGATATCGCCTTCGACGAAATGGAATCGTGGATGCTGCAGAAAACGACTAATGGCGTCGCTGCCAATGTCGAGTCCATACACTTCGTAATTGTCTTCTTGCAACAGGCGTTCGGTCAGATGGTTACCAATGAAGCCATTGACGCCAAGGATCAGCACGCGAGTACGGCGTTTAGCGGTAGTAACTGACTGGCTGTTCAGGCGAGAACCTGGTACCAGGCCCAGAACCTGCGCCAGCTGTGACCCCTGCATGGCAATACCATCGCCAGCTTGCCCGGTAATAATCTCCAGTGCGCCATCAGCGCAGGCGATCAGCAAAGGCGAAACGGAGATGACGGTTCCTGGCTGGGCTGCGCGGTCATTTTTGCAAACACGTGACGACCAGACGGTGAATTTTTGCGTACCAACATAGCTAAATGCGCCCGGCCATGGATCGCTGACGGCGCGTACCTGGTTATGCAACTCTGCGGCTGGTTTGTTCCAGTCGAGGAAGCTATCTTCCGGCGTACGGCGACCAAAACAGGTCGCTTCTGCTTCCTGTTGGGGGTGTTCTGCATAATCTCCCGTTTTAATCGCGGGCAGCGCCTCTTCCAGTAACTGACGCGCAGCCTGGCACAACTTATGGTGCAGCGTTAACGCCACATCATCGGGCGAAATAGCAACCCGCTGCTGGGCAACAATGGCACCGGCATCCGCGCGTTTGACCATCCGGTGAAGCGTGACGCCGGTTTCGGTTTCACCATTGACCAGTACCCAGTTCAGCGGTGCGCGGCCACGGTATTTGGGCAGTAGCGAGCCGTGCAGATTAAATGCACCCTTAGGGGCAATGCTGAGGATCTCATCACTCAGTAAATGGCGATAGTAGAACGAGAAGATAACATCAGGTGCCAGTTGGCTAATGCGCTCAATCCACAGGGGATGATTAACCTCGTCAGGGGCGTAAACCGGAATACCGGCGCTGGCCGCGAGGCGGGAAACAGATCCAAAAAACGCTTTTTCACCCGGATTGTCGGTGTGCGTAAAAATGGCAGCGATTTCATAACCTGCATCCAACAAGGCCTGGACACCCTGACATCCCATATCGTGATAGGCAAATACGACGGCTTTCATGCGCGGTTTTCCTCGGTTGACTGCGTGGTTTGTGGGCGGATAACGTGTTGAACAAAATAGCGGGGGCGGGCGCGGACATCGTTATAGATGCGACCGATATATTCGCCGAGTAAACCCATGCCAATAAACTGTGCGCCGATAAAGGTAAACAGGACGGCAAACAGCATGAATACCCCTTCCGCAGCCCACTGTGGGCCGAGCGTCAGGCGCAGAACAACAAGCAAGACTGATAAGGTAAAGCCCGTGGCGGCGATCACGCTGCCCAACAGACTCAGCATGCGAAGCGGTGTTGTGGTAAGGCAAGTCACCAGGTCATACATCAGGTTGATCAGACGCATGAAGCTGTATTTGGAATCACCAAATTCGCGCTCTGCATGATGTACCGGGATCTCCGTCGCGCGACGGGCAAAAATGTTGGCCAGAATAGGGATAAAGGTGCTGCGCTCCTGGCAATGCAGCATGGCATCGACGATGTGACGGCGATAGGCGCGTAGCATGCAGCCGTAGTCACCCATCGCTTTTCCGGTGGTGCGCTGAATCAGATGGTTGATCATGCGTGAGGCGGTCTTACGAAATACGCTGTCCTGACGATTCTGACGTACCGTTCCCACCACATCGAAGCCTTCATCTGCGGTGGCAACCAGCCGTGGGATCTCCTCCGGCGGGTTCTGCAAATCGGCATCCAGTGTGATGATCAAGTCGCCAGTGACATGGCTGAAACCGGCCATAATCGCCGAGTGTTGCCCGTAATTGCGATTCAGCAAAATAGAAACAATATGGCTGTTTGGTGCCTGGGAGGCGTTCATCATCAACTGAGCGGAATTGTCACTGCTACCGTCGTCGATCAGCAGAATTTCATAGTCTTTACCCAATTTCTCGCAGGCGGCGCTGGTGCGTCTGATTAACTCTGGCAGGCTTTCCTGTTCATTAAAAACGGGAATGACCACCGAGACTTTTTTGATTGGTGCTGCTTCAAACATGATTATTGTCCTGCAATCTCGCGAAGTGCCGTAATGACCCGCTGGGTATCCGCTTCGGTCATGTCTGGGAATAACGGCAGCGAGCAGATGCGCGCGCTGTTCCATTCAGTATTTGGGAGCGAAAGGGTAGTGAAGCGTTCGCGATAATATTTTTGCGTATGGGCTGCACGAAAATGCAGACCGGTGCCGATATCTTTAGTCTTCAGCGCTTCCATCAGGGCATCTCTGCTCAGCCCGCAGCGGGTTTCGTCAACACGAATGATGAATAAGTGCCAGGCATGAACGTGCGGCCACCGGGGCAGGTCCAGCGGTTGAAATGGCGTATCAGCCAGCGCCTGCTGATATTGCTGGGCAATTTGCGCCCGGCGTGAATTCAGTTGCTCCAGCTTATTCAGCTGTACCAACGCAATAGCGGCATTGATATCAGTCAGGTTGTATTTGTATCCTGGCGCAAGCACTTCGGCCTGCGGTGCCCGGCCATAGGTTTGTCGATCAAAAGCATCAACGCCCAGACCGTGAAACTTCAGGCTGCGAAGCCGCTGGGCAAGCTGGCTGTCGTCGGTAACAATCAGTCCACCTTCTGCGCAGGTGATATTTTTGATGGCGTGAAACGAGAAGATTGCCGTACCGCGCGCCCCGACATGACGGCCCTTATACAATGTCCCTACGGCATGGGCCGCATCTTCTATTACCGGGATGCCATAACGCTCGCCAATGGCATAAATTGCGTCAAGATCGGCGGGGGCGCCTGCGTAATGTACTGGAACAATGGCTTTGGTTCGTGGGGTAATGGCGGCTTCAATTTGCTCAGGTGTGACCATAAGTGTATCGCGGTCGACGTCGACCATGACTGGCGTCGCACCCAGCAAGACAATCATGTTGAGGGTGGAAACCCACGTCATTGACGGCGTAATGACCTCATCGCCTGCACCTATGCCCAACGCCATCAGTGTGATGTGCATACCCGCCGTGGCAGAGCAGACGGCGACGGCGTGTTGATTTCCTGTGAGCTGGCAGAAGGCTTCTTCCAACTGTTGGTTCTTCGGGCCAGTGGTTATCCATCCAGAGTCCAGCACCGCTTTTACAGCGGCAAGCTCTTCAGCACCCATTGCCGGGCGAGAGAAAGGCAAAAAGTCAGACATCATTATTCCTTCAAGCCATTTAACGCTACCTAAGTTTTATTTTTAGGACTAAACAGGGGCGTCGTTAATTATTTCATCAGGCTACAAAGGTTAATGGCCGAAGGTTAATTTATCCTTAAGGGTTTAAGGTTTGGGAGATAATAACAAAGACAGTGGGGAGTGGTTTATTTGTTTGAATATAAAGAGTTTTTAGTCATTATGGCGGTATTGTTCTCTGTTGCTGAATGCTGAGAGCAATACCGCTAATGTGATCATTGTTTATATTACGTTTAAACTCGGGGGACTTACAGTAACCCTTTCAAGGTTAACGTTTTACGTGTGGCGATATTTAAGTCGTAGGTGCCAAGATCTTCCGCTTTAACCCAGGCGAACGCCTGGAACTCTTCGTTAATGTTCACTTCACGATTAGCTGCCACACAATCGAAGATGAGATAAATCATATAAATCTCTTCCTGGCTGCCATCCGCGTACGTTTTAGTACGAATATCGTCACTGAAAGTCCATGGCGTAATTTCTGATAACACCAGCTGCTCGCCCAGCTCCTCTCTCACTTCCCGGCGCAAAGCTTCTTCGATGCGCTCACCCGGCTCAACGCCACCGCCAGAAAGCGCCCACTGACCGGGAAACACACCGCGGTCGTCAGCCATTTTGCAGAGTAAATAGCAGCCATCGTTTTGAATTAATGGGCAAACAATTGTTCTTTGGCGCATAGGTCAAGTCCTTGCAGGGGCGGGTATTAAGAATTCCATCATCCACCTATCTTACCTTTTGCTGGCTGGAGAAAAAACGCTTCATCGACGATTAAGTCCGTACGGGCGAGGAAAAATTGATTGTTGTTGAAAATGGCGTTCAGGGATGCAAACGATAGATTACATACAAAAATTTAACCTTATCTAATCTCATTAAGTAGTATTTAGTTACAATATGGTCTTGCATCGCTTTTTTAGCTCATTGATTCCTCGTCATCTGACAGTACAATTCACCGGTTTTGGGGCTATGTTTTGATTCTTGCAGGAAAGGATAGAAAATGAAAAAAAGTTTACTGTTGGGTTTTGCCGGAATGCTGTTTGTTTCCGCTTCGGCAAACGCGATTAGCATCAATGGTCAGGCTGGCGAAGACTACACCAACCTTGGATTCGGTATGGGTACTGAGACCACTGGTCTGGCCGTCAGCGGCAACTGGATGCATAATGATGACGACGGCGATGTTGCTGGGCTGGGCCTGGGTTTGAATATCCCGCTGGGTCCACTGTTGGCGACCGTTGGTGGTAAAGGTGTTTATACCAATCCAAACGATGGCGATGAAGGTTATGCTGCGGCTGTCGGTGGTGGTTTACAGTGGCCGATCGGCGACAGCATTCGTCTGTTTGGTGAGTACTATTACTCTCCTGATTCGCTTTCCAGCGGTATCGACAGCTATGAAGAAGCAAATGCCGGTGCGCGTTTGACTATTATGCGTCCGCTGAGCATCGAAGCCGGTTATCGTTACCTGAACCTGGCAGGTAAAGACGGTAACCGTGATAACGCAATTGCTGATGGCCCGTACGTTGGGGTTAACGCCAGCTTCTAACATTTCTGGCGCGGCGTTCAGTCGCGCCTTCCCCCCTCCATGCGTTATAGTGTTTTCATCATAAAAGCAGGAGAACACGATGTTAAACGTGGAGATGCTATCCACCGGGGATGAAGTGTTGCACGGACAAATCGTCGACACCAATGCCGCCTGGCTGGCCGATTTTTTCTTTAATCAGGGTTTACCGCTAACACGCCGCAACACGGTAGGTGACAATCTTAACGATTTAGTCTCTGTTTTGCGTGAGCGTAGCGAACACGCCGATGTACTGATCGTTAATGGCGGTTTGGGGCCAACCAGCGATGATTTGAGCGCGCTGGCAGCGGCAACGGCAAAAGGCGAAGGGTTGGTGTTGCATGAAGCATGGCTCGCCGAGATGGAACGATATTTTCGCGATCGTGGCCGCGTGATGGCGCCAAGTAACCGCAAACAGGCTGAACTTCCCGCCAGCGCGGAGTTTATCAATAATCCGGTGGGTACCGCGTGCGGGTTCGCCCTGAAGCTTAACCGCTGCCTGATGTTCTTTACACCGGGTGTACCGTCAGAATTCAAAGTCATGGTTGAGCATGAGATTCTGCCGCGTTTGCGTGAGCGTTTCTCTTTGGCTCAGCCCCCGTTATGCCTGCGATTAACCACCTTTGGCCGTTCTGAAAGCGAGCTGGCACAAAGCCTGGATCCGCTGACTTTGCCACCGGGCGTAACAATGGGATATCGCTCCTCAATGCCGATTATTGAGCTGAAGCTGACCGGGCCGGATTCCCAACGTGAAGCGATGCTGGCGCTGTGGCCAGAAGTTAAGCGAGTTGCCGGACAGAATATGATTTTCGAAGGTACGGAAGGCTTGCCCGCACAAATTGCCCGCACGTTACAGGAACGGCAATACAGCCTGACGCTGAGCGAACAATTTACCGGTGGTCTGGTCGCGTTGCAGCTTTCTCGCGCTAATGCTCCGTTGTTGGCGAGTGAAGTGGTTCCGCCCCAGGAAGAAACGCTGGCGCAAACGGCGCATTGGGTAACAGAGCGACGTAGCAAACATTATGCCGGGCTGGCTTTAGCGATATCAGCTTTCGAAAACGAACATATTAACTTTGCGCTGGCAACGCCTGATGGAACGCATGCCTTACGCGTACGGTTGAACGCTAATCGTTATAGCTTGTCGATTCGTCAGGAAGTGTGCGCAATGATGGCGCTAAATATGCTGCGCCGTTGGCTTAACGGGCAGGATATTGCCAGTGAGCACGGCTGGATCGACGTAGTGGAATCTCTGATGCTACCTGCCTGATTTATTCTCTCTCTACTTCTCGTAACGGGAAGGCATGCAGGCCTTCCCATTATCAGTCCAACCTGTTGTACTCCCTGTAAAAAAATCTGTGCATTAGTTCACAATTGCACTCGTTTTTTCTCCAGCCTACTGGAAGAGCGGGATGGTTTGATGCACTTCACAATTTAAACCACCTTAACCCACCACACTGATTCCAGTATCTCAGACTGGAGTCCAGTATGTTGGAATCAAGTAAAGTTCCCGCTCTCACCAGGGCGATTGAAATACTCAATCTCATTGCGCGTATCGGCCCATGCAGTGCCGCCACCATCATAGAAACGCTGGGTATTCCAAAAAGTACCGCGTATCTGTTACTGAACGAACTGAAACGTCAACGCTTCATCAGCATTGATCATCAGGAGAATTACTGCCTGTGGACCAAGCTGGTTGAACTGTCGGGACATGCCCTGAGCAAGATGGATTTACGTGAACTGGCCCGTCCACGGTTGACACAACTGATGGATGAGACCGGACTGCTTTGCCATCTGGGGATCATCGACCACGAAAGCGCGTATTACATCCTGAAAGTAGAGTCATCATCGACTATCAGCGTGCGCTCCCACGAAGGGAAAAGTCTTTCGCTCTATCGCTCGGGTATCGGCAAATGTCTGCTGGCCTGGCAACCTGCCGCCGTACGTAAAGCCATTATTGAACAACTGATATGGGAACAGGCAACGCCGACCACTATCACCAAACCACAGCAGTTGAAGGACGAGCTTGAGCGTATTCGTCAGCGTGGATGGAGCTTTGATAATGGCGAAGATTATCCCGATGTTCGCTGCGTCGCAGCGCCAGTTTTTAACGCTAGCAATGAGCTGACCGCCGCGATTTCAGTGGTTGGCACGCGTCTGCAAATTAACGAAGAGAACCGTGATTATCTGGCTGGTAAAGCGATTTCCTGCGCCAAAGATATTTCACGCCTGCTGGGATGGAAAAGTCCCTTCGACTCACTTGCTTCATAAAAAGGAGAACATCATGACCCTACCTAAAATTAAACACGTCCGCGCCTGGTTTACCGGTGGTGCCACGGCGGAAAAAGGCGCTGGCGGTGGTGACTATCACGATCAGAGCGCTAACCATTGGATTGACGATCATATCGCCACGCCAATGAGTAAATACCATGAATACGAGCAATCGCGTCAGTCTTTTGGTATCAACGTGTTAGGAACGCTGATTGTTGAGGTAGAAGCTGAGAACGGGCAGACCGGTTTTGCCGTGTCGACGGCAGGGGAGATGGGTTGCTTTATTGTAGAAAAGCATCTCAATCGTTTTATTGAAGGGAAATGCGTTAGCGATATCAAACTCATTCATGACCAGATGCTCGGCGCAACAATGTATTACTCCGGTTCTGGCGGTCTGGTGATGAACACCATCTCATGCGTAGATCTGGCACTGTGGGATCTGTTCGGCAAAGTGGTGGGTTTACCGGTCTACAAGCTGTTGGGTGGCGCGGTACGAGACGAAATTCAATTCTACGCGACGGGCGCGCGTCCGGATCTGGCAAAGGAGATGGGCTTTATTGGCGGCAAAATGCCAACTCACTGGGGGCCGCAAGATGGGGATGCCGGGATCCGCAAAGATGCAGCAATGATCGCTGATATGCGCGAAAAATGTGGCCCTGATTTTTGGCTGATGCTCGACTGTTGGATGAGTCAGGATGTGAACTATGCCACCAAACTGGCTCATGCCTGCGCGCCGTATAATCTGAAGTGGATCGAAGAGTGTCTGCCACCGCAGCAGTATGAAGGCTATCGCGAACTGAAACGCAACGCCCCTGCAGGGATGATGGTCACCAGCGGTGAACACCATGGAACGCTACAATCTTTCCGCACCCTATCTGAAACCGGCATCGACATCATGCAGCCGGATGTAGGCTGGTGCGGTGGGTTAACCACGTTAGTAGAAATTGCCGCTATTGCAAAATCACGCGGACAGCTGGTGGTGCCGCATGGCTCATCGGTCTACTCGCATCATGCGGTGATTACGTTCACCAACACCCCATTCAGTGAGTTTTTGATGACCAGCCCGGATTGTTCAACGATGCGTCCACAGTTTGATCCGATCCTTCTGGACGAACCCGTACCCGTCAATGGCCGCATTCATAAGTCGGTGCTCGACAAACCGGGATTTGGCGTCGAACTTAACCGCGACTGCAATCTGAAGCGCCCTTATAGCCACTAATGACCTGTGCGTTGCCATTGCCACGGCAACGCCCTCATTTCTTTGAGGATCTTGCGATGAGTACCACGTTACTTGACGGTGTGGTGAAGAAAAACCGCGCCCGTTTGATTCCCTTTATGCTGGCGCTGTATGTGCTGGCGTTTCTTGACCGCTCGAACATCGGTTTTGCCAAAGAGACCTATCAGATTGATACCGGCCTGAGCAATGAGGCTTATGCGTTGGGGGCGGGGATTTTCTTTGTGGTTTACGCCTTTCTGGGCGTTCCTGCCAACCTGTTGATGCGTAAATTTGGCGCCAGAGCCTGGATTGGCACCACCACGTTACTGTGGGGATTTCTCTCCGCGGCGATGGCATGGGCGGACACAGAAGCAAAGTTTCTGGTCATCCGTACTCTGCTGGGTGCGGCAGAAGCAGGCTTCTTCCCCGGTATGATATACCTGACGTAGCGTAATCGCGCCAGCATCATGGGGCTATTCTACATGGGTGCGCCGCTGGCATTAACCTTGGGATCGCCGCTTTCAGGTGCACTGTTGGAGATGCACGGTTTTATGGGACATCCGGGGTGGTTCTGGATGTTCGTTATCGAAGGTTTACTGGCTGTAGGTGCAGGCGTTTTTACCTTCTTCTGGCTTGACGACACGCCACAGCAAGCGCGTTTCCTTAGCGCCGAGGAAAAGGCTGCACTCATTAGCCAACTGGCGAGTGAAGAGGAGAAAAAGGTCACTTCGCGCCTGTCGGACGCGTTGCGTAATGGCCGCGTCTGGCAACTGGCGATCATCTATCTGACGATTCAGGTCGCGGTGTATGGTTTGATCTTCTTCCTGCCCACTCAGGTTGCCGCATTGTTGGGAACAAAGGTCGGCTTTACGGCTTCAGTCGTGACGGCGATACCGTGGGTAGCGGCGTTGTTTGGCACCTGGCTTATTCCGCGTTATTCCGATCGCACTGGCGATCGACGTAACGTTGCTGCGCTGACACTGCTGGCGGCCGGGATTGGCATTGGCTTGTCCGGGCTGGTTTCACCGGTACTGGCGATCGTGGCGCTTTGCGTCGCTGCGGTTGGTTTCATCGCCGTACAGCCGGTGTTCTGGACGATGCCAACGCAGCTTCTTTCCGGGACTGCTCTGGCGGCGGGGATCGGCTTCGTCAACCTGTTTGGTGCCGTAGGCGGCTTTATTGCCCCCATTCTGCGCGTCAAAGCAGAAACGTTGTTTGCCAGCGATGCGGCAGGTCTGCTGGTCCTGGCGGGCGTCGCGATGATTGGCTCGCTTATCATCTTTACGCTGAGTGTGAACCGTTCGGTTTCACAAGCAGGCGCTGTGCATTATTAATTGTAAGGATCGTTATGAACGCATTGTTATCAAACCCCTTCAAAGAAGGATTGCGGAAAGGGGAAGTCCAGGTTGGCCTGTGGCTCAGTTCGACCACCTCCTACATGGCAGAGATTGCCGCGACGTCGGGCTACGACTGGCTGTTGATTGATGGTGAACATGCGCCGAATACGGTGCAGGATCTCTACCACCAGCTCCAGGCGATTGCGCCTTATGCCAGTCAGCCGGTAGTCCGTCCCGTTGAGGGCAGTAAAGCGTTGATCAAGCAAGTGTTGGATATTGGTGCGCAGACGTTGCTGATTCCTATGGTCGACAGTGCGGAGCAGGCGCGTCAGGTGGTTTCTGCGACTCGTTATCCACCACTCGGGGAGCGTGGCGTTGGTGCCAGCGTGGCGCGGGCGGCGCGCTGGGGACGTATCGACAATTATATGGAACGGGCCAATGAATCACTGTGCCTGCTTGTGCAGGTCGAGAGTAAAGCCGCACTGGATAATCTGGATGCGATTCTGGACGTTGAAGGTATTGACGGTGTCTTTATCGGCCCGGCGGATCTTTCTGCATCACTGGGCTATCCGGATAACACCGGACACCCGGAAGTACAAGAGATCATCGAGCAAAGCATTCGCCGTATCCGCGCAGCCGGAAAAGCCGCCGGTTTCCTCGAGGTCGATCCGGCAATGGCGCAAAAATGTTTGCAGTGGGGCGCGAATTTTGTCGCTGTAGGCGTCGATACCATGCTTTATACCGAAGCGCTGGATCGCCGGTTGGCAATGTTTAAGCCGGAGAAATCAGCACAAACGTTAAAAAGCAGTTACTAATATCAGGCCCGATGGTATAAGGCTATCGGGCCTGAGATCTGTGCTAATGGTTGCTAGCCGCCCCGTCGTCAGCAGAAAAACCGGTAATGCCCAGTACGATTTCACGATCAATACCATGTTCCAGCATCATGCGAGCGATCCGTGTTGCTTCTTCTTGCGTACCTTTTTGTACTCCTTGTTCTAATCCTTGTTGTAACCCTTGTTGCAGCCCATCGTGGTGACCTTCTTGTCTGAGCCTCTCTGCGATTGTCATCAGCCTCTTCTTGTTATGAGGGGAACGTTCGGCAACTTTATGGATAAATTCGTTGACGTGAGAAACGTCGCCGTACCGTAGCAGGTAATTTAATAGCGTTTGTAGCTGGCTGTCATTAGCGGTGCTTGTAACTAATAACGAGACCAGTCGGTCCACTAATCCCATCAAATCACGATCGCGGATATGTTTTTGCATCAACTCAAGCAGCGCAACACGCCGATGTTGCACGATTTCATCGTCAGGTATCACGGTAATATCGACCAGCGGAAAGGCTTCTGAATAAAGCTGTCGTGCCAGCTGTGGATTGTCAAATTCATCCAGCCAGTTGAGTGACCAGGGATAGGGGCTTTGTTGACCGTGATAAAACAACATTGGGATCACCAGCGGCAGCGTTTTATTCCCGGCATCAAGATGATGCTGCATCGCAGCGGTGGCATAGCGCATCAGGCGGAATGCCATGTGCTGCACGGCTGTACTCTGATGTTCGATGACACAATAGATATAGCCGTCACCTTCGTGGGTTTTTAGCGACCACAATACGTCGGAGTAGTACGCGCGGAGATCCTGTTCGATAAAACTGGTGGACTCCAGCTTCAGCGTTTGCAAATTGCATATCTCACGTAATGTCGCGGGGAGGTGAATCTCCATAAAATCCCGGGCCATCTCAGGATAAGAAATGATCTTTTTAAAAACCGCATCATGCGGTGTAGATGTAGTGGATTTAGCCATGGTAGTCCGTCACCAGAAAGAGAAGATGGCGTGACGGTATCCACTTTTAATATGCGCTGCATGCGGGAAATGGGGTCTTTGCGTGGATGAATCAGAGATAAATATGTCCGACTGCAACGTATTCAATCAAGCGGAACGGGCTACGCAAAAAATGCCCGGTAGCAAATACCACCGGGCAACAGGTTTAACCCAACGCTTTGGCAAGCAGGGTGATGGGATGTTCGCAACGCTTACTGGTAGACATCTCAATCTGCCATTTACAGGTTTCGCAGTCGGTGACGACGATATCAGCGCCGCTTTCTTCAATTTGGCGGAATAACGGTGCGCCAATAGACTGTGAAGTCGGATAGTTTTCCTTTTTAAAGCCGTAAGTCCCGGCAATCCCACAACACTGAGAGTCCAGCACTGTCAGCTCCAGCCCCGGAATTTGTCGCAGTAGCTCCAGCGTGTAGAGCGTCCAGCCCATTTTCTCCATATGGCATGGCGTGTGATAGACCACCTTCAGCGGCAGCGTTTTCAGCGGCAGCGTTTTACCTTCATCCAGCTTGCGCCACAGCCAGCGGGTTGCCAGTTCAATGTGTTCTCGCAGGCCTGAGTTGTCGACATCCAGCACTTCTGGATATTCATCACGTAGCGCAAAGGTACAGGTTGATGAGGTGGCGATCACCGGAATGCCTTTGCCATCAATCGCTTCCCGGAGTGAGGCCACGTTGCTGACCGCCTGCTTACGCGCTTTATCTGTAAATCCGTTAGCAATCAGCGGTACGCCACAGCATTTCTCTTTACTCAGCAGTTGCACGCCGGTTCCCATCGCATTCAACACCTTGATCAGGTCTTTGCCAAGCTGGGGATGGTTGTAATTCACAAAACAGCCGTGGAAAAAGGCGACCTGATCCTGATACTGCGCCTGCTGTGCGGCAATGCTGCGATACCAGCGGCGGAAGGTGCCAAAGGAGTACTTCGGCAGCGTACGGCGATGATCGATTTTTAGCGCGTAATCCAGCAACTGACGTACCGGTTTTAGTGAGGTGGCGGTATTCACTATTGGGGCGAAGGGGGTGGAAACGCTACCCATTAAATCGGTATGGCTTAAGACGAAGTTACGCAGCGATGGGCGCGTCGTGTCGTATTTGGCGCGCGCGCGCTGGATGATATCGCCGATTTTCACGTCTGACGGGCAGGCCACTTCGCAGCGCTTACAGTTGATGCAGTATTTCAGCGCATCGTCATATAGCGCGCCATCTTTCAGGCGCAGACGTTCACCGTCCGGGCCGGCCTGCTTAGGGCCCGGGTAGCTAGGGTTGACGCGGCTTACCGGGCAGGCGGTGGTGCACACCGTACATTTGATACAACTTTCAAAACGTGTGTCGCTCATTGCTGTCCTCCTGCACGTTTCGCAATATGATGTGCGGCATGTAAGGCGCTGACTGCGCACACGCCGCCTCCGCAACCCTGGGCGATAGGGTCGAATCCGCCGAGGACGGAACCGATGGCGTACATGTTCTCTATCGTTTTTCCCGCCAGTGATGGGCGCAATGTGGCATCGGTTGTGACGCCAAACAGTTGCCACGGTTGTGGATCGAAAACATCACGCTGATACCACTCGGCGCGGGTAGCTGTTTGCTGTACATCCAGTCCCAGGATTGGTTCGTGGATTGCCTCACGCGTGGCGACCAGCCCGCTGCTGAAAAAACTGCCGCTGGCGAGCACGGCGAAACGTGGCCGCAACGGGATATCGGCATGATTTCGGGTCCAGATTTCGCTGACCACGCCGTCCTGACAGGTGATTTTCTTCACTTCATCACCCGGCATCCACACACCACCCTGGCGCACAAACTGGCGCTGCAATTTGTTGTGTAAACGCATGCCCAGTACCGAAGGAGGTAGGGTCGGTAACAGTGTCAGCGAGCAGGGGAGGCGCTCGTTAAGCCACTGCCAGAGCCGCTCATCTGCCAGACCAAAGCAGGCCGGCATGATTATCATGTCGCAGGTTTTTGCCATTGGCAGCAATGCGTCATAGAGCAGCGACCATTTATCTTCGTTATCCAGCAGGCGCGCAATATTAACGGCGCGAAACTCGGTTGGGTTATCACGCAGGACATCCAGTTCCGGCAGTTCGATTTCTGCCGTCTCGACGCTGAGATTACGTTGGCGTAATGACGCCGCGGCGAGATGCGCCTGAAAATCCAGTAACCCGCTAATCCCTACAACGCATATACGCTGCGCGGACAGCGGCCAGACCGGCACTTCCGGGGAGCTTAACCAGGTTGAGCGCAGGGTGCCCAGCGGGGTAACACGTTGATGTGCCTGATGCACGTTGCCTTGCAAATGCGTTCCGCATTCTTCCAGTAAATTTTGCGCCTGCTGGGCCAGTTCCAGAACGTTCTGCGTTCCGATGGTGCTATACGGATGTGCGGGTGCCTGAGTGTGCAGTGCATTCAAACCCGCTTCTATATCCGTCACCGGTTGACCATCGGGTAAGCTGCTGAGCAAATCCAGTGAGCCGGAGGAAAAATGCAGGGCGCTTTGGCCGCGGGTAACAATCGTGCAGCGCAGTCCGCTTTTTTGCAGTTGCAGGCCACATAGCAGTCCAGCGAGGCCGCCGCCGATAATGACGGTATCAAATTTCATCCTGGTGCTCCTTCTCCAGACCACACAACCCTTGATAAACCCAGCGAGTGAATTCGCTTTCGCGCAGTGCATCTCCCCAGGCGATAGGCTGCACACCTTTCCAGCGTTCGTTGAGGAAGTCGGAAAGCTGAGTAATGGATTGTGCTGCGGTAGTGACATTAAAACGTTGCAGCAAACCTGCGGCGCGACAGGCACACAATTCGCCCTGGCAGGTCCCCATTCCGACGCGGGTACGGCGACGTAAATCGAGCAGACTGTTGACGGTTAAATTCTCGACGGCGTATTGCACTTCGCCTGCGGTGACCGCTTCGCATTCACAGACCAGGCTGCGATGTTGACGGCCTTCGCTCAGCCACGCTGGGGTACGATCGCCGTGACGGTAGACTGCCGAGCCGCGCAGTGGCGCGGGCAATGAGATCACGCGTTTAAGCGTATGCTCGGTAGATTCCTGTGAGCCAGGCAACGCGGTGTCTGCGGTTGTGCAAGGCTGGGTATTGCCCAGCTTACGGCAAACGGCATCGGTGGCCCACTCCGCCATCAGGCGGTAGGTCATCAGTTTGCCGCCGGTAATGGTGATAAACCCTTCCAGTCCGTCACGCTGGGCGTGATCGAACAGTACAATCCCACGGCTGACGTTACGCCCGGTGGGATCGTCGTCGCTGGCCACCAGCGGACGTACGCCGGAGTAGGCGCGTAAAATGCGCGTTTTCGCCATAATCGGCGCCAGCTTCTCGCCCTCACGCAGCAGAATGTCAACTTCTTCTGCGGTGACGCGGTTGCTGTCGATATCATCGTAATCAATGTGCTGCGAGGTGGTACCGATCAATGAGATGGTATCGCCTGGCACCAGAATATCGGCGTCAGACGGTTTACGGCAGCGGTTGATGACATGCTGGTTAATGCGATGATCCATAATCAGCAACGAACCTTTGGCCGGGAACATACGGATGCTCAGATCGGCATATTCCGCAATGCGTTGACCCCAGATCCCGGCGGCGTTGACGACAACTGGTGCATGCAGGGACTGCATTTCGCCCGTCAGATGATTGCGCACGTTAACGCCGCAAACCGTTGCCCCTTCACGGATAAGTCCCGTGACTTCATGCGCCGTTAAGATAACCGCGCCATGCTCACGCGCATCCAGCATGTTGGCGGCGGTTAAGCGGAAAGGATCAACCGTGCCGTCCGGCACTTTTACCGCACCAATCAGCTGTGGATTCACGGAAGGTTCGATAATACGTGCCTGCTGAGGGTCAATCGCTTCTGCGCGAATCCCTGCCTCTTCACAGGCGCGAATAAAGGTCGCCTGAAAGGAGAGCTCATCCTCCGGCAGGGTAATAAACAGACCGTCCGTTGGCTCAACGCAATGGCGGGCGATACGTTTCAGAATTTGGTTTTCGCTGATGCACTCACGGGCAGATTCAGCATCGGTGACGGCGTAGCGTGCACCGCTGTGCAGCAGGCCGTGGTTGCGCCCGGTCGCACCTGTGGCGATATCGTGGCGTTCCACTAAGATGACGCGCAACCCGCGCAGCGCACAATCGCGTGCGATCCCTGCACCTGTTGCTCCTCCACCAATGATAATCACGTCACTTGTTTGCGAGTCGCGAGTTTTCATTGTTTTTCCTCACAGTTCGTTTTTTATCATTTAGCCACATAAAAAACATGGATTGTTTGATTTCGCGCATAATCGCTCATTATTCGAAAATGAAACGTGATTTCGTGCGCCTTTATGAACATTTGTCATAAATCTGTAACAATATGTGCTGCGTTTCACATTTTTGTTATGTATCTTTCCTTAACATCGCGGCCACACTGGGAGCGGTAGGGTAGTAATGACGAACTGCAGTGTTTACTTCGAATGAAAGACGGCCACGGAGGCTACACTATGTTGAGCATTTTTAAACCAGCGTCACACACGGCGCGTTTGCCTGCAGCGGAGATCGACCCGACATATCGTCGATTACGTTGGCAGATTTTTCTGGGGATTTTCTTTGGTTATGCCGCGTACTATCTGGTACGTAAGAACTTTGCCCTTGCGATGCCGTATCTGGTTGAGCAGGGATTCTCGCGTGGCGATCTGGGTTTTGCGTTGTCCGGTATCTCCATTGCTTACGGATTTTCGAAATTCATCATGGGGTCCGTTTCGGATCGCTCGAATCCGCGCGTTTTCCTGCCTGCGGGTCTGATACTGGCTGCGGCAGTGATGTTGTTTATGGGCTTTGTACCGTGGGCGACATCGAGCATTGCGATTATGTTTGTGCTGCTGTTCCTCTGCGGATGGTTCCAGGGGATGGGATGGCCGCCGTGTGGTCGTACCATGGTGCACTGGTGGTCGCAGAAAGAGCGTGGCGGCATCGTTTCCGTTTGGAACTGTGCGCATAACGTGGGTGGCGGTCTGCCTCCTCTGTTGTTCCTGCTGGGTATGGCCTGGTTCAATGACTGGAAAGCGGCGCTGTACATGCCTGCTTTCGGTGCGATCGTTGTCGCGCTGTTTGCTTTTGCTTTGATGCGTGATACGCCGCAGTCCTGTGGTCTGCCGCCAATCGAAGAGTACAAGAACGATTATCCGGACGATTACAACGAGAAAGCGGAAGAAGAGCTTACTGCGAAGCAGATCTTCATGCAGTACGTACTGCCGAACAAACTGTTGTGGTACATCGCTATCGCTAACGTGTTTGTTTATCTGCTGCGCTACGGCATCCTGGACTGGTCGCCGACTTACCTGAAAGAAGTGAAGCATTTTGCACTGGATAAATCATCCTGGGCCTACTTCCTGTATGAATATGCGGGTATTCCGGGCACGCTGCTGTGTGGCTGGATGTCGGATAAAGTCTTCCGTGGAAACCGTGGCGCGACCGGCGTGTTCTTTATGACGCTGGTGACGATTGCGACCATCGTTTACTGGATGAACCCGGCAGGCAACCCGAACGTAGATATGGCTTGCATGATTATCATCGGCTTCCTGATCTACGGCCCGGTCATGTTGATTGGTCTGCATGCGCTGGAACTGGCACCGAAAAAAGCGGCAGGTACGGCGGCTGGCTTTACTGGTCTGTTCGGTTATCTCGGCGGTTCTGTGGCTGCGAGCGCCATTGTCGGCTACACCGTTGACTTCTTCGGTTGGGACGGCGGCTTTATGGTGATGATTGGCGGTAGTGTGCTGGCGGTTATTCTGCTGGTAGTCGTCATGATTGGCGAAAAACGCCATCACGAAGAGATCCAGCTCAAGCGTAACGGGGGCTAATAGATGAAAACCACATTGAAAAGTCTCAGCGTGGCGCTGATGCTGGCAGGTATGGTTGTGAGCAGCGCGGCGGTTGCCGCAGATAAAGTCGTGATTGCGCACCGTGGCGCCAGCGGTTATCTACCGGAGCATACGTTACCTGCGAAAGCGATGGCCTATGCTCAGGGAGCGGATTACCTGGAACAGGATTTGGTGATGACTAAGGACGACCATCTGGTCGTCCTGCATGACCACTATCTTGACCGCGTCACCGATGTTGCCGAACGTTTCCCGGATCGCGCGCGTAAAGATGGGCGTTACTACGCTATCGACTTTACGCTGGATGAGATCAAGTCGCTGAAGTTTACTGAAGGCTTTGATATCGAAAATGGCAAAAAGGTCCAGACCTACCCAGGGCGTTTCCCGATGGGTAAATCTGATTTCCGTGTGCACACTTTCGAAGAAGAGATTGAGTTCGTTCAGGGATTAAATCATTCAACCGGTAAAAACATCGGCATCTACCCGGAAATGAAAGCGCCGTGGTTCCATCATCAGGAAGGGAAGGACATTGCGGCTAAAACGCTGGAAGTACTGAAAAAGTACGGGTACACCGACAAGAACGATAAGGTCTATCTGCAGTGTTTTGATGTCGCAGAGTTAAAGCGCATTAAGAATGAACTGGAACCGAAGATGGGGATGGATCTCAATCTGGTACAGTTGATTGCATATACAGACTGGAATGAAACTCAGGAGAAAAAGCCAGACGGCAGTTGGGTTAATTACAACTACGACTGGATGTTTAAACCGGGTGCCATGAAGCAGGTTGCGCAGTATGCGGACGGCATTGGGCCGGACTACCACATGCTGATTGATGAGAAGTCGAAGAAGGGCAATATCTCGTTAACTGGCATGGTACAGGACGCACATCAGAATAAGATGGTGGTGCATCCGTATACCGTTCGCGCCGATCAACTGCCGGATTACACCACTGACGTAAACCAGCTGTATGACATTCTTTATAACAAAGCGGGTGTTGACGGGCTGTTCACCGACTTCCCCGACAAAGCAGTGAAATTCCTGAATAAAGAGTAATGGCATAAGGCCTGTGATGCACCTCCGGTCACAGGCCTTATTGGACGAAACGTGATTAACTGCTAGATAAGGCCGTCTGCTGTTAACGTTTTCCTACATGCCAACAGGAGAAATAAAGGGCTGCCGTTCATCGGCGGCTCTTTTGCCAGTAACAATTTTTATCCCGCCTTGCGTTACAGCTCTATTTCAATATCGCCTTTTGCCCGGCAACAGCAGGGCAATATTTCACCCGGTTGAATGAAGGCCAGAGGTTCGGCAATCCAGTCAACCTGTCCCGCCACCAGGCGGGTACGACAGGAGCCGCAGTAGCCTTCACGACACTGATATTCGACTTCAACATCGTGCGACTCGAGTGCGGCAAGTAGGGAAGGATGTTCATCCTGGCACAGCAGTTGTGTGCCAGAGATGCGCAAAGTCACGCGGCCCATCAGAGCTGGAAGTTACTCAGGTCGTCGGTATCAACTTCCGAATCGATCTGGCCGACCAGGTAAGAGCTGACTTCCACTTCCTGCGGTGCGACCTGGACGTTGTCAGACACCAGCCAGGTATTGATCCAAGGGATCGGGTTAGAGCGGGTTTGGAAAGGCAGATCGAGTCCGACAGCCTGCATACGGATGTTGGTGATGTACTCAACGTACTGGCACAGAATGTCTTTGTTCAGGCCAATCATTGAGCCATCACGGAACAGATAGTCCGCCCACTCTTTTTCCTGCAGCGCGGCCTGTACGAACAGGTCGTAGCATTCTTGTTTGCACTCTTCGGCAATTTCCGCCATCTCCGGATCGTCTACACCGCTGCGCAGAAGGTTCAGCATATGCTGAGTACCGGTCAGATGCAGGGCTTCGTCGCGGGCGATCAGACGAATAATTTTCGCGTTGCCTTCCATCAGTTCACGTTCGGCGAATGCGAAGGAGCAGGCGAAGCTGACATAAAAGCGGATCGCTTCCAGCGCGTTGACGCTCATCAGGCACAGATACAGCTTCTTCTTCAGCTCACGCAGGTTTACGACAACCGTTTTGCCATTAACGGTATGCGTACCTTCACCGAGCAAATGCCAGTAGCTGGTCATCTCGATCAGTTCGTCGTAGTAGCTGGAAATACCTTCTGCGCGTTTCTGGATTTGCTCATTAGTGACGATATCGTCAAACACCACCGCCGGATCGTTAACGATATTGCGAATAATATGAGTGTAGGAGCGGGAATGGATAGTTTCAGAAAACGCCCACGTTTCCACCCAGGTTTCCAGTTCAGGGATCGAGATTAACGGCAGCAGCGCGACGTTTGGACTACGTCCCTGAATGGAGTCCAGCAGCGTCTGATACTTCAGGTTGCTGATGAAGATATGTTTTTCATGTTCCGGCAATGCCTGGAAATCGATACGATCGCGAGAAACATCGACCTCTTCCGGACGCCAGAAGAAAGAGAGCTGCTTTTCGATCAGTTTTTCAAAGATGTCATATTTTTGCTGATCGTAGCGGGCGACGTTCACCGGCTGGCCGAAGAACATCGGTTCCAGAAGCTGATCATTTTTCGTCTGTGAAAAAGTGGTGTATGCCATTGATGTGAATCCTGTCTGGAATGTACTGCCGGATGCGCTTTGCTTATCCGGCCTACAATACCGCGAATTAATTTGTAGGCCGGGTAAGCGCTACGCCACCCGGCAAAAGATTAAATCTTACATGCGCCGCTTTCGCAGCCATCGTCCTGAATGGACGGTACCAGATCGTCCTGAGAGTCTTCCGCACCGTCACGGGTGTTCTGATAATACAGCGTTTTGACACCAAATTTGTAGGCGGTGAGCAGGTCTTTCAGCAACTGCTGCATCGGTACTTTTCCGGACGGGAAGCGCGACGGATCGTAGTTGGTGTTGGCAGAAATCGACTGATCGATAAATTTCTGCATGATACCTACCAGCTGCAGATAGCCGTCGTTGTTCGGCATTTCCCACAGCAGTTCGTATGCGTCGTGCAGGTGTTCGTAGTCCGGCACGACCTGACGCAGAATTCCATCTTTCGATGCTTTGATGCTCACGTAACCGCGTGGTGGTTCAATACCGTTGGTGGCGTTGGAGATCTGCGAAGAGGTCTCGGACGGCATCAGAGCGGAGAGCGTGGAGTTACGCAGACCGTGAGTTTTAATTGATTCGCGCAGGCTTTCCCAGTTGTAATGCAGGGATTCGCTGACGATAGCATCCAGGTCTTTTTTATAGGTATCGATCGGCAGAATGCCTTTCGCATAGGTGGTTTCGTTAAACCACGGGCATGCGCCTTGCTCTTTCGCCAGCTCGTTAGACGCTTTCAGCAGGTAATACTGAATCGCTTCAAAGGTTTTGTGAGTCAGGTTATTGGCGCTGCCGTCAGAGTAGCGTTTACCGTTTTTCGCCAGCCAGTAGGCATAGTTGATAACGCCAATACCCAGCGTACGACGCCCCATCGCACCGCGTTTGGCGGCCGGAATCGGATAATCCTGGTAATCGAGCAGCGCATCCAACGCACGTACCGCCAGTACGGCCAGCTCTTCCAGTTCGTCCAGACTTTCGATAGCGCCCAGGTTAAATGCGGACAGCGTACACAGCGCAATTTCGCCGTTTTCATCGTTAACGTCGGTCAGCGGTTTGGTCGGCAGGGCGATTTCCAGGCACAGGTTGGACTGGCGTACCGGCGCGACAACCGGATCAAACGGGCTATGGGTGTTGCAGTGGTCAACGTTCTGAATATAGATACGACCGGTAGAGGCACGTTCCTGCATCATCAGTGAGAACAGCTCAACCGCTTTCACGCGCTGTTTGCGGATGCTGTCGTCGTTTTCATATTGGGTGTACAGACGTTCGAACTCATCCTGATCGGCGAAGAACGCGTCATACAGACCCGGGACGTCGGACGGGCTAAACAGGGTGATGTCGCCGCCTTTCAGCAAACGGGTGTACATCAGTTTGTTGATCTGTACGCCGTAGTCCATGTGACGAACGCGGTTGCCTTCGACGCCACGGTTGTTTTTCAGGACCAGCAGGCTTTCAACTTCCAGGTGCCACATTGGGTAGAACAGCGTGGCTGCACCGCCGCGTACGCCACCCTGAGAGCAGGATTTCACCGCAGTCTGGAAATGCTTGTAGAACGGAATACAGCCGGTGTGGAACGCTTCACCGCCGCGAATCGGGCTACCCAGCGCACGGATGCGACCGGCGTTAATGCCGATACCGGCACGCTGAGAAACGTATTTCACAATCGCGCTGGAGGTTGCGTTGATGGAGTCAAGGCTGTCGCCGCACTCGATCAGAACGCAGGAACTGAACTGACGCGTTGGGGTACGCACGCCGGACATAATCGGCGTCGGCAGCGAGATTTTGAACGTAGAAACGGCGTCGTAGAAACGTTTTACATATTGCAGACGTGTTTCACGCGGATAGTTAGAAAACAGGCAGGCTGCTACCAGAATGTAGAGGAACTGTGCGCTTTCATAGATTTCACCGGTAACACGGTTTTGCACCAGATATTTGCCTTCTAACTGCTTCACCGCAGCGTAGGAGAAGGTCATATCACGATCGTGTACGATGAACGAGTCCATCTGCTTGAACTCTTCTTCCGTGTAGTCTTCCAGCAGATGATTGTCGTATTTGCCCATTTCAACCATTTTCACGACATGGTCAAAAAGTTTTGGTGGTTCAAACTCGCCGTAGGCTTTTTTGCGCAGATGGAAAATCGCCAGACGGGCGGCCAGATACTGATAATCCGGCGCTTCGCGGGAGATCAGGTCGGCGGCAGCTTTGATGATTGTTTCATGGATATCGGAGGTCTTGATACCGTCATAAAACTGAATGTGGGAGCGCAGCTCGACCTGAGAGATCGATACGTTATTCAGTCCTTCTGCCGCCCAATCCAGAACTCGGTGGATTTTGTCGAGATTGATGCGCTCTGTACTACCATCACGCTTTGTCACCAGCAGACTCTGATTCATGTGGTTTTTTACCTGTCCGTGAAAGAAAAAATATCCCCCATATTATCCACAGAGTCATGTTGTGACTAAGTCTGTGGATAAATACTATATGTAGGGGTTGTTTGATAAAATAGACGCTATATGGTGAGTATTCTAGTAGGGATTCTTTTCAGCACAAGAGTTGATTTTGAGGTTAAATTGAGGTTGCAAAAGGGTGAGAATCGCTAAGTGCGCGTCTTATAAGGCCTGGCGGGGATGTCAATAATTGAGAAAAAAAATAGAAATTTTGATCGAGTGCTGATTTCTTCATCTAAGGTAAGGAAAGTTCTTATGATCTGGCGCAAAAATTGCTGTACCGGTACTACTCAGGATTGGTAGGCGATGCGTAATAACGTAGGCCTGATAAGCGAAGCGCCATCAGGCGTTAAAGCCCGGAGTCGTGCCGGATGGCGGCGCTGGCGCGCTTTATCCGGCCTACAATCCAGCGTCATAAGGCCATGAGCGCTGGTTTATTCGCTTTTGGCGGTGGTATGCACCATATAGTTCACATCAACGCCCGGACCGAGTTTGAAGGTGTTAGTGATGGGGTTGTAGTGCAGGCCGGTCATATGACGCTCTTTCAGCACGGTCTGGTCAACCCACTCTAACAGTTCAGCGGGCTTAATGAATTTTTTCACATCATGCGTGCCTTTCGGCACCATCCGCAGAATATATTCCGCTCCGACCACCGCCATCAGCCAGGATTTGCCGTTGCGGTTAAGCGTGGAAAAAAAGACTTCGCCGCCCGGTTTAACCAGCCTGGCGCAGGCCCTGACCACCGACTGCGGATCTGGTACGTGCTCCAGCATTTCCATGCAGGTCACAACGTCATACTGATGCGCATGCTTATCCGCATGTTCTTCGACAGTTTCTTGTACGTACTCCACCTGGATGCCGCTCTCCAGCGCATGCAGTTTTGCGACCTGTAACGGTTCAAAGCCCATGTCCAGCCCGGTGACGGTTGCGCCTTCGCGCGCCATGCTTTCCGCCAGAATGCCGCCGCCGCAGCCGACGTCGAGAACCTTTTTACCAAACAGGCCGCCTGAGCGTTCAGTAATGTAGCCCAGACGCAGCGGGTTAATACGGTGCAGTGGCTTAAATTCACCCTCAAGATCCCACCAGCGTGACGCGACTGCTTCAAACTTGGCAATTTCTTCATGGTCAACGTTGTGAGTAACCGGGGGTTTTTCGGCATTCATTGGGGCTTCTACTCCTAAATTTGCGATGCAAATGAGTATATCAGCCTGACGGGATGAATAAAGCCTCTGTCAGGGGGAATCCATTTACCTGAATCTTCACGTATGTGTTATAATTTGCGACCTTTGAATCCGGGATACAGTAGAGGGATAGCGGTTAGATGAGCGACCTTGCGAGAGAAATTACACCGGTCAACATTGAGGAAGAGCTGAAGAGCTCCTATCTGGATTATGCGATGTCGGTCATTGTTGGCCGTGCGCTGCCAGACGTCCGAGATGGCCTGAAGCCGGTTCACCGTCGCGTACTTTACGCCATGAACGTATTGGGCAACGACTGGAATAAAGCCTATAAAAAATCTGCCCGTGTCGTTGGTGACGTAATCGGTAAATACCACCCTCATGGTGGTATCGCCGTTTACGACACCATTGTTCGTATGGCGCAGCCATTCTCCTTGCGTTACATGCTGGTAGATGGTCAGGGTAACTTTGGTTCTGTCGATGGCGACTCCGCAGCGGCGATGCGTTATACGGAAATCCGTATGTCGAAAATCGCCCATGAGCTGATGGCTGACCTGGAAAAAGAAACGGTTGATTTCGTCGATAACTACGACGGCACCGAACAAATTCCTGACGTCATGCCGACCAAAATTCCTAACCTGCTGGTGAACGGTTCGTCCGGTATCGCGGTAGGTATGGCGACCAACATTCCGCCGCACAACCTGACTGAAGTGATCAACGGCTGTCTGGCATATATTGACGATGAAGACATCAGCATTGAAGGGCTGATGGAACATATTCCGGGTCCGGACTTCCCGACTGCAGCGATCATCAACGGTCGTCGTGGTATCGAAGAAGCCTACCGTACCGGCCGTGGCAAAGTGTACATTCGCGCACGCGCGGAAGTCGAAGCGGATGCCAAAACGGGTCGTGAAACCATCATCGTCCACGAAATTCCGTATCAGGTAAACAAAGCGCGCCTGATTGAGAAAATCGCCGAACTGGTAAAAGACAAACGCGTAGAAGGCATCAGCGCGCTGCGTGACGAGTCTGACAAAGACGGTATGCGCATCGTGATTGAAGTGAAACGCGATGCGGTCGGGGAAGTGGTTCTGAACAACCTTTACTCCCAGACCCAATTGCAGGTTTCCTTCGGTATCAACATGGTTGCATTGCACCATGGCCAGCCGAAGATCATGAACCTGAAAGATATTATTGCCGCGTTCGTACGTCACCGCCGTGAAGTCGTAACTCGTCGTACTATCTTTGAACTGCGTAAAGCCCGCGACCGTGCGCACATCCTTGAAGCGCTGGCGATTGCGCTGGCGAACATCGATCCGATCATCGAACTGATCCGCCGTGCGCCGACCCCGGCAGAAGCGAAAGCCGCGCTGGTTGCGCGTTCGTGGGAACTGGGCAACGTTTCCGCCATGCTGGAACGTGCTGGTGATGACGCCGCGCGCCCTGAGTGGCTGGAGCCGGAATTTGGCGTGCGTGACGGTCAGTACTACCTGACTGAACAGCAGGCTCAGGCTATTCTGGATCTGCGTTTGCAGAAACTGACCGGCCTTGAGCACGAAAAACTGCTCGACGAATACAAAGAGCTGCTGGAACAGATCGCTGAACTGCTGCACATTCTGGGCAGCGCAGATCGTCTGATGGAAGTTATCCGTGAAGAGATGGAGCTGATTCGTGAACAGTTCGGCGACGCGCGTCGGACCGAAATTACCGCGAACAGCGCTGACATCAACATCGAAGATCTGATTAACCAGGAAGATGTTGTCGTGACCTTGTCTCATCAGGGCTACGTGAAATATCAGCCGTTAACCGATTACGAAGCGCAGCGTCGTGGCGGTAAAGGCAAATCTGCAGCACGCATTAAAGAAGAAGACTTTATCGACCGCCTGCTGGTGGCCAACACCCATGACACGATCCTCTGCTTCTCCAGCCGTGGTCGTCTGTACTGGATGAAGGTTTATCAACTGCCGGAAGCGAGCCGTGGTGCGCGTGGACGTCCAATCGTTAACCTGCTCCCGCTGGAAGCGAACGAACGTATCACCGCAATTCTGCCGGTACGCGAGTACGAAGAGGGCGTCAACGTCTTCATGGCAACCGCCAGCGGTACCGTGAAGAAAACGGCATTGACCGAATTCAGCCGTCCGCGTTCTGCCGGTATTATCGCCGTCAACCTGAACGAAGGCGACGAACTGATTGGCGTTGATCTGACGTCCGGTAATGACGAAGTTATGCTGTTCTCTGCTGCCGGTAAAGTGGTGCGTTTTAAAGAGAACGCAGTTCGCGCGATGGGTCGTACGGCGACCGGTGTTCGCGGGATCAAACTGGCAGGTGAAGACTCCGTTGTTTCCCTGATCGTTCCACGCGGTGAAGGGGCAATCCTGACCGTCACGCAGAACGGTTACGGTAAGCGTACAGCGGAAAGCGAATACCCAACCAAGTCTCGTGGCACGCAGGGCGTTATCTCCATCAAAGTCACCGAGCGTAATGGCTCCGTTGTTGGCGCAGTACAGGTTGAAGATACCGACCAGATCATGATGATCACTGATGCAGGTACGCTGGTACGTACTCGCGTGTCGGAAATCAGCGTGGTAGGGCGTAATACCCAGGGCGTTATCCTTATCCGTACTGCGGAAGACGAAAACGTTGTGGGTCTGCAACGCGTTGCTGAACCGGTTGATGATGAAGAGCTCGACTCCATCGACGGAAGTGCAGCTGAAGGTGACGAGGATATCGCGCCTGAAGCGGAAAGCGATGACGATGCAGCGGATGACGCTGAAGAGTAATTAAAACGTAATAAGAAGGGCCGGAGAACTCCGGCCCTTTTTTTAATGGCATTGCGACAAAAGACATTTACCGCTACCTTAACCACACTCTATTAATGCCCTGAGGCGGAGCTTCGCCCCTTTGAAATACCTTGCTTCCGTTCATTCAACCCTAAAAGTCTCACGCTACCTGTTCAGAGCGCTGGCGCTCGTTATCTGGTGTCTGATTGCGTTTGCCTCCGTGTTCTACATTGTGAATGCGCTGCACCAGCGAGAGTCTGAAATCCATCAGGAGCTTAATCTCAGCTCCGATCAGGCCCAACGTTACATTCAGCGCACCTCTGATGTGATTAAAGAGCTGAAATATATTGCCGAAAATCGCTTAACGGCGGAAAACGGCGTGATGTCGTTGCGGGCGCGAGACGATAAAACCGTCGTGCCTAATTTTGAGCCGCTGTTTGCCGACTCCGACTGTTCCGTAATGGGCAACGCCTGGCGAGGTTCTCTGGAATCACTGGCATGGTTTATGCGCTACTGGCGCGACAACTTTTCCGCCGCTTATGATTTAAATCGAGTGTTCCTGATCGGCAGCGACAACCTCTGTATGGCCAATTTCGGTTTGCGTGATATGCCCGTCGAACGAGACGAGGCCCTGAAGGCTCTGCATGAGCGCATTATTAAGTATCGCAATGCTACGCAAGAAGAAAACGGCAACAACTTGTTCTGGATTAGCCAGGGGCCGCGTCCGGGAGTAGGGTATTTCTATGCACTGACGCCGGTTTACCTCGCTAATCGTCTCCAGGCGCTGTTGGGCGTAGAGCAACCTATTCGCATGGAGAATTTCTTCACGCCGGGCAGTTTACCTATGGGCGTGACCATCCTCGACGAAAATGGCCATGCGCTAATTTCTCTCACCGGCCCTGAAGGGAATATTAAGGCTGAGCCCCACTGGATGCAGGAGCGCTCCTGGTTTGGTTACACGCCGGGTTTCCGCGAGCTGGTACTGAAGAAAAATCTGCCTCCGTCCTCCCTGAGCATCGTGTACTCCGTTCCTGTCGACCTGGTACTGGAGCGGATCCGCATGATGATTCTGAACGCTATCTTGCTGAACGTGCTGGTCGGGGCGGCATTGTTTATGCTCACGCGCATGTATGAACGGCGCATTTTTATTCCAGCGGAAAGTGATGCTCAGCGGCTGGAAGAACATGAGCAGTTTAACCGTAAAATCGTGGCTTCTGCGCCGGTGGGTATTTGTATTCTGCGCACGATGGATGGCATTAATATCCTGAGTAACGAACTGGCGCACACCTATCTGAACATGCTGACGCATGAAGACCGTCAGCGGTTAACGCAAATTATTTGCGGCCAACAGGTCAATTTTGTTGATGTGCTGACCAGCAACAATACCAATCTGCAAATCAGCTTTGTACACTCGCGCTATCGTAATGAAAACGTGGCAATTTGTGTCCTTGTTGATGTCAGTGCGCGCGTTAAAATGGAAGAGTCGTTGCAGGAGATGGCACAGGCGGCGGAACAGGCTAGCCAGTCAAAATCGATGTTCCTTGCGACGGTGAGCCATGAGCTACGTACCCCGCTGTATGGTATTATCGGTAACCTTGATTTGTTGCAAACCAAAGAGTTACCGAGTGGGGTGGATCGTCTGGTAACGGCGATGAATAACTCTTCCAGCCTGCTGCTGAAAATTATCAGCGATATTCTCGACTTCTCAAAGATTGAATCTGAACAGCTGAAGATTGAACCGCGAGAGTTTTCACCGCGTGAAGTCATGAACCATATTACGGCTAACTATTTGCCGCTGGTGGTCCGCAAGCAGTTGGGGTTGTACTGCTTTATCGATCCGGATGTGCCTGTGGCGCTGAATGGCGATCCGATGCGTTTACAACAGGTGATTTCTAATCTACTGAGTAACGCAATCAAGTTTACCGATACCGGTTGTATTGTGTTGCACGTGCAGTGCAGCGGCGACTACCTGAGCATTCGAGTACGTGATACCGGTGTAGGGATCCCAGCCAAAGAGGTGGTTCGGTTGTTCGATCCTTTCTTCCAGGTGGGGACTGGCGTACAGCGTAATTTCCAGGGAACGGGACTTGGTTTGGCGATCTGTGAAAAACTGATCAGCATGATGGATGGGGATATTTCCGTCGATTCCGAGCCGGGAATGGGGAGCCAGTTTACGCTGCGTATTCCGCTTTATGGCGCACAGTATCCGCTGAAAAAGGGTGTTGAAGGATTGGCTGGCACACGTTGCTGGCTGGCAGTACGTAATGCGTCACTGTACCACTTTCTCGAATCCAGCCTGACGCGTAATGGGATGACGGTGCTGCGATATGAGGGACAACAGCCCGATGCGGATGACCTGTTGGTGGCCGACGATGTGCTGGAACAGGCCTGGCAGGGGCGAGCAGCGGTGATTTTCTGCCGCCGACATATTGGCATTCCGCTGGAAAGAGAGCCTGGAGAATGGGTACACAGCGTGGCGTCACCGCACGAACTGCCTGCGCTGTTGGCACATATCTACAGTGTAGAGTTGGGGAGTGAAGAGCTCTCCACGGCGCTGCCAACCCCGGATAAAGCCGGTGCGACGAACGATGACATGATGATCCTGGTTGTTGACGATCATCCTATAAACCGGCGCTTACTGGCCGATCAATTGGGATCGTTGGGATATCAGTGTAAAACCGCGAATGACGGTGTGGATGCGCTCAATGTGCTCAGCAAAAATCATATCGACATTGTGCTGAGTGACGTCAACATGCCAAACATGGATGGTTATCGCCTGACCCAGCGTATCCGCCAGTTAGGGTTAACGCTGCCGGTTGTCGGCGTGACGGCCAACGCGCTGGCCGAAGAGAAGCAGCGTTGCCTGGAATCGGGTATGGATAGCTGTCTGTCTAAGCCAGTGACGTTGGATGTATTGAAGCAAACGCTGACGGTCTATGCGGAAAGGGTGAGGAAGGCGCGGGAATAACAGATGCCGGATGGCGGCGCTTGCCTTATCCGGCCTACGGAACACGCACCACGCAGTGTCATTCGTAGGCCTGATAAACGGCGTGCCATCAGGCACTTTGGTGTTAAAAGAATTACTCTTTGTCTGAGGGACTCAGCGTTACGGAAGAGAGGTAATTCAACAGGGCGATATCGTTTTCCACACCGAGTTTCATCATTGCCGACTTTTTCTGGCTGCTGATGGTTTTAATACTACGGTTGAGTTTTTTCGCGATTTCAGTAACCAGGAAACCTTCGGCAAACAGACGCAGAACTTCACTCTCTTTCGGTGACAGACGTTTGTCGCCATAGCCGCTGGCGCTGATTTTTTCCAGCAGACGAGACACGCTTTCCGGGGTGAATTTCTTACCTTTCTGCAGTGCGGCAAGCGCTTTCGGCAGATCGGTTGGCGCACCTTGCTTCAGTACGATCCCTTCAATATCGAGATCCAGTACCGCGCTCAGAATAGCCGGATTGTTGTTCATGGTCAGAACGATAATCGACAGGCTCGGGAAATGACGCTTGATATATTTAATTAACGTGATCCCATCACCGTATTTATCTCCCGGCATGGAGAGGTCGGTAATCAACACATGCGCATCCAACTTAGGCAAATTGTTGATCAGTGCAGTGGAGTCTTCAAATTCGCCGACAACATTTACCCACTCGATTTGCTCAAGTGATTTACGAATACCGAACAGTACAATCGGGTGGTCATCGGCAATAATTACGTTCATAGTGTTCATGTATTGGGCTACCTTGCTACAGCAAGCTCTTGACGTAAACGTCAATGTCGCTGATGTATTTTTCTATACCTGGAGCATCTTTCTCTTGAATAAGATGTTCCAGCGCTTCACATAACTGCTTGCCGGGTACCAGATTAAGCATGGCAAACACGCCTTTCAGGCGATGGGCCGTTTGGGCTAACGCAGCGAAATCGCTGATAGCCGCCTCAGTATACAACCTCTTAACATCATCCGGTACTGTGTCTACAAAGAGAGCGTAGTAACCACTGGCATGAAGTTCGGCGTTTTCATCCCCGCCGAGGGGGAGTTCCTGGAACCCTTCTTGCGCCAGTTGCTCTTCAATCAGCTCAAGGACAGCTTCCTGCATAGCATTGCTCATATTAAAGTTAACGCGCAGTTGGCCAGGGCCAATTTTCCGCACGCCAGACTCATCATCGCTTAAAAGTAGGCCTGAAGCAGTAAGATTAGACGGATTATCCGTTAAAAAGAGATCATATTCTTGACTATTCAACCGTTCATCGGGCGTGATGCAGGTTGCCCCCCAGTTTTCCAGCTGACGTAATACAATGCTACGTACGTCATTTGAGGTGACATCAACCATTACGCAGACGTCATCCAACAGGCGCTCTTCACTATCAGCATGTTGATCGTGCAGCGGCATTTTAACATGGACGATATAACGTGTTCCAAGTTCTTCCCGCGCTTTGATATTCAGGTGTCCGCCAAGCTTACGGGCTAACTGATCGCACAACCAGAACGTCAGAGGGTTGGCTTTGCCATACCGATCGCCCTGCGTGTCATTGATGAACGGGAAATGGAGATTATCAACTTCATTCAATGTGACGCCTTGCCCGGTATCCAGAATGCGGAAGGTCAGGCGTTCAGCCTCTGACTCATCCTGGTCGACTTCCAGCGTTATTTTACCAATCTGCGTGGTGGTTACCGCATATTGGATCAACAGCAGCAAAATACGGCGCAAGGCATCGCGATCGCCACGGCGTTCATCATGGGCGCTAAGGTGATTTTTAATCAGTAGCTGCAGCCCCTTACGCTTAATGGCTGGCAGAACCTCCGGAACTACGTCGTCAATTAATGCCTGCACGGAAAACAGTGTGGATTCACCTTTCCAGGCATCGTTCTCCAGCAGGTTGGCTAGCTGGATTTCGTCCACCATTCGCACCAGAACGTCGGCCTGATTTGCCAGTTTCTGGCTGTCCGGTGTATTGAGCGCGGCGGCATTGGCAGCCAACGTTTTCGCGGGGTCTTTCAGCGCGCTGCCAATATTCTGCATAAAGGCCGCGCGGGCCTGCTGATTTTTCTCATACAGCCGCTGCGCTTGTTTCAGCTTCTTATTGACCAGCACTTCGCGGTCCTGGTCACGAATGATAAAGATCTGCGTTCTCGGGGAGATCTGGCTGCGAAACAGTCTGATTTCATACAGTTCATTATTGATGGTGGCTTGAATGATTCCCTGATGCTGCTCTGCCATGTTGGTAATGTTTTGCAGATTTAAATGCGGCAGCAGGTGATCGGCAATTTTGTTGCTGATAACCGTACGATTTGCTTCCTGATCGTGTACCAGTAATCCCAGTGGCAGAAGGGAAACAATCTCTTCATTGATTGCGCGAAGAACGCGCAGTTCATTATTTGCCGCAAGGTTTGGCGCCACTTGGGTGGTACGGGCTGGGAGGTGGCGAAAAGTGGTATAGCCAAACAGCGCCAGGGCCAGCAACGCAATGTTCAGCAAAAGCGGTAGCAGAATGCTTTGCAATGTGTCGAGCAGCAATGAGCCAAACGGAACCTGCCATACCAGCCGCATATCCGTTGAGTTTAGCGCCGAAGAGATCTCAATTTTACTGTTGTTGAAATTAATGCTGACGCTGTCAGGCGACTCTTTTTCATTCAGGTGCTCGGTCGTTGAGGTGGCATCAGGTTCCAGATAGAAACTGTCCAGCGGCATACCGGGCGGGATCAAGTCATTAATCGGCAGGTCAAAGGCGACAACCGTTGCCAGATGTCCTGGCTGATTAAAGGTCGTGCGTAGCGTGAAGTAATGCCCGTTCTGCCAGGCCAGACGGCGCAGTGAAGAGAAGCTTTCACGTTCATCTAGCGCATTAGCCTGTTGCAGCATCTCAGCGCGCCGGGAATCGACAATATTCCCAATCGTCGATTCTTTAAAACCGGAGGTAAGATCTTTCAGCGGTAACGTCGAGATTAGGATCAGACTGTTGTCCTGACCATTCAGGTAATACATTGACCATGGGACATTCTCTGCGCCCCACAACGTATCCAGATATGTTGAAATGCGCTGGGTCATTTCCAATGTAGAACTGTCATGCGAGCCGAAAATCAGCGCCTCGGTCTTTCTGCGCGGCTTCTCAAGATAATAGACGTCTTGTTTCAGACGCGTTTCCTGCAGCCCTTCTGCACCCGGCGAACTGGTTGAGGCGGCAATGTTGTCATAGATTTGCCAGGTCACGTATCGCCAGGTATCGACCCTTTTATGAATGGCATGGGTAATATCGACGATCTGATAGCTCTTATCTTTTAACCAGGTGTTGACGGCGCTCTGGACCATAACACCCATCATCACCAACAGCACAACGATCAGTAATAAGAAGAAACGGGTAATACTTCCTGGCAACAGGGAGAATCGGGTGGAAACCGTTGTGTCAGACTGACTCATTCGTGTTTATGACCTGTTAAACGACGCGAAAGATGAAGGGGCAGTATAAAGGGTAATGTATGAATTACCACACTTACACCGCCCGGCAGAGGTTGCATTTTTTACGCCTCATTTGGTTGCACCCGTGACGGTGCAAAGGTGTACAGTGGATAACGGCGGGTACAAATATTCGTACGGAAAGTATACATTTAGCATTAAATAACAATCAATTATTTGTCAGGCTTATATCTGAGCGCAGTGCTATGAGATAGTTAATAGTCGTTATAGTTTTGCATCGGTAGCACAGAAAGGTAAGTTTTGTGTAAAGAAGGGTAAAAAAAAACCGAACGCTGAGCATTCGGCTGAAATAGGGGTAAACAGACATTCATAAATGAATGACGGTAATAAATAAAGTTAATGATGATAGCGGGTCTATTTTAGTTGCGAGTGAAGATTTTTTTTTGTCATTCAGTGCTATAAGAATTTTTCGTGTAATCTGTTGATTTTAAAGATTATTGATATGATTCTTGATTATTTGTGCTTATTTTGCCTATTTTTTGATTTTAAAAAAGTTCCCTTTCATTAATATTTTGAAACATCTATGCAGATAAATGAAACACCTTAAAAGTTTTAGTATCATATTCGTGTTGGATTATTCTGTGTTTTTGCGGAGAATGAAGTTGCCGACTGGTTAATGACCTTAATCAGTATGCAGTGGCATAAAAAAGCAATAAAGGCATATAACAGAGGGTTAATAACATGAAAGTTAAAGTACTGTCCCTCCTGGTACCAGCACTGCTGGTAGCAGGCGCAGCGAATGCGGCTGAAATTTATAACAAAGACGGCAACAAATTAGACCTGTACGGCAAAGTCGACGGTCTGCACTATTTCTCCGATGACAAAAGCGCTGATGGTGACCAAACCTATATGCGTATCGGCTTCAAAGGCGAAACTCAGGTTAATGACCAACTGACCGGTTACGGCCAGTGGGAATACCAGATTCAGGGTAACGCGCCTGAATCTCAGAACAACTCCTGGACGCGTGTGGCGTTTGCGGGTCTGAAATTCGCTGATGTTGGTTCTTTCGACTACGGTCGTAACTACGGCGTAGTTTACGATGTAACGTCCTGGACCGACGTTCTGCCGGAATTCGGCGGCGACACCTACGGTTCTGACAACTTCATGCAGCAGCGTGGTAACGGTTTCGCGACCTACCGTAACACCGACTTCTTCGGTCTGGTTGATGGCCTGAACTTTGCCATTCAGTACCAGGGTAAAAACGGTAGCGTGAGTGGCGAAGACGATACCGGCAGAACTTTCACTGGCGTGACCAACAACGGTCGTGAAGCACTGCGTCAGAATGGCGACGGCGTTGGCGGATCTATCACTTATGATATCGGCGAAGGCTTCTCTCTGGGTACTGCAGTCACCAGTTCAAAACGTACCGACGAACAGAACCGTTTGAACTTCGGTACCGGCGACCGTGCTGAAACCTATACCGGTGGTATTAAATACGACGCGAACAACTTCTACTTTGCAACTCAATACACTCAGACCTACAACGCAACGCGTGCAGGCTCCCTGGGTTGGGCTAACAAAGCACAGAACTTCGAAGCGGTTGCTCAGTACCAGTTCGACTTCGGTCTGCGTCCGTCCGTGGCTTACCTGCAGTCTAAAGGTAAAGACCTGGGCCGTGGCTATGGCGACGAAGACATCGTGAAATATGTTGATGTTGGTGCGACTTACTACTTCAACAAAAACATGTCCACCTATGTTGATTACAAAATCAACCTGCTGGATGACAATCAGTTCACCCGTGACGCAGGTATCGGTACCGATGATATCGTAGCGCTGGGTCTGGTTTACCAGTTCTAATCTACATTTATTGTTATCAAAGGCCCTGCGGGGCCTTTTTTAATGCTGTTTTTCCGCCGTACAAACAACGATTTTTGGTGTACTCTTGCGCGCGTTCGCATGAGGATAATTACGTATGGAAATGAAATTTTATCGCGCAGCGCTGCTGGCGGTGACGATTTTTTTTGTCGGGTGCGATGAAGCCCCGAAACCTGCTCAGACCACAACGGCAGCCACCGTTCTGGAAGGTAAAACCATGGGCACTTTCTGGCGGGTCAGTGTCGTGGGCGTCGATGCAAAACGCGCCGCAGAACTACAGGTGAAGATCCAGACTCAGCTTGATGCCGATGATCAACTGCTCTCCACCTATAAAAATGACTCTGCATTGATGCGCTTTAACTTATCGAATAGTTTGTCACCATGGCCGGTTAGCGACGCCATGGCGGATATCGTGACCTCGGCGCTACGCATTGGCGCAAAAACCGATGGGGCTATGGATATCACCGTGGGGCCGTTAGTCAATCTGTGGGGCTTTGGCCCGGATCAGCAACCGTTGCATATTCCCACCCAAGAGCAAATTGACGCTGCAAAAGCGAAAACCGGACTTTCACATCTAAAGGTCGTGAATGAAGCGCATCGGAATTACCTGCAAAAAGACTTGCCGGATCTGTATGTGGATCTCTCTACCGTTGGCGAAGGGTACGCCGCCGATCATCTGGCACGATTAATGGAGCAGGAAGGGATCGCCCGTTATCTGGTTTCCGTTGGTGGTGCGCTAAACAGCCGCGGTATGAATGCTGAAGGGCATCCGTGGCGTGTCGCAATTCAGAAACCGACCGATCGTGAAAACGCGGTGCAGGCGATTGTAGACATTAACGGGCATGGCATTAGCACCTCCGGCAGCTACCGTAACTATTATGAGCTGGATGGCAAGCGTCTTTCCCATGTTATCGATCCGCAAACCGGTCGTCCGATTGAACACAACCTGGTGTCCGTAACGGTGATTGCCCCAACGGCGCTGGAGGCCGATGGCTGGGATACAGGATTGATGGTGCTCGGCCCGGAAAAGGCCAAAGAAGTTGTGCGTCGTGAAGGGCTTGCGGTCTATATGATTATGAAAGAGGGCGAGGGGTTTAAAACCTGGATGTCGCCGCAGTTCACAAGCTTTCTGGTCAGCGAAAAAAATTAAAAAGCAAGATTGCAGGTTTTTGTATCCGCCTGTGGGGACACACTGACGCTAAGCGCTATGCTTAACAAAGGAGTCCGAAATGAAAAATCGTTTACGCATCACTGACGATGACCGTTGGCAGTCCGTTTTGGCTCGTGACGCCGACGCCGACGGTCATTTTGTTTTTGCCGTCCAGACCACCGGTATTTTCTGCCGTCCGTCCTGTCGGGCAAAACATGCGCTGCGCAAAAATGTCTGCTTTTTCTCTGATGCTCAGCAGGCGCAGGCTGCCGGGTTTCGCCCCTGTAAGCGCTGCCAGCCGGATAAAGACAGCGCGCAACAGCATCGACTGGACAAAATTGCCCGCGCCTGCCAGTTGTTGGAGCAAGAGTCACCTCTTACGCTGGACGAGTTGGCACAACAGGTGGCAATGAGCCCGTATCACTTACATCGCTTGTTCAAAGCTACGACAGGCATGACCCCGAAAGCGTGGCAGCAGTCCTGGCGTGCCCGCCGTCTGCGCGATGCTCTGGCGAAAGGTGTTCCGGTTACGCAGGCGATTCTCAACGCCGGATTCCCCGACAGCAGCAGCTATTACCGCAAAGCGGATCAGACATTAGGCATGACCGCAAAGCAATTTCGTAAAGGCGGCGACAACGTTTCTGTACGCTATACCCTCGCAGATTGCGCTCTGGGTCGTTGTCTGGTGGCAGAAAGCGAGCGGGGTATCTGTGCGATCTTACTTGGTGATGATGACGCCACGTTAGTTGCGGATCTGCATGAGCTGTTTCCCGCCGCGCAGGATGTTCCTGCAGATGCCGATTTTCAGCAGCGCGTGCGCGAAGTGATCGCCGCGATCAACTCGCGTGACGCGTCGCTATCGCTACCCCTGGATATCCGGGGCACCGCATTTCAGCAGCAGGTGTGGCAGGCGCTGCGCGCAATTCCGTGCGGCGAAACAATGAGCTACCAACAGCTGGCCAGCGCCATCGGCAAACCGAAGGCGGTACGCGCGGTGGCCAGTGCCTGTGGGGCCAACAAACTGGCGATTGTTATACCGTGTCACCGGGTGATCCGTGGTGATGGCGCACTTTCGGGCTACCGATGGGGTATTGCGCGCAAGGCGCAGTTACTGCAACGGGAAACTACTGGCGAGGAAACATAATGCTCGATCTTTTTGCGGATGCTAAACCCTGGCAGGAGCCGCTGGCTTCAGGTGCGGTTATTCTGCGACGTTTCGCTTTTGACTCTGCACCCACTTTACTGCAGGCGATAGCGGCTGTCGCCAGACAGTCGCCGTTTCGTCAGATGGTAACGCCCGGCGGCTATACGATGTCGGTGGCAATGACCAACTGCGGCCATCTGGGCTGGACGACGGATCAGCATGGCTATCTTTATTCTCCGTTTGATCCACTCACCGGCGTGCACTGGCCGCCGCTGCCGGATGCATTTGCTGACCTGTGTCAACAGGCGGCGACGGCGGCGGGCTATGCTGATTTTCAACCCGATGCCTGCCTGATTAACCGCTACACGCCAGGGGCAAAACTGTCCTTACATCAGGATAAAGACGAGCCCGACCTGCGGGCGCCGATTGTCTCTGTATCGCTGGGGCTACCGGCCATCTTTCAATTTGGCGGATTGCGCCGTAATGACCCTTTAAAGCGTTTGCTGCTGGAGCATGGCGATGTCGTGGTGTGGGGCGGTAATTCGCGGCTGTTTTATCATGGGATCCAGCCGCTTAAAACGGGGTATCATCCGTTGACCGGAGACTGTCGTTACAATCTGACGTTTCGTCAGGCAGGTAAAAAAGAATAAAAATAAGAATTATTATTGCTGTCAGCGAAGAGATGTTTAAACTGCGGGCTGTTATTACTTGCCCGGGTTGTTCGCATGGAACTTTTACTTCTTGTCTGGCGGCAGTATCGCTGGCCATTTATCAGCGTGATGGCGCTCAGCCTCGCCAGCGCCGCGTTGGGGATTGGGCTGATTGCGTTTATCAACCAGCGTTTGATTGAAACGGTCGACACCACGCTGATGGTGCTACCGGAGTTTCTTGGCCTGCTGCTGTTATTGATGGCCGTCACCCTCGGTTCACAACTGGCGCTCACCACGCTGGGACACCACTTTGTCTACCGACTGCGTAGCGAATTTATCAAACGGATTCTGGACACCCACGTCGAGCGTATCGAACAGCTTGGCAGCGCCTCGTTGCTGGCGGGTTTAACCAGCGACATCCGCAACATCACCATCGCCTTTGTCCGCCTGCCTGAGCTGGTACAGGGGATTATCCTGACCGTCGGATCGGCGGCGTATCTGGCGATGCTGTCGACTAAAATGCTGCTGGTGACGGTAATCTGGATGGCAATCACCATCTGGGGCGGATTTGTGCTGGTGGCGCGGGTGTATAAACACATGGCTACCTTGCGCGAAACTGAAGATAAGTTGTACAACGATTATCAAACGGTGCTGGAAGGGCGCAAAGAGCTGACGCTCAACCGTGAGCGTGCCGAGCATATCTTTAATCAGATGTATGTCCCGGATGCCAAAGAGTACCGTCACCATATTATTCGCGCCGATACTTTCCACCTGAGCGCGGTCAACTGGTCGAACATTATGATGCTGGGCGCCATTGGCCTGGTGTTCTGGATGGCTAACAGTCTGGGATGGGCCGATACCGCCGTAGCGGCGACCTATTCGCTGACGCTGTTATTCCTGCGCACGCCGCTGCTCTCTGCCGTTGGCGCGCTACCGACGCTGCTCACCGCGCAGGTGGCCTTCAACAAGCTGAACAGGTTTGCCCTTGCGCCCTTTAAGGCCGAGTTCCCGCGTCCAAATGCGTTTCCGAACTGGCAGACGCTGGAGTTACGTAACGTGGTATTCCACTATCAGGATAACGCCTTCTCCGTTGGACCCGTGAATCTGACGATTCATCGCGGTGAACTGATCTTTCTGATTGGCGGTAACGGTAGCGGGAAATCTACGCTGGCGATGTTACTGACCGGTCTATACCAGCCGCAGTCAGGCGAAATATTGCTTGATGGTAAGGCCGTTGCCGTTGAAAAACCGGAAGACTACCGCAAGCTATTCTCCGCCGTGTTTACCGACGTCTGGCTGTTCGACAAACTGCTGGGGCCGGAAGGTAAAGAGGCTAATCCGCAGCTGGTCGCGAAGTGGCTGGAACATCTGAAGATGGGGCACAAGCTGGAGCTGAGCGATGGCCGTATCCTCAATCTGAAACTGTCGAAAGGGCAGAAGAAACGCGTGGCGCTGCTGCTGGCTCTGGCGGAGGAGCGCGACATCATTCTGCTGGACGAATGGGCTGCCGATCAGGATCCCCATTTCCGCCGGGAGTTCTATCAGGTGCTATTGCCTTTGATGCAGGAAATGGGCAAAACCATTTTCGCCATTAGCCACGACGATCACTATTTTATTCATGCCGACAGGCTGCTGGAAATGCGTAACGGACAGTTGAGTGAACTGCTGGGCGATGAACGTGAAGCCGCCTCGCGTGACGCGGTGGCTCGCACAGCCTGATCCTACGTGCCGCCGGTTTTTTAGCCACCCGGCGGCACTGTTTATTGTTATTTACATAAATCAGCATCATGATTAATGATATTTCATATCATGGATTTATGATTAATGTCCGTAATAAATAAAAACAGCGCCAGGCTGCGTGATGAAGAGCGTGCGCGCCTTATCTGGCTGCTGACCACTGATAAAGCCATTATTTCAACACTGTTGGGCAAGCTTACCCTGGCTGAGCAATATGACGTCGGTACGTTAGCCGACGATATTGCTGAGGTAGGGGCGCTGGTCGCCCACCTGCCGCCTCCCGATTTAGCCGATACCCTCGAAGCATTACCTTCAGAAGAGCGTCACGCCCTGTGGCGACTGGTCGAAAGTGAAAAGCGTGGTAACGTCCTGCTTGAGGCGTCTGAAAACGTCTGGGACGACCTGATCGATGAGATGAGTGACCGCGAAATACTGGATGCGCTGCAATATCTCGATATCGATGAACAGATTTATCTGGTGCAGCATCTCCCGCGTAACCTCACTGGACGGTTGCTGGCGACGTTACCAGCCGAAGAGCGGGCGCGTGTCCGCCAGGTAATGCATTACGAGAAGAATCGCGTCGGCGCGATTATGGAGTTCGAAGTCATCACCGTGCGTCCGGACGTGACGCTGGAAGTGGTGCAACGCTACCTGCGACGGTTGGGCAAAATGCCGGAGAACACCGATAAACTCTTCGTGACCGATCGCAATAAAGTGCTGGTTGGAGAACTGACGCTAACCTGCATCCTGCTCAATGATGTGCAACGCAAAGTCAGCGAGGTGATGGAAGATGACCCGCTCACCTTTTCTCCGGACGATATCGCTGAAAACGCTGCACGTACCTTCGAACGTGACGACCTGGTCAGTGCTGCAGTCGTTGACCCTTCAGGCAAGCTGATGGGCCGCTTAACTATCGATGAGATCGTCGATGTGGTCTATGAAGAAACTGATACCGATTTGCGTCGAATGGGGGGCTTAAGCGCCGGAGAGGATGTGTTTGCGCCCGTTACCAAAGCGGTAAAAACCCGTTGGGCGTGGCTGGCCGTTAACCTCTGTACCGCCTTTATCGCCTCGCGGGTGATCGACGGTTTTGAACATACGATTTCGCAACTGGTGGCGCTGGCCTCGCTGATGCCAATTGTGGCGGGAATTGGCGGCAATACCGGGAATCAAACCATCACCATGATCGTCCGCGCGCTGGCGCTACAAAATATTCAGCCGGGGAACCTGACGTTTTTGATCCTGCGCGAAATGGGCGTTGCAGTGATTAATGGCCTCGTATGGGGCGGAATTATGGGCGGTATTACCTGGTGGCTGTACGATGACATGGCGCTCGGCGGAGTAATGACCCTGGCGATGATGCTTAATTTGTTGATGGCAGCATTAATGGGGGTCATCATTCCGATGACGATGGTGAAGCTCGGGCGCGACCCGGCGGTTGGCTCGAGCGTCATGATTACGGCTATTACCGATACCGGCGGTTTCTTTATTTTTCTCGGTCTGGCAACGCTGTTTCTGATGTAGCCGCGCGTTTGCTTCTGACGATACGTGGCAGAATGAGCATTGCCATCACCCCGGTAACCACGCCAATCGCCAGGTTGCCGGTGGATACCGTGGCAGCGACGGTCACCAGCATCACCAGCGTTTCAGTGACGGGGAGTTTCCTCAGCGTGGCGGGCTGGATGCTGTGCCAACTGAAGGTTTTTACCGCCACAATCACCATAATTCCCGCCAGCACCGACATGGGTATTTCTGCCATCACTTCGCTTAACCCAGTGACTAACAGTAGTAATACCAGTCCGGCGGCAACCGTCGAGACGCGGCTGCGTCCTTTGCCCATCTCGACGTTAACGATGGTTTGACCAATCATCGCGCACCCGGCGATGCCGCCATAAAATCCGGCCAGAATATTGGCTATCCCCAGCCCGGCACTCTCGCGATTCTTATTCGACGGCGTCACCGTCAGGTCATCCACCAGACGGGCGGTCAACAGCGACTCCATCAAACCGACAAAAGCGATACTCAGCGCGCAGGGCCAGATAATCGCCAGCGTTTGCAGGTTGAGCGGAACCAACAACTGGGTGAAACCCGGCAGGCCGCCGCTCATCGAACCTTCGTCACCGACGGTCGGTAACAGTTGCCCGCTGGTGACAGTGAACACGGTCAGCAGCACGATGGCGATAAGCGGTGCGGGGATAGCTTTAATAAACCGCGGAACCCACAGCACAATCAGCAGCGTCAGGACAAACAGCCCCCAGATGAGCGGGCTTTTCCCCCAGAAATGAGGGACCTGGGCAAAGAAAATCAAAATACCTAGTGCGTTGACAAATCCGGTCATCACGGCCGTAGGGATGAATCGCATCAGACGTGCCATTCCCAATACACCAAACAGGATCTGAATCATCCCGGCCAGTACCACTGCAGGCAGGATGTATTGCACGCCGTGTTGATGCACCATTGGACCAATCACCAGCGCAACCGATCCTGCAGCGGCGGTAACCATTGCGGGACGACCACCTAAAAAGGACATCGCCAGGCACAGTACGACGGAGGCGATCAGACTGACTTTAGGATCAACGCCTGCGATAACGGAAAATGAGATCACTTCCGGGATCAGCGCCAGGGCGGTTACCACACCGGCCAGTGTTTCGCGAACCAGCAGACGGGGTTGGCGCAGCACGGCTCGGGCCGCGTTTTCCGCGACTGCGACAGCGGAATGTTGAGTTGCAGACATAGTTACACTCAGGTCAAAAATGGCCTGATACAGCAGACCGACAGGCATCCGTGCGGTGAATAGCAAAGCGCAGCATAGTACCCGTCTGCCGGGCCGGTTTCCAGAAATGATTGCCAATAACCCTATAAAATATCAACGTATTGATAACATCTTTAAAAATTAAATATAATTTATAAACAATATTTAATTATTTTTACTTAAGTGTTACCGTTGATGCCGCTCGATTTTCACCTGCATTAAAAGCAAAAAAGCGATACTAAAAGTAAGGCATTAACATTATGAAAAAAGTGACTGCCATGCTCTTCACCATGGCTGTAGGGCTGAATGTTGTCTCGATGGCGGCAAAAGCGAAAGCGGCGGAAGAGCAGGAAACGGATGTACTGTTGATTGGCGGCGGCATCATGAGCGCCACGCTGGGAACCTATTTACAGGAGCTGGAGCCGCAATGGTCAATGACCATGGTTGAGCGACTGGATGGTGTAGCGCAGGAAAGCTCAAATGGCTGGAATAACGCCGGAACGGGACACTCCGCACTGATGGAGCTGAACTACACGCCTAAAAAGGCAGACGGTAGCATCAGCATTGAAAAGGCAGTCGACATTAACGAAGCCTTCCAGATTTCCCGCCAGTTTTGGGCATATCAGGTTAATAATGGCGTGATGCATGAACCACGCTCGTTTATCACTACCGTTCCGCACATGAGTTTTGTCTGGGGTGACGAGAACGTCAACTTCCTGCGTGCCCGTTACGCCGCATTGCAACAGAGCACGTTATTCCGCGGTATGCGTTATTCTGAAGATCACGCGCAGATTAAAGAGTGGGCGCCGCTGGTCATGGAAGGTCGTGATCCAAAACAGAAAGTCGCAGCAACGCGTACCGAGATTGGTACTGACGTGAACTACGGCGAAATCACGCGCCAGTTGATTACCTCATTGCAGAAAAAGCCCAACTTTGCGCTGCAGTTGAGCACCGAAGTGCGCGGTTTTAAGCGTAATGCCGACAATAGCTGGACGGTCACGGTCGCCGATCTGAAAAATAACGAAGCGGAACATGATATCAAGGCGAAGTTTGTCTTTATCGGTGCCGGTGGCGCTGCGCTGAAGCTGTTGCAGGAAACCGACATTCCGGAAGCGAAAGGCTATGCCGGATTCCCGGTGGGCGGGCAGTTCCTGGTTGCGGACAATCCGGACGTAGTCAACCGCCACCTGGCGAAAGTGTACGGTCAGGCCTCCGTTGGCGCGCCGCCGATGTCCGTACCGCACATCGACACGCGTATCCTTGATGGCAAGCGCGTTGTGCTGTTTGGGCCATTCGCGACATTCTCCACCAAGTTCCTGAAAAACGGTTCATTGTGGGATCTGCTCAGCTCGACCACCACGTCGAACTTTATGCCGATGGTCAACGTGGGTCTGGATAACTTCGATCTGGTGAAATATCTGGTGAGCCAGGTGATGCTCAGCGACGACGACCGTTTTGCTGCGCTGCAAGAGTACTATCCGCAGGCGAAAAAAGAAGACTGGCGTTTATGGCAGGCGGGCCAGCGTGTGCAGATCATCAAAAGCGATGCGGAGAAGGGCGGCGTGTTGCGTCTGGGTACTGAAGTCGTCAGCGATAAAGAAGGCACGATTGCTGCGCTGCTGGGAGCTTCTCCGGGCGCATCAACCGCGGCACCGATCATGCTGCATCTGATGGAAAAAGTGTTTAAAGATAAAGTGGCCAGCCCCGAGTGGCAGGCGAAGCTGAAAACCATCATTCCGTCTTATGGTACTAAGCTGAACGGTAACGTTGAGGCTACGGAACAAGAGTTGCAGTACACCAGTGAGGTTCTGGGTCTGAAATATGACAAGCCGCAGGTTGCTGATGAAGCACCGAAACCACAGCTGAAACCTCAGGCACAACCGCAGCCTGAACAGAAAGCCGTCGCGGATATCGCACTGTAAATACAATGCCGGATAAGGCGGTACGCCGCCATCCGGCACATCCTGACTTAGCGCGCGACTGCGTCTTGAATTTTATCTTCTGCTTTCCAGATACGGTATTTAACGTCCACGTTTTCCGGGGTGTAGACCACAATCGGCAGCTTGCTGTTGTAACGGAGCATGCCGTCATCACCCAGATACGCAGTAATGAATTTCTTCTCTTTCTTACCGTCCGGGCAGGCCATCATGGTTGAAACCGGAGATGTGACTTTGTCGAAGACGTAGTAGTCATATCCCCAACCTTCCAGCGTTTTGCTGTCCAGTTCGCCACCCAGGCGGTGTTGGTTGCAGTCAACTTCCAGCGTTTGTCCGATCAGCAGTTCTACTTTCAGAGTAGATTCATCTTTCTCTGGGGTAAGCTGGATAACCTGGCGCTTCATACCCTTTTCCGCCTTAGGATAAGGGGCGACTTTTTCCAGCGGCTGAGCGGCGCTATCGTTACTGGCAGCCAATGCAGAAGTGCTGGTAAAGGCGGCGAAAAGTACGGCAGGGACAATTGTCTTCATCTTATTGTTCACAGTGTTTCCTTTCTTCTGTCTTTTGAACGAGTCAGGGGCAGGTTAACATATTCGCATCATCAATTAATCTGTATTTACTTATATTTTAAGTGTATCCAGCAATGGTTTACGTTCAATGTAGCGATATATTCTAAGAATCATCTTAAACATGAGATTATTATCTTAATATTGAATCGCTATATACGTGGCTATATAACTCATTGAAATGTGAGCAAAAGCGCATTTTTTCCCGCCAACTCAACACTCCTTTGATCCGGCAACAGCATTTACCCCAATTGGGGTATGCACCTCTAACACATCCTGAAATATCTTACGGCTAAAAATAACTACTCATAAATAGTGCAGTTTTTTATGTCGTTCAACCCGCCGAGGGAGGGCGTCATTATGGAAGGACAATGTCATGGTTGATTTATCCCGTCGAGGCATGTTGACAGGCAGTTGGCGAAACGCCAGCGCAGGGATCCGTCCGCCGTGGAGCAAGGAAGACTCTCACTTTCTGGCCCATTGCCTCCGTTGTGACGCCTGCATCCAGGCGTGCGAAACCGACATCCTGCAGCGAGGCCAGGGTGGTTACCCGAGCGTAAATTTCAAACACGGCGAGTGCAGCTTTTGCTATGCCTGCGCAGAAGCCTGTCCCGAATCACTTTTTCTTCCGCGCCACACCAGGGCATGGGATCTGAACTTTACGATTGGGGAAAACTGTCTCGCACATCAGTCCGTTGAATGTCACCGCTGTCAGGATAGCTGTGAGCCCATGGCAATAACCTTTCGCCCCACGCTGTCCGGCATTTATCAGCCGCAGCTCGACAATCAGGACTGTAACGGATGTGGCGCCTGTGTCGCTATCTGCCCGGTATCAGCCATTAACGCGGAGTACAACCATGGACAATAACTGGCAGGTCTGCAGCCTGGTCGTTCAGGCCAAAAGCCAGCATATCAACGATATCGCCACGCAGTTGCGTTCCTTTCCCGGTTGCGAAGTTGCCCTCAGCGATGTGGAAAGTGGTCAGTTGATTGTGGTGGTGGAAGCTGATCAAAGTGAAACGCTAATGAAAACAATTGAGTCAGTGCGCAACGTTGCGGGCGTGCTGGCGGTGTCGCTGGTTTATCACCAGCAGGATGAGCAAGGTGAGGAAACACCATGAAACTCAGTCGTCGTAGCTTTATGAAAGCTAACGCCGTTGCGGCCGCTGCGGCGGCTGCCGGGTTAAGCGTGCCGGGCGTTGCCCGCGCGGTAGTCGGTCAGCAAGAAGCCATCAAATGGGACAAAGCCCCGTGCCGTTTTTGCGGGACGGGCTGCGGCGTATTGGTCGGAACGCAGCAAGGGCGTGTTGTGGCATGCCAGGGCGATCCGGATGCGCCGGTTAACCGTGGGCTTAACTGCATCAAAGGTTACTTCCTGCCGAAAATCATGTACGGAAAAGACCGTTTAACGCAGCCGATGCTGCGCATGAAAGACGGCAAATATCACAAAGAAGGCGAGTTCACCCCGATTAGCTGGGACCAGGCTTTTGACGTGATGGAAGAGAAATTCAAAACGTCGATGAAAGAGAAAGGCCCGGAATCTATCGGCATGTTCGGCTCTGGCCAGTGGACGATTTGGGAAGGTTATGCTGCTGCCAAATTGTTTAAAGCGGGTTTCCGTTCCAATAACATCGACCCGAACGCACGTCACTGCATGGCCTCAGCGGTAGTCGGCTTTATGCGTACCTTCGGTATGGATGAACCGATGGGCTGCTATGACGATATCGAACATGCAGACGCCTTCGTCCTGTGGGGCGCGAATATGGCAGAGATGCACCCGATCCTGTGGTCGCGCATCACCAACCGTCGTCTGTCCGATCCTAACGTCAACGTCGCGGTTCTCTCCACTTTCCAGCACCGCAGCTTTGAGCTGGCGGATAACGGTATGGTCTTCACGCCGCAAACCGATCTGGTGATCCTCAACTACATCGCGAACTACATCATTCAAAACAATGCGATTAACCAGGATTTCTTTAGCAAGCACGTTAACCTGCGTAAAGGCGTGACGGACATCGGCTACGGTCTGCGTCCGACCCATCCGCTGGAAAAAGCGGCGAAAAACCCGGGATCCGATGCCTCTGAACCGATGAGCTTTGAGGATTACAAAGCCTTCGTTGCTGAGTACACGCTGGATAAAACCGCCGAAATGACCGGCGTACCAAAAGATCAGCTGGAACAACTGGCGCAGCTGTATGCCGATCCGAAGAAAAAAGTCATCTCCTACTGGACGATGGGCTTTAACCAGCACACCCGCGGTGTATGGGCCAACAACCTGGTCTATAACCTGCACTTGCTGACTGGCAAAATCTCCCAGCCAGGCTGTGGCCCGTTCTCTCTGACCGGCCAGCCTTCCGCATGCGGCACCGCGCGTGAAGTCGGTACATTCTCCCATCGTCTGCCTGCGGACATGGTGGTGACAAACGAAAAACACCGCGATATCTGCGAGAAGCACTGGAATATTCCGTCAGGGACCATTCCGGCAAAAATCGGTCTGCACGCCGTGGCACAAGACCGCGCGCTGAAAGATGGCAAGCTCAATGTCTACTGGGCGATGTGTACCAACAACATGCAGGCTGGTCCGAACATCAATGAGGAGCGTATGCCGGGCTGGCGCGATCCGCGCAACTTCATCATTGTCTCCGATCCGTACCCGACGGTCAGCGCCTTGTCTGCTGACCTGATCCTGCCGACTGCGATGTGGGTAGAGAAAGAAGGTGCCTACGGTAACGCTGAACGCCGTACACAGTTCTGGCGTCAGCAGATTAAAGCACCGGGCGAATCGAAGTCGGATCTGTGGCAACTGGTGCAGTTCTCTCGTCGCTTCAAAACAGAAGAAGTGTGGCCCGAAGAGCTGCTGGCACAAAAGCCGGAGCTGCGTGGCAAAACGCTGTATGACGTGCTGTTTGCCACGCCAGCAGTGACAAAATTCCCGGTGACTGAACTGGCTGAAGATCAACTGAATGATGAATCCCGCGAGCTGGGCTTCTATCTGCAAAAAGGGTTGTTCGAAGAGTACGCCTGGTTTGGTCGCGGCCACGGGCATGACCTTGCGCCATTTGACGATTACCACAAAGCCCGCGGTTTACGCTGGCCGGTCGTTGAAGGCAAAGAGACCCAGTGGCGCTACAGCGAAGGCAACGACCCTTACGTGAAAGCAGGTGAAAGCTACAAGTTCTACGGTAAACCGGACGGTAAAGCGGTTATCTTCGCGCTGCCGTTTGAGCCTGCTGCTGAAGCGCCGGATAAAGAATATGACCTGTGGCTATCCACCGGACGTGTTCTGGAACACTGGCATACCGGCAGTATGACGCGTCGTGTGCCTGAACTGCACCGCGCTTTCCCGGAAGCTGTGCTGTTCATCCACCCGCTGGATGCAAAAGCACGCGATCTGCGTCGTGGCGATAAGGTCAAAGTGATTTCCCGTCGTGGCGAAGTGATTTCGATTGTTGAAACACGCGGTCGTAACCGTCCGCCGCAGGGGCTGGTGTACATGCCGTTCTTCGACGCCGCACAGCTGGTGAACAACCTGACGCTGGATGCGACGGATCCGCTCTCCAAAGAGACGGATTTCAAGAAGTGCGCCGTGAAACTGGCGAAGGTGTAACGCGTTATGTCCCGGTCAGCAAAACCCCAAAATGGCCGCCGCCGCTTTCTGCGCGATATGGTTCGCGCAGCGGGCGGGCTGGCCGTCGTTGGCGTGGCGCTGGGGTTGCAACAACAAACCGCACGCGCAACCGGCGTGCGGTTGCGCCCGCCTGGTGCACTGAGCGAGGAGGCATTCGCCAGCGCCTGCGTACGTTGCGGTCAGTGCGTTCAGGCATGTCCGTATGACACGCTGAAGCTGGCGACGCTGGCCTCCGGGCTGGCGGCTGGTACGCCATATTTCATCGCCCGTGATATTCCCTGCGAAATGTGTGAGGACATTCCATGCGCCAAAGTCTGCCCCAGCGGCGCGTTGGACAGAGAAATTGAATCCATTGACGATTCGCGTATGGGGCTGGCGGTACTGCTGGATCACGAAAACTGCCTCAACTATCAGGGATTACGCTGTGACGTTTGCTATCGCGAGTGCCCGAAAATCGATGAGGCGATCACCCTGGAGCTGGACCGTAACATGCGTACCGGCAAGCATGCGCGGTTTATTCCTACCGTGCACAGCGATGCCTGTACCGGCTGTGGGAAATGCGAAAAAGTCTGCGTACTGGAGCAGCCAGCAATAAAAGTGCTGCCGTTGTCGCTGGCGAAAGGGGAGTTAGGACACCATTACCGCTTCGGTTGGCTGGAGGGGAACAATGGCAAATCGTAAACGTGATGCCGGGCGTGAAGCGCAGGCAAAAAAAGGATGGTGGAAGAGTCATCGTTGGCTGCTGCTGCGTCGTCTGAGTCAGTTTCTGATACTGGCGATGTTCCTTAGCGGCCCGTGGCTTGGTGTTTGGATTCTGCATGGCAACTACAGTAGCAGCCTGTTGCTGGACGCTATCCCGTTCACCGATCCGCTGATTACTCTGCAAAGCCTGGCCAGCGGGCATCTGCCAGCGACGGTGGCGTTAACGGGGGCAGCCATCATTACGGTGCTGTATGCGCTGGCCGGTAAGCGACTGTTTTGCAGTTGGGTTTGTCCTATGAACCCGGTCACCGATTTAGCCAGCTGGTTGCGCAGAAGGTTTGACCTGAATCAGTCTGCGACCCTGCCGCGCCATATACGGTACGTCCTGCTGGTGGTCATTCTGGTCGGTTCAGCGCTGACTGGTACGCTGCTGTGGGAGTGGATAAACCCGGTTTCTTTGCTGGGACGTAGCCTGGTAATGGGATTCGGTAGCGGAGCGTTGCTGATCCTCGCGCTGTTTTTATTTGATTTACTGGTCGTTGAGCATGGCTGGTGCGGGCATCTCTGCCCACTGGGTGCGCTGTATAGCGTGGTGGGAAGTAAAGGTGCATTAACCGTTTCGGCAAAAGAACGTAACAGATGTAACCGCTGTATGGATTGTTTTCATGTTTGCCCGGAACCGCATGTGCTACGTGCGCCGGTGCTGGATGAGCAAAGTCCGGTGCAGGTAACCAGTCGCGATTGCATGGCCTGCGGTCGCTGTGTGGATGTCTGTTCTGAGGATGTTTTTACAATAACAACACGATGGAGTTCGGGAGCGAAATCATGAAAAGCCATGACCTGATTAAAGCGCTGAGTCAATGGATGGCCGCGCTGGCCTTGCTAGTCAGTGGGGCAGTTTGGGCTGCAAACGGAGTGGATCTGAGCCAGTCACCTGAAGTCTCAGGAACACAGGAAGGGGCGATTCGCATGCCGAAAGAGCAAGTGCGTATGCCGCTGAACTATGTGAATCAGCCGCCGATGGTTCCGCACAGCGTTGAAGGATATCAGGTGACGACTAACACCAACCGCTGCCTGCAATGCCACGGTGTGGAAAGCTATCGTACCACCGGTGCGCCGCGCATCAGTCCGACGCACTTTATGGATAGCGACGGCAAGGTATTGGCTGAAGTCGCGCCGCGTCGTTATTTCTGTCTGCAATGTCACGTTCCGCAGGCTGACGCCGCGCCGATTGTTGAAAATACCTTCACCCCCTCGAAAGGTTACGGGAAATAAGAGGTCATTATGGAAAATTCTAACCGTAAACCAGGCTGGATTAAGCGCGTCTGGCAATGGTGGCGTCGCCCCAGCCGTCTGGCGCTCGGCACGCTGTTGTTAATCGGCTTTGTGGGCGGCATTATTTTCTGGGGCGGCTTTAATACCGGTATGGAAAAGGCCAATACAGAAGAGTTCTGCATTAGCTGTCACGAAATGCGCAATACGGTGTACCAGGAATACATGGAAACCGTACACTACAACAACCGCAGTGGTGTGCGAGCGACTTGCCCTGATTGCCACGTCCCACACGAGTGGGGCCCGAAAATGATCCGTAAGATCAAGGCCAGTAAAGAGCTGTACGCGAAAGCACTGGGGTTAATAGATACACCGCAGAAATTTGAAGATCATCGTTTAACGATGGCGCAAAATGAGTGGCGGCGTATGAAAGATAACAATTCGCAAGAGTGTCGAAACTGTCACAACTTCGAGTTTATGGATTTAACCGCCCAGAAAGGCGTCGCGGCCAAAATGCACGACCAGGCCGTGAAAGACGGGCAAACCTGTATTGACTGCCATAAAGGGATAGCGCACAAACTGCCTGATATGCGCGAAGTCAAACCGGGCTTTTAACAGGATGTAGATAACCAGGTATGCTTGAAGCCAGAGAATTACTTTGCGAGCGGGATGACAGAATACTGTTCAGCGAGTTGTCATTTCGCGTCAACGCAGGGGAATGGGTACAAATTACCGGCAGCAACGGCGCAGGGAAAACCACTCTGCTGCGGTTGCTTACCGGGCTGGCGCGTCCCGACGCAGGGGAGGTTTGCTGGCAAGAGCAACCTCTGCATCACGTGCGGGACAGCTACCATCAGCAACTACTGTGGATCGGACATCAGCCGGGGATAAAAACCCGGCTTTCGGCGTTGGAGAACCTGCGTTTCTTCCATCATGACGGCGACATCGCGCAGTGTCTGGCTGCGCTGGCGCAGGCGGGACTTGCCGGATATGAAGATATCCCAGTGAACCAACTTTCCGCCGGACAACAGCGGCGCGTGGCGCTGGCCCGTTTGTGGCTGACCCGCGCCCGACTGTGGATCCTCGATGAACCCTTTACCGCCATTGATGTGAACGGCGTTGAGCGACTGACTCAGCGTATGGCGCAGCATACGGAGCAGGGCGGTATTGTTATTCTCACCACCCACCAACCGCTCAATGTTGAAACCGATAAAGTGCGACGTATTGCGCTGACCAGTGAGAGGGCAACGCAATGATGTGGCGAATCTTTCGTTTAGAACTGCGAGTTGCGTTTCGTCATAGTGCGGAAATTGCTAATCCTTTATGGTTCTTCCTGATTGTTATTACGCTGTTCCCCCTGAGTATTGGGCCGGAGCCACAGCTGCTGGCGCGCATAGCGCCGGGCATCATCTGGGTTGCGGCGCTACTGGCGTCATTGCTGGCGCTGGAACGGCTATTTCGTGATGACTTACAGGATGGCAGCCTTGAGCAACTGATGCTGCTGCCGTTACCGCTACCGGCCGTGGTGCTGGCGAAAGTGATGGCGCACTGGGTCGTGACAGGTCTGCCGCTGCTGATCCTATCGCCGCTGGTGGCACTGTTGCTGGGCATGGATATGTACGGCTGGAAAATTATGGCGCTGACCTTGTTACTCGGCACTCCGACGCTGGGTTTTCTCGGCGCGCCGGGCGTGGGGTTGACGGTGGGCTTAAAGCGCGGCGGCGTGCTGTTAAGCGTGCTGGTACTCCCGCTCACCATACCCTTACTGATTTTTGCGACCGCCGCGATGGATGCGGCTTCTATGCACTTACCGGTTGAAGGGTACATGGCGATTCTGGGGGCGTTGCTGGTCGGCAGCGCCACGTTAAGCCCGTTTGCCACAGCCGCGGCGTTACGAATAAGCGTGCAGTAACGAGAATTAGATGTGCAGGCCGGGCAAGGCGCTCCGGCACAACGGATTTTAATTTATGGAGTCTGGTGACTGAACTATGTGGAAAACACTTCATCAATTGGCGATGCCCCCTCGGCTCTATCAGATCTGTGGCTGGTTTATCCCGTGGCTGGCGATTGCCAGCGCGGTGGTACTGATAACGGGATGGGTCTGGGGCTTTGGTTTTGCGCCTGCAGACTATCAGCAGGGGCAGAGCTATCGCATTATTTATCTGCACGTTCCGGCGGCAATCTGGTCGATGGGCATTTACGCCTCGATGGCCGTTGCCGCGTTTATCGGCCTGGTCTGGCAGATGAAAATGGCCAATCTGGCGCTGGCTGCGATGGCGCCGATTGGTGCAGTGTTTACCTTTATTGCGCTGGTGACAGGTTCCGCATGGGGCAAACCGATGTGGGGAACCTGGTGGGTTTGGGATGCCCGACTCACCTCTGAACTGGTGCTGCTGTTTCTCTACGTTGGCGCCATTGCGCTGTGGCATGCCTTTGATGACCGCCGTCTGGCAGGTCGTGCCGCCGGTATTCTGGTGCTGATTGGCGTGGTCAACTTACCGATTATCCACTACTCGGTTGAGTGGTGGAATACGCTGCATCAGGGTTCTACCCGCATGCAGCAAAGCATCGATCCGGCGATGCGTACGCCGCTGCGTCTGGCGATCGTCGGCTACCTGTTACTGTTTGTCACGCTGGCGCTGATGCGCATGCGTAACCTGATTTTGATGATGGAAAAACGCCGCCCGTGGGTGAGCGAACTGATCTTAAAAAGAGGCCGCCAATGACCCCTGCATTTGCATCATGGAGTGATTTTTTCGCGATGGGCGGCTACGCCTTGTATGTCTGGCTTGCCGTAGCGATGAGCGTTATCCCGCTGGTGGTGCTGGTAGTGCATTCCACGTTACAGCATCGCGCAATTTTACGCGGTGTAGCGCAGCAGCGGGCGAGAGAAGCACGTATGCGTGCGGCGCAAGTGCAACGGGAGGCGGCGTGAATATTCGACGTAAAAATCGGTTATGGATAGCCTGTGCGGTACTGGCGGGTCTGGCTTTGACCATTACGCTGGTGCTTTATGCGCTGCGTTCCAATATTGACCTGTTCTATACGCCGGGAGAGATACTCTACGGTAAGCGCGAAACGCAGCAAATGCCTGAAGTCGGTCAGCGCCTGCGCGTGGGCGGTATGGTGATGCCCGGTAGCGTAAAGCGCGATCCGCAGTCGTTGAAGGTGAATTTCAGCATCTATGACGCAGAAGGTGTGGTGGATGTAACCTATGAAGGTATTCTGCCGGATCTGTTCCGCGAAGGGCAGGGTGTTGTTGTTCAGGGCGAACTGGACGAGGGAAATCATGTACAGGCCAAAGAGGTTCTGGCCAAACATGATGAAAATTACACCCCGCCGGAAGTTGAAAAAGCGATGCAGGAAAACCATCGTCGTCCGGAAAGCGTGTATAAGGATAAAACGTCATGATGCCTGAAATTGGCAATGCGCTGTTGTGCCTTGCGCTAGGCGTGGCGTTACTGCTGTCGGTCTATCCGCTGTGGGGCGTAGCGCGCGGCGATGTGCGGATGATGGCTTCCGCGCGGCCCTTTGCCTGGGTGTTGTTTATCTGTGTGATGGGCGCATTCCTGATTCTGGTCAACGCCTTCGTGGTTAATGACTTTACCGTCACCTACGTTGCCAGCAACTCCAATACCCAGCTTCCGGTCTGGTATCGGGTGGCAGCAACCTGGGGCGCGCATGAAGGCTCTCTGCTGCTGTGGGTACTGCTGATGAGCGGCTGGACGTTCGCCGTTGCGGCATTCAGCCAGCGTATGCCGCTGGACATCGTCGCCCGCGTGCTGGCGGTGATGGGGATGGTCAGCGTTGGCTTTCTGCTGTTTATTCTGTTTACCTCCAATCCATTTGCCCGTACGTTGCCCAACTTCCCTATTGAAGGGCGCGACCTGAACCCGCTGTTGCAGGATCCGGGGCTGATTTTCCATCCGCCGTTGCTGTACATGGGGTATGTCGGTTTCTCCGTGGCCTTTGCGTTTGCGATTGCCGCGTTGATGAGTGGCCGACTGGACAGTACCTTTGCCCGTTTTTCGCGTCCGTGGACGCTGGCGGCGTGGGTGTTCCTGACGCTGGGTATTGTGCTCGGTTCCGCCTGGGCCTATTACGAGCTGGGCTGGGGTGGCTGGTGGTTCTGGGATCCAGTTGAAAATGCCTCGTTTATGCCATGGCTGGTGGGAACGGCGCTGATGCACTCGTTGTCGGTCACCGAACAGCGTGCCAGCTTTAAAGCCTGGACGCTGCTGCTGTCAATCTGCGCATTCTCGCTTTGCCTGTTGGGGACTTTCCTGGTGCGCTCCGGCGTGCTGGTGTCGGTGCATGCTTTTGCCTCCGATCCGTCGCGCGGGATGTTTATTCTGGCCTTTATGGTATTAGTGATTGGCGGCTCCCTGCTGCTGTTTGCGGTTCGCGGTCACAAGGTCCGCTCACGGGTAAATAACGCGCTGTGGTCGCGTGAATCTCTGCTGTTGGGCAACAACGTTCTGCTGATTGCCGCCATGCTGGTGGTGCTATTGGGTACGCTGCTGCCGTTGGTGCACAAACAGCTGGGGCTGGGCAGCATTTCGATTGGCGAGCCGTTCTTCAACACGATGTTCACCTGGCTAATGGCGCCGTTCGCTCTGTTGCTGGGGATTGGACCATTAGTGCGCTGGGGTCGTGACCGACCGCGTAAGCTGAAAACACTATTGCTTGTCGCGTTTGTCACCACGCTTGTCCTGTCGCTGCTGTTGCCGTGGCTGTTTGAGGATCGCATTGCGGCGATGACCGTCGTGGGTCTGGCGATGGCATGCTGGATATTCGTGCTGGCGGTGTCCGAAGCGTTCCTGCGTGTTTCCCGCGGAACGAAGTTAACACCAAGCTATTGGGGCATGGTGTCGGGCCACGTTGGGCTGGCGATTACTATTGTCGGTATTGCCTTTAGCCAGAACTACAGTGTTGAACGCGATGTGCGCATGAAGGCAGGTGATAGCGTCAGTATCCATAACTATCAGTTCACGTTCCGCGAAGTGAAAGATATTACCGGACCTAACTACCGGGGCGGTGTCGCCATTATTGGCGTTACCCGAGATGGTAAACCAGAAGCCACGCTGCATGCGGAAAAACGCTTCTATAATAGCACCAGTTCGATGATGACTGAAGCGGCAATTGACGGCGGATTCACACGCGATCTGTACGCTGCGCTGGGTGAAGAACTGGATAACGGCGCATGGGCTGTGCGTCTGTACTACAAACCGTTTATTCGCTGGATTTGGGCCGGAGGATTGCTGATGGCGCTGGGCGGATTGTTCTGCCTGTTTGATCCACGCTATCGTCAGCGCACGCGTCCTCGCGCCGCGGTGCAAAAAAATGCGTCGGAGGCTGTATGAAGCGCAACGCACTGTTAATTCCGTTTATTATTTTTCTGATCATTGCGGCGGCGCTGCTGTGGCAACTGGCGCGTAACGCTCAGGGGGACGATCCCACTAATCTGGAGTCGGCGCTGATCGGCAAACCCGTTCCGACATTCCGCCTGGAGTCGCTGGAAAATCCGGGGCAGCATTATCAGGCCGATGTGCTGACCCAGGGCAAACCGGTACTGCTGAACGTCTGGGCGACCTGGTGTCCGACCTGTCGCGCCGAACATCAGTACCTGAATCAGCTGTCTGCGCAGGGCGTGCGGGTGGTGGGGCTGAACTATAAAGACGATCGTCAGAAAGCCATTGTCTGGCTGAAAGAGCTGGGCAATCCTTACTCATTAAGCCTGTTTGACGGCGACGGTATGCTTGGTCTGGATCTTGGCGTGTACGGTGCGCCGGAGACGTTCCTGATCGACGGGAAAGGTATTATTCGCTATCGCCATGCCGGCGATTTGAATGCCAGGGTGTGGGAGAGCGAGATCAAACCGTTGTGGGATAAGTACAGTAAGGAGGCTGCGCAATGAGATTTTTACTGGGCCTGCTGATGCTGGTTATCTCTGGATCCGCGCTTGCGACCATCGATGTGATGCAGTTTAAGGATGAAGCGCAGGAGCAGCAGTTCCGTCAGCTTACCGAACAGTTGCGCTGTCCTAAATGTCAGAACAACAGTATTGCCGATTCTAACTCGATGATTGCCACCGACCTGCGTCAGAAAGTGTACGAACTGATGCAGGAAGGAAAAAGTCAGAAAGAGATTGTCGACTACATGGTGGCCCGCTACGGCAACTTCGTCACTTACGATCCGCCGTTGACGCCGCTTACTATACTTTTGTGGGTGATGCCGGTGGTTGCGATTGGTCTGGGTGGCTGGATTATTTTCGCCCGTACTCGCCGACGTGTCCGGGTAAAACAGGAAGAGTTTCCTGATGACGTTATCCCGGATGGCAAACGCGGTGGGTTCGGGTTGTTTGTGCCCGGCATCGTGGTGGCGCTGGGGGTTGGCGCAGTGAGCTATTATGAAACCGGCAACTATAAGCAGGTTCAGGTCTGGCAACAGGCCACCGCTCAGGCACCTATGCTGCTGGAGCGGGCGTTGGATCCAAAAGCTGATCCGCTCAATGAAGAAGATATGACGCGTCTGGCGTTGGGTCTGCGCACTCGCTTACAAGCCGATCCTACCAACGTTGAAGGTTGGATCATGCTTGGGCGAATTGGCATGGTACTTGGTAACGCCAGTACGGCCACTGAAGCCTATGCCAATGCTTATCGACTGGATCCGAAAAACAGTGATGCTGCGCTGGGCTATGCGGAAGCGCTGACCCGTTCTTCCGATCCTGATGATAACCGTCGGGGAGGGGAGCTGCTACGCCAGTTGGTACGCGGCGAACATGCCAACGTGCGGGTTCTCAGCATGTATGCGTTTAACGCTTTTGAACAGCAGCGCTTTGGCGAGGCGGTTGCGGCGTGGGAGATGATGCTGAAATTATTACCGGCCAATGATACCCGTCGGGCGGTGATAGAACGCAGCATTAAGCAGGCGATGGAGCAGCTAACGCCGCAGGAGAAGTAAGAGTGAAAGATGCCGGATGGCGACGCAAAGCGTCTTATCCGGCCTACTGATGCACGTGACTTGTTGGCCCGATAAGCGTAGCGCCATCGGGCAATATCTGATTACTGCATGCCGCGTGTTTGTAAAAATAGAATGGTGGCAGCTACACGAGAACGCACGTTGAGTTTGCGCAGCAGATTGCGAATATGCACCTTCACCGTCTGTTCAGAAATATTCAGCACTGATGCAATCTGTTTGTTCGATAGCCCCTGAGCAAGTTCATGTAACACATCCAGTTCGCGTTCGGTGAGAACGCTGAATGGGTCTTCCTGGGCGCCAAACAGGTCGCGCTCGCGCAAATATTCGCTGACGCGGGTACTAAAGGCTTTACCACCTTTGGCACCACTGCGAATAGCCTCCAGCAGGACTTCAGGATCGCTGTCTTTAAGTAAATAACCATCCGCGCCGGCATCAATTAGAGCGTACACATCGTTGGCGGCATCCGATACGGTAAGAATAATAATTTGCGCGGTGACGCCGTCCCGACGCAGCGCATTCAGGGTATCCAGTCCGCTCATCCCTTTCATATTGAGATCCAGTAGGATCACATCAAGGTCCAGGCGGTTTGCCAGGTCGATAGCGCTGGCACCATCACCCGCTTCCGCGACTACGTTAAAGGCGGGATCAAGTTGCAATAATTGACTAATTCCTCGCCGCATCAGTGGGTGGTCGTCAACAATCAGCACCCGAAAAGGCGTTGCTTCAGGCATACTATTCTCCTGAGTTTTTATTAGTATCATTATTGTTTTCAGCGCATCAATCGTCCAGATTCATCACGCTGATGAGAGGATAAATTTTACCCCAATTTGTGCATGGGTAAGTAGTAAAACCTGTACAGATGTAAGTATCCCGCATAATCGTGCCATTCATATTTAGAGATCCTCCGGCATAATCAATCTGCCAACAAAGGAGATCACTATGCGTAAAGCCCGTTTTACTGAGCATCAGATCATTGCCGTAATTAAATCGGTTGAATCCGGACGAATCGTTAAAGATGTCTGCCGGGAGGCCGGTATTTCTGAAGCCACTTACTATAACTGGTTGTTGCAAAGGATTGTTCAATGGTGAATAATTTTCATTGGTATTATTTTTCTTGAAATTGTCGCTTTGTCCTAATATATGATAGCCATAGGTTGCTGAATCATATCAAGCAGTGTTCCTTTGCCGATATTTGGCGTAATAACGGAAATCATTAAAGATGACCTGGCTGGCCAATTGATGGTGAGTCGTAACGAGAGTTGCCGCAACCACACCGTATGCAAGAGCATGATTGCGGCCGACTGGCGAACGTTCGATAGTGCGAGTATTGAATGATTGCCAGTCACGGCGGATTGTACTTAAGCAATATGACGGTTCAAGGCGTTTAATCTGAAACCAGCCACATATCAGCCTCTTCAAACATTTCCTGAACAGTACGGCTTATCTGCTCCTTCTCATGCTTACTGGCGTCAGTATTGATCGCCGGTAGTGTCATCATCGGTTTAACCCGAACATCAGCATCGGGGAAGAGCCGCTGAACCCTCTTAGTCAATTCTCCCAGAATGATATCTTTTGCTCCGGGCAAACCATCAAAATTCCTTTTGTCATAAACGAGTTCCACGAACATTGCTTGTAGCCTTTTTGCTGGATGTATATACAGTATTTATACTGTGTTTTTATCCGGTATTCAAGAGGGGTTAATTGATGCCACGACGCAGCGATATTGAAATGGCCTGGCATGCTTCGATACAGAAAGAACCTAGTGGCCGGAAGACCGTCACCACATAGCGGTTTGTCCAGGAACTGAGCAAGGTCAGCTGGAACTGGACAATGAAGCCACCTTCAGCCCCACCTGATAAATCTGGAGAACGGGAGCGCTGCCAGAAGATGGTGATGGCTACAATTCCTCACACGCAATATTTGGAGTTATCACGTACATCATTAATGATGCCAGGAACGC